>NZ_JBLLJS010000012.1:0-486159 GCF_047692315.1 Symbiopectobacterium sp. | reverse complement strand
ATAAACTCACCACGCAAATCTGGAAGTTTCAGCGCCGGATAGGCCAGTGCCAGCTTAGGGTACTGGGAGGCTGTGAACGCGGCTCCGTTGCATTTGAGCCATCCGGTCGGAGGAGTTGCGGAAGGCCACGGAATGGGTACGCCAACCGGCAACGCAGAGCCTTCCCCTAAACCAAGGTTTTATAACATCGAGAATTTAGCTAAAATTTCGACCTAAACCAGCGATTACAAGGCTTACCGAGGTCGAGAAAAGGTTAAAAATGGCAAAAATTGGCTATATGAGGGTGTCAAAAAATGACCAAAACACCGATTTACAGCAAAAATCTTTGATTTGCGCAAATTGTGAACAGATTTTTGAGGATAAAATCAGTGGAAAAACAGACCAGAGACCCGGATTAAAACGCGCGTTAAACTGCCTAAAATCGGGCGATACACTGGTGGTCTGGAAGCTCGATAGGCTGGGTTGAAGCATTAAACATTTGATTACTTTAATATCCAAACTGGAAGATGAAGGCATCCATTTTCATAGCTTGACGGATGCCATTGATACCTCTACGTCCGCAGGCCGTTTTTTCTTCCATGTAATGAGCGCATTGGCACAAATGGAGCGGGAACTCATTGTTGAGCGTACTAAGGCAGGTTTAGCCGCAGCAAGAAGCAGGGGACGTATTGGGGGTAGACCTTGCTCATTATCTTCCGCACAGCAAGAGCAGGCTAAAAAATTACTTGAGTCCGGCCATAGTAGAAAGCAGCTGTCATTACTGTATGGGGTTTCATTGGCCAGTATCTACAAGTATTGTCCGGTAAAAGATAAACCTAAGAGGGGAAATGGATAACTTGTTTTTTTTGATAGACTCTATATCACTGTGGTATCAAAATTATTTTCCTTCAAGGACTTTCCATGAAACTAGCTTTAGTCATGGCCCTGATTTTATCAGGCTGTAGTTCAACAAACGTATCCAATCGGCAGATATCTGCGTTCAAAAATGATGAACTCTGTAAAGCATTAGGGACATACAATAACGATGGTCCCACAGTGCTTCGTCTAACTACCGAACTGGAGCGACGGGGCATGAGTATCAATCAAGAGCGATGTTACGCACTCTCACGCATGAATATGAATCGCCGTGATTATATCATTTATGGTGATACAAATAACAACATGGGCAATTGCAGCAAGGGCGCAATGAACGGTATCAAAAGCAGGAAGAACAGCAGCGCCTACAGACAGAGTTACAGCAACAGCGGTGGAGAGATCAGATTACGAAAGGAATCACTGCAGACTTAATTAAACGAAGTCAATAGCCGCTGTTCTGCTGAAAGGCATAGTATAAAGTGTAATTCTGTTTCAATAGATGTAACAAAATCAACCCTTCATTTATCGCACGGATGTGTCGCAAATATCGCGCGGCGCATCAAGAATCGCTGTTAAACTTTGTCACAAAAGCTTTTTCTGCTGCACAGTGCGTAGCGGTGAGCGCTAACTTATAATGCTCGGGTCGTTACCGATACCGGAACCGTTATTTATGCTTCAGACAGTCAGCAGTAAGGGATGTCAGTAGGAGTATCACGAAATGCTCTTAATGACACGCGGCAGATGAGAGATGGCGCAGGATTGCGTAATTCTTTCAGTTTTTACTAAAGACAATCAGAACAAATACATTATGATTACGCGCTGGATATTTTGACGACGTTACTGACGTCATTTTCAAACTTCACAGGCGCTTCTTCGATAACGATGAGTGCGGCATTGCTTGGGCTAGAATAACGAATGAAATGGCTTACCTCTTTGACGATTGCTATTGGCTTGGCCTGTTCTCCGGCCGGGGCGCAACTGACGAACACCGCGCCTGTTGCGGCGCAGAGTAACGCAGCCCATCAGGCGCAGCGTGATGCGTTTGTCTCTGACCTGCTGCGTAAGATGACCACCGACGAAAAGATTGGGCAGCTACGTCTGATAAGCGTCGGGACCGATAACCCGAAACATGTGATTCGCGAGATGATCAGAGACGGGCAGGTTGGGGCGATCTTCAACACGGTAACGCGGCATGATATTCGCATCATGCAGGATCAGGTGATGGAACTGAGTCGCCTGAAAATTCCGTTATTCTTCGCTTACGATGTAGTGCACGGTCACCGCACCATTTTCCCCATCGCCTTAGGGTTAGCTTCTTCGTGGGATATGAACACCATTGCCAAAAGTGCACGTGTATCCGCCTATGAAGCCACAGAAGACGGGTTGAATATGACCTGGGCACCCATGGTGGATATCACGCGCGATCCACGCTGGGGACGGGTATCTGAAGGTTTTGGTGAAGACACCTGGTTGACTAGCCAAATCGCACGCGTGGTGGTGAAAGCATTCCAGGGGGAATCGCCGACTGACAGACATTCGTTGATGACCAGTGTTAAGCACTTCGCGCTCTATGGTGCTGTCGAAGGCGGGCGTGATTACAACACCGTGGACATGAGCCCACAGCGCATGTTCCAGGATTATCTGCCACCGTATAAAGCGGCGATTGATGCCGGCAGTGGCGGTGTGATGGTCGCGCTGAACTCGATCAACGGCGTGCCTGCAACCGCGAATCGCTGATTGTTAAAAGATTTACCGCGCGATCAGTGGAAATTCCAGGGTATCACCATCACCGATCACGGTGCGATTAATGAGCTGATGAAACACGGCGTGGCGAGCGATCCGCGCGACGCATCGCGTATTGCCTTGAAATCTGGCATTGCCATGAGCATGAGCGATGAATACTTCGTCAAGTATCTGCCTGAACTGGTGAAAAGCGGGGCTGTCACTGCGCAAGAACTGGATGAAGCTTGCCGCCAAGTGCTGAACGTGAAGTACGACATGGGGCTGTTTGCCGACCCTTATCGCATGTTGGGACCGGTCGGTACCGATCCGGCGGACACCAATGCCGAAAGCCGCCTGCACCGGGCCGAGGCGCGTGATGTTGCCAAACGCAGTCTGGTGCTGCTGAAAAACCGCCTTAACCTACTGCCGCTGAAAAAATCGGGCACTATTGCGGTGGTCGGGCCGTTGGCGGACAGCAAACGCGACACCATGGGCGGTTGGTCTGCCGCCGGGTTAGCGCGCCAAACGGTGACCG
Source organism: Symbiopectobacterium sp. (assembly GCF_047692315.1). GTDB lineage: Bacteria > Pseudomonadota > Gammaproteobacteria > Enterobacterales > Enterobacteriaceae > Symbiopectobacterium. The sequence goes on along the minus strand of NZ_JBLLJS010000012.1, from coordinate 483,047 downwards.
TGTATCGCGGCATTCGTACGGCTGTCGGTAATGACGCGACGGTATTCTATGCCAAAGGTGCCAACGTCAGTAATCACAAAGGCATTATCGATTTCCTGAATCAATATGAAGATGCCGTGCAGGTTGACCCGCGCTCGCCGCAAGAGATTATTGATGAAGCCGTGGAGGTGGCCAAGAAATCTAATGTGGTGGTTGCGGTAGTCGGCGAAGCGGCCGGTATGGCCCATGAGGCTTCCAGCCTTTCCAACATTGATTTGCCGCAGAGCCAGCGCGATCTTATCGCCGCGTTGAAAGCGACAGGCAAGCCGTTGGTGCTGGTGCTGATGAACGGTCGCCCGCTGGAGCTGGTGCGTGAAGATCAACAGGCAGATGCGTTGCTGGAAACCTGGTTTAGCGGCACGGAAGGGGGCAATGCGATCGCCGATGTTCTGTTCGGTGATTACAACCCGTCAGGCAAGTTGCCGATGTCCTTCCCGCGTTCCGTTGGGCAGATCCCCATTTATTACAACCACCTGCCAACCGGTCGTCCGTATGCGCCGGAAAACCCCGGCAAGTACACCTCTCACTATTATGACGAGGCGAACGGCCCATTGTATCCGTTTGGCTATGGCTTAAGTTACACCACCTTCAGCGTATCGGATGTGAGCATGTCCAGTCCGCTAATGAAACGTAACGGCATGGTGAAAGCTAGCGTGACGGTAACCAACACCGGTAAACGTGCGGGCGAAACCGTGGTGCAGCTTTACCTGCACGATGTGGTGGCGTCCATCAGTCGCCCGGTCAAGGAACTTCGCGGTTATGAGAAGGTGATGCTGCAACCGGGCGAAAGTCGCGTTATCAGCTTTACCATCACTGAGGACGATCTGAGGTTCTACAATGCGCAGATGCAGTAGGTGGTCGAGGCCGGGCAAATTTGAGGTGTTTATTGGTCTGGATTCACAGCGTGTGAAGCAGCAGAGCTTTACGCTGCTCTGATACCCTTCGTGCACTTACGATCCTCGGAATCTGCCGGGGATCGCCTTTCTTAACGGCATCGTTGGCGTGACGCTATCAACCGCCGTGAACGAGAATAATGTAGCCGACCAGCATCAAGCTGCTAATGCCGCCCAGCGTCATCAGTGAGAACAAGCCAATCATGGCGATTTTGCCGAGATTCATAAGGTTATCCTTTTGTTAATCGCCATGAATTATAAAGCCTCTTGCGCACGAAACAAGCTGCCCGCAAGTTTAACCGTGCTAGCGCGACCATAAACCTAACAGCAAATAACCGCCAAACAACATCAAAATAGCACCTGCGCCGCGCTCAATAAGATAGAGATAACGTTGCAGCGCATGCTGTATACGCTGTTGATCAATGACGGCAGCTAATGCGATATTCCACAGCAATACTACGCTGAACATCCATCCCCCGCTTACTGCTTGCTGCACCCGTGTGATTGAAGGACCAAGAATGCTGGTCATCAGACTGATATAAAACAGCATGTTTTTGGGATTAAGCAAGGAGGATCCCAGACCGAGCATCAGTTGATGTGTAAGTGAAGGCAAGTGATATGCTTCTGTGGCGGTCAGCGCCGTGGTGCGTGCAGTACTGCGAACCGACCCACAGCAGATACAGTGCCCCCGCGAGTTGGAGCAGAACAAACAGCTGCGGCGTTTGCTGTATTGCGGCACCGCCCAGAATGGCCAGCAGGATATAACATCCGTTGCCGAGAGCGATGCCCACGCAGATCCCGATACTGCCACGCAGGCGGTGGCGCAGCGCATAGGCCGCCAGTAAGAAGAAATCGGGGCCAGGGCTGAGCAAAGCGACAAAATGCGCTAGTGCAAGCGCGGGAAAATGGGCAGGAAACAGGGTATCAATGAACATAATAATGGCCTCTAAAAAATACGCGAGGCCAAGTCTAGTGCGCTTACCGGGCTAATTATTGTCAAATAGTGATCGCGGCAGAAGGGGATTCGCCTGCCTGTTGATATTGCCCTGGCGTTGCCGCAGTGTGCAGCACAAAGATTTTGTGAAAATGACTTTGATCGCTAAAGCCGCTTTGGTATCCCGCATCGGCCAGCGGTACTCCCTGCTTGATGAGCGTCTTGGCGTATTCAATACGCGTATTGTTAAGGAAAGCCATGGGGGTGATGCCGGTATCTTCGCGGAAATGCTGCACCAGTGTTTCTCGGCGCAGATGAAGCTCCTGTGCCAGCGTGGTAAGAGACGGCGATGTTTGCAAATTGCTGAGCAGACGCTGGCGCATATAGCGCGTTGTGGGTTGCTCCGTCACCGGTTGCTGTGGTGAACAGTAACGAGAGAGCAGCGTTGACACCATCGCGTGCAGTTGCGGTGTTGCGGCGTCGATATCGTGGCGATAGAGCCTCTTGAGCAGTTGCAGGCAATCACCAAATAGCGCAGGGTCTTGCACTCGCACCGGGCGGTAATGGAGCGCTGCCACGGGGTGTCCGCACTGTTGGGCCAAAAGCCCCTGACACCAGACGACGTCGAGATAAAGCATATGATAGCTGCGCGTTTGTCCGGGCAGCGGGGTACAGCTGTGTGGCGCATTAGGGTCTATCAGAACCATATCACCCGCACGCAACAGGTGGTCTGCACCGCGATAATGGCAGACGGTGCTGCCGGCGACGATTAATCCGAGAGAGAGAGCTGCGTGTGCGAATGGGTTTTATACCCCTGATTGCTGCGTAAGGCCGAACGGCACTCGACCTGGGGCAGGCGGGGAGAAAACCAATAAGATTGCTTGACGTGGTGCACCGCAGGCATGGAGACGACTCATTGATGGCATTTTCTTTACCCTACTCACTGCGTGCGAGTTTGTCGAGAGGAATGGCGGCTGACGTTTGCTGCTGTCTGTGGGATAATAGTCGCCGAATTGGACAGACATTGAGATGGCATGGCGATTACTCCCACAATCAGGCAGCAGATCGACCAGTGGTATAAGGCGCTGCAACAACACATTCCCGATTTTATTTCCCGCGCACCGCAGAGACAGATGATCGCCGAAGTGGCGAAAACGCTGGCGGGCGAATACCCGCGTCACGCGGCGATTGAGGCACCCACTGGCGTTGGTAAAACTCTATCCTACCTGATTCCAGGAATTGCGATTGCGCGCGCAGAGAGCAAGACGCTGGTGATCAGCACCGCCAATATCGCGTTGCAGGACCAGATTGTTACCAAAGATCTGCCGCTGCTGAAAAAATTCATCCCAGAGCTTACCTTCACTGCCGCTTTTGGCCGGGCGCGCTACCTCTGCCCACACAATCTGGCGGCATTAACGTCGGAGACGGCGCAAGGGGATTTGCTTGCGTTTCTCAGTGATGAGTTGGAACCCGCTAGTCCCGCTTAGTAAAGAAGAGCGCGGGACCTGTCTGAAGATGGCGAAAGCCTTTCAGGGCTACGAATGGGACGGCATGCGTGATCATTACAGTCTGACGGTCGAGGATTCTTTGTGGCGTAAGGTCAGCACTGACAAAGCCAACTGCCTGAGGAAAAATTGCCATTACTATCGTGACTGCCCGTTTTTTATCGCCCGTCGTGAGATTGAAAATGCAGAAGTCGTGGTGAGCAACCACGCATTGGTGATGGCGGCGATGGAGAGTGATTCGGTGCTTCCGGCCGCGAAAGATCTGCTTTTGGTGTTGGATGAAGGGCATCACGTGCCGGATGTGGCGCGCGACTCGCTGGAAATGGCGGGGGACATTAGCCCGGCGTATGTCAAAACGCAGATGGACAGTCTGATCCAACTGGTTGCGACCTGTATGGCGCAGTTCCCGCCAAAATCGCCGCCGCGCCTGACCAATCCCGAGCGTTTGACGGCACATATTGAAGAGATGCTCGAGCAGAACGCGTCTTTTGTTGCCATGAGTGAGCTGTATCTGGGGGGAGAAGGGCAAGAAAGCGAGTATCGCTTCCCGATGGGCGTTATGCCGGAAGAGATGCGCCAGGTGTGTGTACGCCTGCATAAGTTGACGGATGGTCTGCGCGGCTTAGCCGAATACTTGTCGCACAATCTCGGCGAAAAAACCGGTAAGCACGATGTGGTGAGGGTGCATCAGGCGCTATTGCGCATGAGCCGCGCCATGAGCTATCTGGAGAGTAAGACACAGCTCTGGCATTTGGCTGCGCTGGAAAAAGTATCCAATGCGCCGGTATCCAAATGGCTGCATCGTGAATACCGAGAAGGGCGGTGGCGGCTATCGTTGCATTGTGCGGGAATACGCGTTTGCGATCAGTTGGACCGGTTGCTGTGGCGTAATGTATCGCACGTGGTGCTGACTTCTGCCACACTACGTTCCCTGAACAGTTACCAGCGGCTTAAAGAACTCTCTGGCCTGGATGAAGAGGAAGGCGATCGTTTTATTACGCTGGATTCGCCTTTCAATCACTGCCAGCAGGGCAAACTGGTGATCCCCAAAATGCACTGCGAGCCCTTGTTGGAAAACGAAGTGCCACACATTGCCGAAATAGCGCGCTTTTTTCGTCACTCACTCACTCAGCAGACGCATAAAGGAATTTTGGTGTTGTTCGCCAGCCAAAGAGCAATGCAGCAATTTCTCTCTCAGGTGACAGACTTGCGCTTAATGCTGCTGGTACAAGGGGATCAGCCGCGTTCGTGCTTGATTGCGCTGCACCGCCAACGCGTTGAAGCAGGAGAAATCAGCGTACTGGTTGGTTTGCAATCCTTTGCCGAAGGGCTGGATTTGAAAGGCGAACTGCTTTCGCAAGTACATATCCACAAAATTGCCTTTCCTCCGATTGATAGCCCGGTGAATCCTTACCGAAGGTGAGTGGCTAAAAAGCCAGAAACGCCATCCCTTTGTAGTACAAAGCTTGCCTGCTGCTTCATTTAACCTGATTCAGCAGGTAGGGCGCTTGATTCGCAGCCATAACTGCTTTGGCGAGATCGTTATCTATGACAGGCGCTTGTTGACCAAGGGATATGGTGCGCAACTGCTGGCGGCTTTGCCAGTATTTCCCATTGAACAACGTGATGTGCCAGCCTGATGTAAACATGCTATTTTTGCTGAAGAGATACCGATCATCTTTTTAGCGGGGGAGCGCATGGACTACACCACCATCATCAAAGAGGTCGGGCGGGGGAAAAATCACGCACGTTATTTGGATCAGGAAACCGCCTACACGCTATATCGCCATATGTTGCAAGGCGATGTTCCCGAGCTTGAACTGGGTGGCGTGTTGATCGCCCTGCGTATCAAGGGGGAAGGCGAAGCGGAATTGCGCGGTTTTTATCAGGCCGCGAGTGAGCAGGTGCTGCGCCTGCATGCATCCGCAGGCCACCCCATGTCCATTGTGATCCCCAGTTATAACGGCGCACGCCGTCAGGCTAACCTCACGCCTTTGCTGACGCTGTTGCTGGCAAAGTTGGGTTTTCCCGTCGTCGTTCACGGCGTGGAAAACGACCCCTCTCGGGTGACCAGTGCGGAAATCCTGCAAGCGTTGGGGGTCAAAAGTGCTACTAGCGCGAATGGTGATAAGTAATTTATTTATAACGGTTTATAAGTTTTTATTCCGATTTCCGCGCTCAGCCCGGCATTGGATAAGCAATTGCAACTGCGTTGGCGCATGGGCGTGCGAAATAGCAGCCATACGCTGGCGAAACTGCTGACGCCTTTTGGTGAACAGGAAGCGTTGCGCCTGACCAGTGTTTCTCATCCGGAATATGTTATCCGCCTTAACCAGTTTTTTCGGGATATCCAGGGGAGAGCGCTGTTGATGCACGGTACAGAAGGCGAAGTGTATGCCAATCCGCAGCGTTGCCCCGAAATCCACTTTATCCATGGTCAACACAGAGTGGTGCTGCAACAGCGCCAGGATATTGTTGTGGCACCAGATAAGTTGCCGATTGGCCGTGACACAGCGACGACCGCGAGATGGACGGCGCAGTGTCTGGCCGGTGAAGTGGCGGTACCTTACGCTGTGCGTTTACAGCTTGCCTGCTGTCTGGTCGCTGGCGGGATGTCTCCGACCATGGAACAAGCGGTCGCGACCATTACTAAACGTCTTGGCTAGAATACCCAGCAATCATTAATGTGTACGGCATTATTCACACCCTGACAAACCAGTTGAACACGTTTTTTTTTCACTGGTTTCTTGCACTTTCGACTTATTTATCCCCGTCCTGATGCGTTATCCAGAATAAGCCGGTTATTTGTTATTCGTCAGGATCAGATCTGATGATAATTATGTCATCTTTATTGAAAGAAAATCCCATTTCATAGGGATGCCTTTCACCGCACCCTGCAATATTTTCCATAGCAGAGTAACTATTAAATTTTTATTTTGCTTTGCTATCATTGTATGCCTATAAGGGAAACATCATGCCAAGACTGTCTTTAGTTGCGGATCAACATCGACATGCTATCGGTAATTATACTCATCGTCAGGATAGTAAATATGGGAGCCAACGCCAGCAAGATGAGCGTGTTAAGGTACTCGCCAGTAGACCAGGGTTACATTCTGAAAATAGTCACAGACAAAACCTAGCTCATGCTTTGGTGCAACTTTTATCGATACTTAATATTGTGTCAAATAGCACGGTCAGGGTCGTAAAAAATTTAGAAAACACTGAATCGCAATCGGTAACACCCCTTGGCTTAGAGACAGTGCCGCAATCGGTAACACCCCTTGGCTTAGAGACAGTGCCGCAAGCGAGAACATTGTTGACAAGTATGATAACGCAGGGCGAGAGGATATCCAGAGCGACAACTGAAGTATCGCCTGTTTCCTATACTGCATCGACAAAAAGAAATGATATCCCAATAAAAAATCGTATTATTCAATATCGACAAAAGGCTGCTTCGAAAAACAGGAACAAGAATATAAAACTTATTCATTTTTTAAGGAAAAAATGTACTGCCGTGTAATAAGAGACTTTGTTCTGTCTCTAAAGAACAATTAGTCTCCGGGGTTGCACACTGGCTTTTTGATATGGACGTTGATTGTGATGCTATACCATTGCATAGAATGGCGTCTATTGCCAGACATATTCTTAGTGCATCAGGAGATTATTGAAACCGAAAGGGTGAGTATCTATCGCGCGAGCAGGTCTCAATGGTTATTAGAAACTGGGTATTTGATACGTTTCTTGGCGTGTCGCTCAGCGAATATTTAACCCGAAAAATGGAGACTGCTGATCACCCTAATTATTTTACTGTAAACAGCATTAAATACTTGATCACGCTGAACACATTTGATAGTGAAAAATATTTTACTATGGCGAGCGTCCCCATCGAGTGGCGGGCCGATCTCGAGGCAATGTGGTCGTCTTTTTTGCAAAAAGAGCTGCCGTTACTTTGTTTGTCCGATCAAAAAACAGACGAGACTTTATTAAACAGTCCCGAGTTCAGTCAATTATATACGGGTACGCGTTTCTTATCTGATGTGAGTCAGTTACGTAATTTTAGCAGTGAGGAGAGTATTCATCTTGGTGAGGCACTATGGCGTATTGCGCTGCATGAAGGGGTCAGCGCAGACAAAGCTCCCTATTTTTTACTTCCTGATTTATTCTTTACCGCTGCACGAAAACCGAAAAGCATCAATAAAGAAATAAATCTTCACAGCATCAGTGCAGCTGTTATCGATAGCTATATTGAGAACACGATAAATAGCGAGATAACTCGACAACGTTTGATCACACAACTGGAGCGTTATCAGTCTGCCGTTAATCAATGGCTCAGCAAAGGGCAATTGGCTGATAAAATTATTGCTGATTGTCCAAGCTGGGAATTGCCTTCTTTATACGACATGGCAGATGCCATCCGGACGCCGAAGAAAAAACGCGAAAAAGCGCAACGTCAGTCCAGGCAGCTTTACATGAATTGTATAACAAAACCTTGCCGAACAGCACCTGACAGTTTGGGTGATGAATATCAGCGATTAACGAAGAATGTTGCCGATTGCTTTAGTGAAGTCGATAAGCATCTTATTGGCTCAGCTCTGGAAAACCTGGAGAGTAGCGATGCTGATTTTATCTTTTCTCGAAAGGCCACCGTCTATCCCGTTTTTTTTAGCATGAAAACCCAGAATGCGCTGATTGTTGCCTATAATTACGCGCATGATAACAACCGATATATTTATTTGAAAAAGACAGATATTTTCTCTGTGATTATTGATGATCAAGAACGAATATATGCGCTGAAATGGGAGGAAAAAGATGAAATCAATCGATATCTTATTCTTCGGCTTGACCGTGATATTCAGCATTACATAGATGCTGATGTTCTTGATCATCAGGATATTGGCAACAATGGGGTGGTTGATGGTAAGAAGTTTAAAACAGATAAATATGTGTTTCATGTTACTATTTCTGTTGATAAAAAGAATCCGTTAACGCACAATGGCGATAAGGATAAAATTATCGATTATCTGAGTTCAATACATCGCGAAAATCTCTATCAATCGCTATATTCAGCAGGCAATGATTCTTCTGAAATGCAAACCCTATGGAAAATTGCAAGCCGTGTTATCCCATTTTATGATTGTATTTAGGGCATTATTAATAATAATCCTGTGCAGGCGGTGCCTTCCTGTTTGATGGATGCGGTAGCTATAGTGCCTGTCATTTCCCAAGCAACAGGCATGGGGAGAACATTTGGTATAGGGCTAGGGAAAGGCATGTATAATGCAGGGAAAATATTACGTACAGGTGAAAAAGTGGGGGGTTGCTCAAGCTCTTTTCAGGGAGATTTCAGTACCTACGATGCGCGAAATAGCTTTACTGGGAAAAAATACGCTTAGAAGCATCGATCCAGGATTTGAATTAGTAACAGGTATTGGAAGAAGGTTTGCTACAAAGTTTATCGCCTTTCTCAATAAAGATAAAAAAACGATGGGACTTGCTGAGAAGTTGGCATCTACCCGTCTACTTGAACGGTTACCAATGCCATCACAATCTGCTTTATCTGCTCGCTTACCCCATTCAGAGATATATGTACCAATTGAAAAGATAAGCAGAGAGAATCATCAAGGTGTTTATGTATTGGTTAATCCTGACACTGGTGCTTTGGCGGGTAAGCGCTTTCGATTGAGCCAGGATAATCAGCTTATCCCGATGCATAATCAGAACACGATGCCGCAACGGTTAATACTTAATGATTGCATCCCTAAGTTGAAAAGCACATATCTTCTATATAATAATCCCTGGAAGCCTATTGAGTTTGATGAACTACCTGTCAATGGTAATCCGGAAGAGGATGAATTCGTTGAACACATTGGCGTCTCTTTACTAACCGATTTTTTGCCACTCAGATTTGATAATGTTCTCGAAAACAGAATAAATGTGGATTTTAACTTTTATCGAGAGAATGTATTGCAAAATTATTACCCGGAACAATAGCAGGATATCATTGCTGCGAAAACCGAAATGTCACATATTTTCATTCATAGCCTGGCCGATGGACTGGAGTCCATTCCTGAGGAATTCTATTTTTTAAGAGAAAATTTATGGTGTTTTACCGCAGCCATTAATGATGCGAAAGACATTTCAAACGCTGTCCGGAATAAGCTTTATCAAGTATATTTCTCAAATGTTGAAGGGCAAGCTAGTGGGGATTTATCGGAAAATATCATTAGTGATTATATGGAGGAGGTGTTTGCAATTGATACCCCAGAGGTTATTGGTATTGCTTTGGAAAGGTTAAAGCATTATTTGGATAAGATTTGCCATTATTTTCACCATTACTCTGACAAAATCTATCTTGCAACGTCTCAACGCATCGGGAGGTGATACACGGATTCTCAAGGTTCAATGGGATTCACCTACTGTATGGACGTAAACAGACGCATAGTGATTTTGGTTGACAGGTTTATAAATAGTGATTTACTTAATAATGTGATGCATTTGACTGCATTACATGAAGTTTCCCATGTTGCAGGCGGAACGCGAGATTTTTTCCCTAGTCCATATACCTCAAGAATTGGCGAGCCAGAGGATATCCCTGAGGTCTTTGAAGATCAATTAACCGGGAGAGATCAAACCAATATTTTACACTTCGATGATGATTTTTTAGACGCTTATGCGCAACGAGTTGGTATTCAGCGGCCTAATATTGAACGATTTAAACAATTGATCCTCAATGACCATATGCTGAGAGCGAATATTATCATGGATAATGTCGATTCGCTGGTCAATATTATCAACGATCTTTATGACCGATTGTTCCACCACAGGATGTGGCGCGATCTCAGGCAATCGTCTATGCAATCCAACATATCAAAAGGTATGATTAAGAAAGCCTTGTTAAGCCTGGTCGCTGTGGTGAGTGACAGCAGAAGGGAGGCTTGATTTTTACTGACTGGCGCAGTGATATGCGCGTGGGTCAACTTTCTAAAGGGATGCATATGCAACAGGCAATAGCGTATTTTAATGCCCTGAACCGTGACTATCTCACCGTGCATCAGGGGAAAGAAGAGTGTTTTTGGCAACTCTATATGGGAATCGGCGATGACAGCGCAGCGCAGAAGTTTTCTGTTGCTGAAAGTGCATATAAACGCTTCATCGCTGAGCCCAGGCGTTTGAAAGAACTGCGTACTTATATTGCTGTGCTCGAATCCCAGACAAAAACGGAACTGACGCTGCAGGGCGAAGCTCTACTCCATAGACTGTACGGCTGGTATCGTTTTTTTGACTGTAACGTGATTGAAGATCCACAAGCGCAAGCGCTGATGGATGAGATCATTGCCGCAGATAAGTGCACTCTATACGCGGCGGAAAAGTTATGATGTGACTCACCTGAACTCTGAAGGTGTGAGAGTCTCAGCATCGTTAGGTGAACTGCTCACCAATCAGGCGACCAATGATAATGAAGCCTACCGCCAAAGTTCTCAGCAGGCACTCCGCGACCTGGAACAGTGGTTGCTGCACCATGGATTTCCCGAGCTGATTACGCTGCGTAACCGTTTTGCGCGACAGATGGGTTATCGTAACTATTTTGATTACAAAGTGAATAAAATGGAGCGAATGACGCCAGAGCAACTGTTCGCCATTCTTGACCGTTTCGAGGAACAAACGCAGGATGCGAGTGTACGTAGCCTGGCGAAACTGGCGAGCGAGAAAGGCGACAGTGCGCTTCAACCGTGGAATATTCGTTATGCCAGCGCAGGGGACGTGACCCGCCAGTTAGATCCCTACTTTCCTTTTTCCGCCTCGCTAGAACGTTGGGTTAACAGCTTTAAGCGGTTGCATATCGGTTTCAACGGCGCCCAGATGCAGTTAGACCTGCTGGTGCGTAAAGGCAAATATGAAAACGGTTTTATGCACGGTCCGGTGCCCCCCTTTGTGCAGGAAGGGCAGTGGGTGCCCGCAAAAATCAATTTTCACCAGTCTGGCTAAGCCGGATCAAGTGGGCAGCGGCGCAGCGGGTATCAATACGCTGTTTCATGAAGGTGGTCACGCGGCGCATTTTGCCAATATTCGCCAAAACGCACCTTGCTTCTCGCAGGAGTTTCCTCCCACATCGATGGCTTACGCTGAAACGCAATCCATGTTCTGCGACAGTCTGCTGCACGATGCTGACTGGTTGAAACGTTATGCCAAGAATCGTCAGGGAGAAACTATCTCTGATGCGTTGATTCAGGCTGATATCGCCGTACGCCAACCGATGCGTGCATTTAATGAGCGCCATATCCTGTTGGTGCCTTATTTCGAATGGCAGCTTTATAGCATGGACGATGATGCCCCCACACCTGCCGCTATCACACAACTGGCGCGTGACGTAGAGCAGCGTATTCTGGGCATCAGTGGCAGCCCGCGTCCTACCATCGCGATCCCTCATCTCTTATCGATGGAATCTGCGTGTTCATACCAAGGCTATCTACTGGCACTGATGGCGGTTGAGCAAACGCGGCATTTCTTTCTCAAGCGTGACGGCTATCTTACAGACAATCCGGCCATTGGCCCGGATTTGGCGCAGCATTACTGGCACCCTGGCAACAGCGTCAGCCATGACGACACGCTACGCAGCCTGACTGGCGAAGGGTTCTCCGGCTTATCTGGCTCAGGCTTGTAACTTGACGGTTGAGCAGGCGTGGCAATAGGCACAAGAAGCCATCCGACATGCACTAGAGCGTCCACAGCCATTGGCTGATGTAGATTTGAATGCCCATATACGGATTGTTGACGGTGATCGTGTATTGGCAGATAACCGGGACGGCGACAGTGCGATGTGCGAGGCCTTTGCTGCGTTTATCGAACGCAAGTACCCGCAATATAGCGTGAATGCGTAGATCTTCTCGCCTTGCCCCGTTAACGCGCCTTGGGGGAAGGCGATGAGGTTATTGGCTCACAACGGGTGTTGCCAGTGGCTGCACGGCCAGCTGTAACCCCATTGCTTTGAGAATCGCAGTAAGGCTGCTTAATGCTGGATTGCCTTTGGGAGATAGCGTGCGGTAAAGCTGCGTTGGGTTAAGGCGCGCTTGTTCAGCGACACTTTGCACACCGCCAAATGCCTGTGTGAGTTGGCGTAGCACGCTTAACAGTTCTGCTTGATCGCCGTGAGTGAGAATGTCATTAATCACTTCAAGAGCCAGAGCGGGGTCGCTGCGGTACAGCGTAGCCATTGCTTCGTAATGGGGTCTGCTTCTTCTCATTCTTGCCTCGTCGTTGCCAGTCTCGCCAATAGTGTGCCGCAAGCTCAATATCTCTGCTTTGCGTGTTTTTGTCTCCCCCGCACAAGAGTACGACTATGCGATCGCCTTGTATGGCATAGTAAATGCGGTAGCCTTTACCAACATCAATGCGTAATTCCCAGATCCCTTCGCAGCAAAAGCGGTGGTCACCAAAATTTCCCTGCTCAATGCGGTATATCCGACGGATGATCGCCACTTTGGCGTGTTTATCGCGTAGCCGATACAGCCACTCGATGTAGAGATCTTTTTGCCCTCTAGAGGTCAAATAGTGCTCAATATGATAAGTGCGCATTTTCGTTTATAAACGATCCTTCGTCAAGTGCGTTATCACTCCGGCATCATCCGTATGTGGTACCAAATATTGAACGTCAAGGAGCACCCTGTCTTTTCTGTGGCGACGATGTTCTTGCTAGGAAAGCTAGTATTAGGATAGGCAAAAGATCCATCCTGTGTGCCGCATGGTGTGAACTTGGAAGATGACTCGAAAAGTCTTGTTTTTTCGATGTAATAGCAGATGAAGGGATAGACAAAACGGGCGTCCCCTGAAGGGGGACGCCCGTCATTGTTGAACATCAATGCGAAGCTGTTATATCAGGAAACGTGCTGCAAGAACTCACGTAACCGCTCACTGGGAGGATTTGTGATCAATGTTTCTGGATCGCCATCTTGCGCAATACGGCCTTTATCGATAAAGATCAACCGTGAAGCGACTTTATGAGCAAACCCTACTTCGTGTGTGACGATGACCATTGTCATGCCTTCTTCAGCTAGATCTTTCATGACGGTTAACACTTCATGACGTAATTCTGGATCGAGTGCCGACGTCGGCTCATCAAACAGCATCAGTTTAGGTTTGACGGCGAGCGCCCGGGCGATAGCCACGCGCTGCTGCTGACCGCCAGAAAGCTCAGAGGGGAAGTGGTGAGCACGTTCAGACAGACCCACTTTCGCCAACAGTTCCAGCGCCAGCTTTTCCGCCTCAGCTTTGCTGGCACCACGCACGCGAATCGGGCCAAATGCCACGTTCTCCAGCGCGGTCAGGTGCGGGAAAAGGTAAAATTGCTGAAATACCATACCCGCTTCCTGACGGATAAGGCGCTCATCCACTTTGGGATCGTTCACTTTCAGGCCGTCGACAATCAACTCACCGCTGGTAATTTCTTCCAGCTTATTGATACAGCGCAGCAGGGTAGACTTACCGGATCCTGAGGGACCGATTATCACCACCACTTCACCCTGGTCGATTTTCAGATTGATGTCATGCAACACCTTTGTCTGACCAAAGTGTTTAGAAACGTTATTTAATTCAATCATATAATCTTAAGTTTTCTTTCCAGGAGGCGCAAAAGGAAGCTCAGTACCAGAGTAATCACAAGATAGATCACCGCCACCGCACTCCAGATTTCCAGTGCGCGAAAATTCCCAGCAATGATTTCCTGCCCGGAACGCGTCAGTTCCGCCACGCCGATCACGATGAACAGCGAGGTGTCTTTAATACTGATGATCCATTGGTTGCCTAGCGGCGGTAACATACGGCGCAGTGCCAACGGCGCAATAACGTGGCGTAGCGTGTCGCGTTTCGATAACCCCAGTGCTAAACCTGCCTCACGAAACCCTTTGTGTATCGACAATACCGACCCGCGCGTAATTTCCGCAATATAGGCGCCGGAGTTGATCATGATAGTGACCACCGCTGCGGCAAAGGGATCGATACGCACCGACGTCAGGATCATCGGTAAGGCGAAATAAATAAACATGACTTGTACAACAATCGGCGTACCGCGGATGATTTCAATAAACACCAAGGCGATGCGGCTGGCGATCCAGCTGCCATAGACGCGGGCAAAACCCGCGACCACGCCGATAACCAAGCCACCCAGCAGACCCAGCACGGAAATCAGCAAGGTCATTTTTGCCCCTTCTGTTAGAAGGGGCAGAGAAGGCCAGATGGCACTCCAATCAAACTGCATGAACGTTCTCCAGACTGATACGGCTATTATTTCGGTTCAGTGCCGAACCATTTTTTATAAATTTCAGCATAGGTGCCGTTGTCACGCAGCGTTTGCAACGTGACGTTTACTTTTTCACGCAGTTCGCTGCCTTTCGGGAAGGTGACGCCATATTGCTGTGCTTTGATAGAATCGCCGACCGCTTTGAACTGACCGCTGCCAGCCGTTTTAATGAAGTACAGGATATTCGGCGTATCGTGCAGAACCGCATCGGCACGGCCCACACCTAATTCCATGTATGCGTTATCAATATTCGGGAACTGGCGCAGTTCTTTGGTCTTGATATTGGCTTTGGCATAGTCAACCGATCCGGTTCCGCTCTTCACTGCCACCACTTTACCTGCCAGGTCCTGCTCACCCTGGATGCTGTTGTTGTCTGCTTTTACCATGACCAACAAGCCGCTGTTGTAGTAGCCATCGGAAAAATCGACAGCGCGTTTACGCTCTTCAGTGATGGTGATCCCAGCCAGCGCCAAGTCGACATTGCGGGTTTGCAGTGCGGGGATGATGCCTGCGAAATCCATCGGTTTCAGGGTGTATTCCAGTTTCAGCTCTTTAGCGATGGCGTCCCATAGGTCGATGTCGAAACCGACGTATTTATCACCTTGTTTAAACTCAAAGGGTACAAAAGCTGTGTCTGTGGCAACGATGAGAGGCTTGTCCGCCGCGTAGCTGGAAACGCTCATGGTCAGCGCCAGCGCTGCCAGTGAGGCCTTAAGTAGTGATTTCATCCGATCCTTCCTAATTAACCGTTTGTGGGAAGCCTGTTAGAAGCAGGCACTACTAATAATAGTATTTAAGGAAAAAGCTGTAGAAACAGAGGGTTATATTTTATAACTCCTTGTTTTTATTCAGTGTCGCCAACGCACGCAAACCTCGCCTCCGGCATGGGACGCCGCTATGAATAACTGATTATGCTGCGAGACACAACCGTTGATTGTGTTTGAAGGGATAAAAGTTAACTTTTTGTATGAATTTTAAGAGGAAAAAGCGCAAACGGTGGGAAAGATAAAACGTAACTGAATGTTTAGGCCATCGCAAACAGCATGTCTGCGATGGCACAATGCCATTTATGTAGAATAACGCGACGGTTATTCTGCAATGTTGGCTTCAATGAACCACAGGAATTTATCCAGATCGCGAGATGCCGCGGTTAACATGTCCGCGCTGTCTTCATCTTCTGTTTTACCAATGGCGTGGCGTACTTCATTCGCCACAATGCTGTAACGCTCTGCCAGTGCCTTCAGGTGATCTTGTACGCTGTGGATGTTGGTTGGATAACTTTTTAGGGAGGTCTCTTTGTTGATGACCTGCACCGTACCCAGCGCCACGCCGCCCAGTTGAACGACACGTTCTGCCAGCGTATCCAGATGGTCGGTGAGGGCTGTACGGAATCCGTCAAGCATTTCGTGAACAGCGATAAAATTGGCGCCACGTATGTTCCAATGCGCTTGCTTGGTGATCAATGATAAATCAATTAAGTCAACAACCAACTGATTCAGCAACTTAATGGTGGATGTTTTGACATGCTCATCCAGATTATTGCGTGTATAGATTAGGTCGGATGCTGCTGCTTTTACCAATTTAGCCGTAGCCATAGATATCTCCTCCTGATAAGTGAAATAATAATCTAACCGTTCAATGGAAATAATTATAGCAGGGTTTGTTGCAGATAATATAAAGGTAATGCTTATTATAGAGATTGCCCTACACAATACTGTGTGTATATCTTTTTATCTGATTTCATTATAGAAATTAGAATTCGCTATAATACAAAATAACGACAATAAATGAGATTTATTTAGCTTTTTCAATAGCCTACACTTATTTAGACACCGGTGCAATTTGCGCTGCGATACGATATATCCGAAATTATCCTTCTCTTGCAGCGGGATGTTGCATGCAAGAGAAGATACGCGATTGAATTTAGGCGAAACGGCGTGTCAGCCTTGGGCACTATCATTGATTCGCGCGCTTTTCACGGTGAGTGTCGCTCCGAGGGAAGAGGCAATGATGCAAAACAGCGCCAACCACTGTGTCGGCAACAGGTGTTCGCCAAGAAACAGAATACCAGAAAGTGCGGCAATGGCCGGTTCCATACTCATCAGGGTGCTGAAAGTCTTGGCGGGAAGGCAGGTAAGCGCCATCATCTCCAGTGAGTAGGGCAGTGCCGTTGAGAGGATCGCAATCGCAATGCCAAGCGGTAAAATGGTCGGGGAGAATAATGCTGCATCGGCTAAATGAGCCTCAATGGGACAAAAAATGATTGCCGCGACAAAAGAACCAACCGCAACGGTAGCCGGGCCATGGTTAGTCCCCGCCTTTTTACCAAAGAGAATATAAAACGCCCAGCAGGTACCCGCGCCGATGGCGTAGAGCGCACCTTGCATATCGACGTTAGCAATATCGTTATCCAGCGGCAACAGAAACCACATGCCGGTTAGCGCCAGAAGGATCCAGAGGAAATCGATCGCTCGGCGCGAAGAGAAAATGGCTACAGCAATCGGGCCGGTAAATTCAAGAGCCACGGCCATTCCGAGTGGAACGGTACGGATGGAAAGATAAAACAGAAAGTTCATGCCGCCGAGCGTCAGGCCGTACAGAATCAGCGGTAGTCGATTTCCCTGAATGCGCATGCGCCAGGGTTTAAATATGATACATAAAATCAAGGCACCAAGTGCAAGCCGCAGTGCTGTTACACCCGGAGCACCGATCATCGGGAACAGATTTTTCGCCAAAGCAGCGCCACTCTGGATGGAAAGCATTGCAATCACGATCAGTAAAACGGGCAGCAATGTAGAGCCGCGTAAAGCAGATAAGGCCATCACACTTTAGGCCTTGATAAACGAGAAAGAAGTAAAGGGTGCGTGAGAAAAACTCCATAAAAAAATTATAATTTCTCCATAATAACCAATTGTAAAGTATTTGTCTGGATTTCGCTTACTTTAATTAAATTTTATTTACGATATATTTATTTTCATCGTAGAACAAATAACTTCCTGTATATTAACTGAGCGAAATATTAAGATTTATCTGTAATGTACTGCACGCTGGAAATAAATTTCCTTTTTATGGTCTTTATTTTAAAGTTGTTTAAATTCAATATATTATGTGTTTTTTGAAAACGTTTGTTACATCTATGCGCTATTTGATAAATATTTAACGCTGAGCACAGCATGGTTTTTTTGTTATATTGATAACGCTTAAACTTCTTTCATAATAAGATGAATTCGAGGCAGTATATGAAAAAATTTGCGTGTCTTTCCGCTCTGGCTTGCGTATTTGCTGTAAGCGCAGGTTCTGCATTCACCGGTCAAAGTACCGTATCCGCCGGTTATGCTCAGGGCGTGGTGAACAAAGCGAAAGGTTTTAACCTTAAATGCCGCAAATACCGCTATGAGTTCGATAACAGCCAGGTTGGCGTGATCAGCTCCTTCACTTACCTGGAAGATAGCCAGTCTGACGACGGTTACTACAACAAAGGCCAATATATGGGCTTCACCGCTGGCCCGGCTTACCGTATCAACGATTGGGCAAGTGTCTATGGTGTGATTGGTCTGAGCCACGGTAAATACACCTACAACGCGCAGGACGGCTCTGACAACAACCATAACGACGATTATGGTTTCACCTATGGTGCCGGTCTGCAATTTAACCCGATCCAAGACGTTGCGTTGGATGTTGGCTATGAGCAAAGCCGTATCCACAGCGTAGACGTTGGTACTTGGGCGGTGGGCGTAGGTTACCGTTTCTAATTCTGTCGCCCGTTCAGAAGATAGACACTGAACCAAACGCGATGTGATATAAAAATCAGCCTAAATGGCGGATTTTTTGTCTGTAGTATGGCCGTATTCCTGAGTTAAGATTCTGTTTTTATCTTGACGTTAAGATAAAGTATGCAAAAATACGCGGCACGAAGAACTTAAGCATCAACAGTATTTTTAGTCACACGCCCCTCAGCGGTAAGACAACACAACATGACAGGATTATCTTTATGCCCGTTGTAGCCAGGCATTCGCGCCTATTTCTTTTTGTTGCCATCCTGCTCCTTGGGATAAATCTGCGTCCTATTTTGGCCGTTGTTGGCGCTATGCTCGATCAGATTCAGCAGGCCACTGGGCTGGACGACAGTCAGGCGGGCCTGTTAACAACGCTGCCGATTCTGGCAATGGGGATCTGTGCACTTTATGGCGG
The DNA here is from genome assembly GCF_047692315.1 of Symbiopectobacterium sp. Taxonomy (GTDB): domain Bacteria; phylum Pseudomonadota; class Gammaproteobacteria; order Enterobacterales; family Enterobacteriaceae; genus Symbiopectobacterium. The sequence goes on along the minus strand of NZ_JBLLJS010000012.1, from coordinate 464,192 downwards.
TTGGTTGCAACGCCATCTGGGAGAATATCGCGGTATCCTGCTCGGGATTTCGATCATTACAGTTGCCTGTCTGGTGCGTTTTCCCTGGGATACGCGCACGGGTTTGCTGGTGAGTGCCGCACTCGGTGGTGTGGGAATTGCGTTAATTCAGGCATTGGTGCCTTCGTTTATCAAGCGCTTCTTTCTCCAGCGCAGTAGTCTGCTGATGGGGCTTTACACCACGGGGATTATGGCTGGTGCAGCTGTGGCTGCGGCAACGGCTTCACCGCTATCTGGTATTATTGGCTGGTCTGGCGCGTTGGCGGTATGGGGAATATTGGCACTCATCGCGCTATTGGTCTGGCGCAAAACGCCCTCGGCACGTGAGCCCTACGAGCAGAATGCCGTTTCATCCTGCGCTTCACGGCTTGCGACATTGGGCCTTGATGCTGTTTTTTGGCATAGGGACAGGTACCTACACGCTAGTGCTTGCCTGGCTACCCCCGTATTACACACAATTAGGATGGAGTGCGGCGCAGAGTGGTTTTTTGCTGGGGGGATTAACGCTGACTGAGGTGTGTGCAGGGCTGACCGTTTCCGCTCTGATTTCACGTTTTCCCGATCGCCGTCTGCTGCTGATACCGATACTGGTGTTACTGCTGGCTGGCATGATTCTGCTGTTGATTGCACCGCTTTCTCTGGCCTTTGTCGTGATGATTTTTCTCGGGATTGGTATCGGGGTGCTGTTTCCACTGTCGTTGATTGTTGCACTCGACCATGCAAAGAATGTGCACGAAACCGGGCGACTCATGGGCTTTGTTCAAGGCGGTGGCTATATCCTTGCCAGCTTGATGCCGACGCTGGCAGGTGTGATTCGGCAGCATTCGGAAGGGTTGGAGCAAGCCTGGATGATTATGGCATGGGGTGTTGTGGTACTGATTTTGATGGCCTTTTGTTTTAAACCATCAAGCGCCCGCAAAACCGCCGGGCGCTGACTTACCAAGTCATGCCGCGGGAGGTCGATAGCGCCATAGCCACCGGCCACTCGCCATGCGGCGATAATACAACAGGCCGCGCACGATCCAGTCAAAGAACATCCCCATCCATACGCCAATAACGCCAAAGCCGAGCCAAATGCTAAGGATATAACCAGCCACAATACGGCATCCCCACATACTGGCCATGGCAACCCACATGGTGTAGCTGGCGTCTTTTGCCCCTTTCAAACCGGCAGGCACCACCCAGGCTGCCGCCCAAAAGGGAGTAAATAGCGCGTTCAACCAAAGCAACTGTTTGGCAACCTCGATAACCTCTGGCTCGTTGGTATACAGTGATGCCAGGAAACTGGCCGACGGTATTGAAGATAAGGCGAGGATGCACAAGCCAATATTGGAAAGCACAAAGATATACTGCAATTGGCGAATGGATTGAAAAATCTGCCCTTTGTCCAAACGGGTTCCGACGATGATTGTGGCCGTTGAGCCTAAGGCATTGCCGGTAAGGTTAATCAATGCCGCGATAGAGGACGCGATAAAATTGCCTGCGATAACTTCCGTGCCCATTCCGGCGACAAAGCGTTGCGTAATCAATTTGCCCAGATTAAACATTACCGATTCTACACTGGCGGGAACACCTATGCTTAACACTTCGTACAGGATGGTGTAAGTGAAAGGCGCAAAATAGGATTTGAACGGAATGCGCAGCGCGCCATTGAATCCATGCATCAACGTGAGGATCACAAACACGGCACCAATATAGCGTGACAGCGTGGTGCCGATGCCCGCGCCATAAAACCCCATACCATTCCAGGAAAAAAGGCCGTATATCAGCACGCTACTGATAAGAATGTTCAGAATATTCATCCCGATGTTGATGAACATCGGCAATTTGGTATTACCTGCTCCGCGCAGTGCCCCACACCCAACCAGTGCGATCGCCATTGCAGGATAACTCCAGGCTGTTTGCCGCAGGAACACCAGCGCCAGCGCCTTAACGTGCTGATCCGCCGAACCCGCGATCAGATCAATAATGGCCTCACCGGCTAATTCAATGAGCAAAACCAATAAAAAAGAAACCAGTACCAGCAGCGACATTGACTGACGCGTCGCAGATCGGGCCTGTTTGCGATTGCGCTGACCCAGGCTAAATGCCACCACTACGGCTGTTCCCAGCGCGACAGCGGTAAAAAAAGCGATGATCAGCATGTTGAAACTGTCTGCCAGGCCTACCGCAGCCATGGATTCCTTGCCCAGCCAACTTACCAGAAAGGTACTGAACACGCCCATTAGCACCACTCATAGCCCTTTGATAAAAATGGGCACGGCCAGTGGGGTGATCTCGCGCCAGAGCAGAACACGGTTTGAGTGCCGCTTTTTGTACCAATCAGTTTGGTGATATCTATTGACTAATCGAGAGAAGTTTTTCATGCACCGCTTTGAAACTATTCTGAATAAGACCTGGTTGCGCAACGGCGTCATTTCTATAACGTCCCCCTGCTGGCGTCATCACGCAAAGCCGCGATAGTGTGTCTTGTTTTGTTACTGGAAACGTTGATCTGACTAATGGTCGCCCCCAACAGTGCGTCAGGTGCAGAAGAAATCTGAAACAGTGGACCGTTTTTTTATAGAGTAACAGTCAACCGAACGATGCTCCAGCCCTAGCCACATTTTTCAGCGAAATCGCTTGATTTGTTGTCGCTGTAATTTTAGTATTTCCTTAATTAAGTATTTACTGAAATAGTGATATGACAGATGCACTGAGCCAGTTGCAGCGACGAGCTCACGACGCTGCATTGTTGTTAAAGGCGATGGCGAATGCAAATCGCTTACTGATCCTTTGTATGTTGGTTGAGCACCAGCGCGTGAGCGCAGGCTTGCTTGGACAAGCCTGCGGGCTAAGTCCTTCCGCGACATCGCAACATTTGGCGCGTATGCGTTCGGAAGGATTAGTCGTCGCCCAACGTGAGGGGATAACAATGTATTACGCTATTGCCAACCACGATCTGGAGCGCATCATTACGACGCTCAAAGACATTTATTGCCCGTAAAAGAGGGGAATACCAATGGCTACATTGCCTTACCTTTCTGTTCTTGATGCCTGGCAGCGGCAAGCTGATGGTGCGTTGATGGCTGATATTCGCCAGGCTGATGAGTATCAGCGTGAGCATATTCCACAGTCGCTGCTTTATCCGCTAGCAGAGCGCACTGCTGAACACAAAGGGTTAATGCTCTCTGAAAATAAAACGATTATTTTTTACTGTTTATCGGGGGCTCGCTGCGATCTCTATGCGGAGCAATTAAAAGCGCTGGCGCCGCCGCAAGGTGCATTTTTACTGGAGGGCGGGTTAAGCGCATGGAAAAAAGCGGGTTTCCCGGTTAAAGAGGATCGCTCTCAACCGTTGCCTGTTATGCGTCAGGTACAAATTGTCGCTGGTGGATTAACAGTAACAAGCGTCGCCTTAGGCTATGTGCTGCATCCCGCGTTTTTCGGTGTTGCCGGTTTTATAGGCGCAGGATTGGTTTTCGCTGGCATTAGCGGATTTTGTGGTATGGCTAAGCTGCTAATGTTTATGCGCTGGAACAAGAGCCTACGTCGCGATGGATGAGGGAGGGATGTACACGCTAATGATAGATGCTTCAGATAAAAAAATCCCCGACTGGAGTCGGGGTAAAGGTATCTAGAACCTTACTTATAAGGCGTCGCGGATTATAGAGTTTAAAATGCCGTTCAAAAAATATAAAACTGTGACGGCTGTCGAGCTCTATCGCTGTGTCAAATCTCACTCAGGCGGGTATAGCCCTTGCGGTGCCTGTATTGGTTTGGGTCAGAGCGAGACTGTTTTTACCTCTGCTTCATGAAGGTCAGATACATCCAGAATTTTTTCAGCTCTGTGGTTTCACCGCGTTCTAAGATTGCTCGAACCTCTGGAGACAACAGGTTGCCGCGATATGCCATGCTAACTGAGTAGTTTATTCAACCAAAGGTGCATGTTCGTCACCATCCGCAATGATTGTTTCGCAAACAGTGGATGCAAAAATTATTCAGGTATGCCGAGTTTCAAGGTATTCGTCAATTATACCAAAAACGTTGCACGTGTAATCATTAATAGTCCGTCGGTTACAGTTGTTCGTCATTGTACATTCTTTATTTTTGCATGGTTTTTAATTTTTTCGAGTTATTTAAAAATATTAATGTTCGATTAATTATCTATGTCGACTAATATTGTTATTTATCAGAGCCTGGAATTCCCAGTAACTCTTGATTCTCATTGAGTTATATGAATGAGAATACTGTCCTCTGAAGGGGAAAGCGTGCACGGAAAGGGGAAAGGCTATTCCTGCTTGTGGTACGAGGCATCTTGAGAGTGTCGCAACCGTTACTTTTGTTATGATGCCAAGTGGAAATTATCTGTAATGAAACTGTTAGCGCGGTGGTATATGGCAGATGAATCGCCTATTATGGCATCAGGCTAACCACATTATGTCCCATCCATGACGATTTCAGATAAAAATGATTACCACATTGAGCCATTATTGAGCTAATGGCGTACCTTGGTTGATATCACGCTACCAGAAGCGCATGCCGCACTGATATCTCTGAGTGATGATGAAATACGCTATCTGGTAGACAGATTTTATGATTATATGATTATATGCTCAACGATGAATATGCACATCGCTATCTGAATACCCGGCAGGTTACTGAACAGCTTAGTATTAGTATGTTTCATTGGTTACGTAGCGTGTTGGGCAGCTCTCAGCGAGATTTGGCTGCGTTACTTTCTCAGCAGCACCATGTGGGTGTCGTACATACGCGTATCGGCCTCCCTATCGATTTAGTGGCACGTGGAGCTCGTAAATTAAAAAGCGATCTCTATCCGCTATTAACGAAAAAAGGGCAATTGTCTTCGGAGGCTATCAATAGTGCGCTGTGTTTCAGAGGATTGGCGATAGATACCGCTTTGGAAGCGATGACGGTTGCTTATTCTCCCACCTATAAAAATGCCATGCGCGATCAGGAACGTTATCGCGTATTGAGCGTATATGATGATGTTAGTGTAGAACGAGAACGGCAGTTGTGGGCGTTGATGAATTGGGAAAACCAGTTTATCTATCATGTGGCGACAGAATTGCCATTAGCCGACATCACCCCGCTGGGGCGTTCGGAATTTGGGTTATGGTTTTCACACACAAGGAAAGCATTTGTTTGGTTTTCCGGATCTGCTGCGCGAAACGGATGCGCTGATTGACAAGGTGGATAGTGAAATTGGCTCGGCGTCACCGGGGCAAGTTTCTCAGGCGGAAGTGCGCATGCGTCTGCTGCGCAATGTGCGGCAATTCACCGGGCAAATTACGCTGATTATTGCTTCGATGTTTGATGAATTAGTCAAATTTGAAAATGGCAAAGATCCACTGACAAACTTACTCAACCGGCATTTTATCCCAACAATCATGCGTCGCGAGATCGCTCTGGCAACCAGCACGAAAAAACCTTTTACTCTGGTCATGATGGATGTGGATCATTTTAAACAGGTCAATGACCGCTATGGTCATGATACGGGTGATGCGACGCTGAAAAGTATTTCAGCCATGATCTACGATCATGTACGCAGTAGTGATTATGTCTTCCGCTATGGTGGTGAAGAGTTTATGGTGCTGCTGGTAGAAACATCGCTACGTCAGGAGAAGGTGATCGTCGATACGTTACGTGAAAAGGTAGCAGCTACAGCAATCAGTGCTTTCGGCAACCAATCTTTTTCCGTCACTCTCAGTATTGATGTGGCAGAATTTGATTATCACCCTGATTACCAGCAACTGATCGACAAGGCGGATTCCGCGCTATATCAGGCTAAGTCCTGTGGGCGCAATCGAGTTGAGCTGCACAGCTGAGTCTTTGTGTTATTCGTAGGGGCCGTGTTTCATGTCTACGGGTAACAAAATTGTATCTGCCAACATTGAAAGTGGCAGATCGATAATCAGCAGGTATTTCCACCAGCGATCCTGAAGCAGCCACTGAACGCCGGGATAGTATTGGTGACCATGCCCTTGGCCGTTCTGCTAATGACACTGCCGCAACCAGAAAGCAGGCTGGTGATGATCAACACCATCAGAAATCGTTTCACGGAGTAAACTCGGTTAGCCACTGAGAGGTGAAGTCTATTCTACCTCATAATCATCAGTCTGCATCGTAATGACGTGCTGACAATAAAAGATTAATGCAACTTGCGCCGGCGTTGTTCTTTTTCTTCATACATTACGGTATCTGCCGCGTGCAATGTTTCGTCCGGCGTGCTCAATGCAGGATTGATGGCAATCGTGCCGATACTGGCTCCAGCGTAGTCAATGTGGCAATTCTCGAGCGCATAGTGTCCAATCAGTAGCGGTGTTAAGCGCGTTTTAAAAGCCAGTGCGGCATCTTTCGCATTTTCATGAAATAACTACGATGAACTCATCGCCGCCAATACGCCCAAGCATATCCTCTGCCCGAATACCCTGTTTGAGCCGTTGACCTACGGCACACAGGAAATCATCGCCCGTCTCATGACCGTAGCGGTCGTTAATCAGCTTAAATCCATCCAGGTCGATAAAAGCGATGATGACAAAGCGGTTAGCGCTTAGTGCATGTGAAAATAGTGGGGGCTCTGGATATATTGCGCAATCAGTTCGGCAAACAGTTGCAATATTTGTTCACTGCGGCTGTCCAGTTTCTGTTTTTCAGCGCTGACGGCGCACAGCGTTCCATACAGCGAGCCGTCGTCCAGACGCACCGGTGTGGTAACGTACGTGGCAATACCTAGCTGCTTTGCCGCTTGATAGTCCCCCCAGTGGAAAGGAACATCCTCCGTCATCAGTCGATCTTCTGATAATGCGCGCTTGCAGAGTGAGTCATCCCAGGGAACAGAAAGCCCTTCGGGAATCTGCATTTTTTTGCTATTACGGGAGAAAAGCACGTGTTGCAGGTTTTTGTCAGATTCAATATGGGTGAGGTATGTCGACTCCATATTGGTGACGAGTTCAAGCATTTGAAGAAGTTGTCTAACTAATCTCTCAAGTGATTTCTCTGCCACCAGCACTGATGAAATTCGTGCAATCAGTGTTTACTTCATAACCTCTTTTCCCCCGTCACGCCCCAGTATGGCTAACGCTAATTAACTTGTTTACATAACTATTATATCTGAGAAGGAGGTATGTGAAATTGGAATAATCTACACCTGATTGTTTATTTTTAATCCAATTTTCGATCGCTGTGACCCTCTGTACCTTGTGAATGCGAAGTACTCGCGTGATCTTTATCAATGTCGATGATCGTAAGGGAGAGTAGCGTAACACGCATTACAAAGCATTGATGGGGATTGCTTTATGAAAAACAGGTTAACCATGGCAACTGCTAGATTATTGATGACAATGGGTGTTGCATTAGCTTCTGTGCAGGTGGGATTCAGCCCTGAAGGGAGCGCGAGAGCGATGGTGCTGGAGGTGATCAATAACGCGAGCAAATCGATTGACTTAATCGGTTATGTTTTTCAATCGCCAGATATTGTGCAGGCATTGGTAGAGGCTCAAAAACGAGGCGTCGAGGTGCGCTGTGTGATTGATTACAAGCGAAATCAAAATAAAACCAGCAGGTCGGCAATCGAATATGCCAGGGAGAATAATATTCAGGTACGTTTAAATAAGCATTATCATATTCAACATGATAAGACGATGATTATTGATGGCAGCATTGTTGACACGGGGTCTTTCAATTTTGCGCGCTCTGCTGAATTTGAAAATTCAGAGAATGTACTGGTTATTCGAGATGAGCCTGCTATCGTATCAGCATACCAATCACACTTTACCAGCCGCTGGAACCTCGGAAAATAATCCCTTTGCCATTTTAGCGGTTATCCTTAATTCGTGAATGACAAAACGTCCATTTCGGAGTGCTTTCCTTCCTGCTTTACGACCTTTGCTTTTAGCCATAATGCGTAACTGGGAAGAAAAGGCACTTTTCAACGCTGGTTTTTGTCTATTCTACCCAATTCAGACCAGAATCTTTGGTCTCGATATTTTCAGAATCACACTCGGAACCATCGGCATAATTGCAGGTGCCAACCATGAGGAGAGATACCGATGGGTGTTTACCACAGATTTCCCATAGGCTTCGTTAGATAACGTCCGGGATTCGTTGGGCTGAATGGGCTTATTGAAGCTGAAATGTGCGGCATCACATCTGAATTTTCCCTGTTCGTTTTTAACGAAAATATATGCTTCAAATTTCTTCAGTAGACTGCTGATTGAATGAGCTGATTATGCACTGTCATTCACTGACACCGATCTTCAGCTATCTCTTTGTGCAGGCATCGGGACCAGCGGAATTACAGTATCGCCGTGTACGTTTGCCCGCACGTTATTTATTCGCCTATTCTCACATTGCCTCACATTCCTGTGTGCGGTGGAGCGCATTCAGCCGTTCAGTAAGAATGAACATCAGAATCTCTTTCGCCTGTGGCTCTTTGAGTTCGATGATGGCATAGGCCAGTGCCCGGCATTGATCGAGCAGTTCTTCTTGCGTAAGCGGTGTGTTATCAAACATGGTGCGCCTCCAGAACCGAAAGGAGGCTGATAAGCGGCTGCGTAAAGAAATGCATTGCTAAAAAGGAAAAGATAAATGCAGCGCGAAATGGAGCAGGGGTAGCAACTATAGCAGTAGCCTCTTGTACGGGGTTGTAAAACCCACCACACCGCTGTCAATCGGGGGGTGAGACGTAACAGGGTTGACAGACCGGCGTACAAGCACCCGGCGAGCCCGAAGGCTCCCCCATTACGCCCCACCATAATTTGGGCGTAACCTGGCGAACGGACAAAAAAACCGCATAAAAATAAGGTGGTTGTCCGCTTGTACGTTCAGGCTGTCAAACCTGGTCACCGATTTTGCGGCAACGGCGCAACGATAAGATAGATACAACGTCAGTGTCAATACGTTTTGTATTGCTCATGCGTAAGGTGTCTGTTTTTGAACCTTAAAAAGCATGGATGCAATTCGCCCGTCAGGATAGGCAAAAAGGATAAGGCATTGAGACGAGAAATGTGCGAGTGGCGCTTTATAATACAGTTCAATTTATTTGAATAATTATGGCAATTTTCTCTGATATTCACATCTGAACGATAGAGGTATGATACATCCCATCAAAGGCAAACAGCCTTTTCATCAAACATCGAACAGAAGGATTTATATCATGAACGTTATCAAAAAATTTGCCGCAGTTGTTGCTCTTGGTCTGGTTTCTTTCGGTAGCTTTGCTGCACAAGAAGTTGGCACTGTGCAAGTGAACGGTGCAGAAACGCTGAGCGCGTTTGAAGCTCAGGTGGCTGCAAAAGCTGAAGCAGCAGGTGCATCTTCCTACAAGATTGTTTCTAATGATTTCATGGTTGCTGATGGACCTGCCAGAAAGGGGAGCGAAAGCTCCCCTTTCTGTTATGCGCGTGGATGTTCAACGTGGGAAGTCTGGAATTTTACCATCGGCAAATTTCAAGCATAAAAACCAACCGTAAAATGTTGGTTTTCTTGGGATTATTTGGTCGGCACGAGAGGATTTGAACCTCCGACCCCTGACACCCCATGACAGTGCGCTACCAGGCTGCGCTACGTGCCGACGCTATGGGGCGCTATATTACCGTCTCCTGAACCGATTGCAATAGCCAGCTGGCGCGATCGCTTTAGATTTAGGCAGTTAGTTGGCAATAAATCGCCTTTCACTCGTAAGTACCTGCAAGAGCAGAGGTAAACTCGGTTTTTCATCGCGCAATTTGTCACCGTCACTGTTGTAGGCATCATAGTTGCCATTGGCTTCCAGTTGGATGATCTGTTGCGGCGTCGTGATCATCAATGCACCGCGATTGCCGTTTACCAGCCAGTTATTGCGCCGCTGGGCAGCAAACAGATCTTCCCCTTGCGAGTAGTCTGTGGCGGGTGTTTTTACATGCAGCAACCGTTGCATCAGTGTCACCATAACGTCTTTTTGATCCGCCATTTTGCTGATGGTCTGCGCCGGTGTGCCCGGCCAATGCACCACCAGCGGGATCTGCCATTGCGATCGGCGGTAGAGAGTGCCTTTATTCCGCTCGCTGGATTTTGCCGTAATAATCACCACGGTATTGTCCAGCTTACCTTGGCTTTGCAAGGTATTGAGTATTGCGCCGATGTTTTGATCGGTGACTTTAGCATCCGTTGGCGCGCGAGTGCCATTGGTGCCAAGCTCAATATAAGAGAACCACGGTGATGCGGTTTGCGTGCTGGTTTCCAGCCATGTCTGCCACTGCTGAACGGTATCGACATCGTGCTGAATCACAGGTGCTGACAGCGAAAAATCTGATAGCAATGCCTGGCGATAAAGTGGGTTATCAAACCCATTGGTAGAGAACAGACCAAATTGATAGCCCTGTTGGTTCAGAGAACTCATTAATGCGGAGGGTGTACGCGCACTCAATATCCCATTCATGTAGGTGGTTGAAATACCGTAAAACAGGTTGAATAGGCTGCTTTGCGCGTTCTGGCTGGCATTGAAGTGGTTGCTGAAGTGTACGTTTTCTTCGGCAAAGCGCATCAACTGCGGCATGCGGGCGAGCGGAAGCTGGTCAGTCACCACAATTAACAAGTTATAGCCACTGCCGGCATCGCGGAACTGAATGTTGTTCAGCGGATATTCGACCGTAATGGCCTCAGGGTTGCCCTGTAGCGCAATGCGACGCTGATAAGCTTGTGCATCCAGCAGGCCATGTTTTTCCAGAAATCGCCGTGCAGTCATGGGATATGATAACGGCAATGTTGTCCGCTGCATGGTAATGGGACGGTAAAAGTTGGCATCCGCCCAGATATACATCATGTGTGAGGCGAAAAACGCGCTGATAAATACCGCTGCGACCGGCATGCCAATGCGGTGACGGTTCAGGCTGCGCAGCTTTTGCCAGCACCAGGTACCAAACAGCATCTCAACCATGAAAATCACGGGGATGCTGATAAACATCAGTTGCCAGTCCCGTGCCAGGTCGGTTTGATCGGGGTTGATCACCAGTTCCCAGACAGTGAGGTTCAAGTGCAAATGGAAGCGGCTAAACACTTCCATATCAAGCAACAGTAACGTCAAGTCTGCGGTTGCCAGCGCAGCGGAGAGAAAGCGCAGCAAACGCTGTGACATCACCACAAACGTTAAGGGAAAAACAACCAGCAGGTAGACAGCAAAGACGATAAAACTAAAATGCCCCAGCCAACTGACAAGGGCATAGCTACGGCCAAGCAACGACGAGGGCCAATCCGCCACGAACAGATAGCGGCTACCCACTCCCAGGCTCAACAGGATATTAAACAGAGCGAACCAATGTCCCCAACTGATCATCTGGGAGACTTTTTCGCGATAGTTGTGACGGTTGCTTACCATAGCCTCTGGTCGGTGTTAGTGCGCGTTATGGGTAGTGATGGATGCTTGCAACGCATCAGCAAAAGAACGAGCCAATACCTGACGCTGCCCTGGCGCCACGCTGGTGTTGATAAGATTGGTGACCATGTTGCCCAAGACCATCAACGAGAGGTCAGTGGGGGGCATGGTGTTTTTCCAATACGCTTACCAATTCGGAAAGCACCTGTTCGACGAGTTCGTCACTGTAACGGGATAATTGTGCCATAAAAGGGCGATTCTCAAGCTGATAAAGGGGAATATCTTACCGTAACGACCTGACGTTTTCCGCAATTTTATCATTTTAGCGTCAACCACTGGCAGGCGGAGGCTTTCTCTTGCAGGGGACGAGCGTTGGTGTTTGAATACGCTCCTTGCCAAAAAGGAGAGTTTATCATGAGTCTGGATATCGACCGGATTGCCTTACATCAGCTTATCAAACGCGATGAGCAAACGTTGGAGTTGGTGTTACGTGATTCGTTATTAGATACCACACCCGCCGTTGACGAGATGATGGCTGAGTTGCACCGCGTCTACAGTGCGAAAAACAAGGCCTACGGCGTGTTCGATGAACAGAGCGAACTGGCTCAGGCGCTGCGTGGCTGCCGTAAAGGGGAAGAGGATTTCCTCGGGTTTAGTCGCGCGGCCACCGCACGGCTGCGTGATGAACTGGCGAAATATCCCTTTGCGGATGGCGGCATCGTGCTGTTCTGCCAATATCGCTATCTGGCGGTGGAATATCTGCTGGTGGCGGTGCTGAACAGTTGCAGCAGCATGCGTGTTAATGAACAGTTGGATATCAGCAGCACGCACTATCTGGATATACCCCATGCCGATATCGTGGCGCGTATCGATCTTACCGAGTGGGAAACCAACCCGGAATCCCAGCGTTATCTGACCTTCCTGAAAGGGCGAGTAGGGCGTAAAGTCGCAGATTTCTTTATGGATTTCCTCGGAGCCAGCGCAGGTCTTGATACCAAAGCGCAGAATCGCGGCCTGTTGCAGGCAGTGGATGACTATTGCGCAGAAGCGCAGTTGGATAAAAACGAGCGTCAGCAGTATCGCCAGCGGGTGTACAGCTACTGCAATGAACAATTGCAGGCAGGGGAAGAGATAGAAGTTGCTGCGTTATCGCAGGAATTGCCGCCGCTAGGAGAGAAAACCTTCCACGCATTTTCTGAAGAGCAGGGCTATGCGCTGGAAGAGAGTTTCCCTGCGGATCGCAGTACGCTGCGCCAACTGACCAAGTTTGCTGGCAGTGGCGGTGGCTTGACGATCAACTTTGACGCTTTGTTATTGGGCGAACGTATCTTCTGGGATCCAACAACGGATACGCTTACCATCAAGGGCACGCCGCCAAACCTGCGCGATCAGTTACAGCGCCGTTTGAGTAGCGGTGACAAATAAGTCTGACGACAGACAACGAAAAACGCCGCAAATGCGGCGTTTTTCTTATCGACATTCTTGCTTATCAAGAAAACACGCGGCGTCCCACGGGTTTTCCCAAACAATTAAGCGCGAACGAAGTCGATGTGAGTCAGTTTTGGCTTGTAAGCGTGACGCTGAACAGCCTGAACTTTCACTTTTTCTTCTTTACCATCGACAACCAGGGTCAGAACTTCCCCGTAAAAACCTTCTTTAGCTTCCTGGTTTTTAACGCTGTCGTGATCCAGGGCGATAGATACCGGCGCTTCCGCACCACCGTAAATGATGGCCGGGAATTTGCTGGCTGCGCGCAGGCGGCGGCTCGCACCCTTACCCTGCTCTTTACGTACTTCTGCGTTGATAGTGATCATGATTTTCTCTTTTAGAAAATACACCTGCTACAGGCGACCCAGCAACAGGTTAGGTTATTCGCAATGGAATGCGTTATTCACACTGGAACAGATTTGCTTTTGCATGACAAAAGCGGGCTGCATTCTAACGGAATATCCGCGTGGCGGCAAATGAAACCGTGTTGCGGCGGCTAGCGCAATTCATTGGCGCGGCGAAAACGGCCTTCATAATCAAACAGTTTTTCCCTCACTTGCCAAAAGCCCTGCCGCTGTTTGCCCTGGCGCACGCAGGGTGGCCTGCTGGCGCAAAATATCCTGCGCGGATTGCCATATAAGGTTAATACCCTATGCGCGCTGGTGTACGCGCAGAAACTGCTGGGTAAATACCCGGCGCTGCGCGGGCGTGTGCAGGCGAAAACGCTCGCTGACGTCCGCGCCGTCTTCATCAACGTAGGTGATTTTTAGCCACTCACCTTTTTCATCCTGTCCGGCTGTCATCTGCATGCCGCTACAGCGCAGTACCAGCACGTCTTTCAGCGTTAGTGCGGCTTTCAGCATGTCGTCAGGATCGACCATGATGTGATCGCATTGGTGGCATCGACGTGCGGCAATGTCGTTCTCTGCACCGTACTCGGGGCATACTTTAAAGCGGAAGCGGTAATCACATTGCTCACGCACACTGCCTTCGTCCTCTTCATAGCCCTGGCAGCGGCGACCGTAGTGCTCAACGATATCGCCCTCCGGTGTGGTTTTGCCCCAAAACAGGTTGGCAAAACCACACTGCGGGCAAAGCACCTGTACCGGCTGGCTGCCGCTGTGCGGTTTATGGCTGCCTACTTCGGGCATATACAAATCATGCGGATTCCCGGCGTAATCCAGAATCAGGCAATCCGTTTTCCCCGGTGACAGGCGCAGGCCGCGTCCGACGATCTGCTGATACAGGCTAACGGATTCAGTGGGGCGCAGAATGGCGATAACGTCCACATGCGGCGCATTAAAGCCGGTGGTCAACACCTCCACATTGACCAGGTAGTGCAACTGTTGCTGCTTAAACGCATCGATCAAAGCATCGCGCTCTGCGGCTGGCGTTTCGCCGCTGATAAAGGCGGCTTTACCCGAGGGCAACAGACCGTGAATTTCCCGAGCATGCTCTACGGTTGCAGCAAAGATCATCACGCCTTTACGTTCTGCACCGTAGGTGACAATCTGGCTGATTATCTGGGGGGTAACGCGTTGTTGTCGCTTTAGTTCACGGTTGAGTTCCGCTTCGCTGAACAGACCATGGGGCTGCAAGGCAAGACGGCTGAAATCATACTGCACCACGGGCATATCTAGGAGCTGTGGTGGCACAAGAAAGCCGTGTTTGATCATATAGCGCAGCGGTAATTCATAGATACAGTCGCGGAACAGGCACTGTTCGTCACCGCGAATCATACCGTGATAGTGATACTGATAAGTCCAGCCTTTGCCTAAACGGTAAGGGGTTGCGGTAAGACCGAGCAAGCGCAGTGCGGGATTTTGTGCGCGCAAGTGAGTAATGATCTGCTGGTATTGGCTGTCGTCGTCATCGCTGATGCGGTGGCACTCATCGATAATCAGTAGCGAAAAATGGGTAAAGGCGGACAAATTACGCGCCACAGATTGCACGCTGCCAAACACCACTTTTCCTTCGCTGCGGCGTTGATTAAGCCCGGCAGCAAAAATATCGGCCTCCAATCCCCAGGCGCAATATTTGGCGTGATTTTGTTCCACTAACTCTTTGACATGCGCCAACACCAACACTCGCCCTCGCGCCAGACGCGCCAGTTCGACAATCACCAGACTTTTTCCTGCGCCGGTGGGCAGCACAATCAGCGCAGGGTGTTGATGTTGCTGAAAATAGGCGAGCGTGGCGGAAACCGCCTCCTGTTGATAGGGGCGTAAGGTGAACGCCATTGCTTAGTGTTGGCAGATCTTGCTGGCAGCAGTAGTAAATCCGGCTTCCTGCGGGACAAACTTGCCTTTGTTTGCCAGAAAATCCACCAGCATGGCCGCGCTCATATCGGCAGCGGAGCAGGTGTGAAAGCGTGCGTCGGCACCGAAGCGCTTCTCAATGGCGGCAATCAGCCCCTCGGTAGTGTACGATTCGGCAGAATCCAGCATCATATGCAGTACTTCATGACCATGAATAGATGACATCGTGTGCTCCTGTGAATACCCTTAAAAATAAAAGATGTATTTATTCTATATTTTTATCTGCCAAGGGCGAACCCTGAGTTACGGCTAACGCGACGCAATCGCACATTTTGTGCGTATCCATTATCCCATACAGGGGAAAACGACTGACATTCTAGGAGCAATCGTCATCACTCGCTATACTACGGCATGATTTCCCTTCCTTAACACAGACAGGCAGTTGATTTTTTCATGCAATTGGACAAATTTTTATCCCAGCAACTCGGGATCAGCCGTGCATTGGTGGCGCGCGAGTTGCGTGCGCAGCGCGTAACGGTAGATGGTGAAGTGGTTAAAAGCGGCGCATTCAAATTGTCACCTGAACATCAGGTCGAGTTCGATGGCAATGCGCTGGTGCAGCAGAATGGCCCGCGTTACTTTATGCTTAACAAGCCTCAGGGATACGTGTGTTCAACGGAAGATCCGGATCATCCAACTATCCTCTATTTTATTGACGAACCGGTCGCCCACAAACTGCATGCAGCGGGACGCCTGGATATCGACACCACAGGGTTGGTGCTGCTGACCGATGATGGCCAATGGTCGCACCGTATCACCTCGCCCAAACATCACTGTGAAAAAACCTATCTGGTTACGCTGGAGCAGCCGCTGGCGGAAGATACGGCACGGCAGTTTGAACAAGGGGTGCAACTGCACGGTGAGAAATCGCTGACTAAACCCGCACAACTGGAAAAGCTGGATGACTATCAGGTTCGGCTCACCATCGGGGAAGGGCGCTACCATCAGGTCAAACGGATGTTTGCCGCCGTGGGAAATCGCGTTGTCGAGTTACACCGTGAGCGTATCGGTGCGATTGCGCTGGATGAGACGCTTGAACCGGGAGAGTATCGCGCACTGAGCGCAGAAGAAGTCGCCAGCGTGATGGCGCGTTGAGGCGCTGCGCGCCACACTTGATACATGCTCAGGCTGCGTCATGCGTATGTCATCAACCTGATGTAAACACGATTTCTTCACAAACAGGCTATTAAGCCTACTATCACCGTGGTGGAGGCCTGCCATCGCGGTGAATTTTTTTATTTTTTGCGGGCAAAACCTGGGAGATATGCAGTGGGGAAAGCGCCATCACATATTGGCTTGATTGTTATTCTTGGTTTGTTGTCGATGCTGACACCGTTTGCCATCGATATGTATTTGCCTGCTTACATGGTGGCAAGCGGATTTTCGTTTTCCGGCATGTTCTCTTTTTTAAGCGCTGGCCCCTTTGTCTATATTGATCTCTATGGTGTTTCTCCACAACATTTCGGCTATTACTTTGCGCTCAACGTGGTCTTTTTGTTTCTGACCACCTATACCAATAGTCGTGTAGTGCGTCGTCTGGGTGCCAATCAGATGTTTCGCATTGGGTTGTTAATACAGTTCGCTGTAGGTATTGCTCTGGTAGCCATCTATGCGCTGAATCTTGGCTTTTTGCCGCTGGTATTGGGCGTGGCGATTTATGTCGGATGTACGCTATGGTGATGTCCAATGCCATGGCCGTGATATTGGATGATTTTCCGCATATGGTTGGCACCGCTTCCTCGCTAGCAGGCACATTGCGCTTTGGGATGGGGGCACTGGTCGGGAGCCTGCTGTCATTGGTGAGTTTTACCAGTGCCTGGCCGATGATAGCCTCCATGTCACTCTGTTCCGTGGCCGCATTTCTGCTTTACGGTTATGCCGCTCGCTCTCGCTGATTTTTCACATCACTTTCCGTTTGCCGCGGTGATGCGGTAAACGGAACCCTCTGATTTCTCCTCTTTTGGTCGGCTTCATCGTTTCGATTATTTATTTTCCAGCACGGTCAAGCTCTATCGATCCTGCATTGTCTTTTTTGGAAGTGTTGTTATATAAATGTAAAATATATGATTTAAAAGTGAACGATGTAAACAAAAGGGGTTGAGATATGACGGGGAAAGCGTTAAAAATAGAGTAACGCCTAAAAATCTTAAAATGTGATCAACGTGGCATTAATCAGTATTGCAATCATTTCCATTCTCTAAGAAGGGTGACTCATGACTATTGCAACGCGGATTCTTGTAGAAATGACAATTCAGCAGTGCCGCAATCGCCGGACACTGAGCTTTAACGTTTTTCCTTTGACACCATCGTCACTGCGCTCGTTCACCATCACCATACCTGAGGGAAAGTAACAGTGGACACTCTTCAACTTTCGGTAGTGCATCGTTTGCCGCAAAGTTATCGTTGGCTATCGGGTTTCGCAGGTATCAAAGTCGAACCGATTCCGCTGAACGGCATTCCCCTGCGGGGACGCGATGAAGACAATAACCTGATTGGCTTTAAATTACTGAGCCATGATGGAGAAATGGCCTGGGTTATTTTACTCCAGTTGAATCAGTCTCTGGCCGAGATTCAGATCGATTGCGCTGTGTTGGAATGGGAAGGGGAGCCCTGTCTGTTTTTACACCGTGCTGATGAAAGCACGGCGTTGCCATCGCTGAGCCGCTGAGTGCGCTCTATCCCTTCTAATCGTCATGCCAGGGTAATGGCATGACGCCTATCCTTTACAGAGTAGCCATGCGCAGCAGTTCTTGTGTATAGGCGCTCTGCGGTGCAGAGAATACCTGTTCACAATGCCCTTGTTCCACCACTTCGCCCTGGCGTAACACGATAACCTGATGGCACAACGCGCGCACAACCTGTAGGTCATGGCTAATGAACAGATAAGCCAGATGGCGTTTTTGCTGTAATGTTTTCAGCAACGCCAGAATTTGCGCCTGCACGGTTCTGTCCAGCGACGATGTTGGCTCGTCGAGGATCAATAACGCGGGTTCAAGCACCAGCGCCCTGGCAATAGCAATACGTTGCCGTTGTCCACCGGAGAATTCTGACGGGTAGCGGTGACGAAATTCGGGATTGAGCCCGACCTCGCGCATCACATCGATAACCCGCTGTTCCCGCTCGGATGCACTCATCTTTTGGTGCACCTCCAGCCCTTCTTCGATAATTTGCAGCGCCGTGCGGCGTGGATTCAATGATGAATTGGGATCCTGAAACACCACCTGGATTTGACTGCGCAGCGGTAACATTTGTCGGCGATTGAATTGGTGCAGCGGTTTTTCATCAAACAGAATGTTACCGCGCGAGGCGATGAGTCGTAGCAATGCCAGACCGGTGGTGCTCTTGCCAGAACCGGATTCTCCTACCAGCCCCAGGCTTTCACCGCGACGTAAGGTGAAATTCAACGCATTGACGACGGTTTTTTCCGCTACCGTGCGCCGTAATAGCCCGCGCTTGATGGGAAATGAAATGGAGAGCTGCTCTACGCGCAACAGTGTCGGTGTATTGTCGGGCAAAGGCAACGCTGAACCTGAGGGCTCGGCATCCAGCAGTTGCCGGGTGTAGCTGTGCTGCGGAGCGGCAAACAGATCGTGGCAGTGATTTTGTTCCACACAGCGCCCACCCTGCATGACGGCAACCTTGTCTGCCAGTTGTTTGACGATATTAAGATTGTGGGTGATAAACAGCAGGCTCATGCCCAGTTCCTGCTTGAGTTCATGCAGTAAGGTGAGAATTTGCGCCTGCACCGTGACATCCAGCGCGGTGGTCGGCTCATCGGCAATCAGCAGATCCGGCTGCATCAGCAACGCCATCGCTATCATCACCCGCTGGCGTTCACCGCCCGACAGTTGATGCGGGAAATCTTTCAGGCGTGTTGGCGCCTGACGGATGCCCACACGATCCAGGCAGGTGAGTACTTCACTGCGCGCAACGTCGCGTGTCATTGCACGGTGCAATGTCAACACCTCGATCAGCTGTTTTTCAATGCTGTGTAGCGGATTCAGTGACACCATCGGTTCTTGAAAGATCATGGCGATACGGTTGCCGCGCAGTTCACGTAACCGTGTTTCTGGTGCGTGCAGCAGTGATTTGCCGTCAAACAGGATATCCCCTTGAGGGTAGATAACGGGGGGCGAAGGCAGCAGTCGCAGCACCGACAGTGCGGTAACGCTCTTGCCTGAGCCGGACTCACCCACCAGCGCCAGCGTTTCACCGCGTTCAACGTTGAGGGAAACCGAATCCACGGCCTGATGCACCTGTTCGCCCTGACGAAAAGCGATACTAAGATCCTGAATCTGTAACAGTGGAGTTGGGGTCATATCAATGTGCCTTGCTGGGATCAAAAGCGTCGCGTACGGCTTCGCCAATAAAAATCAGTAACGACAACAGCGTTGCCAACACCAGGAATACGGTAATGCCAAGCCACGGAGCCTGAAGGTTGTTTTTGCCCTCTAGCAGCAGCGCCCCCAGAGAGGGCGAGCCAACGGGAAGCCCAAAGCCGAGGAAGTCGAGGGATGTCAGGGTGGTGATCGATCCGCACAGAATAAATGGCAGGAACGTCAAGGTCGCCACCATGGCATTGGGCAGCATACTGCGTAGCATAATCACTCGATCGCTCACCCCCATTGCCTGTGCGGCACGAATATAGTCAAAATTGCGGGTGCGTAAGAATTCGGCGCGCACCACGCCCACCAGGCTCATCCAACCAAACAGGATCGTGATGCCCAGTAGCCACCAGAAATCAGGCTGGATGACGCTGGACAGCAGGATAATCAGGAACAGGGTAGGCATGCCTGACCATACTTCGATAAAACGCTGCCCCCATAAATCGAGTTTTCCACCGTAATAGCCCTGCGTTGCGCCTACCACAATGCCAATCAGGCTGGAGAGCAGCGTCAGCGAAATCCCAAACAGCAGGGAAATACGAAAGCCGTACAGCACTTGCGCCACCACATCTTTCCCTTGACTGTCGGTGCCGAGCCAATTCTGCCCAGAAGGCGGGGAAGGGAATGACTGGGTAGTGGCGTAGTTGTAGTTAATGGTGTCATAACGATAACGGATCGGCGGCCAAATGCTCCAGCCGTTTTCTGCAATCCGAGCCGCAATGTAGGGATCGCGAAAATCCGTGGTGGTGGCAAACTGGCCGCCAAAGGTGGTTTCAGAATAATTCACCAGCAGCGGGGCATAGAAGCGGTTGTCGTAGCGCACCAGTAATGGCTTATCGTTAGCAAGCAGTTCGGCGAACAGGCTGAGGGTAAACAGCACCAGAAAGATCCACAGTGACCAGTAGCCACGACGATTGGCGCGAAAACGGGCCCAGCGCGCTTGGTTGATTGGGCTCAGTCGGCTCATTGGCGCCCCTCAAAATCAATGCGCGGATCAACCAGCGTATACGTCATGTCGCTGACAATATTCAGCAGTAGACCAATCAGCGTGAAGATATATAGCGTTCCAAACATCACCGGATAGTCACGTTGCAGCGTGGCATCATAACCCAACAGGCCCAGGCCGTTGAGAGAGAACATCACTTCAATCAGCAGCGAACCGGTGAAAAACATGCTGATAAAGGTAGCCGGGAACCCGGCGATCACCAACAGCATGGCGTTGCGGAACACATGGCGGTAGAGGATGCTGTTTTCATCCAACCCTTTGGCGCGTGCGGTGACCACATATTGCTTACGAATCTCGTCCATAAACGAGTTCTTGGTCAGCATAGTCAGCGTTGCGAAACCACCAATCACTGTGGCCAGCACGGGCAAAGTGATGTGCCACAGGTAATCAGTGATTTTGCTGTACCAGGGCAGAGTGTCGAAGTTGCTGGATACCAGACCGCGCAACGGGAACCAATCCAGATAGCTGCCGCCAGCAAACAGCACAATCAGCAAGATGGCGAACAAGAACGCCGGGATAGAGTAGCCGATAATAATCAGCGTGCTGCTCCAGGTATCAAACGGTGTGCCGCTCTTTACCGCCTTTTTAATGCCAAGCGGAATAGAGACCAGATAAATGATGAGCGTGCTCCATAATCCCAGTGTGATAGAAACCGGCATACTCTGCTTGATAAGCTCCATCACAGAGGAGCCGCGAAACAGGCTGTCGCCAAAATCAAAGCGGGCATAATTCCACAGCAGCGTGAGATAGCGCTCATGAATAGGCTTATCAAATCCGTAGCGTTTGGTGATTTCTGCAATCACCTCCGGGTCCAACCCGCGAGCGCCGCGGTAGGCATTTTCTACTGTCAGCGTTCCGCCGCCGCCACTGCGCGCCATCGCACCGTCTATGCTATTACTCGCCCCAAACCCGCTGCCCTGGCCCATTTCAATGGTGGCGATGGCTTGATCCACCGGGCCACCCGGGGCTATCTGCACAATAAAAAAGTTGATGGTAATAATGGCCCACAGCGTGGGGATCACCAGCAAAAGTCGGCGTAGTAAATAGGTTCCCACCATGGCTCCTTAACGGCGTTCGGGCGGCAAAGACTGCGCCCGCTGTGCATCGTACCACCAGCTGTCCAGACCCAGCGTATAGGCGGGGCGGGTCGCTGGCATGGCGAATTTATCCCAGTAAGCGTAGCGATCGTAATTGGAAAACCACATGGGGATCATAAACTGATTCCAGGTCACCACCCGATCCAGCGCGCGCCCTAAGACTACCAATTCCGGCTTATTCCCTTGATGGGCATCGATTTGTTCAATGAGTAAATCAATGGCCGGATCGCTGACGCCTGCCGTGTTGTATGTCGAATAGATATATTGTGAATGTAAGCCGAATTTTAGATTACCATCGGGATAAATCCTTGCGGGATACAGACGTGCGGTCATATCAAAATCGCGTGCGCGCAGGCGGTTGGTAAACTGCGCGCTATCGATCAGGCGCAGTTTCATGTCGATACCCAAGCGCTTGAGGTTTTGCTGGAACGGCAGTACGTACTGTACGTTGGCCGCGCTGGGTAGCAACAGTTCGAAGGTAAAAGGTTGCCCGGTTTTGCGGTTGACCAGCTTCTGATTTTTCAATTCCCAGCCAGCTTCTTCAAGTAACCGCAAGGCCTGCTGCCAGTGCACACGATCGTAGCCACTGCCATCGCTTTGCGGTGATTGAAAACTGGGGCCAAAGATTTCAGGCGGTATTTTGTCCCTGAGCGGCTCCAGCCATTTCAATTCTTCGGGGCTGGGCGTGCCTTGTGCTGCATATTCCGTGTATTGGAACAGGCTGTTGACGCGCTGATAGGCGTTGTAATAGAACGCCTTGTTCATCCAGTTAAAGTCAAAGTTGAGCCCGATGGCCTGCCGGATGCGGCGATCCTGAAACAGCGGACGCTGGATATTGAACACTAACCAACGTGTTTCTTGCGCTGCTTGATTTGCCTGATCGCGTTTGACGATATAACCGCGTGCAAAATTGCCGCCTTCATACTGCGTTGCCCAATGCTTGGGTGATCCCTCAGCACGCAGATCGAAAGCGCCCGCTTTGAAAGCTTCCAGCGCGACGCTGTCATCCAGATAGTAGTCGTAACGGATTTGGTCGAAATTATTCAAGCCGCGATTGACCGGCAGATCGGCGCCCCAATAGTCTTGTACACGTTTATACGTGACGTATTGGCCGGTGCGGTATGAGGTGATGCGATATGGACCACTGGCGGGTGGGGGGGAGGAAAGTGGGTCTGCCAGACTGTGATTTTTCCAAAAACTCTCGGGCATCACGGGCAGTGTGAGAAGCCCTAATAGCCGTTCTTTATCTGCCGCAGGCAATTCCAGTCGAACAGTGCGCGGCCCGATGGCTTTTACCGTGGCCCCTTTGTACACCACACGGAACTGCGGGACCCCCTGTGTCATAAACATATTGAAGGTGAAGGCCACATCAGAGGCCAAAATCGGTGAGGCATCGTGAAACGTGGCTTTGGGATTCAGTTCCACTTCCATCCAGCGAAAATCGTCGGAATGGCGTGCATGCAACGCAATCAGCGGGTAAAAGCTGCCTGGTTCATCATCTGATGTGGTAAACAGCGTATCGTACAGGCGCTCAGTGCGTTCAGCCGCCACGCCGCGCAAAGCAAAACGGTTAAAATTGTCGTAGGTTCCCAGGGCGCTGAGCGTGATGTTACCCCCTTTAGGCACGTCTGGATTAACGTAACCAAAATGCGTAAACCCCTCGGGATATTTAGGCTCACCCAACAAGGCGAACGAGGTGTTTTGTTGGATGGTTTCGGCAAGGGCTCCCCAACAGAGAGAACCGAGCAAAGCCAGAGTGGCCACACGTTTTAGCATTGCGCTGTGTTTCTCCTGCAAAGCAGTGCAAATGACCTGCATTCAGACCAAGGTTGCGGTGATTTTATTTGAATATAGGCGAAGCCGATATTGCCACCTATGGGCAATAGACAAGCCCGTCCCTTTTTACCATGAAAATTACGCGTAACCTACCATATATCAGATAGTTGAGAATCTTTTCATCGATAGAGGCTTGCAGATTTAAGTGAGTGGGAGCGGAGAAAGTAAAATCAGGACGAAAAAAACGCCGCTGATTAGCGGCGCTCTCTTTTCGTTTCGTTCCGCACATCAAGGGAAATGTGACTAACTGGTCAAGCTGTTAACTGGTCGCGCTTTTGCTGATAACGCGACGGCCTTCTTGATAACGTTTGTTCCAGTAGACTTCGTCCATGCTGGAAATCATGACACCTGCACGGGTGGAAGCATGAACAAATTGATTATTACCAATATAGATACCAACGTGACGACCAGTCGAACCCGCACGGAACAGCACTAAATCGCCGGGACGAAGCTTGCTACGTTGCACTTGCGTGCCTGTTTCCTGCTGTTCATACGTCGAACGCGGCAACTCCATGCCAAACTGTTCACGGAAGGTACGCTGTACAAAGGCAGAACAATCAATACCTTTGCGGCTGTCACCGCCTAAACGGTAACGCACACCCTTCCAACTGGTATATTGATCCATCAGTTTGGATTTGATATCCAGCTTGCGCACCATGGCTTCAAATTCGTCCTGAGAGGCCTGCAATAAAAGACTGTCTTTATCATTTATTGCAGGACGATCAGTTTGTGCTTGATGAGATCCGGTATTTGTACAAGCAGATAGCGCCAGTGCCATCGCGGGAATTGCCCGCCAGATATATCTCAGGCTCGGTTGAGATTTGACCATTATCGTTATGTTCCCTTGATTTTCTTAACGACCACCATCGTCATGTATGCAACTACGCCATATATAAACGCCGAAACGAGAGTCAGACTAAAACAGAGTTTTACCTGGACCAACCACTTGAGGATGAAACTGTGTGGAATCGCACATAATTTCTTCCATTCCGAGGATAACCGCGTTCGGTAAAACTCAAACTTTACCGAGACTACCCTAACACTCCGGCGATTGCGAGCCTTTTTATGGAAATTCTTTATAAGAATTAATGATGTAATAAATCGTAAATTTGCGGATGAGATTTATCCGAAAAAAAGAGGGTTAACTTAACAAAAATAGATGACATCAGGATGACAGCCCGACACCCTCGGGTTAGCGCTAAGGTGTCGGCGTGTTTGAGAGTCAGCTGCGCGAGCAAGCGGCTTTTAGCGACGATAACGTTCAGGTAATGAACGGTGCAAAAAATTAATCATTGCGTCACTGGCAGGGGAGATCAGCCACCAGCTTAACGCGACTAAAACCACAGACAGTGAGCCCACGGCAATGTCGGTAAACCAATGGGCGCCGATCATCACGCGCGGAGTGGCGAAAATAATCAGGATAGCCAATGAGATCAAAAATGAGCGGCGCGGAAAATATCATCAGCATCATTCCGTGATCGCCGGGGAAACTGTCTCGTGAAGCATCTTTGGTCGGCCAGCCAGTTAGCTCGCCAACCCGCTTGATATCACTAAAGTAATAGGTGGGGCTGGCGTGTTGCACTGGCAGCAGATGGTCCAATTGATTCAGCACCACGGCAGTGATCAGCATCACCACAACCATGACCAGCAGACGCTAACGTTCGGCGCTATCCGCGCGTCGATAATGGTAGAGATAAAGCAGCCCCATCGCCAGCAGCGCGCAGGCATCGAAAGCGCGGTTATTCGTGATGGCGACCGTATACAGTAAGACTGAGCTGGCCGCAAGGTGCTGATTAAAATAGAAGAAAATGGCACTGTCGAGGGTAAACCAGAATCCGTGATTTAGTAGGAAGATACCAGGAAAGAAACAGCACCACACCTACTACGTTGAGCAGCAGAATGGCAAAAAACTGACGTTGTGACATGCAACTAACTAAAAATATTAATAAAAAACACTTTCATCCCATTCCTGTAAACTTAAACGAGAGATCAACGGCTGGCTTTGGAACTGGTTCCACGGTGCCGGCTCAGTGTGAATCAGCTCAATACGACTGTCCAGAGGGGGAAGCGGTTTGGTTTCAATATGCAGATCCAAGCCCTGCCGATTGATAATCAATGTACCTTCGGGAATGCGCATGACATCTTTAATGCGATCGACTGGCGTCAGCCGAACCCAATCCAACAACGTAGCAGTGGAGAACTGGGTTTCTGGGGAGAAAATCCAGCCGCAGGCAAAGTAGTCTTGCCCTTCGTTGAGCGCGCGTCGCCAGGGTTCGCCGCCGGGCAGGCGCAACGCGGCCAATCCGCGTTCCGAGGCGTGGACGTGGTGATGTGCGCCATGGGGGAGTTCGCGCGTATTGCGGCGCGGTTCATCAAGCAGTGACAGATCTATTTTGCCCTGTGTAGCGCTAATTATAGGGCGATCACCCGCTTCTTCCTGCTGCCAGCGTTGTAATGCGGCGAGGTCGTCTGTGCTGTAGGTATCCTGTTTGTTGGCAATAATAATATCTGCCGCAGCTAATTGATCGCGGAAGTTTTCGTTTTCAGTGTAACGTTGATCCTGTAACTGCCGCGCATCTAGCAGGCAGAGCGAAGCCTGTAAACTGAGCCAGGGCCGGTAACTTTCTGCGGTGAGCAACTCAAGGATCTGTTTGGGATGTCCCAGTTCGGTCGGTTCGATCAGTAAACGGTGCGGTTTCTTTTGTTGCAGCAGCATGTTCAGGCCAATCTGCATCGGCAAGCCGTTTACGCAGCACATGCAACCGCCGGGGATCTCTTTGAGTACCGCGCCTCTGTCGGACAACAGCGCGCCGTCAATCCCGATTTCACCAAATTCATTGACCAGCGCCGCCCAGACTTCATCTTCGGGTTTTTGTGTCAGAAGGTGACGAATGGTGGTGGTTTTACCGCTGCCCAGAAAGCCAGTAATGAGGTTTACTTTGGTTAACACATCGGACTCGGGAAATGAAAGGTGAACGGGGAAAGGAGAGAAGCGCGCCAGTCAATGACCGGCGCGTGAGGGAGGCTTAATCGGCACGGCCCATATAGCGGCGCTCAGGGATATGAATGCGAATTTTTTCGCCGGCGCTCAGATATTCGGGCACCTGAACCACCAGGCCGGTGCTCATGGTGGCGGGTTTGTTGCGGGCTCTGGCCGACGCACCTTTGATACCCGGTGCCGTTTCGACGATTTCCAAATCAACCGTTTGCGGCAGTTCCAGCGCCAGAATCTGGCCATCCCAGGTCAGCACCTGAATGTTTGGCATGCCATCTTCAGGTAAAAACAGCAGTTCGTCTTCAATCTGCTCTTTTTTGAAGATATACGGCGTGTAATCTTCGTCATCCATAAAGACGTACTCATCACCGTCCACGTAGGAGAAAGTGACAAAGCGACGTGTCAGGGTGATGGTATCGAGAATGTCGTCACCTTTGAAACGCTCTTCGACCTTCAGGCCGGTACGCACATCGGAGAAACGCATTTTGTACAACGTGCTGGCACCGCGAGCGCTGGGGCTTTGGATATCAACATCCTTCACCAACAGCAACTTGCCACCGTAATTGATCACCATGCCACGTTTGATTTCGTTCGCTCTTGCCATGAAAAAACCCTGTAATAAAGAAAAAGACATTTTTGTGGCGACACGTTACTCGTGCCGCTGAATTCAGGCAAGCGGCATTTTATTATCCGCGCGCATTCATCACTGTCATTCTATTTTATCCCCGATCTGTCAGGCGTAAACCGGTAGAGCGCCTAATAGCGTAAGCAGATGTGCAACCATGTTAACGATGCCAAATACCAGGACGATAACCACCAGCCAACGTCCACCCGGTGCTCGATAGGTTATGCTGTCTTTATGCGTGAAGCGCTTGCGAGCTGCCATTACCATACAGGCGGGGATGATAACTGCCCATAGCGTTGCCGCCAGCCCGGCGAAGCCGATTGCGTACAGAAAACCATCAGGATAAAGCAAAGCGGCAAGCGTGGGGGGAATAAAGGTGATGCAGGCGGCCTGTGTTCTGCCTCGGGACGAGTCTGTCAGTGCAAAAGAGTCGTGAACATAATCAAACAGCCCCAGCGAGACGCCGAGGAACGAACTGGCCAATGCCATAATTAAGAGAAGGCGTTCAGCAGGGGCATCAGGTAAGTGTTTTGCGCGGCACTGCCCATATGCTGAAGTAAATTACCAATATTGCCCCCTTCGGCAACCACAGCTTTAAACCCTTCACGTGGAATATTGCCCTGAATCACATACTGCCACAGCAAATAGATTGCCAGAGAGAGTAGCGTACCGTACAGCAGGCTGCGCACAACGGTGCGGCCATCTTTCTGATAGTACTTCACCAAACCGGGTACATTGCCATGATAGCCAAAAGAAGCCAGCAGGTAAGGCAGAGCCGCTAGCGCGTACGGAAGATAGGGCGCATCGGCGGGCGCGCTCATCAGCAATCGGGAATGACTGACCTGGGTGAACAGATCGCTGACTGCCAGTATGAACGTAATCACCATGCCGCCAATCAGAATTGTGCTCAGTCTGTCCACGGCGCGCGTGGAGAGACAGACGATAAAGGCAACCAGCAGAGGAAACAGAAACCCTGACGTGGCTTGCCCCACGGGAAAAATCTCTGCCAGCGTATGCGTGATAATCGAACCGCCTGCAGAGATATAGGCATAAGTCAGGATATAAAGTACAAAGGCCACTGACAGACCGTTGAGGGTGTTCCAGTGCTTACCGAGCAGATCTTTCACTATAGTGTGAAAGCTGGCGCCAGCAGGGTAGTGCAGATTGGTTTCCAGAATCATCAACCCTGAGGCGTACATGCAAAACCAGGTGACGGCCAGCAGCAACACGGAGCCGCTAAACCAGACACCGGCGGTGACAATCGGAATGGAAAACATTCCTGCCCCCACGGCGGTGCCAGCGATGATCATGGCACCGCCGAAGGCAGAACGAGAGCGGGAAAGCGGGAAAACGTCGGCTGACATTGCAAATCCATTGAAAAAGTTATTGTACTAGTTTAATGATGCGAAAACTTATGACTAAGTAAATTGCCAATCTGTCGATGAAACGTGAAATAGCCAACGGTTATGATGATAAATGGTGGGAGACTGGTGAAATTGTCTACATTAAGCTGACTCTATTGAACAGATTTGCTACGCTGGAAAAGTCGTCAACCCGCCTTGCGAGAGCCCGTTAAGAGAAAAGTATGATGGAATGTCGTTCAGGCTGTGGTGCCTGCTGTATCGCCCCGTCAATATCCAGTCCGCTGCCCGGAATGCCGGAGGGAAAACCTGCGAATGTGCGCTGCCTGCATCTCGATGCCGCGTTTCGCTGTGGTCTGTTTGGGTCTCCTCTGCGACCTGCGGTATGCGCGACACTGCAACCGCAGGTGGAGATGTGCGGTACATGCCGCGATGAGGCGTTGGTTTATCTATTGCATCTGGAGGCTGAAACGGCACCCTAGAAGTGCCATTTGGCTCAGGCATCCTTGATTTTCCACATACAGTCACCCGCCCCCACACTCATCAGCAGGGAAATAAAGAAGACTGCGTGATAACCCCAACATTGTGCCACGACCGCCAGCCAGTGAACCAGAAATGATCCAGCCAACGCGGGTGGTATTGGTAAATAGCGTAGTGGCTGTGCCTGCTTGTCCTGGCATTAAATCCTGGAAGTAGAGCATGCCAATACCGGCCAAAATGCCAATAAAAATAGCGTTTAGAAACTGCAACCCTAACAGCGCCCACTCTGCGCTAAACAGTACCAGCCCAGCATAAAACAGCAGGCCTGCACCGACGGCAATGCGCATTAAAAAGCGTTTGCCGACGCGTTTGGCCATATAACCTGCTATCAACATGACCGGGATTTCCAACCCTGCCGCTGTGCCCATCATGATCCCGGCCAATTTCTCGGATAGACCCAACGCATTGACCACATACAGGGGCATGGTTATCAGGTAAACCCCATTACAGGTCCACATGGCAGTGCAGGCAAAAAACAGCAGCAGCGTATCGTGTCGATTTTGATGTGGCGATGCCAATGTGGTCTCTGTTTTTAACGCGGATTTCGGCATTGAGGGCAGCAGAAAGGTGACCAACGCGCCGCACAGCAGAAACACTACCGCCGCAGTGAGATACATCACCGGGAAGCCAAAACCCAGCGCCAGTGCAAAGGCAACGGGAGGACCGATGACCCAGGACAGGGAGATCCGGGCACGCATTACTAAACTGAACATCGCCGCTTCTCGTCCGGTGCGATCGGCGTGCTCACGCGCCAGCGCGAACAGTTGTGGGTTCGCGGTCGAGCCGAAGCTAGAAAGGATGACCCCGACAATCAACAAAATAAAGTAATTACGATTCCAGGCGTAGAGCACGCATCCCAACGCCCCAAGTATGCAACAGTGCAGGATCAACCGTTTACGATCGCCTTGCCTGTCAGAACGGGTCGCCAGCATCTGGATCACCACAATCCCAATCACGGCACTGCCCGTGTAGTAGAGCCCTACCATCAGTGGGTTCACTTTCACTTCGGTCGAGAGAAACAGGCTCAACGTCGGCAATTGCAATGCCCCGGCAATGCCGGTCAGGAAGGCAATAATCAGAAATGCTGAGGATGTCAGATCGGGCTGACGCCGCAATACGTAGTTCAATATAGACATAATTAAAAATCTAAGGCAGTGCGTTTGTTAATCAGAACATGTATGGAAGATACGCGCGTGCAAAATGTGCAAGGTGAGATTCGGCGCCGTTTGAACCAGAAATAGTAAGCAGCGATAACATTGCGTGCGCATTCTACGCGAGCTTTGCTTAATCTGAAAAGATGTTTCATCTTTTTTGCTTCAGCACGCCTTCAGCTATTACGGTTTTATAATGTAAATTCAGCGTGCTGAACGACTAAAATGTGCGTGGTGTCAAAATTTCAGCACATCAATACGGTGGAATATTTGCATAAAAGCAGCGATAGGCCAAGACTCAGTGAAGCATTTCAGTTATTCTTTTTTTGCATTGTTTGCCATATGTGGCCTTATGTCCCCACTTGTTTGATGAAACGATTCAACAATGGCGGAGAGGAGCGTTATGTTCCAGTTATCACAGCAAGATATTCATATGGGGGCGACTGCCAGCAACAAGCAGGAGGCTATCCAACAAGTGGCGGCCGCACTGGCTGATGCTGGGTGTGTCAGTCCGGCTTACGTCGATGGCATGTTGCAGCGTGAGCTGCAAACCTCGACGTATCTCGGCAATGGTATTGCTATCCCTCACGGCACGACCGATACGCGCGACCTGGTGCTCAAAACCGGCGTACAGGTATTTCAATTTCCTCAGGGAATTGCCTGGGGAGAGGAAACGGCTTATGTGGTGTTGGGTATCGCTGCCCGGTCAGATGAACATCTGGCGCTGTTGCGTCAGCTGACCCATGCACTGAGCGACGAAAATGTTGCTGCACGTATGGCAAAAACGACGTCAGCAGCAGAGTTGCGCAGTTTGCTGATGGGCGAACAGCAAGGAACGGATTTCCGTTTTGATACGTCGTTGATCGCATTGGACGTAGCGACTGACAGCCTGCTGACGCTACAGGCGTTGAATGCGGGCCGCTTGCAGCAAATTGGCGCGGTGGATGCCGGGTTTGTCAGCGCGGCAGTGAGCCAGAAGCCGCTTTATCTGGGACAAGGCGTGTGGTTGAGCGATAACGCGCAGGGCAACCTGGAGAGTGCGGTTGCAGTAAGTCGTCCGGCCAGCGCGTTTACGGCCTATGACGAGCCAGTTGCATTATTAATTACGGTGGCGGCAGCCGATGAACAAGCATTTCCCCCCATTAATTATTTGAGCAACCTGCTGATTACTAAGAAAGCTGAACGCTTGCTGAATGCTGATGCCGCCACACTGCTGGCATTGCTGACCAGTGACGTGCCCGAAGAAAGCGATGTGCTGACGGCGGATTACACCATTCGTAACGAACACGGGCTGCACGCGCGTCCGGGGACCATGTTGGTGAATGTTATCAAGCAATTCTCCAGTGAAATCACCGTGACCAGCCTTGACGGCACCGGTAAACCGGCCAATGGGCGCAGCCTGATGAAGGTGGTGGCGCTGGGCGTTAAAAAGGGCCATAAGCTGCGCTTTACCGCAGCGGGCGGTGATGCTGAACAAGCACTGACTGCGATTGGCGAAGCGATTAATTCTGGATTAGGAGAGGGCGCAGCATGAGCAGGCGAGTTGCCACCATTACCCTGAATCCCGCGTATGACCTGGTGGGATATTGCCCGGAAATTGAACGGGGCGAAGTCAACCTGGTGCAAATGGCGGGTCTGCACGCCGCAGGCAAAGGTATTAATGTTGCCAAAGTGCTGAAAGACCTCGGGATTGATGTCACGGCGGGTGGATTTCTGGGCAAAGATAACCAGGACGGCTTTCAGCAATTGTTCAGCGAACTGGGCATTGCCAACCGTTTTCAGGTTGTGCCGGGCCGCACGCGCATCAATGTCAAGCTGACGGAAAAGTCAGGCGATGTAACAGATTTCAACTTCTCCGGGTTCGATGTCACGCAGCAAGATTGGCAGCGTTTCGTTAATGATTCGCTCAGTTGGTTAGGGCAGTTCGATATGGTTGCGGTCAGCGGCAGCTTGCCAGATGGCGTTGATCCAGATGCCTTCACCGATTGGATGTCGCGCCTGCGTACCCAATGCCCCTGCATTATTTTCGACAGCAGTCGTGAAGCGCTGGTGGCCGGGCTGAAAGCTGCCCCCTGGCTGGTTAAACCAAACCGCCGTGAGCTGGAGATCTGGGCTGGCCGCAAGTTGCCTACGCTGGAAGATGTTGTAGACGCTGCCCATGTGCTGCGCGAGCAAGGTATCGCTCATGTGGTGATTTCGCTGGGGGTGGAAGGTGCTCTGTGGGTTAATTCCTCTGGTGCCTGGTTAGCCAAGCCACCAGCCTGTGATGTCGTCAGCACCGTGGGTGCCGGTGACTCCATGGTTGGCGGGTTGATTTATGGCTTATTAATGCGTGAGTCGAGTGAACACACCTTACGACTGGCAACGGCGGTGTCTGCGCTGGCCGTAAGTCAAAGCAATGTTGGCATTACCGATCGACCTCAGTTGGCCACGATGATGGCGCGTGTCGACCTGAAACCCTTCAATCACTAACAGCAAGAGATAGATCATGAAAACGCTGCTGATAATAGATAAATCACTGTGGCTTGCCAGAAGCCACCTGGTGAAAAACCTGCTCAGCGCGGCGGCTACGCCAGTCAGTGCACCGTCTGCACCGCGTATCGTGGCAGTGACGGCATGCCCAACCGGTGTAGCCCATACCTTTATGGCAGCGGAAGATATTGAACAAGAAGAGAAAAAATGCAGCTGGTGGGTGAAAGTGGAAACGCGCGGTTCCGTTGGCGCGGGTAACGCTATCACGCCGGAAGAAGTCGAGCAGGCCGATCTGGTTATCGTGGCAGCTGATATTGAAGTGGATCTGTCGAAGTTTGCGGGCAAAAAAATGTATCGCACTTCAACGGGCCTTGCGTTGAAGAAAATGGCGCAGGAGTTGGATAAAGCGCAGGCGGAAGCCACGGTTTACCAGCCGACAGCGCAAAGTGGCTCGGCACAAAGCAGAGCCGGGCAGAAAAAGGAGGGGCCGGGCCGTATCGCCATCTGCTGACAGGTGTGTCCTATATGCTGCCGATGGTGGTGGCGGGTGGCTTGTGCATTGCGCTCTCTTTCGTGTTTGGCATCGAAGCCTTCAAGCAGGAAGGCACGCTGGCTGCACACCTGATGAAGATCGGGGGAGGCTCCGCTTTCGCTCTGATGGTGCCAGTGCTGGCGGGTTATCTCGCGAAAGCGTTCAGCGATCACGTCAAGCTGCCGCAAAGCATGTCTGCGCTTAAGCCGATACTGATTATTCCGTTGGTGGCTACACTGATCACCGGTCTTATCATGATCTACATGGTAGGAACGCCGGTTGCGAAAATCCTGACCGGTTTGACCAGTTGGCTGCAATCCATGGGGACAGCTAATGCCGTGATTCTGGGGGCTATTCTTGGTGGCATGATGTGTACCGATATGGGGGGGGCCAGTCAATAAAGTGGCTTACGTGTTTGGTACTACTCTGCTCAGTAGCCAGATTTACGCGCCGATGGCTGCGGTGATGGTCGGAGGCATGGTGCCGCCGTTGGCAATGGGGTTAGCCACGGTTGTGGCGGCGAAGAAATTCAGCGCCTCTGAGCGTGAAGGCGGCAAAGCAGCGTTTGTGCTCGGCCTGTGCTTTATCTCTGAAGGGGCGATCCCTTACGCTGCGCGGGACCCGATGCGTGTACTGCCCTGCTGTATTCTGGGGGGAGCCATCACCGGTGCGCTGTCGATGGCAGTAGGTGCACACTTGATGGCACCACACGGTGGGCTGTTTGTGCTGCTGATCCCGGGTGCAATTACGCCGGTGTTGGGCTACCTGTTTGCGATTCTGGCGGGTACGGCGGTGGCTGGCTTGCTGTATGCCGTATTGAAACGCCCTGACGAACAGTTGGTGAAAGCGGCGTGATACGTCAGTAATCCACAACGACGTGTGTTAAAACGCCAGCTTTATCGCTGGCGTTTTTTTATACAGCTTGCGCTTTTAACCAGGCAATTTCCTCTGCCCAGATATCGGGGTCAACGGTTTCCAAAATCAGGGGAATGCCGTCAAAGCGTGGGTCTCGCATAATATAGCGGAAGGGTGCATAGCCGATGTTTCCGGCCCCCAGACTGTGGTGGCGATCGACACGGCTGTTAAACGTGCTTTTGGCGTCATTCAGGTGCATGCCACGCAGATAACGCAAACCAACGATACGCTCGAACTGGGCAAAGGTGTCATCACAGGCCGTTTCGGTGCGCAGATCGTAACCGCCAGCAAAGGCGTGGCAAGTATCAATGCAAACGCCGACGCGGGTTTTATCTTCAACGCCGTCAATAATGGCCGCCAGATGCTCGAAGCAGTATCCCAGATTAGTGCCTTGGCCTGCCGTGTTTTCGATCACTGCCGTCACACCTTGCGTCGCGTCGAGAGCCAGGTTGATCGACTCGGCAATCCGTGCCAGACAATCGCGCTCATCAATCTGTTTTAAATGGCTGCCGGGGTGAAAGTTAAGCAGTGACAACCCTAACTGCTGACAGCGCGCCATTTCGTCAATAAAAGCGCTGCGCGATTTCTCCAACGCCTCGCTGTCTGGGTAACCGAGATTGATCAGATAGCTGTCGTGCGGGAGGATCTGTCCGGGTTGGTAACCATATTGCTGGCAGGCAGCCTTGAATTGCGCAATGACGGTTTCTGATAGCGGTGCAGCCTGCCATTGGCGCTGATTTTTGGTGAACAAGGCAAATGCGGTTGCCTTGAGTTCGTGGGCTCTGATGACCGCCTGATCCACGCCGCCGGCAGCGCTGACGTGTGCGCCTACATATTTCATGCTGTTCTCCTTTTGGTCTGGCGCACAGTATGCCACTGTTATTAACCAAACGTTATCACTCGGCCAAAAAAGGGTAACATCATGCTAACGGACCAGCGCGCAGAAATTGTTTACTCACCCTAACAGGGCGGTGACGCCAAGGTTGATGCCTGCACCGCCGACGATCAGCCAGATAAACAGCAATAATGTCAGCAGCAGCGGCTTGGCTCCCGCACGACGCACAGCGCTGATGCGAGTGGTCACACCCAATGCGCCCATGGCTAGCGGCAGGTTATCGATTTGATTAAGCACGGTTAACCAGGTGTCAGGTAGCCACTGGAGCGAATTGAACCCGGCAACGGCGATAAAACCCACGGCAAACCAGGGGAAGGCCATCGGCGTTTTTTCTGTTTCACTGCTGCAAGGGCGGCGTTGCAAAAATCCCCCTAATACCATGAGAAAAGGAGCCAGCAGCATGACGCGTAACATCTTGCCAATCACAGCGGTGTTTTCTACCTCCGGTGAAATGCTGTGCCCTGCTGCTACAACCTGGGCCACTTCATGTACGGTCGAACCAATGTAAACACCGAAGATTTGTGGCGAAACGCGTAAATAGTCGCCAGTCACGGCAAGATGATAGAGACAAGGATAAAGAAACATGGCGAGAGTGCCGAAGATGACAACGGTGGCGACGGCAATCGCAACGCTGTCCCCCTCGGCCTTTACTGTGGGAGCGGTGGCCAACACCTCCGCTGCGCCGCAGATGCTGCTGCCTGCGCCGATGAGATACACTGTCTTGTCATCAAGGCCGAGCAGAGTTTTACCCAGATAACAGGCAAGAAGAAAGGTGGAGGTCAGCACCAGCGCGTCGATGACAAGCCCGCTTATGCCCAGTGAGGCAATGTGTTGCAGGCTAAGGCGAAAGCCGTAAAGCACAATGCCCAAACGCAGCAGGTGATGCTTTGACCAATTCACGCCATCATCGCAGTAGCGCTGCAGGCATGGATAAAGGGTGTTGCCAAGCAACGCGCCGCCCACCATGGCAAGCGTGAGTGACCCCAACCCCAGGCGCGCAAACGGGGGAAGGGCGGCCAGTTGAAGAAAGCCGAAAGTGATAAGAGCAATAAAAAGAAGGCCAGGGAGCTTGCTTAAAAGAGGATGGCGCAGTTTATTGCCTTGAATGATAAAAAGAGATGCCATTTTATTACCTGTTTGAAGTCTATCTTGCCTGGGACATAGCCTATGATGAGTGGCATTAAAAGAGAAATTGATTATATGCTTATAACCTATTGCTATTTCTGGTAAGGGCTAACGATGCACATCACGTTGAGACAACTTGAAGTTTTTGCCGAGGTCTTGAAAAGCGGATCGACAACACAAGCGTCCGTTATGTTGGCCCTTTCTCAGTCTGCCGTGAGCGCAGCGTTGTCGGATTTAGAAGCGCAACTGGGCGTACAGCTGTTCGACCGCGTCGGCAAGCGATTGGTGGTGAATGAGCATGGGCGATTGCTTTACCCCAAAGCGCTGGCCATTCTGGAACAATCGTTGGAGATAGAAAAAATGTTCCAGCAGGAGAATGGTGCGTTGCGGGTATACGCCAGCAGTACCATTGGTAACTATCTGCTGCCTGCCATGATGGCGCGCTATCGGCGTGATTTTCCCTCTATGTCCTTTCGAGCTGCATGTGGGAAATACGCAGGATGTGGTGACGGCGGTAGCGGAGTTTAGCGTCGACCTCGGTTTTATCGAAGGTCCATGCCACCACCCGGATCTGGTGACGCAGCCCTGGCTGGAAGATGAACTGGTTGCGTTTTGCGCCCCCGATAATCCTCCCGCTCAGCAGACGCTCACTGCCCCTATGCTGGCCGAAGTCCCCTGGATCCTGCGCGAACGTGGTTCGGGTACGCGGGAAGTTCTGGATCACCAGCTATTGGCACAGTTGCCTCATTTCAAACTGGTGATGGAGCTGGGGAACTCGGAAGCGATTAAACATGCAGTACGGCACGGCATCGGTATCAGCTGCTTGTCGCGCCGTGTTATTGCCGATCAGCTTGCTGCCGGCA
Organism: Symbiopectobacterium sp.; assembly: GCF_047692315.1. Lineage (GTDB taxonomy): Bacteria > Pseudomonadota > Gammaproteobacteria > Enterobacterales > Enterobacteriaceae > Symbiopectobacterium. The sequence continues at coordinate 427,196 of NZ_JBLLJS010000012.1, read as the reverse complement.
CGCTGGTGGAATTGCAGTTGGCGCAGCCGCGCCTGATGCGCACACTCTATTTGGCGCACCATCGGCAAAAACACCTCTCCAACGTGTTGCAGCGCTTCCTGGAATATTGCCAGCTTGCTGAGTAGCGTTTATGTCTGCCATCTGACTTTCTTATTTCTAATGATTGCCCGGTAGTTATGAAGGTCTCTTATAACACGAGAATCATAGCGCTTCTGTAGAAAGCGATTTGCTACAATCCCGCCTCATTTTTAGATAGAGCGCAGGATATTATGGCTCAGCAAGAATTACATAACACACCTCAGGGCGCGCCAACGCTGCGTCGTGAGCTTAAAGCGCGGCATCTCACCATGATTGCCATTGGTGGCTCCATCGGTACCGGTCTGTTTGTGGCTTCGGGCACCACGGTTTCCCAGGCCGGGCCGGGTGGGGCACTGCTCTCTTATGCGCTGATTGGGTTGATGGTCTATTTTTTGATGACCAGTCTGGGCGTGCTGGCAGCGTTTATGCCGGTGTCAGGATCGTTTTCCACGTACGGTGCCAAATACGTTGAAGAGGGCTTTGGCTTCGCATTGGGATGGAACTACTGGTACAACTGGGCGGTGACTATCGCCGTCGATCTGGTCGCAGCACAGTTGGTGATGGGCTATTGGTTCCCAGAGGTTTCCGGTTGGATCTGGAGCTCCCTGTTTCTGGTGCTGATGTTCCTGCTCAACTACATCTCGGTAAAAGGCTTTGGTGAAGCAGAATACTGGTTCTCACTGATCAAAGTGGTCACCGTGGTGGTGTTCATCTCTGTCGGTGTATTGATGATTGTTGGCATCCTGCGCGGTGCTGAGAACGCGGGATGGCACAACTGGCAGATTGGAGAGGCGCTCTTTGCGGGCGGCTTCTCTGCCATGATTGGTGTGGCGATGATCGTCGGTTTCTCCTTTCAGGGTACCGAACTTATCGGCGTGGCGGCTGGGGAATCCAAAGATCCGGCGCAGAATATACCGCGTGCAATCCGTCAGGTTTTCTGGCGTATCTTGCTGTTTTACATTTTTGCTATCCTGATTATCAGCCTGATCATTCCCTATACCGATCCAAACTTGCTGCGTAATGATGTAAAAGACATTACCGTCAGTCCGTTTACGCTGGTCTTCCAGAATGCCGGGCTGCTGTCGGCTGCGGCCGTAATGAATGCGGTAATCCTGACCGCAGTGCTCTCTGCGGGTAACTCGGGGATGTACGCCTCAACGCGTATGCTCTTTACTTTGGCGCAGGAAGGCAAAGCGCCGCGCATGTTTGCTAAACTCTCCAAAGGCGGCGTGCCGCGTAATGCACTCTATGCGACTACCGTTGTGGCGGGGCTCTGCTTCCTGACCTCTATGTTCGGTAACCAAACGGTCTATCTCTGGTTACTGAATACCTCTGGCATGACCGGTTTCATTGCCTGGTTGGGAATTGCGATCAGCCATTACCGCTTCCGTCGTGGTTATGTGCACCATGGGCTTGATTTGAATGCGCTGCCTTACCGGTCGGGGTTCTTCCCGGTTGGTCCCATCTTTGCGTTCGCGCTGTGCCTGTTGATCACGTTGGGCCAGAACTATCAAGTCTTTTTGCAGGATAAAATTGACTGGTATGGTGTTACGGCAACGTATATTGGTATTCCATTATTTCTGCTGATTTGGTTCGGTTATAAGCTTTCTCGTGGAACGCGTTTTGTGAAATATGAGGAAATGACTTTCCCTGATTTTCACAAATAACCGACGATATCGTTGATAAGACAGCGCCATTGGTAACCCGTTGCCAATGGCGTTTTTTATGACAATATTATTCTATAAAATAAGGCTGTTACGAGGTTAATTCGCAACGCGTAAAAGAAACGCTCGTCTTATGCCATAATTCAGTATATCCCTCATCCTTTTCTACAATAGTGTATAAGGGGAGGTTAAATGGTTTATTCACATAACTATATGAAATTTATTCATTATAAAGCGAGCCGAAGAGTGTCTCTGGGCAGCATAAGTCGCAAAGGTGAATGTTAATAAACTCGATATTAATTGCAGTTAACTTGATGTGAAAATTAACATTGCTGCCAGTTATTGCTAACAAAGCGCTCTATTTATTTAAAGTAAAAAAAGTTTTGAGTGGCGATATATGATGGCAACATGAAAAAAATTAACCTTCATTGCGTAACAAACAGTATTCATTGTCGTTTTTAATGTTTGTTATTATCATCGAATAAATCACAATGATAACTCTCGGGGCTGACATCATGTTGAAAATCACTTTCCTGGATAAAGGGGCATTGCCTGAAACCATTTTCTGGAAAAAGCATTTTTTTCGCAGACCACAATGTCAACACGAATGGGTCGAATACAGCTATACGCCGCCGGAGCTAGTGGTGGAACGTGCGCAAGGGTGTGAGGTTATTATCACTAATAAAGTGGTGCTGACGCGTGAGACTCTGCAAGCGCTGCCCGCGTTAAAACTGATCGCGGTTACCGCGACCGGTGTGAATAATATTGATGTTGTGACGGCGCAAGAGTTAGGCATTGCGGTGCGCAACGTTCCTGCCTATTCGACGCAATCGGTCGCTGAGCACGTGATAGCCATGATATTTTCTCTCAAGCACAGCCTGATGGGCTGGTATCGCGATCAGCTGAGCGACCGTTGGGCCGGGCAGAATCAGTTTTGCTACTTCGATCATCCCGTTAAAGATATCGCAGGCTCAACGCTCGGCATAGTCGGTTCCGGTGCGATAGGGCAAGAAGTGGCGCGATTGGCCAGTGAAGTGGGAATGAAAGTCCTGTTTGCTGAACGGCGCGGCGCAGTGTCGGCCTGGCTACTTGCCGTTCGAACAAGTGATGCAAACGGCCGATGTCATTACTCTGCATTGCCCTCTGACGTAGGATACCCGAGGTTTGATTAATGCGCAGACTCTGGCACTGTGCAAACCTTCGGCATTCATTATCAATACTGCGCGCGGTGCGTTGATTGATGAGCCCGCTTTGCTGACGGTATTACAGCAGCATCGTATTGCCGGGGCTGCACTGGATGGATTGACGCAAGAGCCGCCTGCGTTGGATAACCCGCTGATGAAAGCGGCGAAAATCATGCACAAGTCATTGATTAACATGAATATTTCCTAGTAATCCGGCTCTGCCCTGCAAGTGCTGATGGAAAAAACCATCGCAAATATCGATGAGTTTGTGCAGCAGCAAAGACTGTAGTGTCTGTCGAAGACGTATTTATCAGATGACACAGCGCAGCGGGCCAGGGTTGGCCCGCTACCCATAAGGTGCGTGCGTTGTTATTGCAGTTTGTCGAAGGGAAAATGAGCTCTTAATGTAGCGCGTGTAGTAGCGTACTTTGTCGTGCTGGACAGTAACTCTTCATAGATCATCCTTGCGACACCTTTATACAAATAGATGCTGCCGTTCAGCAGTTCGACTTCCAGATGTTTTTTCTCTTCATCATAACCGACAGAAAACAGTTCGCTTGAAGCCACTCGTTTACGTTATAAATCAAATACCTCCAAGTTAAAATCCCTGTTTAGACGTCGTGAAATTCAGACATTTTGCTCACGCAAACAGGTTCCTGAAACAGTCTCTTGCATTGCCAAATCGATTGTCGATTGTGTGATAAAAAAACAGTTTAACAATCTGTTGCCGCACGCGATATCTCAAAAAGCGCTATCAAAGCGTGATGTCATAGCCGATTTTCAGTTTTGAGTGACGTCGATCACAAGGTGAAAGATGAGGCAGATCAAGCGGCCTGCCTCATCGGGTGGTGCGGTTACGCGCTCAGGTGGCTGGCGTGAAAACGTAAATGGTCTTCAATAAAGCTGGCGATAAAATAGTAGCTGTGATCATACCCTGACTGAGTGCGCAACGTCAGCGGCCAACCAAACTCCTCCGCCCGCTGTGCCAATCGAGCCGGTTGCAGTTGATCGGGTAAAAACTGATCGCTGTCGCCTTGATCTACCAGCAGAGGCAATTTAGTTGACGTTTGCGACAACAGATAACAACTGTCATATTCGCGCCACGTGGCTTCATCCGTGCCCAGATAGGCGGTAAAGGCTTTGCGCGCCCAGGGAACCTCGCTCGGGTTGACGATAGGCGCAAATGCGGAAGCCGAACGGTAGCGTTCGGGATGGCGCAGCGCCGGCATTAACGCACCGTGGCCGCCCATCGAGTGTCCACTGATGGACTGAGGATCGCTGACGTTAAAATGTTCTCGCACCAGCGCAGGCAGCTCGCTGCTGACATTAGTCAAACATGCGATAATGCGCCGCCCAAGGCGCTTCGGTAGCGTTCACATAAAATTCTGCGCCCTGATCCAAGTCGTAACCGGGATCGTTGGCAACCGTTTCTCCCCGCGGGCTGGTATCGGGCATGACCAACACCAACTCAAGTTCGGCAGCAATGCGCTGCGCACCGGCTTTGGTAGTGAAGTTTTCATCATTGCATGTCAGCCCGGATAACCAATAGAGCACCGGTGGCGGCGTATCATCGGCGGTTGGTGGCAGATAAATACTGAACGTCATCGGCCCGTTTACGCTGCTTGAGGTATGGCGGTAGCGCTGCTGCCAACCGCCAAACAGCCGGTGTTCCTCGAGTAATTCCAACGTCTGGTTCATGGGGGCGTACCTCCTTATACCTGGATTAGCGATAGTGGATAACCGTACGAATCGATTTGCCTTCATGTATCAAATCGAAGGCTTCATTAATCTGCTCCAGCGGCATGGTGTGAGTAATGAAATCTTTTAACGGAAACTCGCCTTTCAGATAGCGATCGACAATACCGGGCAGTTGGCTGCGTCCTTTTACCCCTCCGAACGCAGAGCCGCGCCATACGCGTCCTGTAACCAGTTGGAACGGACGGGTAGCAATCTCTTCTCCAGCACGACCAATGATGACGGATTCGCCCCAGCCTTTATGGCAGCATTCCAGCGCGGAACGCATGACGTTAACGTTGCCAATGCATTCGAAAGAGAAGTCCACGCCGCCATCAGTCAGCTCAACAATCACATCCTGAATCGGTTTGTCGTAATCTTTCGGGTTGATCAGATCCGTCGCCCCCAGTTTGCGAGCCAGATCGAACTTGCTGGTGTTGATATCGATACCGATGATACGTCCAGCGCCGGCCATCTGCGCGCCGATAATGGCCGACAGGCCGATACCACCCAGACCAAAGACGGCTACGCTGTCGCTCGGCTTCACTTTGGCGGTATTCAGTACCGCACCCATCCCCGTGGTTACACCGCAACCCAGCAGACACACTTCTTCCAACGGTGCTTCTTTGTTGATTTTTGCCAGCGAAATTTCAGGGACGACTGTCAGCTCCGAAAAGGTTGGGGTGCCCATGTAGTGGAAAATCGGCTTGCCATCTTTAAAGAAACGCGTGGTGCCGTCTGGCATCAACCCTTTACCTTGCGTGCTGCGAATAGACTGGCACAGGTTGGTTTTGCCGGAACGGCAGAACTTACACTCGCCACATTCAGGCGTATACAACGGAATAACGTGATCGCCGACAGAGACGTTGGTAACACCCTCGCCAACCGCTTCAACGATACCTCCACCTTCGTGACCCAGAATGGCGGGGAACACGCCTTCAGGATCTTTGCCTGATAGCGTGTAAGCATCAGTGTGGCACACGCCAGTCGCGACGATACGCACCAGGACTTCGCCCTTTTGTGGTGGCATCAAATCAACTCAACGTCCTCAATCGAGAGCGGTTGGTTAGGGCCCCAGGCGACAGCAGCGCGGATTTTGATCATGTTCATGGTGTGCTCTCCTATAGGTAGTGCAGTTGCAGTAATGGGGGATGAACAACTCGTCGCGTTAAGCGAACGAGATGTGGGAGCGCGTTCATGTATCGAACTGCTCGATAATTAATTTCTTAAACGCTTCCACATTGGGGCCAAAGGCGTCTCGCTGCCATATCAGCCAGGTGGATGCGGTAGCAAAAAGCTCGGGTAACGGGTGGCTTTGAACCCGATCGCGGGCTGAAAGCGCATCCAATACTGAAAGTGGCAGCAGCGCCACACCGGCACCGCTTGCCACGGAGGCAAGCATTGCAGCATACGAGGTGACATCAATGGTGTGGCCGGGTGGTTATGCTTGCCTGATGGAACCAGGTTTCCAGCTTATGCCGATAGGCGCAACCCGCACGAAAAGCCAGCAGCGTGCTTCCCGCGATATCTTGCGGATGCGTAATTTGGGCATGGTCTAAGGCAGAAACCAGCACCAGTGTTTCGGTAAACGCTGCGCAACCATTGAGCTTATCGGCCCGTATCGGTCCATCCACCAACGCGGTTGCCAACGTCCCGGTTCTCACCCGCTCGACAATATCGCTGGAGACCGAACATGTAAGGGCGACAGACACTGCGGGATAACGAGCGTGATAGGCCGATAACAATAACGGTAGATGGCTCACGGCAAGGCTTTCCATGGCACCCAAGGCGAAATTGCCTGTCGGTTCGCCCGCGCGTGTCATGCTGATTGCTTCTTCACTCAATGCCAAAATACGCTCTGCATAGCAGAGTAAATTGTGTCCGACCGGAGATAAGCGCAGCCGCTGTTTCTCACGAATAAACAGGTCGCGCCCTAACTCCTGTTCCAGTTGGCGCAACCGGGTGGTTAAATTTGAGGGGACGCGCTGCAACAGCTCAGCGGCGCGCGCCACCGATCCCGTTTCTGCCACCAGACAGAACATGCGAAGCTGCGTCAGATCCATAAATATGACTTTCTTTTTTTTGAGATTAACTTTGCTGTACTTATTCATTTTTTGTGATTATCTCAGTCTAGCGATTGTTACGTGACTTGGCAACGTTCTTGTTACATCTGACGGAAAATGGCTGAGGAAATGGCGGCCTTTCAGCGCGATGCTAAAGCGTGATAAATCTATTTTAAGTCTGTTACAAAACCATCATAGGGTGCATGCCATATAAAGAAAATGCCAGTGATTCTGCCAGCTTATTTCTTGGTTATGGGTAACATAAAAATAAGCAAACGGGATAATACCGGCCGTTAACTGTGAATTTAAATAATTATTAGTTGGCTATATATAAAGATAGGCTAATATTTTATGGTCTAAAATTTAAAAGTATCTACAGTTATTATGACTCGGCGCATTGTGAAAAAACACAAGCAGGGAAAATGCACCAATCGCCAATGGTCCTTTATGCTCAAAAATAAAAAAACCAAGTGAAAGCGGAATTTATTACGAAAAAAATCAGTTCGTGCTAACAATAGACTGTATCTATTGTTGTCGTTTTTTTTATCGTGTTTAATGCTCAGCCGGGGTAAAGGTGAGTCGTTTATTGCCGATGATGTTAGTTAAGACTGGTAAATGTTTTTTTGTTACACGACAAGGAGTGTTTGATACGTTGTGGCGCATCACTCATGTGTCACGCAGTGACGGCCGATCTCGATGAATACGCGGAAAATAAACAAAAAGCGTAAAAGAAGATCGCTGAATTCGTTACAGGAGTCATCCGTGAACTTTTTAAGAAATATCACCATCAGGGCAATGCTTCTTATCATTTTAGGGGCTTTTCTGCTGTTGTGGGCCGCAGTTTCCCTTTATAACATGTCATCATTAAGCAAAATGACGGGGCTGCTTGAAGAGAGCGAAATACAGAAAAAAAATGTAGAAATGTTGTCGAGAGGCAACGATCAGTATTTCCGTACTGTGACGCGTATGGTGCGGTCAATGGATTTTATGCAGGCCGGTAACAGCGCAGATGCTGAAAAAACGTTAACCGCCGCCGCGACCGCATTGAAAAACGCCAGCGAGGCTTTAGAACAATTCAAAAATACCGATCATTCTATCGTCGATCCTGAGATTGCCTCTGCTATGGTCAACACCTGGCAGGCGGTGATCAGCAACGGGTTGCAGCCGATGATTGCGGCAGCGCGTGACAATAAACCAGAGGTGTTCCAACAGTTGTTCATGAACACCTACCCGCCGCTCAGCGTGGCATTTGGCGGCGCGATGGAAAAATATCAAAGCAGTATCACCTCGCGCTCAACGGAATCATTGCAGCAGGTCTATTCCTTGCTGTCATGGGGCAGAAGCGTGCTTCTGGCGGCATTAGTGATTGGTGCGCTGATGCTGCTGCTCACCGATCGCTATCTGGTGCGGCCGTTAAACGATATCAAAGCGCATTTCCGTGTGATGGCTGATGGCGATCTCGGCAGTCCGGTCAAAGAGTTTGGGCGTAACTTGTGTAGGGCAATTGATCCCTTACCTCAGAGACGTGCAGAGCAAATTGATTGGGACGGTATCCACCATTCGCGACAGTTCTGCGGCTATCTATCAAGGCTCAAGCGAAATCCGCAGTGGTAACAACCACCTGTCGGCGCGTACCGAGCAGCAGGCTGTTGCATTGGCCGAAACCGCGGCCAGTATGGAGCAACTGAGCGCCACGGTAAAACAGAATGCCGACAACGTGCACCAGGCAAGCACGCTTTCGCAAGATGCCGCCATTGCCGCCATTGCCGCCATTGCCGCACGACGTGGCGGCGAAGTGGCGGCGAAGTGGCGTCGGATGTGGCGTCGGATGTGGCGTCGGATGTGGTGGAAACCATGGCCAGCATCACCACCAGCTCGAAGAAGATTGCTGACATCACCAGTGTCATCAACGATATTGCCTTTCAAACCAATATCCTGGCACTGAATGCTGCGGTGGAAGCCGCGCGTGCCGGTGAGCAAGGGCGTGGGTTTGCCGTGGTAGCCGGCGAAGTGCGTAATCTGGCGCAGCGCAGCGCCCAGGCGGCAAAAGAGATCGAATCACTGATTGCCGAGTCGGTTGAGCGAGTTGGCAAAGGCTCTGAACAGGTTGCGCAAACCGGTGACGTGATGAATTCCATCATCGTGGCGGTAACACGAGTGAACGATCTGATGGGGGAAATTGCCAATGCCTCTGACGAGCAGAGCCGCGGCATCAGTCAGGTCGGGCAAGCGGTTGCTGAGATGGACTGTGTAACGCAGCAGAATGCATCACTGGTTGAGCAGTCTGCCGGTGCTGCTGCATCGCTGGAAGATCAGGCGCACCAGCTTACCGAAGCCGTTGCGCTGTTCAAACTCTCTGAGCAGGATAAACGCCCGTCGCAAGCGACTGCACTGCCGCGCAAAAGCGCGACTCCGGCGCCTGCGCTTTTAGCCAGCAGCAAAAAAAGTGCCTCAGCGAACGATAACTGGGAGACGTTTTAACACTCTCTCGCGTATCGTTACTCTATAAGCGCTTTTTCATCCTTTTGCGCCAGGCGGAAATGTCTGGCGCTTTTTTATTTACAGACCCGCTCTCCCTCGACATGAAGTTGAACCTATTTCACCCATCATGAAGTACAATCACTGGATAATCCTGCGTCACTCCACTAGAGTGAACGCGCTTGGAATGTCACACCTGCCGGAGAATAAAGAGAATGACCCCCACTTTGAGTCGCGAAGCGGCGCTGGTTCATGAAGCGCTGTTGGCACGCGGTCTGGAAACCCCGCTGCGCGGCGCGCTGCTGGATGCCGCCACCCGCAAGGCGCGTATCGCTGAACACATGACCGAAATCATGAATCTGCTGAGTCTCGATCTGCAAGATGACAGCCTGGCAGAAACGCCGCATCGCATCGCAAAAATGTATGTGGATGAAATTTTCGCCGGACTGGATTATGCCAATTTTCCTAAAATCACCATTATTGAAAACAAAATGAAGGTGGATGAGATGGTTACGGTGCGTGATATCACACTGACCAGCACCTGCGAGCACCATTTTGTCACCATTGATGGCAAGGCAACCGTCGCCTATATTCCGAAAGAAGGGGTGATTGGCCTGTCGAAGATCAACCGCATTGTGCAGTTTTTTGCACAGCGTCCGCAGGTGCAAGAACGACTGACGCAACAGATTCTTGTTGCGCTGCAAACCCTGCTGGGTACCAGCAACGTTGCGGTATCGATTGATGCCGTGCACTACTGTGTCAAAGCGCGCGGTATTTGTGATGCGACCAGCGCTACCACCACGACATCCTTGGGCGGTCTGTTCAAATCGAGCCAGAATACGCGTCAGGAATTCCTGCGCGCAGTACGTCACCACCAGCACTGATCTTCCTACCGCGCCCACCGGGTGTGGCTGCTGGCTGCATGAGTCCCATTGGATTGGCACAAACGCCTATGATGCATCAATCTCCGTCATCGCCGCGCCGCGCCGCATCGCCACGCTGGATTTCGTGCGCGGCGTTGCCGTATTGGGCATTTTATTGCTCAATATCACGGCATTCGGCCTGCCTAAGGCGGCTTATCTTAATCCAGCTTATGCCGGTTACCCTGCGCTGCGTGATGCCGTGACCTGGGCATTGATGGATCTACTGGCGCAGGCGAAGTTTCTGACGTTGTTTGCCCTATTGTTTGGTGCCGGTTTACAACTGCTGCTACCACGAGGCACGCGCTGGGTTCATGCACGCTTGTTCTGGTTGATGCTTATTGGGCTATTGCACGGTATTTTCCTTTGGGATGGCGATATTTTGCTGGATTACGGCCGATCGGGCTACTCTGCTATGCCATTATCCGACAGGCGGACAGCAGCCGTATGCTAATGCGTATGGGCGTTTTTATGTGCGCCGTAGGCGTTGGCATGCTGGTGGTGTTAAGCCAGATCCTCAGTCCGGAACCGGGGCGCTATTGGTTGCCGGGAGATGCAGACATTGCCTACGAGGCCTATTGGCTACAACTTGGCGGTGTAGAAGCGTGGCGCAATCGCGTGGATCTGATGATCGAGAGCTTATTGTCGCTCGGTGTGCAATATGGTTGGCTGCGCGGCGAGTTTAGCCTGACACACTATCGCAAGGTTGCACTGTGGTTCATCGGCATGGGACTGATGATTGATGCTATCGGCATTGTGTTGCAGTGGCATCTCGCGTGGGAGTACCGCTGGGGCGGTCTGTTGCTGCAAATTCCTCGCGATATTGCGGCACCGATTCAGGCTATCGGTTATCTGGCACTCTGCTACGGCTATTGGCCAGCACTGCAACAGTGGCGAGCGTCAGTATGGATCAGCAATATCGGACGGATGGCGTTAAGCAGCTATCTGTTGCAGACGGTGATCTGCACCCGGTTCTTTTATCACTGGGGCGGTTTTATGCAGTTCGATCGCCTGCAATTGTTGGGTATCGTGCCGTTTGTCTGGCTGATTAACGGGCTGGTGGCGCACTATTGCTGCGTAATTTCGAGCAAGGACCACTGGAGTGGGGATGGCGACGCTTAACAGGGTGGCTGGCAGGATCTTCGCGCTGACACTCATCGATGAGATGGGGTCTCGCATCAAGGCTGCTGTGGCGAAGTTTTGCTGTTTTCTTCGGGGCGGTTCTCATGCGCTTTTTCTGCGGACGGATTGTCTAACGTATTGATTAATTCAGGCGGTACGGCAGGATAATCCGGCTCATCTTTTGCAATTTTGTGCTCCGCCGGGATAGGGACCAGCGGGCCAAGGAAGCGTGGTTCGCGTTTCAGAATGTAGAGATCGAACAGCGTCCCAAGCCGTGCCCCTACTTCACGCAGACGGATCGTCATCATGTTTTTGGGCGAGGGAACGGCATAGCACTGTGCCTGAATGCCCATGTGCATAGCGATAAACAGCGCGCGTTCGCAGTGAAAGCGTTGCGTAATAATGGTGAAATCGTTGGTATCAAACACTTTGCGCGTGCGAACGATTGAATCCAACGTGCGGAACCCGGCGTAATCGAGCACAATATCGCTGGGCGAAATGCCCGCCGCGATCAAATCGCGCCGCATGGTCATCGGCTCGTTGTAACTTTGCAGCGCATTGTCACCGCTTAACAGCAAATAGCTGACCTTCCCGCTGTTGTAGGTATTGATTGCTCCCTGAATACGGAACAAGTAATACTGATTCAATGCGCCGACGCGGTAATATTTTGCCGTACCCAGCATCACACCCACTTGACGCTCTGGCAGTGCGGCCAAATCGTCATAGATATAGGGTGCTGTTTTCCAGCCAATCCACCGATCCAGGGCAAATGCGGACAGTAATGATACGCAAAGAACAATGCCTAAACCGACTATCAAGCGCTTCCATATGCTCATACGGGTATCAAGACGAAGAAAATAATCATGAGCAAAGGCTACTTTACCCGTCTGGCGTAAGCAAGCCATAGTCAATCTAATGGCCGATTATTGATTGATCGTTGCGCGATTGCGCGAAAAATGGGCAAAAAAAAACGACCATCAGGCCGGTTTATGTGGTGCGAAAGCGGGTTAATTCACGCGACTACCCCACAGATCGTATTCATCGGCGTGTTCGATGACCACCTGCACAACGTCACCCACTTTGACTTTTGTTTCGCCGTTGAGGTAGACGCTACCATCGATTTCCGGTGCGTCGGCCATGCTGCGACCGATGGCACCTTCGTCATCCACTTCATCGATCAGTACCCGCAGTGTGCGACCGATTTTCTCCTGCAACCGTTCAGCGGAGATACGCTGTTGCAGCTCCATAAAGCGGTGAAAACGCTCTTCTTTGATCGCTTCTGGCACTTGTTCCGGCAGATCGTTCGCGGCGGCGCCTTCCACCGGGCTGTATTTGAAGCAACCCACGCGATCCAGTCGCGCTTCGCTCAGAAAATCGAGCAACATTTGAAAATCTTCTTCCGTTTCGCCGGGGAAACCGACAATAAACGTGGAGCGCAGCGCCAGCTTAGGGCACAGTACGCGCCATTGTTTGATGCGTTCCAGTGTGCGTTCTACGGCACCTGGGCGTTTCATCAGCTTAAGGATTTTCGGGCTGGCGTGCTGTAACGGGATATCCAGATAAGGCAGGATCTTGCCTGCGGCCATCAACGGGATAACGTCATCCACATGTGGATAAGGGTAAACATAGTGCAACCGCACCCACACGCCCAGTGAAGAGAGCTGCTCACACAGGCTTACCATGCTGGTTTTCACCGGTTGTCCGTTCCAGAAGCCGGTGCGTTGCTTCACGTCGGCACCGTAGGCAGAGGTATCCTGCGAGATCACCAGCAGCTCTTTCACACCGGCCTCAACCAGTCGTTTGGCTTCATCCAGCACGCTGCCGATCGGGCGACTATCCAAATCACCGCGCATGGAAGGGATAATGCAGAAGGTGCAGCGATGGTTGCAACCTTCAGAAATTTTCAGATAAGCGTAGTGCTTGGGGGTCAATTTGACGCCTTGTGCCGGCACCAGACTGGTAAAGGGATCGTGCGCCGGTTTGGGAACATAATGATGCACATGTGAGATCACCTGCTCATAGCTGTGCGGGCCGGAGATTTCCAACACCTTGGGGTGCACTTCGCGGATTTGGTTCTCTTCGGCACCGAGGCGACCGGTAACGATCACTTTGCCGTTTTCATTCAGTGCTTCGCCAATGGCTTCCAGCGACTCTTGCACCGCGCTGTCGATAAAACCGCAGGTATTGACGATCACCACTTCGGCATCATCGTAGGTTGGCACAACCTGATAGCCCTCATTGCGCAACTCCGTCAGGATGCGCTCGGAATCGACCAGATTTTTCGGGCAGCCTAGGCTCACGAAACCGACTTTCGGTGCGGCGGCAGGTGTTTTTGTGTGGGACATTCAACTTTACTCACTTTGCATCAATGGCGCGGGATTTTAATGGCATTACGGTAAAAATTATACAGCTAAGTGTAGGGGTAAGGCGAGAAAGTGGTGTCAAACGATATTGGGTGGTGGGGAAAAGAGGGCAGGTAGCGTTTTACCCTGTGCTAACGTCAAGAAAAGTAAAACATCACCGCTTTTTTTGCGTGCGGCGGCAGTGCTGCCTACAGTTACTGAAATGCCTTGCCAGGGAGTTTTGCTATGCCGTTTTCATTGACCAGGATATTTACCGCCCGCGCTCGTACGCTGCTGCTTGCACTTACGGTTTCCACGCCGTTGATGGCGGCTGAGCCTGTGGTAACAGAGTTACAGGACAAAATGGACCACCCTTGGTCACTGGCCTTTTTGCCGGGCAATGACGGTATTCTGATTACCGAGCGCGCCGGGCAACTGCGTCGCTGGCAGGAGGGAAAAGGGCTTTCCGCGTCGATTGATGGTGTACCGCCGGTGTTTGCCAAATCACAAGGCGGTTTGCTTGAAGTGGCTCTGGCACCGAATTTTAGCGAAAGCCGTCGTATCTACCTGAGTTTTGCCGAGGCGGGGGATGATGGCAATGCAGGCACCGCCGTGGGCTATGGTCGCTTGTCTGAGGATTCTCGCCATCTGGAGCAATTCAGCGTCTTTTTCCGCCAACAGCCCAAACTTTCCAGCGGGAATCACTTCGGCGGCAAGCTGGCTTTCGATAAAAACGGCATGCTGTTTATCTCGCTGGGTGAAAATAACCAGCGTCCGACAGCGCAGGATCTGGATAAACTACAAGGAGGGAAGATTGTGCGACGGCAAGGTTCCCGTGGATAATCCCTTTGTGAATAAAGCGGGTGCGCGGCCCGAAATTTGGTCTTACGGCCACCGTAATCCGCAAGGGCTGGCGTTTAACCCTGTTACCGGTACGCTGTGGGAACACGAGCATGGTCCGCGCGGTGGCGATGAAATCAATTTCCCGGCTGCCGGGAAAAACTACGGGTGGCCGCTGGCGACCCACGGCATCAACTACTCCGGTCTGAAAATCCCGGAAGCGAAGGGAACCCGTGTCCCGGGCATGGCCGATCCTGCCCACGTATGGGAAAAATCACCGGGAATTAGCGGTATGGCGTTTTATCAGAGTGACCGTTTTCCCCTGTGGAAAAATTCGGTGTTTATCGGTGCGCTGGCTGAGCGCAATCTCATCCGCTTAACCCTGGATGGCGATCGCATTGTGTCGGAGGAGCGCTTGCTGACGGATCGCAATGAACGTATCCGGGAAGTCAGGGTCGGGCCGGATGGCTACCTGTATCTGTTGACCGATGACAGTGATGGCAAACTGCTACGCGTAGGTCTGAAATAACCGGCGCACTTCGTGCAGAATAGCACCGGTTACATGGCATCAGGTTAACGGCAACATGACCGTGTCGCGGTAAGCGGGGCGTGCGGTCAACTGTTGATACCAGCGCTCCAGATGCGGTAATGCGGGGCGCTCGATGTCCATGTTAAACCAACCATAGGCAATACACCCCAAAGGGATATCACCAATACCAAATGCCTGTCCAGACAGCCAGGGTTGATGTGAGAGGGCATTGTCAGCGATGGTCAGCAGGCGCTCGCACTCCGCTTTCTGTTTGTCAATCAGAGCATTATCGCGTTGCTCGGGCGCGGTACGCACCAGGCCGATAAACACGGTGCCAAACGGCACAGCCAAAGAGATCGCCCAATCCATCCACTTTTCTGCACTGGCGCGCAGCCCATGATCGGCCAGATACAGGCTCTGCTGGCCGTATTTGGCTGCCAGATAACGGACAATGGTATTGGACTCCCACAATACCAGATCGTCGTCTTGCAGACAGGGGATCAGTCCGTTCGGGTTCATGGCCAGATAATCCGCTTCGCGGTTACGGCCGAACTGACCGCCAGCAGGAATATGCTGATAGCTCAACCCCAACTCTGTGGCAAGCCAGCGGACTTTTTTTACATTACTCGAATTCTCTCGGCCCCATGAAGTAAGCATGATTAACCTCAAATAGCGAAATAGGAAGAAGCGTGTTGACGTCCCGGCATCAACAACGCCAACAACTATACCTGCTTTTCAACTGGGCTGGGTGATAAGAAAAGGGAATTATCATCCCAAAGCGGATTTTTCATAATGCAGTACACAATGTAAAACAGGGAAACCACAATGACTTTTACCCATCGTTTTCGTGCCTTGCTGGGCGCGGCGCTTATTTCCGCACTGCCGTTTGTGGCAGACATCTCGACTGCACAGGCCAGCACCGATCCGCAGACGCTGACATTTGGCGTGGCACCCGGTCCTTATGGCGACATGGTAAACCTGACCATCAAACCGCAACTGGAGGAAAAGGGCTACAAAGTGGTAGTTCGTGAATTCAGCGACTGCGTACAGCCTAACCTGGCGCTGGCGAATGGCAGCATTGATGCCAACCTGTTTCAGCATTCGCTCTACCTGGAAAAATTTGCGGCCGACAAAGGGTTGAAGCTCGCTAAGCTGATTATCGTACCTACCGCGAGCATGGGGTTCTACTCCAAAAAAATTCACTCTCTGGACGAGCTGAAAAAAGGTGACGTGATCACGCTGTCCAACGATGCCACTAATCTGGCACGTGGGCTGCGCTTTCTGCAATCGTTGGGGCTGATCACCATTAAACCGGAACTTGATGCCACTAAAGAATCAGAAAAAGATATTGTCGATAACCCACGCGGTCTGGTATTCAAACCGCTGGAAGCGGCCCAGCTGCCGCGTACGCTGGATAGCGTAACGGCAATCTCTGGTTAACGGTAACTTTGCTTTTGCCGCCGGACTGAAGCTCTCCACTGCGATCAAACTGGAAACGCTGGACGAAAACCTGAAAAACGTGATTGCAGTGCGCGCGGATGATATCGATAAGCCGTTTGCCAAAGATATCAAAGCCGTCGTGGAATCCGAAGAGTATGCTGCCGCGATCAATGCGCCGGGCAGTGTATTCAGCGAATTTCAGAAGCCAGAATGGATGAAGGCGCGTGCCGCACAGTAAGCCGGTATGAGCTACTGCAACGGCGTGTTATTATCCCAGCCTTTGGCCGGGATAATGTTTTTTGTCCAGAATGACGTTTTTTGCCCGGTGAGCGGCGCAACGCACCTGCAACGTGAAGTCTGACGGGTACGAAGAAATAAAACAGAGAATCGGTGATGATAGAGCTAAACTCGATTAGCGTGAATTTTTCTCAGGGGAAGCAGGGCGCAACGTCGGCGGTTGATAACGTCAGTTTGCGTATCCGGCAGGGTGAAATTTTCGGGATTGTGGGCACCAGCGGGGCGGGAAAGAGCACACTGCTGCGCACCATTAACCTGTTGCAGCGCCCCACGGGCGGCAGTGTCACGGTGAACTGCGTCACGATCAGTGACTTGAGCGGCAGCGAACTGCGCCGTGCCCGTCAGGGTATTGGCATGATCTTTCAGCACTTCAACCTGATGCAGACGCGTACCGTGGCGGAAAACGTCGCGTTCAGTTTGAAAGCGGCGGGTAAATCACCGCAGGAAATTGCCCAGCGCGTGCCTGAAATGCTGAGGCTGGTGGGGCTGTCTGATAAAGCCGATGTCTATCCTTCCCTCTTGAGTGGTGGACAGAAACAGCGTGTGGGCATTGCGCGCGCCATTGCGAATCATCCGGAAGTGCTGCTGTGCGATGAGCCGACCTCCGCACTGGATCTGGAAACTTCCGCGGCGATTCTGGTGCTGCTCAAGGAGATTAATCAGCGTCTGGGGATCACCATCGTGCTGATTTCTCATGAAATGAGCGTCATCAAAACGGTGTGCGATCGCATGGCGGTGATGACACAAGGTCGCGTAGTGGAAGAGGGCGATGTGTTTGATGTGTTTGCCGCACCGCAGCACCCGTTTACCCAGCAACTGGTCTCTCACACGTTGAATCTTGAATTGCCTGCGAGCCTGAAAGAAGAACTGCAAGGCACCTTGCTGAAGATCCTGTTTATTGGCGATTCCGCTGAGCAGCCGGTGTTATCCGATGTGGCAGTGCGCTACGGCGTGTCAGTCAACATTTTGCACGGCAAGATTGAATACATCGGCAACCGTGCATTGGGCATTCTGGTGGTATTACTGACGCACCTGTCGGACAGCGAGCAACTGGCTGCCGCTATCGATTATGTACAAACCCGTACGGCGCGCGTGGAGGTGTTACATGGGTGATTTTTGGCTCGACCTGACCGTTGCGTTCGGCGAAACCTTCCAGATGGTCAGCATTGCGACGCTGTGTGCTATCGTCGGTGGTTTGCCCTTGGGCCTGCTGATTTTTGTTACCGACAGGAACCTGTTTTGGCAAAACCGTGCGGTGTATTTGTGTAGCACCATTTTGGTCAACATCATCCGTTCCGTTCCATTCCGTTTGTGATCCTGTTGGTTCTGCTGCTGCCGCTGACCCAGATTTTGCTGGGCAACACTATTGGACCGGTAGCGGCATCGGTGCCAATGTCCGTTGCGGCTATGGCGTTTTATGCGCGTCTGGTAGATAGAGCGCCTTGCGTGAAGTCGATCCCGGTATTGTCGAAGCTGCTGAGGCGTTTGGTGCCAGCCCGATGCGTATTATCGCGACCGTGCTGCTGCCGGAAGCCAAAGCGGGGTTGTTGCGCGGTCTGACCATTACGCTGGTGAGTCTGATCGGCTACTCCGCCATGGCGGGTATCGTGGGCGGGGGCGGCGTTGGTGATTTGGCCATCCGCTTCGGCTATTACCGTTATGAAACTCAGGTGATGGTGGTGACGGTGATTGCGCTGGTGATTCTGGTGCAAGTGGTGCAGATGCTGGGCGACTGGTTTGCCAAGCGTGCGGATAAGCGCGATCGCCGCTAAATGTCCTTCCTCCGGCGAGCGGCCTATGCTGCTTGCCGGTTATTCCTGCCTTCTATGAGAAAACTCTCATAACGTGTTTATAAATCAGCGTATTTTCTAGACGTTTGCATTTCTTTGAGTATCTTTACAAAGTAGGGCGTTTCATTGTCGGGCGGCGGGCGGTAACGTCTACGGCCTATTGCCATTCGTTGCAAAAGATATCGAAATCTGACCAGATTAACCGCGCGACTAACGACATGGAGGACGCATGAAGACCACGGCCCATTTTCCCCAGACACGATTCTCTAAGGCCGCGTGCTCCCGCCTGATGCTGTGCAGCGCGACGCTGCTTTGGCTGACGCTGGTGCCACATGTGCACGCCGAACAAGCGCCTGCCGCCCCACAGATCGAGGCTAAAGCCTTTATTCTCATGGATTACCACAGCGGTGCTGTACTGGCAGAACAGCGGGCAGATGAGCGACTTGACCCCGCCAGCCTGACGAAAATGATGGCAAGTTATGTTATTGGCCAGGCGATAAAAACGGAAAAAATCAAACCTGACGATTTGGTAACGGTTGGCAAAGATGCCTGGGCGACGGGTAATCCTACGCTGCGCGGATCGTCGCTGATGTTCCTCAAACCGGGTGATAAAATTCCGGTGTTGGAGCCGAATAAAGGCATCATAATCCAATCGGGCAATGATGCCAGTATTGCCCTGGCCGACTACGTGGCGGGCAGTCAGGATGCGTTTGTCAGCCTGATGAACAATTACGTCAAATCGCTTAACCTCACCAATACGCATTTCCTGACGGTACACGGGTTGGATGCCGCGGGGCAGTACAGCACCGCGCGTGACATGGCACTGTTAGGGCAGGCGCTGATTCGCGATGTGCCGGAAGAGTATGCTCTGCACAAAGAAAAAGAATTCACCTTCAACAATATTCGGCAGCCAAACCGTAACCGTTTGTTGTGGAGCAGCAACCTCAACGTAGACGGTATTAAAACCGGGCACACCAGCGGGGCCGGGCACAATTTGGTGGCATCTGCGACAGAAGGCAATATGCGGTTGATTTTGGTTGTGCTGGGTGCACCGACGGATGCCATTCGTTTTCGCGACAGCGAAAAACTGCTGACCTGGGGTTTCCGATTCTTCGAAACAGTTACACCTGTGCAGGCTAACACAACGTTTACCACACAGCGTGTCTGGTACGGTGCACAGAGTGAAGCGCGGCTAGGGGTTGCCGATGATGTCGCACTCACGGTACCTAAAGGGCAAATGCGTAACCTGAAAGCCAGCTTTACGCTGACGGTGCCCCATTTGCAGGCGCCATTAGCGAAAAATCAGGCGGTGGGGACTATTGATTTTCAGTTGGATGGCAAAACCATCGCCCAGCGACCACTGGTGGTGCTGGATGAAGTGCCCGAAGCGGGCCTGTTTGGACGACTGTGGGATGCGGTGATGTTAACCCTAACCCGGTGGTTTGGCGGTTGGTTTTAACACCCTTGATAGAGCAGCATAATGCCGTTGTCGAGCGCGAAATCCTGATAAGTGCCGTGGGGTGCGCAGTCGGTAACCAGCGTATCAAATCGCGTTAATGCGCCGATAGCGGCAGGCTGTACCCGACCAAATTTGCTGCTGTCAGCCACCAGAATCGTGCGCTGGGACAGCGCCATTGCCCGGTGTTTGATATCCAGTTCGGCAAAGTTAAAGCAGGTTGCACCGCGCTTGGGATCTACCCCCGCTGCGGAGATGAAGGCCTTGTTGGTGCAAATTGGGTCGAGTTCACTCTGTCGTGTCAGCGGTGTGAAAATGGCATTGTCGGGATGAAATTTTCCACCGCATAAAATGACCTTGGCGGCCGATTTGGCTTGCAGTGCGAGGAAGGTGTTCAGGGAGTAACAGACAGCGGTAAAGGGCAGCTCTTCATCGATGGCATCGATAACAAAGGGCAGGGTTGTGCCGCAGTCAAAAAAAACCGTATCGCCCGCCTCGATCAACTGCGCCGCCAGACGGCCAGCCACACGTTTTTCCTACACCTGCTGGTTCTGCTGATCGGACACGAAATAGTGGCCAATAGAATCACACTGGCTGAGGTGGCGTTCAGATCGCGGCGCACGGTCATTTCGGACACGCCCAGCAGTTCCGCCGCTTGTTTCAAGTGCAGCCGATCGCCATTTTTCAATGCCTGAGTGAGTTTGTTGATCCGTGCCGCTCGCCGTGTTTCCATCGTGTTATTATCCCCTGTGAGTCCGGCGTGAATAGTACCATTCAATAGAATCGGGTCGCAAAGAGAAGTCGGGGGAGCGGGAAAAGAAAAGGCCCATCATTCTTGAACCTGAAAAGGCGGGAACGACGGGCTCCTCAATAAGGGGATTTCAAAGAAAAGCAGTGGCACTAATTCAGACGTTATGCATGCGAAAAAGTTCGTTTTTTTAAAGAAAGGTGACAATTTTTTTCAACCTGCTTAAAACGGCAATTCAGGCCAGATAATCACGATTAACGAACCGGCCAAGGTTAGCAAAACGTTAGCAATGGCGTAAGTGCCCGTATAGCCGAGCGCCGGAATGTTACTGCGTGCGGTATCGCTGATGATATCCATGGCGGGCGCACAGGTGCGCGCACCCATAATGGCACCGAACAGCAGTGCTCGATTCATGCGCAGCACATAGGCGCCAAACAGGAAGCAGATAACCACCGGTATCAGGCTGATCGCCAGACCGGCAAACAGCATTTGTATGCCTACGGAGTCAAAGCTGGTGCCGATGGTGCTGCCGGCGCTCAGGCCAACGCCGGCCATAAATACCATCAGACCAAACTCTTTCACCATGTTCAGTGCGCCCTGAGGGATATAGCCAAAGGTCGGGTGGTTGGCACGCAAGAACCCTAGCATGATCCCGGCAAACAGCAACCCTGCCGCGCTGCCGATGGCAAAATTGAAGTTACGGAACTGGAAAGTGATAAGCCCGACCATCATACCGATGATGAAGAAGGCGCAGAATGCGAGCAGGTCGGTAACCTGACTGTGGATGGAAATAAATCCAATGCGATCGGCGATGCTTTTCACCCGCCGGGCATCACCGCTCACCTGTAACACATCCCCTTTGTTCAGCACCACGCCGTCATCAATCGGCATTTCGATCTGGTTGCGCACAATGCGGTTTAAAAAGCAGCCGTGATCGGTCAGTTTCAACTGGCTGAGGCGTTTGCCGACACCGTTGTTGTTTTTGACCACAATCTCTTCAGTGACGATGCGCATATCGAGCAGGTCGCGATCGAATACTTCCTTACCATCGCGGAAATTGGAGTTGAGACGCGCGTGGGCGTCAGGGTAGCCCACCAGCGCGATCTCATCGCCCAGTTGCAAGGTGGCATCGCCATCCGGTGTAGCAAGAATGCCGTTACGGCGCAGACGCTCAATGGAACAGCCGGTTTGTCGGTAAATGCCCAGTTCGCGGAGATTTTTTCCATCAGCCCAGGCAACCAGTTCTGGTCCAACGCGATAAGCACGAATGATAGGGAGGTACACTTTGCGCTGGCTATCGGGATCGAGACCACGTTCGCGGGCGATTTGCTGCGCGCTGGTGGGCAGATCCTGATGTTGTAGCTTTGGCAGATAGCGCGCGCCAAAAATCAGACTGACCAAACCGATCAGATAGGTGAGCGCATAGCCGAGACTCAGGTGATCCAGCTCAACGCCGAGTTGCGGATTGACGCTGTTGGCATTGCGCAGAGCATCACCAGCCCCAACAAGAACAGGGGTCGAGGTCATTGCACCCGCCAACATCCCTGCCGTCAGGCCGATATCCCAGCGGAAAATTTTGCCCAACAGCAGTGCCAGCACCAATGCTGAGCTGACTAAAACTAATGCCAGCGCGAAATAATTTTTACCGTCACGAAAAAAAATGGAGAAAAAATTAGGGCCCGCTTCGATACCGACGCAAAAAATAAACAGCATAAAACCGAGATTAAGCGCATCGGTATTTATGGCAAAGTGTTGCTGTCCTAATAATAATGACACCACTAAAACACCAATGGAATTACCCAGTTGAACGCTGCCTAGCCGTATTTTCCCGAGGCACAGCCCCAATGAAAGCACCACGAATAAAAGCAGTATGTAATTCCCGTTTAACAACTCAGCGAAGTTTATATTCATGGCCTGCAACGTGTTGTTTACTTGTAAGTTGTTGATATTAATGATGGTAATGACTAAATTTATGCCTATTCACTCAGAATACTCACTGTAGGGCAATCGAGGAGCAAGGCGTGAACAATCCAGCAGGAAAAGTGTGTGATTCCATACTGGTGCCGCCAGTTTCCTGAAAAGAAATTGCCCGAAGCGTAGCAAGAGTGCTGCCATTTTAGTTGGGTGTTCGTGTTACAGCCAGCCTTTATTTTATAAAAAGTGATGCCGCCTTGCTTGCTGTTATATCAGGGATATTCCGATGTTGTTCCGATTAAATACGCCTCACTTGACGTCGACGCTCGACGTTGACGAGGGGCAAAGAGAGGCGAATATGGGAAGCAATAAGGGGTGGGTCGGTGCTACCTGCTGTTTTTTGTTGTTTACCGTGGTGTTTTTGAGTCAAAAGATGGATGTCTTTATCGCATCGGAGACGGGATTTCGGGGGGGGGCCTGGGATGCTGCTGTTCCTGCTGCCGGGTATTATCGCCAGCGGTTTATCTGCGCGTGGTCGGTTGCGCTACCCTTTTTTCGGCGCTCTGATGGCCATGCCGCTGTGTCTGATTATTCTACACTTCTAGCGTACACCAATGAATGCCTTCTGGCAGGAACTCGCCTATGTCATGAGCGCGGTGTTCTGGAGTCTGATGGGGGAGTTGGGATTTTTGTTCGTCTACGTTTCTTATCAGCGCTATTTTCGCTAGAGGCAAAAACACCAAAGGCGCGTGATGCGCCTTTGGTGAGGTATTTTGTCGATGTGTTACTGAAACAGGTTCAGGTTCGCTTTGGCATAAGCTTCGAAATCGTTGCAGCCACCGATGTGTTTTTCGTCTAAAAAGATCTGCGGAACAGTTTCAACCGGCTTGCCTACGGTTTTAGACAGGTCGTCTTTAGTGATTCCCTCTGCGTGAATATCAACGTAACGGAAACTGAAGTCGTCACGTTGTTCCGTCAGCTTTTCCGCCAGCGCTTTAGCGCGAACACAGTAAGGGTAGCCAGGGCGGCCAAAAATAACAGCAAACATGTTAACTCCTTATCAAAACAAAAGGCGGTAAAACGATATTGTCCTCGTCTTTATGTGGGTTACTATGCCCCTATCCGCAGTGAAAAAAAAGCAGTAAATCCCTGTTGCAATAATATGTGATGGCTATCAAACTTCATAACCTGAGGTTAGGGGCATTGGTGCGCCGCCACGGCTGGCTTATGCTGCCTGTTAAGCGCCTGGCTATCCGGTTCAGAGAGCCAACCTCGCGATCTTCAGGACACACCATCAGAAGGACAGGAAGAGTGACGCCAACCATCGATCTGCTGCTTAATCATCGATCCATTCGTTCTTTTAGCACGCAACCTATTGCACTGGATGCGCGTGCTGTCATTATTGCTGCCGCCCAGAGCGCTTCCAGCTCGAGCTTTTTGCAATGCAGTTCCATTATTCGTATTACCGATCCCGCGTTGCGCCAGACGTTGGCCGACTATTGTGGCGATCAGCAGCACGTCGCTGACGCGGCGGAGTTCTGGGTGTTTTGCGCCGATTTTCACCGCCACCTGCAAATCTTTCCTCAGGCGCAAACCGGGCTGGCAGAGCAATTGCTGCTGGGGTGTGTTGACACTGCGCTGATGGGGCAAAACGCGCTGGTCGCGGCGGAATCGCTGGGGCTGGGCGGTGTCTTTATCGGCGGTATTCGTAACCATATTGCCGACGTCACGTCGCTGCTGTCACTGCCGCAGCAGGTTTTACCGCTGTTTGGCCTCTGCCTGGGTTACCCTGCCGCCACGCCCGATCTTAAACCGCGTCTGCCCGCGTCGCTGGTGGTACATGAAAACGGTTATCAGCCGTTGGACAAAGCCGTGTTGGCTCAGTATGACCAGCAGTTGGGCGATTACTACCAGCAACGTGGTAGTAATCGCCGCCGTGACACCTGGAGCGAGCATGTGCAGCGCACGCTGCAAAAAGAGTTGCGGCCCTTTATTCTGGACTACTTGCATCAGCAAGTGTGGGCAATCCGCTAAAGGTGGGTGAAAAACTGATGAAAATCGCCATTTTATCGCGGGACGGCAGCTTGTACTCCTGTATGCGGCTGCGCGAGGCGGCGGTACCGCGCGCGCTGTCACGACTATCGCTCGTGAGCGTGCGATTGCCGTGAAGGCGACCAAAACGCTGGGGCTAAGTGTGGCTGGGGTGGATATCTTACGCGCGGCGCGCGGGCCGTTAGTGATGGAGGTGAACGCTTCGCCCGGTCTGGAAGGGATTGAACGTACAACTCAAATGGATATCGCTGATATGATGATGGCGTTTATTGAGCAGCATGCGCGCGGTTGAGTGTGGCCAGCAAGTGGGCTAATCCCGCTTTTCTATGGGTATCGAGCGCGAATTTTACGTAAGCTAGTAAGGTTTTCACGTTACAGGCACAAATGAGGCACATTATGATGGATTCACTCATCGTTCCGGATCTGAATCTGCTGCTGCGGTGGTTGGATCAACTCAATATTCTCTATTTCGAATGTGACTCTTGTCAGGCGTTGCATTTGCCCCATATGCAGAATTTTGACGGCATCTTCGATGCCAAAGTCGATCTGGTTGACGGTGTCATTCTGTTTTCTGCGCTGGCGGAAGTGAAGCCCAGCGCGTTGATTCCGTTGGCCAGTAACCTGAGCCAAATCAATGCCAGTTCATTGACGGTGAAAGCTTTTCTTGATGTGCAAGACGATAATCTGCCGAAGCTTATTGTGTGTCAGACGGTAGGCGTGGCGGCAGGCATTACCATTGAACAGTTCCGCCACTTTATGCGGCAGTCTGAGGAGCAGATCTCCATGGTTATTCTGGAAGCTTGCGCCAACAATATGCTGTTTCTTGGTGAAGAAGAGGCCTCTCCTGCGCGTGGCGTCTCTCACAGCCTGCATTAATCCTGTTGCTGCCTGCGGGCAGCAATCACTTTTTCTTATTTGCTGGTTATCTTTGGTTTATGCTGCCAGTGAGTAAGTTTTCGATATATTCCACCGGTCAGAGTAAAGACTTCCCGTGCACCGCGCCAACTCCTGCATAATTAATCGATAAAAGCCGTTTTTTACGTTACGCATATAGCACCGCGAAGACGAGGCGGTTATGCTAACTTCCTGTGACCGTCAGGCGATAGTGATGCATTTATGTCTGTGTGTACTATGATTATTTTTAGTGCATAGCCATTCAACGTCCCCGCCCATCGGCGCAATAAGTTCAGGTATGTGTCCGGTATCGTCCTGATACGGATTTTATTCCATGATTCACCCCCTGGTATGGAGGAAGGAACGGATGTTCACCCAACGTAAAACATGGCTCTCGGGTGTTGTTGCCGGCTTAATGATGGCCGCGTCCGTCACCGCATCTGCGGAAGAAAAAACGCTGCATGTGTACAACTGGTCAGATTACATTGCGCCGGACACTCTGAGCAATTTCCAGAAAGAAACAGGCATCAAAGTCGTCTATGACGTGTTTGACTCAAATGAGGTTCTGGAAGGCAAATTGATGGCGGGCAGCACCGGTTTCGATCTGGTCGTGCCTTCTGCCAGCTTCCTGGAGCGTCAGCTTGCGGCGGGCGTCTTCCAGCCGCTGGATAAAAGCAAACTGCCTAACTACAAAAATCTCGATCCGGAATTGATGAAGCTGATTTCTCAGCACGATCCGGACAATAAATATGCCATTCCGTATCTGTGGGCTACCACGGGTATTGGCTTTAACATTGATAAAGTCAAAGCCGCATTGGGCACTGATGCACCGCTTAACAGCTGGGATCTGGTACTGAAACCGGAAAACCTGGAAAAACTGAAAAGCTGTGGGGTTGCATTCCTGGATGCACCGGAAGAGATTTTCGCCACTGTGCTGAATTATCAGGGTAAAGATCCGAACAGCACCAAGGCAGATGATTACAGCAAAGGCGCAACTGACCTGCTGTTGAAATTGCGCCCGAGCATTCGTTATTTCCACTCTTCCCAATACATCAACGATCTGGCTAACGGCGACATCTGTGTGGCTATCGGCTGGGCCGGAGACGTGCAACAGGCGGCTAACCGTGCCAAGGAAGCGAAAAATGGCGTTAACATTGGTTACAGCATTCCGAAGGAAGGGGCTCTGGCATTCTTTGACGTGCTCGCCATGCCAGCCGATGCCAAAAATACCGATGAAGCCTACCAGTTCCTTAACTACCTGATGAAACCGGAAGTGATTGCCAATATCAGTAACTATGTGTTCTATGCCAACGGGAATAAGGCCTCCGTTCCGCTGGTTGATGAAGCAGTACGTAACGATCCAGGTATCTTCCCGCCGGCTGATGTGCGTGCCAAGCTGTTTACGCTCAAAGTGCAATTACCGCAGATTGACCGTGCGCGTACACGCGCCTGGACCAAGGTAAAAAGCGGCAAGTAAGCGTTTTTATACGTTGAGATTGTGTGATAATCCGCAGGCGGCTAATCCCCGCCTGTTTGTGCTGTATGTGGTGTAACCCATGGCTGGATAAAGGGGGGAGGGCGAATCGCACGGCGTGCGTGTCGCGCATCCCTTTTTCACTGTGGGTTATTCGTTTGTTCTGCTTTTGCCGGAGAGCAATGCTAAGTGAATGATGTAATTTCCCGTCCTCAGCCTAAAACCCAAAAGGCCGTAACGCCACTGTTGGAAGTGCGCAATTTGACCAAATCATCTGACGGTTAGGCGGCCGTGGATGATGTGAGTCTGACTATCTACAAAGGTGAGATTTTCGCGCTGCTGGGGGCTTCCGGCTGCGGTAAATCCACGCTGTTGCGTATGCTGGCTGGTTTTGAACATCCCACCCAGGGGCAGATTGTGCTGGATGGACAGGATCTATCGCTGGTGCCGCCTTATCAGCGCCCCATCAATATGATGTTTCAGTCCTATGCGTTATTCCCGCATATGACGGTTGAGAAGAACATCGCCTTTGGTTTGAAGCAGGACAAGCTCTCCCGCGCTGAAATTAAAGATCGGGTTGAAGAAATGCTGACGCTGGTGCATATGCAGGAGTTTGCCGGACGCAAACCGCACCAGCTTTCCGGCGGTCAGCGGCAGCGTGTAGCACTGGCGCGTAGTCTGGCGAAGCGCCCTAAACTGCTGCTGGATGAGCCAATGGGGGAGCTGGACAAAAAGCTGCGCGATCGTATGCAGTTGGAAGTGGTTGATATTCTTGAGCGCGTAGGGGTGACCTGCGTGATGGTGACCCACTATCAGGAATTGCAGGCAATGATGCAATTACATGCCTTGCAACAAACATTTGGGGTTCGAGGTGCTGCTGGCGTGTCGGCCTGACAGTGAAGTTGCTACACTTGCTGCTGAAAAGCATATTCCAATATATCCCATTACATTTAGAAATAGTTATCATTTCCCGTCGCTGTGGCGGATAAGAAAGCTTATTAACGAATATCATCCTTTATTCATTGTTAGTCACAGCGGACATGACGCAAATATTGCAGCACTGGCAACCAGGCTGGTCTGGAATAAACCGACATTGGTACGGCAAAAAACCTATCTAACCAGCCGGATTAAACCGTTTAGCACCAATTATCTGGCCGATCAGGTGATTGTTCCCAGCAGCGGCATGAAGCGTGCAATGGTGGCAGGTGGGTGTCGAGACGAAAAAATTGAGGTGGTAGCACCAGGATTTGACTTTGCCGCATTATATGCCCAAAGCGAGCAGGCTTTGCTTGTTGTGCTGCAACGCTGGCTGAGTGCCGATACTTCGCCGGTGATTGCTCAAGTCGGCATGCTACGCGGCGAAAAAGGACATGATACTGCGTTGGCGGCGTTGGCTGCGCTCAGGCAGGCCGGTTATGTGTTTCGTTACCTGATCGTAGGTGATGGCCCTGAGAACAAGGCCATTGAGGCGACGATTACACGTTACGGTTTGCAAGATAACGTCATGATGGCAGGTAAGGTGTTTCCAGCATCGGCCATCTATCGGCATGCGGATTTGGTGCTGATGCCTTCACGTAACGAGTCATTTGGGATGGCGTTGGTAGAAGCAATGTTTTTCAACGTGCCGGTGATGGCGAGCGCGGTGGGGGGCATCCCTGATGTTATCCGTCATCAGGAAAACGGTGTGTTGTTGCCTTGTGACGATGTTGCAGCCTGCCAGGCTGCCATTGCAGATTTCCTTATACATCCTGAGCCTTATCGCCAGAGAGCTCGCCACGCCAGTGATGATGTCGTGTTGCGCTATTCTATCGATGCCTGTGTGAAAAAAATTATCTCGCTGGCCCATAAGGGGCCCACACCCGCGGTTGCGGGTGTGGCAACGCCTTAACCTTTTTTGCGCCCCACATTTTCTGTGCGTTATGCCAGCACAGTATCCCTGTGCAGTTGGCAACTGCACGCCAACACATAGCCCTGAGCGATCGATCTCTTCTGATGTTAATGTCATGGTGCTGCTGGTGGTGTAGTTGCCGGAAAGCAACTTTGTTTTGCAACTGCCACATACGCCTGCGCGAACCAACTCTACGACGAATTCACTATTGCACAACGCATTTTCCTGACAGCCATGATGGTCAAATTACATCAATTCTGGCAGACATATCCGCCCGCCAACCTTGACAGGCAGGAGGTCGATAAGGTTATAAGGTCGTACGTCACGCTGCTTCGATCAGGGAATGATGTGTTAGCGAAATGTAAGGCAATGAAGATAAACAATGCTTATAAAACAATTACTAAACCGTAAGGGATCACAGAAAAGACATCTTGTGGATGACACATCTGTCTTGGTGAAGCACGCTCGTTATGGTTTAAAATGAAAACGTAGGCCAGCGGATCCGTGTTGCGTAAACATCAGGAGGTGTGCATATACCTTGAAAATGTTGAGATTCTTGGCTTTCGCGGCATCAACCGGCTGTCGTTGGTACTGGATCAGAATACGGTGTTGATTGGCGAGAATGCCTGGGGGAAATCAAGCCTGCTGGATGCGCTTTCACTGCTGCTGTCACCGGCCTTGCCGCCGTACCATTTCTCTTTGCAAGACTTCCATTTTACTCCTGGTGATGAAACCAGCCGGGAACGCCACTTGCAGGTTATTTTTACATTTTGTGAAAGTGGCGTAGGGTATCATCTTGGGCCGCGTTATCGTGGGTTGGCACCCGTTTGGGTTAAAGGAGAGGGGCGATTGCAGCGCATTTTCTATCGCCTGGAAGGTGAAGTGGATGAAAGCAGTGCGGTGTGCACCTGGCGCAGTTTCCTCGACGCCGATGGGCAGCCGTTGGTACTGGCTAACATTGATGTGCTGGCGCGTGAGCTTATCCGTTTGCATCCGGTTTTGCGACTGCGTGATGCGCGTTTCACAAGACGCAAGCGGGCCGATGTCGTGCCATTGCCGGTGCGGGATAATAACAGCGAAGACCTGACTCAGCACCTAAACCAACTGATGCAGGAACTCATCCGCAATCCGCAACGATTGACCGATCAAGAGCTGCGTCAAGGGATTGTGGCGATGCGTCAGCTGTTGGAACACTATTTTGCCGAGCAGGGAGAGGAAGATTTCACCCCGCGCCACCACCACCACGCGCGCGCAATGGAAAATCCTGGCGCTCTCTGGATAACATCAACTGGATGCTGAGCGACCCCAACAGCCGTAGCCGTCGTATCATTCTTTTGGAGCTCTTCTCAACGCTGCTGCAGGCCAAAGGTGCAGTATCGCTGGATACGGAATCTCGGCCGCTGTTGCTGGTGGAAGATCCTGAAACTCGATTACATCCGATCATGCTATCAGTCGCCTGGGAACTGCTGATGCATTTGCCTTTGCAAAAAATCACCACCACCAATTCCGGCGATCTGCTGTCGCTGGTGCCCGTCGAGCAGGTGTGCCGTCTGGTGCGGGAATCCTCGCGTGTGGCAACCTATCGTATTGGGAAGCAAGGCATGAATCCTGAGGATAGCCGCCGTATTGCGTTCTATATCCTCTTTAATCGCCCGTCATCGCTGTTCGCACGCTGCTGGCTGCTGGTCGAGGGTGAGACCGAAGTCTGGATGCTCAGTGAGCTGGCGCGCCAATGTGGACATCATTTTGAAGCGGAAGGGGTGCGTGTTATTGAATTTGCGCAATCCGGGCTACGACCGCTGCTGAAATTCGCGCACCGTATGGGCATTGAGTGGCACGTGCTGGTAGATGGTGATGATGCGGGGAAAAAGTATGCGGCAACGGCGCGCAGCCTGCTGACCCAGCAGGGGGAAAGCGAGCGCGACCACATCACCATGCTCTCTGCGCCCGATATGGAGCATTTCATGTATCGCAACGGCTACAAGGATGTTTTTCACCGCATCGCGCAGGTGCCGGAAAATGCGCCGCTCTCGGCCGCGAAAGTAATTGTGAAGGCGATTCATCGCGCTTCAAAGCCGGATCTGGCGATCGATGTGGCAATGAGCGCTGCTGAACGCGGCAATGAGGCCATTCCAGTTTTGATCCGCACGCTTTTTTCACGCGTACTCTGGTTGGCGCACGGGCGGGCAGATTAAGCGGCTTTGATGCAATCTGTTTTCAAACCGCCTTTTCTGACGTCAGAATAAATAAAAATGCCGGTCGTGAAACCAGCATTTTCTTCTGTAAAGAATAGGGTGACTTGCTCAGACCACCGCTTCGGCTATCAGCGGGACGATCAAACTGGCGTGGTTTCCTTTGGGGCCTTTATGAACATAAAATCTGACCGCCTGGCCTGCCTTCAGCGTGCGATAACCGTCCATTTGAATCGTCGAGTAGTGAGCAAAGATATCTTCACCCCCACCTTCGGGACAGATAAATCCAAAGCCTTTGACATTATTGAACCATTTAACAGTACCTGTCTCCATGCATTTACGTCCTTCGCAAGAGTGTTATCAAAACTAGAGGTGAGGTTATTTGGTTGACATGCATGCGAATTGATTAAAACCCAGTCAATTCACCTGTACACTCTAGTGAAATCGAAAAGAGCGTCAAGCCATCCCACGCGGGGAGGGCGAAACAGTTTGTCAAAGTTTGATGCAGGTAACGCAATTGGTGATTTCCATGCACGGTTGTTGCGCCAATACGTGTGCTGTTACCGATGACATAACCTGACGATTTCTTGCTTCCTGGCAACACAGTGCGCGTGCAGGTGATAAAATAAAGAGTAAATGGCTGGTGTGGGCAATCAGCACGTCGTCGCATTAATCAAGATGGAAGAATAATGGGTAAGCGCAGTTTGGAGATTGAAAATGAGTGGGTGCGACAGCCTCACCTTGATGCAGCAGCGGGGATCAGTATGGAAAGCCGCCCCTGGACGCATTCTGACAGCGATCTGTTAGAGAAACGGCAGAAAAATTAGCAACTCGGCGGCGCGTGAAGCGTTGGAGGCTTGCTCGGTGGATTTGGCGGCATTGCGCCAGGAACTGGAAACGTTCATCGAACAGACCACCCCGACGTTACCGCGAAATAATGAAGAACGTGAAACGCAGCCGACGCTGAGTTTTCAGCGCGTACTGCAACGCGCCGTGTTTCACGTTCAGTCTTCCGGCCGCAGTGAAGTGTCAGGCGCTAACGTGCTGGTGGCGATTTTTAGCGAGCAAGAGTCGCAGGCTGCCTATCTGTTACGTAAGCATGATGTGAGTCGGCTGGATGTGGTGAATTTCATTTCCCACGGCACGCGCAAAGAAGAGTCCGGTCAGGCACCGAATTCGGAAAACCCTGTCAATGAAGAGCCGGTAGGAGGGGAGGATCGTATGGAGAACTTCACCACCAACCTCAATCAATTGGCTCGCGTTGGCGGCATTGACCCGCTGATTGGTCGCGAAAAAGAGCTGGAACGCACCATCCAGGTGCTGTGCCGTCGCCGCAAGAACAATCCGCTGCTGGTCGGGGAGTCTGGGGTAGGGAAAACGGCTATTGCTGAAGGTCGGGCCTGGCGCATTGTTCAGGGTGACGTGCCGGAAGTGATGGCGGGTTGCACCCTCTATTCGCTTGATATCGGCTCGCTGCTGGCGGGCACCAAGTACCGTGGGGATTTTGAAAAACGTTTTAAAGCACTGCTCAAGCAGTTGGAGCAAGATCACAGCGGCATCCTGTTTATCGATGAGATCCACACCATCATTGGTGCGGGCGCGGCTTCCGGTGGGTAGGTTGACGCGGCCAATTTGATCAAGCCGTTGCTCTCCAGCGGTAAGATTCGGGTTATCGGTTCTACCACCTATCAGGAATTCAGCACTATTTTTGAGAAAGACCGTGCTTTAGCGCGCCGTTTCCAGAAAATCGATATCACTGAGCCGAGCATCGAAGAAACCGTGCAGATCATTAACGGGTTAAAACCGAAATATGAAGCTCACCATGACGTGCGTTACACGGCAAAAGCTGTGCGCGCCGCCGTTGAGTTGTCGGTGAAATACATCAACGATCGCCATCTGTCCGATAAAGCTATCGATGTGATTGACGAAGCTGGGGCGCGTAGTCGCTTGATGCCCGTCAGCAAACGCAAAAAGACGGTTAACGTCTCGGACATTGAATCGGTGGTGGCGCGCATCGCCCGTATTCCGGAGAAAACCGTCTCGGCCAGCGACCGCGATGTGCTGAAAAACTTGAGCGATCGCCTGAAGATGCTGGTGTTCGGTCAGGATAAAGCCATCGAAGCGCTTACGGAAGCGATCAAGATGAGCCGTGCTGGATTAGGCAGCGAGCGCAAGCCAGTTGGCTCTTTCCTGTTTGCCGGACCGACTGGCGTTGGGAAAACTGAAGTGACAGTGCAGTTAGCCAAAGCGATGGATATTGAGCTGCTACGCTTCGATATATCTGAATATATGGAGCGTCACACCGTGAGTCGCCTGATAGGTGCGCCACCGGGATACGTTGGCTTCGATCAAGGCGGGCTGTTGACGGATGCCGTGATCAAACATCCGCAATTCGGTACTGCTGCTTGATGAAATAGAAAAAGCGCACCCGGATGTCTTCAACCTGCTGTTGCAGGTGATGGATAATGGCTCGCTGACTGACAATAACGACCGTAAGGCCGATTTCCGCAACGTGATTGTTGTCATGATCACCAACGCGGGTGTGCAAGAGACTCAGCGCAAGTCTATTGGCCTGATTCAGCAGGACAACAGCAGCGATGCGATGGAAGAGATTAAAAAGATCTTCACGCCGGAGTTCCGTAACCGTCTGGATGGCATTATCTGGTTCAATCACCTGTCAACGCAGATTATCCAGCAGGTGGTGGATAAGTTTGTGGTCGAACTGCAAGCACAGCTGGATGCCAAAGGCGTTTCACTGGAAGTCAGTGAAGACGCGCGCAACTGGCTGGCAGATAAAGGCTATGACAAAGCGATGGGCGCGCGCCCAATGGCGCGAGTGATACAGGAAAACCTCAAGAAGCCGCTGGCGAACGAACTACTGTTTGGCTCGTTAGTGAACGGTGGTTCCGTGAAGGTGGAACTGGATAAATCAGCACAAACGCTGACTTACAGTTTTCACAGTGCGCAAAAGCAAAAAGAGGAAGGGACTGTGCACTGATAGTGGCTGCTGAGCGGTGAAGGAAAAAGCAGTGCGAGAGCACTGCTTTTTTTGTCTGGATTGCTACAAGTACAACCGTTTGCAACGAGTACCAAAAAACAAAAGCCCTCACCTGAACAGGAGAGGGCATAAGGAAGGGACATCCTCAGGTGTCGCAGCTTCTGCGACAGGCAAACCGATTAACGGCTACGGAAGACAATGCGGCCTTTACTCAGGTCGTACGGGGTCAGCTCTACAGTCACTTTGTCACCCATCAGGATGCGGATATAGTTTTTACGCATTTTACCGGAGGTATGAGCGGTAACCACGTGCCCGTTTTCCAACTCAACGCGGAACATGGTGTTAGGCAGTGTATCAAGCACGGTGCCTTGCATTTCAATATTGTCTTCTTTGGCCATCGAATCCTCTAGGGTTAACTACCTTTACTTTTTGACGGGCACGATAATGCCGAAAAACCGGCATTATGTAAAGGAGCGTTGATGATCTCAACAGCAACTGTCGGATAAGAGGGGCGCAAGGGCATGCTTTATCATTCGCCGATCGGCGCAAGCGCTTGTGGCTGCCAGCAGGATAGGGCGATGGGCGTATCCTGTAATGCGCGTAGCGCCGTCAGATACGTCGAGCGCGGCACCTCTGTCGCGCCCGAGAGGCCGTATGCGCGTTGAGTACCAATTGCCCTCCATATAGCGCATAAAATGCGTTACCAGGGCAACCAGCGCGCATTTGGAAGCGTTATCGCGAGTGCTGAACATGGATTCACCGCAAAACAGCGTACCTTGCGCAATGCCGTACAGCCCACCGACCAGTTCATCCTCGTACCACACCTCAATCGAATGCGCATACCCCAGCTCATGAAGCTTGCAGTATGCGGCGATCATCGCGGGGCTGATCCAGGTACCTTCCTGGCGCGCGTTGGCGCAGGCGTGTATCACAGAACTGAATGCGTAATTGAGCGTAATATGAAAGAGCTGCTTGCGCATGAACTTGCGCAGACTGCGGCTGATATGAAGCGCTTGGGGATGCAGTACTGCTCGTGGGTCCGGAGACCACCACAAGATGGGGTCGCCGGGCGAGTACCAGGGAAAAATGACGTGTCGGTACGCCGCCGCCAGTAATCTGTCTGGCGAAAGATCGCCACCAAAGGCCAATAAACCGTTGGGGTCAGCCAACGCTTTTTCCACCGGAGGAAAAAGCGTGGTATTCGGTGAGAGTTGAAATAACTGCATTATATTTGCCGGGCAGCGTGTTGATGGAACTGCCAATAGCGACCTTGAGCCTCCAGCAGCTCGGCGTGGCACCCTTGCTCGACGAGGCGACCGTTATCCAGTACGCAAATACGATCCAGATACGCCATATCGTGCAGGCGATGGGTAATGATGATAACCGTTTTGCCCTGGGTATTATCACGCAGCAGATGCAGAATTTTTTGTTCGGTATCGGCATCCAACCCTTCGGTGGGTTCATCCAGCAGCACCAGAGGGGCTGGGTGGAGCAGTGCGCGTGCCAGCCCGAGTCGACGCTGTTCCCCGCTAGACAGTTGGCGTCCGCCTTCACCGATCCAGGCATTGAGGCCTTCTGGCGTTTTCAGCAGATTACCTAATCCTACCTGTTCCAGTTGCTGACTCAGTTGGGCATCGCTGTCCCAGGCGCGGGTCAGCAATTGTAATAGCGTTGATTTACCACAACCTGTACGTCCCAGTAGCGCGATATGTTCGCCCGGGCGATATCCAGCGTAATGTCCTGCAATACCGACTGCGGCTGGACTGGATAGGTGAAGCTCACCTGCTGTAATGACAGTATTGCGGTCGTGGTTAAGGCTGAGGCGGGGGGCGTCGTGAAAGCCACCGCAGGCTGCTGACGTAAAATCTGATCAACGCGTGTGGCCGATGCGATGACCTGGCCCATGTGCTGAAACGCGCCGGTGACCGGGCCTAATGCTTCAAACGCAGCCAGTGAGGCAAACACGAACAAGGCGATCAATGCTCCCGGTTGGGAGGCTCCGCCAATCCCTGCCGCAGCCAACCAGAGAATGGTGGTAACGGTAAAACCGGTACAAAGCAGCATAAGCGCCTGCGACATGCCGGTCAGACGCGCCTGTCGCTGTTGCTGTGTTAACCAGGCTTGCTCGGTGTCCGCAAGCTGGCGGCGAACGGTTGCCTGTGCACCAAACAGGGTTAATTCGGCTTGCCCCTGTAACCAGGTGGTTAACTGTGTACGATAACGTGAGCGCAGTTGCGTGAGGTGGATGCCGATCAGTTTGCCTGCACGATAGAACACGGGAGGGAGCAGGGCTAACAGTAGCAGCATGATTGTGCCGAGGATCAACGCTAGCGAGGTGTCCAGCCAGCTCAGTCCGTAAGTCACCACCAGAATGACGACCAACGCGCTGACCAGCGGTGAAATAACACGCAAGTAAAGGTGATCGAGTGTATCGACGTCAGCGACCAGGCGGTTTAGCAGGTCGGCCTGACGAAACCGGGCTAACCCACCCGGTGAAAGCGGAAGAATGCGCGAAAAGGTAAAAACGCGCAGATGTTGCAGTACGCGAAACGCCGCGTCATGGCTCACCAGACGCTCGGCATAGCGCCCGGCGGTACGCAGGATGGCCGCGCCGCGCACCCCCGCCGCAGGCAACATATAGTTGAAGGTAACCAACCCGGCAAGACCCGCCAGTGATGCATCCGCGAGAAACCAACCGGAGAGCGTCAGCAGCCCAATGCTTGCCAGTAGAGTGATAATGGCCAGCACAACGCCGATGCTGAGACGCCAAATGTGGCGGCGATACAGCAGGAGAAAAGGTTTTAGTACCTGCAACGGTGTATTCTGCGACATATCAATAAACTCCATGACGCTGTGCCAGAAGATCGGCAAACGGTCCCGGCTGTTGGCTCAGCGTGTTGTAGTCCCCCTGCTGTGCCAGTTGTCCTTTTTCCATCACCCATACGCTGTCGTAATGGCGCGTGTCATCAAGGCGATGCGTCACCAGTAACGTTGTGTGCTGATGTGCGGCGTTTTCCAACGCTTGCATCACGCGTTGTTCACTGTGAGCATCGAGGCTGGCCGTCGGTTCATCCAATAGCAGCAGTTGTGAGGGTTTTAGCAATGCCCGAGCTACCGCAACGCGCTGCGCCTGTCCGACAGAAAGTCGTGCTGCGCCATCGCCAACAGCGGTATCAAGGCCTTGTGGCAACAGGGGAAGAAACTCGTGTACGTAGGCCTGTTCGACCGCATTTTGCAGCGTGTCGTCGGTGGCTGCTGGATTCCCCAACAAAATATTGCTGCGCAGCGTTTCTTCTGGCAGATGCGGATTTTGCCCCAACCAACTGATGTGTTTACGCCAGGCATCGGTATTCAGCGAATGCAGTTCCTGTCCGTTAATACACAGCGAGCCGCGATAGGGTAAAAAACCGAGCAGCGCGTTAAGCAACGAACTTTTACCTGCACCGCTGACGCCGACCAGCGCCACGCGCTGTCCCGGTTCGATCGTAAAAGTGAGCGGTTGGGTTAATGCGGTGCCGGTGGGGGAGAGCACCACCCATTGTTCGGCACGGATGGCAATGGCGTCCGCTTGAAAAGGCTGTGTGCCCAGGCCCACTTCTTCTGCTTCGGCAGTAAGGAAGCTCACCAGAGACTCCGCTGCGCCAACGGCTTGTGCTTTAGAGTGGTAAAAGGTGCCCAGATCGCGCAAGGGTTGGAAAAACTCTGGCGCAAGGATTAAGACCAGGAAGCCGGCAAACAGCGTGAAGCCGGTGCCATAATGGCCGAAATCCAGCTCGACGGAGGATAGAAACGCCATGCGCAGCACTTCCATGGTTCGGCTGCGAAAATCTTCCGATGCCCAGCGAATGTCATCGACTTCTGCCGCACCGCGATGAAACAGCCGCAACGTTTCCATACCGTGCAGCCGATCGAGAAAGTGACCACTCAGACGGGCCAATGCCTGAAAATTACGGCGATTGGCATCGGCCGCCCCCATGCCGACCAGTGCCATAAACAGTGGTATTAACGGAGCTGTGACCAGCAAGATCAATGCTGCGGCCCAGTTGATGGGAAAAACAGCGGCCAGAATCAACAGCGGAATCAAGGCGGCAAGATACATTTGTGGCAGATAGCGCGCATAGTAATCCTGCATATCTTCGACTTGTTCAAGAATAAGCGTTGCCCAGCTTCCCGCAGGTTTTCCCTGTACCCAGGCCGGCCCTAACCACTGTAATTTATCCAGTACCAGATGACGGATTTGTCGCCGTGCCGCTTCACCACAGCGAAAGCCGACTTGCTCACGCAGCAGATGATTGAGCGCGCGCGGTAAACAGCCCAATAAGCAGCATAAACTCGTTGATAAGCGCCTGACGCGGAACATGCTCGATGATTAAGGCATGCAGCAATGTTGCCAAAACCCACGCCTGCGCCACGATCAGAAGGCCGCTGATAAAGCCCAGCAGTAATGAAAGGAGGAGCCAGCGTTGTGCCAATTTGCTCTGCTGTTTTAACCAACGTGCGAGTTGTTGCTGTCGAGTCTGTTTCATAGAGTATCAGGCCGCGCTAGGGAAAAAGGGAATACCAAAAACCAACCTTTATGTAACTGTTATATAACAAAAAGCGGGCGGGTATTCAGCGTGGGCCCATGTTACCGCGCTAAAGTGCAGGAGCAAACCAAAGGGAGAAAATGCGGGGAGAGATCAATTTTTCCCAAAAGGAAGAGAAATGAATCTCCCTTATTCCGACAGATATGACCTGAATAAGGGAGACAGGGCAGTGCATTATTTGGCGGCGAGACCGTCCAGATAGCGTTCTGCATCCAGCGCAGCCATACAGCCTGTACCCGCTGAAGTAATGGCCTGACGGTAGATATGATCCATCACATCGCCTGCTGCAAACACGCCAGGGATACTGGTTTGAGTGGCGTTGCCGTGGATGCCGGATTGTACGTTGATGTAACCGTTTTCCAGCGCCAGTTGACCATCGAAAATGGCGGTGTTAGGGCTGTGGCCGATGGCGATAAAGACACCCGCCAGCGCCAGTTCTTCGCTCTCATCGGTGCGGGTGTTGCGTAAACGGACGCCGGTTAGGCCCATTTCATCGCCCAGCACTTCATCCAGGGTGCGATCGGTATGCAGCACGATATTGCCGTTTTGCACTTTGTCCATCAGACGGTCGATCAGGATTTTCTCCGCACGGAAGCTGTCACGACGGTGAATCAAGTGTACTTCTTGCGCGATGTTGGACAGGTACAGCGCTTCTTCCACCGCAGTATTGCCGCCGCCGACCACTGCAACGCGCTGGTTACGGTAGAAGAAACCGTCACAGGTTGCACACGCAGAAACCCCTTTACCTTTAAAGGTGTCTTCGGAGGGTAAGCCGATATAACGCGCAGATGCGCCAGTCGCGACAATCAGGGCATCGCAGGTGTATTCATCGCTGTCGCCAAACAGGCGGAATGGACGCTGTTGCAAATCAACGCGCTGAATGTGATCGAAAATGATCTCGGTGTTGAACTTCTCTGCATGAGTATGCATGCGGTCCATCAGCAACGGTCCGGTAAGACCTTCCGTGTCGCCTGGCCAGTTTTCCACTTCCGTCGTGGTCGTCAACTGTCCGCCTTTTTCCATCCCGGTAATCAGAACCGGGTGCAGGTTGGCGCGCGCGGCATACACCGCAGCGGTATAGCCCGCAGGGCCAGAACCTAAAATCAACAGCTTGTGGTGCTTGACGGTACCCATGTCTTCCTCTTTTTTGCAACGGTCTACTTTATGGCGATTGTAAGG
The DNA here is from genome assembly GCF_047692315.1 of Symbiopectobacterium sp. Lineage (GTDB taxonomy): Bacteria > Pseudomonadota > Gammaproteobacteria > Enterobacterales > Enterobacteriaceae > Symbiopectobacterium. The sequence continues at coordinate 387,334 of NZ_JBLLJS010000012.1, read as the reverse complement.
AAATTACCCGGCTAAAAAAAGTAGGCAGCAAAATTGTTACCTATTTGTTTAATCGGTTAGGCCTATAACCCATACAATTCACTGATGACACAGCGTCATTTATTAGAAAAATGATTGAAAATGGTCTTAGCCAGCGAGCAGTAGGGTTTTATTTGGCAGTTTCTTCTGATTTTCATTGTTTTGCTTTGACAATCGGCTACCGTTTTGCGAAAACATCTAGGGAAGAGGAAACTATTTGTATGTGAATAGAATGGTTGAAAGCTCGGTTTTTCTTTATGTTGTGGCTCTCACCGTGCGACCAGTCGATGGTGTGTTTATAACAGGACAGACAGGGTATTATGAACGCCGGGATGACATCGCAGTGTGTCGTGGCGGTGAGAGGAAAGCGATGTAAAGCGACCCTTGATATACAAAATAGCCAGCACGTCTTCTTTTAGGGCTGCTCTGATACATTGATGTGGGTCGGAGTGTAGCAAGGGCAAGGAAGTAGTCAAGGAAGTAGTGAAGAGAGACAATAAGAATGGTAGACACGAAAAAACGACCGGGAAAAGATCTTGATCGCATCGATCGCAATATCCTGAATGAATTACAAAAAGACGGCCGAATCTCCAACGTTGAACTTTCCAAACGCGTGGGTCTTTCTCCTACGCCGTGCCTGGAACGCGTTCGTCGCCTGGAGCGCCAGGGATTTATCAATGGCTACACCGCATTGTTGAACCCGCATTATCTCGACGCTTCACTGTTGGTGTTCGTTGAGATCACGTTAAACCGCGGTGCGCCGGATGTGTTCGAGCAGTTCAATGCTGCCGTACAGAAACTGGAAGAAATTCAGGAGTGCCACCTGGTCTCCGGAGATTTTGACTATCTTCTGAAAACACGCGTACCGGATATGTCCGCATACCGCAAACTGCTTGGTGAAACGTTGCTGCGCTTGCCGGGGGTGAACGATACCCGTACCTACGTGGTGATGGAAGAAGTGAAACAGAGCAATCGTCTGGTCATCAGAACACGCTAAACGCAGGGGTGCAAAGCCCGTTAATTTCAGCTATACTCCTGTGAATATATACAGTCACAGCGCCGAGTTCGCCTCGGCGTTTTGTCATGAACATGAACAGGACCCCTGGAGAGACGCTTGAGCCAGGAATATACCGAAGACAAAGACGTGACGCTGAAGAAACTCAGTGGCAGCCGTCGTTTATTGGAAGCGATTTTCATCGTTGTGGCGCTTTTTGCCGTTTATCTGAGCGTTGCGCTGTTAAGCTTCAGCCCTTCTGATCCGAGCTGGTCGCAAACCGCCTGGCATGAACCGATTCACAATCTGGGCGGCGGCGTTGGTGCATGGCTGGCCGATACGCTGTTTTTCATTTTTGGCGTGCTGGCCTATGCCATACCGCCCATCATGCTGTCGCTGTGCTGGGTGGCCTTTCGCCAGAGTGATAACCAAAGTGCCGTAGATCTCTTTACCCTTTCTTTGCGCCTGATCGGCACATTGGCGCTGATCCTCACCTCCTGCGGTCTGGCTGCACTCAATGTGGACGATCTCTACTATTTTGCCTCGGGTGGGGTGCTGGGGAGTTTGCTGAGCAGTTCCATGGTGCCGCGTTTCAACAGCATGGGGGCAACCCTGATTCTGCTGTGCGTCTGGGTGGCCGGATTGACGCTGTTTACCGGCTGGTCGTGGCTGACCATTGCGGAAAAAATTGGCGGTGCAGTATTAGGCTGTCTGACCTTCTTTTCTAATCGCTCGCGCGCGGAGGATATTTACCGCGATGATGATGCTCGCGATGATGCAGAACGTGAAGATGAACTGCCGCAAGCGCTAGCCTCTTCTGCCGATGCGAGAGCGGTCACAGATGACGCGGATGCCGATGATATTTTGCTGGCACCTGCTGTGCGTCAGCACGCACCTGATAACGTAGCGCAGAGCAGCACGGCCAGTGGTACTGGCGATGCGGACAAAGCTGCTCATACCCATGAGTCAGCGCCGGTTGATGCGCTTCAGGGCCAGGAGGCTGCGCTCAACGCATTCAATCCTGCGCTCAGCAAAACGACACTCAGTGATGACAGTCACACGCAGGATGCCTTGCCGCCGCTTTACGCATTTGAGTTGCCCGGTGCTGCTGTTCTAGAAAATAAACCGCTGTCGACATTTTCACCCACGGTAGCGCCGGATCGCGATCGCACGCCGCCGCTGGGTTCTTTGCATGAGCAGGGTGCTCCTGCTATTGCCGCCGCTACCACAACGGCTAGCGATCCTGCGCCTTTTATGCCCGCTTTTACTGCTGCGGGTGACGATAATCCCCAAGTGAAACAGGGAATGGGACCGGAATTGCCGCGTCCGAATCCGGTGCGTATTCCTACCCGACGCGAACTAGCCTCTTATGGCATCAAGTTGCCGTCACAGCGCCAGGCAGAAGAGCAGGAGCGTGAAGCGCTACGTCAGGCACAGTCCATCCCCGAAACGGTCGAAATGACGGCTCCAGGCGATGATGAGGTTGACGATGCAGCACAAGAGGCTGCGTTGCGTCAGGCCTATCTGGAACAGCAAGAGCAGCGTTACGGTGAGGCCTATGCTGAACGTGAGCAGGATGAAGAAGCGCTGTTGCAGGCACAACTGGCACAGGCGTTTGCTCAGCAGCAACAGGTACGCTATGGCGCAAGTGCCGAGCCAGAAAGCCCGGTTGTTGCGCCTGCCGTGAAGCCAGTGCTTTCAAACGAGATTGCCCCAGCCAGTGCTGCGGACGCGGCGGCCTTTATGGCTGGCATCACTGCCGATGCTGATGCCGATGAACCGGCGTTCTCTTTCTCGCCGTTTATCGATCTGGTGGATGAGTCGCCGAAAGAGCCGCTGTTTACCCTGTCGCCTGCCGATGAGGATGCTATTGCAGCAGCGCCCGTGCATCAGGCGTTACAACCTCAACAAAACGTGCATTCTGACTCTGATGACGAGCAAGAGAATGATGCCGCGCCTTCGCTGATGGATAGCCTGATTCACCCCTTCCTGATGCGTAACGATCAGCCGCTGCAAAAGCCAACGACGCCGCTGCCTACCTTGGAATTGCTCACGGCGCCGCCGGAAAGTGAAGCGCCGGTTGATCATTTTGAACTTGAGCAGACGGCGCGTCTGATTGAAGCGCGTCTGGCGGATTACCGTGTTTCCGCAAGCGTAGTCGGTTACGACGCAGGCCCGGTGATCACGCGTTTCGAATTAGACTTGGCTCCCGGTGTGAAAGCCGCGCGCATTTCTAACCTGTCGCGAGATCTGGCGCGTTCGCTGTCAGTTGTGGCGGTACGCGTAGTGGAAGTTATCCCCGGCAAGCCGTATGTGGGTCTGGAATTGCCGAACAAACTTCGTCACACCGTTTATCTGCGCGAAGTGCTCGATTGCAAGGCATTCCGTGATAACCCGTCGCCGCTGGCGGTGGTATTGGGTAAAGACATTGCCGGTCAGCCGGTGGTCGCCGATTTGGCGCGCATGCCGCACCTGCTGGTCGCAGGGACGACAGGTTCGGGTAAGTCTGTCGGCGTGAACACCATGATTATCAGCATGTTGTATAAAGCAATGCCCGAAGATGTGCGTTTTATCATGATCGACCCCAAAATGCTGGAACTCTCGGTGTATGAAGGTATTCCACACCTGCTGACCGAAGTGGTCACCGACATGAAAGATGCCGCGAATGCCTTACGCTGGTGCGTCGGTGAAATGGACCGGCGTTATAAGCTGATGTCAGCGCTGGGTGTGCGTAATCTTGAAGGTTACAACGAGCGAGTGAAAGCGGCGGAGGCGATGGGGCGTCCGGTGCCCGATCCGTTCTGGAAGCCCGGCGATAGCATGGATACCACGCCGCCGGTGCTGGAAAAGTTGCCTTTCATCGTGGTGATGGTGGATGAGTTCGCTGACCTGATGATGGCAGTCGGCAAAAAAGTGGAAGAACTGATCGCCCGTCTGGCACAAAAAGCGCGTGCAGCGGGGATCCATCTGGTGCTGGCGACGCAGCGGCCTTCTGTTGATGTTATCACCGGCCTGATTAAAGCCAATATTCCGACGCGCATCGCGTTTACTGTATCGAGCAAGATCGATTCGCGTACCATTCTTGATCAGGGCGGCGCGGAGTCGCTGCTGGGGATGGGGGATATGCTCTATATGGCGCCCAACTCCTCCATTTCGGTGCGTGTGCACGGTGCATTCGTGCGCGATCAGGAAGTCCACGCCGTGGTGCTGGATTGGAAAGCGCGTGGGCGTCCGCAGTATATTGACAATATCACCAGCGCCAGCGCCAGCGATGACGGTGAAGGCGGTAACCTTGAGTTTGGTGGTGATGAAGAGCTGGATCCGCTGTTCGATCAGGCGGTGGCCTTTGTTGTAGAAAAACGACGAGCCTCAATTTCAGGCGTGCAACGCCAATTCCGCATCGGTTACAATCGTGCCGCGCGCATTGTGGAACAGATGGAAATGCAAGGTATCGTCAGTGAACCGGGGCATAACGGCAACCGTGATGTTTTGGCTCCACTGCCAATGGAATGATGCCATTTACAGACAATTCGCCTACCGAATCCCAGGATTCTCTGGCAATAGTGACTGTAGTGCGGCATGTGCAGAATACGATAGTCAGACCGCGATGGCGGTCTTTTAAATCGACAGCAAAGGATGTAAATAATGAGACCAGGCTTAGTGGCAGGCGTGCTGATCGCCGGGATGACGTCCAGTTCGGTTTATGCCGATGCGGCGAGCGATTTACAGAGCCGACTGAACAAAGTGAACAGCTTCCACGCCACGTTCACACAGAAAGTCACTAGTGCTGAAGGGATGGCGGTGCAGGAAGGCCAGGGGGAACTCTGGTTGAAGCGACCGAATCTGTTTAATTGGAAAGCCACTGCGCCGGATGAAAGCGTCCTGATTTCTGATGGCAAAACGCTATGGTTCTATAACCCGTTCGTTGAACAGGTGACGGCGACCTGGTTGAAGGATGCCACCGGCAATACCCCCTTTATGCTCATCACCCGTAATGATGCCAGCGAATGGGGACAGTATAACGTGCGCCAGCAAGGCGATGATTTTGAGCTGACGCCTAAAACCGCCAAGGGCAATCTGAAACAGTTCGCGATCAATGTGAATGCGACTGGCACCATCAAGAGCTTTACGGCGACGGAACAGGATGGTCAACGCAGCAGCTATACCCTGAAAAATCAGCAAAACGGTGCCGTTGATAGCAGCAAATTTACCTTTACGCCGCCAAAAGGCGTAACGCTGGACGATCAACGGCAGTGAGGCCATCGTGAGTAACCTGTCGCTGGATTTCTCGGACAACAGCTTTCAGCCACTGGCCGCACGTATGCGGCCAGTGACGTTAGCGCAATATATCGGTCAGCAGCATCTGTTAGGGGCTGGCAAGCCCTTGCCACGAGCGATAGAGGCCGGGCAGTTACACTCCATGATTTTATGGGGACCGACGGGCACTGGGAAAACCACGTTAGCTGAGCTGATTGGCCGCTATGGACAGGCAGATGTGGAACGGATCTCCGCCGTGACTTCCGGCATCAAAGAGATCCGCGAAGCGATAGAACGCGCCCGGCAGAATCGCGATGCTGGGCGGCGCACGATTCTGTTCGTGGATGAAGTACACCGCTTCAACAAAAGTCAGCAGGATGCCTTTCTGCCGCATATTGAAGACGGCACCATTACCTTCATTGGCGCAACCACCGAAAACCCTTCTTTTGAGTTGAATTCGGCGCTGTTGTCGCGTGCGCGTGTCTATTTGTTGAAAGCGCTCACCGCAGAAGACATCGAGCATGTGCTGCAACAGGCGATGACGGACACGGCGCGGGGTTTTGGCGGGCAGAACATCGTCTTGCCGCTAGAGACGCAGCGTATGCTGGCAGAGCTGGTGAATGGCGATGCGCGGCGCGCGTTAAACAGTCTGGAAATGATGGCAGATATGGCTGAGGTCGATGCGCAGGGCAACCGCGTGCTGACGCCAGAACTGCTGCGTGAAGTGTCAGGCGAGCGTAGCGCACGCTTTGATAACAAAGGCGACCGCTACTATGACCTGATTTCCGCGCTGCATAAATCGGTGCGCGGCTCAGCCCCTGATGCAGCACTCTACTGGTATGCACGCATTATCACCGCTGGTGGCGATCCGCTCTATGTCGCACGCCGTCTGTTGGCGATCGCCTCTGAAGATGTGGGCAATGCCGATCCGCGCGGAATGCAGGTGGCGATCGCTGCATGGGATTGCTTTACGCGCGTAGGCCCGGCTGAAGGCGAGCGTGCCATCGCGCAGGCGATCGTCTATTTGGCCTGTGCACCGAAAAGTAATGCGGTCTATACCGCGTTTAAAGCGGCGATGCAGGATGCCAGAGAAAAGCCGGATTATGACGTGCCGGAGCATTTGCGTAATGCGCCCACCAAACTGATGAAAGAGATGGGGCTGGGGGCTGAATACCGCTATACCCATGACGAACCCAATGCGTATGCGGCGGGTGAGAATTATTTCCCTCCTGCCATGGCGCAAACGCGCTACTATCAGCCAACCTCTCGGGGGCTGGAAGCCAAAATTGGTGAAAAGCTGGCCTGGCTGACCGCCCAGGATCAAAATAGCCCGACAAAACGCTACCGCTGAACTAGGCGTTGCGGTAAGGTTATTTCTGCCGCGCGACGGGTGTCGCGCAACGTAATATTTTACCAAGTTACCCTAAATAATTCGCGTTGTAGGAAGGCGGAAAGCGAAGAAATCCCGATGAGCTTATAACCGTAAGTGATTCGGACGAATGCGTGCAGCCAACGCACCTGCAGCGTGAAGTATGACTGGTAAATCACTAAAACAGGATTAGCATGCTTGACCCCAATTTACTGCGTAATGAGCTAGACGCAGTTGCCGAAAAGCTACTGGCTCGCAGAGGTTTTAAACTGGATGTGGACACGCTGCGTCAACAAGAAGAACGCCGCAAAGTGCTACAAGTAGAAACGGAAAGTCTGCAAGCAGAGCGTAACTCCCGATCGAAAGAGATTGGTGCTACTAAGGCCCGTGGTGAAGATATTGAACCGCTGCGTCGTGAAGTAAACTCGCTGGGTGAAAAGCTGGATGCGGCCAAAGCAGAGCTGGATGCGCTGCAAAATGCCATTCGTGAGTTGGCGTTAACCATCCCGAACATGCCGGATGATTCTGTGCCGTTGGGTAAAGATGAACACGATAATAAGGAAATCAGCCGCTGGGGAGAACCGCGTCAGTACGATTTCCCGGTGCGCGATCATGTTGATTTAGGCGAACTGGCAAAAGGCGTTGATTTCGCTGCGGGTGTGAAACTGACTGGCGCACGTTTTGTGGTTATGAAAGGGCAGATTGCCCGCCTACAACGTGCATTATCACAGTTTATGCTGGATCTGCACACCGAGCAGCATGGCTATCAGGAAGCCTATGTACCTTATCTGGTCAACCATGCCACGCTGTACGGCACAGGACAATTGCCAAAATTTGGTGAAGACCTGTTCCACACCCGCCCGTTGACGGAAGAAGCGGGCAGCAGCAACTACGCGCTGATCCCGACGGCGGAAGTGCCGCTGACCAATCTGGTGCGTGATGAAATTCTGGATGAAGAGTCGTTGCCGATCAAAATGACGGCGCACACGCCGTGTTTCCGCTCCGAAGCTGGCTCCTACGGGCGTGATACCCGTGGCCTGATTCGCATGCACCAGTTCGACAAAGTGGAGTTGGTGCAGATCGTGCGTCCAGAAGAATCGATGGATGCGCTGGAAACGCTGACAACCCACGCGGAAACCGTATTGCAATTGCTGCAACTGCCTTATCGTAAAGTGCTGCTGTGCACCGGTGACATGGGCTTTGGCTCCTGCAAAACCTACGATCTGGAAGTGTGGCTGCCGGCACAAAATACCTACCGTGAAATTTCCTCTTGCTCCAACATGGGGGACTTTCAGGCTCGACGCATGCAAGCGCGTTGTCGCAACAAGAGCGACAAGAAAACACGTCTGGTGCATACGCTGAACGGTTCCGGTTTGGCGGTTGGCCGTACACTGGTTGCAGTGTTGGAAAACTTCCAGCAGGCGGATGGTCGTATTGCCATTCCTGACGTGTTACGTCCTTATATGGGCGGGTTGGAATTTATCGGCTAACACGTCATTGCGCCGTTGTCAAAAGCGCCTCTCGGGGGCGCTTTTTGTATTACCGGCTGGAATATCACAAAACGTGCGGCCAGCGAGAGCACCGATTGACTTTTAAATGCGCAGTGGCATGATGCGCTCACACTTCTCTGCTGTATTGGTTACCCACGCCCACTATGTCTGCTTTCTCACGCCCAGTGCTGCTATTGCTCTGCGGCCTTATGCTGCTGACGATCTGTATCGCCGTTCTAAATACACTAGTCCCGTTATGGCTCAACTATCAACGTGCCTCCGTGTGGCAGGTGGGCGTAGTGGGGCCATCTTATTTTGCACTGTAAAAATATGTGAGAATGTGCAATGACGAAATACGTCGATGAGCAAATGATCGATGATATAGCATTGGGTGCATCCGTATTGGGTACAGGGGGCGGGGGCGATCCTGTCATCGGTGTACAGATGGTGAAATACGCATTAAAGGTGTTTGGACCGATTATGCTCACACCACTTTCTCAAGTACATGATGATAAGACGTTTGTGCCTTGCGGTATGATTGGCGCGACAACCGTGATTATGGAAAAAATCATGACGCCCGGTCAGTTTTTACGCGCCATTGATGCGATGGCCTGTACGTTAAAAGAACGTATCGCGGGGACATTCCCTATTGAGATAGGTGGGGTGAATGCTTTAATTCCGTTTATCGTCGCTGCGCAAAAGCAGATCCCTGTGGTTGATTGCGATGGTATGGGACGCGCGTTCCCTGAAGCGCAAATGGTTACCTTCTATCTTAATGAACTTCCTTCGGGGCCAAATACCCTTGCTGATGAAAAAGGTAATACTCTCGTTTTATACCCGATTGATGGTATGTAGTCCGAACGCTTTGCCCGCGTCATCACGGAGCAAATGGGCGCGGCGGCGGCAATGTGCGATTATCCATTAGCAGGGAGGGCGTTAAAAAAGAGCGCAATCCCCGGCACCCTCACCTTGGCGCAACATATCGGACAAACGTTACGTCTGGCGTTGCAGTAGGGCAGCAATCCCCCATTCAGGCCATCACCCAGGCGCTTAACGGCCATGTTATTGCTTCCGGCAAGATTGTAGACGTTAAGCGCCAGACCTCGGGCGGTTTTGCGCGTGGCAACGTGCATATCGAGGGGATGCGCAACCATAAGGGTGAACACTTTACCGTATTGTTTCAGAATGAGTTGTTACTGGCATACCGCGCATCTGCCACCTGTGAACCCACGCCGGAGAATCTGCTGGCGGTGGTGCCTGATCTGATCTCGATTCTTGACAGTGAAACTGGTCGCCCCATCGTAATCGAGTACCTTCGTTACGGGTAGCGAGTTGATGTGGTGGCATCACCTTGCCACGCCAAGTGGCGCAGTGTAAGAGGTTTGTCTGTCGTTGGCCCCAGATATTTTGGCTATCCCGTAGACTATGTCGCTATTGAACAGTTAGTGAAACGATAAGGCGATGTTATGGTGCTAAGAAGTCACTATCGTCTCGGTATTGATGTGGGTGGGACTCACACCGATGCTGCCATTCTGGATGGCGAACTGCGCTGTGTGGCCAGCGCGAAATCTCCGACCAGCGAGGATGTGTATAGCGGTATCTTGTCAGCAATTGCACAGGTATCCGTTATGCTATGCTCGGCACCACTCAGTGCACCAACGCTGTGGTATCACGTCACAGGTTGAACCGCGTAGGCTTGCTGCGGCTTAGCTTGCCGAGCCGCGATAGCGTCCCTCCCTTGTGGGGATGGGACGCAGCATGGCGAGCGATTGTGGGAGAGCATCGCTATCAGTTGCACGGCGGTTATGAGATTGATGGACGAGAGATTCATTCTCTTATCTACGAGGAGGTGATCGCTGCCTGCGAAAAGATGCATGGGCAGGTAGACTGCATCGCAATTTGTGGTGTGTTTGCACCAATCAATGCGAGTCAGGAGCAACAGGTAGCTCGGTGGGTCAGTGAGGCGCTGCCCGGTGTCGTGTTATCGTTGTCGCACCGTATTGGCAACATAGGGCTGTTGGAACGCGAAAATGCTACTGTCCTTAATGCAGCACTGCATACTACAGCGGATCGCTTCGTTAATGGCTTTATTGATGCATTAGGGCACCACGGTATCTCGGCCATGCCTTATTTTAGCCAAAATGACGGAACGCTACTGTCGATGGAGGCTGCTAAACTCTATCCCATCCTGACCATGGCCTGTGGACCAACCAATTCTCTTCGCGGTGCGTGTCGCTTGTCGGGGCTGAAAGAAGCGCTGGTGATTGACGTGGGCGGTACCACGACCGATATCGGGGTCTTGACCAATGGTTTTCCGCGAGAGTCCTCCCTCGCGGTGAATATCGGTGGCGTACGTACGCATTTTCGAATGCCGGATATTCTCTCCATCCAACTTGTACTCTTCACCCATGGCGACCCACTTATGCTTGCCCAGTTCATGGTAGGGCAGCATTTCGATTTTCTCGATGTTGGTCATGTCTTTGGTGAAATCTCCCAGCAGGTGCGCAGAGGCATCATCGTCTGACCAACCGGGCACGACCACGTAGCGGATCCAGGTGCGTTGGTTACGTTTGGCCAGGTAGCGCGCAAACTCCAGCGTGCGATGGTTAGAAACACCCACCAGATTTTGATGGATGCTGTCGTCCATTTGTTTTAAATCCAGCATCACCAGATCGGTAACATCTAAAGTTCATCAATCACCGGGTCGTAACGACGTACGAAACCGTTGGTGTCGAGGCAAGTATTGATTCCTTCTGCCTTGCAGGCCCGGAACCAGTCGCGCACAAACTCAGCCTGAAGGATGGCTTCGTCGCCCGATGCCGTGACACCCCCGGATGCATTCATAAAGTGGCGATAGGCCACTACTTCTTTCATCAACTCTTCAACTGTGATCTCTTTACCGCCGTGTGTATCCCAGGTATCGCGGTTATGGCAATACAGGCAACGCATCAGGTATCCCTGGAAGAAGACGATAAAACGGATGCCGGGACCATCGACGGTTCCGCAGGATTCAAATGAGTGAATGCGACCGATTACTGACATTGCAAGGGGTTCTCCAAATGTGGCCGATCAATAGCAGCCGGTGTTAACACGAACAGGGAAACGCAACGGTGTGTCATCGCTATGTAAGACGTGTAATAAACGAATGGCATACCGTATCGCCAATGTCGTGTTGAATCTGTTTTGCCAGCCCGCCACGGTGGAAGGAGCAGGCTGGCAAAACAGGTTATGAGGGCGGGGTGAGAAAAAGGCCCCACCAGTGTGGAGCCTTTATTTTACGACTTTTCAAACCATTACATTGACTGAGTGAAAGTACGGGTAATAACGTCTTGCTGCTGTTCTTTGGTCAGCGAGTTGAAACGTACGGAGTAACCAGAAACACGGATGGTCAACTGCGGATATTTTTCCGGGTGTTCCATCGTATCCAACAGCATTTCACGGTTCATCACGTTCAGGTGTTGACCACCTTCGATGCTGGATTCGTGGTGGAAGTAACCGTCCATCAGACCTGCAGGTTGGTCTTACGCACGCCATCATCTTTACCCAATGCATTAGGCACGATGGAGAAGGTGTAAGAGATACCGTCTTTCGCGTAAGCGAACGGCAGTTTAGCAACAGACGTCAGAGAGGCAACAGCACCTTTCTAGTCACGGCCGTGCATCGGGTTAGCACCCGGTCCGAACGGTGCGCCAGCGCGACGGCCATCCGGTGTGTTACCGGTTTTCTTACCATATACCACGTTAGAAGTGATGGTCAGAACAGACTGAGTCGGAGTAGCACCACGGTAAGTAGTCAGTTTCTGAATTTTCTTCATGAAACGTTCTACCAGATCACATGCCAGGTCATCAACGAGCGGGTCGTTGTTACCGAACTGCGGGTATTCGCCTTCGATGTCGAAGTCAATAGCCAAGCCGTCTTCGTCACGAATCGGTTTCACTTTCGCGTATTTGATAGCAGACAGGGAGTCAGCGGCAACGGACAGACCGGCGATACCACAAGCCATGGTACGGAATACGTCACGATCGTGTAGCGCCATCAGCGAAGCTTCGTAGCTGTATTTGTTGTACATGTAGTGGATGATGTTCAATGCAGTGACATACTGCTTGGCCAGCCAATCCATGAAGTGGTCCATACGGTCCAGCACCACGTCAAAGTCTAGCACATCGCCTTTGATCGGTTCAGATTTCGGTCCGACCTGCATCTTCAGTTTTTCATCCACGCCGCCGTTGATGGCATACAGCATGGTTTTCGCCAGGTTGGCACGCGCACCGAAGAACTGCATTTGTTTACCAACAACCATCGGGCTTACGCAACAAGCGGTAGCGTAGTCATCGCTGTTGAGGTCCGGACGCATCAGATCGTCATTCTCGTATTGCAGAGAAGAGGTGTCGATGGACACTTTGGCTGCGAACTTCTTGAAGTTCAGCGGCAGTTTTTCAGACCACAGGATAGTGATGTTCGGTTCCGGAGACGGCCCCATGGTGTACAGAGTGTTCAGGAAACGGAAGCTGTTTTTGGTAATGTACGACCGTCCAGGCCCATACCTGCCAAGGATTCAGTTGCCCAGATCGGGTCACCGGAGAACAGTTCATCGTATTCAGGCGTACGCAGGAAGCGCACCATACGCAGTTTCATCACCAGGTGGTCGATCAGTTCCTGAGCATCTTGCTCAGTGATTTTACCGGCTTTCAGGTCACGTTCAATGAAGATATCCAGGAAGCTGGATACACGACCGAAGGACATGGCAGCACCGTTCTGAGATTTCACCGCAGCCAGGTAGCCGAAGTAAGTCCATTGAACAGCTTCTTTTGCGTTGGTAGCCGGACCAGAGATATCGCAGCCGTATTTGGCAGCCATTTCTTTGATCTGAGCCAGCGCGTGGTGCTGGCCGGCAATTTCTTCACGCAGACGGATAGTCGCTTCCATGTCTTCGCCGTTTTCCAGTTTGGTTTGCAGAGAAGTGAACTGAGCAAACTTGTCTTTCATCAGGTAGTCGATACCGTACAGCGCAACGCGACGGTAGTCACCGATGATACGGCCACGGCCGTAGGCATCCGGCAGACCGGTCAGTACGCCAGATTTACGGCAGTGCAGGATATCCGGGGTGTAAACATCGAATACGCCCTGGTTGTGGGTTTTGCGGTATTTGGTGAAGATTTTTTTCAGTTGCGGGTCAGTTCACGGCCATAAACCTTACAGGAACCTTCAACCATTTTGATGCCGCCAAACGGAATCAGCGCACGTTTCAACGGCGCGTCAGTTTGCAGACCAACGATTTGTTCCAGGCTCTGGTCGATTGATGGTGGCTGCAACGTTAGTATCGAAGTCAACCGGCGCGTGAGTGCGGTTTTCCTGTTTGATACCTTCCATAACAGCATCCCACAGCTTGGTGGTTGCCGGAGTAGCGCCAGCCAGGAAGGACTCGTCACCTTCATACGGTGCGTAGTTCTTCTGAATGAAGTCACGTACGTTGACGCCATTCTGCCATTCACCTGCGCTGAAACCTTCCCACGCATTAGCCAATTTTTCATTCAGTTCGGTCATATTACACCTACCTTTGGTTTGGAATTCATAACCCGATTTGCAGTTGGCGACAGATTAATGTTTGTCGCCACCGCGCAAATAAATTACCCAATATGTTAACCCTACCAGAAAACCACCGCCGACGATGTTGCCGAGCGTGACAGGAATCAGGTTGTCGACCACAAAATTGTGGGGGGTAAGGTGCTCAAATTGGGACGGCGCTTTGCCAATGGCTTCCCAAAATTCGGGTGCTGCGAAATTCTTGATAACAATCCCCATAGGGATCATAAACATATTAGCAATACTGTGCTCAAAGCCGCTGGCAACGAACATGCCGACCGGCAGGATCATCGCAAACATTTTGTCTGTCAGTGTCCGGCTCGAGTAGCTCATCCATACAGCCAGGTAAACCATCAGGTTGGCCAGCACCCCGAGGCAAAACGCTTCAACAAAAGTGTGTTCCATTTTGTGCTCAGCGGTTTGCAGTACGTTCAACCCCCATGCACCGTTGGCGACCATGTGCTCACCAGCAAACCAGATCAGGGCGACAAAAAACAGTGCGCCAAACAGGTTGCCAACATAGACGTTACACCAGTTGCAGGCCAGTTGTTTCCAAGTGATACGGCCGCTTGCTTTGGCAATCACCGTGAGTACCGTTGAGGTAAACAGGTCAGCGCCGCAGACAACAACCAGCATCAGGCCGAGTGAGAAGCAGATCCCACCAATCAGTTTAGCCATACCGTAAGGCATGGACGCGGAACCGGTTGTGGCTGTGATATAAAAAACGAAGGCGATCGAAATAAAGACACCAGCGGTAATCGCTAAAAAAAACGTGGTCAGGGGTTGTTTCGTAGCTTTATAGACACCAGCATCTTCGGCGACTTTCGCCATGGCTGCCGGTAGTAAAAGTGTAAAGGGGTTGTCAGCTTTCACACTAACGTTCTCCAAGATTTATCCGCGAGAGAATACTAACAAAGCAGTATAAAGCAAAATTTGACTTGGATCATATCGTGAAAATTTAGTGGGGTAAAACCTTCAGTGAAAACCCCTTAAATTCAAATTAACTTATTGAATATAATAAATAAAAAATATTTTAAAAATTATAAAAAATAGTTGAGTGTAGGGGGTAGAATACGGTGAAAAAGAGTTAAATGAAATACGTTTTTGTATCATTTCGGTGTTATGAGTTGCTGCAAATTAATTAAAAATTTACACATTGATAACAATAAGGACATTATTCTTCATTTTTTGAGAAATGCCGAATTATTCGAATTACACAGGCATAAGATAATGGGATGGCTAAATCCACCGTAACGCTGAGAAAATGATCGAAAAAGTGGGGTGGTGCACTTAAGGCGTGGAGTCGGAGTCTCCCCGGCATAAACCGGGGAGAGCGAGCTAGGTGGTGATTTAGCCCCAGAAACGACGCTTCGCGGCTTGCAGTTTTTCGTATGCCGCTAGCAGCGACTGGTGTGCGGGCAACGTGGAGAAAGTGTCATCGACGTCAAACAGCCCGTAGAAGCTCTGCTCACCGACAATAGCCGCACTCGCTGCTTCGACGGTGTCACTGCCGTACATTTTCACAAACGCATCGTAATACTGCGATGGCTCACGCTCTTCGTCCAATGCCAGCTTCAACAGCGTCTGCAAACAGCGGTAGTAGTTGCTGCGCGACGGGCTGAAGACGGAGCCGTTGAAGTCCTGCGTCCATTCGGCCCAGATCAATGCCTGCTCCAAATCGCCGCCTGCCAGTGCCAGCATGGCTTTCAATTCGCCAATGCGCAGCGTGAACCAGCCGTTATCCTTACCGGTTGCCAACCCCAGTAATTCGCGCACACGGGTGAAATCATCAAAACCTTCGTCATCCAACTGAGCGATCAGATCAAGATACGCTTGTTTCTCCCACTGATTGCCGGGCAGAGAGAGAATAGTCTCGCGCAAATGAACGCCCATGTTGTTGTTTGCCAGCAGCAGATCGTCTGCCGGATAAATATCAGACATCCTTGGCACGATAATGCGGCAGGCATAAACTGACAGGTGCTCGTAATCGGCGATATACACCTCTTTGTTCTCTTTGTGGAAAATCGCCATCAAGGTGGCAAATTCCTGCTCGGTGCTGCCTTTAAAGCTCCAGTCGACAAAGGGATAATCCGCATCGGTTTTAAACAAATCCCAGGAGATCAAACCGCTGGAGTCGATAAAGTGGGTTTCCAGATTGGCATGATCGGCCACGTCGTCATTGTCAAAACTCGGCGGGGTAAATACGTCGAGATCTTTCAATCCACGCCCTTGCAGCAGTTCGGTTACGGTACGTTCCAGCGCCACGCCGAAGTCAGGGTGCGCGCCGAAAGAGGCGAAACAGGTGCCGTTGCTGGGGTTAAACAACACCACGCAAATGACCGGATAGTTGCCGCCCAGAGAGGCATCGTAGGCAAGGATCGGGAAGCCCTCTTTTTCAAGCGTTGCGATGGCTTCAACCACGCCAGGGTAACGTTGCAGTACGCTATCCGGGACGGTTGGCAGGCTGATGGCTTCAGCAATAATACGGTTTTTGATATGGCGTTCGAACACTTCAGACAACCCCTGTACACGTGCTTCATTGGCCGTGTTGCCGGCGGACATGTAGAGGTTGCCGATGCCGATAATGTTCATCGGGATGTAGACGGTAGCGTCATCGGATTGCCGAGTAAAGGGCAGGGCGCAGATGCCGCGTTCCGCGTTACCGGATTGCAGATCCACCAGCATGCTGGCGCTCAATTCGTTGTCAGGATCGTAAAACGCACGCAGGTGAGCATCCAGAATCCCCTGCGGCAAGCTGTCGTCGTCGGGCTGTGGGAACCACTGCTCGTTCGGGTAATGTACGAAGTCGCCGTTGGCGATCGACTTACCCAGATAATAGTCGGCAAAAAAATAGTTAGTGGAAAGACGCTCAAAGTATTCGCCTAACGCTGAGGCGAGGGCTGCTTTTTTACTTGCGCCTTTGCCGTTGGTAAAACACAGCGGGCAATCTTTGTCGCGAATATGCACGGACCAGACGTTAGGCACCGGGTTTAGCCAAGAGGCTTCTTCGATGTTGAACCCCAGGTCACGGAGTTGTTGTTGAAAACGGGCGATGGAGTCTTCCAGGGCGGCGTCTTTGCCTGGGATGAACGTTTGGCTCATGATTGTCACTTTTCTCTTTTATGGAATGTGCATCTCTCTTTTATGGAATGTGCATCATACGGACTTTTCACCGACAACTCCACGTTGTCATCGTGCGGGTTTTATCAGGGAAAGCGTAATAAGCATTGCAGCGGGAGGGAGCCAGTGATAAAAACAAATGATGACGGTTGCTGCAAAAACGAGATGGCTACAGCAAAAAGCCAGGACGGTTGTTGCAAAAAATCATAATAGTCGCTGTAAAACAGACAAAACGTTAAAAATAGTCGTACTAAATACGTGGTGAAGGGAAATGACACAAGTTTTCAATTTTAGCGCCGGTCCAGCCATGCTGCCGGTTGAAGTGTTGCGTCGTGCCGAGCAAGAGCTGTGTAACTGGCGTGGTCTGGGGACTTCTGTAATGGAGATCAGCCACCGCAGTAAAGAATTCATGCAGGTGGCGGCGGAAGCCGAACAGGATCTGCGCGATCTGTTAAAGATCCCCTCCAACTATAAAGTGCTGTTTTGCCAGGGTGGCGCGCGCGCGCAGTTCGCCGCGGTGCCATTGAACCTGTTGGGCGACAACAACAAAGCTGACTATATCGACGGCGGCTACTGGGCACACAGTGCGATCAACGAAGCGGAAAAATATTGCAAACCGAACGTCATCGACGTGAAAACCCGCGTTGACGGTTTGCGCGCGGCCAAGCCAATGCGTGAATGGGCGCTGTCTGACGATGCGGCGTTTGTGCACTACTGCCCGAACGAAACCATTGACGGTTTGGCCATCGAAGAAACGCCTGATTTTGGCGACAAAATTGTGGTGGCTGACTTCTCCTCCAGCATCCTTTCTTGCCCGATCGATGTCAGCCGTTTTGGCGTGATTTACGCCGGTGCACAGAAAAACATTGGCCCGGCAGGGCTGACGTTGGTAATTGTGCGTGATGATCTGCTGGGCAAATCCCGCAGCGTACTGCCTTCCGTGCTGGATTATAAAATCCTGGCAGACAACGATTCCATGTACAACACACCGCCGACCTTCGCCTGGTACCTTTCCGGTATGGTGTTCAAATGGCTGAAAGAGCACGGCGGCCTGGTAGAGATGGAAAAACGCAATCGTGAGAAAGCGGATCACCTCTACGGAGCCATCGACAGCAGCGATTTCTATCGTAACGACGTGCTGGCCGCTAACCGTTCACGCATGAATGTTCCGTTCCTGCTGGGCGACGATGCGCTGGACAAACTGTTCCTGGAAGAGTCCAAAGCTGCCGGGCTGCATGCGCTGAAAGGCCACCGCGTCGTGGGTGGCATGCGTGCATCTCTGTACAACGCCATGCCGCTGGAAGGCGTGCAAGCCCTGACCGCCTTTATGGCTGATTTTGAGCGTCGCCACGGTTGATGCAACGGCGATTGACGCCGTAGTCTGACTGCGGCGTTGACAGTGTGCTGTTGGTATTATCGTTGCCGCTGCGCGGGTAGTGGCAACCCGTTTCCAGTAAACCCCGGTTTGCACCGGGGTTTCTTATGTTGATGACCGGAGTTGAGTGTTACATGCAGGAATCCCTTACCCTACAACCTATTTCCTTGATTGACGGTGTGATTAACCTTCCCGGTTCGAAAAGCGTTTCCAACCGCGCTTTGCTGCTGGCCGCATTGGCAACGGGAACGACGCGTTTGAAAAACCTGCTTGATAGTGATGACGTGCGACACATGTTGGACGCGTTACAGGCGTTGGGTGTGCAATACCAGCTTTCGCCCAGCCGTACCGAGTGTGATATCACCGGGATTGGTGGCCCGTTCACCGCAACGCAGCCATTGGAGCTGTTTCTCGGCAATGCGGGCACCGCGATGCGCCCGCTGGCGGCCGCGCTGTGTCTGACGCAGGGGGATATCGTGCTGACCGGCGAGCCGCGCATGAAAGAGCGCCCGATCGGTCATTTGGTTGATGCATTGCGCCAAGGTGGCGCGACCATTGATTACCTCGAGCAGACCAACTATCCACCCTTGCGCCTGCACGGAGGTTTTCAGGGTGGCGAGATCGCCGTGGATGGCAGCGTGTCCAGCCAGTTCCTGACCGCGTTGCTGATGACGGCACCGTTGGCGCATAAAGACACCCGCATCAGTATCAAAGGCGAGCTAGTGTCCAAACCTTACATCGACATCACGCTGCGCATGATGAAAGATTTCGGCGTGGACGTACGCAACGAAAATTATCAGCACTTCAGCGTACAGGCTAACCAGCAGTACCGCGCGCCGGGAGAGTACCTGGTAGAAGGTGATGCATCTTCAGCTTCCTACTTCCTGGCTGCCGCTGCGATCAAGGGCGGTACGGTGAGCGTCACTGGCGTGGGGCGTAACAGCGTACAGGGTGATATTCGCTTCGCCGATGTGCTGGAGAAAATGGGCGCGATTATCCGCTGGGGTGATGATTACATCGAGTGTCAGCGCGGTGAGCTACATGCCATTGATATGGATATGAATCATATTCCGGATGCGGCCATGACCATTGCCACCGCAGCGCTGTTTGCCCAGGGCGGCACCACGACGCTGCGCAATATCTATAACTGGCGCGCGAAAGAGACCGATCGTCTTGCAGCGATGGCGACAGAGCTGCGTAAAGTCGGTGCCACGGTGGAAGAGGGTAATGACTACATTCGTATTACGCCTGCGGCACAGTTACGCTTTGCCGAGATTGGTACCTACAACGATCACCGTATGGCGATGTGTTTCTCACTGGTCGCGTTATCTGACACACCGGTTACCATTCTCGATCCCAAGTGTACGGCAAAAACTTTCCCGGACTATTTTCAGCAGTTGGCGCGTTTGAGCCACAGTTGATAAATCCCTCGTAGTGGTTTTTTTCTGTAGGGCGGGCATGTGCCCGCCCTCTGTTTTTGCAAGGCATCTGCTGAAATTTTCTCGTTACCAGGGTGTTAGGTTAACGGTTTTGCTCGTTGACGCGTATAATGAGGCACCGTAAGTCGTAACAGACCTCACGGTTGACCCGAGTAATAGGAGAAAGAGATGGCGGTAACGGCACCGGTAATAACGGTTGATGGGCCGAGTGGCGCAGGCAAGGGAACGCTGTGCAAGGCATTGGCAGAAACATTGCAGTGGAATTTGCTGGATTCTGGCGCAATCTATCGCGTGCTCGCCTTGGCTGCCTTGCATCATCAGGTTAATATCGGTTCGGAAGAAGCATTAGTGCCGCTGGCTTCGCACCTTGATGTGCGCTTCGTTGCTGAAGAAGGGCAACTGAAAGTGATTCTGGAAGGTGAGGATGTCAGCAACGAAATTCGCAATGAGACCGTGGGCAATACCGCCTCACGGGCAGCGGCTTTCCCGCGCGTTCGAGAAGCCTTGCTGCGCCGTCAGCGCGCGTTTCGCGAGGCGCCGGGCCTGGTCGCTGATGGCCGGGATATGGGGACGGTGGTGTTTCCGGATGCGCCAGTGAAGATTTTTCTGGATGCCAGTGCGGAAGAACGCGCACAACGACGCATGCTACAGTTGCAGGAAAAAGGCTTTAATGTTAACTTTGAACGTCTTTTATCCGAGATAAAAGAACGTGATGCGCGCGATCGCAATCGCTCGGTAGCGCCGTTAGTTCCTGCCGCGGATGCGCTGGTGCTGGATTCGACGGATATGTCTATTGACGACGTTATTGCGAAAGCACTGGCGTATGCACGTGAAATCCTTGCTCAATCACAGGGTTGATTGTTGATTGTTGATTGTTGATTGAGGAAAGGTATAGAATTGATTTTTTTAACCTTGTTGCAAGGATAACAGCAGGGCATGTGAAACAACCCCATCAAGCAGGATGCCAGATGGACGTTAAATTGAAACCCTTAAGATTAACAACATGACTGAATCTTTTGCCCAACTCTTTGAAGAATCGCTGAAAGAAATCGAAACTCGTCCGGGTTCCATCGTTCGCGGCGTTGTCGTTGCTATTGATAAAGATGTCGTACTGGTTGACGCCGGTCTGAAATCTGAATCTGCCATTCCGGTAGAGCAATTCAAAAATGCACAAGGCGAACTCGAAATCCAGGTGGGTGACGAAATTGACGTTGCCCTGGACGCGGTAGAAGACGGTTTCGGCGAGACGCTGCTGTCCCGCGAGAAAGCGAAACGCCACGAAGCCTGGCTGATGCTGGAAAAAGCTTACGAAGAAGCTGCGACCGTTACCGGTGTTATCAACGGTAAAGTGAAAGGCGGTTTCACCGTTGAACTGAACGGCATCCGTGCGTTCCTGCCGGGTTCTCTGGTTGACGTTCGTCCGGTTCGCGACACGCTGCACCTGGAAGGCAAAGAGCTTGAGTTTAAAGTGATCAAGCTGGATCAGAAACGCAACAACGTTGTGGTTTCCCGCCGTGCCGTTATCGAATCCGAAAACAGCGCTGAGCGCGATCAACTGCTGGAAAACCTGCAAGAAGGCATGGAAGTTAAAGGTATCGTTAAGAACCTCACTGACTACGGTGCATTCGTTGACCTGGGTGGCGTTGATGGTCTGCTGCATATCACTGATATGGCGTGGAAACGCGTTAAACATCCGAGCGAAATCGTCAATGTTGGCGATGAGATCACGGTGAAAGTGCTGAAGTTCGACCGCGAGCGTACTCGTGTGTCCCTGGGCCTGAAACAGCTGGGCGAAGATCCGTGGGTTGCTATCGCTAAGCGCTACCCGGAAAACACCCGTCTGACCGGTCGTGTGACCAACCTGACTGATTATGGCTGCTTCGTAGAAATCGAAGAAGGCGTAGAAGGTCTGGTACACGTATCCGAAATGGATTGGACCAACAAAAACATCCATCCGTCCAAAGTGGTTAACGTGGGCGACGTGGTTGAAGTTATGGTTCTGGATATCGATGAAGAACGTCGTCGTATCTCCCTGGGCCTGAAACAATGCAAATCTAACCCGTGGCAGCAGTTCGCTGAAACCCACAACAAGGGTGAACGCGTTGAAGGTAAGATCAAGTCTATCACTGACTTCGGTATCTTCATCGGTCTGGATGGTGGCATCGATGGTCTGGTGCACCTGTCCGACATCTCTTGGAACGTGGCTGGCGAAGAAGCCGTTCGCGAATACAAGAAAGGTGACGAAATCGCCGCTGTTGTGTTGCAGGTTGACGCAGAGCGCGAGCGCATCTCCCTGGGCGTTAAGCAACTGGCCGAAGACCCGTTCAATAACTATCTGTCACTGAAAAAAAAAGGTGCGATCGTAACGGGTAAAGTCACTGCAGTTGACGCGAAAGGTGCTACAGTTGAATTAGCAGATGGCGTTGAAGGTTACCTGCGCGCTTCTGAAGCTTCTCGTGACCGCGTAGAAGATGCTACGCTGGTTCTGAACGTGGGTGATGAAGTTGAAGCGAAATACACCGGTGTAGATCGCAAAAACCGCGTAGTAAGCCTGTCTGTACGTGCGAAAGACGCTATCGCTTCCGTAAACAACAAGCAGGAAGAAGGTAACTTCTCCAGCGCAATGGCTGAAGCATTCAAAGCAGCTAAAGGCGAGTAATAGGGTGGAGTGAGCCGGTCATACGGCTGGCTCACTCTGTTACGGTAGTAAGTCAATCGTGGCTATCCAATATTGATATAACCACGCACTTGGAGGAATTATGACCAAGTCTGAACTGATCGAAAGACTTGCTGGACAGCAATCTCATATCCCGGCCAAGGTGGTTGAGGATGCAGTGAAAGAGATGCTCGAGCAGATGGCGGCAACGCTGGCTGATGGCGATCGTATTGAGATCCGAGGGTTCGGCAGTTTTTCACTTCACTACCGTGCACCGCGCGTTGGGCGTAATCCGAAAACGGGTGAGAAGGTGGAACTGGAAGGTAAATATGTTCCCCATTTCAAACCGGGTAAGGAACTGCGCGATCGTGCAAATATTTATGGCTGATATGCCGAGATAATTTGCGCGGAAGACCGTGGTATTACTTGCAGTAGACTGTAATGTATGGATTTTCTAAAAGGCACCTGTTAACAGGTGCCTTTTTTATTGCCACTAAACCCAACTATCTTGCAATCGTTATCGATATTGCGAGGTTTCCGTCAAAAGCGCAAAGCTTCGATAAACCGTCTTGTAACGCCAATCGATAACCTTATTAAGCATATGTCTACTTGATAAGGAAGTATCATGTCGAAAAATATATCGATTCGTACAGGGTTATTAGCATTGCTTGGGGTAATGGCGGTGCTGCTGCTGGTTAGCGCCACAGGTATCATTGCCATCAATAAAAGCTACGATGCACTTCAGGTGATAAATCGTATTCAGGGCGTGGAGTTGGGCAACCTGGCAAGCAGTAATACCAATATGCAGCGTGTGCGCGTTGCAGCCTCTTTCGCTATTCGTGCATTGGAAACTCAACAGTGGGATGAAGCCATGGCAGCGGCTGGCCGTTCTGGACAGTATGCCATCGCAGCCAAAGAAGATTTGGACCGATTTTTCGCCGCAACCAAAGGCACCGGGCAGGGTGAGGTACTGGCTCAGGACATTGCTCAAGCCTACAAAAGTTATTACGAAAACGGCATTCTGCCGATGCTGGATGCATTAAAAAGCCGCGACATCGAGCGTTATTATCAATACCAGGTCACCCAGCTCAAGCAACTGAGGACGGTGTTTGATAAAGCTAACAAAACCTATTTTGACTATGAGCAACAGGCTGGGCTCAATCAGCTTACGCAGGCCTCTGAAGGACGGATGCATATGCTGTGGCTCATTGGTGCGTGCTGTGCCGCCGTGGTGGCACTGATTGTGATCTCATGGTTGATGCTGCGCGCTCTGCTGCTCAAGCCGCTTACCAGTGCCATCAGCCATCTGGAGTTTGTGGCAGGGGGAGATTTAACCCAAACGTTGCCAGCGTCAGCGAGGAATGAGCTGGGACGGTTAAACAGCGCGTTGCACGACATGCAGCGGTCGTTATCTGATTCCGTGGTGCGCGTGCGGGAAGCCAGCGAACAGATAGATGTAGGCAGCCGCGAACTGGCGCAAGGCAGTGAAGATTTGTCACGCCGCACCGAAGAGTCTGCTGCTTCGTTGCAGGAAACGGCGGCCAGTATGGAGCAACTAACGGCTACGGTGCGGAACAACGCGGACAATGCTCGTCAAGGGCATGCTCTAGCTGAAGATGTGGCGGAAACGGCGCAGCAGGGTAACAAAGTGGTGCAGGAAGTGATGGCGAAGATGCAGGAGATTGCGACCAGTGCCAACAGTATTGGCAACATTCTTGGGGTGATTGATGGTATTGCCTTCCAGACCAACATATTGGCGTTGAATGCCGCCGTGGAAGCGGCGCGCGCCGGAGAGCAAGGGAGCGGGTTTGCGGTGGTCGCCAACGAAGTGAGAACACTGGCACAACGCAGTGCGCAAGCCTCAAAAGAGATTCATGCCTTGATTGTGGATTCCAATGCGCGTATCAGCGAAGGCTCGCGCCTGACAACCCAGGCCAGTGAAACCATGTCCGCGATCTCCACGCAGATCGTTAACGTCAATGCATTGATGAAGGAAATCGCACAGGCATCCCAGGAGCAGAGTCACGGTATTGATCAGGTGAATATTGCGGTCACGCAGATGGAAGTGGTCGCGCAGCAAAATGCATCACTGGTCGAGGAGGCGACGATGGCAACCCGTTCGCTGGAAGATCAGTCAAGACAACTGATTCTGGCAATGGATACCTTTAAAGTTCGGCGTACACAACCGCTGCCGGGCACAGCATTGGCGTCATCGGCGCTGCTGGCGCACGCTTCATTGTAGTGACGTTAGCGCGTGAAAGATGGAAATTCCGGGTTAGGCCGGAATTTCCTGTGTGGCAATGTGGCTATTTGGTATGACGCGTTTTCAGACGAGCAATGATGGTTGCCAGATCCAAATCCTGATCTTGCAACAACACCAGCAAGTGGTACATCAGGTCAGCGGCTTCGTTCGTCAATTCTTCCGTATCATGCACCGTAGCGGCGAGCGCCGTCTCGAGCCCTTCTTCTCCAACTTTTTGTGCAATACGTTTGGTACCGCTGGCATACAGTTTTGCCGTATAAGAGCTGGCCGGATCCGCCTGTTTGCGACCTGCCAACAATTGCTCAAGCTGATGCAAGAACAGCCACTCGTGCTGTGCGGGTGAGAAACAGCTGCTGGTGCCCTGATGGCAGGTGGGGCCAATGGGATTCGCCAACACCAGCAGGCTGTCGTTGTCGCAGTCCGGCGTGATGCTCACTACGTTAAGGAAGTGGCCGGAAGATTCCCCTTTGGTCCACAACCGCTGTTTGGTCCGAGAAAAAAAGTGACCTTACCGCTCTGCTCAGTGACATCCAGCGCCTCCTGATTCATGTAACCCAGCATCAACACTTCGCCGGATACCGCATGTTGCACAATGGCTGGGATCATCCCGCTGGTCTTTTCCCAATCGAGTTGGGCTTTCTGTTGTTGGCTTAACACGCTCTGATCTCCACACCTTGTTGCTTAAGGTATTGCTTTAATTCGCCAATGTTTATGATTTTCTTATGGAATACCGAGGCGGCCAGCGTGCCGTCAACCTGAGCCTGCTCAAACGCATCCAAGAAATGCTCAGGCGTACCGGCGCCACCGGAGGCGATCAACGGAACATGGCAGCGTTCACGCACCAATTTTAGCTGTTCCAGATCGTAACCGTTACGCACGCCATCCTGATTCATCATATTGAGCACAATTTCACCGGCGCCGCGCTGTTGCACTTCCTGTACCCAATCCAGCGTTTCCCATTGTGTGACTCGGGTGCGGCTTTCATCGCCGGTGTACTGATTGACATGATAACGCCCGGTAGTGCTGTCGTACCAGGTATCGATCCCCACCACAATGCATTGTACGCCATAGCGATCGGCCAGGCGGGTGATCAAGGTAGGATCGGCCAGGGCCGGAGAGTTAATCGAAATTTTATCGGCACCGAATGAAAGGATTTGTCCGGCGTCTTCGACACTTTTGATGCCACCGGCCACGCAGAAGGGAATATCAATCACTTCTGCCGTGCGTGATACCCAGCTTTTATCCACTACGCGACCGTCAGAGGAGGAGGTGATATCGTAAAAGACCAATTCGTCTGCGCCTTCCTGGGTATAACGCTGCGCCAACGGGACGATATCATCGATGATTTCGTGGTTGCGAAACTGCACCCCTTTCACCACCTGGCCGTTACGTACGTCGAGACAGGGAATTATCCGTTTTGCCAGCATGTGATAGCCTCCGTTACGTTAAATTTTCCTTCCAGCAGCGCACGGCCTACGATAACGCCTTGCACGCCACTGCCGCGCAGGTTAGCAATATCTTGCAATCCATCAATGCCGCCGGAGGCCTGAAAGGAGACCTGTGGATAGCGTTGGCATACCGCGCGATAAAGTTCAACGTTGGAGCCGCTGAGGGTTCCATCACGGGAAATATCGGTACACAGTACGTGTTTAAGACCGACCGGCAAATACTGCTCAATAACACTTTCCAGCGTGGCACCGGAGTTTTCTTGCCAGCCGCTGACGGCAACCTGCTTCACGCCCTGCGCATCGATGCGCACATCCAGCGCCAATACCAGCGCATCGGCACCGTAACGGCTGAACCATTTCTGCACCAATTCAGGCTGTTTTACTGCGGTGGAGCCAATCACCACACGGCTTGCGCCCGCTTCCAGCAACGCAACGACATCCTGTTCGGAACGAATGCCGCCGCCGACTTGTACCGGAACGCTGACGCCAGCCAGCAGGGTTTTTAACAACGGGATCTGTCGTGCCGACGGATCTTTAGCGCCGGTTAAATCCACCAGATGCAGCACTTCAGCGCCCTGTTGCTGATAGGCTTGCATGCGCGGCAGGGGATCGCTGCCATACTGGCGTTGCTGACCGTAGTCGCCCTGATGAAGACGAACCACCTGTCCGTCGATAAGATCGAGTGCGGGGATAATCATGCTGATTACATCTCCAGAAAGTTTTTCAGCAACTGAGCGCCTGCGGCCCCAGAGCGTTCTGGGTGAAATTGCACGCCGTAGAAGTTGTCCTTCTGTACAGCGGCGGTAAAGGCCTCACCGTACTCTGCTTGCGCGACAGTATTGGCACACACTGGCATGGCATAGCCGTGAACAAAATAGAAGTAGGCGCCATCCTCAATCCCTTGAAACAGGCGGTGTCCCGCCTGCGGCGTTACCTGATTCCAGCCCATATGGGGAAGGGGCAGGCCGCGGTCTTGCATTCTTTTCACCGCTGCCGGGATGATGTTTAACGTGTCAATTCCGCCGTTCTCGTCGCTGGCGGAGCCGAGCAACTGCATGCCGAGGCAGATGCCGAGTACCGGTTGGGTGCAGGCTTTGATCAGCGGAATCAAGTCACGGGCGGTAAGCTGATCCATGGCTGCTTGCGCGGTACCTACACCTGGCAGAAACAGTTTGTCGGCGCGCAGCACCACTTCTGCATCGCGGCTTACCACCGGGTCATAGCCCAGATGGCGCACCGCGTAGGTGACGGAAGCGAGATTGGCGCAACCGGTATCGAGAATCACCACGTTCATCACAGCACCCCTTTCGAACTGGGCAGCGTATCGCCATCCACGCGAATGGCTTGACGCAGCGTGCGACCAAACACCTTAAACAGACTCTCTACCCGGTGGTGATCGTTACGCCCTTTGGTTTTGAGGTGCAGCGTGCAGCCCATGGCGTAAGAGAGTGAGCGGAAGAAGTGCTCGACCATTTCAGTGCTTAAGTCGCCTACGCGCTGGTAGTTGAATTCTGCTTTATATTCCAGATGTGGGCGCCCGGAAATATCCAGCGCGCAGCGCGCCAGACACTCGTCCATCGGCAGGACGAAACTAAAGCGACCAATGCCTCGCTTATCACCCAGTGCCTTGTTAAGCGCTTCGCCTAATGCCAGGCCGGTGTCTTCCACGGTGTGGTGATCGTCAATATAGAGATCGCCTTTGACATCAATATTCATACGGAAACCGCCGTGGGTGGCGATTTGGTCAAGCATGTGGTCGAAGAAGCCGACACCCGTGTGGATCTTGCTGCCGCCTTCCTGATCCAGCCACACCTCCACGTTAATCGACGTTTCCCGCGTCACGCGATTCACCACCGCATGACGGTTACGCTGTGTGAGCTTGTCGGAGATAGTCCGCCAGTTAAGGCCATCACGCTGGTAGCGTAATCCGGTGATTCCCATGTTTTGTGCCAACTGTACATCCGTTTCGCGATCGCCGATCACGTAGCTGTTGGCGCTGTCCATCAGGTTTTGCTGCAAAAAGGCATCCACCAGCGCGGTTTTGGGCTTGCG
This sequence comes from Symbiopectobacterium sp., assembly GCF_047692315.1. Lineage (GTDB taxonomy): Bacteria > Pseudomonadota > Gammaproteobacteria > Enterobacterales > Enterobacteriaceae > Symbiopectobacterium. The sequence goes on along the minus strand of NZ_JBLLJS010000012.1, from coordinate 359,270 downwards.
ACACGCGCAGTTATCAGCCGGGAGGTGTGGGCAAATCAACACCTCATCAAACTGAATGCCCTGTGAGGTGAGAATCTGCATCATTAGCTGATGTGGCGGATCGAAGGTTTCCTGCGGGAAACTGGGCGTGCCAAGCCCGTCTTGGTTGGTGATCATCACCAGCTTGAAACCGGCTTTCTGCAAGTTCAGCAGGGAAGGGATGACGGCAGGCTCCAGCGCCAGCTTATCCAACCGGTCAATCTGGAAGTCTTGCGGCGGCTCGGCAATCAACGTGCCGTCGCGGTCAATAAAAAGAAATTTCTGTCCCATGTCTGCTCCTGAAGCTTACTCGTTAGTGCCGGATAAGGCGCGCAGCGCCGCAACCACCTGTTGGCATTCACCACGACTGCCAACGGTGATGCGCAGGCATCCGGAAAGGCCGGGCTGTTTGTTCTGATCGCGTAAAATAATGCCCTGATCCCATAGCGTTTTAAATACATTACTGCTGGCAGTGAAACGCACCAACACATAGTTGCTGGCGCTATCGAACACGCGTTCCACACAGGGTAAGGGAGCCAGCGCGGCCATCAGCCAGGCGCGGTTTTCTGCGACTTCGGCGACACGTTCGCGCATTTCGTTGATACCTGCGTCGTTGAGCGCTTGTGCGGCGATATCTGCCACTGGCGTTGAGAGCGGGTAGGGGGCGATCACTTTTAGCAGCAGCTCAATCACCGGCTCATTCGCCAGCGTAAAGCCGCAGCGCAATCCTGCCAGCGCAAACGCTTTGGAAAGGGTGCGCAGCACCACCAAATGTGAATAGTCCGCCAGCCACCCTGCAACCGTGGAGCCGGGATTGAATTCGATATAGGCTTCATCCACGACCACCAGCGCCTTCCCCGCAGCCACTGCCAGCAGCTTACGCAAATCTTCTGCGTTAAGAACATTACCGGTAGGGTTGTTGGGGCTGCATACGTAAATCAGTTTTACGTTGCTGAGATTTTCTGCAATCGCTGGCAGGTCTAACTGCCAATCCGCTTTGCTGGGCACAGTGCGTCGTTCAACGCCCAATGTTTCCGCACTCACGCCATACATGCCGTAGGTGGGCGGACAGTAAAGCACTGCATCTTGTCCCGGCTCGCAAAAGGCGCGGATCAGCAGTTCGATGCCTTCGTCTGCGCCGCGACTCACCAGCACCTGTTCAGGCTTCACTCCCGCGTAGGCAGCATAGCGCTCAATCACAACGGGGGGCTGACATTCGGGATAACGGTTCAGCGTCTGTGCAGTGAGATGAAACTCCGGTGCCTGAAAGTATTCGTTGGCATTGAGCCAGACATCGCCCTTACCGCCCAGGCGGCGCGCAGATTGATACGGCGTGAGTGTGCGTACGTTGGCTCGAGCCAGTTGTTCGATGCTCATTGGGACTCCTTCTGTTTCAGGGCGGCGACTCGCAGCGTGACGGTATTTTTGTGGGCAACCAGTTGCTCTGCCTGTGCCAACACCTCAATGGTGGGGGAAAGACGCAGAAAACCTTGCGGCGTTAACTGTTGAACGGTCATCCGTTTCTGGAAATCCGCCAGTCCCAGGCTGGAATAGGTCGCCGTGTAGCCATAGGTCGGCAGCACGTGGTTGGTGCCGGAAGCGTAATCCCCCGCCGATTCTGGTGACCAGTCACCCAGGAACACGGAACCTGCACTGGTGATGTGCTCGACCAGCGCTTCGGGCTCGCGGGTTTGAATAATCAAGTGCTCCGGGCCGTACTGATTACTGATTTCAATGCACTGTGCTAAATCGCGCGCCACAATCACGCGGCTGCTGTCCAGCGCCTGACGCGCAATCTTTGCGCGTGGCAACTGGGCTAACTGCTGCTGCACGGCCTGCGCCACGGCGCGGGCCAATGCCGCATCAGGCGTGACCAGAACCACCTGCGAATCCGGGCCGTGCTCTGCCTGCGACAACAGATCGGAAGCCACAAACGCTGGCGTTGCGCCGCTGTCGGCGATCACCAGCACTTCAGAAGGGCCAGCAGGCATATCGATGGCTGAGCCGCCCAAACGTTGACTCACCTGGCGTTTGGCTTCGGTCACATAAGCATTGCCGGGGCCAAAAATCTTGGCAACGCGGGGCACGCTCTCTGTGCCGAACGCCATCGCGGCAATTGCCTGCGCACCCCCTAGCTGAAACACTTCCTGTACGCCACACAACCGGGAGGCATACAGAATTTCATCCGCAATAGGCGGTGGAGAACAGAGAATCACACGGCGACATCCGGCGATGCGCGCCGGGGTTGCCAGCATCAGTACGGTGGAGAACAGCGGGGCTGAGCCACCGGGAATATAGAGGCCAACGCTGTCGATAGGGCGAGTCACCTGCTGGCAACGCACGCCGGGCTGCGTTTCTACGTCGACGGGCGGTAAACGCTGCGCGTTGTGAAAGGTCTCAATATTGCTCACGGCGACAGCCATCGCCTGTTTGATGTCGTCGCCCAGTCGTGCGGCCGCGGCAGAAATTTGTTCCGGTGTAATGCGAATCTCCTCCACGTTAACCTTATCAAACTGGGTACTGAAGGCTCGCAATGCGCTGTCGCCTTCTGCTTTTACCCGGTCGAGAATCTCGTTCACGCTACGGGTGATACGGTCGGAGGCAGAAATGGCTGGACGAGTCAGCAACTGTTGGCGCTCCTGCGCAGGACACTGTTCCCACTCAATAAGCGTATCGAAATTGCGGCTGGTCATGGCGGTTACTCCATCATCTTCTCGATTGGCAGCACCAGAATGGAACTGGCACCCAGCGTTTTCAGCCGCTCCATGGTTTCCCAGAACAGGGTTTCGCTGCTGACCATGTGCATGGCAACGCGGCTCTGATCGCCCGCCAGCGGCAGGATAGTCGGGCGCTCTGCGCCCGGCAGCAGAGCAATCACCTCTTCCAGACGCTCGCTGGGTGTGTGCAGCATGATGTATTTCGATTCACGCGCCTGAATGACGCCTTGCATACGGGTCAGCAGTTTGTCGATCAGTTGCTGTTTTTCAGCCGGCATTTCGCCATCGCGTTGAATCAGGCAGGCTTTCGAGCGGTAGATCACGTCAACTTCACGCAGGCCGTTTGCTTCCAGCGTGGCGCCGGTAGACACCAGATCGCAAATCGCATCGGCCAATCCGGCGCGCGGCGCGACTTCCACTGAGCCGTTTAACAGGCAGGATTTAAAATTGATCCCTTGTTTATCGAAATATTTTTTCAGCAGGTGCGGGTAAGAGGTGGCGATACGCTTGTTATTGAGGCACTGAGGGCCGGTGTACTCTTCATCCAGCGGCATGGCCAGTGACAGGCGGCAAGCACCAAAATCGAGGCGACGCAGCATAAAATAGCGCGGGTCTTCCCCTTGTGCCCGGCGGTTGAGCAGCTCTTCTTCCAACACGTTCTCACCGATAATGCCCAGATCGACCACGCCATCCATCACCAGACCGGGGATATCGTCATCACGCACGCGCAGGATATCGATAGGCATATTTTCCGCAAAGGCGATCAGTCGCTGTTGCTGCAAATTGATCTTAATGCCGCAGCGTGCCAGCAATTCCCGTGAGTCATCACTCAGTCTGCCTGATTTTTGCATTGCAATGCGTAAACGTGTTTTATCCAGCATGGAAACCTCTTTTACCTGTCAAAATGGATGCGCTGCCAACTACCACTTTCTGAAAGCCGTTCTTTTGAAAACTGTTCTTCTAAAAACAAAGGGCAATAAAAAAGCCCTCGGAAGTTGATCTTCCGAGGGCTCTCTTTAGGTTCTGCGCCACTGGAAGATCCGAACGTCTTCCAGCACCAACTGCCTGAAAGACTAATCAGGATGATGATGGTGATGATGGTGGTTAAACAGAACGCGTAACATAAAAAACTCTCTTAAATAAATAGCGATAATTGCGTTGTCAATAAACCTAAACTATCTCACTGCCGTTGTGCAACCCTTTTTTTGCTGTGCATGGCGTCGCAATGTTTTTTTGATCGAAATGCACGAGCGAATTTTGTAACTGCCATGATAAATAGTTACATTATCGTCGGTAAGTCAGGTATTAAATAGGATAATCCGCCAACTAACGGTGTGGGTTAGAACGATGCTATGGTTTTATAGGTAAAGGCATTTTTCGCCGTCGTCGGTGATGGCTGACGAAACAAAAATAGTGTCTTATCGGATACGAGGGGTCGTTTCGAGAGTAGACTAGAAAGTAACCTCAGACAGCCGGGAGTGATGTCGATGAAAAAGGTGTCAATCGTAGGGTTAGGGTGGTTAGGCATGCCGTTAGCGCTGGCGCTCAATGCGCGTGGTTATCAAGTTACGGGCACGAAAACCACAGCTGATGGTGTAGACGCGGCGCGCATGAGCGGTATTGCCTGCTATGAGCTGCGTTTAACGCCGGAGTTAGTGTGTGATGCCGACGATCTCGACAGCGTGCTGAATGTTGATGCATTAGTGATTACGCTCCCTGCCAGTCGAACCGCGCAGGGCGGAGAAAACTATTTGCTGGCCGTTCAGCAATTGGTTAACAGCGCACTGGCGCATGGGATTCCACGAATCTTGTTTACCAGTTTCACCTCCGTGTATGGCAAAGGTGCGGGTAAAAGGTGCGGGTAAAGGTGCGGGTAATATGCGTGAATCGTCCCCTTTGCATCCAGAAACGGCGGCGGGCTATGTGCTGGTGCAGTTAGAGCAATGGTTGCATGCGTTGCCGAATACGTCGGTGGATATTCTGCGTCTGGCTGGACTCGTGGGGCCAGAGCGGCATCCCGGACGATTTCTTGCCGGGAAAACCGATCTGCCCGATGGTGATGTTGGCGTGAATTTGGTACATCGCGATGATGTGATTGCCGCCATTGAACTGCTGCTGCAACTGCCGACGGGCGGTCACCGTTATAATCTTTGCGCGCCGCTGCATCCTGGCAAGCGTGAGTTTTACACGGAACAGGCGCATCGTCTCGGCGTTGCGGCCCCCCAATTCAATGCCAAGAGCGAGCCAGGGGGGCGTATTATCGATGGACAGCGTATCTGTCGCGAACTGGGGTTTGAATACCAATACCCCGATCCGATGACTATGCCCTGGTAATCCCCCGGTCATGCGGATGTAGAGCGCCGCGGGTAAACCCCGCGGCTTCGGTGTCAGAAGTTCGTCCAATCCTGCTGACTGCCAGATGCTGGTGCTTTCGCGGGCAGTGCTTGAACGGTTGGGCGTGCAAGCCGCGATGGGTGAGACGTTTCTGTCTTGCTAAGCCGGAAAGTCGCCACCAGTTGCTCCAATAAGAGCGCTTGCTCTTCCAGCGTATTGGCGCTGGAGGATGAAGCGGAAACCAGTGTGGCATTCTGTTGCGTCGTGCTGTCCAGTTCTGTAATGGCGCGCGAGATTTGCTCAATGCCGCGGCTCTGCTCTTCCGATGCTGACGAGATTTCTTCCATGATATCATTGACTCGTGCCACCGAGTTGACGATGCTTTCCATAGATTGTCCGGCTTCAGCCACCAATTTACTGCCCACCCCAGTACGCTCTACGGATTCGTTGATCAACGCGGCAATATCCTTGGCGGCCTGAGAGCTGCGCTGAGAGAGCGCACGCACTTCGCCAGCAACCACGGCAAAACCGCGCCCTTGCTCGCCAGCTCGTGCTGCTTCGACCGCTGCGTTGAGCGCCAGAATATTGGTCTGAAATGCGATGCCGTTAATCACCGTCGTGATATCGGCGATCTTTTTGGCGCTAGCGGCAATGTCATCCATTGTTGTCACAACGTTGCGTACCACCTCTCCGCCTTTCTGGGCATTTTGCGCCGCTTCGGACGCGATCTGGCTGGCGTGCCGTGCGTTATCCGTGTTGTTTTTTACCGTGGAGGTCAGTTGTTCCATGCTTGCGGCGGTTTCGACCACGGCGGTAGATTGTTGCTCGGTGCGCGAGGCCAGATCGCCATTGCCTGCGGCTATCTCTGCGGCAGAGGAGGAGACTCGGCGCGCACATCGGTAATCATGTGATGTAATCGGCTGTTCATTTGTGCCATGGCTGCCGTAAGTTTACCCAGCTCATCGTTACTGTCGGGCTGAATCGTGGCGGTCAAATCGCCGCTGGCAATACGCTCTGCCAGCGCCAGGTTGCGCAATACCGGGCGCGAAATCTGACGCACGATATAGACGGTGATCAAAATACCGATCAACACCGCGATTGCACCAATGCTCAGGGTGATATAGGTAGAGCCATAGGCCAGCCGGTCGTTTTGGTCTTTGATGGATGATATCAGGGATCTAATCTCACCGCACTGCTTTTGTCACCACCCACTTTTACCGCATTTTCCGCCTTCTTCAATGCTGCCATTGCGGTGTGGTGCTCCTGATGCAGAGCGACGTAGCGCTGAGTATAACGCCAGAGGTCGTCAAGCAGCCCGTGGGTTTCTGCGGGGAGCGTCGGCAGTACCGTCTGGTAGGTCTTTTGCACGGCTTGATAACGCGCGTCTAGTGCTTTTGCCGCGTCGTCAGTGTCGCTTTGGTAGAGCGCAGTGGCCAACTGTTTGAGTGCAGCACTCAGGCAGGCGATATCATCCGTGCGTTGATACTCTGAAAGCCCTAATGGCTGCGTTGCGATGCCATCACGAAAACGCTGAATAGCGTCCTGACCATCAAGCTCGGCAATCTGTTTTTTCAGCGCGACAGTATTTTGTGAAGCCTGTGACATCTCTTTTATTGCCTGTTGGAAATCGGCCAGAATACGTTCCAGCTCTTGCAGATAATTCTGTTCTTCAGGGTGTCAGGGTAGCGTATGTGCGCTCTGGGTCAGTTCGGCGGCATGTTTGACGAAATTGCTCAGCACCGTCTGGGTAGCATCATCAGGGGTGTAAAAATACTTGAGTCGATTGATTTTCGCCTGAAAGACTTCGATGTTGATGTTGTAAATCAGATTGGTTTTTTCATAAATGATGCGAATGTAGTGAAAGCGCATGGCGCTGAGCGAAGAAGCCAACACCACTAACAGCAATACCACGCCAAAACCTAAATAGAGCTTGTGCGAAATTTTAATGTTTTTCACTGCGTTGTTGAATAAACCCATAGCCGTGCCCCTTGCGTGACGGTGTTGATTGGCCGATGTAACGGGCCTTTTGTTGTCATTGCTTAGGGTTATCGGAGGGTCTTGGCGGCAAATTTAACGTGTAGCATTAGCTGGTGATGAATCTGTGACAGAGGTTGATCTTTCCAGTTGGGTGCCCAGTCGGCACTGAGCAAATGCACAGTTACCCATGAGTAAACGGTCAGAGGGTCGAGCGCAATATTTTAAAAGTAACACGCTATTCCACTGAAAATGTATTCCATGGCATCTATTATTCTCATTTGAATAATTAGAAGGGTTTTCTCGACATTTTTCTGTTGTCTCTAATTCAATTAATATTTTGACAATTTTCGGTAATATTCGTTTTCTGAAAGAAAATGATGAGAATTAATATAGTGTTATATCAAGCGATGAACAACCTCTTAGTGCCTGTGCATTCGTAAATAAAAACTATTTCGTCATGCAATTACCCTATTATTTTATGAAGATAAGGGCCTGACATAAGCCATCGAAAAAGAATTCTTGCGGTTATAGCGCTCGCAATGAGAAATAAAAACAGAGACAGGGCATGAGTCTGTTTCAACTAATGGACCAATACGAACCCCTCTCGCTCATATTGAGATGATTATCTTTACTGCAATGGCGGTTAACATGAAAGATGATTCTAGTTATGCAGGTCGGGGCGACGCGGGCCCTTTACTGTCTTTACCTAAAGATAAAGGGTGGCATCTTTGGCATCGCTATAAGGTTGGTATACTCCCTTTACCGCTTTTTATTCTGGCAGGTGGCTTGGTTGCCCTGAACTGTATTAACGACACGCTATCGAGCGATAGCGATATTGTGGTGATGGTGGTCACCCTGGCATTTTTTGGTTTTGCCTGCGGCGAGTTTGGTCGGCGGCTACCGCTAGTGGGTAAAATAGGCGCCGCTGCCATTTGCGCAACCTTTATCCCCTCCGCGCTGGTTTATTACGGGTTGTTACCTCAGGCGGTGGTGACGTCAGTAAGTGCTTTTTATCACGACACTAATATTCTGTATCTCTATATTTGCTGCATCATTGTTGGCAGTACCCTCAGTATGAATCGCCACACGTTGATACAGGGATTTCTGCGTATCTTTGTTCTCATGCTGTGCGGTGAGATTGTGGGTATGCTCGCGGGGATGACGGTAGGGATTGCGCTGGGGATGGATCCGTTTCAGCTGTTTTTCTTTTTGATCTTACCCATCTTGGCGGGAGGGATTGGCGAAGGGGCTATTCCGCTCTCTATCGGCTATGCGGTCCTGCTGAACCAGAATCAGGCTGAAGTGCTTGGCCGTATGTTACCCATCGTGATGTTAGGAAGCCTCACTGCTATTGTCCTTGCCGGAATATTGAATCAACTGGGCAAACGTTTTCCGCATCTGACCGGAGACGGAGAGCTGATGGCCAATAAGGGAAGCGCGCCAACCCTGTCAGCGCAGCCCGTGGTCGCCAGCGGCAAGCCCGATTTGGCATCTATCGCGGCGGGGGGCGTTGCTTGCCATGTTGCTCTATATGGTGGGGTGGAAATATATCGCGTGTCCGGGCTGCCAGCGCCGGTCGGCATGCTGTTCCTGGCAATCTCGCTCAAGCTGATAAATGTAATTTCACCGTCTCTGCTGGCGGGATCGCAGGTCGTGTATAAATTTTTCAGACCGCCGTGACCTATCCCATTCTGTTTGCCGTGGGCGTAGCGATGACATCATGGCGAGCGCTGGAGGAAGCATTGACGTTGGCGAATTTACTGGTGATTATTTCCACCGTGTTGGCGTTGGTGGTGATCGGATTTTTGGTGGGTAAAAAAACCGGTATGCATCCTATTGATGTGGCGATTATCTCTTGTTGTCAGAGTGGGCAGGGCGGCACGGGTGACGTCGCGATTTTAAACGCCGGAGAACGCATGTCGCTAATGCCGTTCGCACAGGTGGCTACCCGTGTTGGCGGTGCATTGAGCGTATCACTTTCGCTGCTGATGCTGAATAATCTGCTGGCGTGAACGCTCAATGTTTATTGGCTTGACGCCGGGCTCATCCGCACCGTAACGTTATGGTGCTCGGCGTCACCACATTTATGTTCTGTGATTATGGCGCTGCCGGCGCTGAGCTAAAGTTTACTTATCCGCTGCCGATACCCATATGATGTTTTTTTCATGCGATTGGCTGCCGATGTGCATAGACCATTCATTTCATGATGGGGATAGGTGTGGTGGAACAGAATTCCAAAGAGCAGTTTGTTAAGCGTAACAAACTGGCTATCTGCGCAACATTACGCGACTTATAAAAAAATGATATCACTGTGGTGGTTAACCATGCGCGTGGGCAATTTATCAGCAAAATTCTGGATGTATTGCCAGACGGCAACCTGTTCGTCTTCGATTTAGGTGGCGTTGAAACCGAAAACAGCCGTGCATTATACGCAGGCGATCTTGCCTTCGTGGCTGAACCGGCTGGGGCCAAAGTAGAATTTAAGTCAAGCATTGCCGCACGGTGGATTTTCAGGGCTTACCGGCATTCATCGCTCAGGTTCCGCCCGAGCTCTTCTATATTCAGCGCAATTCAGCGCAGAAACTACTTTCGAATCACCACGCCCGTGTGGCCTCCGCTGTTATGCCGTGGCGAACTGGCGGACAAGACACCGTTTCAGTTCGAAATTAAAGATATTTCTCTCGGTGGGCTGGGGCTGTTTACCGAGCGCGACATGAGCGACGTGATATCTCCAGGCGATATTCTGGAAAATGTTGAGATGGATCTGGATGAATACGGTTTTTTCTGCGTCGACATGCAACTTGTGGGGCAGGCTGACAGCAAAGGGGAAGTGAAAGTAATGAAGCGGCTCAGCTTCAAATTCCCGGCGCTATCTGCGTCTCAGGAGCGCGATTTACAGCAGGTGATTTACGAACTGGAACGCTTGCAAATCCAAAAAAGAAAGCGCTTTCAAGATTGATTTCTGACTGCACACAGCAAAAAAATAATTTATTACATTTAGGTCGGCGTGAATCGCGCCAAATGTCATTAAGAATAACAGTATAGCTTGTCAGAATGCTCCGATTAGGGCAGGATATGCGCCCTGTAAATAGCCGACGCTTCATTAGCGTCGGCTATTTTTTGCATCAATAAACGATGCAACACCTGTGTTTTCAACCAAGAGGCCGGACAACGATCCGGATAGATAATCAGTATTGTGTGTGCCAAGCGGCCACGATGAGGAAAGGAAAATGGGGCAATTTCTCAATAGGGTACCGACGTTTGTCGGTCCAGCGTTGTCTGTTGTGGGAATAGGAGGGGCTTATTATGTCCGTTAACAGTGCCGCTCCGGCTTCACAACGTGCGCAGTTAAGAAAAACCCTGACATTGTGGCAGGTGGTTATGATGGGGCTGGCGTATATGCAGCCGATGACCATTTATGACACATTCGGCATCGTGACCAATTTGACCGATGGCCATGTCGCTACCGCTTATGGCTTTGCGCTGATTGGTATTCTGTTTACTGCTGTCAGCTATGGCAAATTGGTGCGCCGTTTTCCTTCCGCAGGCTCCGCTTATACCTATGCGCAAAAGGCGATCAGCCCGCACGTCGGTTTTATGGTCGGCTGGTCTTCTCTGCTCGATTATTTGTTCATGCCAATGATTAATATCCTGTTGGCAAGAACCTATCTGGAAGCGATTTTCCCCGGCGTGCCTGCCTGGATTTTTGTGGCCGTGTTGGTCGGGCTGATGATGCTGTTTAACCTGCGCGGTATCAATATCGTTGCCAACCTTAACTCGATTATCGTTGTGGTGCAGGTCGCCATCATGGTGGTCTTCCTGGGGCTGCTGATTCACGGCGTTTCGCAAGGTGAAGGGGCCGGTACGTTGGTCAGCACACGCCCGTTCTGGTCGGAGAACGCCCATCTGGTGCCGATGATTACCGGTGCGACCATACTCTGTTTCTCTTTTCTGGGGTTTGACGGTATCAGTTCTCTGTCTGAAGAGACGCCGGATGCCGGGCGCGTGATCCCGAAAGCGATTTTCCTGACGGCTTTGATTGGCGGTGTGATCTTTATCGTGGTGTCTTACTTCCTGCAACTCTATTTCCCGGATGTTGCACGATTCAATTCGCCAGAATCTTCTCAGCCGGAAATTATGCTGTACGTGGCGGGTAAGTTCTTCCAATCGATTATTCTGGTGTTCTCCTGCGTCACCGTTCTGGCTTCGGGGATGGCCGCTCATGCGGGGGTTTCTCGCTTGATGTATGTGATGGGACGTGACGGTGTGTTCCCAGAGCGCTTTTTTGGCTATATCCACCCACAGTGGCGTACGCCGTCGCTGAACGTCTTGCTGGTAGGTGTAGTCGCACTCTCTGCGGTCTCTTTCGATCTGGAAGTGGCAACGGCGTTGATTAACTTCGGCGCACTGGTCGCCTTTACCTTTGTGAACCTGTCGGTGATTTCGCAGTTCTATCTGCGTGAAGGGCGCAATCGCACGTTGAAAGACACCTTCCACTATCTGGTGTTGCCGCTGTTGGGCGCACTGGCGGTAGGCACGCTGTGGCTCAATCTGGAGAAAAGCTCCATGACGTTGGGACTGATCTGGGCCTCTATTGGCTTGATCTACCTGGCGTTTGTGACTCGCACCTTCCGCGAGCCGGTGCCGCAGTGCAGCGAAGAACTGCTGTAAGCGCGTAGTCAGTAACTGCACCACTCTGCTATCCGCTGGTTCATTCTTTGAACCGGCTTTTCTATCCTTCTCGATGGTAAACCCGCATTAGCTCACTAAGGCTTGCGTATACACAAACAGGGCTTTTAGCAGCTCAGTTTTGCGCTTGTCATCTCCATGTAGCGCATAAAGCTCATTCAAGTGCGAGACATAGTCCTGAAGGCGCTCGGGCGTGAATACCGCATTACGATGTTGCAACCAACGCTGCTGCTCGCCGTCATCCAATGTGCGCGGAAAATTTCTGGCACGATAACGGAATAATAGGGGAGCGATACGATTGTCATTAAACGCGAGATCCAACGCGGGCAGGTTTTGCGCCGCCGTCTGTTGAATAATCTTCATGGCAGCCCGGTCGGCATCGCCAAAAAAGCCGTCATATAACCGCATATCCACGTCACTTTCTGGCGTGAATGGGGGGGCGTCGGCATAGAGTGCGACCACTTTTTCACGAATATCCGTGTATTGGCGTAATATCGCCAGGTTGTCGAGACAGCACTGGCGATCGATACCAAGCCGCGCGGCATCTTCAGGACGAAGCGTGTTAGCAGGGGCCAGCACCGGGCATTTATTGATATGTACCAGCTTGATCGGTGCCGGGCTTTGCCCCGGTTCCAGACGTTCACGCGGGGTATAGAGCCGTTCACGCAACGCGTCGGCATCCAGCTCAAGCAACGGGGCAATATCTCCGGCCAGATCGCACACAATCACTGCGTTACGGTTTTCCGGGTGCCAGGCCAATGGTACCACCCAACTGGCATTGCCGCGTTCGGCACCAAACATGCCGCTTACGTGCACCAGCGGTTTCATTTGTGGAATATCGATAAGCTGGTTGACCTTGTTTTTATTTCGCAGCGCAAACAGATACTCGAACAGCTTCGGCTGCGCTTGCTTGAACAGCTTCGCCATGGCAATGGTGGCGTAAACATCGGACATCGCGTCATGGGCGTGTTCATGTGCCACGCCATTGGCCTGTGTCAGATGCTCTAAACGGAAACTGGGCAAGACATCGTCATTGAGCGGCCATTCGATTCCGTCTGGGCGCAAGGCATAGCAGGCGCGCAGTGCATCCAGCAAATCCCAGCGCGAGTTCCCGTGCTGCCAGCTGTAGGCATAGGGATCGTAAAAATTGCGGTAGAAGATATTGCGGCTCACCTCATCATCGAAGCGAATATTGTTGTAACCCATGATGCATGTGTTCGGTTCGCTGAAGGCGGCGTGAATCTGACGTGCAAATTCTGCTTCGCAAACCCCTTTAGCCTGAGCGATTTGAGGGGTGATACCGGTAATGAGTACCGCTTCCGGTTCGGGCAAATAGTCATCCGTGGGCAGGCAGTAAATCACCAGCGGATCGCCGATGATGTTGAAGTCCATATCGATACGTACGCCGGCAAACTGCGCCGGTCGATCGCGAGCGGGATGCTTACCGAAGGTTTCATAATCATGGATGAAAAATGTGGGTTGCGTGGTATCGACCATATTCACTGTCGCTCGAATGTCCTTGTGTGCCGTTTGTGCCCAGAAGCCTCAAGAATACCATTGAAATGAGATTCTGTGCGGGTTTCCTGATGTGCATCAATTCCTGAGCGGCGGGAATCCCTATGCATACGCATCGTCATTCGTTACAATTTCGCAATTTAATGCGAATGATAATTAAATTCCTTCTAACACGCAGTGCAGTGGAGGAAGGCAATTAAAAAGGAGACGATGATGCGGTTAAAACGACTCTGTTAGCTTCCCTGCTGGTAGTGGCAGGATGCGATCAGTCAGATACGTCATCTACGGCGAGCTCAACCCTAACCGTTGAGCATGCGCAAGGGGTGACAAAGGTACCGCAGCATCCGAAAAAAGTTGTTGTGTTTGATCCGGCTATTCTGGATACGCTGGATGCGTTGCAGATTCCCGTTGCTGGTGTGCCGCAAAGCAGTGCGCACCTTCCTCTGTTCCTGGCAAAGTATTCCGGCAGTGAATACCTTAATGCGGGAACCTTGTTTGAACCCAATTATGAAGCGCTGAGCAGCGCCAAGCCGGATTTGATTATTGCCGGCGGTCGCGCCCGTGATGCCTATGAAAAACTCAGCGGCATTGCACCGACCATTTCTCTGGATGTCGATGAACAGCAATTTATGCCGAGTTTCATCCACCGCACTGAGCAGTTGGGCGAGATCTTTGGCAAGCAGGACGAAGTGAAAGCTAAACTGGCGGATTTTAAACAGCGTGTTGAGCAAACCCGTGAAAAAGCCGGGCAGGCGGGCACGGCCATGGTACTGATGGTCAACGGTGGCAAAATTTCTGCCTATGGCCCGAAATCTCGCTTCGGCTTCGTGTTTGATGAGTTGGGCTTTGCACCCGCCACGGAATTCCCCGATCCGGGCCGTCATGGCAACGTCGTTACCGCTGAGTTGCTGCTGAGTATTAATCCTGAATGGCTGTTTGTGTTAGACCGTGACAGAGCTATCGGTACCACGGGTGGGTTTCCTGCCCAGCAGGTGTTGGATAACCCGTTGGTGACTAAAACCAAGGCGTGGCAGAACCAGCATGTGGTTTACCTTGATTCCGCATCGCTCTATATCGCGGGTGGTTTGTAGAGTTATTCGCGTCTGATTGATGACGTTAATAAAGCGTTAGACAAGAAGTAATCAGATAGCACGATGCTTGCCATGAAACCTGTCTATTTGTCGGCGGTATTTGTCCTGTTGGCGGGGATGATCGTTGCCAGCCTGTTTGTCGGTGCGGGTCAGGTGACCTTTGATGCCGTATGGCGCGATCCTATCATGCGCGATATCTTCCTGATCAGCCGCGTTCCGCGCACGCTGGCGCTGCTGCTGGCGGGCAGTGCCATGAGCGTGGCAGGCTTGATCATGCAGTTGTTGACGCAGAATCGCTTCGTTGAGCCGTCGTTGGCGGGCACCACACAGTCGGCAAGCCTTGGCTTGCTGGTGGTGATGGTATTAATGCCCTCGGCCTCTCTGCTGGTGAAAATGACCGTAGCCAGTCTGTTTGCCATGGCGGGTACCGTGCTGTTTATGCTGTTATTGCGGCGCATTGTGCTGAAATCGGCACTGGTGGTGCCGCTGGTTGGCATTATGCTGGGCTCGGTGATCGGCGCAATCACTACCTTTGCCGCGATGCACTTCGACCTGTTGCAGTCGCTCAGCGGCTGGGAATCGGGAGATTTCTCCGGTGTGTACGGTGTGCTGCGCGGTCGCTACGAATTGTTGTGGCTGGTGGGCATTCTCACCCTGATTGCCTGCTGGACGGCGGATCGCTTTACCGTTGCGGGCATGGGGCGCGAGTTTTCTGTCAATGTCGGGCTCAACTATCGGCAAGTGATGCTGCTGGGGTTGGCGATTATTGCGATTATCAGCGGGGTGGTAATGGTGGTGGTCGGCCCGCTGACTTTCCTGGGTTTTATGGTTGCCAACCTGGCTTATCTGGTAGCCGGTTCCAGCCAGCATCGCATTTTGTTACCCACCGCGTTTCTGCTCGGGGGTGATATCCCTGGTGGGGGGACAACTGATATTGGAGCACCTGCTGAACATGGCAGGTGCTTTGTCCGTCGTGATTGAGTTTATCGGCGGGACACTGTTCATCTTGCTGTTATTGAAAAAGGTTGCTGTGTGATTGAGATCGAGCATCTAACCAAGGCCTATTACGATCAAGTGGTGCTGAATGACATTACCGCGACCATTTCCCGTGGTGGCGTGACGTCAATCATTGGGCCCAACGGGGCAGGGAAGTCAACGCTGCTTTCAGTGATAAGCCGCTTGTTGGCGGCTGACAGCGGTCGCGTTACCGTTAATGGTATGGACAGCGCAACCACGCCCGGTGAACAGATGGCGACCTGCCTCTCTGTGTTGCGTCAGGAAAATCGCTTTACCAGTCGCCTGACGATGGAAGAGTTGGTCGGCTTTGGGCCGCTACCCTTATACCAAAGGGCGTTTGAACGCCGATGACCATAAACGCATTGCCGATGCGCTGGCCTTTCTCAATTTAACCGAGTTTAAAGACCGTTTTCTGGACGAACTGTCTGGTGGCCAGCGCCAGCGCGCCTATGTGGCGATGGTGTTGATGGTGTTGTGCCAGGACACAGAATACGTTCTGCTGGATGAACCGCTGAATAACCTGGATATGAAACATGCGGTCGCGATGATGAAACAGATTCGTCGGGCGGCGGATGAGCTGGGCAAAACCATCGTTCTGGTGATTCACGATATCAACTTTGCTTCTGCCTACTCGGATTACATTATCGCGATGCGCAAAGGGCAGATTGTGTATACAGCCCATTCACGCAACTGGGACACCGTGATTGCGTTCAGGGAGCATCCTGGCAGTGGCGCAATTTGACGTTTAGTGTATTGTGGCCACCGAAGCGGGTGGAATATGCCGGCAACGATGATTCCTGTGTTGTACGTATCGACGATGGTCGGCACCGTGTGCTATTGACTGGTGACATTGAAATGAACGCAGAGCGACGTCTGGTGAGCATGGGGCGAGAAGCGCTAGCTGCTGATTTGTTACAAATTCCCCATCACGGCAGCAAGACATCGTCGACCGGGCCATTCATACGCGCGGTGAATCCCCGTTATGCGCTCGCCTCCACGGGGCGCTACAATCCATGGCGTCTGCCGTCTGCTGCGGTGATCGCGCGTTATCGCAAGGGCGGGCATAAATGGGTAGATACGGTGCAATCAGGGCAAGTTAGCGTACGTTTTTTCAACGAAAGCTTGCAAGTTCGGCGCTATCGTGAGCAGCTGTCGCCGTTTTGGTATCATCAGTGGTTTGGCGTAAAGCGCGATAGTGAGTAGAATAAGCGGCTATTTATAAATAATTCAGGTTTATTGCATGCTGAATGATAAAGACCTCTCCACCTGGCAGACCTTCCGTCGCCTGTGGCCGATGATTTCTCCCTATAAAGCGGGTCTGGCTGCTGCGGCGATTGCGCTTATTATCAATGCGGCGGGCGACACTCTGATGCTCTCGCTGCTAAAGCCATTGCTGGATGAAGGGTTTGGAAAAACAGATCGCAGCATCCTGCTGTGGATGCCATTTGCGGTGATGGGACTGATGCTGGTTCGCGGTGTGACGGGCTATGTGTCTGCTTACTGCGTTTCCTGGGTTTCGGGCAAGGTGGTGATGACGATGCGCCGCCGACTGTTCAGCCATATTATGGGCATGCCCGTAGGCTTTTTCGATCAGCAGTCAACGGGAACGCTGCTCTCGCGCATCACCTATGATTCTGAACAGGTGGCCTCTTCCTCCTCCGGGGCGCTGATTACGCTGGTGCGTGAAGGAGCATCGATTATTGGTTTGTTTGTGCTGATGTTTTACCACAGCTGGCAACTGTCGATTATCCTGATTGTTATCGCGCCTATCGTGGCAATTGCGATTCGCTTGGTGTCTAAACGTTTTCGTAACATCAGCAAAAATATTCAGAACACCATGGGGCAGGTTACGGCCAGCGCCGAGCAGATGCTGAAGGGCCACAAAGAAGTGCTGATTTTCGGTGGTCAGGAAGTGGAAGTCGCGCGTTTTGATAAAGTCAGTAACCGCATTCGTACTCAAGGCATGAAAATGGTCTCGGCCTCAGCCATCTCTGATCCGATCATCCAACTGATTGCCTCCCTGGCATTGGCGTTTGTTCTTTATGCCGCCAGTTTCCCGAGCGTTATGGACACGCTGACGGCCGGGACCATCACCGTGGTGTTCTCTTCGATGATTGCCTTGATGCGTCCGCTCAAATCGCTGACCAACGTCAATGCGCAGTTTCAACGTGGGATGGCGGCCTGCCAAACGCTGTTTGCCATTCTGGATATGGAACAGGAAAAAGATGAAGGCACACGTGTGCTGGAAAGAGCTGAAGGTGATTTGGAATTCCGCAACGTCACGTTTTCCTACCCGACCAAAGAGACGCTGGCGCTGAAGAACATCAGTTTGCACATTCCTCCCGGCAAAACCATCGCACTAGTCGGCCGCTCGGGTTCCGGCAAATCGACCATTGCCAACCTGATAACGCGTTTTTACGACATACAATCCGGTGAGATTCTGCTGGATGGACATGATCTGCGCGAATATACGCTGGCTTCTCTGCGTCGTCAGGTCGCGCTGGTATCGCAACACGTGCATCTGTTTAACGATACCATCGCCAACAATATCTCTTATGCGTGCGGCGATCGTTATTCGCGGGAAGACATCGAGCATGCGGCTAAAATGGCGCACGCGATGGACTTTATCAGCAAAATGGATAACGGCCTGGATACGATCATCGGTGAAAATGGTGTATTGCTCTCGGGTGGGCAACGTCAGCGTATCGCCATTGCCCGTGCGTTGCTGCGTGATTGTCCTATTCTGGTACTTGATGAAGCGACTTCCGCGCTGGACACCGAATCCGAAAGAGTGATTCAGGCAGCATTGGATGAGTTGCAAAAAGACCGTACTGCGCTGGTGATCGCACACCGTCTTTCTACCATTGAGAATGTGGATGAAATTCTGGTGGTTGAAGAGGGGCAGATTATTGAGCGTGGGCCGCATGCAGAGCTGCTGGCGAAAAATGGCGCTTACGCACAGTTGCATAAAATGCCGTTTGGCGAATGATTGCACGTATCTGGTCTGGCGCGTCGCGGCTCTACTGGCTGCTGATCCCTTTCTCATTGCTGTATGGCGCAGTTACCGCCGTTATTCGCTACAGCTACCGTACCGGTTGGCGCCGCTCTTGGCGTGCGCCGCTGCCGGTGGTGGTGGTGGGGAACCTTACGGCCGGGGGCAACGGCAAAACGCCGCTGGTGATCTGGTTTGTGGAACAACTGCAACGACAGGGCTATCGCGTTGGGGTGGTGTCGCGTGGTTACGGCGGTAAGGCCGAACGTTATCCGCTGGTGGTGGATGCTTCGGTGTCCACTGCGCAAGCGGGGGATGAACCAGTGCTGATTTACCAGCGCACCGGCGCTGCGTTAGCGGTATCTCCTTCGCGGCGGGATGCCATTGAAGCACTGCTTGCCCGCCAATCGCTCGATGTGATTGTGACGGATGACGGCTTGCAGCACTATGCGTTGGCGCGAGATATCGAGATCGTGGTGGTGGATGGTGAACGCCGATTCGGCAACGGCTGGTGGTTGCCCGCCGGGCCGATGCGCGAACGCGCCGCGCGCTTACATAGCGTGGATGCCATTGTGGTTAACGGCGGCCAACCTCAATCAGGCGAAATCGCCATGCATTTGCAGCCGGGTAACGCGGTTAACGTACTCACGGGCGAAACCTGCCCGGTTGCTGCGTTGACGGAAAGCGTCGCCATGGCCGGAATTGGCCATCCACCCCGATTTTTTGCCACGCTGCGAGCGCAAGGCGCTAGTGTTGTGCGTGAAGTCACGTTTGCCGATCACCAAACTTATGTGCCAGAAGCAATTCAGGCGCTGACCGAGGATAATCAGCAGCCATTGCTGATGACGGAAAAAGATGCGGTGAAGTTCAGCGCTTTTGCACAGGCTAACTGGTGGTACTTGCCGGTAGATGCGCAACTTGCTGAGCCGGGCGCGTCGATATTGCTGGATAAGATAATGTCGTTGCTGCCCTCACCACGCCCGTAATGTGGCTACCCATTTTGTTTGTAAGCACCTTAATGGAGGATGCATGGATCACCGTTTACTCGAGATCGTTGCCTGTCCGGTATGCAACGGACGGCTTTACTACAACAAAGAGAAGCTGGAACTGATTTGTAAAGCGGATGCCCTGGCCTATCCGGTGCGTGATGGCATTCCGGTGCTGCTGGAAAACGAAGCGCGTAAAATTCCCGCCGATGAGATAACACAATGAGTTTTACTGCGATCATACCTGCGCGCTATGCCTCGACGCGCTTACCGGGAAAACCGTTGGCCGATATCAACGGTAAACCGATGGTGGTTCATGTGATGGAACGTGCCTTGGAGTCCGGAGCCAGCCGCGTTATCGTCGCGACGGACCATCCTGACGTTCAACGTGCAGTGGAGCAGGCTGGCGGCGAAGTGTGTTTGACCAGCTCCGATCATCATTCTGGCACTGAACGTTTGGCGGAGGTCATTGAACGCTATCAGTTTCCGGATGATGAAATCATCGTTAACGTGCAGGGAGATGAGCCTTTGATTCCCCCAGTGATTATTCGTCAGGTGGCGGATAATCTGGCCGTGTGTCAGGCAGGGATGGCCACGCTTGCGGTACCGATTACCACGGCAGAAGAAGCGTTTAACCCTAACGCGGTGAAAGTGGTGATGGATGCGCAAGGTTATGCGCTCTATTTTTCTCGTGCGACCATTCCCTGGGAGCGTGAGCGGTTTGCCCAAAGCAGAGAGACCATCGGCGATCATTTCTTACGCCATATCGGTATCTACGCCTACCGCGCGGGTTTCATTCGTCGTTATGTGACCTGGCAGCCCAGCAGCCTGGAGCAGATCGAACTGCTCGAACAGTTGCACGTGCTATGGTACGGCGAGAAGATTCATGTCGCAGTGGCGCAGGCCGTGCCGAGCGTCGGCGTAGATACGCCGGAAGATTTACAGCGTGTGCGTGCTGCAATGGTGTAGCGCGGGTTGTTGCCACACGGCTATCGACAAATTATTGTCTTGAAAAATCCCCGTTTGACGGGGATTTTTATTGAATACAACCCATCAGGTTGATATCAGGTTTCGCGTTGCGTCAATCCGGGAATACAGCGTGCCGATGGCACTTTATTTGATCTATATTGAAGAAATTGACCGCGGTCCACCGCATGATGACACGCGGGATCCTGAAGCAGGAGCGAGGTTTATCACAGTATGGAACATTTGAAGGCTGAATTAAGCACGGTATTGGGTGAAAAGTTAAGTCGGCTCGAACGTATTAGTGAGTAGCCTTACGCGCATTTGTACGCGCTGTATGACAATAATGGCAACGCCATGCTACTGTTGGCGAAAAGCTATGTATGTCAGGGCATTGCGCAGCAGGAAGCGTACAAGCTTTCCATGCTGGCGCGCGAAGGGGATGTGCGCCTGCCCACGGTGTACGGTGTAGTGATCACCCAGGAAGCGCCCTACAAGGAATTGCTGCTGATTGAGCGGTTACGTGGCGTCTAAGTGGAAGCGCCGACGCGTACTCCCGAGCGCTGGGCGTCGCTGATGGATCATATCGTCGAAAGCGTGCTGCTCTGGCACCGCATCGACAGTCACGGCTGTTGATAGCACTCAGGACAACGACTGGCTCAGTTGGTATGGACAACGCCTGGAAGTGCTTTGGTCAACGTTATTGAACGTGGGCGCGCCGCTATTGACTCAGGACGATCGCAGCCTGCTATACCGCTCCCGCCAGTGTCTTGAGGCCTTGTTTGATGATTTTGATGACGGTTGCTGTTGGTGCACGGTAATTTATCGCTGCGCAGTATGCTGAAAGACCCACGCAGCGATCAGTTGCTGGCAATGATCAACCCCGGTATGATGCTGTGGGCGCCCAGGGAATATGATATGTTTCGCCTGTGTGAATCAGGCATGTCGAAAGCGCTGCTCTATCGCTACCTGCAAAAAGCGCCACTGGCAGAAAATTTTGTTTATCGCCGTTGGCTCTACGTCATTTGGGAAGCGGTTTCTCGCTATCTTCACACCGGGCAATTGGATCGCGCACTGTTCGACCGCGCCACGCGCGAATTAACCCCCTGGCTGGAATAATCCCCTCAATGTGATGCCGCTTCTGGCGGCGTTTCGGTGCCTTTCAACCTTTGCCACAGCAAACCCAGCGTCTCATACCAGGCGCGTTCGCTGTGAGGCAGGTAAAATGCGGAAGGGAATACCCGTTCCCACGGATTCAGCGGGCTGGTAATCGCCAACTGATTGGCGGGAGCGGGCGTTGGATGTAGCCCCTGCGCCTGGAAAAACACCATGGCACGCGGCAGGTGGCTGGCCGAGGTGACTAACAGAAAAGGTTGCTGTCCGACGATCGCTGCGGTGCCAGCTGCTTCTTCTTCCGTGTCGCGCGGTGTATCCAGCGTGATGATATTCTCTTGAGGAATACCCAGACTCTCCGCGACCAATGCAGCGGTTTGCGCGCTGGTCATCGGATTTTCCTGCGCCGCTGCGCCAGTGAAAATCAGTTTCGCACCGGGATTGGCATGGTAGAGACATACACCTTCAGTCACCCGCGACAGGCTGTTGCCTATCAGATTGGCGCTCGGCGCCCACTCGGGGTTGTAGGTATAACCGCCGCCCAGCACCACGATATACGGAATCGGTGCAGCACTTGCGTGCCAGGTGGAATAGCGGGTTTCCAATGGCAACAGCAGTTTGTCTGCCACCGGTTGCAAACTCAACAGCAATAAGGCTAGCCAGCTAAACGAAATAACGATTTTTCTCCCTCTTTGCCAGCGTGAGAACCACAGCAGCGCCAGACCGACCCCCATCAGCACGAGTAACAACGGGAGCGGTTGCAGCAGACCGCCAACGACTTTTTTGAGGGTGAATAGCATGAATTCAGCTTCCCTTTGAGTGAAAAAAACGGCATCCGGCAAAATATCGTGCGGTCAGGCGGTGCTGTGGCAGGATCTGGAAGCGCTGCTGAAAACGTTGCCTGCACGGCCTTTGCGGATTTTAGATGCAGGAGGTGGGGAAGGGCATATGGCCTGCCGCCTGGCCGCTTTAGGACATCAGGTCTTGTTGTGCGATGTTTCAGATGAGATGATTCACCGCGCCCGCACAATCGCTCAGGAACAAGGCGTGGCCGATAACATGCGCTTTGTGCACTGTGCGGCGCAGGATATCGCCGGCTATATGACGCATCCGGCAGATTTGATCTTGTTTCATGCGGTGCTGGAATGGGTTGCAGAGCCTCAGGCGGTATTGCAGACGCTATCGGATTGTCTGGCGCCGAGCGGTGCCTTTTCGCTGATGTTTTATAATCATCATGCGCTTTTGCTGCGTAATGTCGTGTTGGGTAATTTTGCCTATGTGCAAGCTGGCATGCCAAAGCGCAAACGGCGTTCGTTATCGCCGGATCACCCCCTCGATCCTCAGCAGGTTTACGGGTGGCTTGATACGCTGGGGATGACGATTGAAGGAAAGACCGGTGTACGGGTGTTTCACGACTACTTGCAGAACAAGCAGCAACAAATCGATAATTTCGAGGAATTGTTAGCGTTGGAACAGCGCTATTGTCGCCAGGAACCTTTTGTTAGCCTGGGACGCTATATTCATGTCATGGCGCGTAAACGCCCTATAAAGGATGCACTATGAGTGATTTTTCCCAGACAGTGCCGGAACTGGTTGCCTGGGCGCGAAAAAATGATTTTTCCCTGTCACTCCCTACCGAGCGTCTGGCATTTCTGCTAGCGATCGCGACGCTGAACGGAGAGCGGATGGATGGCGAAATGAGCGAAGGGGGTCTGGTGGATGCTTTTCGTCACGTCAGCAAGGGATTTGAACAAACCCATGAAACGGTGGCAATGCGCGCCAATAACGCCATCAATGACTTGGTGCGCCAGCGCTTGGTGAATCGTTTTGTCAGCGAAGTGGCAGATGGCAATGCCATCTACCGGTTAACGCCGCTCGGCATTGGCATCACCGACTACTACATCCGCCAGCGCGAATTTTCGACGCTGCGCCTGTCTATGCAGCTCTCCATTGTAGCGCAAGAACTGTTGCGTGCTGCGGAGGCCGCAGAAGAGGGCGGCGATGAGTTCCACTGGCACCGTAATGTGTTCGCGCTGCTCAAATACTCGGTGGCGGAAATTTTTGACAGTATCGATCTCTCGCAGCGCGTGATGGATGAGCAGCAGCAGGGCGTGAAAGACGATATTGCTGCGCTGCTGACGCAAGACTGGCGTACCGCCATTTCCAGCTGTGAACATCTGCTGACAGAAACATCCGGTATCTTGCGCGAATTGCAAGACGCGCTGGAAGCGGCGGGCGATAAGCTGCAAACCAGCTTGTTACAGATTCAGGAAGCGACAATGCAGCATCCTGAACTGGAGTTTGTCGATAAACTGGTGTTCGATCTGCAGGCTAAGCTCGATCGCATCATTAGCTGGGGTCAGCAGACCATCGATCTGTGGATTGGCTATGACAGGCATGTCCACAAGTTCATCCGTACCGCCATTGATATGGATAAGAATCGCGTATTTGCCCAGCGCTTGCGTCAGTCGGTGCAAAATTACTTCGACCAGCCCTGGGCGCTGACCTTCGCCAATGCCGAGCGCCTGTTGGATATGCGTGACGAAGAGCTGGCGTTACGCAGCGATGAAGTGACTGGTGAGCTGCCGCTGGAACTGGAATATGAAGAATTCAGTGAAATGCGCGAACAGATCGCCGCGCTGGTGGAAGCAGCACTGCAAAAATATAGAACCGAGCGCATCCCGCTCAACCTGGCGGACGTGGTACGCGATTACCTGACCCACTATCCCCGGGTGCAGCATTTTGATGTGGCACGAATCGTGGTCGACCAGGCGGTGCGTCTGGGTGTGGCCGAAGCGGATTTCACCGGATTGCCTGCGCTATGGCAGTCAATCAATGATTACGGAGCCAAGGTACAGGCCCATGTCATCGACAACTATTGATAAAATCATGCCAGCTAAACTGGCAACGGCGTTAGCCAATACCCTGTTTCCCGCGCTCGACAGCCAACTGCGTGCGGGACGGCATATCGGAGTGGAAGAGCTGGAGAACCATGCTTACCTGATGGATTTTCAGGACGTGTTGGAAGAGTTCTACGCGCGCTATAACGTGGAATTGATCCGTGCGCCAGAAGGTTTCTTCTATTTACGTCCGCGATCGACCACGCTGATCCCGCGTTCTGTGTTGTCTGAGCTGGACATGATGGTGGGAAAAATTCTCTGCTATCTCTACCTCAGCCCGGAACGAGTGGCGCAAGAGGGCATTTTTAGTCAGCAGGAGCTCTATGAAGAGTTACTGGCACTGGCCGATGAAAGCAAACTGCTTAAGCTGGTGAACCAGCGTTCAACCGGTTCGGATCTCGACAGACAGAAATTGCAGGAGAAGGTCAGAACCTCGCTGAACCGCTTGCGGCGCTTGGGAATGGTCTACTTCATGGGCAATGACAGCAGCAAATTTCGCATTACCGAAGCAGCGTTCCGTTTCGGTGCCGACGTGCGCAGCGGTGACGATGCACGTGAAGCACAATTACGCATGATCCGTGATGGCGAAGCGCTGCCGTTAGACAGTGGCCTGTCGTTGAACGATAAGGTGGAAGAGGGCGAAAGTGCGCAAGACAATGAGGTTGAGAGTGGAGAGGAAGAATAACAATGATTGAACGCGGTAAATTTTGCTCACTGACGCTGGTCAACTGGAACGGTTTTTTTGCTCGGACGTTCGATCTGGACGAACTTGTTACCACTTTGTCCGGCGGCAACGGTGCAGGAAAATCGACGACGATGGCGGCCTTTATCACTGCGCTGATCCCCGATTTGACGCTGCTGCATTTCCGTAACACCACCGAAGCTGGAGCAACCAGCGGCTCACGCGATAAAGGGTTGCACGGCAAGCTGTGCGCTGGCGTTTGTTATGCCACGTTGGATGTCGTGAACTCTCGTCATCAGCGCGTGCTGGTCGGGGTGCGTCTGCAACAGGTGGCCGGGCGCGATAAAAAGGTCGATATCAAACCCTTTGCGATTCAAGGTCTGCCGACCACGTTGCAACCGACGCAGGTGCTGACCCAATCGTTGGGTGAACGTCAGGTTCGGGTGTTGATGTTGCAAGAACTGAAAGAGCGCGTTGAAGAGATGGAAGGCGTGCTGTTCAAGCAGTTCAACTCTATTACCGATTACCACGCGCTGATGTTTGATTTGGGCGTGGTGCCGCGTCGTTTGCGCTCGGCATCCGACCGCAGCAAATTCTATCGCCTGATCGAAGCCTCGCTCTACGGTGGGATCTCCAGCGCCATAACCCGTTCACTGCGTGATTATCTGCTGCCCGAAAACAGCGGCGTGCGTAAAGCGTTTCAGGATATGGAAGCGGCACTGCGTGAAAACCGCATGACGCTGGAAGCCATCCGTGTCACTCAGTCGGACCGCGATCTGTTCAAACATCTGATTTCTGAAGCCACTTCTTATGTTGCCGCCGACTATATGCGTCATGCCAACGAGCGGCGCGTTCACCTGGACGGTGCGCTGGCGTTGCGTCATGACCTGTTTGGCAGCCGCAAGCAGCTGGTGCATGAACAGTATCGCCATGTGGAAATGGCGCGTGAGCTGGCGGAACAAATCGAGGCCGAAAGCGATCTGGAAACCGATCACCAGGCCGCCAGCGATCAGCTCAATCTGGTGCAGACCGCGTTACGCCAACAAGAGAAGATTGAACGCTACGACAGCGATCTGGAAGAGCTGCGCTCACGTTTGGAAGAGCAGGATATCGTCGTCGAAGAGGCGCGCGAGCAACTCGAAGAGAATGATGCGCGAGCACTGGCCGCCGAGCAGGAAGTGGATGAGCTGAAAAGCCAGCTTGCCGACTACCAGCAGGCGCTGGATGTGCAACAGACCCGTGCGATCCAGTATCAACAGGCGCAGCAGGCATTGGAGCGCGCCTGTGCGCTGTGCCAGTTGCCGGATTTAACGGCAGATAACGCCGACGAGTGGCTGGAAACCTTCCACGCCCGGGAGCAGGAAGCGACCGAGCTGCTATTGCAACTGGAACAAACCCTGAGCGTCTCCGACGCGGCGCATAACCAATTTGAGCAAGCGTATCAGTTAGTCTGCAAGGTCGTGGGTAACGTCTCTCGCAGCGATGCCTGGCAGGCGGCGCGCGATGTGCTGCGCGATAGCACGTCTCAGCGCTATCAGGCAGAGCGCGTGCAGCCGCTGCGCGGCCGTCTGGCCGAATTGGAGCAGCGCCTGCGCGAGCAGCAGGAAGCAGAACGTCTGTTGCAGGAATTTGGCAAACGCTATGGTCAACCCTGTGAGCCAGAAGCTTTGGACAGCTTGCAGCAGGAATTGGACGCGAAGATTGAAACCCTCTCTGCGCTGGTCGCGGAAGCTGGGGAGCGCCGTTTGGCGCTGCGTCAGGAACTGGAGCAGATTCAGCAACAAATCCAGACATTAACCGCGCGCGCACCGATGTGGCTGGCGGCGCAGGAAGCCTTGACGCAACTGAGTGAACAAAGCAGCGCAACCTTTGCTGATGGTCAGGAAGTGACCGAGCATTTGCAGCAACTGCTGGAGCGTGAAATCACGGTAGAACGTGATGACGTGGCGGCACGTAAGCGTCACATCGACGATCAAATCGAACGATTAAGCCAGCCGGGTGGTGTGGAAGATCCGCGCATGACTGCACTGGCAGAGCGTTTTGGCGGCGTGTTGCTCTCCGAGATTTATGATGACGTCACGCTCGATGATGCGCCTTACTTCTCTGCGTTGTACGGGCCGTCTCGTCACGGCATCGTTGTGGCTGACCTGTCGTTGGTGCGTGAGCAGCTTGAAGGGCTGGATGACTGCCCGGAAGATCTCTATCTGATCGAAGGGGATCCCCAATCGTTTGATGACAGCGTCTTTGCGGTTGAAGAGCTGGAAAAAGCGGTGGTGGTGAAAATTGCAGATCGCCAGTGGCGCTATTCGCGTTTCCCCGAGGTGCCGTTGTTTGGTCGTGCGGCGCGTGAAAGCCGTCTGGAAAGCTTGCGCGATGAGCGTGAAGCCTTGGCAGAGCAGTACGCCACGCTGTCGTTTGACGTGCAGAAGACCCAGCGTTTGCATCAGGCATTCAGCCGCTTTATCGGTTCTCACCTGGCCATCGCGTTCGATAGCGATCCTGAAGCGGCGCTGCGTCCCTTAAGTTCGCGTCGCGGTGAGCTGGAACGCGCCATCAACAACTTTGATGCGGAAAATCAGCAGCAGCGCCAGCAGTACGATCAGGCCAAAGAGTGTATCTCGTTGTTGAACCGTTTGATCCCGCGTATCAGCTTGTTGTGTGATGATACGCTGCTCGATCGGGTCGAAGAGATTCGCGATGAGCTGGATGCCGCAGAAGAGGCCTCGCACTTCATTCAGCAGCACGGCGCATCGTTGCTGAAGCTGGAGCCGCTGGTGTCGGTGTTGCAAAGTGACCCGCAGCAGCATGAACAGTTGCGTGAGCAATATGCACAGGCGCAAAGCGCGCAACGTCAGGCGAAACAGCAGGCGTTTGCGTTAACAGAAGTGGTGCAACGTCGTACCCATTTTGGCTATAGCGACTCAGCGGAAATGCTGGGGGAAAATGCCGATCTGAATGACAAACTGCGTCAGCGCTTGGATCAGGCAGAAACAGAGCGTACCCGGTCGCGTGAACAATTGCGTCAGCAGCAGGCGCAGTTAACGCAATACAGTCAGGTGCAGGCATCGTTACGCAGTGCGCATGATGCGAAAAACGAGATGCTTAAAGAGCTAATCCAGGAGTTGCAGGAGATCGGCGTGCGCGCCGATGCGGATGCCGAAGCGCGGGCGCGTACCCGACGTGACGAATTGCATGCCGCCCTGAGTGCCAACCGGGTGCGTCGTAATCAGCTAGAGAAGCAGATTACCTTCTGTGAAGCGGAAATGGATGGCTTACAGAAGAAATTACGCAAAGTGGAACGCGATTATCACCAGATGCGTGAACAGGTGGTGACGGCAAAAGCGGGCTGGTGTGCCGTCATGCGACTGGTGAAAGACAACGGCGTGGAGCGCCGCTTGCACCGTCGCGAACTGGCTTATATGGATGCCGATGAATTGCGCTCCATGTCGGATAAAGCGTTGGGCGCATTGCGCCTGGCGGTAGCGGATAATGAACATCTGCGTGATGTGTTACGCGCATCGGAAGATCCGAAACGGCCTGAGCGCAAGGTGCAGTTCTATATCGCTGTATATCAGCATCTGCGTGAGCGTATCCGTCAGGACATTATTCGCACTGACGATCCGGTCGAAGCCATTGAGCAGATGGAAATTGAGCTTAATCGTTTGACGGAAGAGCTGACCGCGCGTGAAAAAACGCTGGCCATCAGTTCCAAGAGTGTGGCGAACATTATCCGTAAAACCATCCAGCGTGAGCAGAACCGCATACGCATGCTGAACCAGGGTTTGCAGGCGGTCGCCTTTGGGCAGGTGAAAAGCGTGCGTTTGAATGTCAATGTGCGCGAAACGCACGCCACGCTGCTCAACGTGCTCTCGGAGCAGCAAGAGATGCACCAGGATCTGTTCAGCAGTAACCGGCTGACTTTCTCGGAAGCGCTGGCGAAGCTTTACCAACGCCTCAATCTTGAAGTCGATATGGGCCAACGCACGCCGCAAACCATTGGCGAGGAGTTACTGGATTACCGTAACTACCTGGAGATGGAAGTAGAAGTGAATCGTGGTGCCGATGGCTGGCTGCGTGCCGAGAGCGGCGCGCTCTCCACCGGTGAAGCCATCGGGACCGGGATGTCGATTCTGGTGATGGTGGTGCAGAGTTGGGAAGATGAATCCAAGCGCCTGCGCGGCAAAGATATCATCCCTTGTCGTTTACTGTTCCTCGATGAAGCGGCACGCCTGGATGCGAAATCCATCGCCACGTTGTTCGAACTGTGCGAACGGTTGGAAATGCAGCTAGTGATTGCCGCACCGGAAAATATCAGTCCGGAGAAGGGCACTACCTATAAGCTGGTGCGTAAAGTGTTCCAAAATCACGAGTATGTACACGTGGTGGGGCTGCGTGGTTTTGGCAGTGAAAATGAAACCCCGCAGGTGCAGGCATCATAGCGACAATCTTGTGACCCGATGTGTAGAGGCCGTGTTAAACGGCCTCTTTTTTTTGTCTCTTATTTTCCAATATTCATACCACGCACATGACGGACCAGTGAAATAATCTTGCGGGAAGTGGCGAAAAAAACTTTGTCTCTTTATATACTAACTGTAATGATGAGCGAATAATTGTAGTGGCAAGTCATCTCACCGTTTTGCGCTATTTTATGACAATCAGTTTCTGCATAACGTGAATTGGGGTGTCATATCCATTGGACCTCGTGGCTTTCATTGCTGATAAAAATATCGTGGCTGATATTGCGTTTATTGAATACAGGGGATAAATGGATGTTGTTATGTGAGCAAAAAGCGCAGAGCAAGCTGTGTCGCATTGGTACGCTGTGGGCCTTGAGCCTGTTTTCTTCCTGTGCGTTGTTGGCGACTGGGCAGGCGACGGTAATAACCCATGCACCGCCGAGCGTCTCTTCGCTTCCCGCTGGCAGCGTTTCTCATGAAAAAAGTACGGCGGCGTTACAGGCGCTGTCGGCGAAAGGCATTAAACCGCATTACCTGTCAGAAATTACCGCACTCTACGCATTGCATCCTGCACAGTTGCTGTGGGCTGATGAACGCGCCGTGGTGCAACTTCAGCAGCAACTGGCCGAAGTGGCACTGTCAGGGGTTCAGCCACAGTTTACGCAATGGGTAACCTGGGTAACCTGGGTAACCTGGTTGACCGATGCCAGTATAAAAGGGATGGCGCGCGACATTATTTTGTCGGATGCCATGCTGGGCTATCTGCAATTTGTGGACGGCGTGGAACGTAACGGCACCGACTGGCTCTACAGCAGTGTCCCGTACCGCTTGCAGCCGCCTGCCTCTGTGCGCGTGGATCAATGGCGACAGGCGATCTCCACCGGTAACAGCGCTGGGTTTGTGACTTCTCTTGCGCCACATCATTCTCAGTATGCCAAGATGCATCAGGCGTTAAAGGCATTGCTGGTGGACACGCGCCCCTGGCCGGTATTAACGATGTCGGAAACCCTGCGTCCTGAACAGCAAAGCCAGGATCTGGCTGTACTGCGTGAAATACTGCAACGCACCGGTATGCTTGTGACAGCAGAGACCATTACCCTGTTCAATGAGCAAAGTGCTGCTGCCGACAATGCTGCGCCGTCACCAGATACCTACACGGGTGATCTGGTTGAAGCGGTAAAACGTTTCCAACAATGGCAAGGGCTGGAGGCCGATGGCGTTATTGGCAAGCGGACGCGGGATTGGCTGAACGTCTCGCCGCAAACCCGCGCAGCTCTGTTGGCGCTCAATATTCAACGCTTGCGTCTGGTGCCGGATAACGTCACCACCGGCATTATGGTGAATATTCGTTGAACTACTACCAGAACGGTACACAGAGACTCTCTTCGCGCGTGATTGTCGGTCAACCGAAGCGCAAAACGCCACTGATGAGCAGTTCACCGTATAACGTGGTGGTTAACCCGCCGTGGAATGTGCCGACGACGCTGATTCGGCAGGATATTGTTCCAAAAGTCATCAAAGATCCCAGCTATTTGCAACGGAATAACTACACGCTGCTCTCTGGCTGGCACTCAGAAGCGGAAACCATCGATCCGACGATGATTGACTGATCAGTGGTGTTGGCCGATCGTTTCCCGTATCGCATTCTTCAGGCACCGGTGCGAACAACTCGCTGGGGCGATATAAATTCAATATGCCCAATTCCGAAGCGATTTACTTGCACGATACGCCGAATCACGGGCTGTTCCAGCGTGACATCCGTGCGCTCAGTTCAGGCTGTGTTCGCGTGAATAAGGCTTCAGAGCTGGCCGGATTATTATTGCAGGACGCAGGCTGGAACGATGCGCGCATTTCCTCCACGCTGGCGCAGGGAAACACCACCTATGTGCCGGTAAAACAACGTATTCCCGTCAATCTGTACTATTTGACGACCTGGGTGGCCGACGATGGCAAACCCCAGTTCCGCACAGATATTTACAATTATGATGACACGGTAAAACGGGGGGCGGGCATCCTGGGCAAGGCAGGGCAATTGCTCCAGTAACCGCTGATATTCTAGGAAGTTAGCGCTGTCGCAGGGTTTGCATCCCGGCGGAGGATCAACGAGATCCTCCGCATACCCTGTGGTAAAGCGGGTTGACTCAGCGGCATTGCACGGTTAAGGTGAACATAATGGCGCCTTTTTTGTCGCCATTATGTTCACCTTTTAAACTGGGGCATATTACATGGAATTCATCGATCATCATCGCCGCAGATGGCTGGCGCTGCGTTAGGAGCGCCATGCTGCCGGGTCAGGCGTTTGCGACACTCTCCACGCCGCGTCCGCGTATTTTAACGCTGGCAAATCTCAATACCGGTGAATATCTCAAAACTGAATTCTTCGATGGTCGCCGTTACAACAAAGATGAATTGTCCCGCCTGAACCACTTCTTCCGTGATTACCGCGCCAATAAAATCAAAACTATTGATCCTGCGCTGTTTGACCAGCTTTATCGCTTACAGATGATGTTGGGCACAAATAAACCGGTACAGCTGATCTCCGGCTATCGCTCTGTGGATACCAACAACGAAATGCGTAGCCATTCACGCGGTGTGGCCAAACAGAGCTATCACACTAAAGGTCAGGCGATGGATTTTCACATCGAAGGCGTGCAGTTGGCGAATATCCGCAAAGCGGCGCTGAAACTGAAAGCGAGCGGCGTAGGCTACTATCCGAAAAGTAATTTCGTGCATATCGATACCGGACTGACACGCAGCTGGTAACCCTTCACGCTAATGGATCCTGACGTCTGACCGTGTCATGATAACGGTCACGTAGGGGTTCTTTTTCGTGAAATGGAGTGCTATGAAATACCAGATTGTTCCCGTGACGGCGTTCAGCCAGAACTGCACGCTGCTGTGGTGTGAGGAAACGCGCGACGCGGCGATTGTTGACCCCGGCAGCGAAGCAGAAAAAATCAAACGTGCCGTTGCGCAGTGCGACATTAAGGTGTCGCAAATTCTGTTGACGCATGGCCATCTCGATCACGTCGGCGCTGCTCAGCAACTGACCGATCACTATCAGGTGCCGATTATTGGCCCACACTCCGCTGATGCCTTTTGGCTCGATGGTTTGCCCGCACAGAGCCGCATGTTTGGCCTTACAGAGTGTGCGCCACTAACGCCGACGCGTTGGCTGCAAGAAGGGGACACGGTGACCGTGGGGAATACTGTTCTGTCTGTGCTGCATTGTCCGGGCCATACGCCGGGCCACGTGGTGTTTATCGATAAGGCATCACGTTTAGCACAGGTGGGAGATGTGATCTTCAACGGTGGTGTAGGGCGCAGTGATTTTCCACAGGGCGACCATCAGGCGCTGGTTACCTCTATTCGCACCAAGTTGTTCCCGCTCGGGGATGATATTACTTTTATTCCAGGGCACGGCCCGATTTCAACGCTGGGGCATGAGCGTAAGACCAACCCTTTTGTGCATGATTGATGCAAATGCATCCCCCGTGTAGCAGGGGATGCATCAAGGGATATTACAACACGACCACGATGGCTTCGCACAGCGGAGCCATGTTTTCCGGTGTCATACCTGCCACGTTAACCCGTCCAGAGTTCACCGCATAGACCGCAAATTCATCGCGCAGACGCAATACCTGCTCTTTGGTCAGGCCGCTGAATGAGAACATGCCATTCTGCTGAATGATAAAGGAGAAATCCTGTGTGGCACCTTTTTCCTGCAAGGTGTTGACGAACAGGTGACGCATGCGCTGGATACGTTCACGCATGGCCGTCAGCTCTTGTTCCCACAGGGTGCGCAACGCGTCATTGCTGAGGATGGTGGCGACTACTGCCGCACCGTGTGCCGGTGGGTTCGAGTAGTTGGCGCGGATGATGGATTTCACCTGGCTGAATGCTTTATCCGCCACATCGGCATTGGCCGCAACCAGGGTGCAGGCACCGACACGTTCGTTATACAGGCCAAAGTTCTTCGAATAGGAGCTGGATACCAGCAGTTCTGGATGGGATGCAGCAAAAATACGCAGCCCCTCAGCATCCTCTTCCAAACCGCGGGCAAAGCCTTGGTAGGCGAAATCAAACAGCGGCAGCCAGCCTTTCTGAGCGGAAAGGTTGGCCAGGGTTTGCCACTGCTCAGCGGTAGGATCGATCCCGGTCGGGTTATGGCAACAGCCGTGGAACAGCGCCACATCGCCCGCCTGAACGGCTTCCAGGCTTTTCAGCAAACCATCAAAGTCCAGAGCATAGTTTGCGGCATCGTAGTATTGATAATCACACACTTCCAGCCCGGCGGTCTGGAACACGTTCTTATGGTTGGGCCAGCTTGGGTTACTCACCCAAATGCGCTTGGCAGACGTCTGGCTAGCGATAAACTCTGCGGCGATACGCAGGCCACCCGTGCCGCCCGGCGTTTGTGCGGTACGCGCACGTTTTTCGCTGATAATCGCGCTCTGCTTGCCGAACAGCAGTTCCTGTGTGCAGTGGGCGAACTCGGGCAGGCCATCGATCCCAAGATAGTTTTTGGTGGCTTCATTTTCCAGCAAAAATTGTTCTGCTTTTTTTACGCTGGCCAACACCGGTGTCTTTCCGGTTTCATCTTTGTATACGCCGATACCCAGATTTATTTTTTGTGGACGATGGTCGGCGCGAAACAGATCGGCCAGGCCAAGGATGGGGTCAGCGGCAGCGGCAGTAATATGTTCAAACATTGATGGCTATTCCATGACAGAGGTTAGGCAAGAGCCTTCAGGTTACCGCTAGCCATAAGCTTTGCCAACCGTTTGCGATCAAAATGCAGGTGAAATAACAGGAAAATTTGTGGCAGGAGCGGTAGCCATAAATGGCGCTAATAATAGGGAAGCAGAAAACAGAAAGACAGGGCATAAAGCCCTGTCTTTCACGTTATCAGACTGCGTAATGCAGTGATGATAGCGGGTAATTAGAACTGATAAGTTACACCAACAGCAACTTTGTCATCATCGTTGATACCGTAAACGTTGGTATCTTTGATCAGATTGATATCGTATTCGCTGTAAACAGAGAAGTTCTTGTTGAACGCGTAGGTAGCACCAATGCTCACATATTTAGTGACGTAACCGTTACGGTTGTTGTTGTCATCTTTAGCTTTACCAGAAACGTAAGCCAGAGAAGGTGTCAGACCGAAATCGAAGTTGTATTGAGCAACAGCTTCAAAGATTTTGGTTTTGTCAGCAAAATCAGTATGCACACCACCAACAGTCTTGTTGATGTAGGTGGCGTTACGCAGTTCAGAGTAAATGGCTGCAACGTAGATGTTATTTGCATCATACTTCAGACCAGTACCCCAAGCTTCAGCTTTCTGACCGCGGCCAGAGGTAACTGTTGAGGCGTTTTGCTCTACAGTGCGGTTAATTGCAGCATAGTTAGCTACAACACCTACGCTAACCGGAGATACGTATTCCAGAGAAGTACCCCAGCCGTCACCGTTCTGGGTATCCATGGCGGTACGCTCGTTCAGCGTATCCTTGCTGTTCTTGCCTTGGTATTGCAGGCCAAAGTTCAGGCCATCAACCAGACCGAAGAAATCTTTGTTACGGTAGGTCAGAACACCAGTAGAACGGCCAGTCAGGAAGTTGTCAGAGTTGG
This sequence comes from Symbiopectobacterium sp., assembly GCF_047692315.1. GTDB lineage: Bacteria > Pseudomonadota > Gammaproteobacteria > Enterobacterales > Enterobacteriaceae > Symbiopectobacterium. The sequence goes on along the minus strand of NZ_JBLLJS010000012.1, from coordinate 324,191 downwards.
ACTGATCGCCGCCCCGCTCAGGCAGAACGTTAGTATATGCCAGAGAATCGTAAGCGATACCCATGTTACGACCGTAGTCGATAGTACCGAAATCAGTGATTTTCAGACCAGCAAATGCATAATGAGTAGCAACGTCAGAACCTTCTTCTTGGTTGCCAGCGAATTTAGCTTCGTAACGACCATAACCAGTTACGTCACTGGTGATCTGAGTTTCGCCCTTGAAGCCAAGATGTGCATAAGATTTGTCGCCGTCTTGACTGTTGTTATCAGAGAAACGGTGTTTAGCGGTAACTTTACCGTACAGGTCCATTTTGTTGCCGTCTTTGTTGTAAACTTCTGCTGCGTTTACTGCGCCCGCAGCCAACAAAGCCGGGATTACTACTGCAAGAATATTGCGTTTCATCATTATTACCCTCATTGGTGTTTTAAGACACTCGTCGCTGCCATTAACAATTCTCGAAAAAAGTAATAAAACTCTTACGGAACTATCACTGGAAGTTTGGTGCCCTCCTGTATCTGAACGCAGTGTTCCATTCACTCGCCCGTTAATCTACCCTAAAAATGATACTAAGTCCGTAATTATGTAACAAAAAGAAATAATTTGTTTCAACTTGTAAATTTCAGGGAGCTTTGTGAGCCTTATCCGAAAGAAAAAAGACCGCGATTTATTCGCGGTCTTTTTTCTAGTTATTTGTTTTACTTATGTTTAATGCGTATTTAGAAACTAGCGTTGCGCGGAGTGCGTGGGAAAGGGATGACATCGCGCACATTTTGTACACTGGTAACATAGGCAATCAAACGCTCAAAGCCGAGCCCAAAACCGGAGTGCGGAATGGTGCCGTAGCGACGCAGATCGCGATACCACCAGTAATCTTCTTTATTAAGCCCCATCTCTTCCAGACGACTATCCAGCTGTGCCAGACGCTCTTCACGCTGGGAACCGCCGATGATTTCGCCGATGCCCGGTGCTAACACATCCATAGCAGCTACGGTTTTACCGTCTTCATTCATACGCATATAGAAAGCTTTGATGTCTTTCGGATAGTTTTTCACCACTACGGGCGCTTTGAAGTGCTGCTCAGCCAAGTAACGTTCATGCTCGGAAGCGAGATCGACACCCCAGAATACCGGGTTTTCGAAGGTGTGACCGCAATTAAGCAGGATCTCGACGGCATCGGTGTAGTCTACCTGTGCGAAATCTTTGCTGATAAAGCTTTCCAGACGACTGATCGCTTCTTTATCTACACGCTCAGCAAAGAACGCCATGTCGTCGGCGCGTTCATCAAGCACCGCTTTGAACACATATTTCAGCAGGCTTTCTGCCAGCGCCGCCGCATCGTCCAGCGTTGCAAAGGCCACTTCCGGTTCGATCATCCAGAATTCCGCCAAATGGCGGCTGGTGTTGGAGTTCTCAGCGCGGAACGTCGGGCCAAAGGTGTAAACCTTAGAGAGCGCAGACGCATAAGTCTCACCGTTCAACTGACCGGAAACGGTCAGAAAGGCTTCTTTACCGAAGAAGTCCTGATTGAAATCCACTTTGCCGTCGGCAGTACTCGGCAGGTTTTCCAAATCCAGCGTAGAAACGCGGAACATTTCACCGGCACCTTCGGTATCAGATGCGGTGATAAGCGGCGTAGACACCCAGAAATAGCCGTTTTCATGGAAGAAACGGTGAATGGCCTGGGCCAGCGTATGGCGCACGCGAGCCACGGCACCAATCAGGTTAGTACGCGGGCGCAGGTGCGCCACTTCACGCAGGTATTCAATGCTATGGCGTTTTGCCGCCATCGGGTAAGTGTCCGGATCGTCCACCCAGCCGACCACTTCAACGGCGGTCGCTTGAATTTCGAACGATTGACCTTCCCCCGGAGACGCTACAACGGTGCCGGTGATGATAACCGAGCAACCGGTGGTCAATTTCAGAATATCATTCTGGTAATTGGGAAGATTATTATTTACGACCGCCTGTAACGGATTAAAGCAGGAACCGTCATAGACGGCGATAAAGGAGATACCGGCTCTAGAATCTCTCCGGGTACGTACCCAGCCGCGCACGGTGACTTCACTGTCAACGGCGACACGGCCTTGCAGTACGTCGACTACAGGCACTACGCTCATAAAATTCTCTCTTTTCAATGAATGATATTTAACGGGTCAACCCCATAGGGGTGATTTGCTATGTTACTTGCCGTCTGGCAGGACACAAGCAGAAATTACCGGAATGCGCTAAGTTTTCCGCATTCCGGTGAAGTTGGGTTAAATCCTGAGCAGTACAGTGTACTAACTGGCTTTTCTGACGCGTGGCAGATCGAAGGCTTTGCGCAACGCAGAGACAAACGTGGCGTCGTGGCAAATGGTTTTGCCGGGGCTGTCGGAGAGTTTCGCGACCGGACGGCCATTGCACTCCACCAGCTTGATAACAATGTTCAGCGGCGTGACGCCTGGGATATCACAGGTCAGGCGTGTGCCGATACCAAACACTAGATTAATCCGCTGAGAAAAGTGGCGATAGAGCGCGAGCGCTTTTTCCAGATGCAGGTTATCAGAGAACACCAGCGTCTTGCTCATCGGGTCTATTCCTAAGCGCTGATAATGCGCAATGGCTTTTTCACCCCAATCGATCGGGTCCCCTGAATCATGACGTAGCCCCTGATAGGCATTGGCGAAATCGAGATCGAAATCGCGCAGGAACGCATCCATGGTAATGCAATCTGTCAGGGCGATACCGAGCTGATCCGGGTATTCAACCAGCCAGGCGTGCAGGGCTGCGCGTTGACTGTTGGCAAGCGTTGCACTGAGCTGCTGATGTGCCTGAAACCACTCATGCGCCTGCGTTCCTACCGGTGTCAGCCCCAACTGACGCGCCAGATCGTAGTTGCTGGTGCCAATCAGGTAAGGAAACTCTTGCTGCAACACGCTCACGATTTGGTGTTGCACTTCGCGGGAGAAACGCCGCCGGGTACCGAAATCCATCAGCTTAAAATGACGCAAGTCGATGCCCTGGCTGTGTTCACGAAACTGCGCCAGCGTACGACGCAGTTGCGCCACCGCGTGTACCGCAGTGACGTCCGGAGTGCGTGCGCGGTTTACCACTTCGCTGATCACTGCCAGCAGCGACACTTCCCACAAAATCACCTCGCGCCAGGGGCCACGAATGCGAATGTCCAGCTTGCCGTGATGGTTTTTTACGGTGACCTGCAGTGGGTTAAAGCGGAATTGACGCAGCCACAGTAGATAATCTGTCGTAAAAAACGGCAGCGTGGAGAGATAAGCGAACTCGTCATCGCTGAGTGACAGCTGACTCATCAGTGCAATCTGCGCAGTGATAGCCTCAGCATAACTCCCTAACAGCTCATCGCCGCGGCAGCGGAATTCCGCTGTAACATCCACATCGTAATAATGATGGAACACCGCTTGCTGCATATGAAGCTTATAAGCATCGGTATCCAGCAATGAGTTCAAAATCGGGGAAGGGTGTAAAGTCATAATGCGTTACAGCATCCTCGTCAGACGCGTTTCCACTATCAAAATCATCAGCAACGTCCAGTGAGTATACCTTGATTCTCTCTTGGTTGTCGCTATTAGGTCATCACATCATAATTCGGCCAGAAAAGGGAGGACCATTCGTGCTCACGCATGGTTATTATTCTCATTCACTTAGTCATGGCAACATCGTTGTAACAGGCATAAGCTGAACTGTCAAAGCAAAGAGTGAGGTGTAAACATCCTATGAATCAACAGCCGCAAGTAAAATACCGTCATGATTACCGTGCGCCGGACTATACCATCAGCGATATCGCGCTTGATTTTGTTCTGGATGCACAGAAGACGCACGTCACGGCAGTGAGCCAGGTGGTTTGTCAGGGAGAGGCGGGGGCGCCGCTAAAACTGGACGGTGAAGGGCTGACGCTGTTAAGTCTGAAAGTGAACGACCAGGCGTGGCCGCACTATCAGGTTGAGGATGATGGCTTGGTGTTAACGCAACTGCCCGCCGCTTTTACGCTCAGCATAGCAACAGAGATCAATCCTGCCGCCAACAGCGCACTCGAGGGACTATACCAATCCGGTGGTGCGCTTTGTACTCAGTGTGAATCGGAAGGGTTCCGCCACATTACCTATTATCTGGACCGCCCCGACGTCTTGGCGTGCTTCACTACCCGCATCACTGCGGATTCGGTTCGCTACCCTTATTTACTCTCCAATGGCAACCGTATTGCGCAAGGTGAATTGGACGATGGCCGACACTGGGTTGAATGGCAAGATCCGTTCCCGAAACCGTGCTATCTGTTTGCGCTGGTCGCAGGGGACTTCGATGTGCTCCGCGATAGCTTTATTACCCGTTCGGGACGCGAAGTGGCGCTGGAGCTGTATGTCGATCGCGGCAACCTCGATCGTGCAGGCTGGGCGATGACCTCACTGCAAAACGCCGTGAAATGGGATGAAACCCGTTTCGGTCTGGAGTATGACCTCGACATCTATATGATTGTCGCGGTGGACTTCTTTAATATGGGGGAGATGGAGAATAAAGGTCTCAACGTCTTTAACTCCAAATACGTGCTTGCCAAGGCGGAAACCGCTACCGATAAAGATTACCTGAACATTGAAGCGGTGATCGGCCATGAATATTTCCGCAACTGGACCGGTAACCGCATTACCTGTCGTGACTGGTTCCAGCTCAGCTTAAAAGAAGGGCTGATGGTGTTCCGCGATCAAGAGTTCAGCTCCGATCTGGGATCGCGCCCGGTAAACCGTATTGATAACGTGCGCGTGATGCGCGGTGCCCAGTTTGCCGAAGATGCCAGCCCGATGTCACACCCGATCCGCCCGGATCAAGTGATAGAAATGAATAACTTCTATACCTTAACGGTGTATGAGAAAGGCTCGGAAGTGATCCGCATGATGCACACGCTGCTGGGCGAGGAGAAATTTCAGGCGGGTATGCGCCTTTATGTAGAGCGCCATGACGGCAGCGCCGCCACCTGTGATGATTTTGTTCAGGCGATGGAAGATGCCTCGGGTGTGGATTTGACGTTGTTCCGCCGTTGGTACAGCCAGTCGGGTACACCGGTGGTGACGGTGCGTGACGATTATAATGCCGCAACGCACCAATATCTGCTGTCGGTCAGCCAAAAAACACCCGTGGGTGCCGATGTCAGGAAAAGCGTCCGCTGCATATCCCGTTGGATATTGAGCTGTACGATCAGCAGGGCAACGTTATTCCGTTGCAATATGCCGGTCAGCCGATCGATTCGGTGCTAAATTTGACCGAAGCAGAGCAAACATTTGTGTTCGATAACGTGCCGAGTCAGCCGATCCCTTCTTTATTAAGGGAGTTTTCTGCGCCGGTTAAGCTCAACTACGCGTGGAGCGATGCGCAACTGACCTTCCTGATGCGCCACGCACGCAATGATTTCTCGCGTTGGGATGCAGCACAAAGTCTGCTGGCGAACCATATTCGTCTCAACGTGGCGCGCTATCAGCAACAACAACCGCTCTCGCTGCCGCTGCATCTGGCGGATGCGTTCCGTGGGGTATTGCTGGATCCTGCGCTGGATCCGATGTTGGCTGCGCAGATTCTGACGCTGCCAAGCGAAAACGAGATGGCTGAACTGTTTGATATTATCGATCCATTAGCCATTGCGGCGGTGCGCGAAGCGATGGTACGCAAGCTGGCCACAGAACTGGCCGATGAATGGTTAGCGGTGTATCGCGTTAACGCCACCCCCGAGTACCGCATTAAACATGCTGATATTGGCAAACGTGCGCTGCGTAACACTTGCCTCTATTATCTGGCGTTTGGTGAAACGGCTCAGGTGGACGCGTTGGTGAGCACGCAGTACCAGCAGGCGGATAACATGACCGATGCGCTGGCGGCACTCTCAAGCGCGGTCAGCGCACAGCTGCCTGCGTGCGCTGGTCGGGGCGTTTGCCAGTGCCAACCCGGCAGCGTTTCATGCCGCTGATGGTGAGGGCTACCGCTTCCTGGCCGAGATCCTGACCGATCTCAATACGCGCAATCCGCAGGTGGCTGCACGTCTGATCGAGCCGTTGATCCGTCTGAAACGCTATGATGCGCCGCGTCAGGTGTTGATGCGTCAAGCATTAGAGCAATTGAAAACGCTGGATAACCTGTCTGGCGATCTGTTCGAGAAAATCAGTAAAGCGTTGCAAAGCTAACCTACTCTCAAGGTTCCCGTGTCAGGCGGGAACCTGTTTTCTGTGATAAACGTTTTACTTTCCTTCGCGATCTCATTACCATTCCCCGCCGTGCGTCAGGAAGTCACCCGCTCTATTCTTGTTTTTTGCATGCATGACTTTGGGATCTCAGGAGACACTATGTTCTATCCCGTAATCAAGAAGGCACTCTTCCAGCTCGATCCAGAACGGGCTCACGAATTTACCTTCCAGCAGTTACGTCGTCTATCTAATACACCGTTTAAATTTTTTATTCGCCAATCTGTTCCCACCAAACCTGTTAGCTGCATGGGCCTCTCATTTAAAAATCCACTCGGTTTAGCCGCAGGTCTGGATAAAGACGGCGATTGCATTGATGTGCTTGGGGCAATGGGCTTTGGCTTTATTGAAGTCGGCACGGTAACACCGCGTCCGCAGCCCGGTAATGATAAACCGCGTCTGTTTCGCGTTGTGGAGGCGGAAGGGTTAATTAACCGCATGGGTTTTAATAACCACGGCGTTGATAACCTGGTAGAGAACGTTAAAAAATCCCGTTTTGGCGGTGTGCTGGGAATTAATATTGGCAAGAATAAAGACACGCCGGTCGAGCAGGGTAAAGACGACTATTTGATTTGCATGGACAAGATCTATGCTCACGCTGGATATATTGCGATCAATATCTCTTCACCGAATACGCCGGGGTTGCGCTCTTTACAATATGGCGAAGCGCTGGACGATCTGTTACAGGCGGTTAAAAATAAACAGGAAGCCTTACATCAGCAGCACCAGAAATATGTGCCAGTTGCCGTGAAGATCGCTCCGGATCTTTCTGAAGAAGAATTGATCCAAATTGCTGACAGTCTGGTGCGTCATAACATTGATGGGGTGATTGCCACCAATACCACACTGGATCGCGATTTGATTCAGGGATTGAACCATTGTGGGCAAACCGGTGGTTTAAGCGGGCGACCATTACAACAGCGCAGCACTGAAGTTATTCGCCGTCTGGCGCAAGAATTGAATGGCCGCTTGCCGATTATTGGCGCTGGCGGGGTAGATTCGCTGATAGCAGCACGAGAAAAAATGGCGGCAGGGGCAGCGTTGGTGCAGATATATTCCGGCTTTATTTTTCACGGACCGCGCCTGATTAAAGATATCGTTACGCATATTTAATCCTTTCATCACATCATTTCTCACTGGGGGTTTATTTATTCCCCCAGCTAGTCTATATTTTACTCGTTTGTGCAATTAATCTTCTGTTCTACTAAAACGCAGCCAACGCACATACAACTCGACGTATGACGGGTATAAACCGTTTTTTTATCAGGGATGGCTAAGGTATGTGCCGAGCAGACGCAATTGCGTCGATGAATAACTCAGGGGGGAAGGTGAATAATATGAAGTTAAAACCTGACGACAATTGGCGCTGGTATTTTGACGCGGAACACGATCGTATGATGCTAGATTTAGCGAATGGCATGGTATTTCGTTCTCGCTTCTCTGCCAAAATGTTCACGCCCGATGCGTTTGCCCCTGCATCATTTTGCGTTGATGACGCAGCGTTATTTTTCACCTATCAGGAAAAATGTCAGCCTATTTCATTGCGACATGAATTACAGGAGGAACTGGTATTAAATGCGCTGGTGGCTCACCGTTATTTAAAACCCCTGATGCCAAAGAGTTGGTATTTTTCCCAGCAGCCCCACGAACAGCAGGCACCGCAATTGGGCGATGCAGTATGGGTGATGCTGGCAGAAAGTCAGGAAATTGCCTGTTTTATGGTGGTGGAGCACGGTGAAAAAGCTAGCCTGTGCGTGCTGGCGCAAGAGACATTAATGCTTAATGGCAAGACGATGCAGCTCGGTGAAGCGATTAAAATCATGCATGATCGCTTGTTGCCCCACCAGAGCACCCTGGCAGGTGCGATGCCATCCGCATCTTTCCCTTATGCCAAGGTGGTGTAGGCGCGTTATGTGTCAGGCAAGTACGATATCCCCTTGTGGTACGCAACTGCACGCCAGAATAGTGCCATCCTCGCGCACGGTACCTTGTTTCAAGGGTGACACCTCACCGCTGACCAGCATCATTTTGCAACAACCACACACCCCCGCGCGGCACGAATAGGGCTCGCGGACGCCATGCTGTTCCAACTGCTCTAACAAGATTTGCTGATTATTGCCCGGCAGCATTTTGCCTTGGTAGTACAGGGAAAGCCCTTGTGCAGATTGCGCGGGGCTTCAAGCGTAGCGGCCGGCGTTCCTGCTCCATAGACGCGCGGCGGCTTGGTTGCCAGCACGTCGACGCGATCGCCCACCCGAATGATGCCACTTTGGCGAGCCACCATATTCTGGCCAAAATCCACATCACCGTTTTCCGCTGTGCGGAAGGCTTGCAGTGTTGCGAGCGGCTCTCCCGAGGGATGCTTGCGCCCGCGCTCGGTGCTCACGGTGGTCAGCACACAGCGGCTGCATGGCTTGACCACATTGAAGATCACATCACCGATACGCAGCGTCTGCCAACTGTTTTCAGCAAAGGCATCGGCACCGGTCACGACAATATTGGGGCGGAACTGAATCAATTTGATACCGGCGTTGCAGCGCTGACGCACGGCTTGAAAAGAGGCTTCATTAACCAACAGATAAGGATAACCATCGGCAAAACCCAATGGGATTTCGGGAAAACGCTTCACGCGCCGCGACGGCGTATCACCCACCCAACGTAACTGTACCGGCCGTTTGAAATAGCCGCTCAGCCACTGGTTGACGTTATCGGGGGCAATACAGGCAGAAAAGTGGGTACCCCATACTTCAGTAGGCTGCGGCATGCCGGTGAAATCCGCATAGCGTATCAACGCGTGCTCGCCGTCGGGTGCGGTAAGAAACAGGCCATCAGGCAATATTGCCGGCGTAAACAGCACCATTTCGGGAAACTGCCGCGCAGTAATAAAGGTTCCATCGGGTTCAGTCACCATAAATGAACGGTCATACGCCAGACCACTTGGCGTGGCCAGCGCATGGGAAAGTTGCAAGCCGCGCAAGGATTTGACCGGGTGAACGTACAGTTGGGAAACGCCAATCATCAAGAGTACCTATCTGCTCAAAGGTATTTAACGCGGCAACTTTATGACAAGTCGACTGGATTAGCTATAATGCGGCTCAATTTTCTCTGTCATCCTTATATTGGTGATCGTCGTATTATGAATTCTCTGTTTGCCAGCACGGCGCGTGGTCTGGAAGAACTGCTTAAAAGCGAACTCGAAGCGTTGGGCGCGCAGGATTGCAGCCTGGTACAAGGCGGCGTGCATTTTCGAGGCGACGACCGCTTAATGTATCAAAGCCTGCTGTGGAGTCGTCTGGCATCACGCATCTTATTGCCGCTCGGCGAATGCAAGGTATACAGCGATCTGGATCTCTACCTGGGTGTTCAGGCGATTGACTGGACGTCGGTCTTTTCGGTAGATAGTGCATTTGTCGTTCACTTCACTGGCACCAACGAAGAAATTCGAAATTCGCAGTATGGCGCGCAAAAGGTGAAAGATGCCATTGTGGACAGCTTTGTGCGTAAAACCGACGAGCGGCCCAGTGTGACCAAACAGCAACCGGACATCCGGATTAACGTTTTTCTGCAACGCGAAACGGCCAGCATTGCGCTGGATCTCAGCGGTGAAGGCTTGCACCAGCGTGGCTATCGTGAAGGCACCGGCACGGCACCGTTGAAAGAAAACCTGGCGGCGGCTATTGTGCTGCGCTCGGGTTGGCAGCCGGGGACGCCGATGATCGATCCACTGTGCTGTTCCGGCACGCTGCTGATTGAAGCTGCGATGATGGCATCGGATCGCGCGCCGGGTCTGCGCCGCAATCATTGGGGATTCAGCGCCTGGCTAAGCCATAACGCTGAGCTGTGGCGTGACGTCCTGGCCGCGGCGCAGGTGAGGGCCAAACAAAGCCTGCAAACCACCACTTCCCGCTTCTATGGTTCAGACAATGACAGCCGGGTGATTGAACTGGCGCGCGCAAATGCGCGCCGTGCCGGCGTCAGTGAATTGATAACGCTTTCCGTACAGGATGCGGTGCAACTGCGTAATCCGCTGCCGCAAGGGCCGACCGGAACGGTGCTAAGTAACCCGCCTTACGGTGAGCGTCTGGAAAGTGAACCGGCGCTGATCGCGCTGCACAATATGCTGGGACGCAAGCTTAAAAGTGAGTTTGGTGGCTGGACGCTGTCATTGTTCAGCGCGTCGCCAGAGTTGTTAACCAGCCTGCCGCTGCGCGCTGAGCGCCAGTTTAAAGCCAAAAACGGGCCGCTGGATTGCGTACAAAAAAACTATCGCATCAGTGCGGCACCCGACGTTGCTGCGGATGAAAGCACTGCGCCACGTGTCAGTGCGGAGATCGCCCCCGATTTTGCCAATCGCCTGCGTAAAAACTGTCGCAAACTGGAAAAGTGGGCCAGGCAGCAGGGTATCGAATGTTATCGCTTGTATGATGCCGATCTGCCGGAATATAACGTCGCTATCGATCGCTACGGCAGTTGGGCGGTGGTGCAGGAGTACGCGCCGCCAAAAACCGTCGATCCGCAAAAAGCGCGTCAGCGCGTGTTTGATATCATCAATGCGATGCTGCATGTGCTGGAACTACCCGCCAATCGTCTGGTGCTGAAAACCCGCGAACGGCAAAAGGGCAAAAGCCAATATGAAAAACTGGCGCAGAAGGGCGACTTCCTGCTGATGCAGGAGTATAACGCCAAACTGTGGGTTAACCTGACGGATTATCTCGATACCGGCCTGTTTCTCGATCACCGTATCGCACGCAAGATGCTGGGTGAGATGAGCAAAGGTAAAGACTTTTTGAACTTATTTGCCTATACCGGCACGGCCAGCGTCCATGCGGGCCTCGGCGGTGCGCGCACCACCACGGTGGATATGTCGCGCACCTATCTGGAGTGGGCGGAGAGGAACCTGAGCAGCAATGGGCTGGCAGGGCGTCAGCACCGCCTTATTCAGGCGGATTGTCTGGGGTGGATGCGCGAAACACGGGAACAGTTTGATCTGATTTTTATCGATCCTCCCACGTTTTCGAACTCGAAACGCATGGCGGACGCCTTTGACGTGCAGCGTGACCATCTGGCGCTGATGAAAGATTTACAGCGTATGCTGCGTCGGGGCGGCACCATTCTGTTTTCCAACAACAAACGCGGTTTCCAGATAGATACGGCCGGCATTGCTGCCCTTGGGCTTAGCGCCACGGAAATCAGCGAGAAAACCCTTTCATTAGATTTTGCCCGCAATCGCCAGATCCACAACTGCTGGCTGGTACGACACGCGGGTGAGGATAAGTAAGTCATGTCATTAATTAGCGTCTCGGATGCCTGGCTGTCGTTCAGCGATGCGCCTTTGCTCGACAACACCGAACCGCACATTGAAGAAAACGAACGCGTCTGCCTGGTCGGACGTAACGGTGCAGGGAAGTCTACTCTGCTGAAAATTCTGGCGCGCGAAGTGCGGTTGGATGATGGGCGTATTGTTTATGAGCAGGATCTGATCGTTTCCCGTTTGCAACAGGATCCGCCGCGTGACGTAGCGGGCAGCGTATTTGATTTTGTGGCGGAAGGGGTAGCCGAGCAAGCGGATTACCTCAAACGTTATCACGATACTCTTCGTCTGGTCGAACAGGATCCCAGCGATAAGAACCTCAATCAGTTGGCGGTGCTCCAGGAAACGTTGAAAACCCAAGGGTTGTGGCAGCTGGAAAATCGTATCCACGATGTGCTGGCGCAATTGGGGTTGATGGCGGATGCGCCGTTGTCTTCGCTCTCGGGCGGCTGGCTGCGTAAGGCTGCGCTGGGGCGCGCGCTGGTCAGCGGGCCGAAAGTCTTGTTGCTGGATGAACCCACCAACCACATGGATATCGAAACTATCGACTGGCTGGAAAGCTTCCTGAAAACGTTACAGGGCAGTATCGTCTTCATCTCCCACGACCGTTCCTTTATTCTCAATATGGCGACACGCATTGTCGATCTCGATCGCGGTAAGCTGGTCTCCTGGCCTGGCAATTACGACAAGTACTTGCTGGGTAAAGAAGAGGCGTTGCGCGTGGAAGAGCTGCAAAATGCCGAGTTCGATCGCAAACTGGCGCAGGAAGAGGTGTGGATCCGTCAGGGCATCAAGGCTCGTCGCACGCGTAACGAAGGCTGGGTACGTGCGCTCAAAGCAATGCGTCAGGAGCGTTCACAGCGCCGCGAAGTGATGGGTTCTGCCAAGATTCAGGTGGAAGAGGCGGCTCGCTCCGGCAAGATCGTGTTTGAACTGGAAAACGTCGATTATCACATCGGGGATAAAAACCTGGTGCGGGGATTCTCTGCGCAGGTGTTGCGTGGCGATAAGATAGCGCTGGTCGGGCCAAATGGCTGCGGTAAAACCACGCTGCTGAAACTGCTATTGGGCGATCTGCAAGCGACACACGGTCGCGTTCATTGCGGCACCAAGCTGGAAGTCGCTTATTTTGACCAGTACCGCGCAGAACTCGATCCTGAACGTACGGTGATGGATAACCTGGCCGAAGGCAAACAGGAATTGATGGTCAACGGCCGTTCGCGTCATGTGCTGGGCTATCTGCAAGATTTCCTGTTTCATCCGAAACGGGCGATGACGCCAGTAAAAGCCCTCTCAGGCGGTGAGCGTAACCGACTGTTGCTGGCGCGCTTGTTCCTCAAACCCAGCAACCTGTTGATCCTTGACGAACCCACCAACGATCTTGATGTGGAAACGCTGGAGTTGCTGGAGGAGTTGATCGACAGTTATCAGAGCACTGTACTGCTGGTGAGCCATGACCGTCAATTTGTTGATAACTCGGTTACCGAGTGCTGGATATTTGAAGGTGACGGGTGTATTAACCGTTATGTGGGCGGTTATTATGACGCGCAGCAACAGCGTGCAGAAGCGGTGCTGCTGCGTAAAGTAACGCCTGCTGTGGCAGAAAAAACCGCAGAGCCAAAAGAGGTAACACAAAGCGCACCAAGCGCTAAACGTCAAACAGGCAAACTCAGCTATAACCAGCAGCGTGAATTGGAGCAGCTACCCCAGAAGCTTGAGCAACTGGAGCAGTCCATTGCGGCGTTACAAGCACAAATGAGCGATGCCGATTTCTTTACCCGCCCGTATGATGAAACGCAAAAGGTATTGAATGCATTGGCTGCATTGGCAGAAGCGGAGCAGGAGCTGGAAGTGTGTTTTGAACGCTGGGAAGCCTTGGAAACGCAGAAAAACGGCTAACTTTGCGTATACTACCAGAAGGTAGACGCCTTCTAACGGTAACCACGGCGTACGATATACCGTGCCGTGGGTAGCACGTGCCTTCTACAGGTTAACGGCGGCGGCGCTTCTCAGGGAAGCGCCGTGCGGCGAAAGATAAAGGAGACGGTGCGTGTGCGATCATAACGCGAAACATGACGATTACATGCTGTGCCCGCAGTGCGACATGCTGGTGGAATTGCCCGCGTTGGTGCATGGGCAAAAAGCAGTGTGTCCACGCTGCGAATCAACCTTGACCCATCGGCAGAATCAGGCGCACCAGCGTTCCATTGGTTTCGCCTTTAGCGCTTTGCTGATGCTGGCGCTGGCGAACGCCTTCCCGTTTGTTTATATGCGTGTAGCGGGCATCACCAGCGAAATATCGCTGTTCGAGATCCCGCAGGTGATGGTGTCTGATAATTACGCCAGCGTCGCCTTTCTGTTTTTGTTGTTTGTTCAGGTGGTGCCCGCGATCTCCATGGTGATGGTGGTCATGCTGTCGCTGCGATCTGCCCTGCCATTGCTGATAAAACGGCTGATGGTAACCTGGCTGTTCTGGTTGAAAAGCTGGGGAATGGCCGAAATTTTTCTCGCCGGCGTACTGGTGAGTTTCGTTAAGCTGATGTCTTACGGCGATATTGGCGTGGGCACGGGCTTTGTGCCTTATGTGTTGTTTTGCCTGCTGCAATTGTTGGCTTATCAGAGTCTGGATCGGCGGCGCGTCTGGAATGATGTGGTACCCGTGCCGCAACTGCCGTTTGCGCCTCAGACCGGGCGATCGGGTCTGGCGCAAGGGTTACGCTCCTGCACCTGCTGCACGGCGATTTTACCCGCCGACCAGTGGGAATGCCCGCGCTGCCATCGTCACGGGCACGCTCGGCGCAAAAACAGCCTGCAATGGACGTTGGCGCTGTTGCTGACCTCGGTACTGCTCTATGTTCCTTCCAACCTATTGCCGATCATGATCACTGAAGCGTTAGGCAGCAGTGAAACATCTACCATCATGTCTGGTGTGGTCTTGCTATGGGGAATGGGCTCTTACCCGGTCGCGCTGGTGATCTTTATCGCCAGTATTATGGTGCCATCGCTAAAGATGCTGGCTCTGGCGTGGCTGTGTTGGAGTGCGGCGGGTAAAGGGCGGCAGGATAATGAACGCCTGCACGTGGTGTACGAAATTGTAGAGTTTGTCGGGCGCTGGTCGATGATCGATGTGTTTGTGATTGCCGTATTGTCGGCCATGGTGCGTATCGGCCAGCTCATGAGCGTTTATCCGGCAATCGGTGCGGTATTGTTCGCGCTGGTGGTTATTTTGACCATGTTTGCCGCCATGACTTTTGATCCCCGCTTGTTGTGGGATCGCCAGCGTGATGATGACCAGGAGGAATCAGCCATTGGCGAAAAATAATTATACAGTCGCAAACGTGGAAGCGATTAAACGCTGGTCGCCAGTGTGGATTGTGCCCATTGTGACGGTGCTTATCGGTGCCTGGATTTTATTTTACCACTTCAGTCATTTGGGGCCGCAGATTACGCTAACCACGCAAAGCGCCGAAGGGATTGTTGCCGGTAAAACGACTATCAAAAGCCGCAGCGTTGATGTGGGCGTGGTGGAGAGCGTGGTATTGAGTGACGACCTGCGGCAGGTTGAGATCGTGGCGCGTTTACATACGGGGATGAGCAAGTTGCTGCGCCATGACTCCGTGTTCTGGGTGGTGAAACCGCAGATTGGCCGTGAAGGCGTCTCAGGACTGGGCACGTTGCTGTCTGGCGCGTTCATTGAACTCCAGCCAGGTGTGAGCAGTGAAGCGCGCAGCGAATTTGCGCTGTTGGGTTCACCGCCGCTGGCGCCGCCGCACGCCAAAGGGATCCGTATTTTGCTCGACAGCGAACGTTCGGGCCAATTGAATGCCGGTGATCCAGTACTGTTTCGCGGTTATCGCGTCGGCTCGGTAGAAACGAGTGAATTCGATACCAACGCACGACAAATGCGCTATCAGCTGTTTATTACAGCGCCTTACGACAGTCTGGTGACCAGCAATGTTCGCTTCTGGAAAGACAGCGGTGTCACGCTGGATATGTCGGCGCAGGGCATGCGGGTGGAAATGGGGTCGTTAACCACCTTGTTCAGCGGCGGTGTCAGCTTTGACGTGCCGGCTGGTTGGGAACTGGGTGAGCGAGTGAAAGATCGTGCGCAATATCAGCTCTTTGATAACGAGCGCAGCATTCAGGATTCGCTCTACACGGATTACAAGGAATATGTGATGTTCTTTGATGAGTCTATTCGTGGGTTGCAGGTGGGTGCGCCGGTGGAGTTTCGTGGCATTCGCCTGGGCACGGTAGCACAAGCGCCGCTGGTGACGACCAACTTCAAACAGGATATGGACAGGGATTACCGTATCCCGGTGCTGATCCGTGTTGAACCTGCACGGTTTGAAAAGATTATCGGCAAAGAGTTTGATTACCAGAAGCAGCTTGCTGATGCGCAGGCTATGGGGCTGCGCGCCTCCCTGAAGACGGCCAACCTGCTCACCGGTGCCTTGTTTATCGATCTCGACTTCTATCCCAAAACGCGTGGCAACAGTACGGGACCTTTGCGTGTGGTTGATGGGTATCCGGTGCTGCCGACCATGGGCGGCGGCCTGTCGCAGATCCAGCAAAAACTGATGGCGGTGCTGGATAAGATTAACGACCTGCCGTTAACGCCAATGGTGAGCGAGGCGACCAAAACGCTGGCAGAAAGCCAGTCAACGCTGCGTGAGCTGAAAAAGACGCTCGCCTCGTTAAACCAGATAACCTCCAGTAAAGCGATGCAGGCGCTGCCGCAGGAGATGCAGCAAACCTTGCAAGAACTGAACCGCAGCATGCAAGGGCTACAGCCTGGCTCGCCAGCCTATAACCGACTGGTGGCGAACATGCAACGTCTGGATCAGGTGCTAAGAGAATTGCAGCCAGTATTGCGCACGCTGAATGACAAAAGCAATGCATTGATCTTCCAGGCACCAGAGAGTGAAGATCCCCAACCGAAGAAGGCGAAACCATGAGTAAAGGATGGCTGGTGGGGATGGCGTTGCTGTTAAGCGCATGCAGTAGCACAACGCCAAAAACCTATTATCAACTGCCATTGCCGCCCGTGGCGGTGGCAGGGAAAACGGATTTAACCGCCGCCCGCACGCTGTGGCTTTCCCACGTTTCGCTGGCGGATTATCTCAGCACCTCGGGTCTGGTTTACCAGACCAATGATGTCCGTTATGTCATTGCCAGCAATAACCTGTGGGCCAGCCCGCTGGAGCAGCAGTTGCAACAGACATTGCAAAGCAGCCTGAATGCGGGCTTGCCGGGGTGGGCAGTCAGTGCGCAGCCGTTGGGCGCTGCGCCATCAGAACTGGCCGTGACAGTCAAAGCTTTCCATGGCCGCTATGATGGGAAAGCCGTGGTGCAAGGCGAGTGGACGTTGCAGCGCGGCGATCGATTGCTGCGCCAGCCGTTCAGTCTGGTGCTGCCTGTGAAAGAAGATGGCTATGATGCATTGGTGAAAACCCTGGCACAAGGCTGGCAGCAGGTCGCACAATCCATTGCTGTGCAGATTCAACGCAGCGAGTAACATTCTGCTATAGGAAAGAATTATCTAACACACTGTAATTTAAGGTGTTATTGATTGTCACTTAGCACCGTTTTTATGCATTTTCTTGTTTGCAGTGCGCCATGATGGCGCGCTGTGCCTTCCTTAGTTATCCCTGAATGCCATTTTCACCTTGTGTATCAATCGCTTATTTTTTGGCACGAATGCTGCAATGTTAATCGCATAACATTATGACTGCGAATGACAGGGCACTAACATGCAGCAAGACGATGCCTCTTCCGCTACACCTGACGCCAATGTGCGCATTGATCTCATCGCACGTATCGAAGCGTCATTCAGTCAGCAAACCCCCAGCGGTAAGCGTATCGCTAGGTGGCTGCTCAATAATCTGGCGCAAATTCCGTTTGAATCGGCTGACAGTATTGCCGGTTATACCGGCAATACAGGGATTACCGTGGGGCGCTATCTGCGCAAGCTGGGCTATCGCAATCTGGAAGATGTCAAAGCGAGCCTGCGTGCCGATGCGCTGGCACCTTACCGCCCTTGGGGGGTCACCGACCGTCTGGATGCCTGGCAACAACAGCGCACTCTGTCGGATCTCCTTAGCCAGTCTCTGCGTCTGGAGGTCGATGCCATTCAGGACGTTTATCGTCTGGCGCAAACGGATACCTTCGCGCGCATCAGCCAACAACTGGCCGAAGCGGAAGCCGTGTTTATTCTCGGTATCCAGTCTACGCGCGGTATTGCCAACGCGTTTTTTAGCCACCTGGAATATTTGCGCCCACGCGTGAGCTATGTAGATGGGCTTTCTGGCACCTGGGTGGAGTCGCTCAACTCAGAGTACCAACGCCCTTATGTGGTAGTGACCGATACGCGCGCCTATTCCACGGTGGCCCGACAATATTGTCATGCGGCCAGTGACCGGCAGATTCCTCTGGAGCTGATTACCGATCTCTGGTGCCCCTGGGCACGTGATTACCCGATGGATTTATTGCAAGTAAAAACCGATACTGGCCATTTCTGGGATTCGCTGGCGCCGATTACCTGTCTGTTTAATCTGCTGCTCTCTGCGGTAGTGGAACAGTTGGGTGACAAGCTTTCAGCGAGACTGGCGCTTAACCGTGCCTTGCAAACGGAATTTAGCCAATTTGAACAGTAAACAGGACAACACATGACGGATGCTATCGAACTGGTGGATCTGGCGCAGACGCTACCCCAGCTGATTATCGATATGAAATATGCCACGGCTGATAACCTGACTGGTTATCCCATTTATGCCGAAGCGCTGTGCCTGTTGCACCCGGACGCAGCGCAGGGGTTGGCGCGCAGCGTCGCCGTTGCCGAACAGAGCGGGTATCGGCTGCAACTTTACGATGCTTATCGACCCCATGCTGCGCAGATACGTCTGTGGGATGCCTGTCCCGATCCGCGCTTTGTAGCATCGCTGGCGGTGGGTTCGCACCACAGTCGCGGCGTGGCGGTGGATGTCACTCTGTTGGATGAACAGGGCAAGGCGCTGGATATGGGCACTGGCTTCGATGAAATGAATGAAAAGTCCTATGCGTGGTGTGCGGCTCTGCCCGTCACCGTGCAACGTAACCGGCTGCAACTCTATGCCGTGATGGCGGCAGGTGGCTTCGTCGGTATTGAAACGGAATGGTGGCATTTTGAACTGCCGGATGCTGACCGTTACCCCCTGTTGCCCGATCGGTTTGGTTGCACGTTGCCGAACTGCCGGACCGCTGTTTGATTGTTGCGCTATGCGCTAACCGTTTGACTATCACCAGGAGCTGAATCATGAAGACGCACCACACTGCATTGTTACGACCTCTGCTGTTGGCTACCGCCATGGCTGCCGTATTACCTGCCTGGGCCGCAGTACCGAAAGATATGCTGGTGATCGGCAAAGCAGCCGATCCGCAAACGTTGGATCCTGCCGTCACCATCGATAATAACGACTGGACCATTACCTATCCCTGTTATCAACGTCTGGTGTAGTACAAGACGGAAAACGGCAAAGGCGCTACCGATGTAACCGGGGATTTGGCCCTGAGCTGGGAAGCGTCACCGGACCAAAAAGTATGGACCTTCAAGCTCGATCCCAAGGCAAAATTTGCTGATGACAGTGCGGTTACCGCCGATGCGGTAAAAATCTCTTTCGAACGGCTGCTGAAAATTGGGCAAGGCCCCGCTGAAGCCTATCCCAGCGATTTAAAGGTTGAAGCCGTAGATGCCCATACTGTGCGTTTTACCTTGAGTGCGCCTTTCGCACCGTTCCTGTATACGCTGGCCAATGACGGGGCTTCTATCATCAACCCTGCGGTACTGAGCACGCACAGTGCGGATGAAGGTAAAGGATGGTTGGCAGAAAATACCGCCGGTTCAGGGCCTTATATGGTGCAGTGTTGACAGAAAGGACAACAGGTGGTGCTGGTCCATTACAACGGCAGTGCCCCCGCGTTTAAACGCGTTTCGGTAAAAATCATCGGCGAAAGCGCCATCCGCCATCCGCCGTCTGCAACTGGAACGTGGCGATATTGATATTGCCGAGTCTTTGCCGGTAGATCAGCTTGCTACGCTGAAGGCGAAAAACAGCGTATCGGTACAGGAATATCCTTAACTGCGCGTGATTTATCTCTACCTTAACAATGGAAAAGGGCCGTTGAGTCAGGTTGAGCTACGTCGCGCCGTGTCATGGGCAACGGATTAGCAGGGCATGGTGAACGGCATTTTGGGCGGTAACGGCAAACAGATGCGTGGCCCGATCCCGGAAGGCATGTGGGGCTACGACAAAGATGCCATGCAATATAGCCTCGACAAAGATAAAGCACAGGCGGCTATGAGCAAGGTGGCACAAAAACCACAGCAATTAACCTTCCTCTATTCGGACAACGATCCTTCCTGGGAACTCATAGCCATCTCGACGCAGGCAACGCTGAAATCGCTGGGTATCAACGTCGGTTTGGAAAAACTGGCGAACGCGACGATGCGTGAACGGGTGGGTAAGGGGGACTTTGATATCGCCATTGGTAACTGGAGCCCGGATTTTGCCGATCCCTATATGTTTATGAACTATTGGTTTGAATCCAACAAGAAAGGGCTGCCGGGTAACCGCTCATAATTACGAAAACCCGGCAATAGATGCCTTGCTGAAAAAAGCGATGGCAACCACCGATCAGGCAACATGCACTGAGGATTATCAGCAGGCCCAACGCATCGTTATCGATGAGGCTGCCTATGTTTACCTGTTCCAGAAAAATTATCAGGTGGCGATGAACGAAGCGGTAAAAGGCTTCGTGTTTAACCCGATGCTGGAGCAGGTGTTCAACATAGGAACGATGTCGAAATAAGTTCCGTGGAGTAACAGGCGGCGTGACTGTCAGGATCGCCGCGTGATAATCAGCCCGGTGCGAGAAGCTGGGATTGGCTTTCGCACTTTCGCATTGCGTGTGCGTGGAGTAACACTATGACGTTTTGGAGTATTTTGCGGCAGCGCTGCTGGGGGTTTGTGTCATCACCTTCATCATTTCACACCTGATCCCAGGCGATCCTGTGCGCTTGCTGGTAGGCGACCGTGCCAGTGATGAAATTGTACGCCATATTCGCCAGCAGCTCGGGCTGGATCAACCGCTCTATGTGCAGTTCTGGCGTTACGTTACGGCACTTTTTTCCGGTGATTTAGACACATTAATTCACACAGGGCGTCCGGTGCTGGATGATATCCGTACCTTTTTCCCGGCCACGCTCGAACTGGCGTTTTGTTCTCTATTACTGGCATTGGCGGTTGGTATTCCCCTGGGCGTGCTTTCCGCGGTGTATCGCGATCGCTGGTTGGATCATTGCGTGCGGTTATTGGCGATTGGTGGGATATCCACGCCCGCTTTTTGGCTTGGGCTGGGCGTTATCGTCCTGTTCTATGGCCATCTCGATATACTGCCCGGTGGCGGACGGCTGGATGACTGGCTGGAACCGTCTGCGCATGTCACCGGATTTTACCTGTTTGATAGCCTGTTGGCGGGTGACCATGAAGCGTTCTGGAATGCGGCACGGCACCTGATATTGCCGTCGCTCACCCTCTCTTTTGTTCATCTCGGCATTGTTGCTCGTCAGATTCGCTCCGCCATGCTGGAGCAGCTCAGTGAGGATTACATTCGCACCGCGCGGGCGAGCGGCTTAACGCCGTGGCGTATTGTCGTTTGCCATGCACTGCCTAATGCGCTGATCCCGTCGGTGACCGTGTTGGGGCTGGCATTGGGCGATCTACTCTATGGCGCAGTATTAACGGAAACGGTTTTCTCCTGGCCGGGCATGGGCGCTTACGTTGTGGCGTCGATTCAGGCGCTGGATTTCCTCGCTGTGATGGGATTTGCCGTGGTGATTTCCATGGCCTATGTCGGCGTCAACCTGGTGGTCGATCTGCTCTATCTGTGGCTGGATCCGAGAATTGGACGAGGAGAAGCATGATGAACCTAACGCAAGGACAAGCCGCCCAACTGCGCACGCCATCATCGCGCGTCGCGTATTGGCAAAAGCAGTGGTGGTTGGTGAAACGTAGTCCACTGACGCTGCTGGGTGGAGCGATTATCGCGGTGATTTTGTTGATGATGGTGTTTGCTCCCTGGCTGGTGCCTTACGATCCTAACGGTATCGATTTCTCTGCGCGCTTGCAGCCACCGTCGTCGGCCCATTGGTTTGGTACCGATGAAGTAGGACGTGACCTGTTCAGCCGAGTGGTCATGGGTAGTCAACAATCTGTCGCTGCCGGGCTGGCCGTTGTGGCGATAGCGGCGGTTATCGGCTCGCTGCTTGGGTGCTTTTCGGGCGTGTTAGGCGGCTTTGGCGACGCGATTATCATACGAACCATGGATATCATGCTCTCGATCCCTTCTTTGGTGCTTACCATGGCGTTGGCGGCAGCCCTGGGCCCCAGCTTGTTCAATGCCATGCTGGCGATTGCCATTGTGCGGATCCCGTTTTATGTCCGGCTGGCGCGGGGACAAACGCTGGTAGTGCGTCAGTTTGCCTATGTGCAAGCAGCAAAAACCTTTGGTGCCAACCGTTGGCATCTGATCACCTGGCATATTTTGCGTAATGCACTGCCGCCGCTAGTGGTGCAGGCTTCGCTGGATATTGGCGCCGCGATTTTAATGGCGGCCACTCTGGGTTTCATCAGTTTAGGGGCACAGCAGCCGACGGCGGAGTGGGGCGCGATGGTCGCCAATGGGCGCAGCTACGTGCTCGATCAGTGGTGGTACCGCGCTTTTCCCGGTATGGCAATCCTGATCACGGCAGTTGGATTCAATCTGTTTGGTGACGGCGTGCGCGACCTGCTGGATCCGAAAACCTCAGGAGGACACTGATGGACGATACCCTGCTGGCGATTGATAACCTGGCGCTCAGTTTTCCGGTTTATCGCGGGGAAGTGAATGCGCTCAATCAGGTCTCGCTGAGCGTAAAGCGTGGTGAAATTGTGGGCGTTGTCGGGGAATCGGGTTCTGGTAAATCAATAACATCGATGCTGGTGATGCGCCTACTGAGGCCGGGGAGTTATCGCATTAATAGCGGCAGCGTAACGCTGTTGGGGCAGGATATGCTCAATACATCAGAGCGTACGCTGCGCCAGATGCGCGGAGCCAAGGTTGCCATGATTTTTCAGGAACCGATGACGGCCCTTAACCCGACGCGACGTGTCGGTGATTTGATGCGGGAAGTTATCCAACAGCATCAACCTTTGAACAAACGTGATGCACAAACACACGCACTAGCGCTGCTCGCGGAAATGCAAATTGCCGATGCGGAACGGGTGATGAGGCGCTATCCGTTTGAACTCTCCGGCGGTATGCGACAACGGGTAATGATTGCGCTGGCCTTTTCCTGTAACCCCGAACTGATTATTGCCGATGAACCCACCACGGCGCTGGATGTAACCGTGCAGCGTCAGGTGTTGCGCTTGTTAAAACAAAAGGCGCAGGAGCGCGGTACTGCGGTGTTATTTATCAGCCACGACATGGCGGTGGTTTCCCAACTGTGCGATCGCCTCTATGTGATGTATGCCGGTACGGTGATCGAAAGCGGGGTCACACAGGCGGTCATCCAGCACCCTGCGCATCCTTATTCGCAGGGATTGTTACGCTGTGCGCCGGATGATGCGCTGCCTCGATCAGTGCTGCCTGCGATTCCTGGCACGGTGCCTAATTTATCGCAATTGCCTGAAGGCTGTGCCTTTCGTCCACGTTGCACGGCGGCGACTGAACATTGCTATCAACGTCCTGAGTTGCAGGCGCTGGCGGCATCCTCACAGCAGGTTGCCTGCTGGAATCCACAGTTGGAGGCGGAAAATGAATGACGCATTATTGACGCTGCGTGACGTGCACGTACGCTTCCCTGCCAAGCGTAACTGGCGGGGCAAGGTGGTTGAACAGGTCCACGCCCTCAACGGTCTTGATCTGACTATTAATGATGGCGAAACCTTAGGGGTTGTCGGAGAATCCGGATGTGGTAAAAGCACCTTGTCACAGGTGTTGATGGGGATGCTACCTCCCTCACAGGGCGAATGCGTGCGGGCACGATCGCCAGGGTCCTGGCTGGCAAACGGGATGCAAATGGTGTTTCAGGATCCGCTATCATCGCTCGATCCGAGATTACCCGTCTGGCGCACGATAACTGAACCTGTCTGGTTACAGGGACATGGCAGTGAAGCGGAACGGCGAGCGCTGGCGTGCGAGTTGGCAACGCTGGTAGGTATTCACCATGAATATCTCGACCGTTTGCCGCATGCGTTTTCCGGCGGTCAGCGCCAACGCATCGCAATTGCTCGTGCACTTTCTGCTCAGCCAGATATCATCTTGCTGGATGAGCCCACATCGGCATTGGACATCTCTGTGCAGGCGCAAATTCTCAATTTGCTGGTGGCGCTGCAGCAGCAACGTAAACTTACCTATGTACTGATCTCCCACAACATTTCTGTTATCCGCCATATGAGCGATCGCGTTGCCGTTATGTATTTGGGACAAATTGTTGAGTTGGGTACTGCACATCATGTTTTGAGTCAGCCACGTCATCCTTATACCCGCTTGCTATTGGATTCGGTTCCACGTTTGGATCGGCCGCTGTTACATAACGGCAGTCAAGAAATGCGAACGGGCGAGTTGCCCAGCAATCGTCAACTGCCGCAAGGCTGTTTTTTCCGCGAGCGTTGTCCTTATGCGAGTGCAGATTGTCGTCTGCCACAACGGCTGATGCCCCTGAACGAAACTGATGCGGTTCGGTGCTGGCATGCGGAGTTGGAGGTGTAAGAATATTCCTATTTTTCTGGTTTGTGGGGAGAAGCAATGGTGCACTATTTTAGCCTTGTGAGGGGAACACCTGAGGAAAAGCTAGCCGCAGATCAATAGTCCACGTGCCGGGGAGAAAACGTTCGCTGCGAAGCTTATCTCAGAAATATGACAAGATGGTGAATTTTTAGCCTTGACCTTCGTGCCGGGAATCGTTATTGATACTCTGTGGTTGCTCGAAAAGCAGTCACTGTTTTCTTTCCACCAGATGAACAATGAGGGAAATGAGGCATGAAGAGACAGAAACGAGATCGTTTGGAACGGGCGCAGTCGCGCGGCTATCAAGCAGGACTTTCCGGAAAATCGAAGGAATTTTGTCCTTATCAATCAATTAATGCCCGCTCTGAATGGTTGGGAGGCTGGCGGCAAGCCATGGAGGACAGGGCGATTACCGCGTAGTCTCCTGTTGCACCGGTGCCTATTGCGTCGGTCTCATTGATTTTTCCTAAATGACCTCCGCGACATGCGGAGGTTTTTGTTTTCCCTCACTATTACTGCCTCTTCTACTATTATTTCTAAACAAGTATTCAATAACATAAATAATAACGATGATTTAATCAAATGATTTGTTTAAAACACAATTAAAATCCTCGGATTGGAAATTAGAAGCTAATCTCATCGTGGTAATGGTATTTTTGTTTTTTATAAAAGGACATTATATGAAACCAGCATCGTTACATGATATTTTATTTCAATCAAACAGTTTTCTGCTATCAGCAGACCATTATGGGGTTTCACATCATACGCCCTTAGTGCTAAATTCGTTAAATGAAATAAATAATTCATCAATGAATCTTTATGGTGGATGTGTGGTAGGCGGAGCGGGTTTTTTTCACAACCCGCATCAGAAAAAAAGGGGATGCGAAATATCTCAGCAACGTACTGTCATCCCGCACATCGCCCAGCTGACGGCTATGGAGATATAACCTCTTATTGCAGGGTGGTAGATAATAGCACCCCTCATGCAGTTGGATTGGCGCGAGATGTATGCCCCAGACCTTTGCAGGATGCAATAAGTCGAGAACCGAGAGTCTCTTCCCGCGTATAGAAATATCGGTAACACCTTACGTAATAAAGAAAGGGAAAGGAATCAGATCTCAGTTCTTTATTAAAAATTTATCATCAATAATCATGATGCTTAGCCGTGTTGGGATTAAAATTCCCGATGGGATTTCTCCACATACGATTTACTGTAAGTTAAGATATGAAAAAAGAAAAGCAGAGCAGTTGGGATATAACTTTAACCATGTTGATTTTCAACAACGCATTAATTTCGAGGCTCAGCAAAAGCTGCCCGGCGTCATCAATCGATACTATGCTCGGCGTATTTCGGCATTAGATGGATTTTCAGCATTGTACTCGCGCTCTGCACAAGAAGCGGTCTTACAATCGATGAGACGAGCCCGTTGATAGTGCTGGTGGCATAAAAACAAAACGCCCCTGAGTAATCAGGGGCGTTTTGTTTGGTATGTGGCGGTGAGGGAGGGATTCGAACCCTCGATACGCTTTCACGTATACACACTTTCCAGGCGTGCTCCTTCAGCCACTCGGACACCTCACCGGATTATTCACTGCATGCTGCAGCGACGGGCGCTAATGTAGGTAAATTGCTGCGCAGCGTCAATGAGTTTATGCGACAAAACGCGCGTTTAGCTAAACTTAGCGCAATTTTCTGATTCCCTGACCAATTCTGCCACCGACAAGACA
The DNA here is from genome assembly GCF_047692315.1 of Symbiopectobacterium sp. Lineage (GTDB taxonomy): Bacteria > Pseudomonadota > Gammaproteobacteria > Enterobacterales > Enterobacteriaceae > Symbiopectobacterium. The sequence continues at coordinate 298,108 of NZ_JBLLJS010000012.1, read as the reverse complement.
TAATGTGTGTGTTAAATTTTCGTTATAACTGCGGTGTAGGCTGCCAGAAAAGGCGAGAAATGGTATGATTAAGGTGAAATACTTAGTCAGGAGAGACCATGTATCCCGTCGATTTACATATGCATACCGTTGCCAGTACCCACGCCTACAGCACCCTGCATGACTATATCGCAGAAGCTAAACGGAAGAATATCCGCCTGTTTGCCATTACCGATCATGGCCCGGACATGGCCGATGCTCCGCACTATTGGCACTTTATGAATATGCGTGTGTGGCCGCGGTTGGTTGATGGGGTAGGGATACTGCGTGGTATTGAATCTAATATTAAAAACCGCCAGGGTGAAATCGACTGCACTGGGTTAATGCTTGAACAAATGGACGTGGTGATTGCCGGATTTCACGAGCCGGTGCTGCCTCCGCAGGATCTCGTTACCCATACTGAAGCGCTGATTGCCACCATGGCCAGCGGCCACGTGCATATCATCAGCTATCCGGGCAACCCCAAATACCCGATTGATATACCCGCTGTGGCGCAAGCCGCCGCGCATTATGACGTTGCGTTGGAACTGAATAACTCTTCGTTTATGCATTCGCGTAAAGGCAGTGGACCGAACTGCCGCGCCATTGCCGAGGCCGTTCGCGATGCGGGCGGCAGGCTGGCACTTGGCTCTGATTCTCATATTGCGTTCACCCTGGGTGATTTTACGCACTGCGAGTGTATTTTGCAGGAAATCGATTTTCCAGAGCAGCGTGTACTGAACGTGACTCCGCGTCGCGTTTTAGATTTTCTGGAACAACGCGTCCGCCCAGCAATAGCTGAGTTGGCGGCGTTATAAATCAAACCGTGACGTTGTCACTTAATTATCATAACTATAACAGGTTATTACATGAACGAATTCTCATTGGTTTGTCGGCTGCTGGGTACGCTATTTAATCGGTCTCCGGACGACGAGGTGGTGGTGCCATTGTTGACGATGATCGAACAGGGCAAACTAAAACCACATTGGCCGTTGAATCAGGATGCATTGCTGAAATGCTTGCAGCAGGGCGTTGATGTCAGTGCATTGACTGCGGATTATCACGCACTGTTTATCGAACAGGGAGGCTCGGTTTCCCCGTGGCGATCTTCCCATGTCGAAAATGAGAACGATGACGCCGTGCGCGTTTTTCTGCAACAGCTTGGCATGCCGCTCAAAGCGGGTCCGGCAGACCATTTCGGTGGGTTATTGCTGGCAGCATCTTGGCTTGAAGATCAGGCACAAGAGGATGAAAGTGCCGCGCAGTTGGCGTTGTTTGACCAGTTGCTGTTGCCGTGGAGTGACCGCTTTCTTGGTAAAATGGAGAGCCATGCCACGACAGCCTTTTATCGTACTCTGGCGCTGTTGACACGAGAAGCGCTGGAAGCGCTACGTGAGGATTTGGTTGAATACGAGGACGATGCGGTAGAGCAAGAAAGCAGTGAAGAATAAGTCAGGTGTCAGGGCGGTGGAACCGACCTGACATAGTCTTAGTCGGTCAGTTGAATCGCAATCTGTCCCGGTTTAACGTCAATGCCTTTTGCCAGTTTCTTGGCTAAGGCTTCCGTTTTGCTGTGCTCATCGCTGAGCACATAGGCCGGTTTCTGAATCAAAATAGTTCTTCAATGCCTGATTCAAATAGGGCGTCAGCGTCTTGAATATGGTATCCATCTTCTCTGGCGTCACTTGATAATCCACTAGCTCCATCTCTTTGAGGTAGATGGCGCTGTTTGTTTTATCAAACACCGGCTGTGCTTTCAGGGTAAGCACCGCATCCGCTGACTGGGCACCCAGCAGCGAACTGATATCCACCTTGGCATGACCCGACAGTGTCACCTTGCCCGGTTCGGCGCGACCAATCTGGCTGCTGAGGTCGCTCAGCACGATAGTGGCATCTACCACGCCAGGAATGCCGATCTGTTTTTTGAAATCGTTATGTTTTTGCAGGTAATTGTTTACGTCCTGCTCACTGAGCGAATATTGCGTAAGCCGATCGCAGCCACTAACAAAGTAACGTCAGCGGCAATGGCGGCTATCCCTGATTTTTTCATTAATGTTCCTCCGCGATTGCTGCGTATCTTCGGTATCACGATTTAACGATAGCAGTGCCCTCTGCCTTAACAGAAAACCTGCTGGCCTAACGGGCTGGTGTTTACACTGCCGTATTCGCGCCAGGTAAGCTATCAGATAGCGCTGAAAGCACTGAAACTGTCTGAAAGCGCCAGAATGACACGTTAATGTTCCCCAAGCATAGCGGGTTCTATCTTACGCAGGTTGAACTGCCAATACAGGGCTGCAAGCGTGAGTAAGCCGATAATGCCCGAAATAAACCACGGCAGTTCCGGCATATGAAGCTGGTGCCCGGTATCGAACAACCACCCGCCGCCGCTATAGCCGAGTGCGCCTCCTAGTGCCAGCCCCAATCGACTAAACCCCATGTAACTGCCGCGCGCACGGGCGTCAGCCAGTGAGGCACTCAGCGTTTCCCGTGCTGGTTCAGCAATGATAGAACCCATATAAAACAGGCTGATAAGCATCAGAAGCGAAGGTAGGGTTGTTGTTATGCCAATCGGGAACAGGCTTAGTGTCATGATAAACAGCCCCGCCATCAGACGTTGCTCCAGTCGGAAACGTTTTTCACTCCAGCGCGCGGTAGGATAGAGCAAACTGAGCGACAGCCCAGCTTCAATGGCATACATCCATTTTACCGCAGAGGGCGTGCCTGCAATCTCATTGACCATGATAGGCAGTATCAACAAGACTTGTATGCCGAGCATGTAATAGCCGGTCAGTGTTAGTACATAAACCAGGAAACGCCGATCGCGAATGACGCGCAGCAGGCCTTCAGAAATCGGTGCACGCACGGTGGAGATGCGATACGCGGGCAGCAACCAGGCGTTCAGGGCCGCGGCCAGCACGAACAGTGCCGCACCGCCCCAGCATACGACGGTAAAATCATATTGTAGCAGCCAACTGCCAATCAGCGCGCCAGTGACTGCACCGGCACTGTCTTGCATCATCAGTAACGAATAGAAGCGGCCGCGCTCATGCGGACGAACTAGCTTCACCACCAGCGCCGTACGTGGAGGATCGAGCAGCGTTCCGCCAAGGCCGGACAACGCACACGAAAGCCATAGCAGCCACGGTTCGGTGGCGATAGCCATGAACACGAAACCAGCGGCACGCAGCAACATGCCGGTGATGATCATCGGTTTGGCACCGAACCTGTCGGCAATGGCACCGCCAAAAATACCCAATCCCTGTTGAATAAACTGACGTAAACCGAGTGCGATACCCACCAGCAAGGCTGCCCACCCCAGATCGTCAACAAAACGTATGGAAATAAGCGGGAAAACAACAAAAAACCCCAGAACCACCAGCATATTGTCTAATAAAAGGAAATATTTGCCGAGACTCCGAGCTTGTGACATCAGAGGCATGTTTTCACCACAAGAGAAAAAAGAGAGAAATACAACCCGTCTATTTTGTACCCTAATTTGATGACAGGGTAGTCTTTATAGAACAATATTTTTTTATCGTTCCGATCGCTGAACGAGGCAATCGGAACGGCTTTTTTTTAGCCAAAATACGGCGATATTTTATTAACTGCGCAATAAGTCACCGCTGGAGGTTTTACGTCAGAGAATTGATGCGGTTATAGTAGCGATTATCGGTGTTTTTCGTGGTTACGCGTGTGGTGCCGTGTTTGGGCGCTGTTTTTTTTCAGCAAAACCTGTACTGCAAATTATCGCGATAAATTTTTCTTATCGAACAACGCAAATAAACGAGGCAGAGATGTTTGGCTATCGTTCAACCCCGGCACGGGTATATATGACAACGGACAGGCTGGTCGTACGTTTAGCCCACGAGCGTGATGCCTGGCGGCTGGCGGAGTACTATGCGGAAAACCGTGATTTTTTAAAACCCTGGGAACCCGTGCGTGATGCCAGCCATTGTTATCCTTCAGGATGGCAAGCGCGACTTAGTGTGATCAATGACATGCATAAGCAGGGGTCTGTCTACTATTTCTTGCTGCTCGATCCTAATGAAAACGAGGTACGCGGGGTCACCAATTTCAGCAACGTGCTGCGTGGCTCATTCCACGCCTGCTATCTGGGCTACTCGCTGGGCGAGAAATGGCAGGGGCAGGGCATGATGTATGAAGCTTTGCAGCCCGCACTGCGCTATATGCAGCGCCAACAGCATATGCATCGCATTATGGCAAACTACATGCCGCATAATCAGCGTAGCGGCAATCTGCTCACGCGGCTGGGTTTTGAACGTGAAGGCTATGCCAAAAACTACGTGTTGATCGACGGCAAATGGCAGGATCACGTTTTGACTGCCTTAACGAATGAACATTGGACACCTCAGCGATAGGAGCCCTGACCATGAAATATCAGTTTGATGCCAACGCGCTGCGCGTAGTGGGCTGTTTGTTGGAAAAACAGATCACTACACCCGAGCAGTATCCCATGTCGCTTAATGGCGTGGTAACGGCGTGTAATCAGAAAACCAACCGCGAGCCCGTATTGGAGCTCAGCGAAAACGATGTGCAGCAGACGCTCGATCTTCTGGTCAAGAAGCACGTTGTCAGAACCCTCAGTGGTTTTGGCAATCGCGTGATGAAATACGAGCACCGCTTTTGCAACTCGGAGTTTGGCGATCTGAAATTTTCCCCGCAGGAAGTGGCGCTGGTCACGACGTTGCTGCTGCGCGGTGCGCAAACACCAGGTGAATTGCGCACTCGTGCAGCGCGGCTGTATGAATTCACGGATGTTGAAGAAGTCGAGCAGGCGCTGGCACAGCTGCAATCGCGGGAAGATGGCCCCTTTGTGGTGAGGCTGGCGCGCGAGCCGGGTAAGCGCGAACACCGTTTTATGCATCTGTTTGGCGATGGAGAGCCCGTTGTGGCAACGGCTAGCGGTACGGAGAGCGCGGATGCCACTTCAGCGGATCTCGCGCAGCGTGTAGCCGTGCGCTGGAACAAGAGGTGGCCGAATTGAAACAGCAACTGGCGTACGTGCTGTCCCAACAATCCTGAGCATTGCTCGCAAGACTTGCTCCCTGAGTGTAGGTGACACAATGGATACAGAGAAAACGGATGTAAATCAAATCAGTATCGGCATGGTTGGACTTGGCTCTATCGCGCAAAAGGCCTATCTGCCTGTTCTCAGTCAAGCAACACGCTGGACGTTTTCCGGCGTGTTTTCCCCTGACCAGCAAAAAATGCGCACGCTCTGTCAACAATATCGTCTGTCAGGTTTTTCCTCGCTGGAAGCCCTGGCGAAAGAGTGCGATGCGGTGATGGAGCAGTACCGCCGCCAGTCACTACTATGTTGTCAGCACGCTGTTGCGCTGTGGCGTACACGTGTATGTCGATAAACCGTTGGCGGAAACGCTGTCGCAGGCAGAGGCGCTGTTAGCGCTGGCTAAGCGTCAGGGAAAAATGTTGATGGTAGGTTTTAATCGCCGTTTTGCTCCCAGTTATCAAACATTGAAATCCACGTTGCTGCATCCTGTGTCTGTTCGGGTGGAGAAACATCGAACGGACAGCATTGGCCCGCAATCGGCGCGTTTCACCCTGCTGGATGATTACCTGCATGTGGTTGACACTGCGCTATGGCTGGCGGGCGAAGGGACTGAGTTACAAGGCGGCGTAATTCGTAATAATCCGGCAGGGCAGTTGGTCTTTGCCGAGCACCTGTTTGCTTCGCCGACCTGTCAGATTATGACCAGTATGCATCGGCGTGCGGGAAGCCAGCGCGAGTCGGTCCAGATGATAACGGAAGGGTCAGTGCATCACGTCGATAATCTCAGTGATTGCTGGCAGGAAAGCAGTGGTATCGTCACGCGACACCCTGCGCCGTCCTGGCAAAGTATTCTGGAACAGCGCGGTTTTGTAGGCGCGGTTCACCATTTTGTAGACTCACTTGAAAAAGGCGTTGAACCACAGACCTCAGGCGAGCAGGCGATTTTGGCGCAACGCGTGGTTGAAGCGCTGCTCACATCATGCTGAAAACAGAGGTTGTTCATCATCAAGGGTGGCTATTCCTTCCCTGATGCGTAGACTATCGCCACGACTGGCGGGCTAGGTTCCGCCGCAACCCCGACACCACAGAATCGAATCGGATGAGTTTATTAAAATCATTGGCAGCGGTCAGCTCAATGACCATGCTATCGCGCGTTTTGGGCTTTATCCGTGATGCCATTGTCGCACGGGTGTTTGGTGCAGGGATGGCCACTGACGCCTTTTTCGTCGCGTTTAAACTGCCTAATCTTTTGCGCCGCGTTTTTGCTGAAGGCGCCTTTTCGCAGGCATTTGTCCCGATATTGGCAGAATACAAAAGCCAGCAAGGGGATGAAATCACGCGTACGTTTCTTGCCTATGTATCGGGCATGTTGACGCTGGTGCTGGCGCTGGTGACCGTTGCCGGAATGATCGCTGCCCCCTGGGTTATCATGGTGACGGCTCTGGGATTTGTCGCCACCCCCGATCGCTTTGCGCTGACTTCGGCGCTGTTGCGCATTACCTTTCCTTATATTCTATTGATATCGCTGACATCGATGGTGGGATCGGTGTTAAACACCTGGAATCGCTTCTCCGTCCCCGCGTTTGCGCCGACGTTCCTAAACATCAGCATGATTGGTTTTGCCCTGTTTGCTACGCCCTATTTTGATCCACCGGTGTTGGCGTTGGCCTGGGCGGTGTTATTGGGTGGGGTACTGCAATTGGTTTACCAACTCCCCCATCTTAAGAAAATCGGGATGTTGGTGCTGCCGCGTTTTAAATGGCGCCATCCCGGTGTCGGGCGGGTAATGAAACTGATGGCTCCTGCGATCCTTGGCGTATCCGTGAGCCAAATTTCGCTGATCATCAACACGATATTCGCCTCGTTTCTTAATGAGGGTGCAGTCTCATGGATGTACTACGCTGACCGGTTGATGGAGTTTCCTTCTGGTGTATTGGGTGTCGCGTTAGGGACGATTTTGCTGTCGTCTCTGGCGAAAAGTGTTGCCAGTGGCGATCAGGAAGCCTATTCGCATCTGATGGATTGGGGATTGCGTTTGTGTTTTCTGCTGGCGCTTCCAAGTGCTGTCGCCCTTGGGATTTTGTCGAAACCGTTGATCGTCGCGTTATTCCAGTATGGTAAATTCAACGCGCTGGATGCATTGATGACCCAGCGTGCATTGATCGCCTACGCCATCGGTTTGATGGGACTGATTGTGGTAAAAGTGCTGGTACCGGGGTTCTATTCTCGGCAGGATATCAAAACGCCGGTGAAAATTGCGTTGGTCACGCTGGCACTGACGCAGGTCATGAACCTGATCTTTATTGGGCCGTTGCAGCATGCCGGGTTGGCGCTATCCATCGGGTTGGCCTCTTGCCTGAATGCCGGATTGCTCTATTGGCAATTACGCAAACAGCAGCTTTTTCAGCCGCGTCCGGGCTGGGGCACGTTTCTGATTAAACTGGTGGTCGCGGTTTTGACCATGTCTGCGGTACTGATAGCGCTATTATGGTGGATGCCTGCCTGGGACATTGGCGGCATGACAATGCGAATTTCTCGCCTGATGCTGGTTGTGGTGGTTGGGGCTGGTGCCTACTTTGCGATGTTGGCACTGCTTGGCTTCCGACCGCGTGATTTTGCCCGTCGCGGTCTGTAAACGCGCAAAAAAAACGGTGGCTCGGCCACCGTTTTTTACCACCGTGAATTACATTTTTTCAACGGTTTCAATGCCCAAGGTGTTCAACCCTTGTTTCAGCGTTTCTGCGGTCAGCAGGGCCAGTTTCAGGCGGCTTTGACGCTCGGCTTCACTGTCAGCATTCAGAATCGGGCAATGCTCGTAGAAGCTGGAGAATAACCCGGCAAGATCGTACAAGTAAGCGCACATGACATGCGGCGTTCCTTCGCGTGCCACGGTAGTAATGGTTTCCTCAAACTGTATCAGGCGAGTTGCCAGAGCAGTTTCTCTCCCGTCATTAAGCACAACGGGTTCTGTCAGCGCCGCTTTATCAAGATTCACACGTTTGAAAATAGAGGTGACGCGGGTGTAAGCATACTGCATATAGGGCGCAGTATTGCCTCCAAACGCGAGCATATTATCCCAGTCAAACACATAGTCAGTGGTGCGGCTTTTCGACAGATCGGCATATTTTACCGCACCGATGGACACGACTCGCGCCAGTTCGCGCAATTCGTTTTGCGCCATATCCGGTTTTTTACCAGCGATCAGCGTTAATGCGCGCTCGTAGGCTTCATCCAGCAGGTCTGCCAGCTTGATGGTGCCGCCCGCACGGGTTTTGAACGGCTTACCGTCCTTACCGAGCATCATGCCGAACATATGGTGTTCCAGTGACACCGATTCCGGCACATAGCCTGCTTTACGCACGATAGTCCACGCCTGCATCAAATGCTGATGTTGGCGAGAGTCGATGTAATAGAGAACACGGTTTGCACCCAGCGTTTCATAACGGTACTTGGCGCAGGCAATATCTGTGGTGGTATAGAGATAGCCGCCGTCTTTCTTTTGAACGATGGCGCCCATCGGTTCGCCTTCCTTGTTTTTGAATTCATCAAGGAAAACCACCGTCGCCCCTTCGCTTTCAACGGCCAGACCTTTTGCTTTGAGATCGGCAACAATACCGGGCAGCATATCGTTATACAAGCTCTCGCCCATCACGTCGTTTTTCGTCAAGGTGACATTGAGACGGTCATAAGTGATCTGGTTTTGCGTCATGGTGACATCAACCAGCTTGCTCCACAGCTCGCGGAAATAAACATCTCCGCCTTGCAGTTTCACCACGTAGTGGCGGGCACGCTCTGCGAAAGCAGTATCTTCGTCGTAACGCAGTTTTGCTTCACGGTAAAAGGCTTCCAGATCGGGTAATATCAGCTCGCCAGCGGTGTCTTTTTGTACATCTTCAAGATAGGCGATCAGCATGCCGAACTGTGTCCCCCAGTCACCCACATGGTTAGCGCGGACAACCTTGTGTCCGAGGAACTCAAGCGTACGCACGGCAGCATCACCAATGATGGTGGAACGCAGGTGGCCAACGTGCATTTCTTTTGCAACGTTAGGCGCAGAGTAGTCAACCACAATGGTCTGCGGCGCTACGGGAGTAATACCCAATTTCGGCGAGTTCAAAGCGTGTTCGGTTTGTTGTGCCAGCCACTGCGCATCCAGAAACAGGTTGATAAACCCTGGGTCCGCAATTTCTGTTTTGGCGACGATGCCTTCCAATGCCAGATGTTGAACTACCGTCTCGGCCAGTTGTCGCGGTGCAAGCCCGAGTTTTTTCGCTGCGGCCATGACGCCGTTTGCCTGGTAATCACCAAACTGAGCCTTGGCTGACTGGCGCACCTGCGGGTCTGTGCCGTTGGGCGCACCCGCTGCAACCAATGCCTGGCTGACTTTTTCCGAAAGAAGAGCCTGAATATTCACCTGGATACCTTTAATAAAAAATCAAGCCCTCGCTTATACCATATTTGGGCTGAGACGTCAGCAGGACAAGGCTTCTCCGCGAGAATTTTCCTGAGAAAATGCAGGGGGGATAGAGCACGAAGAGAGGGGGTAAACGCGTCGAAAACAGGAACAGTGAAGAAGAAAAATGCGGCTAGCGTTGACAACATGCGTGCTTAACGCTTTCTTCCCCGATGGCTGGTTCCGATACGTTGGCTTTCCCTTGTTTTAAAATGTTTGAAAATTGCGTATGCCGCGATGGCAATAAGCAGAACCGATAAAATGGCTAAAATCATAATTATTTCTCTGTATATACTATTGCGGTACGATAACAAATTACCTGTTTTTGTTAGGTGTTACAATGTGGGCCAAGCGGTTTAAGATTAATCTTTTCTTTTAAGAATATTCCCTAATTCCGTATAATTTGCCTAGGATTCCAGCGTAATTACTTATTGTGGGTCATTTACGATGCTGTGTTTATAAATTCCGCTGCCGTTTGATATCCTTATCAAATACGCTGATGTGATAAATAATGAAGGGATATAGCATAAGGTGATTTTTATCACGTTATGTTTCATGATGTTACAGTACCCGTTTCACGTATCATTAGGCTTTTTGTGCTGTGGCCTGCGCCCTGAGGCGCATGACGCCTGACATGCGCCGTAATGGTGTGAAAATGCGTGTAAAGCGTTACTATTCAAAAATTAATTATTTTTAATGTTGAGATATGCCATGTCTGGATTGCTTCCCTCCGCGCTTCAACAGGATTTGGCCCGCTTCGAGCAGGCGTTGTTACAGTTGGCAGATACGCTTGCATTGGATTTGTCGCAATTCGACGCGGATCATATAGCATTGCGCTGTAATCAAAGTACGACAGCAGAACAGTGGAAAGAAACGTTATTAACGATAGGGGTATTAATATCTGAAAATCAGATTAACGGGCGGCCCATTTGCCTTTTTTCGCTTAACGAAAAAATAGTTGTTGGTCCATGGAAGATCGATTGTATTGAATTACCTTGGCCTGGTCAGCGTTTTTATCCCAATGAAGGTTGGGAGCATGTTGAATTGGTCTTAGCAGGCGATTCTGAGACGCTGCACGCACGTGCTTTGGCGTGTCTTTCCGACCAGGCATTGGCCTCTCCGCGTATTACTCTCAAGTTCAGTCAGCCCGGCAGTGACAAAGAACGACTGCCTAATTCCACGTTAGCGGTGAGCGATGGCGCAACTACCATCAAGTTTCACCCGTACTCGATTCGTGAGGTAATTGCTAGCGAGCAGGGTTAAGCGCTGTCGCTGATGGCTGCTGAATATCTTTTGGTAAAATTTGTGTGACATGTCATGGATAGCACGGGGGCAATCCTGTCCTCTGTGACTCCGCTCTCCTTTGCATTTTTATTCAGATGCCATATTTATCCTAAAGCCATAGCGTGCTATTTGATGGTGCAATGGTCACAGCGCAATGTGACGCAGGCGGGAGAGATCAAATGTCAAAATTGGAAGTGTGCTGTTATAGCGTTGATTGCGCGCTCACGGCAGAGCAAGCGGGAGCAGACAGAATTGAGCTCTGTGCGGGCCAACGGGCAGGTGGGCTGACGCCAAGTTATGGCGTTCTGGCAGAGGCGCGCAGCAAGATATGGCTGCCTGTTCATCCTATTGTACGGCCGCGCGGCGGGGATTTCTGATACAGTAACAGTGAGTTTCGCACCATCCAGTACGATATTCAACGCATCAAAGAGATGGGATTTCCGGGGGTGGTTGTCGGCGTGCTCGATGAAGAAGGGCATATCAATCTGACGCGAATGAAGACTCTGATGGCGCTGTGTGAGGGAATGGCAGTGACGTTCCATCGCGCGTTCGATCTGTGCCTGAATCCGCATGTAGCTTTGCAGCAACCTCACCGATCTGGGCGTGGTGAGCGTGCTTACATCGGGTCAGCAGCAAGCAGAAAACGGATTAACATTATTGCGTGAACTAACCCGTGCGAGTCGTGGTCCAATTATTATGGCGGGAGCAGGTGGTACGTTTAACCAACCTGCATAAATTTCAGCGCAGCGGTATTCAGGAATTACACAATTCAGCCGGTCATTGGCTCCCTTTTACAATGCGTTTTCGCAAAGTGGGGGTGTCCATGTGTTCGGATGCTGAAAGCGATGTGGACGAGTTTAGCCATTATTGCGTTGATGGCGACATTGTTGCTGAAATGAAGCGCGTACTGAATGCCAGTTGCGAATCGGTTACCGTAGCCTGAGGCTGCTGAAAACCCGCTCAACGAGTCCTTTACCGCGCAGCGTCCCTTGATTGGGTTTGCTTGCGAATACCAAGCCCCGGCGTGTTGCCGGGGCTTTTTTTCTTGCGAATATCGCGTTATTGCTTTGGGTGCTAGAGTTATAATTCGTTAAGCAATATTGACGGCGCGCGTATGGGATAAGTAGGGGTGATGCTATTTTATCTAGGCTACGAGGCATCTCCACCCGTTGAGGCATGCTTACTCGGGTAAGATGTCGCTACAATCCACCTTGTCCGGTGTCTACGTTGTAAACGGAGAATTAACGCATTTTTCTGGCAACAATACCCCACGTCAGACACCTTATCGCTATCTATTACACCACAGGTTGCGGGGGTAAATTGATAGAGCTATTTTATTAAAAATTTCGTTTTGAATTTTCTGTCTTTGCCAATTGAAAAAAAGTTATTCGTCAACGCGTTTGTTTATGTGCATGTGGTGAATATAGACTTGATTAACTTTACGTTGCGGTATTGCTATTCATCGCAGGAACGTTCATTTTTCGACTAATTAATGCGTTAACAAATTCGGTTTTACCTTCCTCAATCGGGCACCAAAAATAAACCTGCTACGCTTGTTAGCGGAATTGCAACTGTGCACTTCCGACAATCGATGGTGATATTAGCGCAACTGCGCCTATGAATGTCGTTTGCAATTAAACAGGGCTTGGTCTACGAGGTCAGCTATGCTGAAAAGGAAGAAAGTAAAACCGATTACGCTTCGTGATGTAACTATTACTGATGATGGAAAACTGCGTAAGGCGATTACCGCAGCGTCGTTGGACAACGCGATGGAATGGTTTGATTTTGGTGTCTATGGTTTTGTTGCTTATGCATTAGGAAAGTGTTTTTCCCAGGAGCTGATCCCAGCGTACAGATGATTGCTGCGCTTGCAACCTTCTCCGTTCCCTTCCTGATTCGACCGCTTGGCGGTTTGTTCTTCGGTATGCTTGGTGATAAATACGGTCGCCAGAAGATTCTGGCTATCACGATTGTGATTATGTCGATTAGTATCTTTTTAATCGGCCTGATTCCGTCATATGCCTCAATTGGTATATGGGCCCCCATCTTGCTGCTGTTATGTAAGATGGCACAAGGGTTTTCGGTCGGAGGTGAATATACTGGCGCATCGATTTTTGTTGCCGAGTATTCACCAGATCGTAAGCGCGGATTTATGGGGAGTTGGCTTGATTCCGGCTCAATTGCCGGTTTCGTCATGGGAGCGGGGGTGGTGGTACTGATCTCTACCATTGTGGGTGAGAAGAATTTCCTCGACTGGGGCTGGCGCATTCCGTTTTTCATCGCATTGCCGCTAGGGATTATTGGCCTTTACCTGCGTCATGCTCTGGAAGAGACACCGGCATTTCAGCAGCATGTCGATAAAATGGAACAGGGCGATAGAGAAGGGTTGCAGGAAGGGCCAAAAATCTCCTTTAAGGAGATTACGACGACCCACTGGCGTAGTTTGTTGGTATGTACCGGTTTGGTGATTGCCACCAACGTTACCTATTATATGTTACTTACCTACATGCCGAGTTACTTGTCACACAACCTGCACTACTCGGAAGACCACGGGGTGCTGATTATTATTGCTATTATGATCGGGATGCTGTTTGTTCAGCCGGTAATGGGACTGCTCAGTGACCGTTTTGGTCGTCGTCCGTTTGTTATTATTGGGAGTATCGCGCTATTTGCATTGGCAATTCCGGCGTTTGCTCTAATCAACAGCAACTATATCGGTTTGATTTTTACTGGTCTGTTAATGCTGGTAGTTATTCTCAACTGCTTCACCGGGGTGATGGCTTCGTCATTACCAGCGATGTTCCCGACGCATATTCGTTACAGCGCGCTGGCAGCTGCATTTAATATCTCGGCAATGATTGCCGGTCTGACGCCGACTTTAGCCGCTTGGCTGGTGGAAAGTTCGCAAAATCTGATGATGCCGGCTTACTATCTGATGGTGATCGCCGTGATTGGTATCATGACCGGTATCACCATGAAAGAGACAGCAAACCGTCCGCTGAAAGGGGCTACGCCTGCGGCTTCGGATATTCAGGAAGCGAAGGAAATTTTGGGCGAGCACTATGACAGCATTGAGCAGAAAATTGAAGATATCGATCAAGAGATTGCAGCGTTGCAGGTAAAACGGTCGCGTCTTGTGCAGCAACATCCAAGGATTGATGATTGAACCTGGGGAAGGCGTCTTTAATGGATTGGTTGCTCAAAAGATGTCACATCATTCTACAATATCGAAACATCCCTTTAATGATGGTTTAGGTTACGCAATATACTATTTCAATAGGCTATATCTTGCATATGTACAGCGATTAAGACTTAAACCTACAGAAAGGACAAAATATGAAAATTTCTGCGATTGTTGCATCTTTTGCTCTGGTTGGCTTTTGCTTTACTGCAAATGCCGCGACGCTTAATAATATTGTGGTGTACGCGACAGCACAATCTAATGGCTCAATGTCCGTTGGTGATAAAAGCGCTTACACAAAGACCTTTGAGGTCGTTGTGGCCAAATTATCCGGTAAAGATATGGATTTATCAAAGCTTTGCTTAAAGGCTTACACCCCTGACAATAAAGCGTTCAAACTTGATACAGTCGATGAAGCATTGACCACTGGAATGTTAAAGGATGGGAAACCTGTCAAAGGGATAGCGACGTTCGCCTCTGAGGATGATGCAGTCTTTAAAGCGGCCCTGGTAAAAACATCTGACGATTGTAAATAATAAGAGAAAGCATCCTAACAGGCTGCTTTCTTCGGAATTGCCCTGTATTGTTTTTTTTCGATCGTCTCAGACTGTGATTTTATGAGCCATTGAGGGCTCGTGATTCTGTATTCGTTATGGGTTGGATATTCAATTAGTGAGACCTGAACTCAGCATAATGCTGACGGCCAATAATCATGGCGATATGGAATCGAGTTGCAGGTGGAATACCACATTGTTTCAGATAGTCACAATGCAACCGCATACTTTGAATCAGGTATAAATGCTGTGCTGGCGAAATACGTGGTTGGTTGGTGTTAGACTTTATAAAGACCTCAACGTCTGGTGGCTGTGATAGCCTCGTCGTCCTTGTACTGGCCGTAACAGGGGAATCTGTGGTTATCCAATTGAAAAAGAAAATTTCATTTCTTTGCCTACCACGCCTCAAAGGCTGCAACAGGGTTATACAGCTCGTTGCATCTGTGTAGCGCTCTCTCAGATTTCAATGTTATTTATTGTTGGCGCTTATATTTGGTTGGCACCATAAGGTTAATGCCTTGTTTCCGAGGGATGAAAACAAATTTCACTGCAAAATCTCGGCAATATTTTAAATACGTCACATTGTTCCCCGGCCTATTAACGGGGTTTTTACATATTTATCGAAAGTATTGCTGGTGCGGATAAATATTATGACAGAGGCTAAGACTGGATAATGCCTATAACGCTCGCCATACAGGATGCTGATTATTGCCAAGAGCCCAGTGTTCCTCACGTGGTGTAAGGCAAACGCCGCCCATCCAGCGAGACTGTGGTGCAAAATCAAGCCAATAAGCGCTGCCTTGAAGTACGTCGTGGCCGAGCGGGGGTTAATTCCACCGTTTGCATGGCTTCTTCATCTGCCGCTGTTTTAACACGAAGCAATGGGGTTACCCCAATCATTAAGGGTCTGACGGTGGAATAGAACATCATGTCCCCCATATAGGGCAGCGGATCGCGATGGGTGATCAGTTCTCTGAATACGTTTCTGAGTCTGGTTGGTCCGGATTGCGCAATATACTGTAACGACAGGCGTTCAGTCAGAGAAAGACCGTCGTTGATACCCGGTAATTCTTGCAGCAATCGGCGCAAGGCGCGGGAGAGATAAGGCAATATGGGGTGTTCTCGCTGAGCGAGTGTAAAGAGCGCTTCGGGTGAGGGGGAACACCAGGCTGACCAGGCAAGGCGCGCCAGTGTGAATGCATCGTCGGGCACAGCCTGACGTTGCGTCCAAAGCCAGGCCAACACATCCGGCGATAATTGCCCCAGCCCAATAAACCGTTTCACGCCGGGTATAGCAGCAACCGCGATAAGCTCAAGTTTTTGCGGTAGGCGATCCAATGCTGCGAGTGTGCGGATGAGAAACAACTGGTCGTATGGATCAGCCTCACACCATAACACGGCATGCTCTGCGTCAGGTAAACGCTGCCACAGCGCATATTCCTCGTCAAAACGCCGCGTGACGTCACTGGCATCCAACTGAAATGCTTGTTGAATAAAGGTACAGCGTGTCTTGCGGTAGAGGGAAAACGGTATATCGTCAACCGGCCCCATGGATAGAGGGTCAGTAAACGTGTGGAACGCTCCGTTAAAACCGGCAAGCCGTAGGCTGTGCTCAATATCATTGCCACAGCGCCAATGTTGGGTTTTTGTTTCGTCATCTGCGACGAAATTGGGATGACGTCTGGCAAAGGTAATCGCATCCACATGTGCTTTCAACTTTGGCCAACTGGCGAACCCTAAGTCGCGCGCAATTAACCACTGTGCGCTGGCAAGGGTGATATGGGATGTCGGGTTAAGGCGGTGAAGCAATGCTAACTTTTCAGGCTCAACGCCCGATTTGAGATGTTGAAACAGTTCTTTAGCGCGTTTGCGTTGTTGAACAAGGCTAATGTGGCCATTGTTAACCAGATGTTCAGACATACGATCTCCTTTCCAGAACCTTATCCGCATTCAGGTGGGGAGTCGTAACCTTGAGGTTGCTTACTTGTCTTGGGCACAGCCCTTTCCGCGGAAGGCGGCGCATTCCACGCCGAACCACCACTATACCCCGTGGGCGGAAAGGGTGCAATAACATGTATTAACCTATCTGTTCTTGCCAACGCATTCCTAAAAAAGGTTTCCTCCTACGACCGGTTTAAGAATATTGCGTTTTATGATGTTACAAGAACCGATATCGGGCTTCTCAATATATGACTGTTAAAATTTTCTGAAAAAACGTTTGGCTTCTTTAGCAATTTTGTCCGCGCTGCGTCTAACTTCATTTTCAACCCTTGGAAAAACACGATTAATTTCGTTTCCAATTCGTTCACCTAAACTTGTATTGTTACTATTACTTGATTGAATCAATTTCTCAATATCATCTTTTAACTGATTAAGATGGGCATAGTTTTTAGTGTTATCTTCACCGAGTTCAATATTGTTTTTAATCGCGTTTATCGTAGTTGCAGTGGTTTTTAATAACTCATTAATACTATTATTGGTTTTGCTCACGATAAGGATTTTTGCTTGATTTGTATCAAAGAAATCTTTAAAGCAATTTATTTCGCAACAGGTATAGTCGGGGTGTATTGAAGATAACTTGTTTTTAATAAGTTCAATTCTTAATGCCGTATTTGTACTTTCTTGCGAGGAACATTGAGGTGAGGAAACAGCGTGTGTTGTAACAGAGGTACTCGAAGTAGATGGTAGCATATTCATGACTCCCAGTTGATGAGTGGAAGGATGATATGACAAAAAAATTATCATTATATCAGGTTATTGCCTTGTGTTTTGTAACATAATTATGAATTATGGAATTTTCCTAAAGTAAATACAATGCTCAGTGAAAAATGTCAGATATTAGGTTCTGGTGTGGAGTCTGATGCAGCAATAAACAGGGAGTAAAAACCCGGCTCGGTGCCGGGGATGATATGCTAAGGATTACGTGCAACAATCACTGCACGCAGCGGCGCAGGGTAACCTTCACGGGTTTTGCTGTGGTCGTGAGGGTCGAGGAAATCGGCCAGCGATTCGGTGGTCATCCATGACGTTCTGCGCTGTTCCTCCAGGGGGGTGACACAATGGTCGACGATGCGCACGTCGACAAAACCGCACTTTTCCAGCCAGCGTACCAGCGCAGAGGCAGAGGGAATAAAGTGGACATTACGCATTTGCGCGTAACGCTCACCGGGCACCAGCACGGCATTCTCATCACCCTCGATAACCAGCGTTTCCAGCACCAACTCTCCGCCGGATACCAACTGATTTTTTAGCTGCCAAAGGTGATCGAGTGGTGAACGGCGATGATAAAGTACGCCCATGGAGAACACGGTATCAAACGCGGCGAGTTCCGGCAGTTGTTCGATGCTAAGCGGCAGTACATGCGCACGCTGATCGTTACCAAGCAGTTTACGTACGGCTTCGAATTGGCAGACAAAAAGCTGCATGGGATCGATACCTACGGCCAACTGAGCACCCGCGCCGACCATGCGCCACAGGTGATAACCGCTGCCGCAGCCGACATCCAGAACCAAGCGGTTCTGCAATGGGCTGATGTGGGGAGCCAGACGTTCCCATTTCCAGTCTGAACGCCATTCTGTGTCGATATTCACGCCGTAAAGCGAATACGGCCCTTTACGCCACGGCATCAGTTGACGCAGGCGTACTTCGATCCCTTCGCGCTGGCCAGCGCTGATATCGGGCAGTCGAGCAGCGGTGACGCTCTGTTGCAAATCCAACGTAGAAGGCGTTACGTCGGGCAGATGTTCCACGGCGTTAAACCACTGTTTAAACTTTCCGTGTAGCGATTCTCGCTGCCACGCGCTCAGTTGCGCTGGCAACGTGTTTAACCAATGGCTTAATGGATCTTTTGCGATAAGCTGATAAAAATTGCCGAAATCGATCACGCCTTATCCTCAGCTTTTAGCGCCAGTAACGAACCAAAATTAAAGCATTGAAACCACACTTCGCTGTGTTGAAACCCGGCTTGTGCCAGACGAGATTTGTGGGTTTCTACCGAGTCTGTAAGCATTACATTTTCCAGCATATTGCGTTTTTGGCTGATTTCTAATTCGCTGTAGCCATTTGCCCGTTTGAAATCGTGGTGCATGTTAAATAGCAGCTCACCCACCTTGGCATCTTCAAAGCTGAATTTCTCTGATAACACCAATGCCCCACCGGGGGCCAGGCCCTGATAAATACGGTCCAACAGCGTTTTCCGCTCTTCGGGTGCCAGAAATTGCAGGGTAAAATTGAGTACCACCAGGGAGGCATTTTCAATAACGATATCGCGGATATCGGCCTCGATGACGTCGACGGGGGTGGCAGCGCGGAAAGCATCAATGTGGCGGCGGCAGCGTTCAATCATCGCGGGCGAGTTATCGACAGCGATGATTTGGCATCCCGAGGCCTGAATGTTACGTCGCATTGACAGCGTAGCGGCACCCAGCGAGCAACCCAGATCGTAAATCCGAGTATTGGGTTTGACGAAACGCTCGGCCAGCATTCCAATCAT
The DNA here is from genome assembly GCF_047692315.1 of Symbiopectobacterium sp. Lineage (GTDB taxonomy): Bacteria > Pseudomonadota > Gammaproteobacteria > Enterobacterales > Enterobacteriaceae > Symbiopectobacterium. Next base: position 279,094 of record NZ_JBLLJS010000012.1, on the reverse strand, counting down.
GGAAATAATATTGGAATAACCGGGAACGGAGCGCTGAACCATATCAGGAAAGACTTCAGCGACGCGTTCGTCAAAGGTCCAGTCACCAAGGTGAGCTATGGGAACAGAAAAAAGCGTATCGCGATTTGACATGATGGACACGAAGTAGCAGTGCAGTTAATAAAAAAGGTGGCACAGTCTAGCAAACATCGTTGAGAAAGTCTGTGTACTTGCGGCGCGGCGTATCAAGACGCGCCGTTTAGCGCAGTTAGTAAAGCGTCAGCACCAGTTCCCAGGGGAGATAATAAAGATTGAACAGCGCCATCAATACCAGCGAAGCGTAAGTGGCTTCCATACCGGTACGGCGCCAGCGAAATTCACGCTGGCGCAGGCCAACATAGTGAAAAAGGCGTCCAATAATGAGCAATATACCGCACAGATGAATCATGATGACCAACGCGCCATTCATTTCCATCAACACTAATAAAATCGCCCCAATGGGAAGGTACTCTACCGCATTGCCATGTACCCGAATAGCGGTCTGCAATTCATAAAAACCACCGTCTCCGTACGCGACACGATATTGCATCCGCAGTTTAACCACATCAAGAGACAGCTTTACCAGCAACAATGCGCCAAGCACCACGTAGAGCGCGCTTACCATGTTCCACTCCATTGTCTGACAAAAATTGCCTGACAGAAAATATTTGACCGACTTCGGCTGGCAGAATGATAACTGTCTGTTGTCATACTGTCGCCTTTAATGTTTGCTTTTAAAAAAAAAGCAGTTCAAAACCTGAACTTATAATAAAAAATGCTAAAAAAGCCTTTTAATGCGTTGCTGTTTTAGCTTTGTTTAAAACAAAGCATCCTGTTGCGGCCAGTCAGGGCGCGGCGGGCAGGCAGTGATGACGGGTTCCAGCAGTGGCCAGATCGCCTGCGCCAGCGGTAATACATTGCCAATATCCGGGGTGTGAATAAACAGAAAAGGGGAATACCCCTGCCAGGCCTTCAGCTTGTCAATCCAGGGCGTAAACCAGCGCAAATTGTCTGTAATGTCTTCATTGCCAATAAACCGGATTGACGGTTGCTGTGCTGTCAGTAGCACATGAACTGGCAAGCGCGGTTTTTTTCGCTGGGCTTCCTGCATGGCGGGCGTATCAGGTTGCGCACGATGCACCGGGCGACTGTCCAGCATAATCCGATCGATAGCGCGCTGCGCAAGCCCTTGGTTCAGTTGGCGCTCAGCATCGCCTTTGGCAAAAAACTCAAGGTGTCGCACTTCCACGCCATAGTTGAACGTCTGCGGTAGCGTATCAAGAAAACTCCACAAATCGGGTAACTGCGCAGGCGAAAATGCCGCCGGAAGCTGCAACCAGAATTGTCCAATACGCGGGGCGAGCGGTTGCAGGCAATGAAAGAACTGACGCGTATCCTCATCACAGTGACGCAACGCTGCCTGATGGCTGATGGTCGCAGGAAATTTGAAACAGAAACGAAAATTGTCGTGGGTCATGTCCCGCCAGCGTAATACGCTTTCGGCAGAGGGCAGTGCATAAAACGTCGTGTTGCCTTCCACGCAGTTAAAATAACGCGCGTAGTCGGCCAGATCGCGCAGACCGAACTTGTGCCAGGCGGGATGTTGCCATTGTGGTAAGCCAATAAACATTCCGTTGCAACCCCTTAACAGAGTGGATAACAGTAAAACATTTTTTAACCGAGAGGGAATTCTCACGATTCTTGCGACATATCACCTCCGGAAACCTCTTCACTCTTATCGTTCCGGGGAATATCCTTTATAATAGCCACCTTTTTTTACTGAACAGCAATCCAGAATAACCATACCGCGCAAAAAAACACCGTTATTTCCTTATGCGTGGGGTAAAGCCGCTGTGATGTGTAGAACCTGTGCGTTTTATAGAACCGGGTGTTTTGCATAACACGTGATGATGCGGTCTGGCCGGTGCTCTCAGGTGTGGTTTATATCTCGTTGAGATTGTTTCTAGCGTGATTGCTCAAAAGGACATCGTAATGCGTACTGAATATTGTGGACAACTAAACGCGTCCCATGTGGGCCAGGAAGTGACATTGTGCGGTTGGGTTAACCGTCGCCACGATCTGGGTGGTTTGATCTTTATCGATATGCGTGACCGCGACGGCGTGGTCCAGGTGTTTTTCGACCCCGATCGGCAGGATGCTTTCACTCTGGCGTCAGAACTGCGCAACGAATTCTGCATTCAACTGACGGGCGTGGTGCGTGCACGACCTGAAAGCCAAGTGAATAAAGAGATGTCTACGGGTGAAGTGGAAGTGTTTGCGACAGCGCTGACGATTATTAACCGCTCAGAGCCATTGCCGCTGGATGCTAACCAAACCAACACCGAAGAAGCACGCTTAAAATACCGCTATCTGGACCTGCGCCGCCCTGAAATGGCCACGCGTTTAAAAACCCGTGCGCGTATTACCAGCTTTGTACGTCGTTTTATGGACAGCCACGGCTTCCTGGATATTGAAACACCGATGCTGACCAAAGCCACTCCGGAAGGTGCGCGCGATTATCTGGTGCCTAGCCGGGTGCGCAAAGGTAAATTTTACGCGCTGCCGCAATCCCCGCAGCTGTTCAAGCAATTGCTGATGATGTCCGGTTTCGATCGTTACTACCAGATCGTCAAATGTTTTCGCGATGAAGACTTGCGCGCGGATCGCCAACCGGAATTTACCCAGATTGACGTCGAAACCTCCTTTATGGCGGCACCGCAGGTGCGTGAAGTGATGGAGAAGCTGGTGCGTGAACTGTGGCAAGAAATTTTGAGTGTTGATCTGGGTGATTTCCCGATCATGACCTTCGCTGAAGCCATGCGCCGTTTTGGCTCCGACAAGCCTGACCTGCGTAACCCGCTGGAACTGGTGGATGTGGCCGACCTGCTCAAAGACATCGAATTTAAAGTGTTCTCCGGCCCGGCTAACGATGCCAAAGGGCGTGTGGCGGTGATCCGCGTACCGGGTGGAGCGCAACTGAGCCGTAAACAAATTGACGAATACGGCAAATTTATTGAGATCTACGGTGCCAAAGGTCTGGCCTATATTAAAGTGAATGAGGAGGCAAAAGGACTGGAGGGGATTTCAAGCCCGGTTGCCAAATTCCTGAATGAAACCGTTTTGACAGCACTGCTGGAACGTACTGCGGCGCAGGATGGCGACATTCTGTTCTTCGGGGCAGACAGTGCGAAAGTGGTGACTGATGCGCTGGGTGCGCTGCGTCTCAAATTGGGACGAGACCTCAACCTGACCGATCTGACAAGCTGGAAACCGTTGTGGGTCATCGACTTCCCGATGTTTGAAGAAGATGGCGAAGGTGGGTTGGCAGCGATGCACCACCCGTTCACTTCACCGCGTGATATGACGCCGGCTGAACTGGAAAGTAACCCGATTTCGGCCATTGCCAACGCGTACGATATGGTGTTGAACGGTTATGAAGTGGGTGGCGGTTCTGTGCGTATCTACAACAGTGAGATGCAACAGACGGTCTTCCGTATTCTGGGCATCAACGAACAGGAACAGCGTGAAAAATTCGGCTTCCTGCTGGATGCGTTGAAATACGGTACACCGCCGCATGCCGGTCTGGCTTTCGGTCTGGACCGTCTGGTGATGCTATTGACCGATACGGAGAACATCCGTGACGTGATCGCATTCCCGAAAACCACGGCGGCTGCATGTCTGATGACAGAAGCGCCGAGTTATGCCAATCCGGCAGCGTTGGAAGAGTTGTCTATTGCCGTGGTTGTGAAAACGAAACCTGCGCAGGATGCGGAGTAACAGTAGATGGCCTATAAGAGTCCCGTTTCGGCCCTGATCGTTATCTACGCTCAGGGTACCGGACGGGTGCTGATGCTTCAGCGTCGCGATGACCCCGATTTTTGGCAGTCCGTCACGGGCAGCCTTGAAGAGGGAGAAACCGCGGCGCTTACCGCGCAGCGCAAAGTGAAAGAGGAAGTCAGCATTGATATCGCCGCTGAGGGGTTATCGCTTTTTGACTGTCAGCGCTGCGTCGAGTTTGAGCTTTTTGCTCATTTGAGACGTCGCTATGCCCCCGGTATTACGCACAATATGGAACACTGGTTCTGTTTGGCGTTGCCGCGTGAACGTGAGGTCATTCTCACCGAACATCTTGCCTACCGCTGGTTAGCGGCGCCCGAGGTGGCGCAACTCACCAAATCGTGGAGCAATCGGCAAGCGATTGAAGAATTCGTTATTTATCCGGCCTGAAGAGGCTTTTTTCGGAGATTTTTATGGCAGGTCATAGTAAGTGGGCCAACACAAAACATCGTAAAGCGGCACAGGATGCAAAACGCGGCAAAATCTTTACCAAAATTATCCGCGAACTGGTAACGGCGGCGCGTCTGGGCGGCGGCGATCCAGGCTCCAACCCGCATCTGCGTGCGGCGATCGATAAAGCTCTCTCCAACAACATGACGCGCGATACGCTGAACCGTGCCATTGCGCGCGGTGTTGGTGGAGATGAAGACAACAACATGGAAACCATCATTTATGAAGGTTACGGCCCTGGTGGCACGGCGGTGATGGTGGAGTGCCTCAGTGACAACCGCAACCGTACCATATCCGAAGTGCGCCATGAGTTCACCAAATGCTGCGGTAACCTGGGGACGGACGGTTCCGTGTCTTATTTGTTCACCAAAAAGGGCGTTATCTCTTACGCTCCAGGATTGGATGAAGATCAAGTAATGGACGCAGCGCTGGAAGCGGGCGCTGATGACGTGGTGACTTATGATGACGGCGCTATCGATGTGTTTACCCCGTGGGAAACCTTCGGCCAGGTGAAAGATGCGCTGGATGCAGCCGGTCTGAAAGCGGAGTCCGCTGAAGTTTCCATGATCCCATCGACCAATGCAGACATGGATGCAGAAACGGCACCGAAACTGATGCGTCTGATCGACATGCTGGAAGACTGCGACGATGTGCAGGAAGTTTACCACAACGGTGAAATTTCCGACGAGGTGGCGGCAACGCTGTAATGGCGTTCTCTCCGCTTACGCTAGTCGTGTGCACGGGGGGCGATGCGCTATGACGATTATTCTCGGCATCGACCCCGGTTCGCGTGTTACCGGATATGGCATTATCCGCCAGCAGGGGCGTCAGCTCAGCTATATCGGCAGTGGCTGCATTCGCACTGGTGTGGACGATCTCCCGACACGATTGAAACTGATCTATGCCGGGGTGAGCGAAATCATCACCCAGTTTCAGCCCGATTGTCTGGCGATAGAGCAAGTTTTTATGGCCAAAAATGCAGACTCAGCCCTGAAATTGGGGCAGGCGCGCGGTGTGGCTATTGTTGCGGGCGTCAACCAAGGGTTACCAATTTTTGAATATGCCGCGCGACAGGTTAAACAAACCGTGGTCGGCACCGGGGCGGCAGAAAAAAGCCAGGTGCAGCACATGGTGCGTACCTTGCTGAAACTGTCAGCGAACCCGCAGGCGGATGCCGCAGATGCGCTGGCCATTGCCATTACCCATTGTCATTTGAGTCAGAATTTGGTGCGCATCGGCCCCAGCAGGTTGAATTTAGCGCGTGGGCGATTGCGTTGAACATCAAGCTGGATATTCATCCAGCTTTTTTATGCTATAAGCTAGCAAAAAAGTTTTAACGTAACGAAAAGGAAGGTCAATGTGATTGGTCGTCTCAGAGGCATCATTCTGGAAAAACAACCGCCGCAGGTACTGATCGAAGTCAACGGGGTTGGCTATGAAGTCCATATGCCGATGACCTGCTTTTATGAACTTCCTGATTTGAATCAGGAAGCGGTTATTTTTACCCAGTTTGTGGTGCGTGAAGATGCACAGTTGTTGTTTGGCTTCAACAATAAACAAGAGCGTGCTCTATTTCGTGAGCTGATTAAAACCAACGGTGTCGGGCCGAAACTGGCGCTGGCAATCCTCTCAGGGATGTCTGCGCAGCAATTCGTGAGCGCCGTGGAACGCGAAGAGATTGCCACGTTGATCAAATTGCCCGGCGTTGGCAAAAAAACAGCGGAGCGGTTGGTGGTAGAAATGAAGGATCGCTTCAAAGGGATGAGCGGGGACTTGTTTAACCCGGCGACGATTGATGTTCCGCTCAGCAGTTCAACACCCGCAGCGGACCCTGCGGAGGATCCGGAGAGTGAAGCGGCCTCTGCACTGGTGGCCTTGGGATACAAGCCACAAGAAGCTAGCCGGATGGTTTCCAAAATCGCTCGACCCGGTGCGGATTGTGAGACGCTGATCCGTGACGCCCTGCGCGCCGCACTGTAAGGGGACTGCCATGATTGAAGCTGACCGCCTGATCTCCGCGCAGGAAATACCCGAAGAAGAGGTCATTGACCGTGCGATCCGCCCACGCATGCTGGCCGAATACGTTGGGCAACCTCAGGTGCGCGAGCAGATGGAGATTTTCATCGAGGCGGCGCGCAAACGGGGTGATGCGCTTGATCATCTGTTGATTTTTGGTCCGCCCGGCTTGGGAAAAACCACGCTCGCCAATATTGTCGCTAATGAGATGAACGTTAATCTGCGTACTACGTCGGGTCCGGTGTTGGAGAAAGCGGGAGATTTGGCCGCGCTGTTGACCAACCTTGAACCGCACGATGTACTGTTTATTGATGAAATCCATCGCTTATCGCCCGTGGTAGAAGAAGTGCTCTATCCCGCGATGGAAGACTACCAGTTGGATATCATGATAGGTGAGGGGCCGGCGGCGCGCTCAATCAAGCTCGATCTTCCCCTGTTTACCCTGATAGGTGCGACGACCCGGGCTGGATCGCTAACGTCGCCACTGCGCGATCGCTTTGGTATTGTGCAACGACTTGAATTCTATAAAGTTGAAGATTTACAGCATATTGTTGGCCGCAGCGCGGCTTGCCTGGGGTTGGATCTCACGGACGACGGCGCGTTGGAAGTCGCACGTCGTTCTCGCGGAACGCCGCGTATTGCTAATCGGTTGTTGCGCCGCGTCCGTGATTACTCAGAAGTAAAATCAAGTGGTGCCATTGACGCTGGGATAGCGATGCAGGCGCTGGATATGCTGGCCGTAGACACGGAAGGGTTTGATTATATGGATCGCAAATTGCTGCTGGCGATCATCGATAAATTTACCGGTGGACCGGTGGGGCTGGATAATCTGGCGGCGGCTATCGGTGAAGAGCGCGAAACCATTGAAGATGTGCTGGAACCCTACCTGATTCAACAAGGTTTTATTCAGCGTACGCCACGCGGGCGTATTGCCACCGTGCACGCGTATCGCCATTTTGGTATTGATAAAGCATAACCCGCCTTCAGGCGGGTTGCTTGCGCACCAGACTCAACATAAACAGGAACGAGGCGCACAGCACCACAGAAGGGCCGGCAGGGGTGTTATACAAGGCTGAAAAGATTAACCCACCTGTCACCGCGAATATACCCAGAACCACCGCCAGACCCGCCATCTGCTCCGGCGTGCGCGCAAAGCGGCGCGCGGTGGCGGCTGGAATGATCAGCAATGAGGTGATGATCAGCGCACCCACAAATTTCATCGCTAATCCGATAGTCAACGCGGTCACCAACATCAAGATCAAACGCGTGCGCTGTAAATTGACGTCATCGACGTGTGCCAACTCTTGGCTGATGGTCATTGAGAGCAGCGAACGCCATTGCCAGCACATGATGGCGATCACCACCAGTACGCCAGGCCCAATCAGCCATAAATCTTGCGTGGTTACGGACAGTAGATCGCCAAAACAGATAGGCCATTAAATCAACGCGAATGTTGTTCATCAGGCTGACGACCACTAACCCCAGCGACAGTGCACTGTGCGCCATGATGCCAAGCAGCGTATCGATGGCAAGATAAGGGCGACGCTCTAACCACACCAACCCTAGCGCCAGTAACAGCGTCACCATAATAACGGCATAATAGACGTTGATATCTAACAGAAAACCCATAGCAACGCCCAGAAGAGAGGCGTGGGCCAGAGTATCACCAAAGTAAGACATCCGCCGCCATACCACAAATGAGCCGAGCGGGCCTGCTGCGCACGCCAGAAAAATACCGGCCAGCCAACCGGGAAGCAAAATGTCAATCATGCGTCGTTGCCGCCCTGTCGTTGTAAAATAACGCGTCCGTTCAAATCGTGACGATGATTATGATGATGGCGATATACCGCAAGCTGTTCTGCGCCGCGTGGGCCAAACATGGCAAGAAATTGAGGATGCATAGACACCACTTCCGGTGCGCCGGAGCAGCACACATGCTGATTAAGGCACAGCACTTCGTCCGTCTTGGCCATTACCAGATGCAAGTCGTGCGATACCATCAACACACCACAGTTAAACTCCTGCCGCAATTGGTTGATAAGATCGTACAGCGCCAGTTGGCCATTGACCGTCGGCTCATCCAATACCAGCAACTGGGGTTGATTCAGCAAGGCCCGTGCCAGTAGTACACGCTGTGTCTCCCCACCAGAAAGCTTTTGCATCGGTTGTTCCAACAAATGGGCGGCCTGAACGCTCTTGAGCGCGGGCAAGATATGCTGCTGCTTAACGCCGGGACGTAAACGCATAAAGCGGCCAACGGTCAGGGGTAGGGTGGCATCCAGATGCAGTTTTTGCGGCACGTAGCCAATGCGTAAATTCGGTTGTTTGTGCAGCGTGCCTGCCGTAGGGGAAAGCAATCCGAGCACAACGCGTACCAGCAGCGTGGATTTCCCTGAGCCATTTGGCCCAAGCAGCGTGAGAATGCGGCCCGATTGCAGGTTCAGCGAAATGTCGCTGAGCACGTTATGTTCACCAAAGGCGACGGAAATGCGATCGAGCGAAACGAGTGTAGACATAAAATTCAGTTTGCAGAGTGTCTGTGACGTTATAATTACAAAATTAACGGTAAATGAATGAGAAAACGTGCATGCAATCCAGCTACCCACCGAAAAAATGGTTAAATGAACAAAAATTGAAAGCCCTGTTTACCGCAGGCGCGCTATTCTTTGCTGGCATGAGTGCTATAAGTGCTCAGGCGGCGGTCGTCAGCTCCGTTCGTCCTCTTGGGTTTATCGCGGCCGCTATCGCAGACGGAGTAACGTCCACTGAGGTGTTATTGCCCGATGGCGCATCGACCCACGATTATGCCTTGCGCCCAAGCGATGTCCAGCGTTTTACAGTCGGCAGAGCTGATTATTTGGGTCGGCCCGGAAATGGAAGCCTTTTTAACCAAACAACTGGCACCCCATGCAGCATCGCAGCAGATTGCATTGGCGCATTCAGCGTGCACTGATAAAAGAAAATGAACACCATGGAGAAGAGCACGCTGATGAAGCCGGACACGAGCATCATGAATCTGCGGATCATGACGAAGATGACCATCAACACGTTCATGGCAGCGTTGAATCGCATCACGATCATGCAGCCGATGAGGCCGCTGACGAGCATGAAGGGCACCATCATGGCGAGTACAATATGCACATTTGGCTGTCGCCTGAGATGGCAATCGCAATTCACGCAAAATTATTGGAACTAATGCCACAAAAGAAGGACAAACTAGACGCGAATCTGCTTAATTTTACAGATCAACTCGCGCAGACAGAAGAAAAAGTTGTTAATATGCTTACGCCTGTGAAGGGGAAGAGCTACTTCGTGTTCCACGATGCCTATGGGTATTTTGAAAAGCGTTTCGGGTTAAGCCCGCTAGGCTATTTCACTATTAACCCCGCCATTCAACCCGGCGCACAGCATTTACACCAAATACGAACACAACTGGTTGAGCAGAAGGCCGTATGCGTCTTTGCTGAGCCGCAATTCAGGCCAGCGGTTATCAACGCTGTTGCCAAAGGAACGGAGGGTACGCACTGGCGTACTGGATCCATTGGGAAGCAACATCGCGCTAAGTAAGGACAGTTATGCCGAGTTTCTGTTACAACTGTCTGATCAGTATAGCCGCTGCCTGGAGAAGAGATCATGAGGATGCCGATAAGTGCAGCAGATAGTCCGAACTATCGCTATAGCGTATAACAACTTGCCGCGACCCCATCGCATTATGCTGGGGTCGTTAAGTGTCATCACCCTGGCCATTGCCGTTTGGCGACCCGTCGTTTATCCCCCCGCTGATGATACGCCCGTTACTGTCAAAGAGGTGCCTTCAAGCACCGTTCCCCCTCAAGCACAAACTGTTATGCAACCGCAGACGTTAACGCCTGAGGCCAGTGAGCCCATGGACAGCGAAAGCATTGAGCAACCCACGCCGCCAGTGGAAATTCCGGCAGACGAGCTGGGCACCACCGGCAGTGATGACAGCAGCGTGCACGAATATGTGGTTTCGACCGGTGATACCTTGAGCAGTATCTTGACTCAGTACGGTATTGATATGGCTGACGTGTCCCTGCTGGCCGATAAACACGATGACTTACGTAACCTCAAAATTGGACAGCAACTCTCTTGGGCGGTCAATGATGAGGGTGAGTTGCAAAGTTTGACATGGCAGATGTCACGTCGCGAAACCCGCATCTATGAGCGTGGTGCTAACGCTTTTAAAGAACGTGTCGAGATGCAGAAGGGTGAGTGGCATAATCGCGTTATCAACGGCCGCCTCAGTGGTAGTTTTGTGCAGAGTGCTAAAGCGGCGGGATTGACAGACAGTGAAGTCAATGCGGTGATCAAGGCGCTGCAATGGCAGCTTGATTTCCGTAAGCTACGTAAGGACGATAATTTCTCGGTATTGCTGTCGCGGGAAATTCTCGATGGTCGCAACGAACAGAGTGAATTGATCGGTGTTCGCCTCAATACCGGTGATAAAGACTACTTTGCTATCCGCGCAGCGGACGGCAAGTTCTACGATCGGGAAGGCTCTGGCTTAACCCGTGGGTTCATGCGTTTTCCCACTATGAAGCAGTTCCGTGTCTCTTCTAACTTTAACCCGCGCCGCCTTAATCCGGTGACTGGGCGTGTGACTCCACATCGTGGTGTGGATTTTTCCATGCTAGTGGGCACTCCCGTATTGTCGGTCGGGGATGGTGAAGTGGTGGCTGCATCGCATGGGCCGGATACCGGCAACTACGTCGAGATTCGTCACGGGCGCCAGTATACCACGCGTTATATGCACCTGAATCGGCTGTTGGTGAAGCCGGGGCAGAAGGTTAAACGCGGTGACCGTATCGCGCTATCGGGCAACACAGGGCGTTCTACTGGGCCGCATTTGCATTATGAGTTCTGGATCAACCAGCAAGCGGTTAACCCGCTGACGGCGAAACTGCCGCGTTCGGAAGGGTTGGCTGGCCAGGAACGTCGTGAGTATCTGGCGCAGGTGAGAGAGGTTACACCACAGCTCAAGTTTAATTGATACTCGGCCTGTTTTTCCTTCAGCCGACAGCTTGCTGTCGGCTGTTTTATTTATATCAGCCACACACTGACAGGGAAGATGATTACAAAACCTGAGCGGACAATTATCATTACCCCATGTTGTATTTGAAGAGTTAAGGCATGAATACAGAGAAAAAAAATACCGCCGAGTTTATTCCTGAGTTCAAACGCGAATTTTATCTGCCGCGTTATTGGGGGGTATGGCTAGCCGCAGGAGCCATGGCGGCAACAGCCTATGTGCCTGCCCGTTGGCGCGATCCGGTATTGGGCAAGTTAGGCAAACTGGTAGGCCGGTTTGCTAAAGGGGCGAGAAGACGCGCCCGTATCAATCTGCTTTATTGTTTTCCTGAACTGTCGGAATCAAAGCGGGAAACGATTATCGACAGGATGTTCGCTACTGCGCCGCAGGCGATGGTCATGATGGCCGAAGTGGCCGTGTGTGGCCCTAAGCATGTACAGAAAAAGTTGCGCTGGCACGGCTGGGAAACGGTTGAAGCGCTTCAGGCGCAAGAACGTAATATTATCTTTTTGGTCCCCCACGGCTGGGGCGTCGATATTCCCGCCATGCTAATTTCTGCCAGGGGCCAAAAAATTGCGGCAATGATGCATAACCAAAAAAATCCACTGGTGGATTACCTGTGGAACAGCGCGCGCCTTTGCACCAATGGCCGTGTTCATGCGCGAAACGATGGCATCAAGCCGTTTGTCAGCTCCATTCGAAATGGTTACTGGGGCTATTATTTGCCTGATCAGGATCATGGTCCTGAACACAGTGAATTCGTTGATTTTTTTGCCACCTATAAGGCTACTTTGCCTGCTATTGGTCGCTTGATGAAGGTTTGTAAAGCGTCAGTGGTGCCTTTGTTCCCAGTGTATAACGCCGCAGAAGGGATGCTGGATGTGGTGATTCGTCCACCGATGGATGATTTGCTTGACGCTGATGACGTGCGTATTGCGCGTCGTATGAATGAAGAAGTCGAGCAATTGGTCAGCCCCAATCCTGAACAGTACACCTGGATTTTGAAGATATTGAAAACCCGCAAACCCGGAGAAATAGAACCCTACTGTCGGGATGAACTGTTTCGCGACTAACGTATCCCATATCTTTGCTGTAACAGACGTGTGCTGTAGTTCGCGCCTGTTACAGCGTATCGCGTTTTTCCCTTCTGCTTTCCCAACGCTGCCATCGCCAAATTACGTGTTTTTTAATTATAATAAAAATTTTTTAACGTGAACCCTCAAGTGTATCAATAACATGTCGATAACCTTAACGCATGAGGTGTTACACAAGCATGGACGATCACGGCCTGCAGGTTGACTTGCGCGGTTTCCTCGCAAGGAAGCATGGATTTGGTTCACACCAGTGAACCCCTAATCATTACCTTTCCAGGGCTGATATTATGAATTTTATCCGCGATACTAAAATAAGAACCATGCTGGTGCTTATCCTAATCCTGTTTTCCTTGCTGTGGGGCGGTGTTTCTGCTTTTGCGCTCTATTCGCTCAGCCAGCTTAACGATGAAATTGATCTCACCAACGTACAGCAAATTAACGGCAATATTATTAACGGCGCCAGTGGTCAATATTACCGTGCGAAAAGTGCGTTGGATCGCGCTGCTGAAGCGAAAACCAGCAACAATCCAACTTTACTCGCCACTGAATTGCGCACGGCAGAAGAAGAGTTGGCCCGTCTAAAACAGGGGCTGGAAACCTTTAAGGTGACCAATCACGCCAATATCAATAACGTCACGGTAGATGAGATCTATAACAGCTCCTATCGGCTGTTTAGTCAGGCGATGGTCCCCATGTATGAGGCATTGAAAGGCGATCGACCAGATACGTTTCAACAACTCTCGAGCGGACCATACCGTGAACTGCGCCGTGATTTCACCACCGTCATCGATAAATACAACGCGGTTATCGCAGGTTTAAAAGAGCAGGCGTATCAGCGGTTTGGGTTGAGTGGTGCAAGCGTATCTTGATTGCGGCACTGACAGTAGGGGCTGTTCGTCGATCGCTATCTGGCAGCATTTGTGGTTCGCCCGTTGGAGCGCATCCAGCAGCACCTGCAAATATTGGCGGAAGGTATCTTGCACACACCGTTGGAATCGATGGGGAAAAACTGTGTGGGTAAGCTGGCTCCTTTTGTTCAGCAGATGCAAAGTAACTGGGTTAAGACTGTCTCGGATATTCGCGGTAGTGCTGAAGAAATTTACCGCAGCGCCGGGGAAATTGCGTCGGGTAACACCGATCTGTCATCGCGCACCGAAGAGCAGGCTTCCGCGTTAGAGCAAACGGCAGCCAGCATGCATGGAGCAATTGAGTGCAGTGGTAAAACAAACGCGGATAACGCTAATCAGGCAAGTCTGGTCGCCAAGAACGCTTCTCAGACCGCAAATGAAGGTGGAGACATTGTCAACGACGTGATCAAAACCATGAGCACCATCAGCGGCAGCTCGCAAAAAATTGCCGACATTATTACCGTCATCAATGGCATTGCGTTTCAGACCAACATCCTGGCGTTGAACGCGGCGGTTGAAGCGGCACGTGCAGGCGAACAAGGCCGTGGCTTCGCGGTGGTTGCGGGAGAAGTGCGCAATCTGGCTCAGCGTAGTGCTCAGGCTGCGAAAGAGATTGAAACCCTGATTGATGAGTCAGTGAATAACGTCAAGATCGGTTCCGATCAAGTTGCACTGGCTGGCAGTGCCATGGAGAATATCGTTAAAGCGGTGACCAGCGTGACGGATATCATGGGAGAGATTGCTTCTGCCTCGAGTGAACAGAGCAAAGGGATCAGCCAGGTCGGTCAGGCCGTGGTGGAAATGGACAGCGTGACCCAGCAGAACGCGGCACTGGTAGAACAATCAGCATCCGCCTCTGCGTCGCTGGAAGAGCAGGCGCGTTATTTGAATCAGATTGTCTCTATTTTCCAACTGGCAACGGTTGCATCTGCGCCAAAAGCCGTTGCGGTACGTAAACCTATGGCGACATCCCCGGTCCCTGTATTAACCGCGCAGAAAGCTGCACCTAAAACCGAAGGCAATTGGGAAACGTTCTAAGTTAGCCTCGCCTGCGTTGCAATTTGGCAGCAACAAAAAAAAGCCCCTGACTCAGGGGCTTTTTATCAGACAAATAGCAGGTAGTTATTCTACTCGCAGGATACGGCAGGTGTTGGTGGTGCCTACCGTACTCATTACGTCGCCTTGAGTGACGATAACCAGATCGCCGGACATCAGGAAACCTTTGTCACGTAGACGAATGACGGCATCGTTAGCGGCGGCAACTCCGTCGGTATAGCTGTCAAAATGCACCGGTGTAACACCACGGTAGAGCGCAGTGAGATTCAGTGTGTGCTCATGGCGTGACATGGCGAAAATTGGCAAACCGGAACTGATACGAGACATCATTAGCGCGGTGCGGCCAGACTCGGTCATGGCGATAATCGCGGTAACGCCTTCCAGGTGATTCGCGGCATACATCGTGGACATCGCAATGGATTCTTCGATGTTATCGAATTGCACATCCAGACGGTGCTTGGAAACATTGATACTCGGGATTTTTTCTGCGCCCAGACAAACGCTAGCCATTGCGGCGACAGTTTCAGCCGGGTACTGACCGGCTGCGGTTTCCGCTGACAACATCACCGCATCGGTACCATCCAAAACTGCGTTGGCGACGTCCATCACCTCGGCACGCGTTGGCATCGGGTTAGTGATCATCGACTCCATCATCTGCGTGGCGGTGATGACAGCACGGTTTAACTGGCGAGCCCGGCGGATCAGTTTCTTCTGAATACCTACCAGCTCCGGGTCACCAATTTCTACACCCAGATCGCCACGCGCGACCATCACCACGTCAGACGCCAGAATGATGTCATCCATGGCTTCATCTGTGGCGACGGCTTCGGCACGTTCTACCTTGGAAACGATTTTCGCCTGACTGCCCGCATCGCTTGCCAGACGGCGCGCGTAATTGAGGTCTTCACCGCAGCGTGGGAAAGACACCGCCAGATAATCGACGCCAATCTTGGCCGCTGTGATGATATCTGCTTTATCTTTTTCAGTTAAGGCTTCGGCAGACAGACCACCACCGAGCTTGTTAATCCCTTTATTGTTGGAAAGTGGGCCGCCAACGGTCACTTCGGTAAAGACCTTCATGCCGTCCACGCTCAATACTTTTAACTGCACGCGGCCATCGTCAAGCAACAAAATATCACCCGGTACCACGTCAGCAGGTAAGCCTTTATAGTCGATGCCGACTTTTTCTTTATCGCCTTCACCTTTGCCGAGGTTGGCGTCCAGCAGGAATTTGTCGCCAACATTCAGGAAGACTTTGCCTTCTTTAAAGGTGGAAACGCGAATTTTTGGCCCCTGGAGGTCGCCCAGAATTGCCACATGGCGGCCAAATTTTGCTGCGATTTCACGCACTTTGTCCGCACGCAACTGATGATCTTCGGGCGTACCATGCGAAAAATTCAGGCGGACTACGTTAGCGCCTGCGGCAATGACCTTTTCCAGATTATTGTCGCGGTCGGTAGCTGGCCCGAGCGTAGTGACGATTTTGGTTCTTCTGAGCCGTCTGGACATGTATAACTCCGTTGACTTGTGAAGCAATAGTGAAGTGATTAATATCGAACCGCGCGCTATAGCATCAGGTAAATATCAAACGCGGCCCGCATCCGTGGTTAAGTACGGGTGGCTATACCGGGCAATGGCTCATGTATAGCAGCCATTGTTCCTTAAGGATAGCCAACCCTTCCCCTTGTTATGGTTATCATGTTGGGTAAGTCATTAAATACAAACGCATTGTGCCAACAAAACAATATTTTAATAAAACGAATGTTTATATAAACACAAAAAAACAAAAACATGTGTTTAGTGCTAGTTACCGTAAGAGGGTCCAAAACGATCGCCCTTATCAAAGCGCGATTCCTGTAATGCTTCCTTGACGCGCTTTAAGTTATCCCTGAATTTGGCGCCACGGCGTAGAGTAAACCCGGTTGCCAGTACGTCAATCAGCGTTAATTGAGCGATACGGGACACCATTGGCATGTAGACATCAGTATCTTCCGGAACATCAACGCGTAGCGTCAGGGAAGCCTCGCGGGCGAGGGGGCTTTCGCCTGACGTAATAGCGATAACGGCCGCATCGTTTTCCCGCGTTAACTGCGCCATTTCAACCAGACTTTTTGTCCTGCCTGTGTGGGAGATAAGTACCACGACATCCCCATCGCTGGAGTTCATGCAGCTCATGCGCTGCATGACAATGTCGTTAAAGTAAACGACAGGAATATTAAAGCGGAAGAATTTGTTCATCGCATCATGCGCAACGGCGGCAGAGGCACCAAAACCGAAAAACGAAATTTTTTTCGCCTGCGTCAGAAGATCCACAGCACGATTGACGGCGGTAATATCCAGATTTGATTTAGCGTGCTCTAGCCCCGCCATGGTGGATTCAAAAATTTTGCTGGTATAGGAATCGACGCTGTCATCTTCATCGACGTTACGGTTAACATACGGCGTGCCATTGGCGATGCTTTGCGCCAGATGAAGCTTGAAATCAGGAAATCCTTTGGTTTCCAAACGGCGGCAGAACCGATTGACGGTGGGCTCGCTCACGTCCGCCATTCCAGCCAGTGTGGCAATACTGGAATGGATAGCCGTGTGGGGCGCCGCCAAAATTACCTCTGCCACTTTTCGTTCTGACTTGCTGAGGAGCTCAAGGTGGCTCAGAATTTTGTCCAGCATGTTCATATAATGAGACCATGTGTGGTTTTGTCGATTTCAACCAGAGGGAAACCGATGCAGAATTCATGGGAATATACTACGCCCCTTGCCGGGTTGGCAGGGAAAACTACGTGAGGCCGCGCATTTTTTTCTAAGAACATGACGTGTGTCTAACTTTCAAAAAAGTAACCGACTGTCAGAAAAGACAGAAAATTTCTCTTTTGGAGGAGTGCTTAAACCGTTTCAGTCATTCATACAGTGGGTTTTTTCACGATTACGTGATGCTCAATGTGAAACTTAATGACATTTATTGACGGGTTTACGGGTCCTAGTCAAAAAGAGTACATTATTGTTGTAATAAAATTACAGCATCCTGCAACGAGGAGATGAACATGGCGGTAACTTCAACAGCCCAGGCGTGTGATCTGGTTATTTTCGGTGCGAAAGGCGATTTGGCGCGCCGTAAATTGCTGCCGTCTCTGTATCAATTGGAAAAAGCCGGTCATATTCATCCGGATACGCGCATCATTGGCGTGGGCCGCGCTGAGTGGGATAAGGAAAAATACGTTAGCGTAGTGCGCGAAGCGCTGGACACCTTTATGAAGGAGTCTATCGATGACGGGCTGTGGCAAACGCTGAGCGGTCGACTGGATTTTTGTAATCTGGATGTGCAGGATACCGCGGGTTTTAAACGGTTGGGCAAAATGCTCGATCAAAAGACCCGTACCACCATCAACTATTTCGCCATGCCACCCAGCACCTTTGGCGCAATCTGCCGCGGGTTGGGTGAAGCGGGGCTGAATAAATCGCCGTCGCGCGTGGTGATGGAAAAACCGCTGGGATCGGATCTGGCCTCTTCGCGCGAGATCAACGATCAGGTCGCGGAGTATTTCGACGAATGTCAGGTGTACCGTATTGACCACTATCTGGGCAAAGAGACGGTACTCAACTTGCTGGCGTTGCGTTTTGCCAACTCGCTGTTTTCCGCCAACTGGGATCACCGCACCATCGACCATGTGCAGATTACCGTAGCGGAAGAAGTTGGCATTGAAGGTCGCTGGGGCTATTTCGATCAGGCTGGGCAGATGCGCGACATGATCCAAAACCATCTGTTGCAGATTCTGACCATGATTGCCATGTCGCCGCCGTCGGATTTAAGCACCGACCGTATTCGCGATGAGAAAGTGAAAGTGCTGCGTTCACTGCGCCGTATCGATCGTTCAAACGTGCATGAAACAACGGTGCGTGGTCAATATACCGGTGGTTTTGTGCAAGGCCATAAAGTGCCGGGTTACCTGGAAGAAGAGGGTGCCAACAAAAGCAGTAACACGGAGACCTTCGTCGCAATCCGCGTCGATATTGACAACTGGCGTTGGGCGGGCGTGCCGTTCTATCTGAGCACCGGCAAGCGTTTGCCGACCAAGTGCTCGGAAGTGGTAGTCTATTTCAAAAACCCTGCGTTGAACCTGTTCCATGATTCTTATCAGCAGTTGCCGCAGAATAAATTGATTATCCGTTTGCAACCGGATGAAGGTGTCGAAATCCAGATCTTGAACAAAATCCCTGGGTTAGAGCACAAACATCGTCTGCAAACCGTGAAGCTGGATTTGAGCTTCTCCGAAACCTTCAATCAACAGCATCTGGCAGATGCCTACGAGCGTCTGTTACTGGAAACCATGCGCGGTATCCAGGCACTGTTTGTGCGCCGTGATGAGACGGAAGAGGCCTGGAAATGGGTAGATTCCATCATGGAAGCCTGGGCGATGGATAACGATGCTCCGAAACCGTATCAGGCAGGCACCTGGGGGCCGGTGGCCTCTGTCGCCATGATCACGCGTGATGGCCGTTCATGGAATGAAGTGGAATAAGTCGTTGGCTTCTGCCGCCCTCGACAGCGTGCGGTAGTGCCCGGTAATAGATTGAATTTTTTTTTTGTAATGTTTGGCTAACACGGTGCGGTCGGACGTCTGCTTTTGGCAGATCCCTGTGGCAGGGGCGCGCTATATGACTAATGATGCCTCAGGGCATGACAGGAGATGATGACTGATGAAAAACTGGAAAACGAGCGCAGAGCAAATTTTGACCACGGATCCTGTGGTTCCAGTAATTGTGGTTAACAAACTGGAACACGCAGTGCCGATGGCGAAAGCGCTGGTAGCGGGTGGCGTTCGCGTTCTGGAAATGACGTTGCGTACTGACTGCGCAGTAGACGCGATCTGCGCCATTGCCAAAGAAGTGCCTGACGCGATTGTTGGTGCGGGTACGGTAACCAATCCGCAGCAGTTGGCCGATGTTATCGCCGCTGGCGCACAGTTCGCCATCAGCCCCGGTTTGACCGAGCCGTTGCTGAAAGCTGCCGTTGAAGGCCCGATTGCGTTGATTCCGGGTATCAGCACCGTTTCTGAACTGATGCTAGGTATGGACTACGGTTTGCGTGAGTTCAAATTCTTCCCGGCGGAAGCGAACGGTGGTGTGAAAGCATTGCAAGCGATTGCCGGTCCGGTTCTCCCAGATTCGTTTCTGCCCGACCGGCGGTATCTCGCTGAAAAACTACCGCGATTACCTGGCACTGAAAAGCGTACTGTGCGTGGGCGGTTCTTGGTTGGTGCCGAACGATGCACTGGAAAGTGGTGACTACGCGCGTATTACCGAGTTGGCTCGTGAAGCTGTCGCTGTCGCAACGGCGTAACACGTTGTTAATACGAAAGAGCCACGCAGTGCGTGGCTCTTTTTTTGCCGCAGAGGATGATTATCCGGTCACTTTTACTGCACTTGCGACAGAGACGGCCAGCGCCACGGCATCCTCAATGTTCTGTGCCATTGCCAGTGCTACGCCCATACGGCGTTTACCTGCGATATCCGGCTTGGCAAACAGGCGGATTTGCGTCCCGGGACGCAGGGCTTCTTCTAACTCACTGTAGCTGACGTCATCGCTCACCAACTCGGGCAAGATAACGGCAGAGGCAGCAGGTCCATATTGCCTTACTGCGCAGACAGGCAAGCCAAGAAATGCGCGCACGTGCAGGGCAAATTCTGAAAGGTCCTGCGAGATCAGCGTTACCATGACGGTATCATGCGGACGCGGCGACACTTCGCTGAAAATAACCTCATCACCACATACAAATAGCTCTACACCGAACAGATCATAACCCCCCAGCGCGGTGACCACATCGCGGGCGATCTGCTGCGCACGCGCCAGAGCAAGGTCGCTCATCTGCTGTGGCTGCCATGACTCGCGGTAGTCGCCGTCCTCCTGTCGGTGGCCGATAGGCGCGCAGAAGTGAACACCATCACTGGCGCTGACAGTTAATAACGTGATTTCAAAATCAAAATTGACCAGACCTTCCACGATCACCTTACCGCCGCCTGCGCGTCCACCTTCTTGTGCGTATTTCCAGGCTTGATCCCGTTGTTCTTCACGGCGAATCAAACTTTGCCCTTTACCTGATGAACTCATGACCGGCTTGACGATACAGGGGTAACCGATTTCAGCAATAGCTCGCTGAAATGCGTCTTCGCTTGCTGCAAAACGGTAGGAAGAGGTGGGCAAGTTCAGCGTTTCCGCCGCCAGACGGCGAATGCCTTCACGGTTCATGGTCAGGCGCGTGGCTTTAGCGCAAGGCACAACATGATGGCCTTCCTGTTTCAATATCTCCAGCATATCAGTGGCAATCGCTTCCATTTCCGGCACGATGTAATCGGGACGTTCGAGCTCAATAATGGCACGTAAGGCAGCACCATCCAGCATGTTAATGACGTGGCTGCGGTGAGCGATATGCATGGCGGGGGCATTGGCATAACGGTCGACGCCGATCACCTCCACGCCTAAACGCTGGCACTCCTATCGCCACTTCTTTACCCAGTTCTCCACAACCTAATAACATTACGCGTGTTGCGCCTGTGCATAGCGCTGTTCCAACCGTTAACATCATGCTTTCCCGCTCTGTATTGACATGGCGCGCAGTATAAACGAAAACGTTTGCGTACGCATTAATGGCAAAGCGGCCAGAGGCAATCCGCAATAAATACACCGTGGGTGACAGTGCCTCTTGGATTTATCAATGAATCGTGCCACGGTTTTCTTTCCAGAAAACAGGATGGCACGCAATGAAAGCACCACAAGCAGAAAAACGTCCACACTTCCTTACGACCCACGGTGATTCGCGCGTCGATAGCTACTACTGGCTACGTGACGATACGCGTGAAGATCCGGCCGTATTGTCTTACCTTCAAGCTGAGAATGCGTATTGCGCTGCGCATATGCAACCTTATGAAGCGCTCAAGGAAACGCTGTATCAGGAGAGGAGATGGTGGCGAGGATCCCGGCTCAGGATGCGTCAGTGCCTTACGTTAAACGCGGTTATCGCTATCAGACGCGCTATGAACCTGACAAAGAGTATGCAATCTATGTGCGTCAACCAGCGTCAGAAACGGGACACTGGAAGTTGTTGCTGGATGAAAATGAGCGTGCGGCAGACAGTGAATTCTATAACCTGGGGGGCGCTCTCGGTTAGCCCAGACAATCGTCTGCTGGCTTTGGCCGAAGATAAGGTATCTCGCCGTCAGTATGATATTCGTTTTCGCGATTTGAACACCGGTGAGTGGTTGCCGGAGGTAATTGAGCAGGTTTCGGCCAATATGCAGTGGAATGCCGGTGCCTAGGCCATTTACTATGTGCGTAAGCACCCGCAGACGCTGTTGCCCTATCAGGTTTATCTGCACCGTATCGGTGATGATATCGGCAATGACCGCTTAGTGTATGAAGAGCAAGATGATACCTATTACGTCGGCCTGGGAGAAACGACCTCTGAGGACTATATCGTCATTGGGGAATCTGCACTAAAAACGCTGGTGGCACCTCATGCCAGTCGTGTGCTGGAGAGCTTCGAGCTGTTCCGTGATTGGCTGGTGTTGGAGGAGCGGGAACTCGGGTTAACCGGTCTGCGTCAGATTCATTGGCAGACTGGCGAGGAAAAAAACATCCGCTTTAACGATCCCAGCTATGTTACCTGGCTTGCGTATAACCCGACGCCAGAGACTGCTTTACTGCGTTTCGGCTATTCGTCAATGACGACACCGACTTCGCTGTACGAGGTTGATTTGGACAGCGGTGAGCAGCATTTGCTTAAACAGGCCGAAGTCAAACAGTTTGCCTCCTCTGATTATTGCAGTGAGCGTCTGTGGATTCGCGTGCGTGATGGCGTTGACGTTCCTGTGTCATTAGTCTGTCGCCGTGACAGTTATCAGCCTGGCAACAACCCGTTACTGGTGTATGGCTATCGTGCTTATGGCAGCAGCATGGAGCCCGATTTTAGCGTAAGCCGCCTTAGTTTGTTGGACGGAGGTTTTGTTTTTGCATTGACCCACATCCGCGGTGGGGGGGAACTTGGCCAGTAATGGTATGACGATGGCCGCCTGCTCAACAAAATGCACTCCTTTACTGACTTCATCGATATCTCGCGTGCATTGGTAGCGCAGGGGGGCGGTTGTCAATCAGGCTCCTGAGTTGTTTAAAGGTGTGGTAGCGCAGGTCCCGTTTGTGGATGTGCTCACTACCATGCTAGATGAATCAATACTGCTGACCACGGGAGAATATGATGAATGGGGTAACCCCGAAGAGAAGCGCTATTATGACTACATCAAAGGCTACAGCCCTTATGACAATATCAGTGCTCAGGCTTATCCGCATCTGCTGGTAACCACCGGGTTGCACGATTCGCAAGTTCAGTACTGGGAACCGGCCAAATGGGTGGCGAAGCTACGTGAACTGAAAACCGACAATAACCTGTTATTGCTGCTGACGGATATGGATGCTGGGCACGGAGGAAAGTCAGGGCGATTCAAACAATACGAAGACATTGCGCTGGAATACGCATTTTTACTGATGGTCGAAGATAAGTTGTAAGAGAAGGGGCTGTGTGCTTGAGTAATCCCGCTGAGTGCGGGATTACCCGTTCAGCGCATTAAGGCATCAGCTCACAGTATCTGTTTGCTGAGCACGTTTGGACCGTTTCTCTGCCCGTTTCTCCGCAGCCGTTTTCAACGGTTTCTTTTTGCTGTTTTTCTTGCTGTCCATGCCTTTACTCATTTGATTTGCCTCTCTCGGTAAAAGGTGGTGTGCCTCACTATTAACCGCCTGTTGGGCATAATACGCAAGTGAAAAAATGTGCAATGGACATCAAATTTCGGGCTATTTCGCCTTGGGTTCGTAAGGCAGGCGCGAGAACTGCAACGATTGTTGGCGATAGAACGCAATACGCTCGTGAAAGTAGTCACGCAGGTGCTCTGGTTGCTCTCTCTCTACGACTTCGGGAATGACAGGCATGTTGTAGCGTTCTTTGAACGTCACGCCGGATGCCGCGAGATCAACATTCACTCTCTCCATCTCTTGGGCAGAGAGGTTAGCCAGATTGTACGCCATTGTTCTCATCCTCAGGGCTGTGCTCTTGAAAATGTATAATACCATTTTTTGTGAACCACGCCCATCTGCGCATGTGCAACTGAATAACGATAAACAAGAATTATTATTTTTTATGTTTTCTATTCTGCACGAGAAATGTTTTTTGTTAATTGTTTTGCATAACAGTCATTGAAACAAAAACCATTCTCAATTAAACGAATTTAATTACATTTAAATGAAATTGAAAATTGTTATCAATTGGTTTATTTATATGATATTTATGTCTTTATTTTAATCTTGAGATATTATGATAATAAGATGTTTTTTATTTTTTAACAGCAAGGCATAATGAAAAAATTGACTCGCCTGCCGAAAAGAGGGAATGTGAAATGCTTAAGAAAGAGATGATTCAAAAACTAAACGACCAGCTAAACCTGGAATTCTATTCCGCTAATTTATACCTGCAAATGAGCGCATGGTGTGGTGATAAAGGTTTTGAAGGCGCATCAGCATTTCTGAAATCACATTCGCAAGAAGAGATGGAACATATGCAACGTCTCTTTAATTATCTGGATGATACTGGCAGCATGCCAGTTCTGGGCGCTATTGCAGCGCCGCCGGTTGATTTTGCCTCGCTGGCTGATGTATTCGAGCAAACTTATGAGCACGAACAGTTAATTACGCAAAAAATCAATGAGCTTGCTCATGCCGCAATGACGCAGCAAGACTATTCAACCTTCAACTTCTTGCAATGGTATGTTGCTGAACAGCATGAAGAAGAAAAACTGTTCAAATCCATTCTCGACAAGCTGGCATTGGTCAGTGCGGCACAAGGGGGTCTGTTCTTTATCGACCAGGATCTGAAGAAAATGACGGCTGTACCCGCACAACAGTGATGCTTTGAAAGGCTCCCCTTCAGGCTAAAAATGCTAGTCAGCTTGAAGGGGATTGTTTTAACACACGCCGAAATTGCCTTCTTCTCGGTAAAGCGAGACGCTATCGGCGCTGACTTCTATCTCTTTTTCAATCTGATCGTCAATTCTGGCACAATAACTAGTGTATCGTCCTTAACGCTAAGAACCCGCATTCGTGGTCCGCCGGTTTTGCTTTGAACGATATCTCCAGGTTTAAACATCACAGCCACCTTTTGTCTGGGTAACACTATACATGGCGCTTACTTTTCGTCACATGGCGCTTACTTTTCGTCCCCCAAAAGCCAGCAAGGGTACTGATAACTGCACCGATTAATAGTGCGAAGAATGACCACAGCGCTGCTTTTGTTGCCGCTTTTGACATCTGCTCAGCCTTTTCTGCCGCCTGTTTTTTCCAGCTATCATAACGCTGTTGTGCTTGTTGTATACTGGTTTGTGCTTCGGTGAGACGCTTGCTCACCTCTTGCACCATACGATCGCGAGTATTCAGAATGTTTTCGACCATCCGGTCGGCTTCAACTGGCGTAAGATCGGTATTTTGCGTTAATGCATGCTTAATATCATCACGATTGATATTGGCCGTAATAGTCTTACTGCGCTGCGCGAGTTTTTCGGTTAATTCGGCCGCGACCTGCTCACTCGATTCTGTGCCCACTGCCATACGATGTGCTACCAGCATGATGTCATCTTTGGCACCTTGTAATTGTCGTTTGAGATAATCAGGTTGTAACGTGGGGATACCGGATTTCACCAACGCATTTTCTACTTCGCTCTGTAAGCCATCATTAGAAAGATGCGTATCAAGCACAATCTCCTCAAATAAATGTTGCCCCGCATCCCCCACCCGAGAGAGTCCATTACCCAGTGCTTCGCCACCGCTGGAAATCATGGAACCTGTTGCTAATGCGATCGAGCCTAGCGCATTTCCCGCTGTTTTTATTGACGAACTTACCAGCATGGCACCAAGCACTGAAGCAACCAGTAACGCACTGGCCCAATTCAAAAAACCGTGGATCATTCCGTCGTAACCCGCTAACCGGCCAGCGATAAATGATCCTGCAAATAAACTGATAACAATGGAGAACGCGGTCCATAAACCTACAGCCATACCTGCACCGTTTACGGGATCGTCCGACGTAGGCTCAACCATAGCGAAACCCAGACTGCTACCCAAGGTTGACAATAATATCGATGTGGCCATCACCGTTACTATGCCAGTAATGATACTGCCCCACGATATTGTTCTAATGTCTTTGGTTTCATATGCAATGCTCATAATTTCTCCAGGTTATTTATTAAGCCTTATGAATAAATATCAACGAGTATAGGTGAGGTCGAAAGAGCGTCAGGGATTAGGATTGAAATATGAAATTAATGGAAAGTGAAGTTTTAATAAGGGATTATTTTATTGTGATGTCGATACTAAGAATTGTTTGTCAGGGGGAGAAGCTGATAATATATCTTATTGATAACGATTATCAGAAAAGAACTACGATGATAAAACACATGGTTGTGGCTACTATCTGCCTTCTTTGTGCATGTTCTCAGCAAGAAAACGTGAAGAATGAATCCTCTGTGACATCCAAGTGTACGCAAGCAGTCAGGAGTCACGCGGCTAAGCTTACTGGCTGCTTCAAAGTCCAGTTTGATGTAGATAATGATGGTGTGCCGAAAAATATAAAAGTAACTGAATTTTTACTTAATCGTAGATTAGACAACGAAATAATAAAGGCAGTGGCTAAATGGCGCAAAAGTGGAGCACAATCAAACAAAGTTAAAAATGGCTCTCCATTTACAAGATTAAATTCTTTAGAAAGAGAAAAGATCTTGGTAGGATTTATTTCTAAGAAAGTTGTTATATTCTCATTCCATTCGAATGGAGAACTATGCCTGAGCACCATGATCTCAACGGGGTCTACATATTGGAATTTATTGTCCAGATATGCTTTTACCCATACATCATGACAATTGGAGATTATAAGGATTTCTGAAATAATTTTTTTGTTTATGACACTATAAGCGAATGTTACGTTACTTATAATTTTCAGTTTTTGTTCTAAAAAAGAACATAAAACATCATTGATATTATGATTTAATGTAAATTTCATATTTTCTACATTCATGATTTTTAAGAAATCCACTGTCTAAAACGACAGTAACACCTGTGAAAATGGTCTATTTACAAGTTTAAAATTAATAAGATATAGTTTTTTAAGAAAAAAACTGGCCTCAAGGGCCAGGTGGCGAAATTAGCCAACACCAGGAACTAAAATATCATTATCTTGATTAAACACATAAATAACTATTTATATATGAAAATCAAGAAATAAAAAAATCGTCATAATTATCTGGTGTGTCTAAGCAAATCATGTTGCTATTTAACAATAGAGTGTTAAGAACCCATTATTGTCTGCCTTTAATCTTAGTTTACTAATAAAACTTAAACGAAAAGTAACCAAAATACTATTTATATATCCATTATGGGGTGGAAAATATCAAATAAAAATTCTCGGCTAGAGTTTAGGGTGGTAGCAGAACACTGATGGTGAATTTGAAAACATCATTGTGGAGTTAACTTCACCTTAGAGGAGCTGGTTGTACACCATCGTCACTGAAACATTGCCGAGGTCACATTACCTGCTGTAAGGGAAATCATGAGTGTTCTGCCACACCGGCTTGCTCTGACCGAGAGCCAGCAGAGCGATATACTGATGATCGACTCAGCACTGAAATTCGGACGACAGGCGAGTGTAAGTATCTCGGCAACCCGAACCCATATACGATGATAAACTCAAGCGGGATGTGGCTCATCATCGGTATATTCAACAAAAAATTATCAACATCGGCACACGAATATGCACATATAGCTTTTGACTGATATAAGTACCCATGCTGTCGTTGAGATTGAACCCGGTAAGGCTAACGAATCCTATTTTTCCCTGATAAGCTGCCTTGTGGAGTTCTGGGAGCAGCGTATCAAAAAGCTGGGGCGATCCTACTTAATTATCACTTATCAATCAATAAAAAAAGACCGAATACGATTCCTGTATTCGGTCTAGGGAAATGGCTCTTGGGAGAGAGCCTTGCGCTAAAAGTTAGCATTTATGCAAGCTAAATCAGCCTTGCCCTTTAAAGCGTAGCCAACTTCTCACTGATTACCAGTGTTGTCGCGGAGTTCGTTTCATAAATGGAACACCTTTCACACCCTGCGGTAACGCAATATTAGCCACATATTAACATGTGGCTGAAATGTAGCCAGTTTTTAGGTCACTCAGCGGCACAAAGCTGTTCGCCGCGTTCGATGAACGGTTGTAAATCTTTCTTCTTTCCCGGTGCGTTAGGATCGTCCAGCCATATAACATCAATCGGCTGAGCATTGACCTGGCCATTTTTCATCTGTGTCTGTGCAGCGATGTTAAGTGGATATTGCACCAGAGTTCCCGTGTTCAGCGCAAAAATTGCCTTACCTGGGTGACAAATCAACCGCACCTCTTCGCGGGTAAACGCCCAGCGCTCACCATATTGCTGACGACTCAATGTCACCAGTTTGGCTGCTGCGATAGCATCTGCACCGAGGGTAGCAAGGGTTAGCGCTAAAATGATTTTTTTCATCGAAGGCATCTCTGAGCTAAGCTGATAATGCGGCAAAATTACACATCGTTAATCAGCGAGTTACATAAATGAATTCGAAAGCGATCATAAGGGGTGAGGGCAATGAAGTCGAGCTATGGATACCGTTCATTTCATTAACACCACGTATTTTCCGATTGAATCCATGGTAAAAACCTGCGCATGCTAAGCAATATCACCTAATCATAGAGGATGTTGTCGTGGCTGATTCTCCTTCGCTCTCCATCGGTTTTCTCCTTTTCCCTGGAGTGACCCAATTGGATCTGACTGGCCCTTATGAGGTGTTTGTTCGTGCGTCGGGCGCACAGGTGCACCTGATTTGGAAACAGATCGCGCCGGTTATTTCCGATCGCGGCCTGGCTATCCTGCCAACGGTGACACTGGATGAGTGTCCTGCGCCGCCGTTCAATTCTGGCTCGCCGCGCTCGGCAGAGACAGAATTAGTTCAGGCAGTACGTCTTAGGCAGGTCGCGTTTATTGAGAAACGCAAGCAAGCGACCCAACGGGCCGCAGCACGGTTATAGTCTTTCTCACATCAGGGCGCTTATGCTCCCTGATAGCTTATCGAAAACTATCCTCGTCCACCGTGCCCGCCATATCCAGGGCCTCCTCCACTGCCGCCCGGTCCCATCGGCCCTTGCATCGGGCCTCCGCCGCCATGCCCCCAGCCGGGGCCTGGCCATATGCATCCGATTAAAGATGCTGTTATCACAATGGCCATTAATACGCAGAGCATGTTTTTCATGATTCACCTCTCAGTTGATGGGCGGATTCTGCGTGCAGGTTACACAAAGCGAAATAGGCGTAAGGCGGATTTTCGATTTTTTAACACTTGATAAATATCTGGATACCTCTTGCCCGACATCACTGAGTGTTGTGGGCGAAAACGCGAAGTGATCGCGCGGTGAGGTGGGATGTTATTGGCAGTGGTAAATGGTGTACTCGTTTCTCTCGGGATTAATGATGCAGAAGGTGTTGCCAGAAAGGCGCTGTGCCAGATAGCCCTCTTTGGTCACTGCGGAAGGCACGTAGCGAGCACTGTCGGCGGAATGCAATAAGCCACTTTCAATACGCTGTTTGGGCATCAGTACGCTGAATGCCACCGTATTATCGACAATCACGGCAGACGTCATCCCAATGGGGTGGCCCGGCAGCGTTTTTACTTCACCATTGCATACCCCGCTGCGAAGAACAGCCCGTTATGAGTAACAGCGAAAAAAGAAGGGGACGATGACGCGGTAGTTCATGGCGATCCTTGGGTGATCACAGCCTGAGTTAATAATTATAGCGCAGTTATGCGGCGGACTGGGGGGACGAATTGTGCTGACAATATGTAGCGGTTTTGATCTTGATTAACGCAATAGTGCTCAACGCGTGAAGAGGCATTTAATCCATGCGATTTCAGCGGTAGGATAATGATGCAAACACAACAATCATCTGGTGAATGCCAATCTTAAAGGCCATGATAGCCATGGTGTCGGTATGTTGCCGTACTATGTGTCGTTTATCACCAAGGGGATCATGCACCCTAATACGCCAGTTCGTTTATTGCGTGACGGTGGTGCGGTATTACAGTTTAGCGGCGATCGCGGTTTTGGTCAGCGCACCGGCAAAGAAGCCATGGAGCAGGCGATTGCCAGAGCAAAAACGACCGGGGTGTGTCTAATGACGCTTGCCTCCACATGCCACCTTGGGCGTATCGGTACTTATGGTGAAATGGCGGCAGAGGCGGGTATGGTGGCGATTCATTTTGTCAATGTGAACGATTTGGATCCCATTGTGGCACCCTGGTGTGGTCGTGAAGCGCGTTTTGGCACCAACCCCATTTGTATCGCTTTTCCCAAAAGTGAACACAATGCACCGTTTGTGCTCGATTTCGCCACCAGCATCGTGGCGTTAGGGAAAACCCGAGTAGCCTATCTGGCAGGCAAGAAGTTTGATGAAGAGGTTATGCGCGATAGCCAGGGCGTCTCTACCAACGATTCCAAAGTGATGTGGGAAGATGAAAAGCAAGGTGTGCTGAAGCCCATTGCTCGCCATAAAGGGGGGGGGCTGGTGCCGGCGGCAGAGATGCTGGCTGGGTTACTTTCCGGTGGCGGCACTATCCAGCCGGAAAACGAGCGCAAAGGGGCGATAGTCAATAACATGACCACCATTGTCATCGATCCGACCGCAATGGTGTCGATGGACTGGCTTCAAAAAGAATATGACGCCATGCTGGAATATGTACGGGCCTGTCCGACTGCTGATACCGAACAACCCGTACTGATAGCCGGTGAGCCGGAGCGCATTACCTATGCGCAACGTCAGGCTAACGGGATTACGCTTTCCGATCAGGAGTGGGCAAATATTGTCGCTGCGGGGGTGTCATTAGGTATGGCAGAGCAAGAATTTGCCGTAGTCTGATGCCCTTATCATGACGCGTGTGCCTGCGCAGAGCATGCGCGTCAAAACTCCGCTCGTTTATGGGCTGGCATCCAGTAGCCATCGATAAAATCCTCTATCGGAAAACAGCCCGCCCGACGTAAATACTGCTCATCCATTGCTCTCAGGCATTGTGCTTCGTCAAGATAGGCATCAACAACCAGATTTTCGCAGCCGTGCCCGAGATAGCAGATAAAGACAACCAGTGCGTACATAGGCGCTTACCCTCCCAGACCATTGTGCTAACAATAGTGAGAGTGTAGATGAAAATGGTTCAAGCGGAGTGAAACACTCCCCATTAAACGTCCTGTATGCAGGCACCGTCGCGTACTAATTCGCGCGGAAGATTGTTTTTTATACGGCTGCCGATGCGTTTGGCTAACCCGATCGGCGTATGCTGATAGGTAAGCACTACCTCATCGTGGGTAGGTGGCACATCAGGGTAACTGTCGCGCCCCTGAAGTCATTCACAGGCGAGAGCGTCGCTCAGTGCATAAGCCTGCTTTGCCTGCGCACTTGCCAATGCGACGACCGCTTCATGCTGCCAGCGATAGCCCTTGGCATAACGTTCCGCGAGCTTGAGACCAATACGCGAGAAACGGATTTTGCCAAACAGCTCACCCAGTGCGGTGGGAAAAAGCCAGATTTCATTATCCCGTTGCCAGAGTTGTTGCTGTTCTGTGTCCCAAACTAAGCCCGCTTGATTGGCATGAGGTGTCACGGCTTGCTTGTCTTTGCCATTTAATGGCGTAAAGGGAAATTTGCCCACGTTAAAACGCGGTGCAGGCAAGGGAGCGATGGCTTGTGTTTTGCGTAACCGCGCCACAAAGAAGCCTTCACTGTCATAAACTTGCGGAAACACATGCAGAAACCCCTCTTCAGTGAGCGCATTTTCTGCGCCGGGGAAGAGGTCAGCTAACGAGTCAATCGTGCAGGCATTAGGGAAGGAATTAAGTAGGTGCTGACACACCTGCTGATTCTCCTGCGCATTGAGCGTACACGTTGAGTAAATCAACACGCCGCCGGGTTTTAACGCATGAAATGCGCTGACGATCAGTTCCTTTTGGGTTTGCGCCAGCTCCGCCATACTCTCCGGCGACCAGTGCCGCATTGCATCCGGATCTTTGCGAACCACGCCTTCCCCGGAACAGGGCGCATCAAGCAGAATGGCGTCAAAACACGGCACGTGGCTGCCGTCGCTAATCAAGCGACGGCAGTATCATGTGATTTATTCAGGAATAGCGGTGCCCCATTGACGCCACTCTTTCGGTTCTTCACCCAGTAGCAGGAAATGCTTGCCGGATGTAGCGATCGGCGCCAACGGAATGGCCGGTGGTGTAGCAAAGGCGATACCGCCGCGAATGAATTGCTGGAAGGTACCGGTTTTTAATAGACCGCCGCCCAGACCGAATTGCAGGTTATAGCCTGATGCCAGCCAAAATACCGAGTTGCTACGAACCAGATGCTGGTGGCGCTTGCTGATACGCAGTGCCACCATTACCCGATCCGATAACGGTCCCAGCGATAAGCCGGTTACCGTACCCACTTCAACGCCCTGATAGCGCACGGGGGTTCTGCCAGCCACGATGCCGTCGGCGGAGATAAAATCGATGGTGACGCTGGTGCCGCGCTCCTGCTGGTTGGTGTAAAGCAACCAACCAGCAGGAGCGCAATAAACGGCAGCAGCCAGAATGGCGAAATACGACGCTTATGCTTGATCGCGGTTCGTGTTGACTCGGGTGTTGCTGAATCTTGTTCCATGGGTATCCCATATTAATCGGCTATCCAGCCATTCTGTGGCGAGAATGGTCAAAATAACGGCCGCACCAAAATAGAAGGCCGCCGGGCCTAAGGTAAAAGCCAACAGTTGGTCGCGGTGTACCAGCGACATCATCAAGGCGATGACGAACAGATCGAGCATCGACCATCGGCCAATCCAGATCATGGCACGTAGCGGGAGCATTCGCGTCATAATACCGCGTTGTATGCGCAACTGTATGCTCAACAATAATGCGCTGAGCACGACAACTTTGGTAAACGGTACCAGTATGCTTGCGATAAACACCACCGCAGCCACGGGAACATTACCGTGCGCCAGCGAAATAATGCCGGAAAGAATGGTGTCCTCTTTGCGTGCGCCGTTGACATAAAGAATGGAGATGGGAAGCCAGTTGGCAGGCACCAGAAACACCATCGCACTGATCAATGCCGCCCAGGATTTTTGCAGGCTATGGCGTCGACGTGCGCGTAGCGGGGTATGGCAACGTGGGCAGCGGCCGCGCGCATCCGGCGCGCTGGTAAAATGGCAGGCCAGACAGAGTCGATAACGTTCTGCGTTGATCACCGGATGCAACTGCGGATAGAAACGCAGCCAAAGCTGATCGGGGTTAAGGTGAATGAGCGTTAACAGACTGAGCAGAGTCAGCGTCAAATAGGCCACCATGCCATGCCCCAACTGAATATCGGAAAACTCGCGGATCTTGATGGCGGCAACCGCCAGCCCGACCAGATAAATATCCAGCATCATCCAGGCTTTCAATTTTTCCAGCAGCAGTATAGGACGCAGATTCATGCCAATACGCGGAGCAAAAAAGAGGTAAAGCAACGACGCCATTAGCGTAACTGGAACGCCTACCGTGCAGAATGCAACAATGCTGGCAGTAACCGGGTGGCCTTGTTTGGTCATCTGCCAGATACCCTCAAACAGACTGGTATTGATCGCCACGCCCAGCAGGCGGATATCGAGTAGTGGAGCGGTATAGGCGAAGGGCATCAAGAGCAGCATGGCCATGGCCATTGCGGCCAGACGTGTCATTGACCAGTCGCGTCCAGAGCCGACCCAGGTTGCACACTGCGGGCAGGTAGCATACTCTCCTCTCGTCATTGTTGGCAGAAGGAACAGCATGTCACTGCCGTGGCAACGGTGATAGCGCCCGTCGACAACGACGGAACGTGCCTTGGTCACGGGTGGGCGCGGTGCGTGGCGGAACCGACTATGCTGTATATTCTCATTACGCTGAATTGCGATGTGAAGGTCGTCAGCATGATAGCCTACTTCTGCGTTCACGAGGTAATTGAATCCGTTTACCCGGTGTCAGAAAAATATTATGCGCAGAAGGTTGAATGAATTGTGCGCGACACGCTGACGAAGCGAATGCTCTTGTGGCATGCTGTATGTCTCAATTCAGCGTGTCACGTTTATGTGAATAAAAACGCAAAAGCGTATATCCTTCTTCTCTTGGGTTATACATCGCCAGTATTGTCAGGCAGGGTGATTCAAATCATAGGATGATGCCGCAGAGCGATTGATGTGTTTTTGCACCAATGGGCTGTGGCTGGCAGGCTAAGGTATCTGGAAAAACTGAATTATTATTTATGAATAAACCATCATTTTATAGGGCTCTTGTCAGCGATCTTATCCGCACTGATTACGGGTGAACGCCGCTTCATCACTATTTTGGCCAATAGCAGTGCACTCCTGTTTGAACGCCTTGAGAGCGTCAATTGGGCGGGCTTTTATCTTCTGGAGGGTGACACGCTGTTCCTTGGGCCCTTCCAGGGGCGAGTTGCCTGTGTTCGCATTCCGGCGGGTAAGGGGGTTTGTGGGAGCGCAGTCGTGGAAAATCGGATTCAACGTGTCGGTGATGTGCACGCGTTCCCCGGCCATATCGCCTGCGATGCCGCCAGCAATGCCGAGATCGTACTGTCGCTTTCGGTGAACGGTCAACTGATTGGCGTGCTGGATATTGATAGCACGTCCTATGAGCGTTTTGACGCTGAAGATGAAGAAGGTCTCAAAGCGGTGGTCGCCGTGCTCTGCACGCAATTGCAACAGAGCGATGTGCTGACTTTTATCAATTCTCTCACGCAGAGAGAAGGATAACGTAGCAATTGCTGATGGCGTCATTATAATGTCGCCTGTTCATGCCTGCGCTGGTTGGCAAACCTGTTGTAATCAGGAAATTTCATGGAAAATCAACCTAAGTTGAACAGTAGTAAAGATGTCATTGCCTTTTTGGCAGAACGGTTTCCGCTTTGCTTCACCACTGAAGGTGAAACGCGGCCCTTAAAAATCGGTATTTTTCAGGATCTTGTCACTCGCATGTCAGAGTCTGACAGTGTGAGTAAAACGCAATTGCGTTCTGCGTTGCGCCTTTACACGTCCAGTTGGCGTTATCTGTACGGCATCAAACTGGGCGCACAACGTGTCGATCTCGATGGTAATCCATGCGGTGAATTGGAACAGCAGCATGTCGATCACGCTCGCAAGCAACTGGAAGAAGCTAAAGCGCGCGTTCAAGCGCAGCGAGCTGAACAGCAGGCGAAACGCCGCGCTGCGGGAGAAACCGCTGAGCAACCCGCTCGTCGGCGTAAA
Organism: Symbiopectobacterium sp.; assembly: GCF_047692315.1. Lineage (GTDB taxonomy): Bacteria > Pseudomonadota > Gammaproteobacteria > Enterobacterales > Enterobacteriaceae > Symbiopectobacterium. The sequence continues at coordinate 244,255 of NZ_JBLLJS010000012.1, read as the reverse complement.
CCGGCCCCGCGTCGCGAGCGCCCCGCAGCCGACAGTGCACCGCGTTCTTCCGCACCTCGCCAACCTAAAGCCGCTACCGAGCGTGCGCCGCAACCACAGCGTGTTAACGTAACGGATATTACCGCATTGAAAATTGGTCAAGAGATCAAAGTCAGAGCAGGTAAAGATGCCATGGACGCTACGGTGCTCGAGATTGCCAAAGGTGAAGTTCGGGTTCAACTGGCTTCCGGTCTGGCGATGATTGTGCGCGCAGAACACTTGCAGTTCTGATACGGAGGGCCAATCAGGGCATGAACACATTAATCCGAATGACGGTGATTGCCGCCGCATTGCTGGCGGGCGTGAGCGTTGCCAAAGAAGCGCCCGTCTCACGCAGCGAAGCGATTGCACGCAGTGAGATGATCACGCGTGCAGATCAGATTCCCCAACTGCATCAGGAACTTCAGCATGCCACTGAGAGCGATCGCATCACGCTGCGTTTTTTGCGCTCCCATTATCGGCAGATAGCTCTTGATGAGCAGTTCTCCGAGAAGATTTTCAAACGCTATCTCAATATGCTGGATTACAGCCATAACGTGCTGTTGGCCTCCGATATTGCTGAATTTGCCAATCAAAAAGGGCAACTGGGCGAAGATCTTAAAAGCGGTAAACTGGACGTGCCCTACGCGCTTTATAATCTGGCGCAAAAACGTCGCTTTAAGCGTTTGCAATATGCGTTATCCGTGTTGGAAAAACCGATTGATCTGACGGGAACAGACACGATTGAGCTGGATCGCAGCAAATCGCCCTGGCCACAAAATGTGGGAGAGCTCAACCGTCTTTGGGATGCCAAGGTAAAATATGACTGGCTGACCTTAAAACTGACTGGCAAAGACGACAAAGAGATCAAAGAGACGCTCACCAAGCGTTATCAGTTCGCTATTCGTCGTCTGGCGCAAAGCAACAGTGAAGATGTTTTCCAACTCATCATGAATGCGTTTGCGCGGGAAATGGATCCCCATACCAGCTATTTGTCGCCGCGTAATATGGAACAATTCAATACCGACATGAGCCTTTCTCTGGAAGGCATTGGCGCGGTATTGCAAATGGATGACGACTACACGGTCATCAACTCCATGGTAGCAGGCGGTCCGGCGGCAAAGAGCAAAAGTATTACCGTGGGCGATCGCATTGTCGGCGTAGGACAAAATGGTAAACCGATGGTGGAAGTGATCGGCTGGCGGCTTGATGATGTGGTGGCGCTGATTAAAGGCCCCAAAGGCAGCAAGGTGCGGCTTGAAATTTTGCCTGGTGGCAAAGGCACGAAAACCAAAACCGTGACCTTGACCCGTGAGCGCATTCGCCTGGAAGATCGGGCTGTGAAAATGTCGGTCAAAACGGTGGGCAAAGAAACCGTTGGTGTGCTGGATATTCCCAGTTTTTACGTTGGTTTGACGGATGACGTCAAAGTGCAATTACAAAAGCTGGAAAAACAGAATGTGAGCAGCATCGTCATTGATCTGCGCGGTAACGGCGGTGGGGCGCTGACCGAGGCGGTAGGGCTCTCTGGCCTGCTCATTCCCAGCGGTCCTGTGGTGCAGATCCGTGACAATAATGGTAAGGTACGTGAAGATAGCGATACTGATGGCGTGGTCTACTATAAAGGCCCTCTGGTGGTGTTGGTCGATCGTTTCAGTGCTTCGGCATCAGAGATTTTCGCCGCCGCAATGCAGGATTATGGTCGTGCATTGGTTGTCGGTGAACCGACCTTCGGTAAAGGCACGGTACAACAGTATCGCTCTCTGAACCGTATTTACGATCAGATGCTGCATCCGGCATGGCCGGGACTAGGCTCGGTTTCTTACACCATTCAAAAATTCTACCGTATTGATGGCGGCAGCACCCAGTTGCGCGGTGTCACGCCGGATATTTTGATGCCAACCGGCACAGAAGCGGTTGAGACCGGTGAGAAATTTGAAGATAACGCCTTGGTCTGGGACAGTATCAATGCAGCGCGCTATGGCAAACTGGGGGATATGAAACCCTATATTGGTGGGCTGAACGAGCAACATCAGGCTCGTATTGCCAAAGATCCTGAATTTCAATATATCATCCAGGATGTTGCGCGCTATAATGCGAATAAAGAGAAACGTAACATTGTTTCCCTCAATTATGCTCAGCGTGAAAAAGAAAATAATGACGATGAAGCATTACGTCTGAATCGACTTAATGAACGCTTCAAACGTGAAGGTAAAAAGCCGCTGAAGTCCCTGGAAGATTTACCTAAGGATTATCAGGCTCCGGATGCCTATCTGGAAGAAACGTCACATATCGCCAGCGACCTGTCTCATAGTGTGAAGTAGACAGTTGCTACGCAGTAAAACACCCTGTCAGCCTTACGGTTGACAGGGTGTTTTTTTGTGGCGTTTCTTGCAGTTTTTAAGCGCTGTCATCAGGGGAATGAGCGATATTTAATTTTTGTTTGATATGTATCAAGTAGACATATACCCATATATTTATTATTGATAATCGTTATTACTTTTGTTTGTTTTCTGAGCATTTACAGCAATTATACCGTAAGAATTCACCACCGGGTTCTGCGGTTTTTCTTTAAGAGCCCAACTATGACGCCAGGTCTTCACACCCTTCTTGATATTCCTCTCAATGTTAGCGCTGTGGTTGCGCGAATTCGTCTCAGCGGTGAGTATCACCAACGTTTAATGGAGTTGGGTATTCGCGTTGGGGGGGAAATTCGGGTTATTCAGCGTGAAGTAAACCAGCCATTGATGTTAGCGGCGGGCGATGGTCGTATCGCGATTAATTGGGATATGGGTAAGCAAGTCTGGGTAGCACCTCAGGTCACACAAGGTTGATGCCATCTGGCAGTAATGTGTGTCGAAAGAGGCCGTCATTCAGCGAGGAGAAGTATTCATGACAGAAACCGTATTTCCCGTAGGGAGTTCCTGGCGTGTGCAGGGTTATCAAAAAGAATCGGCAGATTACCGCAAACGTCTGTTGGCGTTGGGCGTTACGCCGGGAGTGACATTTACGGTCACCCGTGTAGCACCGTTAGGCGATCCTATCGAGTTGCGTTTGCGCGGAGCCGCCATTAGCGTGCGCAAGAGCGAAGCGCAGATATTGATTCTGGAAGCATGTTGATTCTCCGGGTCTGTTGATTCGCCAGGCATGTGGCTTATCGGCACGCCTGTCTGATAAAAGTACGAGCAAGTAAGGAATCGTTATGGTCGCACATCCCGTCATTGGTGTTGTTGGCAACCCCAACTGTGGTAAAACCACTTTGTTTAACCTGCTGACCGGGGGGAAACAAACGGTAGGAAACTGGCTCGGCGTCACCGTCGAGAAAAAAGTCGGCCAATTTCTCTATAAAGGACAACGATTCACGCTGGTCGATCTTCCCGGCGTTTATTCTCTCAATCCGGCATTGGAAAGCTCAGAAGACGAGCGCGTTGCCCGTGATTATATTCTCTCTGGCGAAGCACACCTGGTGCCCAATATTCTCGATGCGGCCAATCTTGAGAGCAATCTTTATCTGACGGCGCAACTGTTGGATATGAATGTGCCGATGATTATTGCCGTTAACATGATGGATATCGCTTCTTCACGTAAGCTGGAGATAGATATCGCTGCACTGCAAAATCGGTTAGGTTGTCCAGTGGTGCCCATCACCGCCAGCCAAAACAAAGGCATTGATGTGCTGCGCCAGGTCTGCATGTCTGCACTGGCGGATATTCGCTCTCCCAACGTTGAGGTGCCGTACGATGCGCCACTGAAAAATGCCGCCGTACAAATGGCGTTACGCATGACGGATATTCCCGGCGTAACGCACCCTTATTGGCTGGCGCTGCAATTGCTGGAAGGGGACACCACGGTACGTTCCCGCTTGCTCGCACCGTTGTTGGCAGAGATGGATGCTCAGGTTGCCGCCCTGACGGAACCCTATGAAGATGAACTGGATATCTTTCTTGCCGATGCACGCTATCAGTTTGTCTCCTCCATTGCCAATCAGGCGGTGATCCGTCGTAGCAATGTCTCTGCGACGCTTACCGATAAAATTGATCGCGTGGTATTGCACCGGTTTTTCGGCATTCCCATTTTCTTGTTGGTGATGTACTTGATGTTTATCTTCACTATCAAGGTGGGGAGTGCGTTTATTGACTTTTTCGATCAGTTTGTCAGCGCGTTGCTGGTGGACGGATTAGGTACGCTGCTGCGTGCGATCAATACGCCGGAATGGCTGGCGACGCTTGTGGCGGATGGCATTGGTGGTGGTATCCAAACCGTCTCCACGTTTATTCCGGTCATTGGCTGTCTCTATCTTTTCCTCTCCTACCTCGAAGATTCCGGCTACATGGCGCGTGCGGCGTTTGTTATGGATCGCTTTATGCGCAGCATCGGATTACCGGGTAAAGCCTTCGTGCCGCTGATTGTCGGCTTTGGCTGCAATGTGCTCGCTGTTATGGCCACGCGTACCATGGAGAAACACAGCGATCGCATTGTTACGGTGATGATGGCACCTTTTATGTCGTGTGGTGCGCGCTTGCCGGTCTATGTGCTGTTTGCGACGGCGCTATTCACCAGCGGCGGACAAAACCTTGTATTCGGACTTTATCTGGTAGGGATTTTCGCAGCTATTGCCACCGGCTTTATGTTGAAAAATACCGCGTTACAGGGCGATACGTCCGCGTTTGTGATGGAGATCCCGCCGTACCATTTACCCGGGCTGCGTAGCGTGCTGATTCGTATCTGAGATCGCTTAAAGAGTTTTATTCTGCGAGCTGGCAAGCTGATTGTCGTGGTCGTGACGATTCTGAGCTTTTTCAACTCCATGGGCACCGATGGTTCGTTTGGTAACCAGGACAGTGACAAATCGGTGCTTTCTTCAATCGGGCAGAAGATTGTGCCGGTATTCGCACCGATGGGGATAAAAGCGGAAAACTGGCCGGCTGCCGTCGGTGTATTCACCGGTATCTTCGCTAAAGAAGCGGTAGTCGGTACTCTGGATTCGCTTTATGGTGCCATGGCGGACAGTCAGGCGGACACACAGGAAGAGGAAACGCCGTTCAATCTGGGAGAAAGCGTTATCGGTGCGCTGGCGACGATCCCAGAAAATTTCTCCAAATTGGGCGGTGAGCTTCTTGATCCGTTGGGCATCAACGTTGGGGATTTGAGCGATACCGCGACGGTAGCCGAACAGAATGAGTTTTCTGTCTCATCACTGGATATCATTGTCCACTTATTCGACGGACGTTTAGGGGCGGTGGCCTACTTATTGATGGTATTGCTGTATGTGCCCTGCGTCGCAGCACTGTCAGCTATCTGGCGCGAAGTGGGCACGGCGTGGGCTCTGTTCTGTTTCGTTTGGACAATAGAACTGGGCTATGGTGCGGCGGTACTGGTGTATCAGGCAGGACGTTTTGCCAACCATCCACTCTATTCTACCAGTGCCATCGCTACGGTGCTGGCCGTGTGGGCGATTACCGTGTTTTTTCTGCGCCGCAATGGCAATTTGCGGCAGTAGTCTGCGGTTGTGCGTGTGGTGAATCCTGTTGTGGAAAGGTATAGCGCTGTGCGGGGTGGGAGGATGACATGGCACTGATTGAACTGCGCAATTTTGTGAAAGAAAGACAGCGCGTTTCGTTGCAAGAGGTGAGCCAAAACTTTCACGTCGAAACGGGCGTGGTTGAAGGCATGATGGAAATCTGGATCCAGAAAGGAAAGATTCACAGTCACGAAAATGCCAACGGCGGTTGCAGCGGATGTTGTTCCTGCGAAAAAGGGCTACGGCTTTACTACGAATGGGTAGGGTGACGCTCAATCGCTGAGGGCTAGCGGCATGGCGCGGCTAGCCCTCAGACATCAACGACCGGCAATAGTTTTCGTACAGTGAGCTTGTGCTGCCAACGTCGTTTTGCCATTCCCCTTTCTGAATAGTCTCGTCATCAGGGTAGAGTATTTTATCACCTGCAACTTCGGCGGGCAGTAATTTTTTAGCCGCCTTCTTTCGGCCAGATAACCTCCAGCGGTGTGCCAGCCTGGCGGGCTACGTAAGCAGAGCCGTTCCAGACCATGCCCAGATTCACTTCACCTTCCATAAACGGGTTGCCGGGATTGTCGGAGTTGAACGCCAGCACATTCGGCATCAGTTTCTTCAACTCGCTGTAAGTGGCTTCGATCTCTTTCGGGTCGGTGGTATTGGCCGAATAACCCAGTTTACGCAGTGCGATCTGGAACACTTCGCGCGCGTCGTCGGTTAGCAGCAGGCTGCCTTTGTATTTTGCATCCCAGAAATCACTCCAGCAGGTTACCGTTGTCGGGTCGATAACATCACGGTTGATGCCGAAGCGTGCCTGGTTAAATGAATTCACAATCAGAATGATGATCGGAATGTACAGGTAGGCGTAGATCAGGCTCATAAAACCGCCGCGCAACAAACGTCCTATCATTCCAGGTCCACCTTTTTATTCAATAAGCGGGCTGCGCGATAGTACACAAACAGCATCAGCCAGGCAACAATGATGGTGACGATGATGTTTTGGAAATGTTTACGCGGTGGCTTCATCGTGCAGCACGACCTCCCAACTTTCTACCCATGTGATAGCAACCTTCTGGTTGAGTGAGTGATCGACATCGGGGTCATCTTCGTTGAAGAATTCGCTGACCATCACCATTTTGCCGTTTTCTAATTCGATTGTGGAGTCAAGCGTCATGCCTTTGTAGTTACGTTCGCGCACGTAACCGATCATGCCATCGGCAGCGGTGTCATCATTGATTTCCTCTACGCACAGATCTTCGGGGCGCAGCAGAACTTTCAACGACTGCCCGGCGCTCACCGGAAAGTTGACGGTGATAGGGCAGGCGCGTCCTTCCACCATGGCATGCGCGCGGGTGCCTTGCTGCGCTGCGATCACCGTAGCATCGAAAATATTGATTTCGCCAATAAAGCTGGCTACGAACAGATTACTAGGCTCTTCATAGATTTCTCTCGGTGTGCCGTCCTGCTCTATCCGTCCTTCTCGCATTACCACGATGCGATCTGACATGGTGAGCGCTTCTTCTTGATCGTGGGTGACAAAGATAAAGGTAATGCCCAATTTACGTTGCAGCGCTTTAAGTTCGTTTTGCATCTGTTTGCGCAGCTTGTAATCAAGGGCCGAAAGTGACTCGTCGAGCAGTAATGCCTTGGGCTTATTCACCACTGCGCGGGCAATAGCAACGCGCTGTTGCTGTCCGCCGGACAGTTGATGTGGGCGACGCTGGGCAAACTCGTCCAATTGAACCATTCGCAGGGCTTCCATGACGCGTGGTTCAATTTCAACTGGGGGGGTTCTGCATTTTCAACCCGAATGCCATGTTGTCAAATACGCTCAGGTGGGGGAACAGCGCATAGCTCTGAAAGACGGTGTTGACATAACGCTGTTCGGCGGGCTGATGGGTAATATCCTGCTGCTCAAGCAGAATGGTACCGCTGTCGACATTTTCCAGCCCAGCAATCAAACGCAGTACCGTGGTTTTGCCGCAGTCAGAAGGACCAAGAATGGTCGAAAACTCACCGTGGTTAATGGTGAGATCAAAATGGGAGATGATGTCTTTGCCATCAAATCCTTTACGTACATCGCGCAGTTCAACAACCGGTGCGGATGCGGGGGAAAGGTTTTCATTCATGGTGGTTTTGCTCAGTTTCCATCGTTGGCGCATGCATGTTGTGTAAAACAATCCATGACTAGGGTTATCACCTTTGCGTGTGGAGCGTCGTTAGGGGGGCATTCTACGGGAAACCCCAGTGTACGCCAACTTATACGCGCACTCTTGCGACGAAGAAAGCATGTTAATCATGAGATTGGCGATTGTCTTGTACTGCGTTGGCACAGGGATAAAGTGTTGTGAGCATTATGTGTTCTTGACGTTAAAATAATGCGACAACAACGCGAATAAAGCATCCTCAGAAAATCCGTTTTTCCACGAAAAGCGTTATTTGTCTGCCCGCAAAAGAGGGTTTAAGCGCATTCGGCATCTAAGATGGTAAAAACTGACCTGACGCAATATTTGCCAGGAAAGCCATCCGCATAATACCCATCAGGGTTCAGGGGGTAGGAATATGGAAAAATTACTCGATCGTTTTTTGAATTATGTGACCTTTGATACTCAGTCTAAACCGGGCGTAAGGCATGTGCCGAGTACGGAGGGCCAACTCAAGTTGGCGCGCGCCTTGCAGCAGAAACTGGTAACGCTCGGGTTCGATCAGGTTAGCGTGAGCGAGCATGGTTGCGTAATGGCGACGCTGGCTTCCAATGTGGCGTGGCAAGTACCCACCATTGGCTTTATTTCTCATATGGATACCTCGCCGGATTACAGCGGGAAAAACGTCAATCCACAGATTCTGGAAGATTACCGCGGTGGTGATATTGCGCTTGGGATCGGGGATGAGATCCTGTTGCCCGTGATGTTCCCTGTTTTGCATCAACTGCTGGGTAACACCCTAATCACCACTGACGGAAAAACGCTGCTGGGTGCAGACGATAAAGCGGGAATTGCAGAAATTATTACGGCGATGGTGCGGTTGAAACACCATCAAACACCACACGGTACGGTGCGCATCGCATTTACCCCCGATGAAGAAATTGGCAAAGGGGCGCAATTTTTTGACGTCGCCGCCTTTGGCGCGCAATGGGCTTATACCGTCGATGGTGGCGGGGTGGGTGAGCTGGAGTTTGAAAACTTTAATACAGCTTCCGTCGGAATAAAGATTGTCGGTAATAACGTTCATCCTGGCAGTGCCAAAGGGGTGATGGTTAACGCATTGGCGTTGGCTGCACGTTACCATCAGGAAGTTCCGGCGCAAGAAGTGCCTGAGCAGACTGACGGTTACCAAGGTTTCTACCATCTGCATAGCATGAAAGGGACGGTTGAGCGGGCTGAAATGCACTATATCGTGCGTGATTTTGAAAAGCAGGGTTTTGAGCTATGTAAAAGTAACTGTTTGATATTTCTTAAAAATATGTCTTGACTTGCCGCCAGATTGCTATATCGAAGTGACCATCACCGATAGCTATTACAACATGCGCGAACAGGTGGAGCAGCACCCCCATGTGATTAGTCTGGCCCAGCAAGCGATGCGTGATTGTGATATTGAACCTTGCCTGAAACCAATCCGCGGTGGTACGGATGGCGCGCATCTCTCTTTCCAGGGGTTGCCTTGTCCTAATTTGTTTACCGGCGGCTATAATTTCCACGGCAAACATGAATTCATCACACTGGAAGGTATGGAAAAAGCGGTGTCGGTGATTATGCGTATTGCTGAACTGACCGCATTGCGGGCGAAGAAGTAAAACGAAGTTCGTAATTTTAAAAATATGTGAAATGCGTTTCGATGCTGGTCGATGAAAACGACCAGCGTTAACTTACTGTTTATCAGATTTTTTATTGAGAGGCCAGATTTGTCGAATAAAACTGACAGATCGCGGAGTTTTGTGTAAATGGACCATATCGCCGTCGAATGAATACGCAGTAAGAAGCTCTTTTAGCATTACGACTATTTTCGCTGTAAGTTCTTTACTCTCTGTCGGGCTGAACGATTTATTAAGCATAATAGGCTCTAAAAAAAGTGAGTCAGAGAGAAAAGAACCACTCTCTTGTTAAACGATGAATTTTCATCGTCTTCTGCATTTTTATAGGCATCAGAGTATAGTTCTAATGATTTGGATAACAACTTCTCTTCTATAGGATGCATTTCCTTGATTTTTTGATGCAACAACTTAGCAGCGTTCGCAGGTTGAGCGATCATTTTTTCGGCTAAGGCAACGTCAATGGGTATTAGTTTATTAAATTCGTTATTGAGTATTTTGGTTAAGCAGCTTAAAGGGGTTTTTTTTAAATCAAGAATTTTGTCATTGAAAGCTTGCGATGCAAATTTTAATTCTTCTACGTGTGATGTCGTTCTAAACAATCCATCACTTTTGGCATCTCTTTTTTTAACTTATCTTTTTATAGCTGTTCTTGATTAAATTACATATTTCAGAAATCGTTTCCTCTCGGTATTTTTCATTTCTGGAATACATAATGGGACAAGAGGTGCTCGATTGCATTTGCGCAACGCCATTCATTATTGCTTTAGAAAGATTGGTATGTTGCCTGTCTACGAATTCTAAATTAGCACCTGTAAAATCAGCATCGTCTACACAGGCGTAATCCAATTTCGCATTTGTTAAGTTAGTTCGTGAAAAATCTGCGCCTCTCAGGTTAGCACCCAATAAATTGATACCGGAAAGAGCTTTTTATAAAAATTGGTTTCCTGTAAGTCTAGCGCTCCGGTTGTCGTGAACTTGATCTTGTCTTTAGATAAAACCCCTCTATTGATGGGCACCTTGGCAGTATAGAAATTTGAGAGGATTTCATCTTTAAGATAAAAACTTACATCATCTTCTTTTCTCGACTGAATTTCTATCCGGGTATGTGTATCAATAAGGGCTGCTTCAAAGTGATTTTTAGTCATTATGATTTTGTGTTGTAAATGCCAAAATTCAATACACTCTGGTATTTTATATGAGGATGGGCTTTCATTTTTCTTATCGATTGCCTTAAGCATGTTTAATGTGAATGTTTCTTTAAACTCATCATAACCCTCTTTTAATTGATGCCGAATTGAACCACAGGAAATGTGATCAAAGATATGCTCGATTATGCCTTGAGGCGTTAGCGCATCGTTGTTTTTAATCCCTCAGCTTTCATCAATATAATGGTTAATAAATGCAGAATAAGGATCTCTGTTTGATATAAAGACATTCATATAATTCCCTTGCGTTAAAAAATGATAGGTTTATTGTATGAATGTTGGGTCTGTTATTAATAAGGGGAATACCGCATTTTCATCAATTTTTTGCGGAAGTATTAAACCTTGATGTGGGGGTTGAAAATAAAATGATTGCTTTATGCTTTATTTCGATAAAATGATTTTTTGCGTACCGCTCAGAAAAATGAACGGTACGCAGGTAATATCCAGCGTTAATCCATAAAATACCAATAGCCACTGTTAATGAATACAGCCAGTTTAGCCAGGAAAGAAGGATCTTCCAGCGCTTCACCCAACATGCTGCCTTCTATTGTCAATTGTTCCGCCAGCACTAATGCCGCATCATAGTGCGGTGTATCAATGCACTCACCATTAACAAAACAGTGCTCCCCAATGCAAAGCACTCGCAGCCCGTTTAACCGGCGCAGCGTTGCTCCTTGCTGAAGTAGCTCATAAATCTCATCGGCCTGATAAGGAGGTTCAGGTGGCTCAATATCCAGCTCATGGCGTGATTGCGAAATAAATTCCCCAAACCAGCGCTGAAAATGTTCCGGCTGTTGTACCAGATCCAGCATCATTTTTTGCAATGCATCCAACTCGTTAGGCAAAACAGTAGCGGGGTGTTCGCGTGCAGCAATATCGGGATCGCTGTAGCGGTAACTCCCCAGTTCGCGGGCCAGCACATAATCAGCAAAACCGCTGACCAATTCACGCCCGTTCGGGGAACGGAAACCGACCGAGTAGTTAAGCGCATTCTCCAGCGAATAACCTTCATGGGGAAAGCCGGGGGGAATATAGAGAATGTCACCCGGAGACATCAGTTCATCAATAATCGGTTCGAACGGATCAACCTGTAGTAGATCCGGATGAGGGCAGTGCCGCTTCATCGGGATTTTCTCCCCGACACGCCAGCGGCGTTGACCCGTACCTTGAATGATGAATACGTCATACTGGTCGATATGGGGTCCAACACCGCCGCCTGGAACGGAGAACGAGATCATCAAATCGTCAGTGCGCCAGTCAGGGATATGGCGGAAGGGACGCATCAATGCCGCTGAGGCATCATGCCAATGGTCAACCGCTTGCACCAGTAAAGACCAGTTATGTTCCCCCAAATGGTCGTAGCTGTCGAAAGGGCCATGGCTGACTTGCCACTGTCCTTCTTCGTGGCTGACCAAACGGCTGTCAACTTCGTTTTCCATTGCCAGACCGGCAAGTTCGTCTGGTGATATGGGGTCGATGAAATCAGTAAAACCCTGCTTGATCACTACAGGGCGTTTTTGCCAGTAATTCGCCATAAAGGATGGCCAATCGAGATTCAGTTGATAATCCATACCATGTGTTCCAACAAAGGGGGGCAGTAAGAGTATAACCACTTCGGCGCAGTAGTTGCAGCGCCAAGGAAAGAGTCTCATTCACGATAAGACGTTGGTTAATCAGGATGTGGGTGCTGGCGGCCAAAAATGGTTTCAACGCGGGCACCGCCAAGAACGCTGTCGGTAATGATGATCTCACCCTCATATTGCTCGATAATATCAAGCGCCACGGACAACCCAATACCTTGACCGGGACGGAGCGTATCAGCCCGTTGACCACGCTGGAAAATCAACTCTCGCTGGCTGCGCAGAATGCCTGGGCCGTCATCATCGGTCAGCAAATGCAGGCGATGGTCCGAATATTGTACGCTGACCTCGACAAATTCAAGGCTGTATTTGCAGGCGTTATCAAGCACGTTACCCAGCACTTCCATAAAATCGTTTTTCTCCCCAACAAAGGTCAATTCTGGGGAAATGTCTAACGTGATGACCACGCCTTTACGCTGATACACTTTATTAAGCGCGGAACAAAGCCCATCGAGCAATGCCGGGACGGAGTGCACCTCACGCAGCAGCAGGTTATGTTCATAACGCATACTCGCGCGATGCAGGTAGTAACCTATCTGTTGTGAAATACGGCTGATCTGCGCGAGCATCACGGGTTCTGCCTGCTCGATGTGCACTTCTTTGTCGGTGCGTAGCGCGCGTAATGTGGTTTGCAACACGGCGAGCGGTGTTTTTAAGCTGTGTGTTAAATCGGTCAAGGCCGTGCGATATTTTTGATAGCGCTTGCGCTCGTTATTCAGCAGGATATTGAGGTTGCGTACCAGACTGTATAGCTCGCGTGGAGGATTTTCATCAAGCTGTTCGCGGGTACCATTTTCCAAGTCTGCTACCTGTTCCGCCAGCGTTTTGATCGGATGTAAGCTCCAATGGGCGGCGAGCCAAAGTAAAGGTAATACTAATAACAGGTTGGCAATAAAAACATAGCTAAACCATTCCCAGACCATATCTGCCTGTTGCAATTCCTGTGGAATTTTATCAATCACCACAATGGTCAACGCGGGCAGGTTTTCTGTCGCCGGATAGGTATTGACGGCGATGGAGTGGGTGAAGGGCGTTTCTTCCACCTTGCTGCTGAAATGGGTCAATTTGCTGAGGACCTGAGCATCGCTCTTTAGCACGGCACTGCTGGTCTGGGTATTGGTGTCGAGTTCATGATAATCTGTTTTCGCTAGCCATTCCGGCTTAATCAGGGCTTCCAGCTCAGGAACTTCACGTTCGCGCCAAAGAATTTTGCCGTTCTGATCGTAAATCAGTACCAAAGTGGGATAGATGACATCCATGTCAGACAGCATGGTTACGCTAAGATGATTGTTCTTCCACTCTGCCAGGCGGTAAAACAGGTTGCTTTCACCGCGTAGCAAACGGAGTGATGTCTTATCGAAACTTACGCTATAGCCAATGATGGCTACGGCCCCATAAGACAGCGACAGGGCCAGCACAATAGCGACAGCAGCAAGCAGAAAACGAACACGTAAAGAGAAGGGCAGTCTTTTTGCACGCATAGCTATGATGAGGCGACCAAATCGAAACGGTAACCTTGACCTCGTACAGTAGTGATGACGTCAGCATCATACACCAGTTGCAATTTCTTGCGCAGACGGCCCATCAATACATCAATGGTGTGGCTTTCGCGCAATTCCGCATCAGGATAGAGTTGCAGCATCAGTGACTCTTTGCTGACCACTTTACCGTTGTTACGGATCAGCGTCTCGATAATAGTGTATTCAAATGCCGTGAGTTTAATGGGCGTGCCAGCGACCATCAATTCACGACGCGACAGATCAATTTCGAACGGCGGCAAACTGATAAGCTGGGATGCCAGGCCGCTATTGCGCCGCATTAGTGCCTGCATTCGGGCAACGACTTCCTCAAGATGAAATGGTTTGGTTACATAATCATCAGCACCTGCTTCAAGCACAGCAACTTTATCCTGCCAGCTTTCTCGAGCCGTCAGCACCAAAATTGGCAGTTTTACTTGCTGATTGCGCCAACGGCGAATCAGCGTCATACCATCTTCAACAGGTAATCCCAAGTCCAGAATAGCGATGTCAGGGGCATGTTCATGCAGGAAATAATCTGCTTCTTTAGCATCGGCAGCTGCATCAACCTGATGGCCCATTTCTTTCATCTGAACGGTGAGGTGATGGCGCAGCAATACATTATCTTCAACAACCAATACGCGCATGACTTTATCCTTCATTGAACTACAGACGATCCGGGCTATGCCTCCTAATTCTAACAAAAAAGGCAGAATTGAGCATTGGCGGTGGCGATGTGAATTATCCACAATCGCAGTAAACTAAATGTAAACAAACGTAGAGGGAATAGAGAAAAAGCCTAACGTGTACTAATAATCAATCGCAAAAAATGGCACGGGTGGCGTTACCACCCGTGCGTACTGATTACTTTAACTTGTCTACCAGCGCGACGGCGTGGCCAATATATCTGGCCGGTGTCATCGCTTTTAGGCGTGTTTTTTCTTCTTCTGGCAGTGCGAGTCCGTCAATAAAGGCTTGGATTCCTGCACCATCAACGCGTTTGCCACGCGTCAGTTCTTTTAGTTTTTCGTAGGGTTTCTCGATACCATAGCGGCGCATTACCGTTTGGATCGGTTCTGCCAACACTTCCCAGTTGTGATCCAATTCATCCAGCAGGCGATCGCGATTTACTTCCAGTTTGCTGATGCCCTTAAGCGTCGCTTGATAGGCGATCAACGCATAGCCGATGCCAACCCCCAGATTACGCAATACCGTTGAGTCGGTTAAATCACGCTGCCAGCGCGATACCGGCAACTTGGTTGCCAAATGACTCAACACGGCATTGGCCAGTCCAAGATTGCCTTCGGAGTTTTCGAAGTCGATAGGGTTCACCTTGTGCGGCATGGTGGAGGAGCCAATTTCACCGGCGATGGTTTTCTGCTTAAAGTGATTCAGCGCGATATAGCCCCAGATATCGCGATCGAAATCGACCAGGATGGTATTGAAACGGGCCACGCAGTCAAACAGCTCGGCGACGTAATCATGCGGCTCGATCTGTGTGGTGTAGGGGTTCCACTGGATACCTAGAGAGGTGACGAAACTTTCGCTGAACGCGTGCCAATCCAAAGCCGGGTATGCCGACAGATGAGCGTTGTAGTTACCCACTGCGCCATTGATTTTACCCAGAATTTCTACCTGTTGCAGTTGGCGGTATTGGCGCTCCATACGGTAAACCACATTAGCAAACTCTTTGCCAATGGTGGAAGGCGTTGCGGGTTGACCGTGGGTGCGGCAGAGCAGGGGAATGTCGCGATATTGCTGCGCCAATGTTTTAATGGCATCAATGATTTGCCGCCAGAACGGCAGAATCACATCGCGACGCGCGCAATCCAGCATTAGGGCATGAGAGAGATTGTTGATATCTTCAGACGTGCAGGCAAAGTGAATAAACTCGTTAACCGCATGCAGGCTGGGCACAGCCGCGACTTTCTCTTTGAGAAAATACTCTACCGCCTTCACATCGTGGTTGGTCGTGCGTTCGATGGTTTTAATGCGTGCGGCATCAGTTTCATTGAATTCTGCGACAATCTTATCAAGGAAAGCGTTTGTGTCGGCGTCAAATGCAGGAACTTCCTTGATTTCTGCACAGGCTGCCAATTTTTGCAGCCAGCGGACTTCAACCTGCACGCGAAATTTCAGTAAGCCAAATTCGCTGAAAATAGCGCGCAATGTGCTGACTTTATCACCGTAACGACCATCAATCGGGGATACGGCGGTCAGTGAGGATAATTCCATCGCAAGCAACTCCTGGGTGTGTTTATCAAAGTATAGGTTTAACAACGCATAAATTTAATAACGGATAAATTTAACAACGTTCGGAAGTCGTGATTCAGCATTGCACAGCCGCATTGCCATCGCTCTGTGTTGCAATGGGCTGCTCATGGGTCAGCAACGGGCCAGCATCAGTTTGGCTTCTTTGACCAAACGTGCACGAGAAAACATCAGTTGCAAACGTCCGCCGCCGACCTGCTGCCACAGCACCGCCGCGCGGATACCGGCTAACAGCGCTGCGCGCACTTTGGCTTGCACCTGTGCATTTTTCAGGACTTCTGGTGAGCCGGTTACCTGAATTCGCGGGCCTAACGCGCTGATGACATCGACATAAATGCCAGCCAATGCGCTGATTATGGTCTCTGACATCAAATCGAAATGTTCGAGTTGACGAGAGAGTTGACCAATACGGTTGCCCAGCTCGTCAAGCGCCGCGCGATTACCGCTTAGCTTACGTTCAAGAGCTATCAGGCTAAACGCATAGTGGGATAATTCTGCACCTACGCCCTTGGTGCTGCTGTTTAAAATCCCCAGCAGTGTTTCCAAACCGACTTTTACGTTACGCTCATCCCCGCCAAACACTGCCACTGTAGAGCCCGGATTCATATCCAACAGACTGTTAAGTGAGGTTTGCAGAACGTCATTGTCGCAGTGTCCGTGGTGCGCCAACTGTTGCACCAGATGGGCGGATTGGCAAACACCCGCCAGAGCCAGCGTGATGTCCTGATAATTTTTAGCCACAGGCTACTCCTGAACTCGTTCTTCTAATGATGCCGCCGCCAAGGCAAACCTCTCCCTGATAAAACACCGCGGACTGCCCCGGCGTTACGGCTGCAACCGGCACATCAAAACGAACGCTGATACGTTCGCGATCCAACGGTGTTACCGTGCAAGGAATATCTTCCTGACGATAACGCGTTTTCACTACGCAACGGAAAGGCTCAAGGTGCGGTTGGCGATCGACCCAATGCAACTGCTGCGCGATGAGACCCTGAGACATCAGGCGTGGGTGATTATGCCCTTGGGCAACATACAGAATATTATTGGTGACGTCTTTATCAACCACATACCAGGGATCTTCGCCGCCCTCTTTGACACCGCCGATACCCAGACCCTTGCGTTGACCAAGTGTATGGTACATCAATCCTTGGTGCTGTCCCATTGGCTTACCATCATCAACAGACAGAATTGGCCCCGGTTGCGCGGATAAGTAGCGTGCCAGAAAATCTCGGAATTTGCGTTCACCGATAAAACAGATTCCGATGGAGTCTTTCTTCTGCGCAGTAGCGAGCCCAAGACGTTCGGCAATACGGCGCACTTCGGGTTTTTCCAGTTCGCCCACCGGAAACAGGCTCTGGGCAATTTGCTGGTGGCTCAGCGTGTAAAGGAAATAGCTTTGATCTTTGTTACCGTCCTTCCCGCGCAGCAAGCGTGTTGCACAACCGCTGTCGTGACGGCGAACATAGTGACCGGTGGCGATATAATCTGCCCCTAAATCTTCGGCGGCAAATTCCAGGAATGCTTTGAATTTTATCTCTTTGTTACACAAGATATCGGGATTTGGCGTGCGGCCGGCACGGTATTCCGCCAGAAAGTGCTCGAACACATTATCCCAATATTCCGCAGCGAAATTGACGGTATGCAGCACAATACCCAATTTGTCACATACGGCTTGTGCATCGGCGAGATCGGTCGCGGCTGAACAATATTCCGTGTCGTCATCTTCCTCCCAGTTCTTCATGAACAGGCCTTCAACCTGATAGCCCTGTTGTTGTAACAGGTAAGCGGAAACGGAAGAATCGACACCGCCGGACATCCCGACAATGATTTTTTTCTGGCTGTTATCTGACATGGGCGTCTCACGAACTGAAGTGCTGCCGCGCTGCTCAAAGGGCATCAACGCGTCAGCATGAAAAACAAGCGGCGTATTTTATCATGATGTTGCCGGGGGGGCATGGCTAATCCTGCGCAATGGGAATTTCGAACGGCCAGTTAAAGGCACCCAACAGGCTCAACGGGTAGCGTTCTGGCATCAGATAGCAGCGAATACTTTCCGCCACCAGCGGCAATCGCAACTGCGTTGAATGTAAAATTTCCTCGGCGGTGAGCCAATGACAGCCACTAATATCACTGTCATGCGGGGGGGGCAGCCTGGTGGGTAAGTCAATGGCAAAGCAAAAACGCAGAAAAGGCGTTTGATCGGGGGCAATCCATTGGTGAAGACGCAGAAAAGTTTGCGGTGCAGCGCTAAGGCCGGTTTCTTCCCACAGTTCGCGCCTTGCCGCCTGGATCAGCGTTTCATTGGCTTCAAGGTGCACTGCGGGTTGGTTCCAGGTAGCTTTACCGCGGATCTCTTCTTCAACAATTAAAAAATGATTTTCAGCCTGCACCACACAGGCGACGGTAACATGCGGTTTAAACATCGATAATCTCTCTCCAGGCGCCGGGCTGTAAATTGTCCAGTGTTTGATTGGCCATACCGTAACGTATCAGGCGTAGCGTTGGGTAGCCTATGTGGGCCGTCATGCGACGAACCTGACGGTTTCGCCCTTCATGTAGCGTGATTTTTAGCCAACTATCTGAAACGGTTTTTCTTTCACGAATCGGCGGCACGCGAGCCCATAGCCACTCGGGTGGCGCAACGATTTCTGCGCCTGCTGGCAACGTCATGCCATCTTTCAACTGTAAACCGTGGCGAAATTGCTGCAAATCTGCCTCTGTCGGGGTGCCTTCTACCTGAACATAATAGATTTTTGCGGTTTTTTTCCCGGTTGAGTGAGTCGGGCTTGTAGTTTTCCGTCATTAGTGAGAATCATTAGACCCTCGCTATCACGATCCAACCGCCCTGCAGCATAGATATCAGGAAAAGGGATATAGTCTTTCAGGGTGGCGCGACCCGCTTCATCGGTAAATTGGGGAGGCACGTCATAAGGCTTGTTGAACAGAACGATGCGGCGAGGCGTGGCAGAAACTGCTCGTTTACGTGAAGTTTGCGAGCTGAATCGCTTAAGGTTGTGATTTTTAACCGAGAATTTATTCATCATATTTATAGCCGTGAGTCACGAAGGTATTATACTCGAAATGGTTTGCGATTGGCGCGGGCAAAATATTCAAGTAGTATTGACGCGCATCTTACAAATCATTAACAAAATTGCGCTCGAAGGAGAGGTTAATGGAAAGCAAAGTAGTTGTACCAACAGACGGACAAAAAATCACTGTTGATGCCCAAGGTAAGCTGAACGTTCCTAATAATCCGATCATCCCCTTTATCGAAGGCGAAGGTATCGGCGTGGATGTGACTCCTGCGATGATCAATGTTGTTAATGCCGCAGTGAAAAAGGCTTATGACGGCAAACGCGCCATTTCCTGGATGGAAATCTACACCGGTGAAAAATCCACGCAGGTGTATGGTAAAGATGTCTGGTTGCCGGAAGAAACGCTGGACCTGATCCGTGATTATCGTGTTGCCATCAAAGGCCCATTAACCACGCCGGTCGGCGGTGGTATTCGTTCCCTGAACGTTGCTCTGCGTCAACAACTCGATCTTTACATCTGCCTGCGTCCGGTACGTTATTATGAAGGTACGCCGAGCCCGGTTAAACAGCCTGAGCTGACCGACATGATGATCTTCCGCGAGAACTCTGAAGATATCTATGCGGGTATCGAATGGAAAGCCGGTACGCCAGAAGCGGACAAAGTGATCAAATTCCTGCGTGAAGAGATGGGCGTCAGCAAGATTCGCTTCCCGCAGCAGTGCGGTATTGGTATCAAGCCTTGCTCTGAAGAAGGGACTAAGCGTCTGGTTCGTGCAGCCATTGAGTATGCCATCGTTAACGATCGTGAATCGGTAACGCTGGTGCACAAAGGCAACATCATGAAATTTACCGAAGGCGCGTTTAAAGACTGGGGCTACCAGTTGGCACGTGACGAGTTTGGTGGTGAACTGATTGATGGCGGACCGTGGGTAAAAATCAAGAACCTGAACAGCGGCAAAGAGATCATCATCAAAGATGTGATTGCTGATGCATTCCTGCAACAAATCCTGCTGCGTCCGGCGGAGTATGACGTCATTGCCTGTATGAACCTGAACGGTGATTACATTTCCGATGCGCTGGCCACTCAAGTGGGTGGTATCGGTATCGCCCCTGGTGCCAACATTGGTGATGAATGCACGCTGTTTGAAGCGACGCACGGCACAGCACCAAAATATGCCGGTCAGGATAAAGTAAACCCCGGTTCAGTCATTCTTTCCGCTGAAATGATGCTGCGCCACATGCACTGGTTCGAAGCGGCCGACCTGATTGTTAAGGGTATGGAAGGCGCGATCAAGAACAAGACCGTGACCTACGATTTCGAACGTCAGTTGGAAGGTGCTAAACTGCGGAAATGTAGTGAGTTTGCTCAGGACATCATCGATAATATGTAATCCGCTGTTAAGTGTGGATTAACAATAGGGGCCAGATTTGGCCCCTTCTTTTTTGTGCCGAAAAACTCTCCCCAAAACTGTTCATAAATTAGGCCGTTTTATTGCCGATAACCACCCAGTCCTTACCGTGATCATCGTTGTATTTGTCTGTCATTTTGCTTGTCCGTGCCAGTTCTTATGTTGATGCAGTAAAACGCGTTCATGAGAATATGCGTAAGTTTAATGTCAGTGAAGACAAATTATCAAGAGTGACGCAGGATAATATATTGTTGGGAGATCTTGGTAATCCAGATTCATATTTGGAAGATTCTCGGCTAGACAATGTAACGCATGTGATTAACTGTGCAGCCATAGCGTCCTTTGGCAATAATCCTATGATTTGGAAAGTTAACGTTGATGGCACTCTGGCCTTAGCTCAAAGAATGGCTAATGTTAAGGGATTACAGCGTTTTTTGCATGTAGGTACAGCGATGTCCTGCACTCCAGAGCCAAACACTCTGGTTTCTGAAGATAGTCCTTTGATCGAAAAGAACAATCACTTCGTCGAATACACTCACTCGAAGTTGACTATTGAAAAACTCATGCGTAAGCACTGCCCACAAATGCCTCTTTTATTCGCTCGTCCATCGATAGTGGTTGGACACACTAAACATGGCTGTAAACCGTCCAGTAGCATCTTTTGGGTTTTCAACATGGGATTAATGTTACAGAAATTCATGTGCTCGATGAAAGATCGTATTGATGTTATTCCTGTGGATTATTATGCTGAAGCGATAATTATGCTTCTTAACCGTAATCTGCCCAACGGAGAGGTGGTCCATATATCTGCAGGGGAGGCAAGTTGTGTACAGTTCATGGAGATTGATAATGCAATCGCTCATGCAATGAGCCGAAAACCGGTCGGGGATAAATATGCAAAAGTGAGTTACGATGTTTTGCTGAACATGCGGCGAGACTTGAAAAAAATCTTTGGTCCATGCAATGAGCGCATTATGCTTAAAGCAATGTATTTATATGGACAATTTGCAGAATTAAATGTCCGATTTGAAAATCATAAGCTATTAAATTTTGGGATGCCAAAGCCACCGAGATTCACTGATTATATTGAATTATGTGTAAACAGCACTCGCCATTTATCCATACCTCAACAGATGATGGTTGATTTCAAATAAAATCCAATAATTATACATGGCTTTTTATGTCACGCTAAAAATAGCAGGGTCAAGGGGAGGCAGTGATGCCTCCAACTTGCTGCTTTAGTTTTAAGAAGAACGTTGAAGTGTCTCAGTGGTTATCTGTTTGCGTCATTACTTCTTCCTGTTCAGCATCGCAGGGATGCTTTGCAACGGGATAACTGGGCTTATATTGGCGCTAAAGCGCGGCAGCAAATATTTTCATGTGATGAACCTCACGCATGGCAACATCATTGCGCAGTTTCTTTAACAAAAAAATCAACCAATCTCGTTTTTTGATAGCCACAATATCCATCTTCGGTAAAAGAAGGGGGGCCACACTTTTACACGGAGATGATGATGAAGATAAAAGCATGTGCAGTTGTGATTATGTCGGTGTACCTAACGGCATGCGCCTCGCCTGCTGCAGAAAGTTATCAAACAATCATGGACAGCGTCACGGCGGGAAAAGTAAACTGCATTGTCCGGTCGGAAGTCATCCCATCTGCCGGGGAAAACCACGGTGAAATTATCAGCCGAGTATCGTCGACTTTTCTCGGAACTCCCTACAAAGCAGGAACACTCATCGGTGGGGCTGACGTTCCTGAAGCCCTTGTCGCTGACTTTAACGGTGTAGACTGTTTCACTCTGGCTGATTACGTTCCGGAGTCGTGATCAGAAAACGTTTCTACACAATCTCGTCAGTACGCGTTATGTCGGCGGCAAAGTTGGCTACCTCAACCGAAGACACTTCTTCTCGGACTGGTTTGCCGCCGCACCGCGCAATGCTCGTGACGTTACGCCGGACATTAGCTCCGACTATGTGATTGCTGAAAAGCAACTTAACCGCAGGCCTGATGGCGGAGAATATGTGCCGGGGCTGGGGATTCATCCACGCAAAATAGATTACATCCCGGGGAAAGCGATTAATGAACAGGTGCTAAGTCGTCTCAAGACAGGAGATTATGTCGGCGTTTACTCTCCGCTTGAAGGTCTGGATGTCTCACATGTTGGCATTGTCGTTCGGCATAATGGGCAGGTGTGGTTTCGAAATGCGTCCTCGCTGGCATCAAACAGAAAAGTGGTGGACTCGCAATTTATGGAATACATGCATTCAAAGCCAGGCATCGTTGTGCTGCGAGCTGACTGACAGGTGAGTGACCGGAGAGTTCGTATGAAAAAAACTCAGACGCCAGACAAAATAAAGCCCTTTTGCTTGATTCTTCCGCTGCTGCTCTCAGCATGCCATACCGCTCCATCCAAACCAGACGTAAATGACTTGATTTCTCCTGGTTCTGCGACATCGAATTATATTGATCCAACCAAATCCCTTTTCTCGATGGAGAACTATTCACAGTCGGTCGATAAATGGCTTCCTCCTGGTTCGGATAGTGCGCATGTCCCCGTTATCGATGCCGCCACACAGCAAAGGTATTTTTCTGCCCTTAAATCCCACTTGTTTGGTCTCGGGCCTGAGGATCGGTCACCTTGGAATCCCTACTACATTACATCAATCCTGAGTAAAGAGGCTGAAAACGTCCGAACTACCAACTTTAACAGATTCCTTGATAAAGACCGTGTTTCCTGGGGGGAAAACTTCAGAGCTCATTCATTCCACTGGAAGGAAAATGTGAGGAATAATGCAGGTACCGCTATTGATGATGTTTATCACTCCTCTGGTCGAAATATTGTCATCAGGGAAACGCTGGTAAGGGGGCTTCCGACGGCAGATCCTGCTTATGACGATCCTCGTCAAGCGGGGCAGGGATATCCCTTTGATAATTTTCAGATTTCCTCTCTTCGTGCTGGTACCCCAATATACGTGCTTGCGGATAGCCGCGATAAACGCTGGAAGTACGTCGTGTCCCCCACGGTAATTGGATGGGTCCACAGCGAAGATATCGTCAAGGTGGATCAGAAATTTGTAACGAAATGGGTATCACTGGCCAGAAAAAATCTTGGAGCCTTTATTAAGGAACAGATTTCTGTCCATGAGCATGGCCAATATTATTTTACGGCAAGACCCGGAACAGTTTTACCCTTCAAGAATAAGCAGCCCGGTCTTTTTCTGGTGGCTGTGCCTGTAGATAACGGTGATGGTAATGCGAAAATTCTCTGGGTCAGACTGAAGGACGATGAGTTTGTTGCCATGCCATGGGAATTGACGCCTGTCAATATTGCGACAGTGATGAAATCGATGAGCGGCAGGCCCTATGGTTGGGGAAATTATAACTTCTATAATGACTGCTCTGCTGAACTACACAGTCTGCTGATGCCTTTTGGTATATTCCTTCCCAGGAATTCAGCAGACCAAATACAGGCGACATCCAGGGTTGTGGATCTCAGTAAAGAAAATGTCAGCGTGCGAATAAGTTACCTCAATGCGCACGGTAAGGCGTTCACCACATTGGTTTACATTCCGGGGCATATCATGCTGTATATCGGTAGCGCAGTGATCAACGGTCAGTATATTCCCATGACGTACCAGAATATCTGGGGATTGCGTCCTGAAGGCGTTAAAAGCCGGAGTATTATTGGTGGTTCTGTCTTTTTCCCTTTGCTTCCCACTTATCCAGAGAACATAGGGTTAACGTCGCTGGTTGATAAGGCTCAGTTTAAGCTCGGTTTTATTGAGTAACTGATTTATTGCCAATTATTATCCTGTCCTTCATCTTTGGATTGAAGGACATTAAGCGTAAACGTCAATATTGCGATTGTTTTCACTCTTCGTGTTCTGCGGTGACTCTGCATTGGTCGTTTTTGTAACAGCATGACACCATGCAGCCCTTTTCTGCTTTGTTCTCATCAAGGAGTCAGCTCGTTGTATTGTAGGAGCGTAATGATCCTCATAACAGCGTGTTGCATAAAACCATTTTTATTATTTTCATGTAATAAATAAAAAAGAGGAATAATCTTATTTTTTGGTGAAGTATCGCTGATGCTGCTAGTTTGAAGCCTATTATTTTTCGGTGAAAATGAATTTTGTTGTGATTGTTATCACGCTTATCACGCTTATCACGCTTATCACGCTCGAGTACTTGTTGGAACTGTATTCTATTAAAAACAAAAAAGTGGTTTTATTTTATGAAAAAATATTCAATATCTCTCATCACCATTCTCTCGATGGTACCTTTGTATACCGGGGCATCAGTAAGCATTGATGGCTTTGCTGATGCAATTCATCACTATCAGAATAAAAACGGAAAAGAATATAATCGCCTTCCTATCGATGACATTAAGGGTATTTCTGAAAATATTCTAATGTATCAAAAGAATGTCGGCGGTTGGATTGAGAGCCAAGACCCACTACGCGTGCTTTCTGTGCCAGAAAAGGACAGTTTTATTAAAGAAAAAGCCAATATAAGGGTTTCATTCGATAACAGGAATACCTATTCTCAAATCGAGTATCTTGCTCAGGTATATAAACAAGTGCCAGATGTACGTTATCGCGATGCGGCACTGCATGGGATAAAGTATACATTGAACCAGCAATATAATGTGTGCGGTGGCTGGCCGCATACCATTCCACCAAAATCCTCAACCGAGACGGAAAATACTGATTACCAGCGCGCGATTACACATGCTGATGATGTCACGTCCGGTATACTGCGTTTATTCAGAGATATCGTGGAAGATCGAAGCACCTACAGTTTTGTTGATGAGAAACTGTTAGATAAGGTGCAAGTTGCGCTGAAAAACGGTGACGCGTGTATTTTAACGCTACAAATCGTTCAAAATGGCGTTAAGGCCGGTTGGGCTGGGCAGTATGATCCTGAAACACTGCAACCGCTAGGCGGGCGTGCATTTGAACTGCCAGGCATTTTGTCTCAAGAAACAGTGGGTGTACTGAATTATCTGACGTCGATAGATAAGCCATCGCCGGAAATAAAAGAGGCGGTTAATGCGGCCTCTGAATGGTTGATTCGTTCAGCGTTCACAGGATTTAAAGTGGTGAAATTTGACGCGCCAGAAGAAAAGTATGCTTATCACTCAACGAATTGGGACTGAAGAATCGAAAAAGATGAGAAGGCTCCACGTATCTGGGCGCGCTTCTACGACATTAAAGACAATTCTGCCATCTTCGCCAATCGTGACGGAAAACGCGGGTATAACTACAGTGACATAGCGCGGGAACGCAGAACTGGGTATGGCTGGTATGGAAGAAGAAGCACGGAATTAATTGATATCAACATCGGCCCTGCGGTAAGCGCAGGGCTGCCAGTCATTAATGCCTGGTTTGCTGTGATCAGTCTATATCTCTCTCGCTTACCACCACCCCAGATAGCTGCCAGCACTTACTACGATAGCCACAACAATCATTATCATTGTGACTTTACTTATTCGTTTTCTCCTCGTTTCCCTGGCCATATAATTATATATACAGCGATTTTTCGCCTTGAGGTCGCGTTTTAAAACGTCGATGAACCCAAAGATACTGCTCAGGAGCACGCAATATTTCGCGCTCAATGACCTTGTTGATGTAAGTCGCCGCTGCAGATTCGCTATCCTTCGGGTAATCCATCAACTCAGGCTCGATGATTAAGGTATAGCCAGTGCAGTCTGGTTTTCTGATTAGTGTAATGGTCAGCATTGCCGCACCGGATAAACGGGAAAGCACGTAAGTACCATTGGTCGTTGCAACATCGCTGACGGCAAAGAAGGGGGCAAAGGTACTGCCTTTAGGGCCATAATCCTGATCGGGAGCAAACCAGACTGCTTCCCCTTGGCGTAATGCTGCGACCATGGCTTTCAGGTTTCGGCGGTCGATCATCGTTTTGTTGGAACGCATTCTGCCTTTGGTTTGTACCCACTCCAGCAGGCGATTATTGTGTGGGCGATACATCGCCATCATGGGTTGGCACTGACCCATCGCTCGTCCACCGAGTTCTAACGACATAAAATGTACGCCAACCACCATCACACCACGTTTATTTTTTTGCGCATGCTGGAGGTTGTGCAAACCCTGTACGTCAAACAGTTTACGAATACGCTCGTCGGACCAAAACCAGGCGATCCCTGTTTCAACCAGTGCCATCCCCAACGACGAAAAGTTACCAGCAATAAGTCTTTCTTGCTCTTCATCATTTAATGTGGGGAAGCAGAGTTTAAGGTTTCTACGGGCAATGGTTTCACGGCGTTTGAGAAATGGACGTGATAACCTGCCACAGAATGCACCCAGACGAATAAGTACGGGGTAGGGGAACTGGACCAAAAGGAAAAGCACGGTAACGCCAAACCAGGTCAGCCAGTAGCGAGGATGAAAAAGGGCAGGGCAAAAACGAACGGTCGAACTCATGATGTTCCTATATGCGCTGTACAAAAAAAGGGGATGTATCGCATAAAGAAACAGACTTTCTGTAAGCGGCACACTGGGACGAAAACCCCGATACCTGGGGGGGGGGATGTCCTCTCTCCAGCAAGCAATCTGACCTGATGGTATCAGGAAACGGCGCACTCCTCATTTACGTCCGCTATGATAGAGGTAAGGTCTTCTGCTTATCCAGTGATTTCCATCATTGTTACGCCAAATTGCACTTTCTTTACGTATCCATTCGATGGCGCTCTGATTTTATTGATGTTGAACCGTGCGAGGTGGGGTAGCGTAATCGTGTGAAGGGGTTACAGTCATATGGAGCACATACGGAGCAAAGCGCTATAAAATTTGATCTCCATAGCTTTTTCACAAAATATCGCTGCTTATAAAATGAAACAATGTTTTGTTTTTTTGGTGTGTGGTATTTTATGACTCTAGGACTGGATATGATTACGTTGTTCTAACGCAGTAGCCTCACAGTAAGCGCCGCGCTTCTGGTTAATCGGTATCAGATGACGGGAGTATGAAGGGGCGATTACAGAGATGCGATGATGTGAATCATATCGCTCTTAATCTCTTCGCTAAATCGATATGGGAATGGTTAAATGAGTAATTATCAGCAGCAGTTTTCTCTTGAAGGTAAAGTGGCTCTGGTCACAGGGGCCTCTTACGGTATTGGTTTTGCCATTGCCATTGCCATTGCCATTGCCAGTGCATTGGGCGAAGCTGGGGCGACAATCGTTTTTAACGATATCAAACAAGACGCGATCGAAAAAGGTCTGGCCGCTTATAAAGACGCTGGTCTGAAAGCGCACGGCTATGTCTTTGACGTAACTGATGAAGCTGCGGTAAACGCAACGGTCAAGAAAATCGAAGAAGAAGTGGGTGTGATCGATATTCTGGTCAACAATGCCGGCATCATTCAGCGCACTCCGATGCTTGAAATGGAAGTTTCTGATTTTCGTAAAGTGATTGATGTTGACTTGAACGCGCCTTTCATCGTCTCCAAGGCTGTTCTGCCATCAATGATCAAAAAAGGCCACGGCAAGATCATCAACATTTGTTCCATGATGAGTGAGCTGGGTCGTGAAACTGTTGCCGGATATGCAGCAGCAAAAGGCGGCCTGAAGATGCTGACCAAAAATATCTGTTCTGAATTTGGTGAAGCCAACATTCAATGTAACGGTATCGGCCCTGGCTACATTGCTACCCCGCAAACTGCACCACTGCGTGAAATTCAGGCTGACGGCTCTCGTCATCCGTTTGACCAGTTCATCATCGCGAAAACGCCAGCTGCACGCTGGGGGACGACTGACGATCTGAAAGGGCCTGCGGTATTCCTGGCATCTAACGCATCCGATTTCGTGAATGGCCATATTCTGTATGTTGACGGCGGCATTCTGGCTTACATCGGTAAGCAGCCGTAATCGTCACTGACCAGGCGTTTGTCTTGGTTGATTCATTAGCAAACGGGAGCGCTGCTCCCATTTGTATTTTTGTTACTCCCAACGTTCAGTCATTGAGAAACGTCGAAGGTTGTATTATGCCAATCGGCGGCATAAAAACTTACCTTTGATCACGCCATCAAAAAACCGCCCCTTTGAAACCACTGCATCGGAAATGTATTTTTTATAAATTTTTTCAGGAACATCCAGATACTGATAAATCTCACCATTATGAAAGGCGATTTCTAATATGCGTTTTGGGGGATCGTAACTGATCGCGCGAATTCTGGACGATGTGACTGAATGCCGCAACACCACGTATGTCCTCTATACCTGTCAGCAAAGACAAACTATACGGCATTTAGGAAGTTGGCATCCAGCGTTACCCGCATATCTTATGATAGGAAAATTGACTGCTCACTTTGTGATCGACTGCAATGTTTTTCTGCAGCGTTTACAGCGTGTTTTTCACAGGCTGTTGTATATTTTTAATACAGCATGGTGCTGACCACAAGGGAGGATCTGTCGGTATGATCAATTTTGAAAAGATGATTCTCGAATACAGTGACAAGTATGCAGATTTTGCTGCATCCACAGTCGCCTTTATGGAAAGCCAGAAGCGTGAAATATGCGCAGATACAATCGCCCAGAAAATCCCTCCGGAAAAAAGAGCCTATTTTGAAGCTCGGTTGGAGCATTACCGGAGCATCTATAAATCTCAATCACTGGTCGAGTGATGTGAGGATTGCAGCGGCAATCTGTTTTTCTCAATGCCTCATGTCGCTATGTTTTCTTAGGGAATAGCATTCAGGGATGAAAAATAGGTTATTTATCAGTCCACTGCCACGCTTTTCCCTGTCAATGATTCTTCGTGTCAGCCAGTATCTCCGTTGCCGTTAAATTGGGCGTTTATTAGTAGTTAATTCCAACTGATACCAGTAACGTTGTCGCTCAATGAACGGAGGCGTTATCAGATGGGCGTGAATGGTTTTGTCGGCGGCGTTAGGCAGCAGAAGTATTATGTGAATAATCCACTCAATTTAAAGACGAAAATGGAGGGTGTAGGGACTTTAGAAGGTAGAAAGTCATGGACGAATCACCTGAAGTCTGCAGTGCAGGTAATTGAGAAACCGAAGTTGGCCATTGGGGCTGATAAGAAAAAGATCTTCACAGGCTTAGCGGAACAGCTTATTAAAAATTACCAAGCTCGCCAGGCCGCGCAGCGAGAGAATGTTGAAAATCACCGTCAATTAACCACAAAGTCTCGCACACTAGAAACGCTGGGTGTATTTAGAGGGGCATTATCTGAGTGCGGCGACCAACGCGATGTTGGCATTAGGGCGAGATCCTACGGTGTTACTGGATCAGGCTCATCAAAAACTGCATGCGAAAAACACGAAAAATAGAGCACTCACCAAGCAGGATTTACAGAAAGCTAAAACGATGAAACCCCTGTTGATAAACATGTTGAAGAAAGAGTTTATCGATATGGGATTTTGCGAAAATGATGCCAAAGTGCACGCTAAGCAAGCATTTGCAGAGGGTTTACGCGAGGTGTTCAATACCCGTAAATGGGAAACAGTCGAGACGCAATTTCAGCATAATGATGTGGGCTATCAATGTACGTTCATACCTGCCGGACAGATGAAACGGGGGGAATATAACGTTTTTTATACACCTTACAATGATAAGGGGATCGCTTCATCCTCCTCGCAAGAAACGGCCCATGCCTCGAACCTATGGATATCAGCATTAAGTGTCCCTGGCGAAAAGGGGTCAGATGAACATCTATTTACAGGCATACGCCACGGCACACTATCTCCCTACGGCTTGGCAAAAGGTTCGGATGCACGCTTTTTAGGCGCGCAAACGCGCGCCATGGAGGTGGTTACCGCAGCGCTTTTTGCTCGCCCTGAGTTGCTGCGTGATGCTGAACAAGGAAAAACCGTGTCGCTGAATCTGGCATCGACATCATTGGTTACTGGTGGTATTGGGGCTGAGAAAGAGATGATGGACGACCAGATGAATGCATGGAGGGTACTGGGAAGTCAGCAACCGTTGCTGGTTCCGTTAAGAGACTCGCTGGGTAATGTTTATCACGCTTCGGTGAATCTAAGCGTTGCGGCATTCAACTTTGGTGTCAACGAGTTTGCGCTCATAGGCAATATGGGGTGGAAACAGGCAGATCGTTATAACGAAGTGGCACTGAAAACGCTGCTCGGCGATGATTTAAGTGTAACCGCACCGCCTAGAGGATGGGTTGGAGACTATTTGTCTAAACATTCGACCACGGAAAATGCACAAAAGGTCAGAATATTAAGTCAGCAGTTAAAAGCTATTTGGGCCAATAAGACACACCATAGCGATGGAGGAGAACCGTATAAAGCGGCATTGCGCGTTTCCTTGTTGGCGCATGAAATTGGCGCTATGCCTTGCTGGAATTGTAAGAGTGGCAAAGATCGAACAGGCATGCTGGATGCAGAAATCAAACGCGAAGCAGTGAAAATGCATCAGCATGAAATCGGTTTATTGAAACAAACCTCAAGTGTCAGCGTACCGGGAAGTTCACTGGACCGTGACGAACAAAAACGGTTGCAAACCATTCTGCTTCACGGGGGCAACAAGGAAGTTCAAGAGTATAACACGGGCGTTCCAGGTAATAAGGTCGCAAAACAATTACCCAACCTTCTGTCGTTGTCAACGCGTCAAAGAATCGGTGATGATCATGTGTTTGAAGATACGCGTGGATTATCTGAATTTGTGTAATAATATCGTTATTGTTGCGATGTTGTGTCCGTGGTGTGTAATAAGTGTGGGTATGATATTGCTAATTTAGGGTTGTTGCGCGAGCCGTTTTAATCAGTTTGGCTTACAGTAAAAACGTGAGTAAACCTTGATCTAAATCACAATCGATGAACTCGCTTTTTGTTGTTATGAAAATCCCGTCATCTGGGAAATGGCCTCATTAATTTAAACTGATTCGAGAAGGTATAACATTGCGTTATGCTGCGGAGGAAATATGTCGGTTATTCGCACATGCCTTAACCTGTTTGGTGGTGATACAGTAATTGTTCGGTGTTCTAATTCGTTTAATATTCATATGAGCGATTCTACACCGGAATTGAACATCACACCGGAGGTGGTGCAGAACAACAGTATTAGTGCTGAAAATGAAGTGTATTTAACTGTACCTTATACTGGCGAGTGGAACCTCACCATTCACGCAAAGAATGATACGTCCGAACATTCCATTAGCTATTTCCCCGTATAATAACGGTGATACTCAGGGATGAGATAACCAAAAATAGTCAGAATAGCGGATATTTGCTATCGATAGTGTATTATATCGACTAAAACTGATAGTTGTGTTGCATGTAGTGAAA
Organism: Symbiopectobacterium sp.; assembly: GCF_047692315.1. Taxonomy (GTDB): domain Bacteria; phylum Pseudomonadota; class Gammaproteobacteria; order Enterobacterales; family Enterobacteriaceae; genus Symbiopectobacterium. The sequence goes on along the minus strand of NZ_JBLLJS010000012.1, from coordinate 212,538 downwards.
TATGCTGAAGGATATTTAAGTCAGTCTATATATTGATTCTGCTTAGCGCTGCATACGTGATTATGGCGAGTGCTATGCCACGAAACGGTATTATCTTATTCAATCTTTTTTTGAAGCCGCTTATATTATTAAACTACCCTGATATGCGCATGTTGACACCGTGCGCGATTTTTCAATGGTAAGACCAATTCCTCTAGATGCCTGCCATGTTGTGATGTTTATCACGCCTCAATGATGCCACCGTTGCCAAGGATATGCGATGTTTCTTAATTTTTAATCTCTTTAGCTACAGAGGTAAAAAACGCAGCCATACTATCAATACTTGCTCAGATTTTTACCTATTTTTTGCTACGCTTGAAAACAGGGTTTAGGCACCGAAAACCCGGTTCTGAATTTCGAACGAGCGTATGAAGATCAGAGCCAGAGTCAAGATAGGGCGATCCAACTCTTGTGAATAGGAGAAGCGTTATTCATCCGCACTCTTGATCTTATAATGGCATAATTATCTGAAAGTCATGATGATAGGCAGCGTAGAAGGCATTGTATGGGCCAGGCACCAACCAGTAAAGAAGAGGCAAAACGCTTGGCTGCCTTAAGCGAATATGGTATCGACCATACCCTTTCCGATCCTGGTTTGAATAATCTGCTCAATTTGGCGGCAAACGTATTTAATGTACCGATCGTACTGGTGTCATTGATTGAAGAGCTGCGCCAGTTGCTTGCTGCCGGCTTGGGAATATCGATTTGTGAAACGTCACGCGATGCTTCTTTCTGTGCGCATACTATTTTGCGACGCAAGCTTCTGGTGATTCCGGATGCGCGTCTCGATTCCCGCTTTAAAGACAATCCAATGGTGGTCGGAACTCCCCATATCCGTTTCTATGCGGGGATACCGTTACGCACGCTATCAGGTTATGCTATCGGAACCTTGTGCATCATTGACCTTAAACCCCGGCGCAAGCTGAGCGCCCGAGACGAACATAACATGCAGGATTTAGCCGCACTAGTAATGGATAGACTGGAAATGCGGCGACTTGAACTGGCACGAAATGCCAGTCAGGTTCGCTTTGAGAATATTGCCAATACCTCACCAGATTCTATTATATGTTTGAATTAAAAGTGAATTATCACATTTTGGAATGCGTCTGCGGAAAAAATGCTCGAATACTCCCGCGCGCAAATTATCGGCAATAACATTGATACCATTGTGCCCAAGGCCTTCATCGACAAATTCAACGCCGTGGTCAGCGACAAGGAAGACCTCATCAAAGGCGTAACCGTTGAGTTAAACGTGCAAAGTCGGAACGGTACCATGACTCCTGTAGAGCTTTCTGTTTCCATGTGGGCAGATGACTATACCGTGAGTTATGGGGCTATTCTGCGTGATATCACTGAGCGGAGACGTAATGAAGAACGCCTGTTTTTATTGGCGCATATGGATCCGCTGACAGGATTGGCAAATCGAACGTTGCTGACCACTAGTCTGGAACTGGCGCTGAAAGATGAGCTTGCCATTTGCGTCATGATGGTCGATCTGGACGGCTTTAAGGATGTTAATGACAGCCTTGGGCATGCGCGGAGTGATGAAATACTGGTTAGCGTGGCGAAAAAAATTCAGTCCAGTGTGCGTGCGGGAGATCTTGTTGCGCGCATGGGCGGTGACGAATTCGCAGTATTGTTACCGGGCGTTAGTGATTTCAAACTCGCAGCCGAGACGGCGGAGCGCATTATCCAGGAAATTTCGCAGGCGATGATCGTGGAGGAGCACCAGATCAACATTAGCGCCAGCGTAGGTATGGTGCTTTATCCCACGCATGGCATTACTGCACAGGATTTGCTGACCAGTGCGGATTTGGCGTTGTATCAAGCGAAAGGGCGTAATTGTCACCGTTTCTTCACGCGCGAAATGCGTGAAATCTTTCAAGCCAGGCATGCATTTCAATTGGAGTTTATTCGTGCTTACGAACAGAGCGAATTTGGGGTTTTTTATCAACCGCAAGTCAATTTGATCACCAATGAGATTATCGGTGCCGAGGCTTTATTGCGCTGGCGTCATCCCCAAAAAGGGTTGCTGGGACCCGGTGCTTTTTTAGCGGCGCTGGAGCGTGGCCCATGGGCTGAACGTATCGGCGACTGGGTGGTTGAAACCGCGTGTCGCCAGGCCGCGCTGTGGTGTGATTCTGGAGCAAAAAATTTTCGTATCAGCATCAATTTGTTCAGCGCCCAGTTTCGTTCCGGTACGTTGGCACAAAAGATTGAGCTGGTGTTGGCGCTGATGGGATTGGATGCTGGTTCGCTGGAACTGGAAATCACTGAAAACATCATTTTGCGCTATGACGAAAACATGTTACAGCCGTTAAAAGTATTGCGCGATGCGGGGATTGGCATTGCATTTGACGATTATGGGACGGGCTATGCGTCGTTAAGCATGCTGAAGAACTACCCGGTAACACGGCTGAAAATCGATCAAACCTTTGTGCGTGCCATGTGCGACTCTCCCCCAGATGCAGCGATTGTGCGTGCTATTCTCTATTTAGGGAAAAGTTTTGGCCTGAACGTCATTGCTGAAGGAGTTGAGACCATGGAACATTGCGAACGTTTACGCAATAAAGGCTGTGAAGAAGCGCAAGGATACCTGTTTGGTCACCCCATGACAGCAGAGGGTTTTACTCAGCAGCTAAGTGCGCAGATGGCCTCCGAATCTCGCTAACGCAATTCATCTCCTCTATCTCATCCGTTATGCCTAAACAAAAAATGGCATATAGATCACGTTTTTTCTATAGTGGTAGGCTTGTGTTGCGGTAGATGTGGGTTTAGGTGTGCACGAAATCTTCGAAATGTTACTGGCAGTATTTGAACGCACCGCGTTAATGTTGATTTTCCTGTTTTTTTTAACGCGGACGCGGCAATTTCGTCAACTACTGCAAAAAGAGGAGCACTCCCTACGCGAACGCGCAGCGGTCACGGTTATCTTCTCCTTGTTTGCGCTCTTTGGCACCTATTCCGGGATTAACGTCGAAGGCTCCTTGGTTAACGTCAGGGTGATTGCCGTGATGTCGGGAGGGATTTTGTTTGGTCCTTGGGTGGGGATCGCCACCGGCACTATTGCTGGCGTGCATCGCTATCTGATCGATATTAATGGTATCACCTCAGTACCTTGCCTGATTACCAGCATTATTGCGGGCATTACGTCGGGTTACATTAATCGTAAGGTGAAAAAAGACCAGCAATGGAGCATCGGTATTTTTGGCGGCATGATGTGTGAGTCGCTGACGATGTTACTGGTGGTGCTCTGGGCAACGCCGATCGCACTGGGACTGGATATTGTCTCCAAAATTGCGGTTCCGATGATCACCGGTTCGGTTTGCATCGGGCTCATCGTATTGCTGGTGCAGAGTGTGGCGAATGAGAAAGAGGTTATCGCCGCGCGGCAAGCGAAACTGGCGTTGGATATCGCCCATAAAACGCTGCCGTATTTTCGCAATATCAATAGTCATTCACTGGCGGCGATCTGCTGTATTATCCGCACTGAAATCAATGCAGATGCGGTTGCGATGACCAATACGCAGCATATTTTGGCTTATGTTGGCATAGGGGAAGAAAAATACAATATTGGTCATGACATCATTAGTCCCATGACGCAGCAGGTGATTCACGATGGCAAAATCATTATCAAAAATAATGATGAACAGCATCTGACACCAGAAATCCATTCAATGATTGTCATTCCTCTGCTCGAGCACGGGCAGGTCACGGACACGCTGAAGATTTATTATCGTCACCATGCTGCAAAAGCTGGAAAATGCCTGGCAGCTACGGCAATCTGGGCCTGCATTAGAAAACGCCAGTGCCGCTAATGCACCACGGCTTGGGCAGCACACCATCAACCTGATGAAAGATGAACGTATTATTGTCACCGACATCAATCAAATCTATTATGCAGCCGCTCAGGAAAAAGTCACATTGGTCTATACTCGGCGTGAGACGTTTATCATGCCAATGAATATTACTGAGTTTTGTAGTCGGTTACCGGAAGAGGTTTTCTTTCGCTGCCATCGCTCTTACTGTGTCAACCTGACCAAAATCCGCGAAATCGTTCCCTGGTTTAATAACACCTACATTCTGCGCCTGCATGAATTGGAATTTGAAGTGCCGGTAAGCCGTAGCAAGGTAAAAGCCTTTCGTTCATTGATGCGCCTGTAACGGCATTTCATTCCGATCTGGCGGCATCTCGTTCCAAATTCGATCTTTTTTCACGCCATCCCGCTTGTAGACTGGCCCCAACACGTAAGCGGGTGGTCTGTAGTGTTGGCACTATCGTCATTCTGCTTACCTTCTTTGTTGTTCCTGCTGGGAACTGTTTTACTAAGAGGTCGGCCTATGAATGCCAAACCAACACGCCTTGGCCAAATCGTACTCGGTACGATTATCGCGCAAATGGGACTGGGGACAATTTACACCTGGAGTTTGTTTAACCAACCGCTGGTGGACACTTTTGGGTGGTCGCTCAGCGCTGTGGCAACGACGTTTTCCATCACCAGTTTCAGCCTGGCGTTTTGCTACGCTGTTTGCCGGTAAATTTCAGGAGCGTATTGGCATTCGGCGTTAACGTTATGTGCCGGTATCGTGCTGGGCCTGGGATTAATGGCCAGCGCAGGGGTGACATCCTTGTTGGGGATGTATTTGCTAATGGGGGTTGTGGTGGGCTTTGCTGATGGAACCGCCTATATCACCACGCTGTCAAATTTGATCAAATGATTTCCAGAACGTAAAGGGCTCATTGCGGGTATCTCTGTCGGTGCATTTGGTACCTGGAGTCTGGTATTCAAATATATCAACAGGTTCCTGATTGCAGAGGTTGGGGCATCTCACGCGTTTTTCTATTGGGGGACTGATAGCAATGGTGATGATCGGGCTTGGCAGCACCTTGTTAAAAGAACCACCAACACAGGCCGCCAATGGAAAAACGTAAATTACCTACGGCACGCGGGATTTTACATTGGGCGACATGTTGGGGACGAAAGAAGCCTATCTGTTATTTGTGATCTTCTTTACAGCGTGCATGAGTGGCCTGTATTTGATTGGCGTGGTCAAGGATATCGGTGTGGAAATGGCAGGCATGGATCGACAAATGGCGGCCGATGCCGTGTCAGCAATCGCAATTTTTAACACGGTAGGACGCATTGTGCTGGGGGGAGATGTCAGATAAAGTAGGGCGCCTGCGTGTCGTAAGTGGGATGCTGGACTGCGTTGGCCGTTACCGTTATGGCGTTCTTGCCGCTGTCGCCGGCGCTGTTCTTTATCTGCGTCAGCGCCGTCGCATTCTGTTTTGGTGGCAATATCACCGTGTTCCCGGCCATTGTAGGCGATTTCTTTGGTCTGAAACATCACAGCAAAAATTATGGCGTCATCTATCAGGGATTCGGGATCGGTGCGCTATCGGGCTCTTTTATCGCAGCACGGTTTGGCGGCTTTCATGCCACCTTTATCGCCATTGCGGTACTGTCAACGCTGTCTCTGCTGATTGCGTTGTGGATTAAACCGCCGAAGTACATTCGCTCGCAACCCGAGGTGTCGGCGACAATCGCGCATGCGCGTGGGTAATACACTGTTTTTATCTCATCAATGCCTTATCATACTGAGCCCCTGGGTTACCCCCAGGGGCTTTTTTATAGCACGGGATCACCGGTATGATTCGACAGCCACTCCACGACGCACCGTTACGCGGGCCGTCGGTGAGGGCAAGGTTATTACAAAATGTAAAGTTATGTCGTTTTAGCGATGGGAAGATTAAGAATGCTTGAAAACGGCGCGATAACCCATACCATCGTGTTGTGAGTGATGTTAATCCCTTTAGAGAGGAAATCAGACTGTTATGATGCGTATTGCGCTTTTCCTGATCACCAACCTGGCGGTGATGTTGGTTTTCTGGCTGGTTCTCAGCCTGACGGGAATTCGTTCCAGCAGTGTCCAGGGGCTTATGATCATAGCTGGCCTGTTTGGTTTTGGTGGTGCGTTCGTTTCACTGCTGATGTCCAAATGGATGGCTTTGCGCTCGGTGGGCGGTGAAGTGATCGAACAGCCGCGTAATGAAACAGAACGTTGGTTGCTTGAGACAGTGAGAGTGCAATCACAGCAGGCGGGCATTGCAATGCCGCAGGTTGCCATTTACCACGCACCAGATATCAACGCTTTCGCGACGGGCGCACGGCGCGATGCGTCGCTGGTGGCGGTAAGCACCGGTTTGCTGCAAAACATGAGCCGTGATGAGGCCGAGGCAGTCATCGCCCATGAAATCAGTCACGTGGCGAACGGTGATATGGTCACCATGACGCTAATTCAAGGCATTGTGAACACCTTTGTTATCTTCATCTCACGCCTGATCGCTCAGGTAGCATCCGGTTTCCTTTCCGGCAACCGTGATGAAGGTGAAAGCAGTAACGGCAATCCACTGGTCTATTTTGCGGTGGCAACCGTACTGGAACTGGTGTTTGGTATTCTGGCCAGCATTATCACCATGTGGTTCTCCCGCTACCGCGAGTTCCATGCGGATGCCGGGTCAGCAAAACTGGTGGGCCGCGAGAAGATGATTGCCGCCTTGCAGCGTCTGAAGACCAGTTACGAACCGCAGGAAGAAAGTAGCATGATGGCGTTCTGCATCAATGGTAAATCGAAATCTTTCAGCGAGTTGTTTATGTCGCATCCGCCGTTGGATAAGCGTATTGAAGCGCTGCGCAGCGGTGCTTATCTGAAATAAAACTCCCGCAAAAACAAACCGTTCCACAACAAGGAGTCCGTTATGGGCTCCCTGTCTTCAATAACGTGTTATCCTCTATATCTCTGTCTTGATAGCATAAATTCCTTTTTTACTAGGAAAACAGGGGATGAAAATCAGCAGAATGTTTCATAAAATAAAACCGTGATCACGGAAAAATGAAACATTGTTTCTATAATTCTGGTATTACAGATCTATCGCATCAGAGTGACGGCTGGTCACGAGACACGTGTCGTCCGCTGGTGCTAGCCGTATCTCTTTTCGATATGTTCTAAGGATTTACGATGGCCAAAGGCAAAAAGATTCCCCTCTCGTTTCATACCTATCAAGACGCAGCAACCGGCACCGATGTGGTGCGTTTAACGCCTCCCGATGTTATTTGCCATCGCAACTATTTCTACCAGAAGTGCTTTTCCAATGATGGAAGCAAGCTACTGTTTGGTGGCGCATTTGATGGCCCGTAGAACTATTACCTGCTGGATCTCAACACACAGGAAGCCACGCAGCTGAAGGAAGGTAAGGGTGACAACACATTTGGTGGTTTCATGTCGCCTGAAGATGATGCGCTCTACTTGTGAAGAACACGCGTAATCTGATGCGTGTCGATCTGAACACATCGGAAGAAACCACCATCTATCAAGTACCGGACGAGTGGGTGGGTTACGGCACGTGGGTGGCCAACTCCGATTGCACCAAAATGGTCGGTATCGAGATCAAGAAAGAAGATTGGCAGCCGCTGACTGGAAAAAATTCCAGGAATTCTATTTCACCAATCCGTGTTGCCGCCTGATCCGTATCGATCTGAAAACCGGTGAAGCGCAAACCATTCTTCAGGAAAAACGCTGGCTGGGTCACCCCATCTACCGTCCAGGCGACGACAACACAGTGGCTTTCTGTCATGAAGGCCCGCATGACATGGTGGATGCCCGCATGTGGTTTATCAATGAAGACGGCAGCAACATGCGTAAAGTGAAAGAGCATGCCGAAGGTGAAAGCTGCACGCACGAATTCTGGGTGCCGGATGGCTCTGCGATGATCTATGTATCTTACCTGAAAGATGACACTAACCGTTATATCCGCAGCATCAACCCGGTTACGATGGAAGATACGCAACTGCGTGTCATGCCGCCATGTTCTCACCTGATGAGTAACTATGACGGTACGCTGTTGGTGGGTGATGGTTCTGATGCACCCGTTGATGTACAAGATAACGGCGGTTACAAAATTGAAAATGATCCGTTCCTGTATGTGTTCAATCTGCAAACCGGTAAAGAACACCGCGTGACGCAGCACAACACCTCCTGGAAAGTGTTGGAAGGCGATCGTCAGGTAACGCACCCGCACCCGTCCTTCACGCCGGACAATAAGCGCATCCTGTTTACCTCGGATGTGGATGGCAAGCCAGCCCTTTATCTTGCCACCGTGCCTGATTCAGTTTGGAAGTAAACCCAGAACCCCATCCCGGCAACGGAATGGGGTTTCTTCTATCGTCACCGGGTTACCGGTGACGAATAAGCCCTAAATAATTCGCGTTGCAGTAAGGCGGCAAGGAAGTGAAGCCCGCTGAGCTTACATCGGTAAGTGATTCGGGTGAGTGAGTGTAGCCAACGCCACTGTAATGTGAAGTATGACGGGTATAATAACTTTAATAAGTAAGAAAGTCCCTTGATTATCGTTATTGTTCCATTGCCATAATCAGCGTGTTCCCTTTATACTAAAACCATCGTTCTATTTTTTTAAAACAAAAAAACTGAGTAGGGTACCCAAAAAAATGGCTATTGCAGATTTAGATAAACAGCCCGATTCCGTGTCGTCCGTTTTGAAGGTTTTTGGTATTTTGCAGGCATTAGGTGAGGAAAGAGAGATCGGTATTACAGAACTCTCCCAGCGCGTCATGATGTCTAAAAGTACAGTGTACCGTTTTTTGCAGACGATGAAGTCCTTGGGATATGTCGCGCAAGAAGGCGAATCCGAGAAGTACTCGTTGACGCTAAAGTTGTTCGAGCTGGGCGCCAAGGCATTGCAGAATGTGGATTTGATTCGTAGTGCTGATATTCAGATGCGCGAATTGTCCGCGCTGACGAAAGAAACTATCCACCTTGGTGCGTTGGATGAAGATGGTATCGTTTATATTCACAAAATCGATTCCATGTATAACCTGCGTATGTATTCACGTATTGGTCGCCGCAATCCACTGCACAGCACGGCAATTGGTAAAGTCCTACTGGCATGGCGCGATCGTGACGAAGCAGCAGAGATTCTGAGCAAAGTAGAATTTACCCGCAGCACACCGCATACGGTGGGCAGCGCTGAGGATTTTTTGCCTTTGCTTGACACTGTCCGCCAGCAGGGGTTCGGGGAAGACAAGGAAGAGCAGGAAGAAGGCTTGCGCTGTATCGCTGTACCCGTCTTCGATCGTTTCGGCGTAGTGATTGCTGGGCTGAGTATTTCATTCCCCACTATTCGTTTTGCAGAAGATAGCATGCACGAATATGTTGCTATGTTGCATCACGCAGCAAAAAATATCTCCGAGCAGATGGGCTATCACGACTATCCGTTCTGAACCGCCTTTTGCTGTACAAGCGGTTACTGCTGAAAAGGCCTGCCTGATGGTGGGCTTTTTAACATCTACAGGGAGAGAATTATGGGCCAGAATGTAAACCACTATGGGCAACCTGTTGGCGAAGCACTTCCCTTGTGGACTTACATGCCGGTTGGCCCGTTTCAGAGCAGAGATGAATACCGCGATTATTTAACCCTGACTGAGCAACGTCAGGATGCTAAATGCTACGTGATTATCGATGCGCTAAACAATAAGGCGGTCGGTACGTTCTCGTTAATGCGAATAGATGTGGGCAATGGGGTTATCGAAGTGGGTTTTGTCGCTTTTTCTCAGTTGTTAAAACGCACGCCGCTTGCGACGGAAGCCCATTATCTGCTGATGGGTTATGTTTTCGAGCAATTGCGCTATCGGCGTTATGAGTGGAAATGCGATAGCCTCAATGCGCCGTCGTGCCGTGCCGCTCTGCGTTTGGGCAATTTTCCGCCAAGCCGTGGTTTATAAAGGACGTTCACGTGATACCGCGTGGTTTTCTTTGTTGGATAACGAGTGGCCGCAACTTAAGCAAAGATTTATCGCCTGGCTGGCGCAGGAAAACTTTGATGCTGAAGGTAAACAGATCCAAACGCTGGCCGATTTTAGGCTGTCTCAGCCGAAAGGATAGTCATGAGCAGGATGTAATAGGCGTAGGCGGTTACGAAGTGATAGTATGGCCCCGATATGCTTGGGTTGAGAGTATGAGTTGGGGTTGTTGTGAATATTTTACAGATTGTTTTTATCATGTTGATGGTACTGTTCGCCGCGCTGGTGTGGTTTTTTGTCAACAGAGCCAGCGTCCGTGCCAATGAAAAGATCCGCCTGTTACAAGAAATTTTGGAACAGCAACGTATTCAAACGGCGCTGCTCCAAACGTTAGCACCCGCCACTGCGTTTAGTACGCCGCTTGAGCCTGAAACCGCGATGCATCAACCTGATGATCCCGTGCCAGAATTGGATGCGTTTAACGTTATTCCCGAACGCTAAGACGGATTGTAAAAGGGGCAGACGCTGCTTCTAACAGCGTTGCTTCTACATGACGTATAAACGCTGCAAGCGTAGTGATGTGCGTACAATAATCAAAAACAGCAAATGGAAAAGTGAATAAAATATGGCGGTAGAGAGTGAGCTGGTTTTAAAACGGGGATTGAAGAATCGCCATATTCAATTAATCGCGTTAGGCGGCGCGATAGGCACCGGGTTCTTTTTAGGTATATCCCAAACCATTCAGATGGCCGGGCCTTCTGTGCTATTGGGTTACGGTGTTGCAGGCATTATTGCTTTCCTGATTATGCGCCAGTTAGGTGAAATGGTCGTTGAGGAGCCCGTTGCGGGATCGTTCAGCCATTTCGCCTATAAGTATTGGGGCAGCTTTGCTGGCTTCCTCGCTGTCTGGAACTATTGGGCGATGTTTATCCTGGTGGGAATGGCTGAGCTTACGGCAGTAGGGATCTATATCCAGTATTGGTGGCCTGATGTGCCTACCTGGGTGTCGGCAGCCGTCTTTTTTATCCTGATCAATGCGATCAACCTGGTGAATGTGAAGGTGTATGGTGAAACCGAATTCTGGTTCGCCATCATTAAGGTGTTAGCCATCCTCGGCATGATTGGTTTTGGCGCCTGGCTGCTGCTAAGCGGGAAGGGCGGAGAGCAGGCTACGGTGCGCAATCTGTGGCAGCACGGCGGCCGAGGCGGCTGATCCTAAACGCTCTATTCCGCAAGCAACCAATCAGGTGGTATACCGTATTCTGATCTTTTATATCGGCTCACTGGGTATTCTGTTGTCGCTCTATCCGTGGCAAAACGTCGTCAGCGGCGGCAGTCCTTTTGTAATGATTTTCCATGCGTTAGACAGTAACGCGATCGCTAATGTACTGAATCTGGTGGTATTAACCGCTGCGCTATCGGTATACAACAGCGGGGTGTACCTGCAATAGCCGTATGCTATTTGGTCTTGCCACTCAAGGTAATGCGCCGCGTTGGCTTTCGCGCGTGAATGAGCGCGGCGTACCAGTGCGCTCCATTGCGCTTTCCGCGTTGGCAACGTCTATTGGCGTGCTCATTAACTATGTGATGCCGGGCAAAGCCTTTGAGCTCCTGATGGCGCTGGTCGTGTCAACGCTGGTGATTAACTGGATCATGATCTGCATGGCGCACCTGCGTTTCCGTAAAGCGATTCTCTATCCTTATGGCAACTACCTGTGCCTGCTCTTCTTGGCTGCGATCTTGATTATCATGTTAATGACGCCGGGCATCCGAATTTCTGTGCTGTTAATCCCTGTCTGGGTCGGCGTTATCTGGTTGGGTCTCTACCTGTCTCAGCGGCGTAAAGCAGCAGAAGTGCTGGCGCATGGTGTGAAAGAATAGCAGGATTAAGTTGGTTTTTGCGGATATCGCCGGTGGCATATAGTAGACACCGGCGATGAAGTGCAGAAGTGTGTGTTACTCGACTTTTGCTACGTCGGTTTTGCCTGCTTTTGCATTAGCAATGGCGGCATTTGCCAGCACGACAAAATCTTCGCTCGAGTGAGTGGCGCCAGTTACGCCATCAACGTTTTCCGGGTTTTGTTTTTCGACCAATCCTTGAGCCAGTTTGACCGTATACTCCTCAGGGTTCGCACCGGTTGCTGCCTTCATCTTTTTGTTGTATTCCACATCAGTGGTTTTCAGGTGACCATCTTTTTGGCTGTTGTAGTCAAATTTTACTGCGGCAATCTTGTCGTCTTTATAAGTGACTTCTACAAACGGTTTCCATCCTTTATCATCAAAATTGACGGTTTCCGCACGGTATGTTCCATCTTTGATAGCGCCATCAGCGGCGTGGGCACCCACAGCGAAAAGGCTAGCCATAACAATGGGTATGAACTTCATTTTCATGGTTTCATCCTCAAAATTCTTATCAGTGTATTTGTGTGTAAATGCGTGAAGTAATCTGTCTGCTGGGGCCAATTTCGGGCACCAATAGTGGACAAAGCGTACCGCTGACTTTAGTTAAATAGTGTTCTGCTTAACAAAATGACGTTATAACCATTATAATTTTATGGTTATTTGTGACCGGTAAGACAAACTGGCATCAGTAATCGGGAAAATGTGGCTATTCCACCCAATAAGAGACGCTGTAAGTGGCTGGTTCATCCCTGCTAATGGTGGTAGCATGATGTTTGTCACCAATCCCACACTCAGTGGGATTTTGATTTTTACCAGGTGTACCAATTTAACGACGGTTGGTTAGATGGTTACACAACGTTTTGAAAAATAAATGAATTAATTTTCGTATGTGATCTTTCGTGCGGGTCACCACTGCGAATAAGGGAACTAGAATGCCTGTTATTACTCTTCCTGATGGAAGTCAGCGCCATTACGATCGTGCCGTTTCTCCTCTTTATGTTGCTCTGGATATTGGCCCGGGTCTGGCGAAAGCCTGTATCGCGGGACGCGCGAACGGTGAACTGGTAGATGCCTGCGACCTGATTGAATCCGACGCCCAATTGGCGATCATCACCGCCAAGGATCAAGAGGGGCTGGAAATCCTGCGCCACTCTTGTGCACACCTGTTGGGACACGCTATCAAGCAACTGTGGCCTGATACCAAAATGGCAATCGGTCCGGTCATCGATAACGGTTTTTATTATGATGTTGATTTGGATCGCACGCTGACGCAGGAAGATATCGATCTGCTTGAAAAGCGCATGCATGAACTGGCCGACAAAGATTACGACGTCATCAAGAAAAAAGCCAGTTGGCAAGAAGCGCGTGATACGTTCGCTGCGCGTGGCGAGACTTACAAAGTTGCTATTCTGGATGAGAATATCAGCCACGACGATCGCCCCGGTTTATATCACCACGAAGAATACATTGATATGTGCCGTGGCCCGCATGTGCCTAACATGCGTTTCTGCCATCATTTTAAATTGCAGAAAACCTCGGGCGCTTACTGGCGTGGCGATAGCAAAAACAAGATGCTGCAACGTATCTACGGTACAGCTTGGGCAGATAAAAAACAGCTGGATGCCTATTTACAGCGTCTGGAAGAAGCCGTCAAGCGCGATCACCGCAAGATTGGTAAACAGCTTGACCTGTATCATATGCAGGAAGAAGCACCGGGTATGGTGTTCTGGCACAACGACGGCTGGACGGTATTTCGCGAACTGGAAGCCTTTGTGCGCATGAAGCTCAAAGAGTACCAGTATCAGGAAGTGAAAGGGCCCTTTATGATGGACCGTGTGCTGTGGGAAAAAACCGGGCACTGGGAAAACTATAAAGAAGCCATGTTCACGACCTCTTCAGAGAACCGTGAATATTGCATTAAGCCGATGAATTGCCCGGGTCATGTGCAGATCTTTAATCAAGGTTTGAAATCTTACCGTGATTTGCCGCTGCGTATGGCCGAGTTCGGCAGCTGCCATCGCAATGAGCCATCGGGTTCTCTGCACGGTTTGATGCGCGTGCGTGGGTTTACTCAGGATGACGCCCATATTTTCTGTACTGAAGAACAGGTTCGTGCAGAAGTGAATAGCTGTATCAAGATGGTGTACGACATGTACAGCACCTTCGGCTTTGAAAAAATCGTTGTTAAGCTTTCCACGCGCCCTGAAAAACGCATTGGCAGCGATGAAATGTGGGATCGCGCTGAGCATTATTTGGCGGCTGCGCTGACGGAGAATGGCATTCCGTTCGATTATCAGCCGGGCGAAGGGGCATTCTATGGCCCGAAAATTGAATTTACTTTGCACGATTGTTTGGATCGCGCCTGGCAATGTGGTACGGTGCAGCTCGACTTCTCGCTGCCGGGCCGTTTAAGTGCCTCTTATGTTGGCGAAAACAACGAGCGTCAGGTACCGGTGATGATTCACCGCGCCATTTTGGGATCCATGGAGCGTTTCATCGGTATTCTTACCGAAGAGTTTGCTGGATTCTTCCCAACCTGGCTGGCACCGGTGCAGGCTGTGGTGATGAATATCACCGATGGACAGTCCGAATATGTCAGTGAATTGACGCGAAAACTGCAAGATGCAGGTATTCGTGTAAAAGCGGACTTGAGAAATGAGAAAATAGGCTTTAAAATCCGCGAGCACACTTTACGACGTGTTCCCTATATGCTTGTTTGCGGTGATAAAGAGGTGGAAGCAGGCAAAGTGGCCGTTCGCACCCGTCGTGGCAAGGATTTGGGAAGCATCGACGTTAACGAAGTGATCAAGCAGCTGCAGCAAGAAATTCGCAGCCGTAATCTTCATCAGTTGGAGGAATAAGGTATTAAAGGCGGAAAACGAGTTCAACCGGCGCGTCCTAATCGCATCAACAGAGAAATTCGCGCGCAAGAGGTACGCCTAACAGGCGTCGATGGCGAGCAGATTGGCATTGTCAGTCTGAATGAAGCGTTAGAGAAAGCCGGGGAAGCAGGTGTTGATTTAGTTGAAATCAGTCCGAACGCCGAGCCGCCGGTTTGCCGAATCATGGATTACGGCAAGTTCCTCTACGAGAAGAGTAAGGCTACCAAGGAACAAAAGAAGAAACAAAAAGTTATCCAGGTTAAGGAAATCAAGTTCCGTCCTGGTACCGATGATGGCGATTATCAGGTCAAACTACGCAACCTGGTTCGCTTTCTGGAAGACGGTGACAAGGCCAAGATCACCCTGCGTTTCCGCGGGCGTGAAATGGCGCACCAACAGATTGGTATCGAAGTGCTTAACCGCGTTCGTGACGATCTGAGTGAACTGGCAGTGGTCGAATCCTTCCCAACGAAGATCGAAGGCCGCCAGATGATCATGGTGCTCGCACCGAAGAAGAAACAGTAAGGCATTCAAGTAATAGAACCCGTGCGGTGTCCGCATCGCACGGGTTTTGTTCGCCTTAGCTGATTCGTTATATCAACAATGCGAAGTGGAAATTAACATGCCAAAAATCAAAACAGTACGTGGCGCCGCTAAACGCTTTAAAAAGACTGCCAAAGGTGGTTTTAAGCGTAAGCATGCTAACCTGCGTCATATTCTGACCAAAAAAGCGACTAAACGTAAACGTCATCTGCGTCCGAAAGGCATGGTCTCCAAAGGAGATCTGGGCCTGGTTGTCGCATGTCTGCCGTACGCATAAGTAACCTTTTTGAATCAAGAATAAGACTTTAGGGGAGAGCATATGGCTCGCGTAAAACGTGGTGTGGTTGCTCGTGCACGTCACAAGAAAGTTCTGAAACAAGCGAAAGGTTACTACGGTGCCCGTTCGCGCGTTTACCGTGTTGCCTTCCAGGCAGTAATCAAAGCTGGTCAATACGCTTACCGCGACCGTCGTCAACGTAAACGTCAATTCCGCCAGCTGTGGATTGCACGTATCAATGCAGCAGCTCGCCAAAATGGCTTGTCTTACAGCAAATTCATCAACGGCCTGAAAAAAAACTCTGTTGAAATTGACCGTAAGATTCTGGCTGATATCGCTGTATTCGACAAAGTGGCATTCTCTGCTCTGGTCGAAAAAGCGAAAGCAGCCCTGGCGTAAGCCAGTGGAAAGAGGGAGCCTGGCTCCCTCTTTTCGTTTAAGGAGACGTCAGTGCGATCCTGTGTCATATTGAACGATATCCGCAACAGTAGTGATTGACTTTTTATTCGCGTCGATTTCCAATAAGGCATTGCTGTTTTTGATAAAATTTTTATAGCAAGCGTGTTTGTTGGTAATGGTATTGACTGTGAATATTGACACGGGTGACGCGCAAGAGTATTGACGTTAAGGTAACGCAAGTATGACTACTGCTATTTTCCGTTTCTTTTTTTACTTTATCACCTGATTTCAGGAGGCTTTGCGCGTAAGAAAAGAAACGAAAAATAGCGCTTGAAGCCTCCCGCCGGGAGGCTTTTTTGTTTGCTTTTGGTTCTAATCATGATAACTGGCCATACAGGCAGAAGAAGAGGAATGCAATGCCACATCTCGCAGGGCTGGTAGCGAATGCCAGAACAGCCATAGACGCGGCTCAGGATATTGCGACGCTGGAAAATGTGCGTGTCGAATACCTGGGCAAAAAGGGGCATTTGACCCTGCAAATGACATCGCTACGTGATTTACCTACCGAAGAACGTCCCGCAGCGGGGGCGGTTATCAATCAGGCGAAGCAGGATGTGCAAGAAGCATTGAATGCCCGTAAACAGGCGCTGGAGTCGGCAGTTTTAAACGCACGTCTGGCAGAAGAAACCATCGATGTTTCCCTGCCGGGCCGCACTATGGAAAATGGTGGCCTGCATCCGGTAACGCGTACGATCGATCGTATCGAAACCTTCTTCGGCGAATTGGGTTTCTCTGTGGCAACCGGCCCGGAAATCGAAGATGCCTATTACAACTTCGATGCGTTAAATATTCCTGGGCACCATCCTGCGCGCGCCGATCATGATACCTTCTGGTTTGATGCCACGCGTCTGCTGCGTACCCAAACTTCTGGGGTACAAATTCGTACCATGGAAAAACAGCAGCCGCCAATCCGCATTATCGCCCCAGGTCGTGTCTACCGTAATGACTACGACCAGACACACACACCGATGTTCCATCAAATGGAAGGGCTGATCGTGGATAAAAACATCAGCTTTACCAACCTGAAAGGCACGTTGCACGATTTCCTGCGTAACTTCTTCGAAGAAGATTTACAGGTGCGCTTCCGCCCCTCTTATTTTCCGTTTACTGAGCCATCAGCCGAAGTGGATGTGATGGGTAAAAACGGTAAGTGGCTGGAAGTGCTGGGCTGCGGCATGGAGCATCCGAATGTATTGCGTAACGTCGGTATCGATCCGGAAGTGTATTCCGGCTTCGCATTTGGCATGGGGATGGAGCGTCTGACCATGTTGCGCTATGGCGTAACCGATTTACGCGCATTCTTCGAAAACGATCTTCGCTTCCTCAAACAGTTTAAGTAAGGCGGGTACAGCATTATGAAATTCAGTGAACATTGGCTGCGCGAGTGGGTGAACCCGGCGATCAGCAGTGAGGAACTGTTAGAACAGATTACCATGGCCGGCCTGGAAGTGGATGGCGTTGAAGCGGTTGCCGGTGCTTTTCATGGCGTGGTGGTGGGTGAAGTCGTTGAATGTGGTCAGCATCCCAATGCCGATAAGCTGCGCGTAACGAAAGTCAACGTAGGTGGTGAGCGCCTGCTGGATATCGTGTGTGGTGCACCCAATTGCCGTCAGGGACTGCGCGTCGCCGTCGCCACTATCGGTGCCGTGTTGCCGGGCGATTTTAAAATCAAGGCCGCTAAATTACGCGGTGAACTGTCAGAAGGGATGCTGTGCTCGTTCTCGGAACTGGGTATTTCTGAAGATCACAGCGGCATCATTGAGCTGCCGCACGATGCGCCGATCGGTACCGATATTCGCGCTTATCTGGGACTGGATGATAACGCTATCGAAATCAGTGTGACGCCTAACCGCGCTGACTGCCTGAGCATTATTGGTGTGGCACGTGATGTTGCGGTGTTAAACCAACTGCCGCTGACGGCACCGGAAATTACACCGGTCACTGCGACCCTGTCTGATACCTTCCCAATTCGCGTAGAGGCGGCAGACGCGTGCCCACGCTATCTGGGCCGTGTGGTCAAGGGTATCGATGTGACAGCGGCTACACCGCTGTGGATGCGCGAGAAGCTGCGCCGTTGCGGTATTCGCTCCATCGATGCGGTCGTGGATGTCACCAACTACGTGCTCCTGGAGTTGGGGCAGCCGATGCATGCCTTCGATCTGGACCGCTTGAATGGCGGTATCGTGGTTCGTCTGGCGCAGGAAGGGGAAACCCTGACACTGCTGGACGGCAACGAAGCGACGCTCAATGCGGATACCTTGGTGATTGCCGATCAGAGTAAAGCGCTGGCCATGGGCGGGATTTTTGGTGGTGAACATTCTGGCGTAAACGGTGAAACCCGTAACGTGCTGCTGGAATGCGCTTATTTCAACCCGCTGGCTATTACCGGACGTGCCCGTCGCCATGGTTTGCATACGGATGCGTCTCACCGTTACGAACGCGGTGTCGATCCGGCGTTGCAGTATAAAGCGATGGAACGCTCTACCCAATTGCTGCTCAGCATCTGCGGTGGTCAAGCTGGACCGGTGGTGGATGTGACCAGTGAAGCACACTTACCTGTGCGTGCCACGATTACACTGCGCAGAGAAAAACTGGATCGGTTGATTGGGCATGTTGTTTCGGACGATCAGGTGAGCGATATTCTGACTCGTCTCGGTTGCGACGTGGCACGTATCGAGGCAGGCTGGACTGCTGTAGCACCGAGCTGGCGTTTTGACATGGAGATCGAAGAAGATCTGGTGGAAGAGGTTGCCCGCGTATACGGCTACAACAATATTCCTAATATCCCGACCCATGCTCCGCTGACCATGACGTCACACCGCGAAGCGGATCTCTCGTTAAAACGCGTGAAGACGCTGCTGGTCGATCGTGGCTATCAGGAAGCGATTACCTACAGCTTCGTCGATCCTAAAGTGCAATCGCTGATTCATCCCGGCGAAGAGGCACTGATTCTGCCGAGCCCAATTTCTACAGAAATGTCAGCAATGCGTCTGTCGTTGTGGAGTGGTTTGCTCGGTGCCGTTGTTTATAACCAAAACCGCCAACAGAGCCGCCTGCGCCTCTTTGAAAGCGGTTTAAGATTCGTTCCTGATAGTCAGGATAAACTTGGTATTCGTCAGGACGTTATGCTGGCTGGCGTGATTACCGGGAATCGCTATGATGAGCATTGGGATCTGGCGCGTCAGACAGTTGACTTCTATGATCTCAAAGGGGATTTAGAAGCTCTGTTGTCACTGACGGGTAAACTTTCGGAAATTACGTTCAAAGCCGAATCGCATCCGGCGTTGCATCCTGGTCAGAGTGCAGCTATTTATCTGGCAGGGGAACCGGTTGGTTTTATTGGTGTTATCCATCCGGAACTGGAACGTAAGCTGGATCTGAACGGCCGTACTGTGGTGTTCGAATTGAGCTGGAACAAGGTCGCAGACCGCGTGGTTCCTGAGGCGAGCGAAATTTCTCGCTACCCGTCGAACCGTCGTGACATCGCTGTTGTGGTGGCAGAAAACGTGTCGGCAGGGGAAGTTTTGTCAGAATGTAAGAAAGTTGGCGAAAATCAGTTAGTTGGCGTAAACTTGTTTGACGTGTACCGAGGCAAGGGCGTGGAAGAAGGGTATATGAGCCTGGCGATCAGTCTGGTATTGCAAGATACCTCTCGTACACTGGCAGAAGAGGATATTGCCGCTACCGTATCACAATGCGTAGAGGCACTAAAACAGCGATTCCAAGCATCCTTGAGGGATTGAACCTATGGCGCTTACTAAAGCTGAAATGTCAGAATACCTGTTTGAAAAGCTTGGGCTGAGTAAACGGGATGCCAAAGAACTCGTCGAACTTTTTTTTGAAGAGGTTCGCCGCGCTCTGGAAAATGGTGAGCAGGTAAAGTTATCGGGATTTGGTAATTTCGATCTGCGCGATAAGAACCAACGGCCGGGACGTAACCCTAAAACGGGTGAAGATATTCCGATTACGGCGCGCCGGGTGGTCACCTTCCGTCCAGGGCAAAAGCTCAAAAGCAGAGTCGAGAGCGCCTCTCCTAAAGAGTAGTTTTCACATGCTATTCACAAAAAGGCCGCGTCAGCGGCCTTTTTTATGTCGTTATCTGAAGGTGTTGTGGAAGGTTGGCGCGTGCGCACCGCGACTTCCTGCCGTGGGGAATGCACCGGTACAGGGCGATGATCGTCAATCAAGTGGCGTATCGCCAGAATAGGGTGGTGCAGCAACATCCGCGGCCCAGACCAACGCATGATGGCCCGAATCTGTTCTCGTTTGGCCGGCTGGTAGCAATGGATAGGACAGTGCTTGCAGGCGGGCTTATCTTCGCCAAACTGGCAACGTTCGAGGCGATTGGTAGCATAGGCAGAAAGCTGTCGGTAGCGATCGTCACTCTCAGCATCTGCGCGATGGTGCTTCTCATAGAGGTCTATCATCAGCAGAACGGTACGTAATTCTCGCAGACGATATTTTCCCATTGGTTTTCGTGCCACGGTTCGCACCTCAATGCATTTGTTATTATTGATGTATTTTAAATGCATTTTATTGGGTGATAAACCATGGATGTCAAAAAGTAGGGAAAAAAAGGGGGAGAATGAAAAAGGCGAGAGATATATCTCTCGCCTCTAAATCATGGGTATTGAATGAAAAGGTTAGGCTTGACCAAACTGTGCCTGGTGCAGAGTGGCATAGCTGCCGTTGTTATCCAGCAGGGTCTGATGACTGCCTTGCTCAATAATGCGGCCCTCATCCACCACCACGATACGGTCTGCGTTTTGAATGGTTGCCAAGCGGTGTGCGATCACCAAGGTGGTGAGTCCGCTTGACAGTTCACTTAACGATTGCTGAATAGCCTGCTCTGTCGCGGTATCGAGTGCTGAGGTCGCTTCATCCAAAATCAGGATCGGCGGATTCTTGAGGAAAATCAGCGCAATATACAAACGCTGTTTTTGCCCGCCGGAGAGTTTCACCCCACGTTCGCCGACGACGGTATCCAACCCGTCTGGCAGCGTTGCGATCAACTCATCCAGCTTGGCGCGTTGGGCGGCATGCATCACTTCTTCATCGCTCGCCCCCAGCTTGCCGTAGGCAATATTTTCGCGGATGGTGCCGCCGAACAAAAAGACATCCTGCTGCACGATGCCGATCTGGTGGCGTAATGACGCCTGCGTCATGCCACGGATATCAATACCATCAATGGTGATAGCCCCTGCGTTTAAATCATAAAAGCGTGGCGGCAGAGAACACAGGGTGGTTTTGCCAGCGTCAGAAGGACCGGCAAATGCCACTGTTTCTCCTGCGCTGATAGAGAGGGTAATATCATGCAGCGTCGGGCGATCGGGAGTGTAGCCAAAGCTAACGTGATCGAAGCGAATATCGCCGTTGAGGTGCGTGATGGCACGTGCATCGGGAGCATCTTTGATTTCAGGCACCGTGTCCAGCAATTGGGTAAAGTGCTTAAATCCCGCAATTCCTTTCGGATAGCTCTCTAGCACAGAAGTGATCTTGGCGACAGGGCGGAAGAACACTTCAATCAGCAACAGGAAACCGATAAAACCGCCGTAGGATAACTCACCTTCAATGACGTACCAAATCCCTGCCAGCATGATGATCAACTGAATCAGTCGTGTACTCAGATAGCTCAGCGTCAGACTGGCGGTCATGATGCGGTAGGCTTGCAGCTTGATGGTGCGGTAGTTCTCGTTGTCCTGTGCAAACAGTGCCTTTTCATGAGACTCGTTGGCAAACGCCTTAACCACGCGGATGCCGCCAATGCTCTCTTCGATGCGGGCATTAAAGTTACCCACCTGACCGAACAGGCGCCGCCAGGTGTCGGTCATCTGCGCGCCATAGCGGCTGGCACGATCACCACGGTAATCATCGCCAGAGGAAGATGCACAGTTGCCATGAGAATAAAGGCACCGATGAAGGTCATGATGGCGAGAAACAGATCTTCCGGACCGAGGTGGGCGACTTCGCCAACCTCTTCAAGATCTTTAGTCACATGAGTGATGATATGCCCGGTTTTCATATTATCGAAATAACGGAACAGCAGGTTTTGCAGATGCTCAAAAGCCTGGCGACGCATATCGGTTTCGATGCCGACGCCCAGCGCATGCCTCCAATAGTTGACGACGGCCATCAGCGCCGTATTGAGCAGATAGACCAGCAGCAAGGCAACAGAGGCGAGCAAAATGAGTGACCAATCCTGAGCAGGCAACAGCTTGTCGATAAATGCCTTAATGGCCATTGGAAAACCAAGTTCGAGCAAACCGGCGATGATGGCACAACCGAAATCAAGAACAAACAGCCCCTTGTAAGGGGCATAGTAAGCAAAAAAACGCTTTAACATACAATACGATGAACTGAGTTAAATAAATGTGAAAAGCACTATAACAGGTATTGCCTGCTGAAGGGAGTGATACAAGTCCCTACGTTTTTTGTGCCTCGCGTGTTGCCCACCAACAGACCAGTGAACCCAGAGTAATCATGGAGACACCCTGCCAAAAGGCCAGATCGGGCACGGTACGCAGCCAAAGTGCTGCCAGCAGCGTCGAGAATACCGGGGTAAAGTAAGAGGCGGTGGCGAGTAATGTCATGTTGCCGCGTTGAATTCCGGTATTCCAGGCGGAATAGGCGATGGCAGTGGATGCCCCCATAAACAGTAGTTCCAGTCCCGTGATCACGGAAAACGTCATCGTCGGCGTGGTAGAAACGGCATACTGGATCCACAGCACCACGCTGACTACAAAGAAGAACAATGTATTGCCACTTTTCCCCTGACCGAGACATTTGGTGATGTTGCAATACAGCGCCCAGGAAATAGCCGCAGCGAAGGCGAGATTGTAAGCCAGCGGGTTGGTCTGAATGTTATGCCACATTACTAATGGCGACCACTGGCTTTCGCCTTTCATCATCCAGATGATACCTACCAGTGCAAGCGCGACTCCCACCCATAACCCAATGCTGCTCTTTTGTTGGTTGAAAAAAACGGCGAACAGCAGCGTCAGGCTTGGCCAAAGGTAATTGATCATGCCCATTTTCATCGCTTGAACGCGATTATCGGCAAAGCCGATGGAGAGTGACAAAAAGATTTCGTAACAGACGCAAACCAAGCCGCCGCCGAACAGATACCCTTTGGAAAAACCGCGCAGCGTAGGTATTCCAGAAAACAGCACCAGACAGAGAGTACAGGTGCTGTATATCATCGCCGCGCCCCCTACGGGGCCGAGGGCCTCGGTCAAACTGCGTAGCAGGCCGACAGAGGTGCTCCAGAGCAGAATGGCTAACAGGCCTGCCAGCATGGCGCGTTGTGGAGTCATATCCATGTTGATTATCATTGTTCCAAAAGACAACGGATGCCGTCTCCGGCATCCGCAGAAAGTGTAATGCCCGTTAATCAGTGCCAGAAATCGTCGAACACTGTAACCGGAGGACGGCGCTTGTGTTCGGTCTTTTTATACCAGTTTTCGATAATGGCGGCGCGATCGGCGTCGAGAGTTTTGCCTTCCAGATAGTCATCAATCTCGTTATAGGTGACGCCAAGGGCCGTTTCATCGGGTAACGAAGGGCGATTCTCTTCCAAATCTGCCGTAGGGGCTTTGATATAAAGATGCTCTGGGCAACCGAGAGTCTTCAGCAACACTTTCCCCTGCCGTTTGTTTAAACGAAAAATAGGATTGATATCCGTACCGCCGTCGCCGTATTTGGTAAAGAATCCGGTGACGGCTTCTGCCGCATGGTCAGTGCCGACCACCAGACCCGCATTCATGCCCGCGATGCTGTATTGTGCCTTCATGCGCTCGCGTGCCTTTTCGTTGCCTTTGATAAAATCGGACAGTGACACTCCAATGGCTGCCAGCGTGGCCTCGCTGGCTTCAACAGCAGGTTTGATATTGACCGTTAACACTCTGTCCGGTTGGATAAACGCGATAGCATCCTGGCAATCGGCTTCGTCGGCCTGAATACCGTAAGGCAAGCGCACGGCGATAAACTGGTAACGTGTATCGCCGGTTTCAGCACGTAACTCGTCGATGGCTGTCTGACACAATTTCCCTGTTAGCGTGGAATCCTGACCGCCGCTGATCCCCAGCACCAATGAACGAACAAAGGGGTTAGCCTTAAGATAATTCTTTAAAAAATCAACGCTAATACGAATCTCGGCGTTGGGATCGACGGCAGGCTTAACACCCAGCTCCTGGATGATCTCTTGCTGCAATGACATGATGGCCCCCTTCCTGAACCTGTTGATACTGCGAAATAATTACCCTGATAGTCAGAGTGTAAAGCTAATCGGCATGAAGAAAAAGGACAAGCAGTGCGCACGTATTTTTCCTTTTATTGGCGTAAAAACGACCATTTAAACAAAAAATAGGGCCTTTATCTGATTTGAAAAATTGCGACGAGCCATCTAGCCTTGACAGTGACCCATTAATGAATGAGGTAATGACATGAAAAATAATCAACTACTGATTTGTCTTGGTGCGGCAGGGGCTATCCTTCTCTCTGGGTGTTCGGCCTATAATCGTGCGGAAAGCAGTTTTACCGAGCCGGTGGTTAAAGAGGTGAAAACCGGACAGACCAAACAGCAGGTACTTCAGATTGTAGGCGCGCCAGCGTCAGAAGTGCGGTTAAAAAATGCCAGAGGCACCTGCTTTAACTACTTGTTGAAAAACCGTGATGGTACCGCACAGAACTATTTTGTGAGCTTCAACGATCGTGGCCAGGTGCTGAACAAAGGCTTCCAAAGTTGCGAAGCCTATGACACCAACCCACAGCGCTAATCACCTTCTCTGCGCACATCCTTTGACATAAACAATAAAAAAACCGACAGGGTAAACCTGTCGGTTTTTTTGTGCCTGAGGTAAATCACCTTGGATCAGGCGTGAGAGGTATTCAAGGAGGACTCATCCTCGGCAGCAAAACGCGCCTTGTCAGTTTGATTCAGCAGTTGGCTGGTTCACGGTACCCGCTGTCATGGAACCGTTCACATTAAGTGCTGTACGCCCCATATCAATCAAGGGTTCGATAGAGATAAGCAGCGCGACTAACGTTACCGGCCCATGGCAGGCAGTACGATGAGCGCTGCGAAAGTGGCACCGCCACCGACGCCGGCGACCCCCGCGCGGAACTGATGGTCACAATACCTACCAGGGTGGCAATCCATACCGGATCCAGCGGGTTAATACCGACAGTTGGCGCAACCATTACCGCAAGCATGGCGGGATAAAGTCCGGCAAACCGTTTTGCCCTATGGTGGTGCCAAAGGAGGCGGCAAAGCTGGCGATGGATTCCGGTACGCCGATGCGCCGTGTTTGCGCTTTAATACTGAGTGGAATGGTGGCGGCGCTTGAACGGCTGGTAAAGGCAAAGCTCAGCACGGGAGCAATCTTGCGAAAGAAACGCAATGGATTGATACCCGCCGTGGCCAACAGTACGCCATGGATCACAAACATGATACTGAGGCCGAGGTAAGAGGCGACGACAAAGCTGCCCAGCTTGAGAATGTCCTGCAAGTTTGAGGTAGCGACCATTTTGGTCATCAGCGCCAATACACCGTAAGGCGTCAGCCTCATCACCAGACGAACCAGTTTCATCACCCAGGATTGCAGCGTGTCGATAGCGGCCAGTACACGCTCCCCTTTGGCAACATCATCACGATGAAGTTGCAACGCCGCGATGCCGAGCAGGGCGGCAAAAATTACGGTACTGATGATTGAGGTTGGGTTAGCGCCAGTAAGCTCAGCAAACGGGTTTTTGGGAATAAACGACAGGATCAATTGCGGCACATTCAAATCGGCCACTTTCCCGGCATAATTGTTCTCAATCGCGCTAAGACGGGCGGTCTCCTGCGCGCCTTGCACCAGGTCTGACGCGCTAAGGCCAAACAACAGAGTAACCAGAACGCCAACCAGCGCGGCGATCAGGGTGGTGAATAGCAACGTACCCAGCGTCAATACGCTAATTTTTCCTAATGATGGTGCATTGTGAAGTTTGGCAACCGAATTCAGGATTGAAACGAAAACCAGTGGCATGACAACCATCTGTAACAGTTGGACATAACCGTTTCCAACGATATTGAACCAGGCAACGGAAGCCTTGATGACCGGATCGTTGCCCCCATACACCAGATGCAATGCGAAGCCGAACACCACGCCGATAACCAGACCAAGCAGAACTTTTTTCGCCAGACTCCAAGTTGGGTTACGGCTGGTATAAGCGAGCAGGACAATCAACGCCAAAAAAGCGACAATATTAGCCAATAGCGCAAAGGATATGCCTTCTCCTCCCTAGAAATAAAAATGGGCGTTAGGATAGCAGTTCCTTATGGGTTCCGTTATACCAATGCGCAGTATCTTCTACTGAAATCGCATATGGTTGATGGTTTGCGCGCGGAGCGGCTATCTGAGGAGTTGGATAAACTGACTTCGGGCAGAATCATACCAGCGGCATGTCTGCTCATAGCCGTAACAGGCACCCACGCGCGGTGTGTGATAAAGCAAAAAGCCGATCAGCGCCAGGCACAGTACGCGCTCTAGTTGGTTGCCTTTCTGACCATTAATCAGCGGCAAGCGAAAGCGCCAACGGCACGGCCACAGTAGAGGAACACCCGCAGAGGTCAGCATGTCGGCCATGATGTGGCTGAGATAGCCAACCAGCATAGCGAGCAACGCATTGGCTGGCAGTTGCAGTTGGCAGCAGAGAAAGGGATGTACTTCGGGGATATCGATACGTTGATAGCGCAGGTAAAGTCACGCCTGGCCGGACATCAACCACAACCCTCCCTGCTGCATGGCGATCTCTGGCCAGATAACTGCGCCAGCTATCACGATGGCAGTTTCCTATTCGATCCCGCCTGCTATTGGGGCGACAGAGAGTGCGATTTGGCAATGTTGCCCCTCACGCCTTCCCTGCCGCCCCAAATCTATGACGGCTATCAAAACGTCTGGCCGTTGGATAAAGGCTTTATTGAACGCCAGCCGTTGTATCAAATCTATTATCTCCTTAACCGAGCGAATTTGTTCGGCGGGCAGCATGTTACCGCCGCACAGCAAGCTATCGAGCAGCAGTTGACTACCTGAATCCGGCGGTCGCGCTCCCCCTCTGGCATCACGCCGGAAGGGGCAGTTTTCATGGGGGAACGCCCAATAAGCGTAAAACAACGTAGCCAGCAACTGCGGTAACAATCGGCAGGATGTAAAGCGGGAAATATTGTAAAAAGATGGTGTGGTGTGGCACCTCAGCGCGCGACGCCAGTTCTTCGCGGGTACGCCCCTCACTCCCTTTCATTTTCTCCAGAATCACTTGATCTTCAATGAATTCACGTACTGCACGTGCCTGCCTTGTCATGCGTGCACCGATGACTTGCAGCGCAAGCCCGACAAAAATCAACAAATAGATAATCCAGAACATAATACTGGCGGCAGTAAACGGCCGAGAGAAATCCGGCAGCGGCGAGTTATACCAAAACAAGTTAAGAAACGGTGTGTTAAAGCGTGTCATGTCGATCATCAGGTGCAAGAAATCCAGGAGTACCGCATCGATGCCCTGTTTTTTTGCGGGTATTGATATAAATAGTTCGCCAGCGAAATGCAGGTTGAGAGCAGAGCCGGGATAAAAAGGATCCATCCTGCAATGCGTTTTATAATCGCAATAAGACCCGCCTGTTGGTACGTCATGAGTTCCCCTTATAAATGACGCGATAAAAATAACCCTCACCCGGTACGATCGGCTCCAGGAGAACGGACAGGTAACACCGAAACAGAGGCCGCTGGCATATCCCATTGCATTATAACCATAATAAACGCCGATAGGCAGCGTACACACAAAGACGCAATGTCCCATGACACGACGAACGGTGGTAGCCTGCAAGAGACCGGGCTGAAATGAACCGTCCACAAACCGCTATTATCCTTTAACACCCTTCTCTACCCGATAGGAGACATTGCATGACTGTAGCCGGTGCGCCTCAGGCCGCGTTGTTTGATATGGACGGCTTGCTGATCGATTCCGAGCCTTTGTGGGAACAGGCCGAAGTTGAAGTGATTACCGCATTGGGCGTTGACACCTCCGTACGCGACACCCTGCCCGATTTGTTAGGGTTGCGTATCGATCTGGTGGTTGACCTGTGGTATTAGTATTCCCCCTGGCAAACCCCAAGCCGTAGCGAGGTGGTCAAACGCATCATTGCGCGCGCAATCGAGCTGGTAGATGAGCGCCACCCGTTGCTGCCGGGCGTGGAGCATGCATTGCAGCTATGTCGTGAACAGGGTTTTTGTATTTGGCTTGCTTCCGCTTCTCCGCTGTTTATGCTGCAACATGTTTTGCAATCCTTTGGTCTGACGCACTATTTTGATACGCTTGCTTCAGCTGAATCACTGCCGTTCAGCAAACCACACCCTCGGGTCTATTTAAACGCGGCACACGCGTTGGATATTTCGCCGTTGCGCTGTGTCACGCTGGAAGACTCAATCAATGGAATGATCGCGACTAAAGCCGCTCGCATGTGCTCTATCGTGGTACCAAGTATTGAGCATGCTCAGGATCCGCGTTGGGTACTGGCTGACACAAAGTTGAATTCACTGGAAGCGTTAAAGCTTGAAGATTTGACAGGAAACTGATCGGGAGGGTAAACCGGCCAATCACTTGGCCGGTTTGCAAAGCTTAGAGAAAATCAGCACGTTTCAGATTGAAGGTATCAATCAGGATGCTGCCATCTTCCAACGATACCACGCCGTGCATTTCATTCTTGACAGCCAGATAGGCATCACCCGCTTTCAGAATGTGTTTTTCCCCTTCGATCACCACTTCAAAGCTGCCCGCGGCAACGTAAGCGATCTGATCGTGGATGTCGTGTTTGTGCGGCGTACCAATAGCGTCTTTGTCAAAATGTACCAGCACCATCATCAGGTTGTCGGTCCAGGTCATGATTTTTTGCGTTTGATACCGCCGCCCAGCTCTTCCCACGGGGTTTCATCATCAATAAAGTAGCGTTTCATGGTCACTCCTTCCTATTAATTGTTATTGCCCAATATCCAGCAGCATGCGGGTGGGCACAGCATACGAATTCCGCCATTCTAGTAACATTCATGCCGAACGAAACTGAAAATGTGTAAAAGCATGACGGCCCTCAAGAAATAAATAAAATAATATTTTACTTTTATTAAATTACTATACCATCTGCATTACGCTTCTCCAAACATGAAAGCGCCGGGCGCGCACCGGAACAGGCCATGTTGTTACTGCCACACAATCTGACCTGTTTCGCCCGGCGTTTTCGTTTTCCCTGTTACGAGCAAGCGTAAACGTGGCGTACCAAGAACCAGTATGAACAAGCAAACTTCGCTAGCAGCATCACGGTTCTTTACTACACTTCTCTGGTTTCACCAATGAAAGCAGTACGGTAGCAATACTGGCTGATAACACGCTGACAAGCGCACACATTTTTTTAACAGACAATGTCAGATGTTCCAACACTGCATTTTCTTCTATTTATATTTCATATAGTTAGTTAAAGATGGCGGTTCACCCCTTGCTAAAACCGCCTTATTAAAAAAATCAAAACAACGCTCCTACTTTGATCACGCTTTCGAGATTGCGTGCATGACGAGGGAGTAAATAGCGCAATATAATCAATCGAAACAGTGTTTCTATTTATAAGGAACTGCAACGCAGTTCGATAAGAAGGTTCTCGATGAGTCTTTTTACGACTTTACGCACCAGCTCTGAAACGACACTCAACGAATGGTTGGCCGCATTGGATAGCCATATCGCTCGTGTATTGCAGACTGCACAAAGCCGTAAAAATCCTTCCCCCCCTGCTGGCAGATGGCGTTGATGTCTCCACGCAGGAACCGGTGGTGTGGAAATTCCCGGATGGTCATGATGCCCCCATCGCGAATTTCGCCAGCCAACAAAACTGGTTAAGAACCTTAAGCGCCATGAGCGCCATCACGGGGGATTCCCGTTATGAACAGCAGGCAACGGCGTATACCGACTACTTCTTCCAACACTATGTTGATGATAATAGCGGCCTGTTTTATTGGGGGGGGCATCGTTTCACCAATCTCGATACGTTGCGCAGCGAAGGGCCAGAATCAAAAGCCATGGTGCATGAATTAAAACACCATCTGCCCTATTACACGCTGTTGCATCGCGTCAGCGCAGAAAAAACGCTGAACTATCTTCAGGGGTTCTGGAATGCCCACGTAGAAGATTGGCAACAACTAGATCTTGGCCGCCACGGCGATTATGCCAAAACGCGCGATCCGCAGGTCTTTGAACACGCACGTCGCGATGTGGTTGATCCAGCGCTGTGGCCGCAACTGCCGCTGACCAAAGGGTTAACCTTCGTCAACGCGGGCACCGACCTGATTTATGCAGCTTTTGCTTATTCCCACTTTACCGGCGATGCATCAGAGGCGGCGTGTGGCAAACATTTATATCGCCAGTATGTTCTGGCGCGTAATCCCGAAACGGGCATGCCGGTATATCAGTTCAGTTCACCGCTGCAACGTCAGCCGGTACCTGAAGATGACAACCAGACCCAATCCTGGTTTGGCGATCGTGCACAGCGTCAGTTTGGCCCTGAATTTGGCGTTATCGCCAAAGAAGCCAATGTGTTGTTCCGTGACATGCGCCCTTTATTAATTGATAACCCGCTGGCCATATTGGATATTTTTCGCCAGCAGCCCGATAGCGAAATTATGGCATGGGTCATTTCAGGCTTAAAGAATTATTACCAATATGCCTACGACGTGGTCAGCAACACGCTGCGTCCGATGTGGAACAACGGGCAGGATATGACCGGTTTTGTTTTCCCACGCGATGGCTATTATGGCAAAAAGGGCACCACATTAGCCCCCTTCGCACTTGAAGGCGATTATCTGCTGCCGTTGGTACGTGCCTATAGCTTGAGCGATGATGACGAGCTGTACGCATTGATTGAGACAATGGCAAAGCACGGTGAGCAAGACGGCCTGGAAAAGAGTGCGACGCCTTTCCTGTTAGTCGCTTTGACTGAACTGGCAGAAAAAACGCAGTCGCCGATATGGGCAGAGCGTGCCTGGCGCGTAGCGGAAACCTTATTCAAACAGCAATTTCATCATGGTTTGTTCGTTCGGTACAACATCGTTATTTACGCCTGGATGATCCTCTTCCGCTGGCATTACTGACGTTTGTTGCCGCTTGTTACGGTAAACGTGACGCGGTACCGGCACTTTTAACGCAGGGTGGATACGTCCACGGTGATTTTCGCTTTAATGAGGAAAACAGAATTGTTTATGACGTGGAATTAATTTATCCAGAGTTATTAACACATTGATTTTTATTTTAATGGTTCTCAATTACTAAGTAGGTAAGCATTATGAATGAAAACAAAAGGCTGGGGCTAGCCTATATCTCCCCTTATATAATAGGGTTGATAGTTTTTACCGCTTTCCCCTTTATTTCATCGTTTGTGCTCAGTTTTACTGAATATGACCTGATGAATCCACCTGAGTTTACCGGCCTGGAAAACTATCACCGGATGTTTCTGGAAGATGACCTCTTCTGGAAATCCCTGTGGGTTACCTTTGCCTATGTATTCCTGACCATTCCATTGAAATTGATTTTTGCACTGCTGATTGCATTTGTGCTCAATTTTAAATTGCGTGGTATCGGTTTTCCGTACTACTTACTATGTACCGTCTATCCTCGGTAGTAGCGTAGCCATTGCCGTATTGTGGCGCGCCCTGTTCGCCATCGACGGTCTATTGAACAGCTTCCTTGGTGTGTTCGGCTTTGACGCAATCAACTGGCTGGGCGAACCGTCTCTGGCGCTGATGTCCGTTACCCTGCTGCGCGTATAGCAGTTTGGTTCCGCGATGGTTATCTTCCTGGCTGCATTGCAGAACGTTCCGCAATCGCAGTATGAAGCCGCCATGATCGACGGTGCATCCAAGTGGCAGATGTTCCTGAAAGTGACCGTACTGTTGATCACGCCGGTTATTTTCTTCAACTTCATCATGCAGACGACACAGGCATTCCAGGAATTTACCGCGCCATATGTCATTACTGGTGGTGGCCCGACCCACTACACCTATCTGTTCTCGCTCTATATCTACGATACGGCATTCAAGTATTTCGATATGGGCTACGGTGCAGCACTGGCATGGGTACTGTTCTTGGTTGTAGCTGTATTCGCATCAATATTGTTCAAACCGTCTAAATACTGGGTGTTCTACTCCGCCGATAAGGAGGAAAAAATGGCTGATATCCATTCCAATCTGTCATCGGCGCAAGCCCTCGCAGAAGCAGAAGTTCGTCGTACGTTGCGTAAAGAGAAGATCAGTGCGGCAATTCGTTACACGATTTTGCTGTTCGTCGGTCTGTTGATACTCTACCCACTGGCGTGGATGTTCTCTGCATCGTTCAAACCAAACCACGAGATCTTTACCACGCTGGGGCTATGGCCTGAGCACGCAACCAGTGACGGTTTCGTTAACGGCTGGAAAACCGGTACTGAATACAACTTCGGTCATTACATGTTGAACACGTTCAAATTTGTAATCCCGAAAGTGATTCTGACCATTATCTCTTCGGTTATCGTGGCATACGGCTTTGCCCGCTTCGAGATTCCTTGGAAAAACTTCTGGTTTGCGACCCTGATCGCTACCATGCTGCTGCCCAGCATCGTACTGTTGATTCCTCAGTACATCATGTTCCGTGAAATGGGCATGCTGAATAGCTACATGCCGTTATATTTGCCTTGCACATTTGCAACCCAAGGATTCTTCGTCTTCATGTTGATTCAGTTCCTGCGCGGCGTACCGCGTGATATGGAAGAAGCAGCACAGATTGACGGTTGTAACTCCTGGCAGGTGCTGTGGTATGTGGTCACGCCGATTCTGAAACCGGCGATCATTTCCGTCGCGTTGTTCCAGTTCATGTGGTCTATGAACGACTTTATCGGCCCGCTGATCTATGTCTACAGCGTGGATAAATACCCGATTGCGTTGGCTCTGAAAATGTCCATCGACGTAACAGAAGGCGCACCCTGGAACGAAATCTTAGCAATGGCAAGCATTTCGATCCTGCCATCCATCATCATTTTCTTCTTGGCACAGCGCTACTTTGTTCAGGGCGTGACCAGCAGCGGAATTAAAGGTTAATTGAGGATTTATCATGGCTGAAGTAGTTTTCAACAAACTGGAAAAAGTTTACTCCAACGGTTTCAAAGCAGTTCACGATATCGACCTGACCATCAAAGACGGTGAATTCATGGTTATCGTTGGGCCGTCTGGCTGTGCCAAGTCCACTACCCTGCGTATGTTGGCGGGTCTGGAAACCATTAGCGGCGGTGAAGCACGCATCGGCGAACGCATTGTCAACAACCTGGTGCCGAAAGATCGCGGTATTGCGATGGTGTTCCAGAACTATGCCCTCTACCCGCACATGACGGTACGTGAAAACCTGGCGTTCGGTCTGAAACTGGCTAAATTGCCGAAAGAGAAGATCGACGAGCAGGTTAACGAAGCGGCCAAGATTCTTGAACTTGAAGAGTTGATGGACCGTCTGCCGCGCCAGTTGTCCGGTGGTCAGGCACAGCGTGTGGCTGTAGGCCGTGCCATCGTGAAAAAACCGGATGTGTTCCTGTTCGATGAACCGTTGTCCAACCTGGACGCCAAACTGCGTGCTTCCATGCGTATCCGCATCTCTGACCTGCACAAACAGTTGAAGAAAAGCGGCAAACTGGCAACCAGCGTATATGTTACCCACGACCAGACCGAAGCCATGACCATGGGTGACCGTATCTGCGTCATGAAACTGGGCCACATCATGCAGGTGGATACACCGGATAACCTGTACCACTATCCGAAAAATATGTTCGTGGCAGGCTTTATCGGCGCGCCAGAAATGAACATCAAGCTGGGTAAACTGGTTGAAGCTGACGGTAAGATTGGTCTGCACGTGGGTGCCTACACCCTGCCGCTGAATTCCGCTCAACAGGACAAAGTTCGCTCTCATCTGACACAAGATATCTTCTTCGGCGTGCGCCCCGAATATGTGTCAGTCTCCGATACGCCTTTCGAAGACAACCATTCTGTCGGCGAACTGGTACGTGTAGAGAACATGGGTCATGAATTCTTTATGTACATAAAGGTTGATGGCTTTGAGATAACCAGTCGTATTCCTTCTGAGGAAGCGAGATTGATTATTAAGAATGGGCCTGAACCGTCAGGTGTTCTTTAAGTTTGATATGGATAAGTGCCATATCTTTGATGCAAAAACAGAACAAAATATCTCTCTTTAACAAGAGTAGTTACCGATGAAAAAAGCGATCCTACACACGTTGATAGCCTCATCTCTGGCATTGCTGGCGCATCAATCTTTCGCAGCGGATAACGTTGAACTGCGTATGTCCTGGTGGGGCGGCAATGGTCGTCACCAGCAGACGTTGAAAGCGATTGAAGATTTCCAGAAGGCAAATCCGAACATCACCGTTAAAGCGGAATACACCGGTTGGGACGGCCACCTGGCACGTTTGACCACACAGATCGCCGGTAACACCGAGCCTGATGTGATGCAGACCAACTGGAACTGGCTACCGATCTTCTCCAAAAACGGTGAGGGTTTCTACGATCTGAACAAACAGAAAGGTGTTATCGATCTCGCTCAGTTCGAACAAAAAGAACTGAATAACACCACTGTTGACGGCAAACTGAACGGTATTCCGATCTCTGTGACTGCTCGTGTGTTCTATTTCAACACCGACACCTGGCAGAAAGCAGGACTGGAATATCCGAAAACCTGGGACGAACTGCTGAACGCCGGTAAAGTGTTCAAAGAAAACTGGGTACTCAGTACTACCCTGTTATTCTGGAGCACCAGGATACGCTGGCGCTGCTGAACTCATACATGGTTCAGAAATACGGCATCCCTGCTATCGATGTGAAAACCCAGAAATTCGCGTACAACGATGCGCAATGGGCTGATTTCTCCGGCATGTACAAAAAACTGGTTGATAGCCACGTTATGCCGGACATGAAGTACTATGCCTCTTTCGGCAAGAGCAACATGTATGAAATGAAGCCGTGGATCACCGGTGAATGGGCAGGTACTTACATGTGGAACTCCACCATTACCAAGTACTCTGATAACCTGCAACCGCCGGCCAAACTGGCTCTGGGTAACTACCCGATGCTGCCGGGCGCCAAAGATGCAGGTCTGTTCTTCAAACCGGCTCAGATGCTCTTTATCGGTAAGTCTTCCAAACACCCGAAAGAAGCAGCAATGCTGATCAACTTCCTGCTGAACAGCAAAGAAGGTGTGCAAGCGCTCGGTCTGGAACGTGGCGTACCGTTGAGCAAGGCTGCTGTAGCGCACTGCGTAGCGATGGCGTGATCAAAGATGATTCCAACGCCGTTGCCGGTCTGAACCAGGCATTGACATTACCGCACGAAATCGGTGTATCTCCGTACTTTGATGACCCGCAAATCGTAGCGCTGTTTGGTGATACCATTCAGTCTATCGACTACGGTCAGAAAACGGTTGACGAAGCGTCTAAATACTTCCAGCGTCAGTCTGAACGTATTTTGAAACGTGCAATGAAGTAATATATTTTATGTAATCTCTACGTTAAATCCCTGTCATGCTGCGTGGCAGGGATTTTTTCATTTTAATTGAAACACACTTTATTTCCATACCGATCAATTTCACATTTTGAAACAATATTTCACTTTTTTTACTATGTACGATCAATATCACAAAATATAATTTTATAATAAATAAAATATAACTTGCTCCAATAAGTACAAATGCGTATTTTAGCATAATGTTATTACTCGATGGGAAATATAAAATGAAATTAAAATTATTAGCTCTGGCCGTGACTTCGATCGTTAGCGTTAATGCAATGGCAGTCACAATCGATTATCGTCATGAAATGAAAGATACTCCAAGTGCTGATCATAAAGATCGTTTGTCCGTATCACATCGCTTTGCCAACGGCTTTGGTTTATCTGTTGAAGCTAGATGGAAACAAAGTGGTAAAGATGACAGTGTAAACAAACCTTTTAGCGAGCCTGTCAGCAATGGCACCGAAGTAGTTGCCAGCTATGTTTACGACTTCAACAAAACCTGGTCTATTGAACCTGGTTTCTCCCTGGATTCCACCTCTGAAACTAACAACTACCGTCCTTATCTGCGCGCTAAAGTAAATATTATCGACGACTTGTCCTACTCTCTGCGCTATCGTCCTTACTACAAGCGTAACAGCGGTAAAATCGGTTCCACCAAAGCAAGTGATTACACGTCAGAAAGTGGTTATAACATCACCGGTGTTCTTTCTTATAAATTCCTGAAAGATTGGCAAGTTGATTACGAAATAGATTATAAGAAAACCACCAAAGCCGGTGTGACTTTGTTTGACAATGACAACTGGTCACTGGAACATGACGTAAAACTGTCCTACAAATGGGATAAGAACTGGAAGCCGTATACCGCTATCGGTAACGTTGTCCAGGATGGCAAATCTGATCACCGTCAAACACGTTTCCGTGTAGGTGTTCAATATAGCTTCTAATCGTCATTAGCGATTAAAAGTTAGGCAAAAGCAGTACAGGGATATTCAGGTTGACAATTTGCTATAGTGTTCCGGAATATCACTTTTTACGTCTTGGCAGTTAGCAGTTCAATAGTTAGTTTAGCAGTGCGATAGCTAGCTTTAGGTTATGTATTCTGTATCTGAATTACCCTCTTCGTGCATGAACGTTATTTTTTGATATATATTTTGTGGTTTTTAGGGTGTTCGTTTTCTCTCCGATGTGATGAATACCCTTTTTTTCCTTTCGAATTCCCCATGCTAACTCACCCGTTCCCCTAATGACTTTTTTGCGAGTGATATACTATGATTTCGCGTTCTCTTATTGCTGGAGCCTTATTGGTATCAATGTCTGGAATCAGTTTTGCCAACGCCACTTTTCCTGTCTGGCCACAGGGTGAAGCACCCGGTGCGGCTACCTCAGCCGCTAAACCAGAAGTCGTTGAACGCAGTAAAGATCCGGCGTTGCCCGATCGCACCGCAACAGGAATTCGCGCGCCAGAAATCACTGTGTATGCCCCAGAAAAACCGAACGGCGTGGGTATTCTGGTCACCCCCGGTGGTTCTTATCAGCGCGTGGTACTGGATAAAGAAGGTAGCGATCTGGCACCCTACTTTAACGCACAGGGCTATACGCTATTTGTTATGACCTACCGCATGCCGGGAGAAGGCCACAAAGAGGGAGCCGATGCCCCGCTGGCTGATGCGCAGCGCACATTGCGGGCACAGGCAGCAAACTGGAAGCTTAACCCACAACGTATTGGTGTGATGGGGTTTTCTGCCGGCGGGCACGTTGCTGCCAGCCTGGGCACCCAGTTTGACCGTGTAGTAACGCCACCTCTGGATGAGATCGATAGCCTGAGCGCGCGTCCAGACTTTATGGTGCTGATGTACCCTGTCATTTCCATTCGCGACGATATTGGCCATACCGGTTCGCGTAAACAACTCTTGGGTCAGCATCCTGACGAAGCGGGTATTGTGCGTTACTCTCCCCCGATCAACATGTCAACACGCAGACACCTCCGACGTTCCTGGTGCATGCCGTGGATGACCCCTCAGTGTCTGTCGAGAACAGTATGGTGATGTTTTCTGCGCTAAAGGCCAAACATATTCCGGTGGAAATGCATCTGTTTAAAAAGGGAAAACACGGTTTTGGCATTCGCGGCACGAAAGGGTTGCCTGTCGCCGTCTGGCCACAGCTGGTGCATACCTGGCTGAGCGCATTACCCGTTGACGGCACAAGCAGCAATAAATAAGAGCACGACATAAATAGTTACGCCGTCACAACTTCCGCAGTCAGGAATATTTCTCTATACTGTATAAAATTACAGCTTACCGAGAGACCCCATGACTGCGGAAGGACATCTGCTATTCTCCGTTGCCTGCGCTATTTTTGCCAAAAAAGCAGAGATCACGCCAGCACTGGCGAGCGGAGACTGGTGGCATATCATTCTGGGAGCCCTGCTGACAGCGTTACTGCCGGATATTGATCACCCCAAATCCGTATTGGGGCAGCGGCTACGGTGGTTCTCAGTGCCTATCGCGCGCGCCTTTGGGCACCGAGGTTTCACCCATAGCTTGCTGGCCATTGTGGCGGTCATCTGCTTTATTCGTCTTCAATTGCCCGCAGATTGGCCGATCCCTACCGATGCCTATCTCGGCAAAGAACGTTGCTCTGTTGTAAAATCGTGATCCCGGTTAACAAGTCTTACTTAACGTAACGAATGAAGTCTAACTGTTGCTGCCCTGTTTATGGTGTTTTTTGCTCGGCAGCTGAATGATGAATGGCGGCACAACAAGCGTAAAAAAATGCTGATTGGCCGATATACAAAAAAGTGTTCAATGGAAGTATTTGATATTGTTATGATATTCGCAATGGGAGCAAAATCAGAAAGGCGTTGGAAGTTGGCAAGCATCGTTTTATTGGTGGTACTTGCGTTATTAATTGGCGTAATGGTTCAAGGGTATTAATGGATCGTACTCGAAGGAAAGTGCGGCATGAGAAGCATTTTCCTCCGGGTAGCATAATAATAAGAATTCGCTCCTTTTATTTTCTTATCGCGAATAAGTTCTAAATTTATAACATTTTGCTATGGAAAAGTGCTGCTAACAGTAGCAAGATTGCTTAACAAGTTACATTTAATGGACTAATAGATAAAACCACAATTACTCAATAGGTTATAAGTGCCTTGTCTGTGATGATAACAACGGCTTCAGTACGGTTGTTACAGGGGTTGAGGCCTTATTCTGTGCGGCGCGTCTGTGACTGAACAAAAATGGCTTGCCATCGTTTTCAGAGTGTGTAATAACGCATTTGGGTGAAACGAGGTACAGTTCTGTATATGAGTGGCATTTTCAGTAAGGAAGTTAATGATACAACCGTTAGCGTTGCGCACTATTTCTCTGCCGATCCTTATCTTGGTGCCTCAAAGCAGTAACGACTTTGGTTTGTCTGTATAACGCCTTTGGGCGGTTTAAACAATTAAAGGAAATGTGTAAAATGGTAAAGATTAAAGGTCAGGTTAAGTGGTTCAATGAGTCCAAAGGTTTTGGTTTCATTACGCCTGCTGACGGCAGCAAAGACGTGTTCGTTCACTTTTCTGCAATCCAAGGTACCGGTTTTAAAACGCTGGCTGAAGGCCAGAGCGTAGAGTTCGAAATTCAAGACGGCCAGAAAGGTCCTTCTGCTGTTAACGTAACCACGCTGTAATTTACCGTTTCCAGTGCAAAACCCGCCATGGTGCGGGTTTTTTGTTTTCTGCCTTTTACTTGCCGCGTATCCGCATTTGTTTTTATCGCCCTGTAGGAAATTATGTCCATGTTTTATCAATGTCCGCTCTGCCATCAATCGTTAATGGCTAACGATCGCCAATGGTCATGTGGCCATCATCATTTCGATCGCGCCAGAGAGGGATACGTCAACCTGTTGCCGGTGCAGTTTAAACGTTCAAAAATGCCAGGCGATAATGCAGATATGATGCGTGCTCGCCGCCTTTTTCTTGATGCGGGCCATTATCAGCCGTTGCAGGCAGCGTTGCTGCAACATATCGATCGCCTGCTTCCGCCACAGGCGCAGGCACTGCTCGATATTGGCTGTGGCGAGGGTTACTACACCGGTGCGCTGGCGGAGCATTTGCGCGCCGTCCAGGTTTTCGGCCTGGATATTTCTAAAGCAGCCATTCAAAGAGCGGCGAAGCGCTATACCGCCGTTGAATTTTGTGTTGCCTCAAGTCGGCGCTTGCCGTTTGGTGATGCAGTGCTGGATGGAATACTGAAAATTTATGCTCCCTGCGAGGGGGAGGAGCTGGCCAGAACCGTAAAAGCGCAAGGGTGGGTAATCACCGTTTCTCCTGGCCCGCGCCATTTGTATCAGCTAAAAGCACAGGTTTATGATTCTGTCATGCTTCATCCGGTAAAAGCAGAGGAACTGCCTGGCCTTACGCTGCGTGAAGAACATACGCTGGCGTACTGGATGTCACTACGCGGTGATGAAGCGGCTTCATTGCTGCAAATGACGCCGTTTGCCTGGCGTGCGGCGCAAGAGGTGAAACAGCAGCTTTTAGATACTGACAACTTTCAGTGCGAAACGGATTTTATTCTTCGCTTCCATCAGCGTGATGTCGGATAAATAGAAAGGGGGAGCATTGGCTCCCCCTCTATTATTAGCGATGAATAAATGCATCAGGCGATGCCGATAAGATGCTCATAGAGAATGTTGCTGCCAATACCGATTAACACTATCCCGCCAAAGATTTCAGCTTTTTTTCCCACGAGAGGACCGATATAGCGGCCAATCAACATACCCAGCGTAACCATGATCATCGTGGCACAACCGATAACCATGGCGGTATGGAAGATATTGACCTGCAAGAATGCCAGACCGACACCGATGGCCATGGCATCAAGACTGGTCGCGATGGCGGTGCAAACCAGAGCAAACAGGGTGTGGCGCCTCACCGGTTCATCATTCTCGTCCCGTGAACTACGCATGCCTTCCATGATCATGCGACCACCCAGAATGACTAGCAGTGTAAAGGCGACCCAATGATCCCACTCAAGGATATATTGACTGGCGAAGAAACCGAGTGCCCAGCCGATTAGTGGAGTGATGGCTTCAATCAACCCGAAGATTAACCCAGTGCGAATCGCATCACGGAAACGGGGTTTGTGTAAGACGGCACCTTTACCGATGGATGCAGCAAACGCATCCATCGACATGCCAAAAGCAAGAATAAGCGTAGCATAAAGATTCATAGCAATAGCCTCGGCTGGGCGATTCTCCATATCCACATGCCACCTTCCCAACCTAAATAGGGGACATGTGTCTATGGTCTCGCCTGCATCACTGCCGCCCGCACCACGTTTTTACTATACCTATTGTCGCACGTCCGCTTCTGCATAACTGACGTACTGAACGATTTTCGGTATAAAACGAGTATGTTGATACGGGCATTTCTGAATCCAATATTCAGAAATTGGCTACTCCCCAAATAACGGCGCAACCTTACCATAATATTTACGCGTGAAACAACCGATAAAAAGCAGGGATTTCACTATTCACGCTTCAAATGTAATTGATAATTTTTTTCATTATCAATTGATTCGTAAAATTCACAAAATAATAACAGTATCAACAGGGGTAAATATGACTTGCCATCGTGTGGGTATTCACAGCGAGAAAAAATATATCAAAAAATTATTATTGTTAACTTACTAATTTCAATCATAAAATTATATATTTTTCAAGGTCGTCTAATTGTTGCACGCTAATCAGTAAGAGACGTTTTTCCAGCTCAACCACTAAAATGCCGTCTTCCGATAAATTCATGTTACGAATGCGGGTATAAGGAATAAAGATGTTGGCATAGATAAATCCGCTTGCCTTAAATAATAATTTAGGCCGGCGAATATAAGAGAGATATATCGATATCACCACCAGGGAAATTAATAACGTGGTGGTTAACAGACGATTGGTGCGACGCAGAGGCACCAGCAAGCGAGTGCCACCCTGGCGCAGCGGTTGGATAAATTCATCATAAATGGCATAGGCCAACATAAGAGCAATAACGACAATCAGCACAATATCCGTTGTTGACATAGCATTCCCCTGAGTCTTCGCGTTAGGCAGGTAGTACCGTACTGCGTATAAAGAAAGGACGTGGCGTGAGTCACGCCACGTCCGGTAGTTTACCACAGGCTCACCGACGATAAGCGGTACAAACATCGCGCATCGCCGTTGCCGTCTGGATTAAACCCCCAGCAGGCCAATCCAGTAGCCAAAGATACCAATGGCAAAGAAGCCGATGATCAGCCACAGTGCGTTAACTTTACGCCGCAACAGCCACATACAGCCGAATGTCAGTAATAACGGCACTAACCCCGGCATCAACTGATCGAGGATCGATTGCACCGTGGTGACGGTTGTTTCGCCGTTCTGATTGGTGACGCGGGAAACCACCATGGGGATGTTCACGTGGGTCCATTTGTTAACCAGTGCCCCCATGACAAACAGGCCCAGAATAGATGCCCCCTCGGTCATCTTTTGTAGGAGGCCGCCGCCCATATCACTCACAATATCGATGCCTTTACGGTAACCGTAGGCAACCCCGTAATAACGCACTAACAGGCGTACCAGATTAAACAGCACGAAGAACAATATGGGGCCCAACAGGCTACCGCTCATGGCGATACCGGTACCCAGCGCAGCGAACACGGGACGCGCAGTTCCCCAGAAAATCGGGTCGCCAACCCCGGCTAATGGTCCCATCAGGCCCACTTTCAGGCCGTTAATTGCACCATCATCAATCGGGGCCCCATTGGCGCGTTGTTCTTCCATTGCCATGGTTACACCCAGTACCGGTGCTGCCACGAAAGGCTGGGTATTGAAAAACTCCAGATG
Source organism: Symbiopectobacterium sp. (assembly GCF_047692315.1). Taxonomy (GTDB): domain Bacteria; phylum Pseudomonadota; class Gammaproteobacteria; order Enterobacterales; family Enterobacteriaceae; genus Symbiopectobacterium. The sequence continues at coordinate 170,147 of NZ_JBLLJS010000012.1, read as the reverse complement.
GCGTTTGATGGCCTGTTTACGCTCTTCCGAGTTTTCCGGATACAGGCGACGAATCACCGGTACCATGGAAAAACAGAATCCCAGCGCCTGCATACGTTCGAAGTTCCACGATCCCTGAAACAGGTTTGAGCGAATAAACACCGCACGGATATCGCTGGCCGTCAGTTTTTTCTCTTGCGTTGTATCAACCATTTCTCTCACCCCTGTTAGTCCAGTTCATTATCAAGGTCATTGCTACCCTGCGCAGCGACGGGTTGTCTCTGTGCCTTGTTGTATTTCGGGCTCAACTGGATATACATAATTGCCATGACGATGCCGATCACGCCCAGAGCAACCAGGTTGAACTGGGTGAAAGCAGCCGTGACGAAGCCGAGGTAGAAGAACGGCATCAGGTAGCCGGCACTCATCATGTTGATAACCATTGCATAACCAACCACGACGATCATACCGCCTGCGATATTCAGCCCGTTGGTCACCACTTCAGGGATAGAATTCAGCAGAGAGTGGACAGCTTCAGTACCGACGGACACGGCGACAATCAGCGCCGGAATGGCGATACGCATAGCCTGCAGCAGCAGGGCAGAGACGTGAATCCAACTGATGGCGCTTAAATTGCCGCGTTCTGCTGCGCTGTCAGCAGCATGCTGGAAAGCGACGGTGATAGTACGTACGATAATGGTTAAAACCTGACCTGCGGCGGCAAGCGGAATAGCCAAAGCGATACCCGCGCCGACGCCTTGACCACCGGCGATAACCAGAATCGTAGAGATGATAGAAGCGAGTGCGGCATCTGGTGCTACCGCTGCACCGATATTCATCCATCCCAGCGCGATCATTTCAAGGGTCCCACCGATGATTATCCCGGTTTGCAAATCACCGAGCACGGCGCCAATCAACGTACAGGCGACCAGAGGGCGGTGAAACTGGAATTCATCAAGAATAGACCCCATCCCTGAGACGCAAGAGACGAGAAATATCAGCACAAGTTGAAGTGTTGTTATCTCCATTGTACTTCTCCTATGAGAAAACTGTCTGAGTAAACATTGTCAAAATAAACATAGTCGAGACACAGCATTATCGTGCAAAGGTGCAGTAATGCTATTGTCGCTGCCAAGTTAGCTATTCACCTTGGCAATCAAATCCATCATTTTAAGTTTCGAATCGGTTGATACTTTTCTGACTTCCAGTTCAATGCCGCGTGCATCCAGCGCCTTAAAGGCTTCGATGTCTTTGGCATCGATGGAGACAGCGTTATTGACCTGTGTTTTACCCTGACGATAGGCCATGCCACCAATATTGACGGACGTGATCTCAACGCCGTTCTCAACCAGACGCTGAACGTCGGTCGGATTGGTGAAAAGCAGCATCACGCGATCGTTGGCATATTTCGGATTCTCATAAACACGAATCGCTTTGGCGACATCCACCACATGGGCAGTCACGCCGGGAGGGGCAACCTGTGTCAGCAACGTTTTACGCACGTTATCGGCGGCGACTTCATCACTGACAACGATGATGCGGCTGACGTTGGTCTCCTTGGTCCAGCGCGTGGCGACCTGGCCGTGAATCAGTCGGTCATCAATACGGGCAAGACCGATCTTCATATGTCCACCAGGGCCAACCTGCGCGGGTTTGGCGGCAGGCGCGGGTTCCGCTGCTTTCAGCGCTTTTATGCCAGTGCGGCCCGCTTCGAGTGCGATGGCAATCAGTTCCTCGAACGTGGGGTCGTCATCGCGTGCCATAAACGTTTCTGCGAGCATCGGGATATTAACCCCAGCAATCACGTCATGGTTAGCTTTATCGGTTACCAGGCGGCTGGCGGCATTGAACGGGCTGCCACCCCAGGTATCAACAAGAAACAGCACGCCAAGCGACGTATCCAACGTCTCAAGCTTAGCCTGATATTTCTCGATCAGCGTTTCCGCATTTTCACCGGGAACGAAATCAATCCAGGCAACGTTACTTTGTTCACCCAGAATCATTTCCGCTGTTTTCAGCAGCGGTCCGGCGGTGGATCCGTGAGCGCATAACATAATTGCAATACTCACTTGCTACCTCCTCATTCTCTTTAGGGTACTCAATATTCTCTTTAGGGTACTCAATGCATCCGATTAACGGGTGTGACTATTAACCGAAGTGATATCAGTATGAACGCAAGTTTTTACTCAAGAATCATAAAAGAATGCGCTGTAGCGTTATATGTTATGAAACGATTCAGGCTCCCCATCTTGGGTGACATGTCCGATTTATTTTACCCACTGAAAAAATAAATAGTGTGACGCTGCTTACGTATTTGTTGGTTTAAACGCCGTTTGTTATGCGATTGAGAACAACATCACGGGCATGTTAAGAAACAATCAATCGTGCGCGTTTTTTGGTAGCGAAGAAATCTTTGTAAAAAATGGAAACAACCTGCTAGAGTAACATTCTGTTTAATTGCTTAGGAGCACAGGGTTTCGACCCACTCTATATATGGACCGTCACCGACAATCCTTTCTTACTCAGCCGGCCTTTGCCGGTGCTGTTTCTGGGGCTGACCTGACGGGTCACCCAACTCTCGATAGCCGCCAGGGCGGTATTTATACTCTTGCTGTTTCCCCGATGCTGCGCCACATCACACCGATGGTGTTGATGCTGTCTGCTTGCGCCATTTCTGGAGTCTGACATGGAATTTTTGCTGGATCCCTCAATCTGGGCGGGCCTGTTGACACTGGTGGTACTGGAAATTGTTCTGGGTATCGACAACCTGGTGTTTATCGCCATTCTGGCGGATAAGCTGCCGCCGAAGCAGCGCGACAAGGCCCGTGTCATTGGCCTCTCGCTGGCGCTCTTGATGCGTCTGGGGCTGCTGTCACTGATTTCATGGATGGTGAAACTGACCAACCCACTGCTCACTATCGCAGGTTACAGCTTCTCTGCGCGCGATATGATCCTGCTGGCGGGGGGGCTATTTTTGCTGTTTAAAGCCACCACGGAGCTGCATGAACGGCTGGAAAATCGACCGCATGAGCATAACGGGCCGAGGGTTCATGCCAGTTTCTGGGCGGTTGTCGCACAGATTGTGGTGCTGGATGCGGTCTTCTCGCTGGATGCGGTGATTACGGCCGTCGGGATGGTCAACCATATCGGTGTGATGATGACGGCGGTGGTGATTGCGATGGTCGTCATGCTGCTGGCATCCAAGCCGCTGATGAACTTCGTAAATGACCACCCTACGGTAGTGGTACTGTGTCTCAGCTTCTTGCTGATGATTGGTCTGAGTCTGGTGGCAGAAGGTTTCGGCTTCCATATTCCGAAGGGGTACCTGTACGCCGCGATCGGTTTCTCGATTCTTATCGAACTGTTTAACCAGATTGCGCGCCGCAATTTCATCAAACACCAGTCGCGCCGCCCAATGCGCGAGCGTACTGCCGAAGCGATCCTGCGTCTGATGGGCACACGTAAAGCGACGGACGATGAAGAAGAAAAACCGGCATCTCCGGCGATGGAAACCTTCGCAGAAGAAGAGCGTTACATGATCAGCGGCGTATTGACGCTGGCATCGCGTTCACTGCGCAGCGTGATGACGCCGCGTACCGAGATCTCCTGGGTGGATAGCGAACGCTCGATTGATGATATTCGCGTGCAACTGTTGGATACGCCGCACAGTCTGTTCCCGGTATGCCGTGGATCCTTGGACGAGTTGGTCGGTGTCGTGCGCGCCAAAGAATTGCTGGTGGCCCTGGATAACGGTGTGGATGTGGAAAGCTTTGCCGCTGCCACGCCGCCGCTGGTGGTGCCGGATACGCTGGATGCCATCAATCTGTTGCCGGTATTGCGTCGTGCCAAGGGGAGTCTGGTGGTGGTTACCAATGAGTTTGGTGTGGTGCAGGGGTTGGTGACGCCGCTGGATATTCTGGAAGCGATTGCGGGGGAATTCCCCGATGAAGATGAAACGCCGGATATCGTGGTCGAAGAAGGCGGTTGGCTGGTGAAAGGCGGCACCGATTTGCACACGCTGCAACAGGTGCTGGACAGCCATGAACTGGTTGATCCGAAAGAGGAATACGCCTCGCTTGCCGGTTTGTTACTGGCACATAGCAATGAAATCCCTAAAGTGGGCGAGGTGTGATTGAGCTTCATCACTTCCGCTTTGAGATCATGGCGGTGTCGGAATACCGCATCGAACTGGTGCGCGTTTGGCCGATCCCCACGCGGATGAAGAAGAATAATCGTCTGCCGCAGATAATAAAAAAACCCCCTCAGCAGAGGGGGTTTTGCTTTCTGGTCGTTACATCCGGTCAATCACACTGTACTTTCCTGCCAAACCGCCGCGCGAGGTTTCGCGGTATTTGGCATTCATGTCTTTGCCCGTTTCGTACATGGTTTCAATCACTTTATCGAGCGATACGCGTGGTTCGCTGGTACGGCGCATGGCCATACGTGTTGCGTTGATCGCTTTGACAGAGGCAATAGCATTGCGCTCGATGCACGGTACGAACCTGCCCGGTAACACGCCTTCAGTATTCATACCGCGATCGATGCAGGCACGCATGGTTTGCCACACATCAGCAAAATAGTGCTCAATCTCACCGCGACTGTGCAGCGCCAGTTCATTGCGCATCACTAACCCGGAAAGCGAAAGACCGTGCTGTTTGCAGTTTGCCAGCATTTCTCGCGCCAAATGGAAAGGAAACGGCACCTGAACGTCGCCAGCGGAGGTTTGACCAAAGTGGGCTTCATCAACGATAAACCCACCGCCAATCGAGTAATAGGTGTTGCGATACAGTGGGAGATCGCGCCAAAGGCGGTAATGGTCATGCCGTTTTCGTGCAATGAGAGATTCTCACTGCGAAAGTTCATGCCACCGTGCAGGGGGAAATCCACTTCATGGCTGACCGTTTGCCAGCAACAGACGTTCGCGCTGCTCAACGTCACGAATAAATCCCGGAATGGCATCAATAGCGATGGTATCCGGCATATTGCCCGCAAGCCCCATAATAATCGCGATGTCGGTATGGTGGCCTTTCCCCGTCAGGGAGAGCGAACCGTAGACATCAACGGCGATGCGGGTGACATCGTTAAGCTTACCCAGCTCAATCAAATCATCGAAAAATTGCTTACCGGCTTTCATCGGTCCAACCGTATGAGAGCTTGAAGGGCCAATACCGATCTTGAACATGTCGAAAACGCTTATCACGCGAAAGCTCCTCAAAAAGCGCAGGTTTAGAATAATACTCCTTAGATCGCGCTATTGTAGTGGGGAATATATGGCAAGACTCTGCTTTTCGCATGAAAAAATCTTATGCAACAGCTAAACATAACTTATAGCAGATCCCCGTCACACTTATGCATAAGCGGGAAAACCAGATAGATAGAAATACCCTGATTTATGTGTGGGAAAATGTGATGTGCAACCATATCAGAATAAAATGCTAAATTTTAGACTGTTGGCGTGGAGACTTGAAGGGCAAGCTGGTGAATGATAGCGGCGGTGAGCCCCCAAACAAACTGTTGCTGATACCAGGAAAGATAAACACGGTGTGTTTGGCGCTGCCGCTCAATATCTAACGGGTAGTAACGTGCCAGCGAAAAGGCATCAGCTAGCGGCATCTCAAACAATTCTGCCACCTCATCGGCATTGGGTGCCATACGAATATTGGCCGGTAACAGCCCAACAACTGGCGTGACCTGAAAGCCGCTTACGCTATCCAGCGGCGGCAGCGTGCCTAATACGGTTACCAACTTCGGCGAGATGGCCACTTCCTCTTCGGCCTCCCGTAACGCCGTGGCGATCAGGCTGGCATCACCGCTATCCGCCGCGCCGCCAGGAAAGGCAACTTGACCTGCATGTTTGCGCAGTGTGCTGGAGCGCCGAGTCAGCAGCAACGTCGGGGTATCGGCGTGGCAAACAATCGGCACCAATACCGCAGCTTTGCGCATCTGACGCACTGGTTTGGCCTGCGGTGCGCACTGTAACTGAAAGCGCGTCACAAAATTAGCCAGATCGCCGGTAGCAAGCTGAGTTAAGGGAACGGTGGCGGGCTGAATAACTGTGGTCATGACGTTTGCACTGCTTTCAGTTCGGGAAGAATACGCCCTAGTTTATCAAAAGTTTCCTGATATTCCGCCTGTTCTTGACTGTCGGCGACGATACCTCCGCCTGCCCAGCAGTGGATATGGCCCTGTTCGGCGATCAACGTTCGGATGGTAATATTGGTATCCATAGTGCCACAGGCGCTGATATAGCCAATACTGCCGCAATAGGCATTTCGACGATTCGGCTCCAGTTCTTCGATAATCTCCATGGCACGAATTTTGGGGGCACCGGTGATAGAGCCGCCGGGGAAACAGGTGCGCAGTAAATCAGCGGCGTGGCTATTTTCTGGCAACCTGGCCTCAATGGTGCTGACCAAATGGTGTACTGCCGGAAAAGGCTCAACGGCAAACAGCGCTGGCACCTTCACGCTGCCGGGGACGGCGACGCGGCCAATATCGTTACGCAGCAGGTCGACAATCATCAGGTTCTCCGCCCGATCTTTCTCTGAGGCGGCGAGGGCAGCGGCGCGACGAGCATCTTCCTGCGGATCGGCGGCGCGCGGCAGTGTGCCCTTGATGGGACGCGTTTCAATGCGATGGTTTTGTAACAGTAGGAAGCGCTCGGGTGAAACGCTGATTACGCTGTGGGCAGGTAAACGGATAAACGCAGAGAACGGAGCCCGATTGGCGTTGGAGAGCGCGAGAAAGGCCTGCCATTCATCACCGCGGTAACGCGCGCTGAAACGCTGCGCCAGGTTGACCTGATAACAATCTCCCGCGCGCAGAATAAGCTTGAACACGTTGAAATTTGGTGCCGTACTCTTCCCGCGTCATGTTGGACTGCCACGGGGTCGTTAACTGAAAATCGCCATAGGATGGCGCATCCGGCGGTGCAGATAACCAGGCAAGGCGTGCATCGCGGCGTCCGTATGTCACCAGCGTAAGCGTCTGCTGCTGGTGATCGGCGATCAGCGCCCAGTCGTAAATGCCCACCGCCATGTCTGGCAGATGGATATCGTGCGCAGCAAGCGCTGGTAGCGTTTCAACGCGTCGCCCGAGATCGTAACCAAACAGACCAAGCGCACCGCCCAGAAAAGGCATATCAGGGTGCGTTTGTGCAGTTATCCCAGCCCGAACCATCTCCTGACGTAACAATAAGAAGGGATCCAACGTAGAGCGCTGTGTGGTTTCGGAGTGCGTGATGAGCGTCTCTTCCCCCTGAGTGATTAACGTTGCAACCGGATCGGCCACCATAATATCGAAACGATTGTGCTGGTGATCGGCAAATCCGGAGTGCAGCAGCATGGCCCACGGCTGGTGGGAGAAGGGCGCAAACAGGCGTAACAGGGCATCGGGCTGATAAGGCAGTCTATGAAAGTCAGGCAAACGAGAATCCATCGGTTGTAATGTCATGGTGCAGGTGCTGATTAATATCGTGGTTAGCGTTATGATGCGCGCGCAAACGGCACGCCAGTGCGTCAGCCTAGCATAATTCGCCAACGTCGTATAAGGAACCTAACTGAATGTTTAACGATATGCCCCCCTTGACCCACGCGCAGCAGCAAGATGCGATTGGATACGCCATCGCATTGGTTGCCGCTGACTTACGTCGTCAATATGGAGGTGACACTGTCACTGACGATGAAAGCGACGCTGAAGAATAATCTCAGCGACGGACTCTCTCCGGGCAGTAACACCATGGTCACGCACTACAGGGCCGCGATGGCCTTGATTTCCACTTTGTATTTCGGATTCATCAGACGGGCCTCAACCGTGCAACGTACCGGGGCGCTGCCTGCCACAACCCAGGCATCCCAGGCTGCGTTCATGGCTGAAAAATCTGCTGCATTAGCGAGAAAAATGGTGACATCCAACAGACGTGTTTTATCTGAACCGGCCTGAATCAACATGGCATCAGGCAGCGCTAATGCATTCTCGGTTTGCGCCTGCGCATCGGCGTCCAGATTCTCCGGCACGCTGGTGTAGTACAGGGTGCCATTATGGATCACCGCCTCGGACCAGCGGGCTTCAGGCTGAATTCTGATAATTTCTGTCATGGACTGTCTCCCTGAGTCATTGAATTAGGATAATGAAATCGCTCAGTAGCCTACCATAATTCCGCGGCCAGAGGCGTGGTTATCAAGATGCAGGGTGGCTGCCAGCGCAGACAATAGGCATAATTGACAGATTGCCTTACAGCAGCAATCTGATTTCGTAGCGACAAGATAGAGGGCGTGTGTGACAAAACATTCCGTACAGGACGATTTTTCTCCCGAAGGCACCCTGGCGAAAGCCATTGAAGGCTTTAAACCGCGTGAGCCTCAGCGTGACATGGCCGCTGCGGTGGAGCGTGCTATCCGCGAGCAGCACGCGCTGGTGGTGGAAGCGGGTACCGGTACGGGTAAAACCTACGCCTATCTGGTACCGGCGCTGCGCTCAGAGCGCAAGGTCATTGTTTCCACCGGGTCGAAAGCCCTTCAGGATCAGCTCTTCGCGCGTGATTTGCCGCGCATTGCGGCGGCGTTAGGCTACACCGGGCAAGTCGCGTTGCTCAAAGGTCGTTCGAACTATCTGTGTATAGAGCGGCTGGAGCAGCAATCACTGGCCGGGGGCGATCTTAGCGGAGAAGCACTGAGCGAACTGGTGCGTTTGCGCGGATGGTCATCAGCCACGGTGGACGGCGATATCAGCACCTGCACCGACGTAGCGGAAGATAGCGCCGTCTGGCCATGGGTCACCAGCACCAACGACAACTGTTTGGGCGGCGATTGTCCGCATTATAAAGACTGCTTCATGGTAAAGGCGCGCCGTAAAGCGATGGAGTCGGATGTGGTGGTGGTTAACCATCATCTCTATCTGGCGGACATGGTGGTCAAAGAGAGCGGATTTGCTGAGCTAATTCCCGACAGCGACGTGGTGATTTTCGATGAGGCACACCAGATCCCGGATATCGCCAGCCACTACTTCGGCCAGCAACTCTCCAGTCGACAATTGCTCGATCTGGCGAAAGACATTATCATTGCCTACCGCACCGAAGTGCGCGATGCTGCGCAACTGCAAAAATCTGCCGATCGGTTATCGCAAAGCACGCAGGATTTCAGGCTGGCACTGGGCGAACCCGGTTTTCGCGGTAATCTGCGCGATGTGATGGCACAGCCAGCGCTGCAACGTGCGCTGCTGCTGCTCGATGACGCGCTTGAACTCTGTTATGATGTTGCCAAACTCTCACTCGGGCGCTCTGCATTGCTGGATGCCGCTTTTGAGCGCGCTACCTTATATCGTGCTCGCCTCAAACGACTGCAGGATGTGCAACAGGCCAGTTACAGTTACTGGTATGAATGTAATGCACGGCATTTTGTGTTGGCACTGACACCGCTTTCAGTGGCCGATCGTTTTCGCGAACTGATGCAAGAGAAGAAGGCGGCCTGGATATTTACCTCTGCAACGCTGTCGGTCAACGATCGGGTTGAGCACTTCACCGAGCGTTTGGGATTGGACCATGCGCAAGCCATGCTGCTGCCGAGCCCGTTTGACTATGCGCAGCAGGCATTGCTCTGCGTGCCGCGATTTCTGCCAGAGATGCAGCAACGCGGTGCAGCACAGCGCTTGGCGACGCAGTTGCGCCCGCTCATTGAAGCGAATCGCGGGCGCTGCTTCATGCTGTGCACGTCGCACCAAATGATGCACGATCTGGCGGCGGAGTTCCGAGCTTCGCTAACGTTGCCCGTGCTGCTTCAGGGGGAAACCAGCAAGGCGCAGCTGCTGGCGCAGTTTGTTTCTGCCGGGAATGCATTGTTGGTGGCGACCAGCAGCTTCTGGGAAGGGGTGGATGTGCGTGGCGATACGCTCTCTTGCGTGATTATTGATAAGCTTCCGTTTACCTCGCCTGACGATCCGCTGCTGAAGGCGCGCATAGAAGATTGCCGCCTGCGTGGTGGCGATCCGTTCGACGAAGTACAACTGCCCGATGCGGTCATTACCTTAAAGCAAGGCGTTGGTCGCTTGATTCGCGATATGGACGATCGTGGCGTTATCGTTATCTGCGATAACCGCCTGGTGATGCGACCTTACGGTAAAACCTTTCTGCAAAGTTTGCCGCCTGCTGCCCGCACACGAGATCTGGCACAGGCGATACGTTTTCTTTCCCATGCGGAGACAGTATGACGCAACGAAGTGTGCTACACTGCGCCGCGTTATTACGTTTCCCCGCCTGAGGTCGGCATGTCTACGCGAATTTTAGCGCTTGATACCGCAACGGAAGCCTGTTCCGTTGCGCTCTGGAATGATGGTCAGATTTTCTCACTGTACGAAGTATGCCCCCGTGAACATACCCAACGCGTGTTGCCGATGGTGCAACAGGTGCTGGCAGAAAACGACGTGGCATTGAGCAGTCTGGATGCGCTGGCATTTGGACAAGGTCCGGGCAGTTTTACCGGTGTGAGAATCGGTATTGGTATTGCCCAAGGGCTGGCGCTGGGCGCGGATTTGCCGATGCTGGGCATCTCCACGCTGGCCACCATGGCGCAGGGTGCCTGGCGTCGCACCGGGGCAACGCGTGTGCTGACGGCGATTGACGCCCGCATGGGGGAAGTCTACTGGGCCGAGTACCAACGCGATACTGATGGCAACTGGCAGGGTGATGAGTGTGAAGCCGTGTTGACGCCAGAGCAGGTGCTGGAGCGCACAATGGCGCTGCGCGGTGAATGGGCAACGGTAGGAACCGGGTGGGGAACCTACCCGACGCTGGCTGACCACGCGGATATCTCCCTGGTATCGGGCGATATGCTGTTACCACAGGCGCAGGATATGTTGCCATTAGCCTGTCACCAGTGGCAGTTGGGCAACGCGGTTGCCGTCGCTGATGCCTTGCCGCGCTATCTGCGTAACGATGTTGTATGGAAAAAATTACCCTGTCGCTCCTGATCGATGCGCAACTTATTGCATTACTGCCTACTCTAATGGGTAGGTAACTGCATAGGGATCAGTATTATGACGATGTCTTATTGGTCAAAACAGGTGACGTTTGCGGCGTTGGCCCTCTTGCTGGCTGGCTGTTCCTCAATTCCTGAGTCTATCCAGGGCAGTTCGGAAAGACCTTACGATCGTCTGTCGCAGATAACCCTCATGCCGCAGATGGCACTGGGGCAAGAAGCGCGCCTTGGTGGTCGTGTTGTCGCAGTGCATAACGAGAATGACAGAACTCGGCTGGTGATTGTCAGCTTGCCATTGGATCGCTGGGCACGTCCGCAGTTAGAAAGCGTTTCAGAAGGGCGATTTATTGCCAATGTCAAAGGATTCTTGGAACCGCTCGATTTTCAGGGCCGACTGGTGACGGTGGTTGGCGCTGTGGCGGAAATGGAGCAAGGGCAGATTGGCAGTAAGCCCTATCGTTTCGTGGTTATCAATGCAACCGGTTATCAGCGCTGGAACGAAACCCAGCAGGTGATACTGCCGCCGGGAGCGGCGGACCCGTGGGGATGGGACTGGCGCTACAGACGCGGTTGGGGCTTTGGCAATGACTGGGGTCCGGCACGTATTGAGACCATCGTGACACAATAATTTTTTGCGGGCCGTTTTTCTGTTTAGAAAAAGCGGGAGCAACGAGGCGACGCAGGTCGCCTCATTTTTTGATACATATGGTTAACAATAAGGCGTGATCAAACTCTCAACCTCGATATTGTCTCAGCAGAAACTGGTAAGCTGAGTTAAAATAATGTTAATTATTCGAGCACTGCGAGAATCATCATGCCACTAAAAAAATACCTCGGGAGTGATGCCTTGGAAAAAATCTGGTTAACGCGTTATCCAGCGAATGTGCCCGCCGAAATTAATCCGGATAACTACACATCGTTAGTCGATCTTTTTGAGCATGCAGTCGTCAGATATGCTGATTTGCCCGCCTTTATCAACATGGGCGAAGTGATGACCTTTCGCAAACTGGAAGAGCGCAGCCGCGCCTTTGCCGCCTACTTGCAAAATCAGTTGCATCTGCAGAAGGGCGATCGCGTGGCCTTGATGATGCCGAACCTGTTGCAATACCCGGTAGCACTGTTTGGCATTTTGCGCGCCGGACTGGTGGTGGTTAACGTAAACCCGCTTTACACGCCGCGTGAGCTGGAACACCAGTTGAAAGACAGTAGTGCCACCGCGATTGTCATTGTTTCCAACTTTGCACACACGCTAGAGAAAGTGGTGTATAACACTGGTGTTAAACATGTGATCCTGACCCGCATGGGCGATCAGCTCTCTACCGCGAAAGGGACGCTGGTCAATTTTGTCGTCAAATACATCAAACGTTTGGTGCCGAAATACCATTTACCTGATGCGATTTCGTTTCGCAGTGCACTGCAACAAGGGCGACGTCTTCAATACATCAAACCGCAGATAGTGAATGCCGATCTGGCGTTTCTGCAATACACCGGTGGCACGACCGGTTTGTCAAAAGGTGCGATGCTGACTCACCGCAATATGCAGGCGAATCTGGCGCAGGCAAAAGCCGCTTATGGCCCGGTGTTGCAAGAGCGCCACGAGTTGGTTGTAACCATGCTACCGCTCTACCACATCTTCGCGCTGACGGTAAACTGTCTGTTGTTTGTCGAACTGGGGGGACAAAACCTGCTGATCACCAATCCGCGTGATATTCCTGCGGTGGTGAAGGAACTGGGTAAATATCCGTTCACGGCGGTAACGGGCGTTAACACCTTGTTTAACGCACTGCTGAATAACAAAGCTTTCCACGAACTCGATTTTTCCACGCTGCGTTTGTCAGTCGGCGGCGGAGCATCAGTACAGCAATCGGTGGCAGAACTCTGGGAACGGTTGACGGGAAAACACCTGCTGGAAGGCTATGGGTTGACGGAAAGCTCATCGCTGGTGGCCGGTAATCCCTATGATTTAAAACACTACAGCGGCAGTATCGGCTTGCCGGTGCCTTCCATCGATGTGCGGATCGTGGATGATGACGGACACGATGTCTCACCAGGGGAGCCTGGCGAGCTATGGGTGAAAGGGCCGCAGGTGATGCTGGGTTACTGGCAGCAACCCGCAGCCACGCAAGAAGTGCTTAAAGAGGGCTGGCTGGCGACCGGTGATATCGTGACGGCGGATGAAGAGGGCTTCCTGCGCGTTATCGATCGCAAAAAAGACATGATTCTGGTGTCCGGGTTTAACGTCTATCCGACTAAAATTGAAGAAGTGATCGCGCGCCATCCAAAAGTGTCCGAGGCGGCGGTGATCGGTGTGGAAAGTGAATTGACCGGTGAAGCGGTAAAAGCCTATGTCGTGACCCGTGACAGCAGCCTGAGTAAAGATGAGCTGATCACCCATTGCCGACGCAATCTGACCGCTTACAAAGTGCCAAAACTGGTGGAATTCGTAGAGGAATTACCGAAATCGAACGTGGGGAAAATTCTGCGTCGCGAATTACGTGCTGAAAATAGCAAAAAAATATCAACCGATGAGGCCGCAACGAACGTTTCCTGATTTATCAATAAAACGTCTGCCAGTTCACGGCAGGACAGGCTATGATAGCAAAAGGTTAACAACGCCGGTTATACCGGCGTTGTTTTTGCAGTAGCCGACAGCTAAAAACAAGAGAACATGTTTTGAATTATCAGTTAATCAGCGACAACAATGGCCTGGAACAGGTTTGTCAGCAGGCGCGTCAGCACACGCAGGTCGCGCTGGATACCGAATTTGTTCGCACTCGCACCTATTACCCGCAGTTGGGACTTATTCAGCTCTACGACGGTGAAACCCTCTCTCTGATCGACCCCCTGACTATCAGCGCCTGGCAGCCGTTCATTGCGCTGTTGCAGGATGCGCAGGCCACCAAGTTCCTGCATGCCAGCAGTGAAGACCTGGAAGTGTTTCTTAACGCGTTTGGCGTGTTGCCGCACCCGTTTGTTGATACGCAGATTTTGGCTGCGTTTCTCGGCAAACCCTTGTCGTATGGATTTGCTGCGTTAGTGGCAGATTATCAGGGCGTGATGTTGGATAAGACGGAATCGCGCACTGACTGGCTGGCCCGCCCGTTGAGTGAGGAGCAGTGTGACTACGCGGCGGCGGACGTCTTCTATTTATTGCCGATGGCAGAGAAGATCGTGTCTGATACGCGTGAAGCGGGACGGCTGGAAGCGGCGTTAGATGAATGCGGGCTGTTGTGCCTGCGTAAGCAGGATATTCTTGCCCCAGAACTGGCTTACCGCGAGTTTGGTAACGCCTGGCAACTGCGAGGTAAACACCTGGCTTGCCTGCAAATGCTTGCTCAGTGGCGTTTGACGCTGGCGCGCCAGCGGGACAGTTCGGTCAACTTTGTGGTACGGGAAGAGAATTTGCTTCAGGTTGCTCGCTGCATGCCATCTTCTCTGGGCGAATTGAGTTCGCTGGGACTCAGTGGGCCGGAAATCCGTTATCACGCTAAAACGCTGTTTGATATCGTTGTACAGGCGAATGCGCTGCCGGAATCTCAGTATCCTGCGCCGATTGTCAACCTGATTGACTACCCAGGCTACAAGCGCGTGTTCAAGGAGATCAAAAGTCTGGTGACACAGGTGAGTGAACAGACTGGGCTTTCTGCCGAATTATTGGCGTCACGGCGTCAAATCAACCGCTTGCTGAATTGGCATTGGAAGCTGTTTGCGCAGGAAGGAACAACGCCTGAAATGTTGAAGGGCTGGCGAGCTGCGTTATTCGAAGCACCATTGCGTGAATTGTTCACGCGCGAAGGCTAACGGCAAAATAACCCCCGCATTAAGCGGGGGGTTATTCATACCATTGACTCATTTAGCGGGCTCTTCCGGTTCCGGCAAGGTGACGTTAAGTTCAAGCACGGAGATATCATCTCCTTTTTGCTCCAGCTTTACCGTCACCATTTCTGGATCGATCTGTACGTATTTACAGATCACCTCCAAAATATCCCGTTTTAATTGCGGCAAATAATGCGGCTCGCTATCGCCACGGCGGCGCTCCGCAACAATAATTTGCAACCTTTCCTTGGCAATATTAGCGGTATTTTTTTTGCGGGACAGAAAGAAGTCGAGTAAGGCCATAATTTATCCCCCAAAAAGGCGTTTAAGAAAACTCTTTTTCTCTTCCTCAATGAAACGGTAGGGACGATCTTCACCCAGCAAGCGATCAACGGTGTCAGCATAGGCTTTACCCGCGTCGGAAGCGGTATCGAGAATCACCGGTTCCCCCTGGTTTGATGCACGCAGTACGGACTGATCTTCGGGGATAACGCCAACCAGCGAAATGCGAAGAATTTCCAGTACATCTTCCATGCTTAACATATCACCGCGACTGACGCGGCCTGGATTGTAACGGGTGAGCAGCAGGTGCTCTTTAATGGCATCCTGACCCCGTTCGGCCCGGCGTGATTTGGACGCGAGGATACCGAGAATACGGTCGGAATCGCGTACCGAAGAGACTTCCGGGTTGGTGGTAATAATGGCTTCGTCGGCGAAGTAGAGCGCCATCAATGCGCCGGTTTCAATCCCTGCCGGGGAGTCGCAGATAATAAAATCAAACTCTATCTCCGCCAGAGTATCCAATACCTTCTCCACACCTTCGCGCGTAAGCGCATCTTTGTCGCGCGTCTGCGAGGCGGGCAGGATATAGAGGTTTTCCGTGCGTTTATCTTTGATCAACGCCTGGTTCAGTGTGGCATCGCCTTGAATCACATTGACGAAGTCGTAAACCACACGACGTTCGCATCCCATGATGAGGTCTAGATTACGCAACCCAATATCGAAGTCGATAACAACCGTCTTTTTTCCTTTCTGGGCTAAACCGGTAGCAATGGCCGCGCTTGAAGTAGTCTTGCCAACGCCCCCTTTACCCGATGTTACAACAATAATGCGTGCCATAAATAGTTCCTTGTTAAAGGGCTTAGTCTAGAGGTTGTATGGATAAATCGTTTGCGAGCTGATCGAGTTTCAGGCGTGCAGCCTGCCCGAAATGGGCCGCTGGGATCTTGTCGCTGAGCCAGTAACGGCCGGCGATCGACACCAACTCGGTGGCGAGATGCGTACAAAATATCTGGCTTTGCACATCACCGGAAACGCCCGCCAGTGCCCGGCCACGCATCATGCCGTAAATATGGATGTTGCCATCGGCAATCACTTCCGCACCGGCGCTGACGCTGCTCAGTACGATTAAATCGCCATCTCTGGCATAAATTTGTTGGCCGGAGCGCACCGGCGTGGTGATCACTTTGGTTTTGGCTATCGCAGGTAACGCGGGAATAGGTTCTGGCGCCCGACGCGGCGACTTGCCCTCGTTTAGCAGCGGTAACCCAGCCTTGATAATGGCTTTTTTAAGTACGTCGTCTTTACAACCGCTCACGCCAACCACATGTAAACCGGTGGAATTAATAGCGTGCTGGATAGATAACCAGTCTATTTCTTCCGTCAAGGCGGCAACATTAATAACCACAGGCGCATTTTTGAGAAATGCGGGAGCCTGCTCGATCTTTTCCTGTAATGCTTGAATAATTACCTCGGGTTGCGACTCATACAAATGAACAACCGATAAGGTAAAATTGCTGCCTTTTAGCTCAATTGGCGTTTGTGACATCTATCCTGACTCAGTTTCAGCCTGTTAAATCCCTGGATTTGCATGGCAACATGATATTCCAGAGTGCTGTAAGCGTGTTATAGTCACAATTATATACAGGCAAGATGACATTCCCAGCTAATCGAGTAAAAAAATGTTTTGTGTGATCTATCGAAGTACGAAACGCGATCAAACTTATCTTTATGTCGATAAAAAAGATGATTTTTCCCGCGTGCCGGAAGCGTTGATGGAAAGTTTTGGCACACCGCATTTGGTGATGCTATTACCGCTTGATGGCAGTAAAAAATTAGCGTCAGCTGATATTGAAAAAGTAAAGCAGGCGCTTAAGGAGGAGGGGTTTTATCTTCAACTGCCTCCACCGCCCGAAAATTTATTATCCCCGCGACACGATGCCAACAAATAACGCTGATGGTCTGTTGCGCAGGGAAATTCGGTTTTTTCTTAACCGGCTCCTCGCCTGAAATTGCGTATGTTAAGGGGATTTTTCGTGCGGAACGGTGGTGAAAAAGTATAATATGGTATTGAATTACTTAATTATATTTTTCTGCATTACTGTCAACGGACTTGTTTTATCGGCTCAGAGACGTATAAATAAACCCCTAGCGTAAATGGGATACCCACCGGTTTACATGATGCCCTGGGTATCTGAGCGTGATTTTCAACTGACAGGGCAGGAGATATCCATGTACCAACACAGAGACTGGCAGGGCGCGCTGCTCGATTTCCCGGTTAATAAAGTGGTTTGCGTAGGCAGTAACTACGCGGACCATATCAAAGAAATGGGAAACTCGGTTGCCCCTGAACCCGTGCTATTTATCAAACCAGAAACCGCACTGTGCGACTTGCGCCAGCCAGTAGCGATCCCGAAAAATCTGGGATCGGTGCATCACGAGGTGGAATTGGCGGTGCTGATTGGCACGCCGCTTAAGCAGGCGAATGAAGAGCGCGTGGCGCGAGCAATTGCCGGATATGGCGTGGCACTGGATCTAACGCTGCGTGATATTCAGTCTGAATGTAAGAAAGCGGGGCGTCCCTGGGAGAAAGCCAAGGGGTTTGATGGCGCTTGCCCGATTTCCGGGTTTATTCCCGTTGCCGAATTTGGCGATCCTCAGCAGACCGATTTGGGCGTGAAGGTCAATGATGAGATCCGCCAGCAGGGTAATACGCGCGATATGATCACGCCGATTCTGCCACTGATTGCCTATATGAGCCGCTTTTTCACACTGCGCGCCGGTGATGTGATTCTGACCGGAACCCCTGCGGGCGTTGGCCCAATTGTTTCCGGCGATATGCTGACCATCACTGTCAATGACCGCAGCCTGTCAACGCGGATCATCTGACTTTTCTCTAACCCGTTCCCGCCGGGAACGGGTAAATGACTTGCTTCATCTTGCTAAATCCGTTATACACGTCTTCCTTCACGTAGCAGGTGTGGTTAGCGTCCCGTCTGCACTGTCTGACAAGATAATGACTGATGAGATACTGTGCATGAGCGAGTGCGAGTTTTGGAAGCAAAAAACGCTGTCTGAAATGTCTGACCAAGAGTGGGAATCCCTGTGTGATGGCTGCGGGCAGTGCTGCTTACACAAGCTCATTGATGAAGACACGGAAGAACTCTACTTTACCAACGTTGCCTGTAATCAGTTAAACATCAAAACCTGTCAATGTCGCAATTATGAACGGCGGTTTGAGTATGAGCCAGATTGCATCAAGCTGACGCGCGAAAATCTGCTGTCGTTCGACTGGCTGCCCGCTACCTGTTCTTACCGACTGATTCATGAAGGGAAGGGACTGCCGGGCTGGCACCCGCTGCGTGCCGGTTCCAAAGCGCTGATGCACAGTGAACGCATTTCCGTGCGACACATTGCCGTACGTGAAACTGACGTTGTCGACTGGCAGGACCATATCCTGAATAAACCGGAGTGGGCGCGATAGTTTTTGAAGTAAAGCGTTTTTTATAATTTGCAAGATGATTGGGGCATTGCTGGGGTATGGCGCGCCAGCCTTAATAGTTTCGGTAACGCAGAAATGAAATATTTTTGCGTCAGCGTCGCGGTGTTGAGGGTTAACAATAACTTTACCACAAGGTCAAGTATTTATAGATTAGGATGGTAAAGTAAAAACTGACTGAATGGAGAGAAGTACGGATACGGGGATTTTTGGATACTAAAATCCCGCAGGAACTGGATGGGGAATAAGTTTGTAAAAATGGTAGATCAAGTGTAGCCCTTTTATATCCCCGCGATGAAGGCCGGGGATGTAAGACACACCAGATAAATTCATTTATCAATACGTTTTTAGAGTACCTAGTGATACAAAAATTTTTCGATCAATATACAGTAATAATACATACTGCAATTATATACGCCACTTTCTGTCTTTTCTAACCATAAAGGACGTTGTAAATTCTGTTTACTGGTTCACATTTATTCTTTCAAAAAAAGGCGTTTTCTTATCTTTGATTTTATCAAAAGAGAATTCTGTATAGTTAATGTCAGCATATCCTTTAACCAGCATCTTTCCTCCATTCAGGTCAGACAAGCTTGTCCATACGGTATATTCCGTCTGCGACGTTTTAGCATCTCCCCGCAAATTTCTCTCGTCCACAGTAATATCTTTTACACGGTCAAATCGGTTCATAATATGTGCCAGAGTATTCATCGCGAGTTGCGAATTTACTGGCTTTTGTACATAGGTGGTATAAAATACACCGCGAATGAATCGACCTACAGATGTGTCTGATGATGGAAGTGCCGAAACTGCAATACCGCTCTGGCTGGCTGATCGATATGTTCCCCAGCGTCGCGTTTGAACGATCAATATTGGTCAACTGCGTGTAGTTATTCAGATTCTGCAAATGCCAAGAAAAATCAGGTCCATTTGTCATAACACGAGTTGGATTGTCATAAACTTTTATTTTACCGTCAACAACTTAAATAACTATGCTGCCGCCACTTTTATCGTAGAACGCATAATGAAATGGAGCCTTGATATTACCAAATCCTTTGATAATTGGAGAACGAAATTTAGTCTTCTCTACAGATTGCCTCACTTCGTTTACGCTAGCGAATTGAGATAAAGCCCATTCACCAATCGCCGTTACTGGGATGGTTTCTTGATATTCATTAGGCTTTAAATCATCGAGTTCAGCTCGATTTATCATATTTGCACTAAATGAAAGCCCCCCACTATTCATACCTTGGAAAATGTTATAAACATCACCGTCGTCATATACTTTAGTGCTAATAGCAAGTATTTTATAATGAGACTGATAGCCAATTCCATTTTTACCATCTGGTGTTTTCTTCTGAAAAATAGTATTTTCAGGATAATAAGTTATCCAAGAAGGTAGATCTGTCGTTAATTCAAGCGTGCGACCATGATATAGATTATTGTTTATATCCTGAATGGCCAGACTAGTACAAGATTCTACTCTAAATTGCACAGAAAATATCAGAGGGAAAATACAAAAAAGTAGGTGTTTTTTTCATTCATGATACTCCTCATAAATAATTTTCAGAAAATAAATTTGAATGTATTAAAATTAAAAAACTCCTTATGATTAAAACCATTATTGTATCAAACAAGTGTCTTTATAGCCTTTAACTAATTGCCTGTTTTAATCATGACCTATCATAGGACTCCATCAGATCAAGTTACAGCAATACACTACAGAAAATATTCAATTAATTGAATTATATCAGAATACCCAACTTTTTCGAGTAGCGGATCACTCATCCGCAGATTTGTACCTTCCTTGCAGGTACTTATCTACATAGTCGTCAATTTCTTTCAACCGTGTCTGGAATAATGAAATCATCTTGTCCTGTTCTGTTTCTGGAAGTTGACGAAAAAGAGCCAGCATTTTGCGCTCATGCTCTTTTAACCCTGAATCCTGATCAACATCCTCACCAAGCAGCCAGGCAACAGATACGCCACCAGCCTCTGCTACCGCAAGTGCGGATGCTTTGCTGATCGTTCCAATTCTGAACCATCCTGTCACGGCTTGTTTGCTCACATTGGCAACGCGGGCCATATCAGACTTTGAAAGCTCTTTGTTGTTCAGTTCTGTAAGCCTTGTGATAAGGCCATTATCCGGAGTTTTTTTTGTCATAAACAACATTGTAAACCTTTACTTTTCGCTGGCATAGAAAGGTATTTATTGATTGATTAGTAAATCATTACTTTACCATGTTTGTTATTAAAAGGAGGTTACATATGACAGGTCTTGATAATGCAACTCAATCAGCGGGTTCTGCGAGCAAGCCCATCGCTGCCCTTGGGATCAGTAAGATGTTCAGCTTGTGGAAAAGAAATGGTGTTCCAGCTGATGGCGTCCTGGCCATTTACAGCGCCACTGACGCCACCCCACGAACTACGCCCCGACCTCTATCCAAATCTCACTGATGGGCTACCGAATCTGGATCCATGATTATGCAGACTCAAGTTTATAGAGATGGTAACAATCTCAAACTGAGATTGTTGAGATCGCAGAATTAATCACGTCAGTCAGTGATAACGCATACTGCTATTCGCAACGCTGTAGATACGTGGCAAAAGACGCTACCAGGTAAGGCACAGGAAACGATCACCGTGCTGGTAGTCGATGAATGGCATGGTCGTGGCGGGCGAGGGCTGCAACTGGGCCCACGGTATTCGATATGGTGTCCAGCGCGTTTTCAACCACTGCGTAGTAACATTCCTGACAGTTTGATAGCTTGTCCTTGTCAGCGAGTACACAGATTTGGGCTGACAAACGGGAAGATTATCGACTGCTGGTACTCGAAATGAGGAGCTCACCGTCACTGACCTGAAGGAGGTGCTGGCGGAATGGCAGAGCTTTTACAACAGGGAGCATCCCCATAACACTCACAACGGCAAAAAAACGATGGAGCGCCATTTCGATATTGCTGAGCAAACACCGTATTCTGATGCTGCTCATGCAAATGATCATCCCGATAACTAGCGGGATTTTTAGCCAGGGTTAATAATCTTCCAACGGTTACCATCGGACATATACATCTGTAGCCTTCCCTTATTTGCCTTCGTAACTGCGCCATTTGCATGAATAATAGATGAACTGCGAGCAGAGCTATGATTCACAAATATTGATTTCCATTTAAACGTTCTAGGTTCCGGAAAATAGATGTTTGGTGCCCAATTGCCATCCCAAGAGTGAATAACGACCAAATCGGCTTTGTCTAATTCGCTAGAAATGGTCTTCGCAGTCAAGTCGTTGTTGTTAATAATCGCTACTGTAGGTGCATCAGGGGAAGCAATCGCACCAAGATTGCTTACGTTATTGATGCAAGCGTGATCATTACATGCGGCTTGTACTACATAAGGGTCATTACAGTTTTCATAGGTACGGGTACTTTGTCCCGCCGTTGTTGCATCATCGCCTATTGGGTTAAGAAAAGTTGAACTTTGAGCCCCCATCACATAGCAGGAAGAAAGTTGACCATTCCCTTGTGAATACTCTTCAACAAAACCGGAAGATGAGTGTAGCTTGCCAAATGTATCTGGAACTTCGATAACGCCAACCGTTATCGCTGTACCATCCATCAAGTCTGTCACTACCCCTGTAACCAGATTTCCTTTTTTTGAAACATCTAATTTGTACTGATGCCCCGTTTTCCATGGCACAACAATCTGGCATTGCACTCCTGAGCCTTCATGGTTGAAGTAACTACATTCACCGCTCTTCCATCCTTTTGCTTTCCAGATAGAGTAATTGAAAGCATGCACTCCATTGCCCCTGTTTTGTAAGCCAATATAGCCAGCATCTCCTTGTTTAAAATAAAACTGATTTGCCCAGAAGTAGTTGGAATCTGTTCCACCATCGGTACTTATCTTCTGGAAGAAAGATAATTTATTAAATTCTTAGTTAGCAGGCCATGAATGCTCTACTGCAACAAAAACAGCGTGACTTGACTGGTTTATCAAAAACAACAAGGAGGCTAAGGATGTTTTTTTAATTATACATATCATGTATCTTACTCCTTAATTAATGTTGACTTGTCTGATGAATTTAAATTTAGTTAAATTAACGTCCGGGATACTTTCATTTTTCGGCTTTGTTCAATAAATCAAATATTGGATGGTGAGAATAATTATGTATTCATTCGTATATAACTGCAATGGTTGCTATGTGGTAATATATAAGAGCATGCATAATCAATGCACGGATTATTTATTATAAATAGGATTTATCTCACCCTGTCTGGCTATAATGTCGTCAGTCTCCATCATCTGTCATTACTGCTCTGCCTATGGAGGAGTTATACGCAACATTTGGCGATCAACGCTACCTCAGCAACCAGTGGCTTACAACATGTCAGATTTCCTTTATCTATATCTCGCCACTGCCCGTAAAATGAGTATTTGCTGCGCCATCTTAAAAACGGGTGCTCCTGCCGGTTTCCTCAACGATATATCCCGGCAGTGACATTGGCGGAAATGGATGGATAACTGGTGATGTAAGCACGAAAGCGTGTCAGTGGTAGTTGTTAACGTAAAGCTTTAATTAATTGTAAAGAAAGAGGAGCAGTAATTTGTTTGCCTGGAAATCACCAACTGTAAATTTATCAAAGTACTGGTTGTTGATAAAATACAAATGACAGGCTGCTTAACCTGATGTTTGAAAATGAATAATCATTGGTCCTATATAATTTTTATTTAGCGTGATGTGATTTAATTCCATGAGGTTTTAATTTGAGAGTGGATTGTTGTTTATGTAAATCTCCATACCTTTAGGCATGTTGGTAATGTTTACAGGGAGTTCCTTTAGATTGTTATCATTCAAGTTTAAATATTGTATGGATCGTGGCAGTATATCATGAATGCTATCCAGTTCGTTATCGCTAAGATCCAGGTGCTCAATGTGTTTAGGTAATTCATGAGGTATGTTTTTAATCTGTTATCGCTTAGGTCTATATATTTAA
Source organism: Symbiopectobacterium sp. (assembly GCF_047692315.1). Taxonomy (GTDB): domain Bacteria; phylum Pseudomonadota; class Gammaproteobacteria; order Enterobacterales; family Enterobacteriaceae; genus Symbiopectobacterium. The sequence continues at coordinate 146,610 of NZ_JBLLJS010000012.1, read as the reverse complement.
TGAATTCAGGGAGTTTGTTTGGTATGGTTTTTTTAATTTATTGGTACTTAAGTCCAAATGAGTTGTCGATTCAGGAAGATTTCCAATAGCGCCCTCCATCTGATTGTCACTTATATCTAGCATGTAAATAGATGATGGTAAGTGTTCTGGAAAGGATTTAAGGTTGTTATAACTTATATTAAGTTCCACTAGTCCCTTGGGTAAGTTATTTGGCAGAGTGACAAGTTTATTTTGAGCCGCGATAATTCTCAGGAGGGTGGGGGGAAGACACTCAGGCAACATATAAAGTCGGTTTTTACTGACATCAATCGTCGGAAGTTGTTCAGGAATAGCTTCGGGTAATGAACTGAGTTTAAGGTGAGATAAATCAAGATACGGACTGTTCCTTTCCAAACTGTCACGCATTAATGCCATTGCCAAATCACGTAACTCACCATCGCCATAAGGGGCATTTTTTCCCATGCTGACCAGATCGCATAATACTCATCGTTACTTAGTGGTGCCGTCGCTGCTTGAGACGCGCTATTCGAACTCGCAGATGTCATTATAGGCGTTGTGTCTGTTTGCAAAGCTGAATGTGAGGGTTTACTGCTATTAATCGGCATCATGATTTTTTCTCCAGGCAAACTCATTGCCCTATCTTCGCCTATGAAGGGAAAAATCAATATCAAATAAAAAGCGTTATCTTTGTAATTTACCGAGATTGAAAAGATCGATGCATAAATAGAACGTGATACGCAGTTGTGTTTACCAAGAGCAAGTTCCGCTGGCAGTTTAGACGAAAATCCCACGGCGCTTGGCTATGATGTCGAGCGCATCTTCAAGTGTAAGGACTGGGTCGGGATGGATGGTCCATGCGTCATTCCCCATCACTAGCATAACGATATAGTAGCCTGCGTCTTCAATCACGGCGTAGGAACCTTCCGGACAATCTCTCAGAACGTCATTCGCTGCGAGGACGCAGATCGTTGTATCGTTGAAAGCAGTAATCTTCATAGTGGCAAAATTAAGTCGATATAAAACATAAAGTTAAAAATAATATGATTCTTGCATGCGCTAAATTTGCGGGGCATATAGGGGGCAAAATGCTTCACGTCAGCCACGTTGCGTTCTTACCCCCCAATTATTAGGGTATATACATTCTGTTTGATGTGTTCTTCCGTACGTACTGTTCCATTATTTTTCCTAAGCTCTGGTCTATTTGACCATTGTACGTGCCCGACCACGTGGATTGGTTCCACTTCCACCGTTGATCGCGTTCGTCTCGCGCTTGCCGCAACCTGTGTAATGTGTTGTTCGTATCACCATAAATGTGGTAATCGCGACTATTGATATCCATTTGTGACAACGTGTAGCAACGCTCTTGATTAAGACTTGCGCCTTTTAGCTCTTGTCCATCTGACAGGCGAAGTACTTTGGGGCCATCGCTCGTGTATATCATCAGTGAATTACAGGCGGCATCGTTGTTAAACGCAGATATCTGCTGATGAGATACGGGAGCGTTTGTTGCGTTACAGCCTGATAAAATTAGAGCCATGACGAGAACTGACTTCATAAAAACTCCTTGAAGAATGACACGTTGCAAGCGTGGTTAGCCTGCTGGTTTGGCGGTGCTGGTATAAAAAATGTGAACAAAAGACTCCTTCTACATATCTCAATATATTATCAATATGCTTTTTTTATAACATGAATGGGAAATCAACCAACCGACTGTTGCTCGCAAATCCGGCAATCACCAATGGCGATAAGCCGCAATTCGGAATAAATAATTTCATGAGTGTGGTGACGGGCTAACTGACAAGGGAGCAAATAGCCCCCTTTCTTTGTTTGTGGCTCGTGGGGGGAGAAAAAAGATGGCGCAATATCTGCCAATGCGTTGGCAGTGAAGCGTTAATTTATCCTTGAAAACTTGCCGGTATGCACTGCGGTTAACTACATTTTCAATTCATGTGGTTAACGGTAGTGTGAGGCTAGATGCTTTGGTTAGAACAAGGTTTATACTTAAAAATTCAGGAGTTAGATAACGGCCTCCGGCCATTACCCTTGCAAAGCGGATTTTCAGCGGGAATCGTGTATCGCGTTCTGGGCTGTTTTAACCCATCTGAAACCGCTGATGCCTATTACATATTGGCAAACGATCGTTATGAGATATGGTTTATTTGCAACCGACACGTACGCGTTGTGGTGTTAGACGCGTCGCGTAAAGACTTTAGGTATCCTTTGAACTTCTCGATTCATCACTAACTCTACCGACTGCTAAAAGTCCCTATTGGGCTGTTATGGGGCCAGATGGCGTGGGCCATCTGGCGACAGGATTAACGGCTAAACAGATTGCGACGTTTAGGCTTGAACGGCTGGGCAATCAGTACCAGTACGCCCATCACCAGAAACGCACCGAAAATCACCAGCATCCACTGCGGCATAACCAGTGAAAGGAACTGCCATTGACGTTCGGCGCAGTCACCTGAAGCGACGAATACGGACGGCAGCCACTTGTCCAACGGCAGCCATGACGGGAAGTTGACAAAGAAATCACAGACGGCAAACGGTGAAGGATGCAGCATGACATTGGTGTGTTCCCAAGCGAGCTTCAACCCTTCGACTGCGCTATAAATCCACAGGAAAATTGCCGGATAACGCAACAGCGTGGCCGGCGCGATAGCGCCCAACAACCCGGCCCCCATCACGCCAAACAGCGCACTGCGCTGATAAATACAGAACACACAAGGTTTGAGTAACATGACATGCTGAAAATAAAGCGCGACCAACTCAAAGGCAAACGCCGTCAAAGCCATTAACAGCCAGGCACCGCGCCCGCGTGAGCAGCGGTTAAGAAATCGCAACATAACGAATATTCCATGCTTAAAAAAATGATCGATTTGGCGGCAAAGACGGTACAGGCAATGCCGCCATCATTTCACTGAGCAAAACGTAACAATCTATTATTTAATACTGTTTAATATATCATTTTTGCGCTCGTCATCCTTTGACAAATCGCACGCTACGGTTAACCGTTGCAACGTGTTCACTATACACGATAGTTGTGCTTAGCGATGCGTCTGTATCTAGAGTTTTGGCAGCGCTATCCATTGCCATTCGGTAAGCAGTTCTGTTGCAGGCACTAACGCGAAGGCAGCGCACAGCCAGCCTACCAGCGTCATCACAACGGTATAGGGCAGCGCCATGACCACCATTTTGCCATAAGAAAGTCGAATGAGCAGTGCCAGGGCCGAGGTCAGCAAAAAGAGAAAAGCCGCCTGTCCGTTTGGCGTCGCTACTGAAGGCAGGTTGGTGCCGATATTGATTGCCACGGCCAACAGCTCAAATTGTTCCAGTGAGATACGCCCTTGTTCAAGGGCCTGGTGTGCCTCATTAATATAAATGGAACCGACAAATACGTTGTCGGAAATCGAGGAGAGCAGGCTATTAAACAGGTAAAACATCGTAAGCTGAGATTGTGCCGACCCCTGTAACACAAACTGAATCAGCGGCGTGAACAGTTGCTGGTCAATGATGACTGCCACGATAGCGAAAAATACAGTGAGCAGCCGCCGTAAAAGGCATGGCATCCTGAAAGGCTTTACCGATGGCGTGCTCCTCGGTGATGCCGCAAAACGAAGTGACCAGAATAATCACACTGAGCCCGATTAAACCCACCTCTGCCATATGGAAGGCCAGCGCGGCGATCTCAGCCAGATGCCAATAACACCTTGAACCCATAGCATAATGCGTTCCTGCGGTGCGCGATCGGCACTGGTCTGACGTTCATAATCCTCCAGTACCTTACGCACTGTATCGGGCAGCGTGGCACCGTAGCCGCAGATTTTTACGCGCTCTACCAGAATGCAGGTGGCGATGCCGCACAGAAATACCGGAATAGTGACCGCAGACATGCGCAAGAAAAAGCTGGCGAAATCCCACCCGATTGTTTTGGCAATAATCAGGTTTTGCGGCTCGCCAACCATAGTCATTACGCCACCAAGGGCGGTACCCACGCCGGCATGTATCAACAAACTGCGCAGAAACGCGCGAAATTGTTCTAACGTCTGCGCGTGCTCCGTACTGTCGATAAACTCTGCATTTTGGTCCAGTCCGGTGACGTAGCGGTGATAAATATCGTAAAACCCGGTCGCGACACCAATCACCACGGCGATGACCGTCAGCGCATCAAGAAAGGCCGACAAAAATGCCGCCGCCAGACAAAACGCCAACGCCAGTGCCACCTTGGAACGGATACGCAACAGCAGGCGCGTGAACACAGATAGCAGCAGCGGTTTCATAAAGTAGATGCCTGCCACCATAAACATCAGCGGCGTAATGACAGGAATGTTGCGAGAAACCTCATGCCAGATTTGCTCTGGGCTAGTCATGCCGATAAAGACCGCCTGCAACGCGAGCAGGCCGCCTGGTTGGAGGGGATAGCATTTCAGTGCCATGCCGAGGGTAAAAATAAACTCCGCGACCAGCCAGCTAAAAACGGGCTTACCAAAAAGAACACCAGAGGATTAATGATAAGAAAACCCAACAGGGTTAATTTGTACCAGCCGGGACACTGCCCCAGAAAATTATTTTGCAGCGCACGGCTTATGGACATGTCCGTCATGTTTTCGCTGTTCCCTTTTTGTCGAGCAGTGTGAAATCAGATTTACCCTTCACCGCAGTGAAGGGATCGGTAAATACTAAGCTCATTACCACGACTTTTAAATAAACCAACTTGTGGAGTGTCACAGTTTCTGGCGGAATTCTGTTTTTGTCTCCCCGCCGCGCTATGTGATAGCCGGTCGCTCTGGTATGATGAGTCCGCTTTTATATCGCAACGGAACATCACACACATGGTTATCAAGGCGCAAAGTCCTGCCGGATTCGCGGAAGAATATATTATCGAAAGCATTTGGAATAATCGTTTTCCTCCCGGCTCCATCTTACCCGCAGAACGTGAATTATCAGAACTGATTGGGGTAACCCGAACCACGTTACGCGAGGTGTTACAGCGCCTGGCTCGTGATGGCTGGCTGACAATTCAGCACGGTAAGCCCACGAAAATCAACAATTTTTGGGAGACTTCCGGGCTGAATATCCTGGAAACGTTGGCGCGACTCGATCACGACAGCGTGCCGCAGTTGATTGATAATCTGCTGGCCGTGCGTACCAATATTGCCGCAATCTTTATTCGTACCGCCCTGCGTCAACACCCTGATAAGAGCCGGGAAGTGCTCGTACAGCGTGCGAGTGTCGAAGACAATGCCGATTCATTTTCACAATTGGATTATGATATTTTCCGTGGACTGGCGTTCGTTTCAGGCAACCCGATTTATGGCTTGATCCTTAACGGGCTGAAAGGGCTGTATATGCGGGTTGGCCGTTACTACTTTTCTAACCCGGACGCGCGCAAGCTGGCTATCGATTTTTATGCTCGTCTGGAAGCCATCGCCAAAGATGGGCAGCACGAACGCGTGATGGATGCGGTGCGTACCTATGGGAAAGAGAGTGGGGCAATCTGGCACGGTATGCAAAACCAGATTCCGCGCGATATTGCAGAAGCTCGTCGTTAATTGAAATCACCGCATGTTGCGCCATGTGTGAGCTCGACATGCGGTGTTAGCCTCAATTGACTCCAGCATTACGTGGCGGGCAGCGCTCAATCACTTCTACGCTGCCATCCGCATTCTGTTGCTCCAGATAGACATCAAACCCCCACAACCGGTGCACATGCTTCATCACATCGTGGCTGCTTTTATCCAGTGGCGCACGGTGGTGAGGAACATAGCGCGGCGTTAGCGAGCGGTTGCCGCGCAGATCCACATTCCAGACTTGAATATTGGGCTCCTGATTGCTGAGATTGTACTGCGCAGACAGCTCCTGACGGATCATCCGGTATCCTTCCTCATCGTGAATAGCCGTAATCTCCAGATAGTTGTTATGATCGTCATCCAGAACGGTGAACAACCGGAAATCACGCATCACTTTGGGTGACAGGAACTGGCTGATAAAGCTCTCGTCCTTAAAGTTTTGCATGGCGAAATGCAGGGTTTCTAGCCAGTCTTTGCCGGCAATGTCCGGGAACCGGTAGCGATCTTCTTCCGTCGGCGTCTGACAAATACGCTTGATATCCTGAAATATGGCGAACCCGAGGGCATAAGGGTTGATGCCATTGTAATAAGGGCTGTTATACGGGGGCTGATAAACCACATTGGTGTGGCTGTGCAGGAATTCCATCATAAACCGCTCTGTCACTTTCCCTTCATCGTAGAGATGATTGAGAATGGTGTAGTGCCAGAACGTCGCCCATCCCTCATTCATAACCTGAGTCTGTTTCTGCGGATAAAAATATTGGCTGATTTTACGCACGATACGCAACACTTCGCGTTGCCAGGGTTCCAGTAACGGCGCATTTTTCTCCATAAAATAGAGAATGTTTTCCTGTGGTTCGCGTGGGAAACGGCGTGACGCTTCGGGCGAAACGCCTGGATCGCGCCGTGGCAAGGTACGCCACAGCTCATTCACCTGGCTTTGCAAATAAGCCTCACGGCTTTTCTGACGCAGCTTTTCCTCTTCCAGCGAAATTTTTTGCGGTCGTTTGTAACGATCAACTCCGTAATTCATCAGGGCGTGGCAAGAGTCAAGCAACTGCTCGACTTCTTCTACACCGTAACGCTCTTCGCACTGGGCAATGTATTGGCGGGCAAAAATCAGGTAGTCAACGATGGAGCCAGCATCCGTCCAACTGCGAAACAGATAGTTACCTTTAAAAAAGGAGTTGTGGCCATAGCAGGCGTGCGCCATCACCAATGCTTGCATGGTAATGGTGTTTTCCTCCATCAGGTAGGCGATGCAGGGATCGGAGTTGATAACAATCTCGTAAGCCAGCCCCTTGCTGACCGTGTTTGTAGCGCTGTTCGGTTTCAATGAAGCGTTTACCGAAAGACCAATGGGAATAGTTGATGGGCATACCTATGCTTGAATAGGCATCCATCATCTGCTCTGACGTGATCACCTCGATTTGATGCGGATAGGTGTCGAGACGATAGTGCTTCGCTACCCGGTCAATTTCCTCAAGATAGGTTTGCAGTAAATCGAACGTCCAGTCTGGTCCATCATTTAAACGTGTTTCCGTGTTCTGTACTCGAGTCTTTGTTTTTGTCACCATCAGCGCGCCCCCCATATTGCCCTCTACACGCTTTCGTGCAGACTCTATTAATCGTAGCTCACTCTAAAAAAAGTGCCGTGAAAACGGGTGTTTGGCAGAAGATATTGTGGTGAAAACAGCAGCATAAAACCGTACTTCTTCAATGTGATAATAGATAAATAGTATGTTAGCCAAGCGTGACAACGGTAAATCCCGTGTTACATTAGTCTTTTATTTTGGGTAATGACGATTTAGGCAGCATATTGCGCCGTAAACGGCGAATTATCACGGAGATAAGTCAACATGCGGGTTGTGATTTTAGGCAGTGGCGTTATTGGCGTCAGCACGGCGTGGTATTTGTGTCAGGCAGGGTATGAAGTCACGGTAGTCGACCGACAACCCGCGCCAGCGCTGGAGACCAGCGCTGGCAACGCTGGGCAAATTTCCCCAGGATATTCAGCACACTGGGCGGCTCCGGGCATTCCCCTTAAAGCGATAAAATGGTTGTTTCAACGTCATGCGCCGCTTGCCATCTGGCCGGATTGCTCCAGCGATCAACTGCGCTGGATGTGGCAGATGTTGATGAACTGCGATTCAGCGCATTATCAGGTCAATAAGGCGCGTATGGTACGGCTGGCAGAGTACAGCCGAGACTGTTTGCAGGCGCTGCGTGCGCGCACCGCGATTCAGTATGAAGGGCGTCAAGGGGGCACGCTGCAATTGTTTCGCAGCGAACAGCAATATGAAAATGCGAGCCGGGATATTGCCGTATTGCGTGAAGCTGGCGTGCCGTACCAGTTACTGACGTCTCAGGAACTGGCGACGGTTGAACCCGCGCTTGCGTCTGTGGCGCATAAGCTGAGCGGCGGTTTGCGATTACCTAACGATGAAACCGGCGACTGCCAACTTTTTACCCAGCGTCTGGCTGAATTGGCGCAGGCTGCCGGTGTTACCTTTCGATTTAGCGAATCCGTTGAGCAACTCCAGGTTGAAGGTGGGCGTGTGGCTCAGGTGCGTTGCAATGGGCAGGCACTAGCGGCAGATGCCTACGTGGTGGCGTGGTGCGGTTCCTACTCAACGGCACTGATGCGCCGGTGGATGCACCTGCCGGTTTATCCGCTCAAGGGGCTATTCGCTAACCTTGCCACTCACTAATGAGGCGGCAGCACCGGTGTCAACTGTGCTTGATGAGACCTACAAAGTGGCGGTAACACGCTTTGATCGCCGTATACGTGTTGGCGGCATGGCGGAAATCGTTGGCTTTGACACGGCACTCAACCCTAAGCGTCGTGAAACGTTGGAAATGGTGGTGCGTGACCTTTACCCTGACGCCGGACCGGTGGAGCAGGCGACCTTCTGGACCGGACTGCGCCCGATGACGCCAGATGGCACACCGCTGGTGGGGCGCTCACCGCTAGCCAATCTTTATCTCAATACCGGACACGGTACTTTAGGTTGGACCATGGCGTGCGGCTCAAGGCAACTGTTGGCAGATATCATTTCTGGAAAAACACCCGATATTGCCCATGATGATTTGTCGATTTTTCGTTACGCCAGCGCCTAAGTGGACCGGGTTATCAAACACGATCGGTGAACGCGGCGCCATCAGGTAAGGGCTGTAATCGTACCGCGCATTTTTCCGCTCAAGCGCTGCTCGCGCAGTGCCAACAGGGTGGCGCACAGCATGGAAAGTGCCAGCGTACTCTGCGGTGAGAAGGGCAGCGCCATGACTGCCAATCCGACGAACGCGCCCCCCGCCATTTGCACAAAGCCGACCAGCGCTGACGCAGTACCTGCCTCGTTAGCATAAGGTTCTAACGCATAGCTGGTGGCGGGACCGATGGCAAAGGCCAGACCGGCAAACTCTCCACTACGACAGGCGACATAAAGATCCACCAGCGGGCTTGTAGCGCCTCAGGCAACCACAAAATGATGGCGCACAGTAACAAAAACCCGCTGCCGATAAGTATAACGCTGAGTGTAAGACAGGCTGGCCGCCCAATTTTGACGATCATGCGCGTTGCCAGCAGGCTCATTGCCATCACCCAAAACCCATTTGCACCGAATACCAGTGAGAACTATAGCGGTGACAGACTACCGTGCACCATCAGCACGATCGATGCCATTGACAGATAGATCAGGGCCATCCCCATGATGCCGGCATTGCAGGCAGCAAAGCCGATAAAACGCGGTGTGAAAAGGATACGGGCGTATTGCTTTATGGGCAAACCCGGCAGACGTAGCGTGTCTGCCGGGCGTGTTTCTGGCAGATAGCGTAGGGCGACCAGCAGGATCACGCTGGCATACAGCGTCAAAAACCAGAAACAGGCTCGCCAGCCAAACGCGGCAGACAGCAAGCCGCCAAAAAACGGAGCCAGCGCGGGCACAATATTTAGCGTGCCATTGAGAAAGCCAAAAGTACGTGCGGCATCGTCACCGTTCAGTCGGTCGCGCACACAGCTAAACACCACCACGGCGGTGCAGCAAACCGCAACGCTTTGCAGTACACGAGAAGCGATAAATACCGCACCGTTGTATGCCAGTGCTGCCGTCACGGCACCAACGATGTAAATCACGATGCCGATTAATGCCATCGGGCGGCGTCCAACGCGGTCAACCAGCGGGCCAGCCACCAACTGCCCCCATCCCATAATCATGATGAACAACGAAATGGTTGATTGAATGGTGGTGTTATCGCTGTTAAGCCCCTGCGCTATGGCAGGGATTACCGGAAGGTAGAGATCGATGGCTAGTGGGCCGAGAAGTACCAGCACAAACAACAACAGCACAAATCTTTGCATGGTCATAGCAAGGTTAATTCCATTCCCTGGCAAGTGTATGAATAACGTGGTGCTTGCCTTTGGTCATCGTCAGGAAAAGGCAGGAAAAGGCGGGTTGCATAACCACACTGTAGCGAATGGTACGACACAACGGGGCCGTTTTACCATGCTGAAAGCGTTTTTTTGTTAGTTTAATGCGCTACGCGTATTGATGTTAAGTGACGTTGTCACTTATTGGTTTTCACTCCATTTGCCATTTGCCCCAGAGAGACTGCTAACATCGACAACAGTATCAGCGTAGCGACAGGGGCTAACACGGCCCAGGGCGCGCGCTCGATATAAGGCATGTCTTCAGCGACAATTCGACCCCATTCAGGATAAGGTGGTTGCTGTCCCAACCCCAGAAAACCTAATGCAGTCAATGCCAGTGTGATACCGGGAAAACGTACTAATGCGTGCCGTGTGACGGGGCCAATCAGTGCAGGCATCACATAGCCCGTGAAGCGATGCCAGGGTCCGATGCCCAGTAGCGGAGTGATCCGCACGTAGGGGCGGGCCTGAATCTCTTCAACCAGTGCCGCGGTATGTGCGGCGAGCGGTGCCCAACTGACCAGCGTAACCGCCAGTGCGGCACCGTAGGTGGACGGTCCGGTCAGGGTAACGACGATAAGGCCGGACATCGTAGGCGGCAGGGCATTTGCCATCTCCATCGGGCCGATAAACAGACGCGGGAACAGTCCAAACAGGATGCCGAGAGCCAGACACGCCGCGCTAACGCCAGTCGCGGTGATCAAGGTAGCAAAAGCACCGTACGCGACGCGAGCCAGCAGATCGCGCCCCGTGGCATCAGCGCCTAACGGCAGCGCGAGGCTTGGGGGTTGCAGACGAAGAAAATCGGATGCCAGCGGGTCACGAGTCAGTCCGATAGCGATCAGCAATGCCAGTGCGAGGGTAAGCGGGAAGGCGTAATGGGGGCGCGTCGTTGGGCTGATGGTCGGCGCAGGCAACGAGCCACTGCGCAGCGCGTGTCCCAGCACCATCTGGCGCAGCAGGTTTCCGGCGGTACCACTCACCGTTGCGATCAGGAGTAACAGCAGTACGCCGCACTGCAGTGCGGGCAGATCCTGAGCAGCTGAAGCCCCGAGTGTGGCACGTCCTAAACCGGGGATAGCAAAAATCTTTTCTACCGCGACAGCACCGCCGGTCAGTCCTACGATGATAAAGCCTATCTGCGGCAGCAAGACGGGCAGCGTACGGTGCAGTACGGCGATGGCACAAGCAAGTTGGCTTACGCCTGCCACACGCTAAGTGATAAGCCACGGCTCGGTAAAGGTGGTGCGCAACGCATCGGCCAGTAAACGCGCCAGTAATCCCCCGGCAGGCAACCCCAATGACAGTGCAGGCAGCACCATGTGTTGCATATCCCGCCAACCATAAGGCGGAAACAGGTGCAGCCAGACCGCACCTATCAGCAATAGTAGCGATGCCAGTAGATATTCTGGCAGAGTGGTTAACGCCATCGCCCAGGCGCCATGGCTGATATCTGTATTGCCACGTAGTCCGTTGCGCAGGGTAGAAAAGCAGAGCAGTGCGGCGACCAATGTCGCCAGCGCTAACGCCGCGGCCATCAGCGTCAGCGATACGCCTGCTGCTTCCAGCATGCTCGGCAGAATCGGCTTGCCAGAGATCCAGGAAAGTCCGGCATCGCCGTGTAACATATCGCGCCACCACTGCCAAAGCAGCGCAGCCGGGCCTTGGTCGAGGCCCAGTTGGGTACGAATGGCCAGCAGCGTTTCGGGTGTCGCCTCTTGCTCTGCGGATTTGGCACGCAGTATGCTGAGTGCCGGGTCGCTACCGGAAAGCCACGGCAACAGACCAATGAGCGCGATGACCGCAAAGGCGGTCATCGCGCGTGACAAAAACGGCGTGATTACAGCGCTGGCAGGCAAAGGATAAAGGCTCATGGCTGCTGAGTCTGCCCGCTGATGTGGGTTTGCGGTGTAACCAGCACCCGTTCACGTGGATCGCGCGCCGCCTGACGCACACGGGTCGCATCGCCCTGAATCACCCGTTCGTGCAGCAGTGGGATAGCCGCATCGGTGGTGAGAATACGATTTTCAGCAGCCATGATGGCCTGACGCCGCTTCTCTCCGGCGGGAATAGCGGTAGCGGTGAGCAGGGCTTCATCGACTGCGGGATCGCATAACTGCGAGAGGTTAAACGATCCCTTGCAGCTGAAATCGCTGTAGAGGTAAGCCACCGGATCCCCGGAATCCAACACTGTGGCGCGCGACAGGATAAAGGCATCAAATTTTCCCGCCAGCGCATCGGCTTCTATTTGGGCATATTCACGCACTCCTTGCTGGACGGTAAAACCCGCAGCGGTTAACTGCCGCGCCAGATAAACGGCGACTTCCGGCAATTCAGCGCGATCACTGAAAGTGGAGAGTTTGATGATTTCTCCCTGAGGGCGGCGCGCGGGTGTAGGTTGCGCCACGGGCTGTCGCAGCGGGGCCGCCCAGCGCAGCGCCGGGCCGAGTAAACCGCTGGCGATATCTGCACGGTTTTCGTAGACGTTTTTCACCAGCACATCCCGTTGAATGGCGTCGCGCACTGCTGCGCGCAGCCCGGCATCACGTAGTGGACCGACACGGGTGTTGAGATAAAGGGTATTGGTGCGTGGCATTGGCACCTCGTGGATCAGCGCAGGATCGATCAAAGGAGCCTGCGCGACCGGTACAGCCTTAACAATATCCGCACTGCCGGTACGCAGTGCGGCAGAACGCGCTGTGCCATCAGGCACGAAATCAACGTCGATACCTGCGGCTTGTGCGAGCGCGCCCCAATAATTGTCAAAACGATCGAGCGTGGCGCGGGTGGTGCCTTCGACAGCGGTTAACACAAAGGGGCCAGAGCCGTGTCGGATCGGGTTGACGCGGCCTTCTTGATAGGCGTTGGGTGAAAGAATAGCCAGTTGCGGGCTGGAGAGGCGCTGCGGCAGCAGGGGATCGGGCGTTGCGCTAGCAATGTGTACGGCGTTGTCACCTTCGGCGCTAATGTGCAGTGTAACACCGTCCAGAATGCGTGGTTTAGGTGCGGCGTGCATTGCAGCGTTAAGTGCATTGACCACCACCGCCGGTATCAGCCTTACTTGATTTCACGTAGCCTGTGATCGGTTTGTTTTGGGAGTAAAACCGTGGACATTATTGACGCTGAAGAACGACATATTACCGCTATCCAGAAAATTTACGCTTATCACGTTATCCATGGCACTGCATCGTTTGAGACAGAATCGCCTGATATCAACGAGATGCTCGCCCGATTAAAGAAAAACAACGATGTCAGGCTTCCCTGGTTTAGTTGCCATTAACGACGGCCGGGTGCAGGGGTATTGTTATCTGTCGCGCTACCGCGAGCGTTGTACCTATCAGTATACGCTTGAAGATTCGATTTATGTCGATCCTGAGTGCCAACAGCAGGGGGTGGGGACGGCACTCCTTGCCCACGCCATTGGCTGGGCGGATCAACACGGCTTTCGCCAACTTATTGCTGTTGTCGGTAACAGTGAAAATAAGGGATCGTTGCATTTGCACCTTCAGGCCGGTTTTTCCCTTGTGGGAACACTGACCAGCGTGGGGTTAAAACACGGGCGCTGGCTTGACACCGTGATGCTTCAACGTGCGCTGGGCAAAGGGGATTTAACCTTGCCAGAGGCTACGTCTCGGTTTGGGACGAATTGATACATGATGAATTTCCGCCAGCGAGAAGGCTGGAGGAAGGTTGGGCGATTAACCGTTAACGGTCTGTTTGCGGAACAATTCGCGGAACACCGGATAAATGTCATCCTGATCGCGAATATGCTGCATGGCAAAATTTGGATATGCATCACGCAGCGCTTCATATTCGCGCCACAGGGTTTGGTGTGAGCGGCGCGTAATTTCGATGTAGCTGTAATAACGCACAAAAGGCAGCAGTTGGTTAGCCAGAATATCGTGGCACAGCGGTGAATCATCGGCCCAGTTATCGCCATCGGATGCCTGCGCGGTATAAATGTTCCACTGTGACGGGTTGTAGCGCGCCTTGACCACTTCCTCCATCAGCTTCAATGCGCTGGAAACAATGGTACCGCCGGTCTCCTGAGAGTAGAAAAACTCTTGTTCATCCACCTCTTTGGCCTGGGTATGATGGCGGATGTAAACCACATCCACGTTCTTATAATTCCGACTCAAAAACAGATAGAGCAGAATATAAAAGCGTTTCGCCATGTCCTTGGTGGACTGATCCATCGAGCCTGAAACGTCCATCAGGCAAAACATCACTGCCTGGCTGGAAGGTTCTGCCCGGCGCTCATAGTTCTTGAAACGCAGGTCGAAGGTGTCGATAAAGGGCACGCGCGCAATCTTCTCGCGCAGTGCCGCAATATCGTGCCGCAACCGCTCCTCTTCAAGCAACTGCGCAGGCTCTGTGTGCTCAAGCTTTGTCAGATCTTCCTCAAGTTGGCGCAGTTCGCGCCGCTTGCCTGCCGTCATTGCCATACGTCGCGCCAGTGAATTTTGCAGCGAGCGTACAACGCTGATGTTGGCGGGCACGCCGTTGGCGGTGTAACCCGCACGGTGTGTTTTGTATTCGTTCATCTGGTGTTGCTGGGTCTTTTTCAGGTTAGGCAGCGCCAGCTCCTGCGGGAACTGCTCGCGCTCCACTTGCTGTTCCAGTACGTAGAATAGGTGCACCGGGTTGGCGGCCACCTCGCTGTGATCGAAGTTAAATACGCGTGACAGGATTTTGAAGGCGAAGCGTGTGGAGAGTCCGCTCATGCCTTTATCGATACCCGCGTAATCACGGTATTCTTGGTACGATTTAGCCTTGGGATCGGTATCCTTCAGACTTTCTCCATCATATACGCGCATTTTGGAGTAGATGCTGGAGTTTTCTGGCTCCTTAAGGCGCGAGAGGATCGAGAAACGGGCCAACGTTTCCAGCGTACCGGGCGCACAGGGGGCATGAGATAGTTCACTGTGATCGAGCAGTTTGTCGTAAATTTTCACTTCTTCAGAAACGCGCAGGCAGTAGGGCACTTTGACGATGTAGATGCGGTCCAAAAAAGCTTCGTTGTTCTTGTTGTTGCGGAATTGCACCCATTCCGATTCGTTGGAGTGAGCCAGGATGATACCGTTGAATGGCAGAGCGGCAATGCCCTCGGCGCCGTTATAGTTGCCTTTCTGCGTCGCAGTCAGCAGGGGGTGAAGCACCTTGATTGGTGCTTTGAACATCTCGACAAACTCCATGATGCCCTGATTGGCACGGCACAGCGCGCCGGAATAGCCGTAGGCATCGGGATCGTTTTGCGCAAAATGCTCCAGCTTGCGGATATCCACTTTCCCCACCCACCGGGCCGAGCAGATACAGGATCTGTTTCTTCTCTTCCAAGCCTTGCGCAGCGTGTTTCAGATAGGCGACGATCTGCTCTATGGCATCTTCCATGCCGTAGAACTCTTCAAAGGCGGGATAGCGCGCAATCACCCGATTAGAGAACAAACGGGAAAGTCGGGACTCATGGGCGGTATCCACCATCACAGGTTCGCCGATAGCCATTAACAATCGCTCGGCGGCACTCGCATAGGCGCTGCGATCCTGCTGACAGATGTTAAGAAATTCCTGCAACGTGAATTCTTCGTCCTTGGCAGCGTCATAACGGATCAAATATGTTCATAGCGATGCCCGTCCTTCGTCGATTAGCACAGATTTAGAGAGCCTGTTAAATAATGTGCGGCGTTATTTATGCGGCCATAGATAGGTAGCCCTCTGGAAGATGATTTCTCTGAATACAGCAACCCTTATGCCAAATTAATTCATATCAGTAATGGGAATAATAACGTTATGAAAAAATCATCTGTGATTTACACCTCTTTGCTGTTGGCAGGGTCGCTGGCGGCAACAACTGCCGTTGCGGCAGATTTTTCGCTGGGTGCTGGCGTATTAGGTTCTATTAGCCCTTACCGCGGGGGCGATAACGCACTTTATCCGGTGCCGATGGTGACGTATGAAAGTGATAACTTTTATTTCCGTGGGTTAGGCGGGGGCTATTACCTGTGGAATGACGGGCAGAACCGCCTGTCGGTGACGGCGCTCTATTCTCCGCTGGGGTTCAAACTGGGAGATAATGACGACGCGCATAATGAAGCAACTGGATAAGCGCCGTGGCACCCTGATGGCGGGCCTGGCCTATTCTCACTCCGCTCAGTGGGGGATCCTGCGCACCTCTGTGGTTGCGGATACGCTGGGTTATAGTGATGGTTATCTGTGGGATAACACCTATCTCTACCGTTTCGACCTGGGTGACTGGACGGTGACGCCAGGTGTTGGTGTTACCTGGAGCAGTGAAAGACTCAACCGCTATTACTTTGGTATCAGCGGCAAAGAGGCATCACGTTCAGGGCTTGATGCTTACAGCCCGGATGGCGGTTGGTCTCCCTATGCCGAGCTGAGCACCAACTACCGCATTAACGATAGCTGGAGCGCCTGGGCCACAGGACGTTATGTTCGCCTGTCGGATGAAGTGAAAGACAGCTCGATGGTGGATCGCAGCTATACCATGGTGTTCGGTGCGGGCGTGAGTTATCACTTTTAACGTCTGATGCGTGAAAATAGGGCAAGTGCCGCACAATAATGGGGTGATTTCACCCCATTTGTACGTTTGCGGTGCGTTGCGGTTTAGCTATCGTGGTCAATGGGATGAAAGGAGGATAGCGATGACAACCCGACAGATTCGATTTCCCGATGGTTCAAGCCTGCCTGCTATCGGTCAGGCACCTGGTTTATGGGTGAAACTGCCAGTGAGAAGGCGCGTGAGATAAAAGCCTTGCAGACGGGGCTCGATCTCGGGCTTAGGCTGATCGATACCGCAGAAATGTATGCCGATGGCCGTGCGGAGAGCATCGTGGGCGCTGCGCGGACGACGTGATGAGGCCTTTCTGGTCTCCAAGGTTTATCCCCACAATGCTGGCGGCGCGCGGGCAATTGAAGCCTGTGAACGTAGCCTGAAACGCTTGCAAACCGATGTGCTGGATTTGTATCTGCTGCACTGGATGCGGTTTTTCCCGCGCCGACGAGGAAACAGCCGCTGGATGTGGTCTAGTCTGAGCGGAGATAGTGTACCGTTTCACTCGGTATGTGCCGCCAGCAGGCGTGCGAGCGGCAATTTTTGTCTCACGGATTTACCCGAGCTAATCCATGGTGTTTCAACGTTTTACGCTAATTACTGTGGTCAAACGGGCAGGGGCTGTCGGCGTAGCAACAAACGGCTGGGTGACACGCGCCGTTTCTACGCAGACAAAGGTCTTGTAACCGTCATCCGGCATATCGGCGATGGTTTTAGACAACTCAGCCGCTGGGTTCCAGGCAACGACATCGCTATGGTGCGTGTGATGCACTTCGATAGTGCGTTTCAGCGTTGGGTCTACGATGCTGCTTACCGCCTGTGGATGCGTATAGATGCGATCGGTACTCTCTGTAAACGTGAGATCCCCACCTTGCGTCGTCAACTTACCTTGATTGACCTTATCAATGAAGGTATCGCCCAAACCGCTGACGCGGATGTGGTCGATGTCGCCAATCTGGAAGTAGGTGTGCAGGGCGCTGGTGATGCTGTATTCGCCCTGGGCTTCTAGCTCAATCGTACAGGTTTTGCCCAGCTTATAGCGCGCTGTCAGCGTAAAAGCATGTGGCCAGCTTGCCAACGTCTCTGGTGTATCACGCAACGTGAAGGTTAGCTCAACGCCTTCGGCATCTTCACGGTGTGCTGTGAATTCCCACGGTAACAGACGAGCGAAACCGTGGTTAGGTTCAGCAAACGGACCAAACCAAGGGAAGCAGATCGGCACACCGCCGCGAATGGCAACGCCCTGTGCAAACGGCGTGTTGCCACTCAACCACAGCACCGGCGTTTCCCCAAGAGGCTGCCAATGCAGCAGATGAGCACCTTGCAGCATAACAGCAGAGCGCACTTGCGGATGATCAACGACGATAACCGGCAGTTGATCGATCTGGCGTTGACTGAGAGTGGACGAAATTTCTGATTTGATGGGAAGTGAAAAAATTTTATAGTTCATGACGTTACCTTGTTTTATTTGTATTTCATGTTGCATCATGTCGCCCCTTGCATCGCTTATCGCACCGTCGCCTTATTTGGAGATGTGGGCGATCAGGTCCAGTACTTTGTTGGAGTAGCCGGTTTCGTTGTCATACCAGGAAACCAGTTTCACAAAGTTGTTGTTCAGTGCGATACCGGCTTTGGCATCGAACACAGAAGTCAGTACTTCGCCGTTGAAATCGGTAGAAACCACGTCGTCTTCAACATAGCCCAGAACGCCTTTCAGCTCGCCTTCAGAAGCGGCTTTGATGGCTTTCTTGATTTCTTCGTAAGTGGCTGCTTTTTCCAGACGAACGGTCAGGTCAACCACAGAAACGTTCGGCGTAGGTACGCGGAATGCCATACCCGTCAGTTTGCCGTTCAGTTCTGGCAGTACTTTACTTACAGCTTTAGCAGCACCGGTAGAGGACGGAATGATGTTCTGGGATGCGCCGCGGCCGCCGCGCCAGTCTTTGTGAGACGGGCCATCAACGGTTTTCTGCGTTGCAGTGGTGGCGTGAACAGTGGTCATCAGACCTTCGATGATGCCGAAGTTGTCGTTGATCACTTTTGCCAGCGGAGCCAGGCAGTTGGTGGTGCAAGATGCGTTGGAAACGATGTCTTGTCCGGCATATTTGTCAAAGTTGGCACCGCGAACGAACATCGGGGTGTTGTCTTTGGACGGGCCAGTCAGAACCACTTTTTTCGCGCCAGCAGTGATGTGCTTACGCGCCGTTTCGTCAGTCAGGAAGATACCGGTTGCTTCAGCAACCACGTCAACCCCAACTTCGTCCCACTTCAGGTTAGCCGGATCTCTTTCTGCGGTAACGCGGATTTTTTTGCCGTTAACAATCAGCTGACCGTCTTTCACTTCAACGGTGCCGTCAAAACGGCCGTGAGTTGAGTCGTATTTCAGCATGTAAGCCATGTAGTCAGCGTCCAACAGGTCGTTGATTGCAACGATCTCGATGTCAGAACGTTTCTGAGCAGCACGGAAAACAATGCGGCCGATGCGGCCAAAACCGTTGATACCTACTTTGATAGTCATATATTCCACCAGCTATGGTTTGTGAATAAAAGGTTGGTTGTAAAATTACAAAAACCTTGCTGAGCGTCAAGCGGAATCGTGTCAATAGTTGCGGCAAGTCAAATCTGAGACGCAACGGTTGCACGAAAAAGCGCCGTAATGAAACTTAGGAACATCTTTCCCTTAAATGGGCGCGTTTGCACCAATATAAAACCTGCAGGCCCGATAAATGTGATGGGCATCACAATTGCTGGGGCGTTGGGCGGTTACTACCTATTTTAGTCGGAAAAAACGTTATGAGGATGTTAATTCTTGTTAAACTATCAAATGCCAAACAGAAATGATGACGAG
This sequence comes from Symbiopectobacterium sp., assembly GCF_047692315.1. Classification (GTDB taxonomy): domain Bacteria; phylum Pseudomonadota; class Gammaproteobacteria; order Enterobacterales; family Enterobacteriaceae; genus Symbiopectobacterium. The sequence goes on along the minus strand of NZ_JBLLJS010000012.1, from coordinate 127,198 downwards.
ACAATCATGGATAAGCCAGTTTCAACTTCCGTGCCCGCAGACACGGGAACATTGACGGAGATGCAACGCTCTGTGACGCAGCAACGCGGCACAGAGCCTGCCTATTCGGGCAAGCTGCTGCATAACAAACGTACGGGCGTGTATCACTGCCTGTGTTGCCAGACGGCGCTGTTCTACTCAGACAACAAGTATGATTCCGGGTGTGGCTGGCCCAGTTTTGATCGACCCGTTGCGAAAGGCGCCATTCGCTATCTGGAAGATTTTTCGCATTACATGCACCGTATCGAAATTCGCTGCGGCAAATGCGATGCCCATTTGGGACATGTGTTTCCTGATGGCCCACAAACCACCGGTGAACGTTACTGTGTGAATTCTGCCTCGTTGAGTTTTATCGATGGCACCGACGGTGAAAAAGTGGATGGCTGAGCTAGCTGCGAAATAATCGCAGATAAAACGTTTCAGCTTGCTAATTTTCAGTGACAGGATGGCAATGACGATGCGCGACAAACAGCTTGATGAAATAGTGGCAGCGCTGACGCCGGACATCTACCAACGTCTGGCGACCGCGGTGGAACTGGGAAAATGGCCGGATGGCGTGCCATTGACGCCCGAACAGAAAGAAAATTGTTTGCAAATGGTGATGTTATGGCAGTCACGACACAATATTGATGCAGAACATATGACCATCAATACCGAAGGTGAGCTGGTGATGAAAAGCAAGCAAGAGTTGAAGCAGGCGTTTGCTATGGATAACCTGATCCAGCGGGAGCGGCGGTAGGCAAGTGCCCCTGAACGAACAGGGGCAAGTGTTATGCGCGTTGGTTTGCTGTTGCTTCTATGAATTCCGACAGCGTGATACGGCGTGCGCCTTGACGTGCCATATTCGGCCAGCGCATTCTCGCTGTCACTTGGCTGAAGATTGACGCCACGACAGCCATCTTCCACTACCTGCACCTGATACCCAAGCGCCAGCGCATCAAGCACGGTAAGGTAAATTTTACGCAATAGTCCGTTGCCAGCCCCATGACAGTCAACCGTGTGATGCCTTGCTGGCGTAATAGGTTATCCAGCGCCGTGGTGGCGCGTTTACCGTTATCAAAAAAAGCGCTGTAGCTATCAATCTCAGGTTGGGTGCCTTTCTGTATTACCGCATCAAAAGCGCCATGATGGAGGCGAGGGTGGAAATCTGCACCTGACTGTCCCTGAACACAATGAACGGGCCACCAGATCTGTGGCAATCCCGCCAGTTCACCGCACTCACCCACGATAGCGTCAGGATGATTAGCGGCAAAACTCAGATGGTTTGCCGGGTGCCAGTCCTGGCTGGCAATGACGGGCATTCCAGCTTTCTGCGCGGCGGCTATGGCGCGGTTGGCGACATCAATGGTGGCATCGCCTTCTGTTACAGGCAGTGCGCCGTTCGGGCAAAAATCATTCTGCAAATCAATCAATAGCAAGGCGTGGTTCATGGCTGCTCCGGCACAAGGGTTATGCGTCCTGCGTCAGTTCGCCGCGCAGGTCTTGTTGCATTAAGTGACGAATGGCAGCAGGTGCTAAATCAGGCTGACTCAACAGATAATGGAGTTTAGTCAGTGCCGCTTCCACCGTCATATCAAAACCGCTGATTACACCGGCCTGTGCCAGAGCATTGCCGGTAGAGTAGCCATCCATGTTCACGCGCCCAGAAATACACTGAGTAAGGTTAACGACCACAATACCGCGTGCGGATGCCTGACGCAGCTCATCCAGCAGTGCCGGGCTTTGCGGCGCATTGCCTACGCCATAAGAGCGCAAGATCAGCGCTTTGACGGGCTGACGCAGGAAATTTCGTACCACATCGGCTGAAATTCCCGGATAGATAGTAATTACGCCAATAGGCTGTGGCGTAATCGGATACACGATCAGCGCGGCGTTGGCGGTCTCTGGCTCTGGCTTAGGTGGCACCAGACGGCGTATATGAATGCCCGCTTCCAACAGTGTTGGGAAGTTGGGGGAGGCGAACGCATCAAAGCCGTCGGCATGGGCTTTGGTCGTGCGATTACCGCGCAGCAGCTTGTTATTGAAAAACAGGCTGACCTCATTCACCGGATGATTGGCCGCGACATACAGAGCGTTCAGAAGGTTGGTTTGTCCATCGGAACGCAACTCGGCCAAGGGGATTTGTGACCCTGTCACGATTAGCGGCTTTGCCAGATTCTCCATAATGAACGACAGGGCGGAAGCGGTGAATGCCATGGTATCGGTGCCATGCAGGATGACGAAACCATCGTACTCATCGTAGTGCTGTTGAATATCCTCAGCGATGGCTTGCCAGTCGGCAGGGGTCATGTCGGAGGAATCAATAAGCGGGTCATATTCATGGATGGTGAAGTCAGGCATCTCCGGGCGATGAAACTCCGGCATGTTGGCCAACTGTTGTTGCAGGTGACCAGAAACCGGGATGTATCCATTGGCAGAGCGTTGCATACCAATGGTACCGCCGGTGTAAGCGACATAAATGGATTTCTTTTGCATGGCATTCTTATGAAAAAAATGAAAAACACCCCGGCACTGGCTGGGCTGAGGGAAAGTCCTGTGTTACAACCTCTATTTTACCTCACCGCAGGCCATACAAAGTGCATAACGGTGCTGAGGATCGTTAAAGGTATTGAGCAATGCCGGTTGCGCTTGTACCACGTCTGCCAACTGTGCCACCGGACCAGGCAACATGGCCTGAAGTCTGGCGGGTAGCCATGCGTGGGCGGCAGCGTTGACGCGGTTTAGCATCATATCCAGCAGGCTTGGCTGTTCTTCAAACCAGTTGAGCTGGTATTGACCCAGTTTTGCCAGTTCTGCGGCTTTCTTCACCGCATCATCGAAGTCGCCCAGTTGATCAACCAGCCCGTTGGTCTTGGCGTCATCACCGGTCCAGACGTGACCTTGGGCAATTTTGTCAATTTCTTCCGGGCTCTTCTTCCGTGACTGTGCCACCAGATCGACGAAGTTTTTATAACCGCGCTCAATGCTGATTTGCATCATTTGAGAAAACTCAGGCGGCAACGATTTGGTGATGCTGAGATCGGCCAGCGGTGAGGTCGCCACGCCATCGGTATGGACGCCGATAGCCCCAAGCGTGTTTTCAAAGGTAGTGATTACGCCAAAGATCCCAATCGAACCGGTTAAGGTACTCGGGCTGGCGATAATGGCGTTGGCGGGGGTGGAGATCCAGTAGCCGCCGGAGGCCGCCATGCCACCCATGGATACCACGATCGGTTTGCCTGCCAGACGTACAGCCATCAGCTCAGAGCGAATCTTCTCCGAGGCGGTAACGCTGCCACCGGGGCTGTTGACGCGCAGCACGATGGCCTTGATCTTCGGATCCAGTCTTGCCTGGCGAATTTGGGCCGCCGTGGTGTCACCGCCGACCACGCCTGGGGTTTCCGGGCCATCAACGATAGCGCCGCTGGCAAAGATAACCGCGATTTGTGCGCCGGTCTGGTTTACGGGTTTTTCGGTATAGTCATAGATGCTGGTGTAGTTGAAGCTTTGGTTTTTGTTGTCCCAGCCGAAGGTTTTCACCAGCTTCTGTTCGATAACCGAGCGCGAGGCCACTTCGTCTACCAGCTTGTTATCCAGCGCATAGCGTGCCGGATCGCCTTGCACAGCCTGAAGGTCCGCGATGATCGCACTGGCGCCGGGGAAAAGCTGCTGAGGGGTAATTTGACGGTTAGCCGCTACCGTATTCAGGTAATTTTGCCACAATCCGCCAACCCAGCGCATATCTGCCTCACGCGCTTCGGGGGACATATCGTCACGCAGGAAGGGCTCTACCGCAGATTTATAGGTGCCGACGCGGAAAACATGGCTGGTCACATCCAGCTTTTCCAGCAGCGACTTGTAATAAAGGCCATTGGTAGCAAAACCGCGCAGATCAACATTGCCCTGTGGGGTAAGCGAGATAGTCGTGGCAAAACTGGCCAGATAGTGTTGCGTTTGGCTGTAACTGTCGCCAATGGCAAAGATCGGTTTGCCGCTGTCGCGGAATTCACGCAGTGCCTTGCCGATAAATTGCAGTGAAGGCTGATCGGCACCCACGAAATCACTCAGATCAAGTACCATACCGGTAATATTGCTGTCCGTTTTGGCTTGACGGATAGTGTCGACAATATCAAACAGTGAGTTTTCCTGGCGGCGATTGCTGGAGGCACCAAAGAATTCCCTGCCTAACTGGCGCAGTTTATTATTAACCGTCGGTTTATCGACCACCACACCTGTCAAGTCAACCAGCAGTGCACCCTGTGGCGTTTGAGTCGGTGCATTTTTGAACTGTGCATAAATACCGACACCCACCAGAATTAACACTATCAGAAACAGGTTAAGAATAAACTCGCGGGTAAAATTGAGCAGACGCCATATCCACTTGAAAAGTCCGCTAAAGATTCGCCACAGTGTGCGCATGTTATCTCCGAAAACGCCAAACATAATGCTTGCCTGTTGCCCATTTTGCGGGAAAGCAAACAGAAAACGGCCGCCCTGCAACGTCCACGCTGACCAGGGCAAACTTACTCTCTATCCTAATGAGCGTACAGGAAAATGCCAACTTCATTAGTAGCCTTCGTTGATAAAAATGTGTCTATTTTGTAAAAAAACTCTCTTGCTGGTGCGATAAAATTTCTGACGTTAAGGCATTTAATTGTCATTCAAGTTGAAATGCTGAAGAGAATGCGCGGTGGTAGAAATGAAATGTGGGTTTAAATAAGTAAGATTTGGAGGAAAAACTCTCGTTCATAAAAAATATTGCGAGTATAATTAGATAGTTGACAAAGGTGTTGGGTGAAGAGTGTTCTTATCAATGGAGTGAATAATGTCCTTTTTGACGCAAATCCGCGTGTTTTTTCTATTGCTGTTTACCTCGTTGTCATTTTCCGCTTTTGCCAATCCTTTCGCGGGGCTGACCTACGGCGTTTATAGCGATCTCAGAATCCAGGTCCGCGTGTTGAATCATGAAATCATACAAAAATCGTCTTCAATGGGGATGAGCTTGCATCAGTACCGCGTGGAGGGAGATACCATCAAGCTGGTGTCATTCGGTCAGTTGGTAGATTCGAAATTGAACGTATCAGTCGATGGCAAAACGATTACCGATCTCATGTTCAAATTTGTGTATCCGCTCAAGCAGGAACAGCCCTGTCTGACAAATATTCCCGAGCCGAAAACTGAGGTAGGCAAAACCTGTTGGAATGACATGAAAGCGTGTCACGATAAATTGTACGGGTTGGACACGGCCCAGTTAAAGCAACTGTGCGAAGATTATATTGAGGCCGCGTGCAGTTCCTGGGAGGCCCGCACTTCAGCAGAAAAATCGGGCCAGTCGCTCTATGGGGCCATCACCGCTATTCCGGCCGCGCCAGTGCAAGAGTATACCGATACGATGGCGAACCTTTGCCGCAGCGGTATCTCTGGCGATTTGTGTGAGAATGCTGCCAGAGCGCAATGGCTTAGCGGGCAATACCTTGCCGCCCGAGACACGTTGCAAGTTGCCTGCTCATCCCCCATCAATGATTCCAGCGCGTGCGAATATGTTGCCAATTTTGCCGCTCTGACGGAGCAAGACATTGCTTCACCCGCACCGGGTATTCCTTCGGGGGCTTTTGCTCGACGCGAAACAGGCAATCCGGATTTTACTATTGCCGAAGACGGCACGGTGGAGATGGACGGTATTGCACCGGTAAAAGCGCAAGAAGAAAAAGGCATTATTCGCATTCGTCACAATAAAGGCGGTGACTTTGCGTTCCGTCGCGCAGGGAAGGACAAGCTGATTGGCCTCGATTTTTGGAATCAGCTAAAAGTGTATCATTTGCGCCACGACGGCGAGTAATCTCGGCGCGGTACCTACCGCGATGCGTGCTGGTGCCTTAAATGTGAAAGCGAAACCCATCGCTTTCACCTTTTCTCTTGGCAACCGGCTGAACAGGGCCGGTAACAATCGGAATCTCCCCGCATTATCCCCCGTATCCGCTATGATACGATTGCCATAAAACCGTTACTGACGCACCGTGACTTGTGATACCGTGGCGCGCAATCACAGGCTATGCCCTGAGTTTTTCTAGGGCATGGCATTTTCGTGGTATCGCTTTGCGTTGTTTTTCACACGGGTCGCTAAGAGGAGAAAAATGATGGATGCACTGGACTTGTTAGTCAATCGCCGTTCGGCATCGCGCCTGGCTGCGCCAGCACCGCAAGGTGATGTGCTGGCGAACATTATTCATGCCGGTATGCGTGCGCCAGACCACGGAACATTGCAACCGTGGCGTTTTGTGATTGCGCAGGATGAAGGCCTGGCCCGCCTGAGTGATGTCTTACACCATGCCGCTCAACAGGATGGACTGGATGAAGCCGCGCAGGATAAAGCACGTCAGGCTCCGTTTCGCGCGCCAATGGTGATCACCGTGATTGCCCACTGTGAGGATCACCCCAAAGTGCCCAAATGGGAACAGGTGGTGTCGGCGGGCTGTGCGGTGCAAGCCATGCAAATGGCTGCGTTGGCTCAGGGGTTTAACGGTATCTGGCGCAGTGGCCCCTGGACCCACCATGCGCATGTGCGCGCAGCTTTTGGCTGTCGCGAGCAAGATGAAATTGTTGGGTTCCTCTATCTGGGAACGCCGCAACTAAAAGCGTCCACCACGGTTGTGCCGTTGGACTCGGAAAAATTTGTCCGTTATTTCTGATAATGCGACTATTCATTGCTGAAAAACCCAGCCTCGCCAGAGCGATAGCGGATGTATTGCCTAAACTGCATCGGCGAGGCGAGGGCTATATCGCGTGCGGTTCACAGGATGTGGTTACCTGGTGCGTCGGACATCTGCTCGAGCAGGCACAACCGGACGCCTATGATGCCCGCTATGCGCGCTGGTCATTGGCCGATCTGCCGATTATTCCCGAAAAGTGGCTGCTGATGCCGCGTCCTTCCGTGAGCAAGCAACTCAATGCCATCAAGAAACTGTTGGGGGAAGCGAGTGAAGTCATCCACGCCGGTGACCCGGATCGTGAAGGGCAACTGCTGGTGGATGAAGTGCTGAAGTATTTGGAACTGGCACCGGAAAAACGCAAGCAAGTGCGACGTTGCTTGATAAACGATCTTAACCCTCAGGCGGTGGAGCGTGCAGTAGAGCGGTTGCGCGATAATCGCGAATTTGTGCCGCTGTGCGTTTCGGCGCTGGCGCGATCGCGGGCCGACTGGCTCTACGGTATAAATATGACCCGTGCCTATACGCTGCTGGGGCGTAACGCGGGTTATGACGGTGTGCTCTCTGTCGGGCGGGTACAAACGCCGGTACTTGGACTGGTGGTACGCCGGGATGAAGAGATCGAAAACTTCGTCGCCAAGGATTACTTTGAGGTCAAGGCGCATATTGTAACGCCCGCTGATGAGCGTTTTGTCGCACTATGGCAACCGAGCGAATCCTGCAAGCCGTATCAGGATGGAGAAGGGCGACTGCTGCACCGACCTTTGGCCGAGCACGTGGTAAAACGTATCGCCGGGCAGCCTGCAACGGTCACGGACTACAGTGATAAGCGCGAGTCGGAAACGGCACCGCTACCTTATTCTCTCTCTGCATTGCAGATTGAAGCCGCGAAACGCTTTGGTCTTAGCGCCCAGCAGGTGCTGGACACCTGCCAACGCTTGTACGAAACCCATAAGTTGATCACTTATCCGCGTTCGGATTGCCGTTACCTGCCGGAAGAGCATTTTGCCGGGCGTCACGCTGTTATCAACGCGATTACGGTGCACGCGACTGGGTTATTGCCGCAACCGGTGGTTGATCTTGCGCGTCGCAACCGCTGTTGGGATGACGGTAAAGTCGATGCGCACCATGCCATCATCCCCACGGCGCGCAGCGCCAGCGTGTCGTTAAGTGAAAATGAGCGTCAGGTTTATGGACTGATTGCCAGACAGTACCTGATGCAGTTTTGCCCGGACGCGGTGTTTCGTAAATGCGTTATTACCCTCGATATCGCAGGAGGAAAATTTATCGCTAAAGCGCGTTTTCTCGCTGATGCGGGCTGGCGTACCCTGTTGGGTGCCAAAGAGCGCGACGACGAGAATGACGGCTTGCCGCTGCCTGTGGTGGCCAAAGGCGATGTTTTGCTGTGTGAGAAAGGGGAAGTGGTGGAACGGCAAACACAGCCACCCCATCCTTTTACCGATGCCACGTTGCTCTCCGCCATGACCGGCATTGCGCGTTTTGTTCAGGACAAGACGTTGAAAAAAATCCTGCGCGAAACAGACGGTCTTGGCACCTAAGCCACGCGTGCAGGCATTATTGAGCTACTCTTTAAACGAAGCTTTTTGTTTAAAAAAGGCCGTTATATTCATGCCAGTGAGGCGGGGCGGGCGTTGATACATGCACTACCGCCCAGCGCAGCGTTGCCAGACATGACGGCCAACTGGGAAGCCACGTTGACACTGATCAGAGAAAAACAGCGACGTTATCAGGATCTTATGCAACCGTTGACGCAAACCCTGAGCGGATTGATCGAGCAAGCGCGACAAAACCGGTCTGTGTCGGCGTTTCGCGGGCTGCAAGCACCACAAAAAACACAGAAGAAAACGCGTAAATCCACGGCTAAAAAAGCCGCGAAGGAGCAGAACGGATGAAATCATCACTGGTGATGTTATTTGCCGGGGCGCTGGTCTCTCTGCCGGTGTGGGCGCAATTCACAACGACACCCTCACGCGGCAATACGGACATTGTGGTTGGCGTACCCCCCAGTGTGATTTGGGGCGATAACAACGGCTCAACGCGGCGTGAGCCGCAAAATAATTGTATGCGCTGCTGTGTGTTCGAAAATCGTAACTATACCGAAGGCGCTGTAGTCAGAACGGAAGGCGTGCTGTTGCAGTGTGCGCGCGACAGGCAAACGCTGGGCACCAATAACCTTATCTGGCAGGTACTCAAGCAGTAACGGTTTTATGTGTGGCAGCCGCTTGCGGCTGCCTGATAGCTCGCTGTTACAACCCTGAGAACGTTGCCCAAATTGGTGCGTGATCGGAAGGTTTTTCCATGGCGCGAATGTCGTAATCAATATCGCTGGCCGTGCAGTGTGCGGCTAATGCCTGACTGGCAAGAATCACATCGATACGCAGGCCACGGTTGTCGTCAAACCCGGCAGAGCGGTAGTCAAACCAGGAATAACGATCGGTACTCTCTGGTGCCAGTGCACGGAAGGTATCGACCAATCCCCAATCGAGCCATCCATTCGCGCTCCTCGGGTAAGAATGAGCACTTCCCGGTACGCAGCCAGCGCTTACGGTTTTCTTCTCCAATACCAATGTCCAGATCCGTTGGGCTGATATTAATATCCCCCATGACAATCAGCGGCTGCTCCGGCGTATGATGCTGTGTCAGGTAGGTTTGCGAATCGCCATAGAATCGGGTTTTGGCCGGGAATTTCACTGGGTGATCACGACTTTCACCCTGAGGAAAATAGCCATTGATAACGGTTAGAGTGCCTGCTGGCGTGGCAAAATCCGCCATAATAATGCGACGTTGCGCGTCGGGTTCATCGGTTGGAAACCCATAGCGCACCGCAATCGGTGCTTCTTTAGACAGCAACGCCACGCCGTAATGGCCTTTCTGACCATAGTAGTAGACCTGATAGCCGAGCTTCCGCACCTCTTCGAAGGGAAACATATCATCGTGCACTTTGGTTTCCTGCAAACTAATGATATCCGGCTGATGCTGGGCGATGATGGCGGCCAGTTGGTGAGGGCGGGCACGCAGCCAATTGATATTAAAAGAAACAACTTTCATCGTCACTGCCATGTCAGGAAATTGTGGCGTTGATGGTAACAGAAAGAAGAGGGAAAGGTCACGCGGGTGAGGCGCTGCGGATGCCATTGCCGCGCGTGGATTGAACCGGAGGTTGAAGTAGCGATAGTAAGCCCTTATACTTCGCAGCCCGCAGGAGAGAGGACCGCGCAGTGCGAGTCCCGCCGAAGGCGCAAACTCCCATAATCGCTCAGGCCACCTTACTGCATTTTGTTGATACGCCGACTGGAGAGCGGTGTGCACGTTGTTTCACAACGTAGTCACCCACCGAAGGGGCAAGCGGCGTAAGCTACATAAACTCTCAGGTAAAACGGACAGGGGGAGAGGCACATTTCACAGGAAAACTTGTGTGCTTACTTACATCTATCTGATCGCAATTACCGCAGAAGTCATGTCTGGCGCATTAGCCGCTGGACGCAGAAATATGGATATCTTTGGTGTGGCGATGATCGCCTTTATTACCGCTCTGGGCGGTGGAACCGTTCGTGACATTCTGCTCGGCAATATCCTATCGGCTGGACGCAACACCCCGGCTATATCTATCTGACGATTGGTGCAGGCCTGTTTACAATTGTTATTGCCCACATAATGCACCACTTACACCGTCTGTTCCTGACTCTTGACGCTATGGGGCTGATTGCCTTTACTATTATCGGTTGCAATGTGGCGCAGAAACTCAACTATTCCTTTACTGTGGTTATTATGGCTGGGATTTGTGACCGGAATCTTCGGCGGCATTTTGCGCGATATTTTCTGTAACCGAATGCCGATGGTGCTTAGAAAAGAACTCTATGCCAGCGTGTCGCTGCTGGTGGCGCTGTTGTATCTCGGGCTGAAAGCGTTACAGATTAATCACGATATCAATCTGCTGGTTTCATTCACGCTGGGGCTGTCGGTGCGTCTGGCGGCGATCCGTTGGTCATGGCAATTGCCGGTATTTTCCTACTCGCCGGGCAGTTGGACAGGGAAATCATCGTCTTCAGAAAAGACGCCAGATTGATGCCTGTTTCAGGCTGATAGATCGTCAGTTGTTAGGTGACGTACGGCGATGGGCGTTACTGAAGCGCTACTTGCCGGAATTCAGCGACAAGGACAGGCATGCCGAAAAATAATGCCTACAAGCAGATAAGATGATGCTCTGGGAAACTTTTAATGGTGGAATTAAATGCAACGAACGTTGCTAGATGGTGGTGGGGGAAGGATTCGAACCTTCGAAGTCTGTGACGGCAGATTTACAGTCTGCTCCCTTTGGCCGCTCGGAAACCCCACCATGGCCTAACTGATTGTGTGCTTTCTGAGTAAGCGGGGCGCATCATATCAAATGCGACGCCCCTGTAAAGTCTGAACGCGAAAAAACACGTTCGTTTGCCGTTTTTTCACACGCCTTGCGGCTTTTCCACTCAGGGTTGGGTGGAAAAACAGCGGCTTAAAGAATGATAGTACGATTGCCGTAAACAAAAACCCGTTGTGCCAGTACGCGATAAAGGGCACGGCTAAGCACGTTTTTCTCGACGTCACGACCGGCGCGCATCATGTCATCTGCCGTATAAGTGTGATCGACATTAATCACATCCTGCATGATGATCGGACCTTCATCCAGATTATCGTTCACGTAGTGCGCGGTGGCGCCAATGATCTTCACACCACGCTCATAGGCCTGATGATAAGGGCGCGCACCGATAAAGGCAGGTAGGAACGAGTGGTGGATGTTGATCACCTGGTTCGGGTAGTGCTGGACAAAAGCGGGTGTCAACACGCGCATGTATTTGGCTAACACCACGTAGTCCGGTTTGTACGCATCAATTTGCTCGATCATTAACTGATCGTGTGCTTCACGCGAAAGCCCTTCATGGCTCACCAGATGGAACGGAATATCAAAACGCTCAATCAGTGTCTGCAATGTATCGTGGTTACCGATAACGGCTGCGATCTCAACGTCGAGGCCGCCGTAGGCGCTTTTCATCAACAAATCGCCCAGGCAATGCGCTTCTTTGGTGACCAGAACCACGATACGACGACGGCCTGCATCACTCAGTTCACGCACCGAACCTTCCGGCAGTGCACCATCCAGATCGGCCAGCAACGTGGCATCGTTGAAGATCCCCTCTAACTCGGTGCGCATAAAGAAGCGACCGGTACGATGATCAACAAACTCGTTGTTTTGAACGATGTTTAATTCGTGTTTGTAGCAGATGTTGGTAATTTTGGCGATTAGCCCTTTTGCATCAGGGCAAATGGTACGCAACACTTTTCGTTGTATTGCCTGGGATTGCATGGAAATAAGAACCCTGTCCAAAAACGTCTGTCATTGTTCCCGAAAGCGGCCACGTCTGTGCGGTTTGTTGCCGCGATACGGGTAAGCACGCTACCGGGTTACATTTTTTAGCATTACACTACGCGCCTATCCACGCCCGCAGCACTGTTTGTATTTTTTGTCCGAACCGCACGGACAACGATCGTTTCTGCCTGTTTGCAGATGCACGCAATCTACATAGTACCAGCGATCGAGGCGGCGAAGGAAGCGTGAGCGCTCGCGCATTAATGATGTTTGGTCTGGCTGCGAGGGATCTGCATAGCGCGCGGCAAATTCAACATAGCCTTCATCGGGTGGTCAGAACGTTCAATCCTTGCCATTGCGTGTCCTGACAGCTTTCGGTGATTGAGGCGCGCCAATTTTCCGGTTGAAGCGCTGGATCCCAGGTCGCAATAAGGTAATCAACGTCATGAGCCACGTAAGCGCAATAGCGAGAGCGCATTAATGCTTCTGGCGTTGGCGCGATGTTGGTGTGTTGCAGATAGGGAAGGCAGCATGCGGTATACTGCTTGCCACTACCGCATGGGCAACTTTGCGGCACGATGTCTCCTGTATTTTTTACCAATAGTAAAAAAATTAAAAAAATCAATATTTGCGTGAAATTCACTCAACGTCGTGGCGATATGTTACCTAACAATCTCGGTGAGTGGCAATGTGCGCTAAAATGAATAGCGAGATGAGAAGGACAGCATGAAGCAGAGAAAGGTTGGTCTTGCGCTGGGATCGGGGGCGGCGAAAGGGTGGGCCCATATTGGTGTTATCCAAGCACTAACCGAAATGGGCATTGCGGTTGATGTGGTGGCTGGTTGTTCTATTGGCGCGTTGGTTGGGTCAGCTTATGCCACTAACCGCTTGAATGCTATGGCGCGTTGGGTCAGCGGGTTCCATCATTGGGATGTCATTCACTTAATGGATCTCTCCTGGCAGCGTGGCGGATTGCTGCGGGGCGATCGGGTTTTTAACCAGATACGACACATCTTGCGTACGCAGCAGATCGAAGAGTGTGCTATCAAGTTTGGAGCAGTGGCGACCAATCTCACGACGGCGCGAGAACTGTGGCTGACCCAGGGCGATCTGCACCATGCGATCCGTGCCTCATGCAGTATGCCGGGATTGTTAGCACCCGTGCGACATAATGCCTATTGGCTGGTCGATGGTGCAGTGGTGAACCCGGTGCCTGTTTCTTTGGCTCGCGCGCTGGGCGCAGACGTGGTAATTGCCGTGGATTTGCAGCATAACGCGACGCTCGGACATGACGATATGCTGTCGGTGACGTCGATGGCAGCGGAGAGCAACGTAGATGCGACGCGGTTTAACTGGCAGCACAAACTCCGGCAGCGGCTGTCTATGGGATTGCAACGCCAGCGAGCTAATCGCGGACCGTCGGCGATGGACATCATGACGACCTCCATCCAGGTGCTGGAAAACCGATTAAAAATGCATCGTATGGCGGGCGATCCGCCTGATGTTGTGGTGCAACCCCACTGCCCACAAATTGCCACACTGGATTTTCATCGCGCGCAAGAGGCCATTCTCGCAGGGCGACTGGCCGTGGAGAAAATGTATGAAGAATTGCAACCGTTAGTAACCCGAGGCGCAGGACTGCGCTAGCTGTAGCCGCCTGCACGTATTCAATAACGTTAGCATTGCAGGCTGGCAGGGGTTAAAGCCGAAGAATGCGAGGGAATTTGCATGAAGTGGACGTATGAGGTTATCGATGGGTCAGCCATTAACAGATAAGCACATATTGATTGTTGAAGATGAGGCGGTGTTTCGTTCGGTAATTGCCGGCTATCTGACATCGCTCGGTGCGTCTGTGCGTGAAGCTGTCAATGGGGTTGATGCACTAGCCGTAATGCAAGGCTATCACCCTGATTTGATCGTGTGCGATTTGGAAATGCCTTTGATGGGGGGCATTGAGTTCGTTGAAACGCTCAGATTGCAGGATAATCGTACGCCGATTTTGGTGGTGTCTGCCACCAGTCAGATGGGTGACGTTGCCAAAGTACTCAGACTGGGAGTGCAGGACGTGATGCTCAAACCCATTCGTGACTACGCACGCCTGCGTGAAGCGGTGATGACCTGCATGTATCCCGATATGTTCACTTCTCAGGCCATTGAAGTTGAACAACTGATGCAGGATATGGATTCACTTAATCAATCGCCAGAAGCGGTAAATAAACTGCTTGCTCAATTGCAACCGCCCGTGCAACAGAACGTTGCTGGTTGCAGCGTGCGTTATCGTCAGCTGACCTCGGTGGAGCAACCCGGCTTAGTGCTGGATATTGCAGCGCTGTCAGATGATGATCTGGCGTTTTACTGCCTTGATGTGACGCAAGCAGTAAACAATAACGGCACACTGGCTGCCCTGTTGTTGCGTACACTGTTTAATGGGCTGCTACAAGAACACCTGGCTAATCAGCAACACCGCTTACCCGAACTGCCGGTACTGCTGCGGCAGGTCAATCAGCTGTTGCGCCAGGCTAATCTCAATGGACGTTTTCCTCTGCTGGTTGGCTACTATCACCGAGAGTTGCAACGCCTGATCCTGATTTCTGCAGGTTTGCACGCCATGCTTAATGCCGGGGAAGAGCAGTTGGTGTTAAACAACGGCATACCGCTTGGCACGTTGGATGGGGCTTATCTTAATCAATTAAACTACGAGTGCCCCGCCTGGGAATGTCAGGTGTGGGGGCGAGGTGGGCGATTGCGGCTCATGCTGTCAGTCGATTGAGCTTGCCCGCAGCATGCTGATGACTACGGAATTGTCTGATAGGCGCCCATCATGCAATTTGTTGCATACCCTCCGCTTTCGTTATTAATTTTTTATTTCCTACTATATAAAGCGTTGTTTTATTTTTATCATAGCCATCGCGTTTACCGGGTATCGCCGCTGGCCATCTAGGCTGGTGTATCCCGAATTAAACCCGGCAATAACGTTCATTATTTGAACGGTATATCAGAGGTTGTTATGTCAACGGTGAATAAAAAAGTTAAAAAAGCGGTGATCCCCGTCGCAGGGCTAGGAACGCGGATGCTGCCGGCAACAAAAGCGATTCCAAAAGAAATGTTGCCGCTGGTTGATAAACCTCTCATTCAATACGTTGTCAATGAGTGTATTGCGGCAGGCTTGAACGAAATTATTTTAGTTACACACTCGTCTAAACATTCTATTGAAAACCACTTCGATACCAGTTTTGAGCTGGAAGCGATGCTGGAAAAACGCGTTAAGCGTCAGCTGTTGGAAGAAGTTCAGTCTATTTGTCCTAAACATGTCACCATCATGCAAGTGCGTCAGGGGTTGGCAAAAGGATTGGGACACGCGGTTATGTGCGCGCATCCTTTAGCCGGGGATGAACCTGTCTCTGTTATTTTGCCCGACGTTATCATTGATGAATTTGCATCCAATCTTAAGAAAGACAACTTGAGTGAAATGCTGGCGCGTTTTTCCGAAACGGGTCACAGCCAAATTATGGTTGAACCGGTTGAGGAAGTCAGCAGCTATGGCGTAGTGGATTGCAAAGGACAAAAATTGCAGCCTGGCGACAGTGCGCCGATGGTGGGTGTAGTAGAGAAACCCAAGGCTTCTGAAGCGCCTTCAAATTTGGCGATTGTTGGTCGTTATGTGCTTTCGGCTGATATTTGGTCTCTGTTGGAAAAAACCCCGCCGGGTGCGGGCAATGAAATCCAGTTAACGGATGCTATTGCCATGTTGATGGAAAAAGAAACAGTTGAAGCTTATCACTTGAAAGGGGTGAGTCACGATTGTGGAAACAAATTAGGTTACATGCGTGCATTCGTGGAATACGGCCTGCGTCACAATACGCTGGGTAATGATTTTGCTGCGTGGCTTAATGAAACCGTTAATGAAAGTGATGTGAAATAATCGGCTTTAAATGGTGCTTTGCCAGTTGGTTCGCAGAGCGCCATGAAAAAGGATATAAAAAAATCCCCGTTGAACGGGGGTTTTTACTAAATAAACGTAACTGTGTCGATCAGCAATTACAGCAGGAAATCGTCCAGAGATTTACCTTGCTCTTCAATTGCTTTTTTAATCACGGCAGGAGTGCGACCCTGGCCAGTCCAGGTTCTCGCTTCGCCGTTTTCATCGGTATATTGATATTTTGCTGGGCGAGCGGCACGCTTGCTTTTGCCCGGCGTTTTAGCAGTGCCCAAAGACTGCAACAGTTCATTCGGATCGATGCCATTAGCAATCAGCATATCGCGATATTGCTGTAATTTACGCGTGCGTTCTTCGATTTCCGCTTGCGCCTGATTTTCTTCGTCGCGACGTTCATTGACGACGACTTCCAGTTTTTCCAGCATTTCTTCCAAAGTATCCAGACTACATTCTCTCGCTTGGGCGCGCAGAGTACGGATGTTGTTTAGAACCTTTAGTGCTTCGCTCATTGTGATAATCTCAAATAATATATTGGTGGCGTATGTAGGGTGATAATAGATGGCTATTTTATTTTCTGCAATAGTCAAATTTGTAAGATTGTTAAAAAATGGCATTTTTAAAACCGATATCACGTTGCAGCTTATGTAAATAAAACCACTTTGTTAACGAATGAAATAGATTTTACTTGTCTATTACTCGATGACAGGGGCAAGGGGCAACGGCGATGCTGGCAGGATACGATATAAGCGTTGATTATACCCGGCAGTGTATACGTGTTCTCGCATGGAGTGTGCCCACTAACACAAAACAAGTTACTTGTTCCTTTACTCGAAAGGGCGCGATCTCTGGTTCGTTATGGTCGATATCATACAATGCTAATTATTTACGCTAAATATCGCTCATGCGGTTAATGTTTTTACAGAGTATAAGATTTGTCACAAGTGCCCGTTGCCATATATATAGCCGCTACTCGCTGCATTGTGACAGTGATTGCCGAGTTATCACGATGCCTGACTTCCCACCGACAGGAGACGGAGTGCGGGTACTGTCACGTCGGTTATTTCAGAATATGATGGTCGAACGGCGATCCCGTTACCGCGCAGGATTTTGTTTACAGTTGGCAACGGCTAGTCGATCCAAAAACAGCATCGCCTTATGCCAGTTATCTGCAATATGGGCATATCGTCAATATTGATGACATCATTGCTGGAAAAAAAGCACCCGATGCGTTGGGGTTAAAGGCACTGGATGACCATACGTTAGAGGTGACGTTGAGTGAAGCGGTGCCTTATTTTGATAAACTCCCTGTTTATCCCGCCATGTCGCCCGTCAATCGTACTGTGGTTGAGCAGTTCGGTGAGAAATGGACCCAGCCGCAAAATTGGGTGGGAAACGGTGCCTATACATTGAAAAATTGGGTTGTCAATGAACGTCTGGTTTTAGCGCGCAATCCGCACTATTGGGATAATGCCCATACCACAATTGAGCAAGTGACTTATTTACCGATAGCGTCAGAAGTGACGGATGTAAACCGTTATCGCAGCGGTGAAATTGATATCACCTACACCAATTTACCGATTGAACTGTTTCAAAAAATGAAGCAGGAAGTACCCAATGAAGTGAAGGTTACACCTTATTTATGTTCATATTATTATGAAATTAATAACCAACGTGCACCCTTTACTGATGTACGGGTGTGCCAGGCATTGCGGTTAGGACTCGATCAGGCGATTTTAACCAACAAGGTGAAAAATCAAGGTGATATGCCTGCATATGGATTCGTGCCGCCTTATATTGATGGCTTAAAGGCCACCGTGCCCGAGTGGTTTACTTGGCTGCAGGAGAAACGTAATGCCGAGGCAAAGCGGCTATTGAGCGAAGCAGGGTATTCGCCCGAAAAACCGTTGACGCTGACGCTGCTTTATAATACGTCCGATCTGCACAAGAAAATGGCGATTGCTGCCGATTCACTCTGGAAGCAAAATATCGGCGTGAATGTGAAATTGGAAAATCAGGAATGGAAAACGTTTCTCAGTACGCGCCATCAGGGGAGTTTTGATCTGGCGCGCGCCGGGTGGTGTGCCGATTATAATGAACCCTCATCATTTCTGAACAGTATGTTATCGGACAGCAGTTCAAATACGTCACATTACAAAAGCGCAGCGTTTGATGCCTTAATGACGAAATCACTGCAAGTTGCCAATGATGAAGAACGCTCAGTCGTTTATCAGCAGGCCGAAACGCAATTAGATCGCGATGCAGTGACAATACCGGTCTTTTATTACGCCAACACTCGGTTGGTAAAACCTTATGTCGGCGGTTTGACCGGGAACGACCCGCTGAACAATGTACATGTGAAAGATCTTTATATTTTGAAACATTAACGCTGTCGCTGAATGTGCACCGCCTCTCTCTTGCTGAAAAAATGATCGGCAGAGAGAGACGCATTTCAGAAACAGGCACAATGCCTTTATAGGTAAAACAATGCTGAAATTTATTCTGCGTCGCTGTCTGGAAGCGATACCGACGCTGTTTATATTGATTACGATCTCTTTCTTTATGATGCGGTTAGCGCCGGTAAGTCCTTTTACTGGCGAACGAAATTTGCCGCCTGAAGTCATGGCGAATATCGAAGCCAAATACCACCTCAACGATCCGGTTTTGAAGCAATATGGCAATTACCTGCTGCAATTGGTTCAGGAAGATTTTGGCCCGTCATTCAAATATAAGGACTACTCGGTTAACGATCTGGTGGCAAGTGCCTTCCCTGTTTCAGCAAAGCTTGGCGCAGCCGCGTTCCTGTTTGCCGTAATACTGGGTGTGGAGGCTCTGCACCAAAATAGCCGATGGGATTACACCATCATGGGATTTGCCATGACCGGCGTCGTGATCCCCAGTTTTGTGGTCGCACCACTGCTGGTACTGGTGTTTGCGATTACTCTGCGCTGGCTGCCCGCCGGCGGCTGGAATGGTGGGGCGGGTAAATATGTGTTGCTGCCAATGGTCGCTCTTTCTCTCTCTTACATCGCCAGCATCGCACGCATTACGCGCGGGGCGATGATCGAAGTGCTTCACGCCAATTTTATTCGCACCGCACGAGCCAAAGGGTTACCGATGCGCCACATCATCCTGCGTCATGCGCTGAAACCGGCCTTGCTGCCGGTGCTCTCTTACATGGGCCCGGCGTTTGTCGGCATCATTACTGGCTCTATGGTGATCGAGACAATTTTCGATTTGCCGGGCATTGGCCAGCTGTTTGTTAACGGCGCTTTGAATCGCGACTATTCTCTGGTGCTGAGCCTGACCATACTGGTTGGCGGTTTGACCATCTTGTTCAACGCTATCATTGATGTGTTATATGCCATCATCGATCCCAAAATTCGTTATTGAGTGAGGTGAGGATGTTTAGAAAGCAGAATCATCACACGCTGATGAACGTGGGCCAATCCTTGGAAATCAAGGGCCGTAGTTTATGGCAGGATGCAGGGCGCCGGTTTATGCATCACCGCGCTGCTGATTGCTGTGCTGGTGGGCACTCTGTACGGGGCAATTTCTGGCTATGCCGGTGGCAAGATCGATTCTGTCATGATGCGCTGGCTGGAGATCCTGAACTCCTTTCCCTTTATGTTTTTTGTCATTCTCTTGGCCACCTTTTTTGGTCAGCAGTTACTGCTGATCTTTATCGCGATTGGCATGGTGTCGTGGTTGGACATGGCAAGGATTGTGCGCGGGCAAACGCTGAGTCTTAAGCGTAAAGAATTTATTGAGGCAGCCGTGGTATGCGGTGTTTCTATCATGGGCATTGTATTGCGTCACATCGTGCCTAATGTGCTCGGAGTTGTGGTGGTTTATGCCTCACTGTTAGTCCCCTGCATGATCCTGTTTGAATCGTTTTTAAGTTTTCTTGGGCTGGGAGTGCAAGAGCCGCTCAGCAGTTGGGGATCGCTACTCAATGATGGTGCGAACTCTATGGAAGTGTCGCCCTGGCTGCTGCTGTTTCCCGCTGCGTTTTGGTGGTTACCCTGTTTTGCTTTAATTTTATCGGTGATGGCTTACGGGATGCCCTGGACCCGAAGGATCGCTAAGGAGCCGCTATGATTGCAAATAACGCAGAACGGAAAGTGGATAACCTCCGCGCGCTACATCCGTTGCTCAGCGTAACGGATCTCAGTGTGCGCTTCGCCACCGAGAACGGTGACGTTACGGCGGTGAACGCGTTGAGTTTTACTATCGATCAGGGCGAAACGCTGGGAATTGTCGGGGAGTCAGGTTCTGGAAAATCGCAGACCGCGTTTGCGCTGATGGGACTGTTAGCCGCAAATGGCAGCGCCAGCGGTTCGGCGCGATTCATGGGACAAGACATTCTCAATCTGCCTGAAAAATCGCTGAATATGCTGCGGGCGCAAGAGATCGCCATGATTTTTCAAGACCCGATGACCTCGCTCAATCCCTATATGCGCGTCGGTGAACAGTTGATGGAAGTGCTGATGTTCCATCAAAAATGCAGCCGAAGTGAGGCATTCGACGGCGCTGTCAAAATGCTGGATGCGGTACGGATGCCGGAAGCTCGTCAGCGAATGAAAATGTACCCGCATGAATTTTCCGGTGGCATGCTCCAGCGGGTGATGATTGCTATGGCGCTGCTGTGCCAGCCAAAACTGTTGATCGCCGATGAACCGACTACAGCGCTGGATGTCACTGTTCAGGCACAAATGATGACGCTGCTCTCCGATCTGAAACGTGAATTCAACACCGCCATCATCATGATCACTCACGATTTAGGGGTGGTGGCAGGCATTTGTGACAAGGTGCTGGTGATGTATGCCGGGCGAACCATGGAGTATGGCAGCGCGCGAGATGTATTTTATCGTCCCTCTCATCCCTATTCGGTAGGGTTACTCAATGCCGTACCTCGTCTGGACGTTAGCGATGAGACACTGGCCACTATTCCGGGTAATCCGCCTAATCTGTTGCACTTGCCGCAGGGAGGCCCGTTCCTTCCCCGGTGCCCGTATGCCATGGCGCGTTGTCAGGAAATACCGCCTTTGACTGCGTTCGATGCCGGTCGGATGCGCGCCTGTTTTCGTGCCATTGAGGAGGTGTTATGACCACCCCGCAGGACAAACGTGTCATCCTTGATGTGCGCGATCTTTGCGTACACTTCGCCGTTAACGCGCGTAAAAAATGGTTTTGGCAGTCGCCACAATCGCTCAGGGCGGTGGATGGTGTTACGTTTCGACTTTATGAAGGTGAAACGCTTGGCATTGTCGGTGAGTCTGGCTGTGGTAAATCAACCCTGGCGCGCGCCATTATTGGACTGGTTAAAGCCACCAGCGGGCAAATTTGCTGGTTGGGAAAGGATTTGTGTCACATCCATCACGATGGATGGCGCCATGTTCGCAACGATATTCAAATGATTTTTCAAGATCCGCTGGCGTCGCTCAACCCGCGTATGACGGTGGGTGAGATCATTGCCGAGCTGTCGCGTACCTACCGCAAGGATCTGTCGCGGCAAGTAATCAATGATCGTGTCAAAAATATGATGCAAAAGGTGGGGTTACTGCCTAACCAGATTAATCGCTATCCCCATGAGTTTTCAGGCGGACGGTGTCAGCGTATTGGTATTGCCCGGGCATTGATTTTACGTCCCAAGCTGATTATTTGCGATGAGCCAGTATCGGCGCTCGATGTGTCGATTCAGGCGCAGGTGGTGAATTTGCTGAGGCAGCTACAGCGAGAGATGCAACTGTCACTGATTTTTATTGCTCACGATCTCTCCGTCGTCAAACACATTTCCGATCGCATGCTGGTGATGTATCTCGGCCATGCCGTGGAGTTGGCAACCGATGAGGCGTTGTTTGGCAATCCGCTGCACCCCTATACTCAGGCGCTGATGTCGGCGGTACCCATTCCCGATCCTGATAAAGAGCGTAACAAGCAAATACAGCTATTAGAGGGCGAGTTGCCTTCACCCATTAACCCGCCTTCTGGCTGCGTGTTTTGTACCCGTTGCCCGATAGCCAGCGAAGCCTGCACAAAGACGCGCCCCTTGCTGGAGGGAAATTTTACCCATGCGGTTTCGTGTCTTAAAGTCGATCTGCTACATGGTTAGCAAAAAAAACGGCCTGCAAATGTGCAGGCCGTTAATCAGGCTATTTATTCACGCCACAAGATGTGGCACATCTTGTTGTCTTTTTCACGGCAAATCAAAATGCGTGCAAACACGTCAGTAATCGGGTTGCCGTCTTTTTCCGCCAGACCAATCACGACTTCAGCAAAAAAATCGGGATTTAAATCAACATCAACATGTTCCTGCCAGTCTTCAGCGGGATCGAATAATTCTGCGCCGCCGTGCTCTTCAAATTGCAGGTTGAACAGGATGATATCCGCGGGATCAAGGTTGTCTGATGCCAACTCAAGAAAAATATCATAGGCTTGTTCGAGCGTTTCATCTTCCGTAAGGCGGTTGTTCAGGTCCATAAGGCATTCCCATTGATTCAGTAATGGCACTATTAGAACATGACGGCTTCGCTATTGACAGTGCTGCACATGGCGATTGTCCGGATACTGAACATCAAAGAAACGGGCTGAAAAAGTAAAACAGGCGCTCAACGATACGCTGCCAGTAGGGGCGCTGCTGCCATTTGGTTTCATCCATCAGGCGTGAGCGCGCGATATAGTCTTCCTGCACGCAGGCCAGGTCGCTGCCAAAGCCGTCGTCATCGATAACCAGGGTGATTTCAAAGTTGAGCCACAGGCTGCGCATATCCAGATTAACGGTGCCGACCAGGCTGAGCTGCCCATCGACCAACACGCTTTTGGTATGCAGCAATCCTCCCTGAAACTGATAGATTTTTACCCCTGCGGCAAACAGTTCATTGAAAAAGGCACGACTGGCCCAGCCGACCAGCACGGAATCATTTTTGTGCGGCAAAATGATGCTGACATCAACGCCGCGCTGCGCAGCCGTACAGATCGCATGTAGCAGGTCATCACTGGGCACGAAGTAGGGCGTGGTCATGATCAACTGATGCCGTGCGGAGTAAACGGCAGTCAGCAGCGCCTGATGGATCATGTCTTCAGGGTAGCCCGGACCTGATGCAACCACCTGCACAGTATGCCCGCGTTCTTGCTCGAACGGCATCAGGTTGACATCGGGCGGCGGGGGCAACAGACGCTGACCCGTTTCCATTTCCCAGGCGCAGCAATAGATGATGCCCATGGTAGTGGTGATTGGGCCCTCGATGCGTGCCATCAAATCGACCCATTGGCCTACATCCGCATCCTGTTTGAAAAAGCGCGGATCGACCATGTTCATGCTGCCGGAATAGGCAATGCGGTTATCAATCAGGACCACCTTACGGTGCTGACGCAGATCCATGCGGCGCAGAAAAGCACGAAACAGGTTAACCTTGAGGGCTTCCACCACTTCAATACCGGCATCGCGCATTTGTGTCGGGTAGGTGCTGTGGAAGAAATCAACGCTGCCCGCAGAATCGAGCAAAATTCGACATTTGACGCCGCGCTGAGCGGCGTTTTTCAACGCTGTGCTAACCTGTTCTACCAATCCGCCGGGTTGCCAGATGTAAAACACCATCTCGATATCGCTGCGTGCCAGGTCGATATCGTGCACCAATGCTTTGATGGTGTCTTCAAAGGTAGTCAGCAGTTGCAACTGATTTCCCTTGATGCCACCGATCCCCTGACGACGCTCACACAATTGGAACAATGATCGCGCTACTTCGCTGTTCTCAGTGGCGAAGATTCGACGATACTCGGTGAGTTCACGCAGCCACTTAGCCGTTGACGGCCACATGCGGCTGGCGCGCTCGGCGCGGCGTTTACCCAGATGCAACTCACCAAAAGAGAGGTAGGCGATGATACCGACCAAAGGCAGGATGTAGATAACCAGCAACCAGGCCATCGCAGAAGGAACCGCACGGCGTTTCATCAAGACACGTAGTGTGACGCCCGCGATCAGCAGCCAGTAACCCAATACCAGTAGCCAACTCAACAAAGTGTAAAAAGTTGTCATAGCAGCGCACAGATCCCTTCGGCACACGATTGACATAAAGTGTACTCATAGTTTGCCAAAAGAGGAAATTCCTTTCGTCTGAATACAATAGGAGAAAATCACACCGACAGACGCTGCAAAGTGTGTCGGGTGCTTGGATCGATTTGAGAACGCGCTATACTATCACGCCGCACCCCCTCCCGTTTTCGATGAAGAGTTTTGTCGTGAGACGCAGCAGAAATGAAGTGATCCGGTGGCGCATGTTACGCCAGGTTCAGCGGCGCAGAAGCTGTTGGTTGGAAGCCCAGTCGCACACTTATCAGCATATCCATTATGCCCGTTATCTGCAACAGAAACATCAGCGTCGTGCTTTGCTTTACGCGGTGGCTTACGAGTGGTAATCGTTCCTTAGCGAGGTACCAAACCGATCGTGCTAACGGCCACCGTGGGTGGCCGTTGTTTGTTATATCTGCACGTTGCTAGGGCGCCTGCGTAATAGTGTGGATGATGAAGGTTACCCCCTTTCCGGTGAGTTTGGCGTTGGCAGGGTGAAGAGGGTGACTGACGCGCGCAACTGCTCAGTCTGCGCCAGTAACGAATTGAAGGTATCAGCACTGGCCTCTACCTGGCTGACATTCTGTTTCACCGTGCCGTTCAGCGTTTGAATATGGTCGGTAACCGCTTGGATATGCTGCGTTTGCTGCGAGGAAATGTCGGCGATATCATTGAGAAAAGCGCCGGTGCCCTGTGCGGAGCTGATAATATTTTGCAGGTTGTCGCTCAATTTCTTAACCAGCTTGGCACCGGTCGCGACGCTGCTGTCAGGGTCGCGGATAAGCACATTAATATGCTGTGCCGACTGGCTGCTTTGCGCTGCCAGCGTGCCAACCTCGCGGGCGACGACCGCGAAACCGCGCCCCAGTTCGCCAGCTCGCGCAGCTTCAATGGTGACATTTAACGACAGAATGTGAGTCTGAAACGCCACGTTTTCTATCATCCCGATAGCCTCCGTCATCTCTTTGGTGCGCCCGGTGATGTCGGACATCGCAGCATGCACGTCATTCATCATCAATTCGCCGTGAGCGACCATGGTACTGGTATTCAGGGCATGCTGGCTGGCTTGCTCGGTATGCTGGGTGTGCTGCGCCAGTTGTTCATTGAGCTGAAGAATATTGTCAGTGATTGCTTTTAATTCATTGGCTTGCAGCCGCGCCTGATCCAAAAGTGCTTGTTGTTCACGTAAGCGATCGTTGGCCGTCGTGTCATACTGCACTTGGGTCATGGTATTGGAAATAATCGCGATTGACATCAGTTGCAGCAGTGAAACAAACCGATAATCAGCAATAACCCCAAAAAATGCTGGGTCGGAATCTGCGGAACATGTCCCTTTTCCCTTCAGAAACGCGAATCGTGGTAGCATAAGTCCTGGCTCTCAATAAACAAGAGTCAGCACCATAGCATTGTTAAATGACTATATTATTTCAGCTTTTTCTTCCGAGCGCTCATCTGTTTCAAATTTTTTGATATAGATAACGAGCTGAATGCACGTGGGGAATGCAGCAAAAGCATGCTAAAATCCAGTGCTTATGCTGCATCAAAATGCCGTCTTAAACAAAATAACCGTTGGTAACGCAGGGTTAAAATACCTTTTTGAAGGGTTTTGCGGTTACGTTCTGGTATACACCAGCAGCAACGTAAGGATCGGCATCGGTCCAACGCTGTGCATCGGTGAGAGAGGCGAACTCGGCGATGACGGCGGAACCGGTAAATCCTGCGTCACCGGGTGCTTCGCTGTCAACGGCCGGTAATGGACCTGCTGTGAGGAGTCGTCCTTCATCGCGCAACGTTTGTAAACGTGCCAGGTGGGCAGGGCGTGCAGCCAGACGATTTGACAATGAATCGGGAACGTCCTGGGCGAAAATGATGTACAACATCTTGATAATCCTCAAGGGAATAGGGAGAAAATACCACCATACTCTGCTCATGGTTTTTTTAACAAACTATCGGGTTCTTATTGAATATGATTGCTATTTGCATTTAAACTTGGGCGGCTAAGAGGACAACGAAAAATTATGCCGCAAACAACTTTATTAGGAATCCGCCGCCAATCCTGGTCTTTTTTACTTTCTGTTGGCGTTCATGGCGGGTTAATCGCCGTATTGTTATACGCATCCTTTAATGGCGCGCTTGAGCTGCCTCAGGCGACGAAACCGATCAGCGTCGTAATGGTCGCACCAGCGGCAACGGAGGCGGCTCCTGCGCCGCAGGCCGCTCAACCCGAGCCAAAACCGGAACCTAAGCCGAAACCGAAAACTGAACCGGTAAAGAAAAAGGTCGAGCAGCCGAAAAAGACGCAAGAGAAGGCGGACGAGAAACAGCCTCCATCGCCGTTTACCTCAGAGGACGCCATCAAAACGCGTGACACTGCACCGGTACGTCAGGCTCCGGCACCGTCAGCGACGGCGCAGTCGTCAGGGCCACGCCCGCTGAGTCGTGCACAGCCGCAATATCCGGCGCGCGCTTTCGCGCTACGCGTAGAAGGCAAAGCAACGCTTCAGTTTGATGTGGACAGCGAAGGACGCGTAGACAATATTCGTGTACTGAACGCGCAGCCACGCAACATGTTTGAACGCGACATTCGCCAGGCAATGCGCAAATGGCGCGATGAAACGGGGAAACTGGGCAAAGATTTGCAGGTGACCATCATCTTTAAGATTGATGGCGGTGCTGTGGTCGAATGATCGAGTAACAAAATGGAAATAAAAAAGAACCGCTGATGCGGTTCTTTTTTTTACTCAGTGACAGGTTGAGCTAATGGACGATCAGGGCTGGTCAGGGGCCGGATCGGGCGGTAATTCGCGTGGATGGCCCGCTTTATCCACTGCAACGTAGGTAAACAGCGCCTGCGTTGCGCGGTAACGTTGCCCGATAGGCGCGGAGGAGACCTTTTTGACCCATACTTCGACATTAATATCCAGCGAACTGCGACCGGTGCGAAGATAGCGGGCATAGATAGCAGCAAACCACGTCACCGACGGCAACAGGTTTGAGGAAGCTCATGCCGTCAACGCGAACGGTAACGACGCGCCCTTCAGCAATTTCTTTTGCCATGATGGCGCCGCTAATGTCCATTTGCGACATCAGCCAGCCACTGAAGATGTCCCCGTTGGCGTTGGTATCAGCGGGCATGGCCAGCGTGCGCAGAACCAGCTCACCGTGAGGTGCTGTTTGAGTAGTAATCATCATCGTCTCAGGTTAACGGTTAAATGATTACTGTTTGCTTTCATTATTATTCTGCTCGGGAGGCAGATAGCGATAGATGTAAACGCCGCAGGCCAGTGTAAACAACAACGTGAGCCCTGTCAGCCCGAACACTTTGAAGTTCATCCACAGGCTTTCTGACAGCCAGAACGCAACATAGATATTGAGCAATCCACAGGCAATGAAAAACAGCGCCCAGGAGGTATTCAGTTTGCGCCAAACCTGTTGCGGCAGTGTGATCTCTTTACCGAGCATGCTCTGGATCAGCGATTTGTTGAAAAACCACTGTCCAATCAGTAATGCACCGGCAAACAGTGCGTAAATGATCGTCACTTTCCATTTGATGAATTCAGGGTTATGGAAATAGATCGTCAGCCCGCCGAACACTGCGACCAGAACGACGGTGACCAGCATGGTTTTTTCAACTTTACGGAATTTGTACCAGCTGTAGAGGAAGGCTGCGAGCGTGGCGGCAATCAGTGCCCCGGTGGCCCAAAAGATATCGTACAGTTTGTATACGACGAAAAAAATAAATAAAGGCAAAAAATCAATAAGTTGCTTCATTATACCGACCCATTACAACGCGAGGTGCCAAAGATTAATCACATTCACCCGTAGGCGATCGTCTGCTGCTGGCTGTCATTCATCCTTGATTGCGCCATCCACTTCCTATTTTATCATAAGAATTTGCAGAACATTACTTTTCTGGCAATCATGCATGCCGTCCGCAGACGGCATGTTCATACGTTATTGACGCAGCAGCATATACAGACGGAAAAGATAGATTAAAAAGATAGCAGAGATCAGGTTACTCACCCCATTCATCAGAATCGCCATGGTAGTCGGCGATGCCAGCGGTACGCGTGCCACCAGCATCAGCAGGGCAATCTTTGCCAATAACCAAAAGAGCACGGCGGGGGCAACCAGCTTAAGATTACCATAAGCGAGCTTGGCACTAACGCGAATGGAAGCGAATACCCCTTTATTCTCAACCGCGGCAATCACCGATGACAGGCTGACGGCTATGGCCAGTAGCACCCCGGGCACGATCAATAGCAGCATGCCCAGTTGCACCAGAATAGTGCCCACCAGAATTAAAAAGAACAGCCGCGGCAGTAGTGGCGCAGAGGCGCCAATCGCACGCAGCGCGCTGGTGGGTTGCCCGGCGGAAACCTGCCTTACCAGCGTCAGTACGCCGCCAGTCAGCAACGCGTTGCCCACCAGTGCCGCAAAGGTGCTGGCCGCAGAAACTTTAAGCAGCACCATTTGCTGCTCAGGCGTCATCTGTTGAATCAGATCGTGCAGCCCCAACTGACCGGTACTGGAGAGATTGCCGCTGACATTACTCAATATTTGCAGTTGATCCGGTGCCGGTATCAATGCCTGATTTAACATGACAGTGATAACCGCCGTAAGCAATGACAGCAACAACAGGCCGATGAGTTGGTTACGTGTAAAATTCATAGTGTCACGGTAGAGGGTACCGGCCGTGATAGGCATGAAAGCTCCTTGGCTATTCAACAGTGAAAACGACGCGTCTGCGCGCCCAATGTTCCACATTGTAACCTGTTACCTCAGAAGGTTGCACCTTGCTGCACGTCTGAAAAGAGTATTCGCCGCAATTTTTATCAGGCAGGAAAAAGTGGGGGCAATCCGTAACGCGCTCTGGCGCGATTGCAGGCGCTGTTTTCCTCGCCGTTCACACCCGATCGCAAAAACTCACGGCAAGGGGATGGGAGTTGCGCTATAGATGCTGCAACTGACGGTCTGGCCAATTTCGCCTTCAAGCGCAGTACAGCGGCAGTGTGATTGACTGTTGGTGCCCTGCATACAGCGGATAAAAGGGGTGATGGGCTCTGTCGGGGAAGCCGGCGTCACACCGCCACCGTCATCAGCCTCTGCCCAGTAAAATGAGACGCGAAAAAAACCGCAGCAGGCCCCACATTGCAGGCAACTGTTGAGGTTATCACCGATATTCGATTCCTGGTTCGACGTATCCACGGTTTGCCTCTTCCACAACGTCATCACACTGTGCCGGACAGGCAGTCACTATAGCGCCAATGATTCAGCGCCGTGAAGGCTCAGAATTAGCTAGCGCACTAAATGCCATTAATGGTGAAAATTGATTTGAATAAATTTTATTGATTTGAATAAATTTTATATTTTTAAATCAGTTGGCGCATTTTTATGCGTTTAGAATTTCGCTTTTTTTAGCGTAAAAGTTGTGATCTGGCTTAAAACAAGAATACCTACTTAGAGGTATTCTGCGCACGACTTTAAACCATATAAATGGAGTGGGTAATAATGAAAAAAACCTCTTTGGCTCTACTCGTCGCAATGTTGCTGCCAGCTTTCGCGCAGGCGCATCAGGAGGGTGATTTTATTGTGCGTGCAGGAACAGCTACTGTGCGCCCGAATGCGGGTGGGGATACGGTACTTAACGTCAGCTCTTTTAAGGTCGATAACGATACGCAGTTAGGGCTGACATTTAGCTATATGGTCACGGATAACATTGGCGTTGAGTTGCTGGCGGCGACGCCGTTTACGCACAATGTTGGGTTGCAAACCATTGGTAAAATTGCGCAGGTTAGCCATTTGCCGCTGTCATTGATGGCTCAGTACTATTTCCGCGATGCGAAAGACAAACTGCGTCCGTATCTGGGGGTGGGGATCAACTACACCCTATTCTTCGATGAGAAATTCAACGATCGCGGCAAGAATTTGGGACTGGGATTGAGCGATCTTAGCGTGAAAAATTCCTGGGGCGTGGCCGGACAGGCCGGGTTGGATTATAACCTGGATAAAAACTGGCTGATTAATGCATCGGTCTGGTGGATGAATATTGATACCGATGTGCGTTTTAATTCCTCTTTGGGGCCGCAATCGATCGGCACTCGTCTCGATCCTTTCACCTTTATGTTTGGCGTTGGATATCGTTTTTAATCTTTTTACAACGTGACATTAACAATAAAACCTGCGGCGCTTTCGAGCGCCGCATTTATTTCCCAGTAAACAATCACGTACTAAATTATATTTTTACCAGAACAAAAAAACGGCGGAGAGTAATCCGCCGTTTTTCAACACAGGGTAAAACAAACCAATAAAGCTAACGTAATAACCGTTTAGCGATTAGAAGTTGTATTGTACACCAATACGGAAGCGAGTTTGACGTTCGTCAGTATTTTTGCTGCCTTCAATGTTGCCCACTTCGGCATACGGAGTCCAGTTCTTGTCATATTTGTATGCCAGCTTAACGTTGTGGGTCATGTTATCGTTTTCATTGTCTGAAATATAACCCGCTGAACCAGATTTGGTATTTTTAACGTACTCAAACTCATACTCAATGTTGAAGTTGGCCGGCAGTTTATAACCCAGGGTGCTGGTGATCGTATAGCCACTCATGTTGGTGTTAGCGCCGCCAATGTTACCACTGTTACGTTGGTAGAACGGACGGTAGCGCAGGCCGTAGTACAAAGAATCCGTGATGTTCGCGGTGCCCTTGATATAAGGACGATATTTGGCGCTGACAGAGTCAGATACAAAGTTCAGACCAGCTTCCAGGCCAAACGTTTTATCGAACTTGTACAGATAGCTTGCAGTTACTTCAGTACCATTGCTGACAGGTTCGCTGAACGGTCTGTTCGGCGTAGTGTCCTTACCACTCTGCGCCCCTTTGCCTTCCATAGACAGACCAAAACCGTTGTCAAAACGGTTAGAAAGCAACAAACGATCTTGATGGTTTGCAGATTTGGTATCTCTCATTTCATGGCGGTAGTCAATGGTCACAGCCATGGTGCTCATGCTGACTAACGAGGTTACCATCATCGCGAGTAATTTAGCTTTCCTTATATTATCCCATGTCAAGAGAATTATTATTGAAGAGAAGACGCTACTTTTTTATAGCAAGTCCATTGTATGTATTCTTTCTTACAGTAATGTGAACAAGATCTTCAAAATCAGATATTAGTTCAGCGGTTTCATTTTTGTGATTTTGTTCAATTAATCAAGCGAAATTTTATGTATTCAAAATTAAAATATAGTTTTGAATTTTATATATTTTTGTTTTGAAGTTTACCTTTCAAAATTTGAAATTAATTTTTTACAAATTAATGTATTTTGAAATATATTTTTTTATTTGAATTTATCAATACATCAAAAAATAACTTTTATCCGCGTTTTTATTTGCAAAAAATAATCATAAACAGGGTATTGTCAGGGCTGAAAAATAATTTTTTCGCTGCTGTGCTCGGTAATGGGATTGATTCGCTAACACAGTGAAAAATGCTGTCCCCCGCCAGAAAAATACCGGGCGGGGAAGAGAATAAAGGCAGGATCAAGTGCGCGTGGCGGCCTTCATACGGCTGACAAAATCATGCAGTTTCGCCAGCATCACATCCGGTTGATGACGATGTTGTTCAATGATACGTACAATGGCTGAGCCAGAAATAGCGCCAGCAGCACCTGAAGCGATAGCCTCTTTCACCTGTGAGGGTTCGGAAATGCCGAAGCCTTGCAGAGAAGGCGCAGCGTGATATTCCGTCAGCGTGGCGATCAAGTGGTGCAACGGCAGCTCAGCGCGCTTCTCCGCGCCCGTCACGTCCGCTCGTGACAACAGATAGGTATAGCTACGGCCATGAGAGGCTATCTCTCTGAGCAACGCGTCATCTGCGTTGGGCGGACAGATAAAGATGGGCGCAACGTTATGTCGCAACGCCGCCGCACGGAAGGGCGCAGACTCTTCAATCGGCACGTCGGCGATCAGTACCGAATCAACGCCCGCTTCGGCACAGCGCTGATAAAACGCATCGATACCGTTGCTAAACACCAGATTGGCATACATCAACAGGCCAATAGGCATGGTGGGATGCTTTTGGCGGATGGCGGCCAGCATCTCAAAGCAACAACCGGGGGTAACACCCGCTTCAAAGGCGCGCAAGGTTTCTGCCTGAATAGTGGGGCCGTCCGCCAACGGATCGGAAAACGGAATGCCCAATTCTAACGCATCGGCACCGGCATCGATCAGCGTGTCGATAATCTGCAATGATAATGCCGGGGTCGGATCGCCTAAGGTAACGAAGGGAACAAAGGCGCCTTCCTTCTTTTCAGCCAGTTGAGCAAACCGTTGTTGATAACGCTCCATCAGATCTCCCCCCGACCTTTCAAAATATCGTGAACCGTAAATATGTCTTTATCACCGCGGCCAGAGAGGTTAACCACCAGCAGTTGCTCTTTTTCGGGCTCCAGGCGGATCATCTTCAAGGCATGTGCCAGCGCGTGGGACGATTCCAGCGCAGGAATAATCCCTTCATGCCGGGAGAGTTCCTGAAATGCGTCCAGCGCTTCATCATCAGTAATCGAGACGTAGTCGGCACGACCGATGCTGTTCAGGTAGGCGTGCTGCGGGCCCACTGATGGGAAATCCAGCCCGGCAGAAATAGAGTAGGATTCCTCGATTTGACCGTCTGACGTTTGCATCATCGGGGATTTCATTCCGAAATAGATCCCCACGCGGCCGTGTTTCAGCGGTGCGCCGTGTTGTCCGCTTTCGATGCCTAACCCAGCAGGTTCGACTCCAATCAAACGCACGGAGCTCTCTTCAATGAAATCGGCGAACATGCCGATTGCGTTAGAGCCGCCGCCCACGCAGGCCAATACCGCATTAGGTAAGCGTCCTTCGTGCTCCAGAATCTGCGCTTTGGTCTCTTCACCAATCATGCGCTGGAATTCACGCACGATGGTCGGGAACGGGTGCGGGCCAGCGGCTGTACCCAATAAATAGTGCGCTTTATCATAGCTGCCAGACCAGTCGCGCAGCGCTTCGTTACAGGCATCTCTCAGCGTAGAAGAACCGCTGTGCACCGGGATCACCTCGGCACCCATCAGCCGCATACGAAACACATTGGGCGACTGGCGTTCAACATCTTTGGCACCCATGTAGATGCGACACTTCAGGCCGAGCAAGGCGCACGCCAGCGCGGTGGCCACACCGTGTTGTCCCGCACCTGTTTCGGCGATGATCTCGGTTTTCCCCATGCGCTTGGCCAACAGTGCCTGACCCAACACCTGGTTGGTTTTGTGCGCGCCACCGTGCAACAGATCTTCTCGTTTGAGATACAACGTGGCGCGCGTGCCCTGCGTCAGGTTACGACAGCGAGTGAGCGCCGTTGGCCGACCCGCGTAGTTTTTCAGCAAGTCAGTAAACGCAGTCTGAAATTCAGGATTTTTCTGTGCGTCAACAAAGGTTTGTTCCAACTGCCTTAACGCGGGGAGCAGTATCTGCGGCACATACTGGCCGCCGAATTCACCAAAATAAGGATTAAGTAACGTCATAATGTTCCTGTCTGTCCTGTCAGTACAAATCGAAAATTGATGCGTGTCGAGCTCACTACCCGGTGATTACTGCGGGTAAAGCGGGGCAAAAGCGGCGTGTATTTTCACCGCGTCTTTAATCCCGGGTTCGCTCTCAACACCGGAGTTAAGATCCAGCCCGG
Source organism: Symbiopectobacterium sp. (assembly GCF_047692315.1). GTDB lineage: Bacteria > Pseudomonadota > Gammaproteobacteria > Enterobacterales > Enterobacteriaceae > Symbiopectobacterium. The sequence goes on along the minus strand of NZ_JBLLJS010000012.1, from coordinate 93,405 downwards.
CACAGCCGAGCTGTGCGGCTTTGGCGCTATTGAACACATTCACGCCACCGGCCAACAGCACCTGATCGACGTCGGCACCGTGCAGAAGATTCCAGTCAAAGCGTTCACCGCTACCACCTTGTGCGTTATCAAACAGATAGCGGTTCACGCTCATCAAATCCCGTTTCGGAAGCCGTTTTTCAACGCTGAGCGTTTTCCAGATCTGGCAGGTTGCGGGCAGCAGTTGGCGCAGGGCATCAATGGCTGTCTGGTTTTCGTTGCCGTGCAGTTGCACTGCGAACAGCCCGAGTTGACGGGCAGTTTGTGCAATCTCAGCGGCGGGCGCGTTACGGAACACGCCGACGTAGTGCAATGGCGCACCGGACATCACCGTAGGCGCGAATTCCGGTGTCACATAGCGCGGCGAGGAGGGCACAAAGATCAGCCCGCCATAAACCGCACCGGCGTTATACGCTGCGGCGGCATCCATCGCACGCGTCAGTCCGCACACTTTATTTTCGCCCAAAATCAGTCGGCGCACCGCCAGGGCTAAATTGGGTTCTGACATCAGCGAACTGCCGACCAGAAAACCGTTAGCATAGGCGCTCAGCTCGCGAATTTGTGCGGCATTATGAATGCCGGATTCACTGATTACCTTAACATTTTTGGGCAAGCGCGGCGCCAGCGTGCGCGTGCGATCGAGGTCGATAGACAGGTCGCGCAGATCGCGGTTATTGATACCGACCACGCGCGCTTTGAGCGCGATAGCCCGTTCCAGTTCTGCTTCGGTACTCACTTCCGTCAACACGCCCATTTTCAGGCTGTGCGCTATCTGGGCCAGTTCTCGGTATTCGTGATCGTCCAGCACCGACAGCATCAGCAGAATGGCATCGGCCTGATAATGGCGCGCCAGATAAATCTGGTATTCCGAGATGATGAAATCTTTGCACAGCACCGGTTGTCTGACGGCAGCGCTGATACGCGGCAGAAAATCAAAACTGCCCTGAAAATATTTCTCATCCGTCAGCACAGAAATGGCGGATGCATAATCGCTATAGACACGAGCGATCGCCACCGGATCAAAACCTTCGCGAATCAGCCCTTTGGACGGCGATGCCTTTTTGCATTCCAGAATAAACGCGGGTTTTTTGTGTTTCAGCGCCGCATAAAAGTCGCGCTGGCTAGGAACAAGATCCGCTTGAAAGGTGGATAACGGCTGTTCTTGTTGGCGTGCAACAATCCAACTCACTTTATCCTGTACGATTTTGCCCAACACGGCCTTGCTCAGTTCTGATTCCTGCATAGCACCTTTACCCTCTGGCGGCGAGCGCTGTCACGCGCTGGTACGCCTGCCCGCTGTGAATAACATCCAATGCCTGCTGCGCGTTCTGGCGTAAATCTTGTTGTCCGAACAGACGCAGCAATAATGTGACGTTGGCAGCCACGGCGTTATCGTGCGCGCGCTCGCCTTTGCCTTGTAACAGACGCGCCAGAATATCACGGTTCTCTTCGGGCAGCCCGCCCTGGAGTGCAGAAAGCGGGGCACTCTCCAGACCGAAATCGCGGTGGGTCAATTCATAGGTTTCCACCTGACCATCGCGCAATTCTGCTACCTGAGTCGGGGCGTGTAGTGCAACTTCATCCATGCCGCCACCGTGTACCACTGCGGCGCGTTGATAGCCGAGTACGCGCAGCGTTTCGGCAATGGGCGTTACCAGATGCGGGCTGTAAACACCAATCAGCGCCAGCGGTGGTCGCGCCGGGTTAATCAGCGGGCCAAGTACGTTAAACAGGGTGCGCGTTTTCAACAACTGGCGTACCGGCATAGCGTGGCGGAATCCGGTGTGGTATTGCGGTGCAAATAAAAAGCAGACGCCCAGATCGTCCAGCGCTTGGCGCGATTGCGCCGGTGCCATATCCAGTTTAATGCCGAACGCAGAGAGCAGATCGGAGGAACCGGAACGGCTGGAGACGCTGCGGTTGCCGTGCTTGGCAACCTTGACACCGCAACTGGCGGCAACGAAGGCGCTGGCGGTAGAGATGTTGATACTGTTGGTGCCATCGCCGCCGGTACCAACGATATCGGCAAACAGGTAATCCGGACGCGGGAAAGGCTGCGCATCGGCCAACAAGGCTGCGGCAGCACCGGCGATCTCTTCCGGATGCTCGCCACGTACTTTCATGCTGATAAGCGCAGCGGCCAGCTGCGCGGGTTCCAGCTCACCGTGCACAATGGCGCTGAACAGTGCCTGACTTTCGTCGCGAGAAATGGTCTGGGCACCGAACAGTTTTTCCAAAATGGCCTGTTTTTCCAGTGTGGCGTCGAAGGGGGCGGCGGCCAGCGTATTCACAGAAGCTTGCATAACATATCCTTAAATTCGGTAATGATTTTCGGGGTGAGTCGCGATGAGGCTTACGCCAGCGCCTGTTCCAGCAGACGGGCACCGTGAGTGGTTAGAATCGATTCTGGGTGAAACTGGAAGCCGCAGACGCGATCGGCGTCGTGTCGCACTGCCATCACCATGCCATTAAAATGGGCATTGACCGTGAGTTCATCAGGCACCTGACTGCCCACCAGTGAGTGGTAACGCGCCACCGGCAATGGGTTAGGTAATCCCTGAAACATACCTTGGCCATCATGCTCAATGGCCGAGGCTTTACCGTGCAGGATTTCACCGGCTTGGCCCACGTGTCCGCCATAAGCTTCAACAATCGCCTGATGCCCAAGGCAAACGCCGATAATCGGCAAGCGACCGCGCAGGCGCGTCAACAGGTCGGGCATGCAACCTGCCTGAGCGGGCGTACCGGGGCCGGGAGAGAGCATCAGAACCGGGTTTTCCAATTCTTTCAGGCACGCCATGATGGTGTCAGCGGGAACCTGATTGCGGTAAATCACCACGTTGTGGCCGCTGGCGCGCAGCTGATTCACCAGGTTGTAGGTGAAAGAATCAATGTTATCGAGCAACAGGATATCGGCCATCAGAAGATCTCCTTGGCATAGTGAGCCGTGGCAATGGCGCGAAGTACCGCGCGCGCTTTATTTCGTGTTTCGTCAGCTTCCGCCTGCGGTTGTGAATCGAGCACCACCCCCGCACCGGCCTGAACGGTAGCGATGCCGTCTTCAACATAGGCAGAGCGGATGACGATGCAGGTATCCAGATCGCCGTGTGCAGTAAAATAGCCCACCGCGCCGCCGTAACTGCCGCGCCGCGTTTTTTCACTTGCCGCAATCAGTTGCATTGCACGCACTTTCGGTGCACCGCTCAGCGTGCCCATGTTCATGCAGGCCCGGTAGGCATGCAGGACGTCCAGATCGTTACGCAACGTCCCGACAACGCGGGAAACCAGATGCATCACGAAAGAGTAGCGATCCACCTTGGTAAGATCGGCCACATAGCGGCTGCCGGGTTCACAGATACGCGCCAGATCGTTACGCGCCAGATCAACCAGCATCAGGTGCTCTGCCAGTTCTTTATGGTCAGTGCGCATTTCCAGTTCAATACGGCTGTCGAGATCGCGGTCGAGTGAGCCATCCGCGCGACGGCCACGCGGGCGTGTACCGGCAATCGGGTAGATTTCAATCTGGCGTGAATCCGCATCGTATTTCAGCGAGCTTTCAGGAGACGCGCCAAACAAGGTGAAATCCTGGTCCTGCATAAAGAACATGTAGGGGCTGGGATTGTTCTCTTTCAGCGTCTGGTAAGCGGCCAACGGCGACGGGCATGGCAGTGAGAAACGGCGTGACGGCACGACCTGGAAGATTTCACCAATGCGAATCGCTTCCTGCATTTGACGTACTACGGCGCCGTACTCTTCATCGCTCTGGTTGCAACTGAGCGTCATATCCGTCAGCGTCTGACGCGGCAATGCAGGGGCCGTTTGCTGTAACTGATGCCCTAACTGTGCCAGGCGGTGTTGCAGACGCTGGCGTTCGGCGGCATCGGGCGTGAACAGGCTGGCCTGTAAATGGGTGACGCGTTGCTGGTGATCCAGAATCAACAAGGTTTCTGCCAGATAAAAGCAGTAATCCGGGCAGCGCTGTTGTTGGCTGAGCGGTGGTAACGCTTCAAATCCGGCTACCAGATCGTAAGCGAACAGGCCACCGAAGAACATCGCTTCCCGCTCATTGGCTGGGCTGGTTACCAGCGTTTGCAGCAGACGCAGCGCATCGAAAATGGAGAGCGAACGCAGGCGTGTATCTTCGTCTTGCAGGGTATCAACGGCGGGGAAAGTTAACTCGCGACCGTTGGGACGCACGGCGACGCGAATATCAGAGGGTAACAGCTTATCGAGCAGCGGCAGCAGCGTAGCGCCGTTAGCCGTCAACGCCTGAATAGATACCTGCTGTCCCAGAGCAGTAATGCGCAATGCGCTGTCAATGATCAACAGGCTTTTCAGATCCTGTTTACTGTCAATTTCAGCGGATTCCAGCAGCAGCGTTGCCGGTCGGGCTCCGCACAGCTGATGAAAGACCGCGCTCGGATTATCACGATAGGCCGCTTCGATACGCAGCAGTTCAAGCTGCGGCTTGTCGGTGGATGAAGATATCGTTGCTGATGTTTGCATCGTCGCTACTCTGGTTGTCTGCTGCCCGTTTTATGTCTATTTCACGTCTTCGCACAGCAGTAAGTCATAAAAAAAAACCGCCAATTGAGCGGGTTTAGAGATTTTGCATGTCGTGATAACAGCTATGCGTTAATACTCCACCCGCCATAGGGAAGAGCGCCACCAACCACCGGTTTTGAAGCTGCCGCTTACCATTGTGAGAAAGTGCGTTGCCATTATCACGTTTCCATTTATCTGCTGAGCTTTCGTACTAGTTAACTGGTTCATGAGCGCATTGTCAACCTGTTAAATCACTTTATTTTATCGATGCCGCTCAGCAGTCGTATGGTTCCCCTCAAGCCGTGTTTAATGGCATGATGTCCCGCGCTTCAGATCCCCTGAGAAGCGTTAACAACCATAGGTGCCTGTGTGTCCGAACTTTCCGTTGATCTGTCTCCCTGTCTGCTGTTTGATTTGCACAGCCACACTACCGCTTCGGATGGAGAACTGTCGCCCTGCGATCTGGTGCAACGTGCAGTCGAGATGCGTGTTGGTGTTCTGGCTATTACCGATCACGATACGGTGGCCGGGCTGGCAACTGCGCAGCAGGCGATAGACGCATTGAGTCTGCCGCTACGGTTGGTCGCCGGGGTTGAGATTTCTACATTGTGGGAAAACCATGAGATTCATATCGTCGGCTTAGGTCTCGAACCTGGCCACGCCGCGCTGACACAACTGCTCGAACAGCAGAAAATCCGTCGCTGGCAGCGCGCGCAGGCCATCGGTGAACGGTTGGAAAGGGCGCGCATTCCGGGTGCTTTGGAAGGCGCGCAGCGTCTTGCCGGAGAGGGCGAAATTACCCGCGGTCATTTTGCCCGTTTTCTAGTGGAGCAGGGCAAAGCCAGCAACGTGGGGCAAGTGTTCAAATCCTACCTGGCAAAAGGGAAAACCGGATATGTCCCGCCACAGTGGTGTACAATAGCTGAAGCCGTTGATGTTATTCATCATGCGGGCGGTGTAGCGGTATTGGCGCATCCGGGGCGGTATGATTTGTCGCCCAAATGGCTCAAGCGTTTGCTGGCCTGCTTTGTGGCCGCAAAGGGGGAAGCGATGGAAGTGGCCCAGTGCCAACAAGCGCCGGACGAACGTACCCAATTGGCGCGTTATGCGCGGGATTTCCAACTCTATGCTTCGCAGGGATCTGATTTTCACCGTCCCTGCGCCTGGATTGAGCTGGGTCGTAAGCTCTGGTTGCCCGCTGGGGTGACGCCGGTGTGGCAACATCCGGTGCTGGCCGCATTGCCTTTGACCGCAGAATCGCTGCAACGCAACGGATGCGAAGAACAGCGCTAAATTTGATGTTTGAGGATGTATCATGAGTCAATTTTTTTATATTCACCCACAAAACCCGCAGCCCCGGTTAATTAGTCAATCTGTAGATGTGTTGCGTAAAGGCGGCGTGCTGGTGTACCCCACCGATTCCGGTTACGCATTGGGGTGTATGCTGGGGGAGAAGAATGCCATGGAGCGTATCTGTCGCATTCGCCATCTGGACAGTAACCATAATTTCACCATCGTGTGTCGCGACCTTTCCGAAATATCGACCTATGCCTATGTAGATAATGCGGCGTTTCGGCTTATCAAAAACAATACGCCAGGCAACTACACCTTTATTTTAAAAGCTACCAAAGATGTGCCGCGTCGTTTGATGAGTGAAAAGCGTAAAACCATCGGATTGGGCGTGCCATCCAACGAAATCGCGCTGGCGCTGCTGGAAGCGCTCAATGAGCCGCTGATGTCGACGACGTTGATGTTGCCGGGTAACGATTTTGCGGAATCCGATCTGGAGGAGATTCAGGAACACCTGGGTAAACTGGTGGATTTGATTATTCACGGTGGCTTTTTAGGGCAAAAAACCACAACGGTCATCGATCTGACGGATGCCTCGCCGGTTGTGGTGCGCGAAGGTACCGGCGATATCTCACCGTTTCAGTAACAAACGCGTGTAGCATTGCATTGGGCGGGTCAATCTGCCCGCCGTGCGCTTAACCCTCGCGTTCGGAAAGTGGGTGATACAGCGTAAATTGCGTGATCGGATGCTGCTCCCAGCCTGCCTGCATAAACAATGGCGCTAACGCCTGTGGTATGGCGACCGGCGTTGGTATTCCTTCGCACTGCTCTGCCAGCAGTTTTAACAAACGTCGTGCATGACCTTGCCGCCGGGCTGCGGGTTGACGTAGAGCGCACGCAGTTGGGGTTTTGAAAACGCGGTAGCAACAATCGCGTATGCGTTATCACCCAGCCGATATCCCTGCGCTGGCAGCGCGACGGTGCCCAGAGGGTCAATCATCCATGGCAGCGCAATATCAGGTGCTGTCATCATGCTGCTGATTATTGCGATCGGATCGCAAGGCGTTAATGATGCTGGCCTTGTCGCCGTTTCACCCGCCAGCGGTGCCATAAAACCGCACACGGTTTCCTGACGTATAAATCCCATTCTGTCGTACAAGGCAATGCCTGCCGCATTGCTGGTAATGACCCCAGCCACATGGCGCTGTCACCTCGCTGGCGCGCTTCGCGCAGCAATTGTCCTAACATCGCTTTTCCTAACCCACCGCGGCGCCAGCGAGGGTGAATGGCAAAGGCAGCCAAACGGCAACGCGAGCCACGGCGCACGATAATCGCCAGTGCAACCGGATTGTTGTTCGCGCTCCAGATACGGCTTGCGGTCAACGATAATCCCTCGGCGTTAAAGCGCGTGGCAAAAATCGGGCCATCAAGGGTAAAAGGGATCACATAATCCGTGAAGCACTCGGTTAATATGGCGGCGAGCTGATGGCTGTTATAGTGCGTGGCATCACGGCAGACGAGTGGCGAAAGGGTTGTCATGGGCATTTTTACCTGTTGTGCAGACACAACGTGTCTGCGTTAACGTTTCCTTGGAAATAGGATTATCGGCGGGTATACGCACATGCTCAAACTGGATGCGCTATTTAGCCTAAAATTCATGTAGAATGATCGGCCACTCGCGGTATTTCTACGGCGATGTGGGTATAAGCAGGGGGATATTCCCCGTATTTCCCTGTCAAACAGGTACTCATCAGTGAGTTATGCGACGATTGGCGTTGACTCATTGTTTTATCCGACGCCTGTGAAGGCGACACTTTGAGGCTGCTCAATGAGCGAAAAGTTACAAAAAGTGCTGGCGCGCTCTGGCCACGGCTCACGCCGCGAGATTGAAGGCATTATCCAGGCAGGCCGTGTGAGCGTGGACGGCAAAATTGCGACGCTGGGCGATCGTGTCGAAGTGACTAAAGCAACCCGAATTCGTATCGATGGCCATGTGGTTTCCGTTAAAGAGACGGAAGAAGCGGTCTGTCGGGTACTGATCTATTACAAACCGGAAGGTGAGCTTTGTACCCGGAGCGATCCCGATGGGCGTCCTACAGTGTTCGATCGTTTGCCGAAAATGCGCGGTTCACGCTGGGTGGCGGTCGGTCGTCTGGATGTGAATACCTCCGGCCTGTTGCTGTTTACTACCGATGGTGAGTTAGCGAACCGTTTGATGCATCCTAGCCATGAAGTGGAACGTGAATATGCGGTGCGGGTGTTTGGTGAGGTAGATGAGGACAAACTCAAGCTGCTGACCAAAGGCGTACAGCTTGACGATGGCCCGGCGTCATTCTGCACGCTGCGCTATAGCGGCGGCGAAGGCTTGAATCAGTGGTATAACGTCACGCTGACGGAAGGGCGTAACCGTGAAGTGCGCCGTTTGTGGGAAGCGGTTGGTGTGCAGGTGAGCCGCCTGATTCGTGTGCTTTATGGCGACATCCCTCTGCCGAAAGGTCTACCGCGCGGCGGTTGGACAGAAATGCCGCTCGAGCAGCTTAACTATTTGCGTGAACTGGTACAGTTGCCAGCAGAAACGACGAGCAAACTGCCGGTTGAGCGCGAGCGCCGTCGGGTAAAAGCGAATCAAATTCGTCGCGCGGTAAAACGTCACGGTCAGGCGGGGCCCGCGCGGCGCAGTGCGCCAAAGCGTAATGGCTAAAGGTGATTTTAAGGTTTTAGGTTTTACACATCGGGTAGCGACGTCATTTCGCAAAAAGCGCGGGGCACGATGGCACACCCCGTGTCCGGCGCGTGCCACGTGGGTGGTAGAGAGGTGCACATAGGTTCGCGTACGAAATTGTTCACTATTCTGGCATAAATCATTAGGGATGACTTCACTGTGTCAGTGAGATCCTCCTACCAGTCAATACCCTGCTGGGCTTTTATCCCCGCATCAAACGCATGTTTGACCGGACGTATTTCCGTTACCGTATCCGCCAATTCCAGCAGGTCGCGATGGCAGCCGCGCCCGATAATAATCACGCTTTGATGCGCAGGGCGCTGTTGCAGTGCCCTCAGCACCTCGTCCAGCGCCAGATAGTCATAGCTCACCATATAAGTCAGTTCATCCAGAATCACCAGATCGAGGGTGTCATCAGCCAACATGCGTTTGCCGTGTTGCCAAACGGCCTGTGCTGCCGCTGTGTCGCTGACACGATCTTGCGTGTCCCAGGTAAACCCTGTCGCTATCACCTGAAACTCAACGGCGTGTTCAGCGAGCAGGTTACGTTCCTCGTTAGGCCATTCACCTTTGATGAATTGAATCACACCGACTCGCAAACCGTGGCCCACTGCGCGTGTCGCCTTACCGAAAGCCGCAGTCGTTTTTCCTTTACTATTACCGGTGAAAACCATAACGATACCGCGTACTTCATTGGCCGCAGCGATGCGCTCATCGACCCGTTCTTTCAGTTTTTGCTGACGCTGCTTATGGCGTTCATCGTCCATTGTCTGTGCTCCATCAAGCTGCCAGGCCAGGCTTTCTTCCGGGCTGTGCATCGAAACTCATGCCGATTTTGCGTTTGCTGTCATCGCCCATTAAATAAAGGTAGAGCGGCATAATATCGGCCGGGGTTTTGGGGTGATTAGGGTCTTCTTCCGGGAATGCGCTGGCGCGCATCGCGGTGCGCGTGCCACCCGGATTGATACAGTTGACCCGCAAATGCTGGTTGCGATACTCATCGGCCAATACCTGCATTAGTCCTTCGGTCGCAAATTTGGAAACGGAATAGGCTCCCCATTCGGCGCGGCCTACGCGGCCCACACTGGAACTGGTGAACACCAGAGAAGGGCTGGCAGCTTTTAGCAACAGAGGTAACAGTGCCTGAGTTAGCATAAAGGTCGCGTTAACATTGACTTGCATCACCTGATGCCAGATTGCCGGATGTTGCTCCGTAATGGGCGCGATATCTCCCAGCAGTCCTGCGTTATGTAACACACTATCGAGACGCGGTATCTGTTTTTCCAGATTGGCTGCCAATACCGCGCACTCCTGGTTAGTCACTGTCAATAAATCGCAGGGTACAATCAACGATTGTGTCCCTGTCTCTCGCAGAATCTCAGCCTGTACATCGTGTAGTTTACGCTCAGTACGCCCTAGCAGTACCAGCCGTGCGCCGTGGCGCGCGTAGGTGAGGGCGGCTTCGCGCCCGATACCGTCGCCCGCGCCCGTCACCAGAATCAGGCGATGTTTGAGAAGGTCATTCATGGGTTGATAATGCACGGTGCTTTCCTCTTCACGCCGCGAACAATAAGACGTAACGGCAGTTATGCCTCAATGAGTCTGTGAATTCAATGCGCGCCGGGCGCATTCTGGCGTCGCTGCGGTAAAAAACAGCAACAGGTGTAAAAAACCCATGAATAACATCGCCATATTTCACGCCATACGTTAGGCTGTCTTTTTGCTCTCGCGCCGGTTTGATGAAAAACCGTGGAGTGGCGTAAAGCGAGCGGTATGATGGTGTGGTGTGTCGCGGGCGACTGCGCAGGCAAACATCGGCGGCGTCATGATATGACTCAGTAAACGAGGGACGTTATTTGTGGAATTGCTTTCTCAGTACGGCTTATTTCTGGCAAAAGTAGTCACGATAGTGCTGGCCATTGGCGCACTGGTCGTGTTGACCTTTGGCGTAACGCAACGAAAACGCCCGCGCAAAGGAGAGTTGCAGGTGATGAACCTGGGCGAACAGTATCGCGAAATGCAAAATGAAATGCGTGACACCTGCATGAGTGATGCAGAGCGCAAACTGGTCGCAAAGCGCAAAGAGGACAAGGCTGCCGCGAAAGAAGAAAAACTGCGTGCCAAGCGCGGCGATGAGAAAGTGGTGAAAACCGCGCCTTTACGTATTGGATTTCAACGGCAGCATGGACGCAGGCGAAGTCAGTGCGTTGCGTGAGGAAGTGTCTGCGGTGCTGGCGGTGGCAACGCCGCAGGATGAAGTACTGTTACGTCTGGAAAGCCCCGGCGGTGTGGTGCACGGTTACGGGTTGGCTGCCTCCCAGTTGCAACGTTTGCGCGACGGCGGTATACGGTTGACCGTAGTAGTGGACAAGGTCGCAGCCAGTGGGGGGTATATGATGGCGTGCGTGGCCGATCGCATTGTGGCCGCGCCGTTTGCCATCATCGGTTCCATCGGCGTAGTCGCTCAGATCCCCAACTTCAATCGCTTGCTGAAAAACAACGATATCGATGTGGAACCGCATACTGCCGGGGAATATAAGCGCACTCTGACGCTGTTTGGTGAAAACACCGAGCAGGGGTGTGAAAAATTTCGAGAAGAACTGAACGTCACTCACGGTCTGTTTAAGCAGTTTGTCAAAGAGATGCGTCCTACGCTGGACATTGATAAAACCGCTACGGGCGAACACTGGTTTGGTACCCAGGCCCAAACGTTAGGGCTGGTGGATGATATTGGTACCAGCGACGATTTGCTGATCCATGAAATCGCTACGCATGAAGTGCTCAGCGTGCGTTATACGCGCCGCAAGCGTCTGTTGGACAAAATCATGGGAAACGCGGGTAATTCCGCAGAACGCTTACTGCTGCGTTGGTGGCAACGGGGCAGCCATCCTTTCGTTTAATGCTCTTATCCCTGTGCGCGGTGCGACACTCCGCGTACAGGGATTTTCCGCTTAATCTATCAGCACGTATTTTTCTGACAGCTCATGGGCCAAATGCTTGAACATGTTAAACACTGCGGTGGTTTTTAATGTCGGCAGGCCGTTGTCATCCAGAAAGTAATCCCCTTTGAACACCAGAATGCCGTTTTTCTGATCGACATCTGTGGCAATCATTCCGTGCAGATAGTCATTATAGTTCTGAATCAATCGGTTAGCTTCTTCCAGCAAGGTCTGGCGAGCGATAGGAGTCTTCTCTGCGGTGCTTTTCTCTGAGGTAATAGTCACGTTGTCCGACATGGTGTTACTCCAACTGAAACCAATGAGCGTATTCTAACGCCTGCTCGGCGGGATTCGCTTGTGCTTTTTTGCGTTTTTTTTCCTGAATGTCTGAAAACAGGTTGATAAGACAAGGTAATTCTTCTGAAGTCGGCGACGATTTTTGCCGATAGTGGTTAGCAGTATGGTTTGGCGAAAACCGCGTTTCCATGCTAATTAGGTTGCGTGGCGGCATTTATCAGGTAGAGTGTGGGATTTTGTATCGTTAAGCGGAAAAAATTCTTTACGGTGTCGCACGAGCGTTAGCGGCATCGCGGGCAGTTAACCGCCATTACAGCAAAAAAAACGTGGATGGTCATGTGGTTATGAAGTGGATGGTCATGTGGTTATGAAATAGTTTATTAACCGTTACGTAATCTTGAACCTCCACCCAGTGAAGCTGGAAGTACGCGTACAGGCGTAGCGGTAGAGAATGAATGACGTATACGCCCCTTGAAAAAGGGACCAGACGCCCTCAACAACACGTTAATTTGAAGCATTCGGTAGGTAACAATACAATGGGTAAAGCTCTCGTCATAGTTGAGTCCCCGGCCAAAGCCAAAACAATCAACAAATATCTGGGCAATGACTACGTGGTGAAATCGAGCGTCGGTCATGTGCGTGATTTGCCGACCAGTGGTTCTGCTGCAGCGAAGAAGAGTGCTGAGCCAGGTAAAGCCAAAAAAGCCGGCAAAAAAGATGAGCGCACCGCGCTGGTCAATCGTATGGGGGTAGATCCTTACCACGGCTGGAAAGCTGATTACGAGATATTACCCGGCAAAGAGAAAGTCGTTTCTGAACTGAAAACGCTGGCGGCCAATGCTGACCACGTCTATCTCGCAACCGACCTTGACCGCGAAGGGGAAGCCATTGCCTGGCACCTGCGGGAAATCATTGGTGGTGACGAGGGGCGTTTTAGCCGCGTGGTGTTTAATGAAATCACCAAGAACGCCATCAAGCAGGCTTTTGAAAAGCCAGATAAATTAAATATCGACAGGGTTAACGCGCAGCAAGCGCGGCGCTTTATGGACCGTGTCGTGGGGTATATGGTTTCTCCGCTGTTGTGGAAAAAAATCGCCCGTGGCCTTTCTGCCGGTCGCGTGCAGTCTGTGGCGGTGCGTTTGTTGGTGGAGCGCGAGCGCGAAATCAAAGCGTTTATCCCGGAAGAGTACTGGGAATTGCATGCAGATTTGTTGACGCAAAGTGCCGCGCTGCAAATGCAGGTGACGCATTTTGATGGCAAACCGTTCAAGCCTGTCAATAAGGCGCAAACCGCTGCCGCCGTTAGCGTGCTGGAGACTGCGCGCTATGTGGTCGCCGAGCGAGAAGACAAGCCCACCAGCAGTAAACCGGGAGCACCTTTTATTACCTCCACGCTGCAACAAGCGGCGAGTACCCGGTTAGGGTTTGGCGTGAAAAAAACCATGATGATGGCGCAGCGTCTCTATGAAGCGGGCTACATCACCTATATGCGTACCGACTCAACCAACCTGAGTCAGGATGCGCTGACCATGGCGCGCGACTACATTACGTCCAACTTTGGTAAAGCTTATCTGCCTGAGAGCGCGAATCTTTACAGCAGTAAAGAAAACTCCCAGGAAGCGCACGAAGCGATCCGTCCTTCTGATGTCGCGGTGCTGGCTGACGCGTTAAAAGATAAAGATATGGAAGCCGATGCGCAGAAACTTTATCAGTTGATCTGGCGTCAGTTCGTTGCGTGCCAAATGACATCGGCCAAATATGACTCCACCACGCTGCTGGTAAACGCAGAAGGCTATCAACTGCGCGCCAAAGGGCGCACTCTGCGCTTTGATGGCTGGACCAAAGTGATGCCTGCCCTACGCAAAGGTGATGAGGATCGCACGCTGCCAACGGTTGCTGTGGGCGAGGTGATGAATCTGGATAAACTGCTGCCGAGCCAACACTTTACCAAACCGCCTGCCCGCTATAGCGATGCCTCGTTGGTCAAAGAGCTGGAAAAACGCGGTATCGGTCGTCCGTCCACTTATGCATCTATTATTTCCACGATCCTGGATCGTGGCTATGTGCGCGTTGAAAACCGTCGCTTCTACGCGGAAAAAATGGGGGAAATCGTTACCGATCGTCTGGAAGAAAACTTCCGTGAGCTGATGAATTACAATTTTACCGCGCGTATGGAAAGCAGCCTCGACCAGGTTGCCAATAATCAGGCGGAATGGAAAGGGGTGCTGGATGAGTTCTTCGCTGAATTCAGCCAACAGTTGGAAAAAGCGGAAATGGATCCGGAAGCGGGCGGCATGCGCCCGAATGCCATGGTGCTGACCACCATCGATTGCCCCATCTGTGGGCGTAAGATGGGGATTCGTATCGCCAGCACTGGCGTGTTTCTCGGCTGTTCCGGTTATGCGTTGACGCCAAAAGAGCGTTGCAAAACCACCATCAACCTGATTCCTGAAGCTGAAGTGTTGAACGTGCTGGAAGGGGATGAGGCGGAAACCAATGCGTTGCGTGCGCGCCGTCGTTGTGGCAAATGCGGTACTGCCATGGACAGCTATCTGATCGATAACCAGCGCAAGTTGCACGTGTGCGGGAATAACCCGGCTTGTGATGGCTATGAGATCGAAAACGGTGAGTTTCGTATCAAAGGGTATGATGGCCCGGTGGTTGAGTGCGACAAATGTGGTTCAGACATGCACCTGAAAATGGGGCGTTTCGGTAAATACATGGCATGCACCAATGAAACCTGTACCAACACCCGTAAGATTTTGCGTAATGGTGAGGTAGCACCACCGAAAGAAGATCCGGTTCCATTGCCCGAGTTGCCATGCGAGAAATCTGATGCCTATTTCGTCCTGCGTGACGGTGCGGCAGGGGTGTTTCTGGCCGCCAACACCTTCCCGAAATCGCGCGAAACCCGTGCGCCGTTGGTAGAAGAACTGGTGCGCTTCCGCGATCGTCTACCGGAAAAACTGCGTTATCTGGCGGATGCGCCGCAGGAAGATGCCGAAGGCAATAAAGCGGTGGTGCGTTTTAGTCGTAAAACCAAGCAGCAATACGTTGCTTCGGAGAAAAACGGCAAGGCGACAGGTTGGTCTGCCTTCTATGTTGATGGCAAATGGACCCCTGAGAAAAAATAATTCGCTGCATTGTGAATAAAAGCCAGCCTTTTGGGCTGGCTTTTTTGATCTGGGTAGGAAGATAGCGATCTAGCCGAGAGGATAATGTTGCTGCGAGCTAGAATGAGCGGCAACGCAGCTCGCGTTGAGGGATCTATTTTTATCTATGAAAAGATAATAGTTATATAAAAATATTTTTTATGATTAAATGACCTTAATCTGATGAAATAACCGCCTGCTTTTCATCGCGTTGCAAGCGTTGCGGCGTCATGGAAAGTAAAGCAACGGTAGATAATTTATTCGTGCCTGATGCACATGCTCAATAACATGGGATGACATATGAAACTGCAACAGCTTCGTTATATCGTTGAAGTTGTTAATCATAACCTGAATGTTTCCTCAACGGCTGAAGGTTTGTACACCTCACAGCCGGGGATCAGTAAACAGGTGAGAATGCTGGAAGATGAGCTGGGAATTCAAATTTTTGCGCGCAGCGGCAAGCACCTTACCCAGGTAACGCCTGCAGGTCAGGAAGTCGTGCGTATTGCCCGGGAAGTACTCTCCAAAGTGGATGCTATCAAGGCAGTGGCAGGAGAACACACCTATCCCGATAAAGGTTCGATCTATGTGGCGACTGCGCATACTCAGGCTCGCTATGCACTGCCAGATGTTATCAAAGGATTTATTGAGCGCTATCCCCGTGTTTCGCTGCATATGCATCAGGGGTCGCCGACGCAGATAGCGGAAGCCGTGGCAAAAGGGACGGCAGATTTTGCCATTGCAACTGAGGCGCTGCACCTGTATGACGATTTGATCATGCTGCCGTGCTACCACTGGAATCGTGCGGTGGTGGTGAAGCCCGATCATCCGCTGGCGACGAAAAAAGACATCTCCATCGAAGAACTGGCAGCGTATCCCATTGTTACCTATACCTTTGGTTTTACCGGCCGCTCGGAGTTGGATACCGCCTTTAACCGCGCAGGGCTGACACCGCGCATCGTCTTTACTGCCACGGACGCAGACGTGATCAAAACCTATGTACGTCTGGGATTAGGCGTTGGCGTAATCGCCAACATGGCTGTCGATCCGCGTACGGAAACCGATCTGGTGACCATTAACGCCAACAGCATTTTCAGCTACAGCACCACTAAGATCGGGTTCCGCCGTAGCACCTTCCTGCGCAGTTATATGTATGATTTTATCCAACGCTTCGCGCCGCATTTGACACGCGATGTGGTGGATTCTGCCATTGCGTTGCGTTCGAATGAAGAAATAGAGGCCATGTTCAAGGACATAACGTTGCCGGTGAAATAACAGGGCTATCACGCAACAACGGCGGCATTTAGCCGCCGTCAGTTTGCCTATACGCCTGGCGTTGTGAAGGCGATTGCTGGGTGAATTTTAGAACGGTGTTATGCCACCTGTCAGGCGTAAACTTTGTCACCGAATTCGCACAGATCTTCAATCAGGCAAGAGCCGCAGCGCGGTTTACGGGCGATGCAGGTGTACCGCCCATGCAGGATCAGCCAGTGATGGCAGTCTATTTTGAACTCGGCCGGGACGACCTTCGGTAGTTTCTCTTCTACCGCATCGACATTTTTCCCCGGCGCGAAACCGGTACGGTTGCAGACGCGAAAAATATGGGTGTCTACGGCGATGGTGGGCCAACCAAAGGCGGTGTTTAACACCACGTTGGCCGTCTTGCGCCCTACGCCGGGCAGCGCTTCCAGCGCTTCGCGATTTTCCGGCACCTGGCCTTGGTGTTTCTCTAACAGGATACGACAGGTCTTGATAATGTTTTCTGCCTTGTTGTTAAATAGGCCAATGGTTCGGATGTATTCTTTCACGCCGTCGACGCCAAGGGCCAACAAGGCTTCGGGGGTGTTGGCGACAGGATAGAGCTTAGCCGTTGCTTTATTGACGCTGACGTCCGTTGCCTGTGCTGCCAGCAGCACGGCAATCAACAGTTCGAACGACGTATTAAATGATAACTCGGTGGTTGGATGCGGATTAGCGTCGCGCAGACGACGCAGGATTTCACCGCGTTTTTCCTTGTTCATCGTCTTATCCTTATGATTATTGTGCTGTCCCAGTCAGGTTAGTGATAGCCGTGGAGCTCTGTTTCGCTTCGCTGATGGCGCGGCGGAGCTTCATTCTTTCGTCAATCAGATACTTGGCTGCAAGCAACAGCGCCAGGCCGATAAACGCACCGGGTGGAAGCATCGCCAGCAAGAAAGGTGTATCGACGTGGATCACTTCAATGCGCAACACTTTAGCCCAATTGCCTAGCAGCAAATCTGCGACGTCAAACAGGGTACCGTTACCCAGCAATTCACGCAGGGAACCCAGAACGAACATGGTACAGGTTGCTCCCATTCCCATCGCGAAACCGTCCAGCGCCGAGAGGGCGACGGGATTTTGCGCAGCATAGGCTTCTGCGCGACCAATGACCAGACAGTTGGTGACGATCAGCGGAATAAAAATACCCAGCGATTGATACAAACCATAGGCGTAGGCGTTGATCAACATCTCCACTGAGCTGACTACGGCCGCGATAATCATCACATAAATAGGTATGCGGATTTCTGACGGCACCCAGCGGCGCATGGCGGAAATCGCTGCATTGGTACAGGTCAGCACCAGGGTCGTTGCCAGCCCCAACCCTAGGGCGTTGGTTGCGGTCGAGGTGACAGCCAGCAGTGGGCACATACCCAGGAGTTGCACCAGCTCTGAGTTGTTTTTCCATAGCCCCTGGGCCAGAAGATGTTTTACTTCACTCATTTATTATTCCGCTCCACAATTCGGTAACGTGGTTAAGCGCGCCGGGATTGTCTGCATAAAAAGTGCCGTGCGTTTGGTTGCGTTTACCACCGCTCGGGGCGTAATGGTGGCACCGGTAAACTGATCGTAATCGCCACCATCCTTTTTAACGGCCCATTGGCGATCGTCGACACCTTGCACTGTCCGTCCAGTAAAACGGGTTATCCAATCTGATACCCGGAGATCAATTTTATCACCCAGGCCCGGCGTTTCGTGGTGCTCCGTCACGCGCACCCCTAGCACCTTACCATGGAAATCGGTCCCTATCAGCAGATGAATGGCCCCGGAATAGCCATCCGGCGCGCTGGATTCAACGGCTGCCGCCACCAGTGCATCGCCTTTGCGTGCAATATACAGGTGTCGCGCTGCCTAGCGCTTCATCGGTGACAAGGTAACATTCTTGTAAAATGTTGTTGTTGTAAATATCGGGAGGAATCACCTGATCCAACAGCGCTTTTTGCTGCAACTGCGTTTGATGAGCGATGGTGGGTTTGGTCAGGGTATTTACCACTGCGGTTAAGCCCGTGGTCAAGGCAGCAAACAGCGCCAGTGTCGTCGCGTGGCGTCACATCGTACTGATCATGGTATTTCCTTATCGACGATGGCCATAGGCGCGTGGCTGGGTAAAGTAATCGATGAGCGGCACCGTGATATTCGCCAGCAATACCGCAAACACGATGCAGGATAGCCGCCGTAGATACGAATCAGCCACACCAGCAGCCCAATCAGTGCACCAAACACTAAGCGTCCTTTGTTGGTGGTGGAGGTGGTCACCGGATCGGTTGCAATGAAAAAGGCACCGAGCATCGTCGCACCGGAGAACAGGTGTAACAGTGGCGGAGCGGCTTTTTCCGGCGACACTAGCCAGCCAAGCGTGGCGCACAGCATCAGGGAAAAGATTATGCTGGCGGGAATGTGCCAACGAATGGTACGTGTCAGCAATAGAATGATACCGCCTAGCAGATAACCGATATTGACCCATTGCCAGCCTACACCCGCCAGACTTTCAGCGAAGATCGGGTGTTGCAGCACTTGCTCGGGCGTTTCTCTTGCGCACAGGCCGGTTTTAAATCCGTCTAACGGCGTGGCCTGGGTAATGCTGTCAATGTCCTGTATCAATCCCTGAATATGCGAGCCTGAATGGGTCTGTCCAGTGAAAATGACCTGTAATGCATCGATGAAGGTGACTGGCGTTATCTGCAACGTTGTTGGGGGGAGCCAACTGGTCATTTGCACCGGGAACGAGATTAACAGCACCACATAGCCCACCATCGCGGGGTTAAACGGGTTGTTGCCCAGTCCGCCGTAAAGCTGTTTGGCAATCACGATGGCGAAAAATGTTGCCAACACCACCATCCACCAGGGGGCTAAAGGCGGCAGGGCTAACACCGAGCAGAATAGCGGTCAGCAGAGCGGATTGATCTGCCAGTGTGGGACGTGTTCCGCCTCCGGTACATTGCATTTCGCTCACTGACGGAGCAAGAATACAGTTGCTGATTTTGACAATAGGAACGTCAAGCGCGGGCAGGGTAAAGCCCATAAGCGGCCCGCCCATGATCACCATCGGAGTTTTGTTTTCGGCATGAAATCCGGCTTGCTTGAGCAAATGGCGCACCGGCGTACCGAGGCGTGCCCAGACATTGCCCGGTTGACGCAGCGCTTCTCCCGTCAGCGTCACCACGCGTTCCGTTAAGGCTTCTCCGTCGATCACCGCGCGTTTGATGGCATAAGCGGTGCCCACGTTTTGCATCAACACACCGATGGAGGCGGAGTGTTTGCCAAACGGCACTTCTTTGCCGGTCAAAATCTTGGTGAGCTGCTTAGCGCCTCCGGAAGGGTATTTGGTGGGAATGACGCGCAGTCGGATGTCAGCGCGCCCTGCCAGTACCTGATGCAGCGCCTGAATGGCCTCCGGCTTATTATCTTCAATGCCGATCAAGGTACGTTCAGGCGCAAGCAAATGCATCAGGATCTCAATCCCTTGCACAATCTCCTCGGCGTACTCTTGCATCAGCCTGTCGTCGGCGGTGATGTAGGGTTCACATTCGGCGGCATTGATAATTAACGTCGCAATACCGCGCAGTCCACCTTTGAGTTTAGCCGAGGTGGGGAAACCCGCGCCGCCCAGGCCTGCGATACCCGCCTGATGCAAATGTGTCAGCAGGGTTTCTACCGAATGCTGCTGATAGTCAGGAAAGCGCTCGCGATCGCACCAGCGATCGTCGCCGTCAGGAATAATGATAATACTTAACTCCGGCGGTGCGCCGTCATGTGGGGACGGATGGCGTGTACGGTACCGGAGGTCGGTGCGTGTACGGGCAGCATACGTCCAGTGCCGCGCGTCAGGGGTTGGCCGCGCAGCACGCGATCGCCGACTTTCACACAGAGTTCGCCTTCCGGGCCAAAATGCTGTTTGAGCGGAATAATAAACTGTTCCGGCAGCGAAATGTGACGCATCGGCACACGGCTGGACTGGGTTTTCATCTCCGGCGGATGGATGCCGCCGTTGAAATCCCAAATGCTCTCTTTGCGAAACAGGTTTAACAGCTTAAGCATGATGTTCTACTTGGATAAGGCGAACCGGAATGGTTTCGAGATCCCATTTCCAGTTGGACGTCGTGGTGGCTACCGGGCGCAGTTCAATACAGTCTGTCGGGCAAGGGGCGACACAGAGGTGACAGCCGGTACAGAGATCGCTGACCACGGTATGCATTGCGCGGATAGTGCCGATAATGGCATCAACTGGGCAGGCTTGAATACATTTGGTGCAGCCGATGCAGTTGCTTTCGTCGATCCAGGCGACTTTCAGCGCTGGTTGCAGATCGGGCGCGTCGCCATCGAGCGGCTGTGGGTCAATATTGAGTTTCTCGGCCAGCTTCAACATCATGGCCTCACCGCCGGGGCCACATTTATTGATCTGCTCGCCGTGCAATGCCACGGCTTCCAGCACACAACGCGGCAATCGCAATCCAAATGGCATTCATTAGAATTTCACCAACCCGGTAAAGCCCACAAACGCGAGCGACACGGCGCAGGCACATCCGACACGGCGATGCGCTCACGAATGGCAGCGAATAAGACCATTACCAGTGAGAACCCGGCGGCGGCGCTGAAACCATAAACCGTCGATTGCAAAAAATTGTGTGACAGGTTGACGTTGAGTAACGCAACACCCAGTACGGCACAGTTGGTGGTGATCAACGGAAGGAAAATCCCCAGCAGTCGATAGAGCTCAGGACTGGTTTTCCGCACGGCCAGTTCGGTGAACTGCACCACGACCGCCAGTATCAGAATAAATGCCATGGTGCGCAGATAGACAATTCCCAGCGGCAGCAAAACGTACTCGTTCACCAGCCAGGAAAACATCGAGCCGAGCGTCATCACGAAGGTTGTTGCCAACCCCATACCAATGGCGGTTTCCAGTTTCTTGGACACGCCCATAAAAGGACAAAGCCCGAGAAATTTCACCAGAACAAAATTGTTTACCAGCAGCGTGCTGACGAAAAGAAGCAGATAGTCGGTCATTACAATGCCTAAAAAACAAAACCGGACTATTATCCGGCATTGTAAGGCTTTCGACAACACACCCAAAATAGGGATATTCACCAAAAGCGGATATTTACCCCGCAGTTGGCGGGGTAAATCGTCACAGTTAAAGCCTTTTGGGTCAGGAACTCAAGGCGAACATCAACAGGTCGTACAGGAAATGCCCCGTTGCCGGGAATTAAAGCACGAAACGCCAGACAGATTTGGGAATACAACCGAGATCGAACAGCTTTCCGCCGGCAGAAAGCTCAGCGCGACGATGATCGGCGGCGCGGGACATATTGATAATCTCCTTATTATCAGTCAGCGAATAATTTAGATGATCGTAGAGTTTTTCGAGGTTGTACATATCATTCCAGCGCAGAGAGTCTTTGAATGCCGGAATGCGGGTTTCATTATCGATCACCAGCAGTTCAATGTGATTCATTTCGGCATAAAGCCGCAGGTAATCAAGATCCAACGCCTGGCTGAATACGGTATGGTGCGCTCCGCCCGCCAGAATCCACGCTTCGGCGGCTTCTTCCAGCGATGGCTGGGCTTGCCAGATAGCCCGCGCGACGGGCAGTTTGGGCAATGGGTGCGGCTGTTCGATGGTGTCTACCACGTTGACCAACATACGGAAGCGATCGCCCATATCTATTACGCTGGCATTAAGCGCCGGGCCCGCTGGCGTGGAGAAAATCAGGCGAGCAGGGTCGGCTTTGCCGCCGATGCCCAGATGCTGTGCATCCAGTATCGGTTTCGTCTCTTTGGCGATGCTCGGACACACTTCCAGCATATGGGAGCCCACCACTAGATTGTTACCGGGGACGAAATGGTAGGTGTAATCTTCCATAAATGAGGTCCCGCCCAGCAACCCTTCCGCCATCACCTTCATGATGCGCAGCAGTGCCGCCATTTTCCAATCGCCTTCACCATCAAAACCGTAGCCTTTTTGCATTAGACGTTGCACCGACAGACCCGGCAACTGCTTGAGGCCGTAGAGGTTTTCAAAATCGGTGGTGAAAGCGCGGTAACCGCTTTTTTCCAGAAAACTGGTAAGCCCCAGTTCAATTTGCGCAGCATCCAACAGGTTTTGGCGGTTAGGACCATTCAGTTTCACTGTATCAGTCAACAGGTAGCTGGCTTCATACTCCTCGATCAGCGCGTCAATATCCCCTTTAGTGACCGCATCCACTTCGCCGGCGAGATCGCCCAGTCCCCAGGCGCTGACGGAATAACCAAACTGGATTTGTGCACCGACTTTATCCCCTTCGGTCACCGCCACTTCACGCATGTTATCGCCAAAACGCGCCACTTTAAGCTGTTTGCTTTCCTCGATGGCGGTGGAGACGCGCATCCATTTGGCAATGCTCTGATGGGCGTTTTTATCTTTCCAGTGGCCGACCGCGACCTGATGCGATTGGCGCATACGTGCGCCGATAAACCCGAATTCACGCCCGCCGTGCGCGGTCTGGTTCAGGTTCATGAAATCCATGTCCATGGTGTCCCAGGGGATTTCCGCATTAAACTGGGTGTGGAACTGCATCAGCGGTTTGGTTAACACGCTCAGTCCGGCGATCCACATTTTTGCGGGAGAGAAGGTGTGCAACCACACCAGTAAACCGATACAGCTATCCTGATAGTTGGCGTCGCGGCATAGCGCCAGAATTTCGTCGGGTGATTTGGCGACCGGTTTGAGGACCAGTTTGACGGGCAGTCCGGCATCCTGATTTAGCCCCTGCACCACTTTTTCAGCATTTTCTTTTACCTGACGTAAGGCCTCCGGGCCGTAGAGATGTTGGCTGCCAATGACAAACCAGACTTCACGCTGTTGTAAATTCCCCATGATAACTCCTGCTTGCACGTAGCTTCGAAAACGGAAAATAACCGGTGATCAGTTTGTCGCTTTACGCTGCGCGGCATACGTAGGTTCGGCGAGACGACACCACTGTTGATAACGTTCATACAGCACCTGATAGCATGCCACTCGTGCGGTATCCGGCGTCAATGTACGCTCTATATACGGCTGGCCATGTGGCGCTGTGCAGTCGGAATGTCCGGGTGTACCCCGGCGGCCACAGCCCCGAAGATGGCTGCGCCCAGAGCGCAACACTGATCGGAAGCCACTACCTGCAACGGACGGTTCATCACGTCGGTGCACACTTGCATGATGGTGGGGGATTTGCGGGCGATGCAGCTCAACGCCAGCAGATTTTCCACCGGCACTCCCTGTGATTCGAAGCACTCCATGATGGCGCGGGCACCAAAGGCCGTGGCGGCGATAAAGCCGCCAAACAGCGCGGGTACATCCGTGCCGAGGTTGAGATCGGTAATCACGCCTTTCAGTCGTTGATTGGCAAAAGGTGTGCGTCGGCCATTAAACCAGTCCAGTACCACCGGCAGATGATCGAGGGAAGGATGATCTGCCCAGCGTTTGGTCAAGGCCTCCAACAAGTGGGCCTGCGTTTGCGCCAACTGTGGCTGGAGTTCAGAATGTTCTTCAGCGGCAAGTTGTAGCGACCAGCTCAGCAGTCGACCAAACCAGGCATACATATCCCCAAATGCAGACTGTCCCGCTTCCAGACCGACAAAACCTGGCACTACGCTGCCGTCCACCTGGCCGCAGATCCCGGCGACAGACGTATTGCCCACGCGGGCTTCATCAGCGATCAGGATATCGCAGGTGGAAGTGCCAATAACTTTGACCAATGTGTAAGGCTGTGCGCCTGCGCCCACGGCCCCCATATGGCAATCAAAGGCGCCACCGGCAAGTATGGTGTCGGTGGGAACGCCCAGTCGCTGCGCCCATTCGGGCGTGATGGTGCCAACCGGCAAATCTGCGGTCCAGGTGTCCGTGAACAGCGGATACTGTAAATGGCTGGTCAGCAACGGATCGAGCGCGTGGAGAAACGCTTTTGGCGGCACGCCGCCCCATTCCGGATGCCACAGCGATTTATGCCCGGCGCTGCAACGTCCGCGTTTGATATGGTGCGGCGCTTGTGTGCCAGACAGCAACGCCGGAACCCAATCACACAGTTCAATCCAGGAAACGGCGGCCTGATGAACGGCGCTGTCGGCACGAGAGACGTGCAAAATCTTGGCCCAGAACCATTCAGAGGAGTACACGCCGCCGATATATTTGGTGTAATCAGGGAATTGACCGCTGCGGCATAGCGTATTGATTGCTTCCTCTTCCTCAATGGCTGTGTGATCTTTCCAGAGTACAAACATGGCATTGAGGTTGTCGGCAAATTCCGGACGCAGCGCCAATACCTGGCCTTGTTCGTCAATGGGGACGGGGGTCGATCCGGTGGTATCAACGCCGATAGCGCGGATCTGTGACCGTTGCTCAGGCGACAACCGTTGCAGGACAACCTTAACGGCCTGTTCCAATGCTTCTATATAGTCGAGTGGATGGTGCTGAAATTGATTCTCCGCGGGTAAACAATATCGTCCTTCCCGCCACCGGGGGTAGTACCTCGGTTTCCAACTCCTATCCAGATTGACAGTCAACGGCCAGCGCACGTACTGAATCGCTGCCAAAATCCAGGCCGATTGCTATTGCACCCGCGTTCATCGTTCAGCTCCTATTTTTCCGTCACTGTGGGGGTGTGGATCGCGCTTAGACGTGCGTGTTGTCATGGATCGGGATAAGCTGGAACGCACATTCCGGATGGACATACGATAGTCAGCAGAAAAGCACGGAGTGAGGAGAGGTTAGCTGGAAGTATGCATTTTCCTGCCGCCTGTCGTGGTTTTGTGACATCAATCAAAAGTTAACGGCTGGTTAAATTCGCTAAATCTATGCACAAACCTGCCATTGTTTCGGGATGTGATAATGCTCTAGATTCTTGCGCAAAATACCCGCTACAAATACAGCGTCTGAATGTTGCACTGTGGAGGATAAATACTAAGTCCGTGTTTTTTCTCTAACCAGATTGAATGTGTCTTACCGAGAGTGATAACGCAGGCTGTGGTAAGCAACCTGCAAATAAAGAGAATCCCTACCGGAGAACATCATGCATAAATTCACTAAGGTGCTGGCTGCCATTGGACTGGCGACAGTTATGTCACAATCAGCTATGGCTGAAAATCTTAAGCTGGGGTTTCTGGTGAAACAACCGGAAGAACCCTGGTTTCAAACTGAATGGAAATTTGCCGATCAGGCCGGAAAAGATCTTGGCTTTGACGTGATCAAAATTGCGGTGCCCGATGGCGAAAAAACGCTGAATGCTATCGATAGCCTGGCGGCCAGCGGAGCGAAAGGGTTTGTTATCTGTACGCCTGACCCTAAATTGGGGCCGGCTATTATCGCCAAGGCACGCAGTTACGATTGCGGTGGACGATCAATTCGTCAACGCAAAAGGTGAGCCGATGGATACGGTGCCATTAGTGATGATGGCGGCGACCAAAATCGGTGAACGTCAGGGGGAAGAACTCTGGAAAGAGATGAACAAACGCGGCTGGAAAGTCGATGAAACCGGCGTGATGGCGATTACCGCCAACGAACTGGACACCGCACGCCGTCGTACCTATGGTTCGATGGAAGCGCTGAAAGCAGCGGGCTTCCCGGAAAAACAGATTTATCAGGTTCCTACCAAATCCAACGATATCTCCGGTGCCTTTGATGCCGCCAACTCGCTGCTGGTGCAGCATCCGAAAGTGAAAAACTGGCTGATCGTCGGTATGAACGATAACACCGTGCTCGGTGGCGTGCGGGCGACGGAAGGTCAGGACTTTAAAGCCCTCAACGTGATTGGTATTGGTATCAATGGCGTAGTAGATGCAGTGAATGAATTGTCCAAAGGGCAAGCCACCGGCTTCTATGGCTCGCTGCTGCCAAGCCCGGACGTGCATGGCTGGCTACAAGAGTATTCAGATGTTGAATGACTGGGTCACCAAAGGCGTTGAACCGCAGAAATTCACCGAAGTAACCGATGTGGTGCTGATCACCCGTGAAAACTTCAAAGAAGAGTTGAAGAAAAAAGGCTTGATGTAACGACGGTGATGCCGCCTCGGTGTGAGGCGGCATCGTTAATCGTGTAACCCAATCATGACTGTGACGACCCCTTGCCCGCAAGGGTGTCCTCGTGTGGAGCACAACGACATGGCAACATCGTCGCCTTATTTGTCGTTTCACGGCATAGGGAAGATTTTTCCCGGTGCATTCGGTACGCGACAACATCAACATTAGTGCGCGCCGCAAGAGTCTCAAAGCCGGGTTCGTCATTAATAACCAGTGGGAAGAAGAGAATGCAGAGCGCCGGATTCAGGCGTTAAACATCAAAACCCCTTCCGCCAGCATTGATTATGAATCTTTCCGGCGGCAATCAGCAAAAAGCGATTTTAGGTCGTTGGCTCTCTGAAGAGATGAAAGTGATCCTTCTGGATGAACCGACGCGCGGCATTGACATAGGGGATAAGCATAAGATTTATAACGTGATTTATGCGCTGGCCAAGCAGGGGATCGCGGTGCTGTTTGCCTCGAGCGATTTACCCGAAGTGCTGGGACTGGCTGACCGTATCATCGTGATGCGTGAAGGTGCCATTTCGGGTGAACTTTCACACGATGAGGCAAGCGAACAGAAAGCGCTGAGCCTGGCGATGCTACGAACTCCCGAAATCAACTCTGTGGTCGCGTGAACGCGAAGGAGCATACAATTATGTCAACGGTTACGTCTGCCTCACCTGAGAAAAACAAGCGCGCTGGGGGAATGTCGCGTATTTGGGATAACTACGGCATGCTGGTGGTGTTTGCCGTGCTGTTTCTGGCGTGTGTGCTGTTTGTGCCCAACTTCGCCTCCTTCATCAATATGAAAGGGCTGGGTCTGGCCATCTCCATGTCCGGTATGGTGGCCTGTGGCTTCGGGTGACTTTGACCTGTCAGTGGCCTCGGTGATTGCTTGTGCTGGGGTAACGACAGCCGTAGTGATTAACCTCACCGAAAGCTTGTGGATTGGCGTGGGTGCCGGTTTGCTGCTGGGGGTCGCTTTCGGGTTGCTCAACGGTTTTGTAATTGCACAGCTCAAAATTAATGCCCTGATCACCACGCTTGCCACCATGCAGATTGCGCGCGGTTTGGCATATATCATTTCTGACGGTAAAGCGGTGGGGATTGTTGACGAGCGTTTCTTTACGCTTGGTTACGCCAACTGGCTGGGTTTGCCTGCGCCCATTTGGATCACCGTGGTGTGCATGATTCTGTTTGGCTTGCTGCTCAATAAAACCACTTTTGGCCATAATACGCTGGCGATCGGCGGTAATGAAGAAGAGGCGCGTTTGGCCGGGGTGCCAGTTGTTCGCACCAAGATCATCATTTTGCCCTGTCTGGGTTGGTATCCGCAGCGGCGGGGATCATCTTGGCATCGCGCATGACCAGTGGGCAGCCGATGACCTCTATCGGTTATGAGCTGATCGTGATATCCGCCTGCGTGCTGATCCTGGGTACAGTAGAAAATGCGATGAACCTGCTCAATATCTCGCCGTTCGCCCAGTACGTGGTGCGTGGTTTGATCCTGCTTGCGGCCGTGATTTTCGACCGCTATAAACAAATGGCGAAGAAAACTGTATAGCAGTAGCAGAGATAAGGTGTTTATGGGCTATCAGCCATAGAGGATGTCGGGTGGCAGTGACAATGTCACAAATTGCACTACTACCTGATTCTGTTTACACCCGATGATTCCCAGAGGGCCGATGTACCAGCGCATGACGCATGAATCGCAATCAAACCCGTTGCTACCAGGCTATTCTTTTAACGCCTATTTGGTCGCGGGTTTAACACCCATTCTGGCTGACGGTCCGCTCGATTTCTTTATCGATCGCCCGGATGGGATGAAAGGCTACATCATCAACCTGACCATCAAGGGACAAGGCAGGGTGTCTGACAGGGAGACGGATTTTTTCTGTAATCCGGGAGATTTGCTGCTTTTCCCGCCGAAATCTAAGCATTTTTGCGGTCGCTCGCCGCACAGTGATTGCTGGTATCACCGTTGGGTCTACTTTCGTCCTCGTGCCTACTGGGCCGATTGGCTGGAATGGCACAGCAAACAGTGTGATATTGGTCGCCTGACGCTGCCTAACAACCACCTGCTGCTGGAGTTCGATCGGCTGTTTGCCAATATCGAACAGACTCATCGCTCAGGACGGCGTTTTTCAGAAGAGCTGGGGATGAACCTGCTGGAACGTTTGCTGATTCGTGCGATGGAAGAAGATCCGCAAAGCCCGCAGCGCATTATGGATCCGCGTGTGATAGAGGCGTGTCAGTTCATTATCAGCAATCTCTCTGGTGAACTGCGCATCGATGAGGTGGCCCGCCATGTCTGCTTATCGCCGTCACGTTTGGCTCGCCTGTTTCGTGAACAGATAGGGGTCAATATTTTGCGCTGGCGGGAAGATCAGCGCGTCATCCGCGCTAAGCTGTTACTGCAAACTACACAGGAGTCGATTGCCAATATCGGGCGAGTGGTGGGTTATGACGATCAGCTCTATTTTTCACGCATGTTCCGCAAACGTGTTGGTGTCAGCCCGAGTGATTTTCGGCGGCGCAGTAGTGAAATAAACTATCCCGCAGCGGCAAAAGTTGAAGCGGGTAGCTGGCAGGGACACAGCGCGCAAGCACTCGGAGGATAACGGGGCAGTTTCCGGCGGTGCTATACTCTTGAAAACGGTTTTATGACAAGAATATGGCAACCGAGGGGACATTCATGAGTGATAGCATTCGCGTAGGGCTGGTCGGGTACGGATATGCCAGCAAGACCTTCCATGCGCCGTTAATTACCGCCGTGCCCGGTATGGAACTGGTCGCCGTGTCGAGCAGCGATGCACAGAAAGTGCATGCGGATTGGGCAAACGTCACCGTGATTGACGATCCGCAGGCGCTGTTCAATCGGCCAGACATTGACCTTGTGGTCATTCCTACCCCCAATGAAACGCATTTCCCTTTGGCTAAACACGTCCTGCTGGCGGGCAAACATGTAGTGGTTGATAAACCTTTTACTGTGACGCTGTCACAAGCAAAAGAGCTGGCGCAGGTGGCTGCCCACAGCGGCAAATTGCTCTCTGTTTTTCATAATCGCCGCTGGGACAGCGATTTTCTCACGCTAAAACAGTTAATTCACAGCGGCGTGTTAGGAGAAGTGGTTTATGTCGAGTCCCATTTTGACCGTTTCCGCCCAGAGGTACGTCAGCGCTGGCGTGAAGATGGCAGTGTGGGCAGCGGTATCTGGTATGACTTGGGGCCACATCTGTTAGATCAGGCTTTGCAACTGTTTGGCTTGCCGGTGGCGATTAATGTGGATTTAGCGCAATTGCGCCCCGGCGGTAAAGCAACGGACTATTTCCATGCCACCTTGATCTACCCACAGCGACGTGTTGTGCTGCATGCCAGTATGCTGGTGGCTGCCGAGTCTGCACGGTTTACGCTTCATGGCACCAAAGGTAGCTTCATCAAATATGGCCTTGACCCGCAAGAAGATCGTTTGAAGGCAGGTGAACGTTTGCCGCAAGCAGATTGGGGGCAGGATTCGCGCCACGGTTTGCTCACGTTGCATCATGACGGGGTTATGGCTGAGCAGGCAGTTACCACCTTGCCGGGTAACTATCTGGCTTATTACGCAGCAATCCGCGATGCGCTTCAAGGCAAGGGGGAGAACCCGGTGCCTGCTGAGCAAGCGATACAGGTGATGGAGTTGATTGAACTTGGCCTGCTCTCGCATCAGGAACGGCGTGCGGTGGTGGTTAAAAACGAGTAAAGACGCTATCGACTGCATGCAGGGTTATCTTCTGCTATTTCCTTATGAAACAACGCATTTTTTGCTATTGTTGGCGTTTCATTGATAAAGGCGATCGTAAGATTTCCTGCATTTTTTTAAAAAAATGCAGGTTCTCGTAATGGCTTCATTCTCCCCACTGTCATGGTTGCAACGCCTTCGTATTGATAAATTTTTACTGGTATTGATTGTGGTCGTGCTGACTGCATCGGTTTTTCCGTGCGAAGGTAACGTAAAAACCTTCTTCGAATATCTGACCACGGCAGCCATCGCGCTGCTGTTTTTTATGCACGGTGCAAAGCTCTCTCGTGAAGCCATTACGGCGGGCATGGGGCACTGGCGCTTACATTTAGTGGTGTTCGCCAGTACCTTTGTGCTCTTTCCGCTACTGGGCATTGGGGATGACCGCGCTGGTGCCCACCGTTTTGACACCAACGCTCTATCTCGGGTTTCTCTACCTGTGCGCGTTGCCTGCCACGGTACAATCAGCGATTGCCTATACCTCAATGGCGGGGGGCAACGTAGCTGCAGCGATTTGCAGTGCCTCCGCGTCCAGCATTTTTGGCGTATTTTTATCCCCGATTCTGGTGGGATTGCTGATGCACACCCAGGGTGGGGAGACGGACACGCTGCACGCGATTGGTTCGATCATTCTGCAATTGATGGTGCCGTTTGTGTTAGGGCATCTCTCGCGTCCGCTGATTGCAGGCTGGGTAGAGCGTCACCGTAAACTGATTAATATTACTGACCGGTCATCTATTCTTTTGGTGGTATACGTTGCCTTCAGCGAAGCCGTGGTGCAGGGGATCTGGACGCAAATTAACGGTTGGTCACTGCTTGCCGTAGTGATTTGCTCGATTGTGCTGGTGGTCAATACCTTGGCGGCGCGAAAATTGGGCTTCAATACCGCAGATGAAATTACTATTGTGTTCTGCGGTTCCAAGAAGAGCCTGGCTAACGGTATCCCTATGGCCAATGTGCTTTTTCCTGCGGCAGCGGTTGGTGCCATGGTACTGCCTTTGATGATTTTTCATCAGAAGATTCAATTGATGGTGTGCGCAGCGTTACGCCAACAAAAATGCCAACGCGCAGCCAGCAAAATCGGCGTAATGGTTCAAACCTTGCAGGTATATCATCAGGCCGGTTGTCAGACCAGCCTTAATTGCGTTACACAATAAGAACCGTTTTCTGCATTATATAATCGTAAAAATCATCAATACTCCTCAAGCGTGAGTTACCTCGGTGGATATCTCTGTTATGGGGGTGCGGTATGCGAATTTACAGTCTCGATTTGATGAAGATTGTTGCGATTTTCCTGGTTATTCTTTCACATATTTCTCTCTATTTTATGATCCGTGATCCTCAGGATTTTGGCGTACTGTTTATTCGTCAGACCGGGCAATTCGGTGTGGCGATGTTTTATATGGCGAGTGGTTATTTTTTGCTGAATAATCGCCATGAGGATCAATTTCCCTATGTGATGAATAAATCCAAAGCGATCGCGATCGCACTGATTTTCTGGCTCTGTTTTTATTATCTGTATGACACTGTGGTACTGACGCGTGTTCTTGATGCGCCGCATTACGATTTCTGGTCGTATCTCAATACAGATCGCACCGCGAGCGAGGCCAGACATCTGTGGTTTTTATTCTCGATTATCGGTCTCTATTTTGTCGTGCCGTTGCTGCGTCCCGTGTTTATTGACGCCAACCGCCAGATGCTGATTTATGTCATCGCTGCGCTCTTTCTATTGGCAAACCTGACTCTGGTAGAAAAAACCATGAATAGCCTGTTTGGTATTGCCTCGTTTATTCACCCGGCATTGTTAATGTCCAGTCAGGTATTTGGCCTGATCAGTTTTCTTATTGGTGGTTATTTTGGATTAACCTATCAGCATACTACATTATCCGTTCGCCAGTATTTCTCTGGAATAGCACTGGCATTACTCAGTTTTTGTGTGTTGACAATGCTAACCCAACAATGGGGGATCGTCTTTTTCTACAGAAAATTCTATAATCTGCCACTGCAAATCTCAGCGGTTTGCCTATTTTATTTGATGCTGCATACGCGGTTTACCTGGCTTGAAGGAATGATAAGCCGGGTGGGGAGTAAAACGTTGGGTATTTATCTGGTGCACAATATTTTCGTGATAGAGATTAATAACACCCCCACTTTATGACCGGTTGTACCTGGCATTCAGTTTTTGTCAGTCTATGGCTTTATTGTGCTCTACGGTATTGTGATTTTTGTGCTACCCTATGCGCTTTGCTGCCTGTTATGCAGACAGTGCTGGCTTGGTCGTCTTATCAGTTTGTAGGGGCTGGTGCCGCCCCTCTTGGTAGAACGTTAAACGCTGGCGTTGCACTTTTTCCCGAATACGCTGTTTATCCTGTTCGGAAAGAAACGCGACCGCCAACCCATTATCCTGCGCCTGGCGAATTTCATCGGCAGACAGACCGGCCTGCGGTGCGGCAGTCAGATATTCGTGAGCTATCTCGATCCCTTGTACTGCCGGATCGTCAGTGTTAATTGTTGCCGGGATGCCGTGGCGTAAAAGTGGGGCAGTGGGTGCTCAGACAACGACATCACTGTGCTGGTTTGAATATTTGACGTCAGGCAAGACTCAATGGCGATCTGCTGTTGCGCCATGTGCGTCATCAACGTCTTATCGACAATGGCCGCTACGCCATGCCCAATGCGCTCTGTGCTCAATTGACGAATAGCCTGCCAGATACTTTCGGCATCCGCTGCTTCACCGGCATGAACGGTAATATACCAGCCATTATCGCGTGCCTGACGAAAGTGCGAGGTAAACAAGCCCCCGGGAAACCCAGCTCATCGCCTGCGAGATTGAGTGCCACGATCTTATCGCGGCAGGCTTGCAGGGCATTCAATTCTTGCTGACACGCCTCAGAACCAAAGGTACGACTCATGATACCAATCAGTTGGATATCGGTATCGTAATCGCGACAGCCCGCCTGTATACCATCGATAACCGCTTCGACCACGCTTTGCAGCGGAAGTGCATGACGCTGCGCCATGTAATAAGGGGAGAAACGCAATTCGGTGTAGTCCAAACCTGCATGCACCGCATCTTCAACATTTTCGTAGGCCACACGCCGACAGGCATCTAGCGAACCGAGCACGGCAACACCCCAATCCAATTTTTGCAGAAAGCCGAGCAGGTTAGCGGTTTTATCGATGACCTGTACGTGTGGGATTAGATCTTCAAGCGTCTGCGCGGGGAGGGTGACGTTAAACTGGCGTGCTAAATCGAGGATCGTTTGTGCGCGAATATTGCCATCAAGGTGGCGGTGAATGTCTGTTAACGGTATTGAAGGATCGATCATAATGGCTTCTTTCGCTACGCGCACTAAGGCGCAGTGAGTATTTAAATTATTAAGGTACTGTTTAGTATAAGCAATCAGGCATGGAATGCCATCGCAGATTACACCGATGGGCGATTTCTGCGTGCGTCACGCACCCGATGAGGGATTCCGCGATCAGTTCGATCAAGGTTTGTGCGACCAGGATCGCAGGCAGTACCGGCATGGCCCCTGGGATCGAAAAGGCAAGTGGCAGGATCACTAATGAATTGCGCGTGGCGCTGCTGAATGCCACCGCGCGCCTGCTGGCGGCGTTCAGGCCAAATACGCGTGCAGCCAACGCACCAATCCACGGCGCGGCAACGGCAAACAACAGGTAGAACGGCAGCGCCTGACGTACAGGACCGATCGCTAGTTCCAGTTGCGGCAAGACAGACGCAACCACCAAAAAGATCACCACGGCAGTCACGGGCACCGGTAGCCAACCGGCGTCGTTGACTATCCGCTGCGCGATTAGAAAGCGCGATTGGGCTTTTTGTAACAAGCCTGCGCCGATAAGCGGCAGCAGGATCAGCTAGATAAACGCATCAGCAAAGGGCGCCGGAGAAATCAGCGCGGAGGCTGTATCATCAAGAAACAGGGCCAGATAAAACGGCAGCAACAGCAGCAGCGGGGTGCAGGCAAGTAATCGGGCGGAATCGCCGCGCCCAAGGTGGCAGAAAGTCACTACATAATCGATACACGGTGCTAACAGCACCAGCAGAATACCAAATTGCACCAAGGGTTCCGCAGGCAGTAACGGGCGTAAAAGCAGCAGTAACAGTGGGATGCCGATGAAATTGGCGACCAGCAGCGCGCCAATAAAGCGCAGGTTGCGTAAACCATCAACCAACGCCCCCAGCGGCACCTGCATAAGGGTTACGAACAGCATGATGGCTAATGCGGGATTGATGAGCGTGACCAAACTCTCCGTATCAGGGAAAACGCGTGCTGCCAGCCAGGCCAATGCTATCGCAGCAAAATAAAGTACGCTCTGGCGTGACTCCAGGGTGTTTTTGTCCAATGGCATGACCATTCACTCAGTCTATTTCAGAGGATTACCGCCTGCCAGCACGCACAGGCGGTACACGCACTATTATTGCGCTTGCGGGGGCACTACAGCAGGTGCATCTTGCGCTTCTGGTTCGGCATCATCGCCTTCGTCGCCGTCATCGGTCGGGATGTCGATAAACGGGGCAATGAATTCCGCCAGTGAAATTTTTCGTCCATTAAACTCGACTTGGTTGTCAGCATAGTGCAGTGAACTGGTGATGGCATCGTCTTTGGTAACGGTGAGTTGGTTCATTTCACCCACATTGGCCAACATTTTTACTTGCTCTTGCGCGCTGGCAATCAGTTGTTGATGCTCTTGTTCCGATTGCGCTTGGCCACTGGCCTGAACAATACCTTCAGCCAACATTGCCATCGGTGCGTTAAAGGTCACGTCCAGTTGTTTTACTGCACGACGGATTACGCCTTCTTCATCGCTCTGTGCCGGCGGTGTTAACTCAGTGAGCTGCGCCGGATTACTCAAATTGAGCGAGGCGTTGAGCGTTCTTTCACCTTTGGCATTCTTCCAGCTCAAGGGCGCAATGGTAAAGTTCGGGTTGCCTTTCAGTAAACTGGGCAGGGCGTTGCGTACTGATTGCCCTAATTACGGGCTGCAATAGCGTTCACCAAACTGTGCTGCGATCTTGGCACCCAATGTCTCCGCTGGCGCTTGGGCAATCACGTCGCGTAGACGCTGTTCCTGGCCTTGCTCATCCATCACCCATGAGCTGCTTTTGGGATGCGCGCCCATCCAAAGCTCTGCCATCGGTAGATTGTCTTTGTTCTCAATGCCGTAGAGTTCGGTTAATGCTGTTTTACTTCCCCAGGCGTAGTGCTGGATGCTATTACGCATTTTTTGCATGTTCACACTCGATTGTTATGTGGTTTGTTAATATATGTGACTATGGAGGTTAATAAATGCATTGAATATGAATACACTGCCTCTGCTTGCAGACGATGGCGCTTGATGTGCATGTTAATGTTTTCTCAATCACGATGCCAGACAAGGCCATGATCCCCATCCTTTTTAGGAATGTTAGGAGAAAAAACCAATGACGACACGTATCGAAAAAGATTCTATGGGCCCGATTGATGTTCCTGCCAACAAACTGTGGGGGGCACAAACGCAGCGCTCTTTGGAGCATTTTCTCCTCGAGAACAGCATTCCCCATTTGAGCGAACTGGCGCTTGGCGGCACCGCCGTGGGAACGGGGCTCAATACCCATCCTGAATTGCTGTACGCGTTGCCAGCGCACTTGCTGAACTGACCGGACAACCGTTTATTACCGCGCCCAATAAATTTGAAGCGCTGGCAACCTGTGATGCACTGGTGCACGGCCACGGTGCGTTAAAAGGGCTGGCGGCTTCGCTGATGAAAATCGCCAACGATGTGCGCTGGCTGGCATCCGGTCCGCGTTGCGGCATAGGCGAGCTGAGCATTCCGGAAAACGAACCGGGCAGTTCCATCATGCCGGGTAAGGTGAATCCTACCCAGTGTGAAGCGCTGACCATGCTGTGTTGCCAGGTGATGGGCAACGACGTGGCAGTGAACATGGGGGGCGCATCGGGTAACTTTGAGCTGAACGTTTATCGCCCGATGGTTATTCACAATTTCCTGCAATCGGTCCGTTTTCTGGCAGATGGTATGAAGAGCTTTGACGAACATTGTGCTATTGGCATTGAGCCTAACCGCGATCGTATCGAGCAACTGTTGAATGATTCACTGATGCTGGTTACCGCGTTGAATACCCATATCGGTTACGATAAAGCGGCTGAAATTGCCAAGAAGGCGCATAAAGAGGGATTAACACTCAAGGCGGCCGCGTTGAAACTCGGCTATTTGACTGAGGCACAATTTGACGAGTGGGTGCGCCCGAAGGATATGGTGGGTAGCCTGCATATCGGTTGATGTCTATGCCTTACGCGCTTTCATCAAGATAAAGGTTAAGGCGCGGAATTAACAGACGCAACGTTTTTGCTTTCGGGGTAAATTTGGGCTGTGTGCTGTCGACAAGGTAACTCCCTAGCTCACCAATAAGGGGGACGCGCGAGGGATCGCGGCACAGCACCAACAATGGGGACGGGCAGGGATGTTGTACCTGCTTCTGTGCCTCCCGATACCAAACGCGGGCGATCGGTTGCACTTTCACCGGCCGTTTTATTTTCAAGACGGCGTCTTGCGGCAATCTTTTTATATCAATCAGTTCCTGCGTGACTCGCGCTTGCCAGGTGGCTCGCTCCGTCGGTGATATGCCGCGCTCGGCCTGAAGGCTTTTCTCCAGTTTTTCTAATACCGCTTCCCGCGTCAGCGTATTCACCACGTGTTTGTTGGCCCAACCCAAACGCACTGTGTCCGGATCGATCAGCAGTGTGAGAGAACGATAGGCGCTTAGAGTAATCAATCCGGGCAGATGAGCGTGTACGAACTCAAACCGTTGCTCTGCGGGCAAACCGGATTCGCGCGTAATCAGCTGCTCAAGGTTTGCTTTGAGCGTATTAATGGTATCGATTAACTGTCGGGTATGTTCATAGTCAGCCTGAGTCACCTGAAAACAGAGCGCGCCTGGCAAACGGATGGCTGCTTTGCTGCTGACCGTTTCTGCATAATGATGGATAAATAAACGCTGAAAATGTGCCAGACCCGCATCACGGGCTGCTTCGCTCTGTAGCGCGGTGACGGCTATCTGGGTGATAGGGTCATGTTCTTTGCCCTTTTCCACGATAGGGAGGGGAAAAACACGCGCATTGAGCAGCGGCGTCTGCGTTAAACGCTGTCGTAATTCGGCGAGCCCCTGTTCCAGTAACGCAAAAGTATCGTGAAGGGCGGCAATCAACTGATAGTGGTCCATAGCACCTCATGAATTACGACTTATTTAGTTACAACATACTAATAATATAACAACAATATTCACGGTCAGCAACTGTGCCAAAAAACCCCGTTTTGCAGAAAATCGAAGAAACTAAACGGCGCCCAAGGAAGGCCGTTTAGTCTTTCTGTATATTTATCAGGAGTTACAGGCGTCGACGCAAATAGAGGCTGACATAGAGTGCAACCAGCAGCAACAGACCAATAAACAGCACCACACCGTGCCAACCATAGCGTGACCAGAATACGCCGCCTAGTGTGCCTGCCAGGCTAGTAGCAAAACAGGTACACTGACCGCGCACGACGTGCTCGCGCGCCAATCCAGCCGCTGGCAACCTCGTGTGCGGCAAAAAACCGGCGGTAAACAGCATCATGCCGATAAAAATAAGCCATAACGCGCCAAAGGCAGTCAGACCTAATCCAGCAAGCATCAGACCGACGGAGCCGGCCATCACAGCACCGCGACCATAACGCGCCGTCATCTCGCCGGCTCTTGGCGAACTTGATGCTGCCGGTGAGATAAACCACCGATAGCAGTCCAACAATGGCCTGATTCAATGTGTAGGGCGATTCGAGCAGGCGGTAGCCGATGTAATTGAACAGAGTAACAAAGGCTCCCATCAGCAGAAATCCCTGAAGGAACAACCACGGCAAACCAGCATCGTGCCCGTGTAGCCTGGTGTTAATGAGCAATGATTTGGGTCGCAGCGAGCCGGGTCTAAAATGGCATGACTCGGGCAGAATGCGCTAAAACATCAGGGCGATAAACAGCGCGAGAACACCCATGGCACCAATGGCAACGCGCCAGGGAAAATAGTCAGTAAGCACCCCGGTGACCAAACGGCCACTCATGCCACCTATAGAGTTCCCGCTGATGTATAGCCCCATGGAGAAGGCCAGCAGGATATATCTGGTTAGGTGACCTATGAGCTGTATACAGGTGCCTTAATACTTAATTTAACATAATATACATTATGCGAACTATTGAGGAAGACAGTGGAATCTGGCGTTGTGTATGGAAAAATCTTGTGCGTCACGATATTCCTGATTGCATTGGCTGCCTACGGGGTTCGACGAACAACACTTTAAAACTCATGTTCTCCGCCTTCCCTGTACAATGTGTATCATCCCGGCGCTGCTTTCCCGAAAAAATCAAGATGAGCATGTACGGCTACTAACACCAACTACAGATCCAACTACTGATATTGAATATATAACGGCTGAGGTTTCAAGCTAAGCACCTCATCTTTGGATAACAATCTATGCGGCGGCTTTTTGAGGTCATTTTTATAGAAAATCTTTATTCCTGGATATAACAACCCTGTTTCAGAAGAGATAACCTTTTCATACATTGTTATTTTAATTTCAGGCCCTCCCCAGCCATCCATGTTAAGGATCACCTGTACATTAGGATCTGATTTTACTTTATCAAATCCTGTCACCATTTTTTTAGTAAAGCGATGAACAACTAACACTTTAGGGGGTAAATTATTTTTAACCGTCAATTCTGAAAGATAATCGATTACTCTGTTTATGTCCTTGTAATTTATTGCCCCTACTCTTTTACCTGGCACGGATTTACCGGTTATCACAAATTCGGGATCAAGACCTAAATGAACATCAGGGAGCATCAAAAAGGGCTCAAGCCGGGATATTTCATGATGCAAATCACTTAGCCCGGGCTGAACGTCAAGTATAAGCACTGCGCCTTGCGTCATCCTTACCACCAACAGCGCCTTCTCAATCGGCTTATCACTCATCCTGTTACGATAAAGTCCATCGCGCCCAGGATGGTTACTTGCTACAGTGGCGATGTACTGTAACCCGGGAACTACCGGCTTGGAGGGATCTGTTTTTCCCCCACTCTCGAACTTCAGATTTTAATTTTTCCCAGAGCTCAGGTGCGGGATATTCCCCCAGTATACCCATTCTACGAGAATTAAAGTTACCGTAGAAAACCACAAGTCTATTTGCTGGAACAATTCCCAACGGATGGCGTGAAACAAGACTATTCTCAGCACTGTCTTTATCTGGCGGCATTGTTGGCAAATTACCATGAGCGATGGAAGATATACCCATATTCAGACTCAATATAACGATTAATGCTCCAAATTTCTTCATGCGATTCCTTTCATATTTTCCAGAGATAATTCTGGTTTTTAATTTGATGAAAAAATCGTCAGGGGTTATATATAAACTACGTAGCTTCAATAGCATTGAAACCAATCGATGATAGCAATAAAGTGATTTTTATCAGCAGTACAGAGGCAGGATCTGGCGTTTTAAAATACCTTCATCATTGTAAAACGGCTATTGATCAGGGATGTACCTTGACCAATACCAATAGCCGTTTTGGCATCGAATGATTTCTCTGAGCCGTTTGCATTTTTCCTCTACAATGGAAGTTCTCACCCACGAGGAGGTTCATTCCCATGCCTAGGCTGACGCAAAAAGACATGACAGAAAGTGAACAACGACAGCTTAAGACGTTGCTGCATCAGGAAAAGAAAAAACGAGGACGGCCGTTAACAAATTCTGAGAACAACCATATCAACCATATCAAAGATGACTTCATCGATAAGCTGATGAAAGAACGCGACACAGCAGCCTGGCAGGCTCGCACCGAGAAAAAGAAAAACAAATTCAAACCTGATGAAGCGGCTACGTATGAATGGTCTGCCAATACCCACATGCGAGGGCGTCGCTAGCGTTCCGCTCAGCATGCAGTTCGCAGTGTTGTTTCTAGCATATTATGACAGGAAGAGATAACAACGGATGAAGTGGTACGACTATTGGATTGTTGTCGTTGGCGTGTTATCTGCATGCAGTCTGGTTCACGATGTGGTTAAGGCGCTGAAAACGTGGGTATTTGAAGAGGCGCTTAAGGGCACATCGAAGCGTAACTATGTGCACAAAGCACGCTCACCCTTTTATTATTATTTTTTGATTATATTTCATGTGATTGCGGCATTTTTTGTCCTTGGCGTGATGGCCTATATCACGGGCCTGCATCGCTATGTTGTCGATTTGTCCTGGTTAACTGCGTTGTGGTAACGGTATCATCCGAACTAAAACCGATGATACCGTTCATTTTAGACTTCCGGCCGGTGGTTTAGCGCGCCCCGGGAAGTGCAAGCGTTGAGTACTCATTGTTTTTTTATTTATAGCGGGTATGGCCATTATGGCTCTCCTGGTGTTGATCCTACACATAATCAACATTCCATAAGGAATGGGGGTTATTCCGAAAAGGAAGGGCTTAAGACGGGTGAGGTTTGCATTATCCCGTATTTATACATACAGTTTATTGTGTGATTCACATCACATTATGTCCTCGGTAGGCTCAGCTTATGAGGTTGGCCCTGCTCCAACACATTGCCGGAGTGATGGACTCCTGTATTGATGAAAGGAGACGCGATATGCCTGAGCTGAGTGATGATATGCT
The DNA here is from genome assembly GCF_047692315.1 of Symbiopectobacterium sp. Taxonomy (GTDB): domain Bacteria; phylum Pseudomonadota; class Gammaproteobacteria; order Enterobacterales; family Enterobacteriaceae; genus Symbiopectobacterium. Next base: position 52,621 of record NZ_JBLLJS010000012.1, on the reverse strand, counting down.
CATATTTAGCGATCTGGACGGTTCACTGCTGGATCACGATACTTACGATTGGCAACCTGCAGAGCCTTGGCTGCGATGTCTGAAACAACACAATATCCCTGTCATCATAACCACCAGTAAAACTGTCAGCGAAACGACACTTATTCGCCATGAGTTGGGTCTTGAGCACTGCCCCTTTATTGCTGAAAACGGCACCAGCGTTGAACTCCCGAAAAGCGGGCGCAGGCATACTGATTACCCGAGTAAGCTATTTTCGGCTGATTATGTGGAGATCTGCACCCTGCTTGAACATCTTCGTGTTAAAAACCATTTTAATTTCAGTGGTTTCTCTACATTGACCGATTCAGATGTGGCCACGCTCACCGGCCTCTCATTGCCGCAAGCGGCACGTGCGCGCCAGCGTCAGGCTTGCTGTGGCACGATGATGGAGATGCACTACAACATTTCATTTTCCAGCGGGATCGCCACGGGCTGGCGTTGACACAAGGTGGGCGCTTCTACCATGTGATGGGCAAAGGCGTCAGTAAAGGAAATGCGGCTATCTGGCTATGGCAGCAATATCAGCATGTTACCCAGACTACGCCCATTACGTTGAGCCTGGGGGATGGCCCCAATGATATTTCATTATTGCGGGCCGCGGATTATGCCGTAGTGATCAAGAACAAGGGCCAGCAGCAGATCACTCCAGGGGATGTTTTCACGGGAAAAGTCTATTTTACGCGCGCTACCGGGCCTGCAGGATGGCGTGAAGGACTAAGCCATTTCATTTCCGGCAACCATAAACGTGAGGTATGCGATGAGTGAATTTTATCAGGATGGGATAATTACCAATTTTCATAACCTTACCAGAAGAAACCCCGATGAGCTGGAGTACGAATTACAGGTTTTCTCGGGCCAGAACAGTATGGGATTGATATTACCTTCACTCTTTTCTGAACTGGCAGGGCCTGCGTTAACCCATATCATCGATCAGCTCGCCCGGGTTAATTATCTGACAGAAATTGTTATTGGTCTGGATCGTGCTGATCGCGAACAATTTGAATATGCCCGCGCGTTTTTCTCTCGCTTGCCACAACGGCATCGCATTCTTTGGAATGATGGCCCGCGCTTAACCGCGCTGAGTCAGGAGTTGGCCGCAAAATCACTGGCACCAGAAGAACCGGGTAAAGGACGAAACGTGTGGTTTTGCATTGGTTACGCGCTCGCGTCACGCCGTACTTCCTGCATTGGGCTGCATGATTGTGACATTGTCACTTATAGCCGCGAAATGCTGGCCTGTCTGCTCTATCCCATTGCCAATCCACACTTCCACTACGATTTTTGCAAAGGCTATTATGCCCGCGTTGCCAATCGAAAACTCAATGGCCGTGTGGGGCGGCTTTTGGTGAATTGCGTCAACTCTTTGATTCATTTTGTGATTCGGTGCGCATATTTGTCCGTATCCTGTTCCAACATAAATGAAATCAACGTATTCGCGGCAGGATTAAGTGCTTCGCGGCGTGATGTGGCCAACCACACTTCAGTCGTGGCATCCGGCTCACTGAGCGGCACATATTTCACCCCACCCACCGAGATACGCAAAAATGATGCGGGAAGAATCGAAACGCCAAGTCCCGCCGAAACCAGCCCCACAATGGTCATCGCCTCCCCGACTTCTTGCGTGATGTAAGGCTCAATGGTGTAGCTTTTCAACAAACGAAGAATCTTGTCGTAGAGTGCCGTTCCCACTTCACGGGCAAAAAACACAAAAGGTTCATAGACCAATTGATGTACGCTGATATGCGATTGGTTCGCTAGCGGGTGCGCTTCATGCACCACCGCGACCAATGCCTCATGCAACAACAACTGATGCTGTAAATCCGCAGGTAGCGGGTTATTACGCATTACCCCGATATCCAGCTTTCCGCTGAGCAAGGGATCGATCTGCTGTTTGGTGTTCAGTTCCAACATTTGCAGATGAACATCTGGATAGTGCTGGCGAAAACGCAGCAAACTGCGCGAGACCGCACGAATAAACGGTGCTGAGGACGTGAAACCAATACGCAGTTCACCGATTTCACCACGCTGGATCCTTGCTGCCCGCGCTGATGCCTGCTCAACCTGATGTAAAATTCCCCAGCACTCTTTACGAAAGGCTTCGCCAGCAGGCGTCAACCATTGCGTTCAAACAGCGTCGCGCCAACCTCCGCCTCCAACGCCTGTATCTGCTGGCTCAGCGGCGGTTGAGAAATGTTGAGCTTCTCAGCAGCACGGCCAAAATGCAGCTCTTCTGCAACAGCCAGAAAATAGCGGAGATGCCGCAGTTCAATGTTCATTGCCGTCATCCTCAGGGATAGGTTCGGGAAGTGAAGAATAATATTTTAAAAATATCAATTGGTATTATTAATATATTATACAAAACATTTTTACCCTTCTATGATCCACTACGCGTCATTCACTGCATCACACGCTGATTGACGCATAAATTTTCTATTTTCCCCCTGTGACCAAGGAATAGTTTTGAGTACGTCACTTTCTTCAGCATCAGATTCGGTCATCGTGCCAGATGCCGATCGACTCGAAGAGCCGCTGAATCGCACAACAACCACATCACCGAAATCGCTCTATATCACCCGTGGTACGCCCGCATTTATACGCGTTACGCTTGCGCTCTTCTCCGCCGGGCTCGCTACCTTTGCCTTGCTGTATTGCGTACAACCGATTTTACCCGTGCTGTCGCAGGATTTTAGCATTTCTCCTGCAACCAGCAGCCTATCATTATCAATTGCTACGGTTATTCTTGCGGTTGGGTTGTTGTTTACCGGTCCGCTTTCCGACACGCTGGGCCGCAAGAATGTGATGGTGAAAATGTAACGATTTTTATAATTGTGAATTTATTACTCTATTTTTTAGCACCTCGCATTAATACGCCGTCATTTATTACGGCTGGATTGCTTTTGTCTGCGGAGTTGTTGACGTTAATGTTATTTTTCTCGGAGAGATATAATGAAATTAAAGTTAGTTACGTTGGCAATGGCTTCATTGGTCACACTCAACGCGCATGCTACCGCCATTGATTATCAGCATGAATTTAAAGACTCATCAAACGGGGAGCACAATGATAGCTTACGGTTTTCTACGCTTTTTGATCAGGGTTTTGGGTTGTCAGCAGAAGTTCGCTGGGCGCAGCATGCTAATGATAAATCACAAAAAAAACCGTTTAATGAAAGGGTCAGTAGTGGTACGGAAGTGATCGCCAGCTATCAACATGAAATTAACAAGATTTTCTCAATGTAGCCGGGATTTTCGTTAGAATCGACCGCTAACTATAACAGCTATCGTCCTTATCTACGCGGAAAGGCGAATATTACCAATGATCTTTTTCACTAACTTATTGTCCTTATTATAAACGGAACAGTAACAATATTGGCACGCCAAAACAAACATTGGAAAAAGGCTATAATCTGACGTCAACTATTGCTTATAATTTTCTTAAGGATTACACACTCGAAAATGGGATAAAAATTGGCGACCTTACCGGGCCTTCCGGTGCCATACCCTTGATCTGACCACACCGTTAAATATGCTGTCGGCTTTTATTTTCAAACAATTAAGCTTTTAGTAACTGCAACGCGCACTCTTTCACACTTGCCAGCAAGATTTTAACGTCTGCCAGGCAAACGGTAGGATTCAGCACGGAATAATCGTTGGGTCTTCTCAACTAATACCGGCACTTCAATCAGCATAAAAATCACGGTAAGAAACACCACTAATGCCGAAGAAAAAAAGCTGGATACATGGCTGAGCATGCGGGTAATCAACCCGAGAAATTGTCCCAGGTCAATCAGCGACATCGCAGCCTCGGGCGACAGCGTTAAACCCAGTTCCTACAACGGCGCCATGCCTACGGTAAGCTGGCGTGTCATCAAACTGCGCATTTGCAGGCTCATTTGGTTTAACTCAGCACCATCCTGAGCAGGACACAAACCAACAGCATTAACAATACAACAGCATTAACAATACGCCGCCCAGCAACACCACCACCAGAGAACGCGGTATCCGTGAGCGACACAGCAGCGCCACCATGGGCTCCAGCACGATAGCCAAAAACAAGGAAAGCAAAATGATGGAAAGGATTGAGGCAGCCGGATGGATCGATGGCCAATGCCGCTAAAAGCAACATGCGGCGAAGCGATGTATCATCGGAGCATACAGGTGTTTTCATGAGAGCCTGCTTATCGTTAAAACAACATTTACACCCTCCCGCACGCAATAAAATCCATTATCAAAAAAAGCGCGTCGGAAAGTCTGTTCTTCAACAGAAAATATAGCGGCTTTTCGCCGCCGCGTCGTTTTAACCGTTACTCGCGCCAGTGTGTTCTGAGGTAATCCACCGCCGGTGCGGTTTGAGGCTGATGAAGAAACCCCTCACGAAAAAGCACGCTTCCTTTTACTTCCGGCAGCGCATCGTTAAGTTCAAGTTGTCGCCGCAACTCAGGCACACCGCTATCTCGCGCCCAATCAGGTTCTTTTTGCGAAGGTACACCCACTTTGTATAACGCGATCCCCACGTACAGACGGGTTTTTATCGGCCTTACCACACTCGCCCACCATTTCACCAATGTGTCATAACGGACAATTTCTCGTGCAAAAGGCCAGTAGATTTGCGGGATGATATAGTCAATCAGGCCACGCTCCACCCATAAACGGGTATCCGCATAAGCGATATCATAGGTGCCGCCGCCGAGTGTATCCGAGCCACGTGGGTCTTTCTCCGCGTTACGCCACACGCCTGCCGGGCTGATGCCAAACTCAACCTGCGGTTTGACCGCTTTGATCGCCGTCGAGATCTGCTCAATCAATAGCAAGGTATTATTGCGCCGCCAGTCCCCTTTGGTAGCAAATCCCTGCCCATACTGGCGATAAGTGGCATCGTCTTGCAAACGCGAAGCCGGTGTTTCGTAGTAGAAATAATCATCAAAATGGATACCATCCACCTCATAGTTGTTGACCAGTTCCACCACCACATTGGTTATCCACTGGCGCACAGCAGGTATACCAGGATCCAGCACAAACCGATCGCTCGCCGTACGTATCCACTCAGGGTGTAACGCATACACGCTGGCAGGCGAAGCGCTGAGCGTGTGTCGCAGTGCTGTCACGGTTTTCGGCTGAGTATTACTGGTCACGCGGTATGGATTGAGCCAGGCGTGGATTTTTAATCCGCGCTTGTGCCCTTCAGCAAGCATGAAGGCCAGTGGATCGTAACAGGGATCTTTACCCACCCCCCCCGTCAGTACATCAGACCACGGCAGCAGCGCCGAACGATACAGCGCGGTGCCATCCGGTTTCACCTGAAAAAAGACCGTGTTAACGCCCAGACTCACGAGGTTGTCCAGCTTATCGATCAGCGCCTTTTTTTGCAGGACGATACGACGTTCGTCGGAAGGTTCATCACTCGATGCGGGAGACGGCCAGTCAAGGCCAGAAAGTGTCGTAAGCCAAACCCCCTTGACGTTCTCCGGCGTAGCCGGAGAGACGAGGACGGGAGCCTTAACCGCGGGGGAAGGCGTAACTTTCCCTTTACTGCACCCTATCAACCAACACGCCAAAAATATCAAGAAAAGACAACGTCGATAACTCAGCATGTTTGGGCTGTTCCTTGGCAGTAAAAAAGGTAATCACGGATTAGGTGCGGTATTTTTCCACCAGCGCTTTGGCGATAGCCTCCGTTTGCGCATCAGCGTTGCCTTCGATGTCAGACGGGCGGAAATGCATCTGGAATGCACTGATGGTCAAACGGGTTTCTTTATCTAACTCACCGTTTTGCGGGATTTTATCATAACCATACCGAAGCAATGTTTTCTGCAACGTCAGCACATCAGCTGGCGAATCCGGTTGCCGCCCAGCCAGATACTTGTTTACCGTTGCGTCATCAGGCCAGGCTCCTACTCCCATTTCAGCAAAGCGTTTCCAGGGAAACAGCTTTCCGGGATCTTGCTTGCGCAGCGGCGCAATATCGCTGTGAGCAAGGACATTATCTGGCGTGATGTTGTTACGCTTAATAATGTCTTTGGTCAGTGCGGCAAGCGCGGTGATTTGCGTTTCATTGTAAGGATACCAGGTGCGAACGCCAAGCATGTTATCTGTAAACCCGAGATTAACGATCTCGATGCCTACGGAAGAGTCGTTGAGATTTACCCGCCCATTCCAATTGCTGACACCCGCATGCCATGCCCGCTGGTCCTCCGGCACCAGTTGCAGCACCAAGGGTTTGCCATTTCGCAGCGGAGGATTTTTCGTCACCAGATAATGAGCGCTGACCTGCTCCTGGGTAAGCACCTTTAATGAGCGCGCATCATCCAGTGCGGTGTAATGCAAAATCAGAAATCGGACACGCTCGTTCTGACCTTTTGCCGGATGGGCTGTATCGACAATGTACTCACCGCGATCGACCAGCGTTGAACGCGGCGTGGAACACCCGGCCACAATCAATGCAAGTAAACCAACAGTAAGCAACTTAAGCCCGCCTGGGCGAGAGGTTGTTAAACAGGAATTGGACATCATAAAAAGAATCACCTCCTTGGCGATAGTTAACAGTAATAAAGGTTACAAATAAGAAAATAAACAGACGCTTTATTCTAATAATAATTACTCTGTTGCTATTAAATCATTGTTAAACCATCGCAAAATTTAAGCGTTTTATAACATTACCAATGGCCGGGGACGATTTTAAACCATAAAAAAGTGACGGCGTCACTCACGTGTAAAGTAGGTTGAGCATAAAATCGATAAAAAACGGGGGTAACCGGGCCCCCGTGTTTTCTTTCACTCGCTGCTATAACGCACGCTGTCGAGTTTCCTGACCTAACAGCATGATAGCAAAGACAGCAAGCAGGATCGCCAGGCTAAACAAGGCAAAAATACCGCTGATGGGCACCGCCCCCGCTACCAGTATCCCTACCAGCAAAGGCCCCAGAATCCCACCTATACGGCCAACCGCGACCGCCATTCCTGCGCCAGTAGCGCGAATGGATGTTGCATATTGCTCTGGCGTATAGGCATAAAGCGCACCCCAGGCTCCCAGATTGAAAAACGAGAGCAGAGAGCCGGATAGCAACAACTGCGGCGCACTGGTGGCAACGCCGAAGAAATAGGCACTGATCAGCGTACCCAGCAGATAGACCACCAGCACTACCTTTCTCCCAGCCCGTTCAATCAGCCAGGCAACGGTAAAATAGCCGGGCAACTGCGCCAACGTCATCACCAGCACATAACCAAAACTTTTCACCATATCAAAACCTTTAAGCATCATGACGCTCGGCAACCATAAAAACATGCCGTAATAGGAGAACACTACGCAAAACCAGACTATCCACAGCATCACGCTGGCGCGGCGCTGTTCCGGCGCCTACAGCGCAGCAATTTTGTGACGAAATGCGCTTTTTTTCTCTTTCTGGCTGAGTTGCAGATAGTGCGGCGAATCCGGTAAACGAAAACGCAGGTACAACGCATAGAATGCCGGCAACGCGCACAGGATCATGGCACCACGCCAGCCAACACTCGGCAACGGAATGAGAAAATAGGCGATCAATGCCGCCAATAACCAGCCTACTGCCCAAAAGCTTTCAAGCAGAACCACCACGCGACCCCGCACTTCCGGGACAACACTTTCACTGACCAGCGTTGATGCCACCGGCAGTTCACCGCCTAATCCCATACCGATAAAGAAACGCAGCACAAGAAGGCTTCCCAGCCCCCAGGCAAATGCGCTTAATCCGCTGGCGATGCTGAACATCAATAGCGTAACCATAAACGCGGATTTACGCCCTTTGCGATCGGCATAGAGCCCAAAAACAAAGGCACCAACCGCCATCCCGATGGAATTTACGCTACCAATCAGCCCCAACTGGGCGGTCGTCAACCCCCACGCCAGTTTCAGCGCCGCCAGAACAAAAGACAATAACCCCACGTCCATGGCATCAAACAACCAGCCGGTGCCACAGATTTAGCAACAACTTACTGGATAGCTCACCCTGTCTTACCTAAGATAAAATCATGATATTGTTATGTCATCGTTAATCACGGTTTGTTTAGCATACTAAACACGCGTAACGCTGTCATGCGGAGTTTTTACCCTGATAGCACAATTTCTCCTTATGGTGGAGTGACACCATGACCGAAAAGGCAATTTCAAACGCCGCACCTCTCCATTATTCTTCATTCTTCGGTAAATCAGCGCTTTCATAATATGCGACCCAGCGTCTATCTGCACATGGGGTGGCGCGAACGGCTCTCCGTACTTAGACGCTTGTTGTTTACTGCACGATCCCGTATGCCGGAACAATGTTTGCCGGAAGTGATGCCGAATTGGAGAGAGTTTCTTAAACCAGAACATAAAACCCGCTTTATCTGGTTTGGTCATTCCAGCCTGTTGCTGAATATGGATGGCGTCACATTGCTGATCGACCCGTTTTTTTTCAGCTTCAGCCGCGCCCTTTCCCTTTCGCATCAAACGGTTTCAACCGCCAGTGGTGCCCATGGAAGCGCTGCCAGCCATTGATGTGATCGTGCTTTCACATAACCACTATGACCACCTGGACCGCGCAACCATTGATTTTTTTCGCGACAAGAAAACCCATTTCCTTACCCCGCTCGGTATGGGCGAAACGTTGCGCAAATGGGGCATTGCGGCCGGACGCATTACCGAACGGGATTGGTATGAGGGATACACCTGGAAGACGCTGACATTGACCGCCACACCGGCACGCCATGCTTCGGGGCGCACGCCCTTCGACCATAACAAATCTCTCTGGTGCTCCTGGGTGTTGCAACGCCCTCATGAGACACTGTATTATAGCGGCGATTCTGCTTATAACGATCACTTTACGGCTATCAGAGAGCGATTTGGACCCGTTCAAACCGTGCTCGATCTGGCACCACGTACGTTTGTTCCTATCCACTGGGGAATGTTTACCTTGTCACTGCACCACTGGACGGAACCGGTGCAGCGTAGCCATGCGCTGGCCGCGCAGAAAGGAATCCGGGTGCTTTCTCCGCGACTGGGTGAAGTGGTGGATAGTCACTCATCCTCGCCTTTACCGTTATGGTGGATGCCCCTTGTCCCCATGCAACATACATTGTCGAAAAGCACGGTCCCGATACCGCCCTCATCATCTGACACGGCCTACTCGAAAAACGACACTCCATAGAGAAAAAAGTTGCCGCAATGTGATACTTAACCTGAGAAACGGCGTTGATAGGTCAAATATTTAGCGGTTTTGTCGTTTCTTTATGCGTTTGACATTGCCATTTCAGGTTTAAAGTACATTTTATAGTAAACTGATTCGATCCCAGATTTTAACCATCCATTTAATAAGGTCTTTTTCTTGGCAAAATCATTACTACGCAGCGGAAGTTTGGCCGATTTTTTTGCGCTGGGCGAAAATGGGCAGCCGGTGTATGCATCGGCACTTCAGTTGCGGGAAACCCTACGTTTACGGAGACAACAAGAGATCGCTGATTGCCTGGCCATTCCACAGCCTAACGAAACGGGCGATCGTCTTGACTGGTATGCCCCCGGCGAAGGAAAAGTAACCTCATGGATGGCCGCGGGCGAGGCGGAACGAGACGCAGCTCTGGAGCAATTACAAACCTGCCTGACCACCGTCGCCACCCTGAGTGAACGCGCGCTCGCCTCAGAAAGTGCGGCTCAGCAACGCTTTGGAGTCCTGCTCGCCAAGGCGTTCCAATTCCCGGCTGCAAATTACGTTTATCTGGTCAATGGGCACCCCGTGATTACCTTTTGGGGCTTTATTAATCTCGACCAAAAACCGCGAGCCGATGCATTAGAATGCCTGCGCGAAGCGTTACCGGCCATCACGGCACAGCCGCTGGTTGAGCCTGCTGCGCCGCCCATTTCCCAGCCCAATGCCGCAGCGGCCTATGCGGAAACGTCCTCATTGCCGGTTGAGCCGGAAAACGAGTCAGAGGAAGCTCCCAAGGTGGCAATCCCTCCAGTGCAGCCTGCTGTTCAAGGGAAATCGGCATTACGCCGCTGGTGGTGGATAGCACCGGGCATGGCGTTGGCCGGTGCGTTGGTTTGGCAATTCCGCGCAGGCGTACCCAGCAAACCGGTAACGTCAGAGCCGGTGGTCGCGCATACGCCGGAAAAACGCGTACTGCCCGCCACGGAAAAACCCAAAGAAGCCGAGTCCGTCACACAAAATGCCACGCCGATAGCACCACCGCCTGTTGCTGCTGAAACGTCCACTGAAGCAGAAAAAGTCCCGGTTGTTGCGCAGAAACCTGCCGCCCCGAGCGCACCGCCGGTTGAAAATGTGGTCGCTGAGACGAAACCGGAAGAGACCAAACCGGTAGACAAAAATGTGCTGGTGATGCCTGCGTTGGCCGTCAAGCTGGGCAAAACCGATTTCCTTAACGGTAACTGGCGCGTCACTGCCGATACCAAAACCCCTACCATTGGGAAACCGGCCAGCTTGCGTTATCAACTCAAGGATGGTCAGGGCACGGTACGTCTCACTCACGGTGATGGCGTCACCTGCCGCGCCAACGTCAGCGCCGGATTAATGCAATCGGGCAACCTGATTATCAACAGCCGGGTCAAAGCGCGCTGTAGTGACGGATCGCGCTATCAGATGCCTGAAATTGTTTGCACCCAGGGAGCCAGCGGCGCGGCTGAGTGCTCAGGCCGCTACGACGACGATAATCTGATCCCTTTGACTTTCAAGCGTGAGAGCGAATAACCCTATGCTGGCCACGATTACGGACTATAAACAAAAGATCACTCTCATCCAGGACAGCGGTCTGCAATTTTTGGATTTTGCGCTCAAACCGGCAATTGATGTGCAGGGCCCGGGCAAGTTTGTCCGCAAAACGGCTAACGGCCCACTGCTGCGCCTGATCCTTAACGAGGAAAACGGTAAATATCTTTTGCCAGCCCCGATGGGGACCGCACCAGAAGTGGTGCGCCCTGAATCCAGCTTCTCGCTGGGTCAATCGCTGCTGTTATTGAGTAATGTGTGGCTGCCGTTGCCCTTTATGCGTTTCAACCCGCCGCGTACATTTATTGGTGGCCCGGATAACTGGGCGCGCATCAAGGTCGTTACGCTGCCAAGGTCGGATCAGGACGGCAATACTCACCGTATCTGCATCGTTTTCGACACCAAGGTCTACCCGGACGGTGATGAAAATGAACTGCTCGCTCCGACGGAAAGCGATATTACAGCTGGCCTGAAATTCACACTGGCCTATCATAGCGAAGAGTTAGGTGAATTCCTCGATTTGACCTGGGTGGATGGCTGGTTACGCGAAGTCTTTACCCAACATGCGACAGAGCGTGAGCAGCGCAGTGAGGCAGACCAACGCACCGCACTACGCGGTTTTGAGTATCAGGCCCACTATCTGAATCTGCTTGATATGCTGGGCAAACAGCTGAGAATCCCGGAAATCACGCTGGTTGCGGGCACGCGACAAGAGCCTGATATTGCGGTCGACCTGATTCTGGATGTTGGCAACTCACATACCTGCGGCATTCTGGTCGAAGATCATCCAGAAGCACACAACGGCCTGAGTCAGAGCTATGAGCTGCAATTGCGCGATCTGGAGCAGCCCCATCAGATCTACAATGAGATGTTTGAAAGCCGAATCGAATTTGCACAAGCGCAGTTTGGCAAACCCAATTTCTCGCTGGAAAGTGGCAGAGAGGACGCATTTCTTTGGTCTTCTATCGTGCGTGTTGGCCGAGAGGCCAGTCGCATGGCGTTGGTCCGTCTTGGCACCGAGGGCGCCAGCGGTCTTTCCAGCCCGCGCCGTTATCTGTGGGATGAAGAGAGTTACGCGCCAGGCTGGCGGTTCAGTAAAACCGTCGGTAACGCCGCGCTGGAGCCTCACGCCATCGCGGCCCCGTTCACCCATCTGATGAATGATGAAGGTCAGCCGCTGTTTAATGTGCCGTTCGACGATCGTCTTCCTGTGTTTTCAGCACAATACAGCCGCAGCTCATTGATGATACTGATGCTGTGTGAACTGCTGGCACAAGCGTTAAGCCAAATGAACAGCGCGGCGCAGCGCGCAAAAATGATGAACGACAGCGCACCGCGACGCCTGCGTAACATCATTTTGACGCTGCCTTCCGCCATGCCAAAGCCAGAACGCGAAATTTTTCGTCGTCGCATGCAAGAAGCGATTGGCCTGGTCTGGAAAGCGATGGGCTGGCACCCGGCTGATGACGGGTTCAGCACCGAAAAGGAGAAAGCCGCAAGCCGCTTCCGCGTGCCTGAGGTGCAAATGGAGTGGGATGAAGCCACCTGCGGTCAGATGGTTTATCTCTACAACGAAAGCCAGGTGAATTTTGGTGGCAACACCAAAGCATTTTTCGCCAGTCAGGCCCGGCCTGATCGGGTACGCGATGCTGATGAGCGGCCAGGACAGACCTTACGCGTCGCCTCCATTGATATCGGCGGCGGCACCACCGATCTCGCCGTGACGCAATACACGTTGGATGACAGCATCGGCAGTAACGTCAAGATCAGCCCGTTGCTGATGTTCCGCGAAGGTTTCAAAGTGGCGGGTGACGACATTTTACTGGATATGATCCAGCTCTACGTGCTGCCCGCACTGCACGCATCGCTGAAAAAAGCCGGGATCGTCAATCCTGACAGCGTGATGGACAAGCTGTTTGGTAACGCAGGCAGAATGGATGGGCAATCCGCACTCCGTCAGCAATCTACGCTGCAAATTCTGATGCCGATTGGGCGCGCAATTCTGGAGTCTTATGAAGGGTTCGATCCGCTCGACATGAGCGCCGAACTGGAAGCCACCTTTGGTGAACTGCTGCCGCATCGCCCGACCAACAAGGTGTTGGATTATCTGAACGGCGAAATTCAGCGCGAACAACCGGCGGATGCCCCTGCATTTGATATTCTGCACACGCCGCTTATTGTTCGGCTCAGTAAATTGCACGGCGAGTTTTTGTCAAACCGCATCAGTATCACGCAAAACCTGCGCTCTTTGTGCGAAGTGGTAGCACTCTATGACTGTGATGTGCTGCTGCTCACCGGACGCCCGTCGCGCTTCCCCGGCGTACAGGCGCTGTTCCGTTATCTTCAACCGTTGCCCACCAGCCGCATCGTGTCGCTGGATGGCTACCACACCAGCGATTGGTATCCGTTCAATAAATTTGGTCGTATTGAGAACCCTAAATCTACGGCGGCTGTCGGTGCCATGCTCTGTCTGTTGGCACTGGATCTCCGCCTGCCGGGCTTTTATTTCAAAGCGGGCGATTTTGAACCCTACTCGACCATCCGCTATTTCGGCATGATCGATGACAATCAACAGTTAACCCAGGATAACCTTTACTACAGCGACATCGATCTGGACGCCGCCGACTTCGAGTTGGACAAACGCGGTTACTTCTCGGTGCGCGGCGGTATTGGACTGGGTTTCCGCCAGTTGGATAACGAACGCTGGCCCGCGACACCGCTTTACACGCTGACCATTACCGATCAGCCGCTGGCGCGTAAGCTTGCCGGTGACAGCGTATTGCATCTGCGCCTGGCAGTCGTGCGTGAAGCGGGACAAGCTGCACCAGAACGTTTTGAAATTGCCGACGCCACGCTGCAAGATGGCAGTCAGGTTCCTCTTAATTATCTGCGACTGCGGCTTAATACGCTGGCTGACAGAGCTTCCGGTGCCACACATTACTGGATTGACAGCGGGAGCGTATTTACCAAATGAGAGCACTGACGCCAAAACAACTTTCAACCCGGTTAACCACGCAACTGACTGCCGTATCAGACGGTATTGAGCAGGCCATTGCCTGGGTGGAAACAAACCGTCCCCGTTCGCCGCGTTTGGAGATGGAAGCCGATACGCTGGCGATAAAACTGCGTCGGCATCGCAACAAGGCACAACGTCTGGCCGACAGCGCTGGAAAAGAGATGGCCATTGGGCTGTTTGGTCAGGCGCAGGAAGGAAAAACCTACCTGATTTCCTCGCTGGCCGCTGGCGAAAATGGCCTGCTGGAAAGCGATCTCGGTGGCCATACGCTGGACTATCAGGCGCACATCAATCCTGAGAGTCAACCCGCCGGACTGGTGACCCGCTTTACTCGACAACCCGGCGTGAAAAATGCCACCTACCCGGTTCAACTGCTACTGTTGAGCGAAGCGGATATTGTCAATATTCTGGCGCAGGCCCATTTGGCCACTGCCGTTGCACCACAAACGCCGCGCGGACTGGCCGATGACGAACAGCAACTGGCCGATCAGATGGCGCTGCTGGCGATGCATCGTCAGCCTGAAGCGATTCCGGGGTTCAGCAGTGATGAAGTCATTGCCCTGTGGGACAGTCTGGCCCGTCATGATGGCAAACGGCAAAAGTGGCTCGAAACTCACTTCTGGCCCGCCGCGATAACCCTCACCCCTGCGTTGACCATTGACGATCGTGCGCGACTGTTCTCGGTGCTGTGGCAGGGCAAAGAGGAATATACCGCGGCGTATCGGCAGTTTGCGCATACGCTACAGCGTCTGAACTACAGCCACAAAGTGTTGGCGCCGTTAAGCGTGCTGGTGGATGACGTCTTGCTGCCTACCGATGGCATCATGAACCTGTCGACCGTTGCCTACCTCAATACGTCTTCCGACCCCAGTGTGCATGTATGTCCGGTCATCAACAACCGCGCCAGTAAACCGGTTGAGCTTTCACTGGCGGAACTGGCCTTTCTCTCCGTGGAACTGGTGGTGACATTGCAATCGCCGACGCGCGAGCCGCTGTTTGAGCAAGTCGACCTGCTTGATATCCCTGGTTTTAATCCCCTTAGCAGCGTACAGGTTACCGCCAGTGCCGGGAACGATCACGGTACTGCACAGCGCTATCCGGTGCTGGTAAAACACCTGCTTCATGCCAAGGCGAGCTATTTACTCGAGCGTTACACCGAGCAGCACGCCATCAATCTGTTAATGGTCTGTACTGCGGTGGACAGACGTGCCGATGTCAAAGCAGTAGGCAAAGCGCTGGATTACTGGGTGAAACAGACGCAAGGGGAAACCGCACAGCAGCGCAGCCAACACAAACCCGGTCTGATTTGGGCCGTCACCAAATTCGATCAGCTCGTACTGCACAACACCCACTACGATGAAGGCGTTCAGCGCTATGTGGGCAACCCGGGCGAATCCTGGGGAACCATGTTGGCAACGGATGAACGCGGTGTAAAACGCATGGCCAATTGGCTGGATACCGAAGTGAAACGGGAAACCAAGCTGGCACGGCTGTCCGAGCAGTTGCATGACATGCAAAATGAACTGTCCGAACACATTCTCGGCGGCTGGTATCAATCAGACAGTGAAATATCGGCAATGAGAAAACAGAAAGTCGCCGAATCAGTCCTGAAGTCACTACAGACGCGCCCCGGTGTACACGGAGAACTGCTGGAGCTCATGCTGCCAACGCGGGATGAGCTGCGACGTCTGTATCAACAGCAGCGCCAGACGTCCACTGGCAATGTCAGCCATCCGGTGCTGGAAAGCGCTACCGTCACAAACGCCGATCCGTTTGGCATCGGTATGGATATTGATCTATTCAGCGACGCTCCGCTGGATATCGCGCACGATGATGCAGCGCAAACGCGGAGCGATGTAGATATCAACACGGTATTTGCCCGTCAGGTGCTGCGCTTTTGGATAAACCATATGCGTAACCTGCCGGACAACGCGCCGCTGGTCGAGTTGCTCGGGTTGGGTAAACCGACGCTGGAAATGCTGATGGAAGAGATCATTACCGCCGGTCTGCGTCAGGGCATCAGTCAGGTGCTGCACGCTACGCTGAATCAAGACGATCACCCCAGCGCCTACTCGGATAATGAAATCGACAGCCAGGTGTCTCGCGCCCTAACGGTTCTCGGCGATTTTGTGGCCTGGCTGGGCTTCCAAAATCTCCCTGAGAATCAACGACCGGAAAGCCGCATCAACCGCGGTCGTAAAATTTTCGCAAAACCGGAAAAACAGGCAATCAGTTGGGGAGCGGCTAAACGGTTGACTAAACTGTCATTAACGCCCACCAATAACACCGCGTTTTACGTGTATGACTGGCTGGTTGGACTCAATACCCTGATATTACAAAATGCCGGGCACTCTGCCGGTGGTGAACTGTATGCCGAACAGCGCAAACAGCTGGGTGCTATCCTGCAAATTTTCAAACCCACTCCCGCTGGCGCCAAATAAGTGATTCGCCCTTTCGCGTTGTGGCGCAGGGGCGAACCTTCAGATTGCTGCTATCAGGGATAGTTTTCGATATGCGTGCCGTTCATTTCAAGTGTGGCGAGCAGTGATGAATGGTGGTTATCAATGATATGATCGCGCAACCGCGCCAGGCTGACGTCATAATCGGACATGCAACAGGCGGCGTAGTAGAGGGATTTTTCTGTCATTGTGGCAAAATAGCGCTCAACGGCATGCTTGATGTCCGATAATGTCATTTCGGATGCAGATGTTGAAGCCTGCGTGGTTTTGCCTGTTCCAGAAAAGGTTCACAGCCCTCTTTCATCATCAAACTTCTTTTCGACTACGTTGATAACACGTCGCAGCCCCCGAATTTATTGACATAACATTTGATGATACTGAGCCTGCAAACCCCGACCTTTCATCCTGAGCAGTGGAAACACAGCATGAAAGTGCTGCACCGCATTTTGCGTCTGCACGGAAAAAAACTGGTGTTGCGCGATTACCTTGACGACAGTTGGCCGCGTCGTCAGTTGCATAATACCCTGAGCAGTCTGCCCGATGATGTACGCGTCTCGATGAAGGCCACGGCGATGGATTACCGCCCCGGCTTTGCCAATAACCCAGAGCTGATGTCTTTCCTCGGCAATAAAAAATGGATCGAATTCGATTTGTGGGGCATCGACTACGACTGGACGCTGCTGCCCTGCATGCTGGTGAATGAAATTCAGGGGCGTTTGAGCTGGGCGCATGCCGTAGCTGGCGATGAGCTCGAAGCCATCAGCGCGCGCATCAGTTGGGAGTGGATCAACAACAGTTCGCTGTTGGATTCGGTCAACGAAATCAACCTGTACGGATTGGCGCAGTTGATCAACCACTCCGACAGCGGTGATCTTCATGCCGCCGCACTGTTTCAGCGCTGGTTGCATGACAACCATGGGGTTAACGGAGCTAATAGTCTTGATGCCGTTCAGTCGCTGTTTTTCAATAGCTATGACTGGATGTGTAAAACCCCGTATTTCCTTGGACGCTTGTTGCACCGCCATAGTCAATTACCTCACACCCTGGAACAGGCCATTCCGTTGTTACATGCAGAAACGCGAAGCGCCAACTGGGCGCAATCTTTCCAGCCGCTATTCCCGACTGACGATCGCTCACTTGGGAGTAATCAATATGAACTGGTGGCCCTTGAACGCCAGCAATCCCATTTCTATGCCCATCACCTGCGGCAGTCAGCACGAGAAATCCATCACGCCGGACTACTGCCCGAACCGCTCTCCGCGCGGCTGGCTGCCAGTTGGGATTGCGCCTGGTGGTACACAGCGCTGTGCGACCATGCAAAACAACCGGTTGCCGATTCACTCTTTACCATGAACTACGGTGCGACGGTTGCCACACGAGAGCAACACTGTAACGACGCCCAGGTCTTTGCTGAAAAATTACATCACTGGCTGACGCAACATCAGTAAGATTACCCGCACTTTCTGCGCATGCTAATGGCCCCAGAGCACTTGCATCAATTAGCGGAATCTTGCCGCTAGCCGTCCTCTGACTGACAGGCACCGCGGGTAAGTGGTTGTCAGCATAAGCGTTGCTTGGAACAGGTGAAACGCTGTTTTGAAAGGGAAATTCTTCGAAAACGGAATATGTAGCAAAGTTGTGAGAGTTATCGCAAATACCAGAGTTTCATGGTGACTAACATCACATTTTCGTGGCATTAAAGCGTGACGTTATTCACTTTTCCGGCTGTTTTACGTGATGGCGATCTCAATTTATTTTCATTCTTCCATTGTGTAGGCAATAATGCCCCAATAAATGGATATGTCGCATTAAGGGACCTGAATCATGCCACAACGCTTTTTGCTCGATACCTTATCCACTCCCCTTGGGGATTTATTAGTGATCGCTGATGAGCAGCACCGATTACGTGCCGTAGAGTGGAAAGAATATGAGGAGGAATTATACCGTCTGCTGGCACGGCGTTATAAAAATGATCCCTTTGAGTTAATGGAAGCGGTCAATCCGGGCGGCCTAACCCAGGCGTTAGCGCACTATTTTCCGGAGAACTGCATGTTATCGATACGCTACCGGTCGCAAGCCTCGGTACGCCATTTCAGCAACAGGTATGGCAGGAACTGCGCAAAATCCCTTGCGGCACCACCATCACCTACGGAGAGTTGGCCGCACGCCTCGGCTCGCCCACAGCATCGCGCGCGGTCGGCATGGCGAACGGCAGCAATCCTGTCAGTATTGTCGTCCCTTGCCACCGGGTTATTGGTGCCAATGGCGCACTAACCGGTTATGCGGGCGGCGTGCAACGTAAAGCCTGGTTACTGGCACATGAAGGGGCCATTGCGTGTCAAGGCGCATTACCGCTATATAACCAATGACATATTGATTAATTATTGGATAACGGAAAAAGGTGTGACCGATACCGTTTTTCTTTTAATAGCAATCTATGCACCCTATTTATTCGTTTGATATCCGAATGACGACACTTACCATGACCGATAAAAGCTGTTAAAATTGACCGATATCAATTATCGACTGAGCAAAGTCTATGATCCCGGAAAAGCGAATTATTCGGCGTATTCAGTCTGGTGGTTGTGCAATCCATTGTCAGGATTGCAGCATCAGCCAGCTGTGCATTTCTTTTATATTAAATGAGCACGAGCTCGATCAGCTCGATAATATCATTGATTGAAAGGAAGAAGCCGATCCAAAAGGGACAAGCGCTGTTCAAGGCCGGTGATGAACTGAAATTCCTTTACGCTATCCGTTCTGGGACCATTAAAAGTTACACCATCACCGAACAGGGTGACGAACAGATTACCGGTTTCCATTTGGCCGGCGATCTGGTCGGTTTCGATGAGCGGTGAAATTCGCAGCGATCAAGACATGATCCTGTTACTGTCGAAAAAGAACGCAGAAGAGCGTCTGGCCACCTTTATTTATAACCTGTCACGCCGTTTTGCCCAGCGCGGCTTCTCTCCGCGTGAATTCCGTCTGACCATGACGCGCGGCGATATTGGTAACTACTTAGGGCTTACGGTTGAAACCATCAGCTGTTTGCTCGGCCATTTCCAGAAAGGCGGCATTCTGGCGGTGAAGGGAAAATACATCACCATTGAGAATATTGATGCCCTGTCTGAACTGGCCGGAACGGCACGCGCCAAAGCCTAACCTATTGCCAGGACATCGTTTTTATTTTGTTGATCCGGCTCTCATCACCAGTTGTTAAAAACGATTCCCATGGGGTACTCTTAATTACCAGCTGTAAGTTGACAGCTGTTAGGAGGACCTATGGCAACGTATCAGAACTTACTGGTAGCTATTGACCCGAATCAGGATGACCAGCCCGCACTGCGGCGTGCCGTCTATCTGGTTCAGCGGTTAGGCGGTCGTATCAAGGCATTTCTGCCGATTTATGACTTCTCTTACGAAATGACCACCTTGCTATCGCCGGACGAACGCACGGAAATGCGCCAGGGTGTCATTGAGCAGCGTAAGGAGTGGATTGCAGAGCAATGCTCCTATTACATTGAAGCCGGTATCCCCATTGATATTAAAGTGATATGGCACAACAAACCCTATGTTGCCATTATCCAGGAAGTGATCGCCCATCAGCACGATTTGGTACTAAAAATGGCGCACCAGCACGACAGGCTGGAAGCGGTGATTTTTACCCCGCTGGATTGGCAACTGCTACGTAAATGCCCCTGCCCGATGTGGATGGTGAAAGACCAGCCCTGGCCCGATAATGGCCGTGCGCTAGTCGCAGTGAACCTTGCCAGTGAAGACCCCTACCACGACCCGCTTAACATCAAGCTGGTTTCCGAAACATTGGCATTAGCCAAACAGGTCGATCAAACGGAGGTACATCTTGTCGGCGCATATCCGGTTACCCCGATAAATATTGCCATCGAATTGCCCGATTTCGATCCCGGTGTCTATAACGATGCCATTCGTAGCCAGCATCTAATTGCTATGAAATCCTTACGCCAGAAATTTTCGCTGGATGAACGCCTGACTCATGTGGAAAAAGGGCTGCCGGAAGAGGTTATCCCCGATTTGGCAGAGCATTTGCAGGCCGGTGTTGTGGTGCTGGGCTCACTGGGACGCACCGGGTTGTCTGCGGCATTTATCGGTAATACCGTTGAGCACGTTATCGATCACCTGAAATGCGACCTGCTGGCCATCAAACCCGATGACTTTGTTTCTCCGGTAACCCTCGATGGCGAAAGTGAGGATACCAAAGCATAACCCTTCAAGGTTATAATCAACCTCTTTGGACGAAATCGACCGGATGGCCGATTTCGTTTTTTTATGCGCTCACCGTCATCCTCAAACACGTTATGCTGTAATCTCGCTTACGTTGCCAAACGGTTTAACACGTTTTCCCGTTTATCTTTGTCTTAGCTGAGACGAATTAAAACGCTATTTACACAGGAGACCTACCATGGACGTTCAGCAAACCCTCAATGCCATGACGCTGGAAGAAAAGATAGGGCAAAAACTCATGCTGGATTTTCGCCGCTGGCAGCGGCAGGATATGACCGAACCCAATGGCGTCATCGCCAATCTCTTGCGTATCAATCACATTGGTGGCGTCATCCTGTTTGCCAACAATTTAAAAAATAAAGTACAAATTAAAACGCTGACATCCTGGTACGCGTCACTGCAAACCGTCTCAGGGGTTCGGCTGTTTATCGGCACTGACAATGAAGGCGGGAACATATTTCGCTTACCGCGCGACGAGTATGCTTCGTTCTCGGGCAATATGGCCCTGGCCGCGGCGGTGACACGCAACTGGCTCACACGCAGGGGGCACATATGGGGCACGATCTGCGAGCATCAAACATTAATACCAACTTTGCCCCGGTGGTCGACGTTAACAGTAACCCGCTCAATCCGGTGATTAACGTGCGTAATTTTAGCGATGACGTGGCAACCGTCACCACGCTGGCAGAAAAAATCTCCGCAGGTATGCAGCAACAAGGCGTGATGACAGCTTATAAGCACTTCCCTGGGCACGGTGACACGTCAAGTGATTCTCACACGTCTTTGCCTCGTGTCGATCGCTCGCGCCAAGAGGCATTCGCCATCGACATCGCCCCTTTTGCTCAGGCTATCGAACATCATGCCGCCCCTGATATGATCATGACGGCCCACATATCCCGCGCTGGATAACAGCCACATCACTACCCGAAGCGGCGAAAGCATCATTGTCCCCGCAACCATGTCACGGGAAATACAGAGCAACCTGTTGCGCGAACAACTGAACTATCAGGGCGTAACCATCACCGATGCGCTGGATATGGGAGCCATTGCCGATCATTTTACGCAAGAAAGCGCGATGGACTCAGTGTTTCGCGCAGGCGTTGATATTGCGCTGATGCCTATCAGCGTTGAGACACCAGAACAGGGGGCAACGTTGTCAACATTGATTGCCGGAATTGTTGAAAAAGTAAAACAGGGTTACTACAGCGAGGCAGAAATCAACGAGTCCGTTGCGCGCATCCTTACGCTGAAACAGCGCTACCAGCTGTTAGGCTATGCCAGCAACACCCCAGTTGCATCGCCCTGCGACGACACCGAAGCCCTGATTGCCGATCGTTCGATAACCGTAGTGATTAATCAACACGCCACGCTACCGTTGCTCGATAAAATGTTGCGCTATTTTATTCTGACACCGTGGGAGGAGCAGGCCAGCGGCATCAAAATGACCATGGAATAATATGGCTACCCGAATGTGGAGATAGCCAAAGAATCCCAATTGACGGATCAGGAAATTCGACAGCGAATCGCACAATGTGATGTATTTCTACTGGGAACGCTCTCAACCAGCTTTACCCCGGTAGAAAAAGATGGAATAGCCACAACGCAAAACACAATGCAGAACGATACTGCCCGCTACCTTGGCTGGTTGCGCTATGCGGGGTCGATCGGTAAAAAGCGGATACATTTGTCACTGCGCGCCCCCTATGACATCGCTCTGTATGGCAATGACGTTGACGCCGCCCTCGCCAGTTATGCCTATTTTGGCTATGACAACGGCGTATGGCGCGGAAAATCCATGATATCGCTGGCGAAAGTATTGACAGAAAACGCTTCGCCACAAGGCAAGCTGCCAGTAACGGTCTGGGAAAACTATGATGCAACAACCAACACCGGCACGGTGGCATTTCCTCGCGGCTTTGGTTTGAGCTGGTAACCCAACCCACTGAGCAGATAAGAAATAAAAAAGGGCAGAATTTCCCCTGCTCTCAACAACATACGTTTTTGCACGAAACCAATTACAACTCTTTGAGAATCGCTTCCACGCTTTCTTTGGCATCGCCAAGCAGCATCTGGGTGTTCTCTTTGAAGAACAGCGGGTTCTGCACCCCGGCATAGCCGGTGTTCATAGAGCGTTTGAATACGATAACGTGCTGCGCCTTCCACACTTCCAATACCGGCATCCCCGCGATTGGGCTGCCTTGATCTTCCTGCGCCGCCGGGTTTACCGTATCGTTAGCACCAATTACCAGCACAGTATCGGTATTGGCGAAATCGTCGTTGATTTCGTCCATTTCCAGCACCACGTCGTAAGGCACTTTGGCTTCGGCCAGCAGTACGTTCATGTGGCCCGGCAAACGTCCAGCGACCGGGTGGATACCGAAACGCACTTTAATACCGCGTGCGCGCAGTTTAGCCGTGATGTCATGCACCGGATATTGCGCCTGCGCCACCGCCATCCCGTATCCCGGTGTAATGATCACCGAGCTGGAATTTTTCAGCAGGTCCGCTACCTCTTCCGCAGATGCTTCACGGTATTCGCCCACTTCTTCGCTGGCACCGGTCGAGGAACCATCCGTCCCGAACCCACCGGCGATCACGCTGATGAACGAACGGTTCATCGCCTTACACATGATGTAAGAGAGGATGGCGCCCGAAGAACCGACCAACGCCCCGGTCACGATCAACAAGTCATTGCTGAGCATAAAGCCCGCCGCCGCCGCTGCCCAACCAGAATAGGAGTTCAGCATCGATACCACCACCGGCATGTCGGCACCGCCGATGGATGCCACCAAATGCCAACCGAACACCAGTGCAAAGGCGGTCATGAACAACAACGCAACGCTCTGCGCCGCCACGCTGCCGCTATTCACAAACCACAACAGCAGCAGGAACGACACCACCAGCGCCGCCAGATTCATCTTATGACGATGCGGCAGCATCAGCAGTTTGGATGAAATAATGCCGCGCAGCTTGCCAAACGCCACGACGGAACCGGTAAAAGTGGCCGCACCGATAAAGATACCGAGGAAAACTTCGGTCAGATGGATATTCACCATCACCGGATCGGTAATTTCTCCGTGATCGAGGAAGCTGTTAAACCCGACCAATACAGCAGCCAACCCCACGAAGCTGTGCAGAATCGCTACCAGTTCCGGCATTTCAGTCATCTCGACTTTACGTGCCAGATAGATACCGACTGCACCACCGATCGCCATGGCGGCAATAATCCAGCCAACGTTTCCGGCATTCGGTCCCAGAATGGTGGCAATCAGCGCAATCGCCATCCCGGTGACGCCAAAGATATTGCCCTGACGCGATGTTTCATGCTTTGACAGCCCTGCCAGACTGAAAATAAACAAAATAGCGGCAACAATGTATGCAGCTGTAACTAATCCTCCAGACATGTGTTACCCCTTAGTTTTTACGGAACATTTTCAGCATACGCTGGGTGACGGTGAAACCACCGAAAATATTGATGCTGGCGATCAACACGGCAATGAAGGAGAAGAATGACACCCATCCGCCATGACCGATCTGCAACAGCGCCCCCACCACAATAATGCCCGAAATGGCGTTGGTAACGGACATCAGCGGCGTATGCAACGCATGGCTGACGTTCCACACCACGTAATAGCCCACCACGCACGACAACGCAAACACGGTGAAATGCGATAAAAACTCTTTTGGTGCCACATTTGCCAGCCAACCGAACAGCAGAATAGCCAGTGCCATGAACGCGTATTTTTTCCACGGTGAAGCCGGTGCCGCTTTTACCTTCGGCGCAGCGGCGGCCGGTTTGGCCTGTTGCGGCTGGGCAGAAACCTGAATCGGCGGTGCTGGCCAGGTGACATCGCCTTCTTTCACCACGGTCACGCCACGGATCACCACGTCGTCAAAATCGACAGTGATATTACCGTCTTTCTCTTTGCACAGCAGTTTCAGCAAATTGACCAGGTTTGTGGCATAAAGTTGCGACGATTGGGTCGGCAAGCGGCTGGGTAAATCGGTGTAACCGATAATCTTGACGCCATTTTCAGTAACGGTCACCTGATCGGCCACCGTCAACTCACAGTTACCGCCGGTTTGCGCCGCCAGATCGACCACCACGCTGCCCGGTTTCATGCTTAGCACCATCTCTTTGGTGATAAGACGCGGAGCGGGTTTGCCGGGGATTAACGCCGTGGTCACAATAATGTCGACATCTTTTGCCTGTGCGGCAAAGAGTTCCATTTCCGCCTTGATAAAGGCTTCGGACATCACTTTGGCGTAGCCGTCGCCGCTGCCCGCTTCTTCTTCAAAATCAAGCTCAAGGAATTCGGCACCCATGCTCTGTACCTGCTCCTTGACCTCCGGACGGGTGTCAAAGGCGCGCACAATAGCGCCCAGGCTGCCTGCCGCACCGATCGCGGCAAGCCCCGCCACACCCGCACCGATAACCATGACTTTGGCGGAGGGGACCTTACCGGCAGCGGTGATCTGACCGGTGAAGAAGCGGCCAAACTCATGAGCAGCTTCCACAATGGCGCGATAGCCAGCGATATTGGCCATAGAGCTCAAGGCATCCAACGATTGCGCACGGGAAATACGCGGCACAGAATCCATTGCCATCACGGTCACCTGGCGCAGCGCCAGTTGCTCCAGTAACGCCGGATTCTGGGCAGGCCAAATGAAGCTCACCAGGGTGCTGCCTGCACGCAATAACGCCGTTTCATCCTCCAACGGCGCATTGACTTTAAAAATAATATCGGATTGCCAGACATCTGCCTGTTCCGCAATCGATGCGCCCGCGGCGGCATAAGCGGCATCGTCAAAACTGGCCAACTTACCCGCGTCGCGTTCTACTGAGACCTCAAAGCCGAGTTTCAGCAACTGTTCCACCGTTTTCGGCGCTGCTGCTACACGCGCTTCATTGGCCAACCGTTCTTTTAGTATACCAATACGCATACTGATTTCCTTTCGCTTAATTTTATACGAAGTTTTTATTGTCACCCCACCTGATAACTCGATTGCCCGGCAATGCTTGCGCAACGTTCTGTTATCAACAATCACAAGGCAATGACATATAACCTACTGAAAATGTGATCGATGATCCATATATAAAATCACTTTCCTGCAAATGCTTAGCAAACTTCGGCGAATGGCCAAAAGCCGTCGCTATCTGCCTTATTTTTATCATTATCTTCCGAAACGTATTTAGCGGTGATTCACAAAACCCGCTTGTTACGGGGTTGTTATTACGGACAATCCTTATAAATCTCACTTATAGCGCGTAAATTATCATTAATGGATATTATTCCCTTTTTTGTGCTGCGAATGCCTTACCCCCTGATATTGCATTGTCCTCTAACAAAATGCAGAGGCGCGAGCGGTGATTACGTGCCATAATCGCCATCACGTTGTGTCATCAGGTGATGACGTTTTATGTCGCAACCTTCCATGCGTCAGGCGAAAGGATTTTTTATGAAGCTGAAGACCCGCGTTATCGCGTCCACCCTCCTCTCTCTCGCGGCATTTTCGGCCCATGCGGCTCAGGAATTGACGCCAGAACAAGCTGCCGTGGTAAAACCGTTCGATCGCATTTCTTTCAATGGCCGTTTTGATGCTATTTCTGATGCGGTAGCTGCAGCGTCTAAGCGCGCCGACAAAGCCGGTGCTGATGCGTTTTACATTCAGGCGATCAATGAGAAAAACAGAGGCAATAGCCAGACGGTATACGTTGACTTGTACCACAAAGAAGCACCGAAGGCAGATTCCGCGCCGGCACAGCGCACCTTTGATGGTATTCGCGAACTGCCACAATATGATGCTTACCATCTGGAGCCATTTGATACCGTGACGGTCAGCGGATATTTCTCGACCCAGCCCAACGTCAATGCTGCCATCGCCAAAGCAGCAAAAGAGAAAAATGCGGCCTCGTTCTTTATCGTGCGTCAGGTAGATATCAACAGCACCGGCACTAACCAGAAAATCACCGCTTACGTCTATAAAGCCGATGCACCCAAGCGCGTGGTGCAGAGCACTGACGTGATCCCCTCCGATTCAGAAGCGGGTCGCGCCGCGCTGGCTGCTGGTGGTGAAGCGGCTGCCAAGGTGGAAATCCCCGGTGTCGCTATGTCTGGCAGCCCGAGCCGCAATGTGGGTAAATTCTATGAAACCCAGGCATCAAAAGGCGGACGTTACACCGTCAATTTGCACGACGGCAAAAGTATTCAGGAATTGAACAAAGCCACAGCAGCTCAAATGACCCCGTTCGACTCCATCACCTTCCGTGGCAATTTCAACGGAACGACAGATGTGTCAGAAGCGGTGGCAAAACGTGCCGCCGACAAAGGGGCCAAGTATTACCACATCACCAAGCAGTGGCAGCAATATGACCATCAGCGCAGATCTGTATAAGTAACAGAATACAGGTGCTTTTGTTGAACTGAAATGACAGATTCCCGCCAAGGCGGGAATCTGCTTTTGGAAGGTATTGCTAAAAGCACGCTATCAGTTGCTGGTATCCAGTTCAGGGAACTGTTTTACCAGATCATCAATCGCTTTGATTTGCTGCAAGAACGGTTCCAGTTTATCCAGCGGCAATGCTGACGGGCCATCGCATTTGGCATTGGCCGGATCCGGATGCGCTTCAATAAACAGCCCCGCCAGCCCCACGGCCATGCCCGCACGCGCCAGTTCGGTGACCTGCGCGCGACGACCGCCAGAGGCTGCACCGAAAGGATCGCGGCACTGCAACGCGTGAGTCACGTCAAAAATAACCGGGCAGCCGCCAGAAACCTGTTTCATGACGTTGAAACCCAGCATATCCACCACCAAGTTGTCATAACCAAAGTTGCTACCGCGATCACACAGAATTACCTGATCGTTGCCGCCTTCCTTGAACTTGTCAACGATGTTTCCAATCTGTCCCGGGCTGATAAGCTGCGGTTTTTTCACATTGATAACCGCGCCGGTTTTGGCCATCGCTTCCACCAGATCGGTCTGGCGCGCCAGAAAGGCAGGCAACTGGATCACATCAACCACCTCAGCAACGGGCTGGGCCTGATGCGCTTCGTGCACATCGGTGATCACTTTTACACCGAAGGCTTGTTTCAGTTCCTGGAAGATTTTCATGCCCTCTTCCAGACCCGGCCCACGATAAGAATGAATAGAGGAGCGATTGGCCTTGTCGAAGGAGGCTTTGAACACGTACAGAATGCCCTGTTTTTGCGTTACAGTGACATAATGTTCGCAAATACGCATGGCGAGATCGCGCGATTCAAGCACGTTCATACCGCCAAACAGGACAAAAGGCGCGTCGTTGGCAACAGGGATATCACCGACCTTGACCACTTTGTTCTTCATGCTGTTACCTTATCGGAGTGATTAACATTAAAAAAATGAATTAGTGCAACACGATCTGCTTTTGTTCAATCGAATGAATCTGCACTTTAATCATCTCACTGACCGGATCTTCAGGGCACTGTTCCACAAAGTAACTTAAATCAGACAGTGCAATGTGGTCACAGTCCAGTTGTGCATAGATCAAGCCACGGTCGCGAATTTCGTAGGGGTCTTCAGGATCGAATTGCAGCACCGCTTCGCTGGCCCGCAGCGCAAGCTCCATCTGTTTCTCTTCCATCAGAGCCACTTTAAGCGTATCGAGCAGTTTACGTACTATCAGTACGTTTTCCGCTTCGTCCAGATCTTCATCCATCAGTTGCGTGGAAGAACCAATGTTGCCTTTCAGCCACACATCCAGCACGTGTTCGCTCAGCGTATCGCCGTTGAGCGGGTTGATTAGCCACATCTCATCATCCAGCCAATCAGCACGCAGGATCAACTGTGTCGGGAAAATCACCGGCATCATCGGTAAATCTAGCGCGTGAGCTATGTGGAGGAACACAATCCCCAGCGAAACCGGCATCCCTTGACGGGACTCGAGCACGTTATCCAACCATAGCGCATCCGATAAACGATAAACGCCACCGGCACCGCCAAATCCCCAGGTACCATAAAAAAGCGTCAACAGCATATCAAGCTGCTGATCCTGATCCAGATCGCGGGGAATGGCCTTACGCGCTTCATCGACCAACTGTTGCAGCTTCTTGCGTACATTCTGGGCGGAGAAGTCACTTCGCACTATCTGTGAAACTAAAATAACCCCTTCACTTAACGGCGACTGATTGAATTCAAAATCCGCAATAGAACTCATAGTTATTCCATCAGAAATGCGAGTTTAGTGATTGCTGCCTGTGCAATCAGAAAGAAACACACCAAGGCAAGGATAAATGCCATCCAGCGCAGGCTCAGGCTACGTTGACGACGTCCCAGCGCGATGTGTCCCAGTAAAATGTAAATGATAACGCCAAACAGCTTCGCCGTCAGCCAGCTTTCTTGCGCGATGAAAGGATAAAAGCGATTGATAACGATCAGTGCAATTCCGCTGACTAACAGTAGCGTATCATTAATGTGCGGCACCACCTTGACCCAACGCCGATGCAGAGCGGGTGATTGGCGGCATAACCAGTAAAACCGCGTCACAAACAGACTCAGCGTGACGGCAACGGCCAGCAAATGCACCGTGAGCGTGAGAACGACCATTATGCCTCTCTCCTTGCCGTAAGCCACTGCCCCAACGTCACGCGTTCGTTGCCGCCGTAATCGCGGCAGGTGGCAACCTGACGAAAACCGCGCTGATGAAGCAATTGCCTTACCGGTTCGCCTTGCTGCCAGCCATGCTCCAGCAGCAACCAGCCATCTTTATTCAAATACTGCGGGGCGCGTTCAATAATCCAGCACAAATCCGCTAATCCACCTTCGGCAGCCACCAGTGCGCTGAGCGGCTCAAAACGCACATCCCCTTCACGTAAATGCGTGTCTTGCGCGTCAATGTAGGGCGGGTTGCTGACAATCAGGGAAAAACGCGTTTGCACGACCGGAGCAAACCAGGTGCCATGAAGAAATTGCACATTAGGCAATTGCAATGCCGCGGCGTTACGTTGCGCTAGTGCCACCGCTTCCGGCTGGATATCCACGCCTGTCACTTGGCAATCAGGACGCTCGCTCGCCAATGCCAGCGCGATCGCGCCAGTACTAGTGCCCAGATCCAGCACCAACGGCGCACTGAGCGGAGCCATGCACTGCAACGCCTGTTCCACCAGACATTCTGTGTCAGGACGCGGAATCAAGGTTGCCGGGGAGACAGCCAACGGCAAAGACCAGAACTCTCGCGCCCTGGTCAAATAGGCAACAGGTTCACCGTGGATGCGGCGTGCCAGCAATGCCGACAGACGCTGAAGCTGCGCGTCATCGAGCAGCGTTTCTCCGAACGCCAGCAGAAACGTGCGCCCTTTTCCCGTGACATGTTCAAGCAGAATTTCTGCATCACGCTTCGGGCTTTCGCTGTGCGTCAGCTGCTGTACCGCCGTCGCCACCCAAGTGCGATAGTCCATTATTCCTGCTCGGACAATGCAGCCAACTGATCGGCCTGATACTCTTGCACCACGGGCTGAATCAGCATATCCATCTTCCCTTCCATCGCATCATCCAGGCGGTAAAGCGTCAGGTTGATGCGGTGATCGGTCACGCGCCCCTGAGGGAAGTTGTAAGTACGAATACGGTCAGAACGATCGCCACTGCCCAACAGATTACGTCGGGTTGACGCTTCTTCCTGCTGACGTTTTTGCACTTCTGCTGCACGAATGCGTGCCACCAACACGGACATGGCCTTCGCCTTGTTTTTATGCTGGGAACGTTCATCCTGACATTCCACCACAATTCCGGTCGGCAAGTGAGTAATACGAATGGCTGAATCGGTGGTGTTAACGTGCTGCCCACCAGCACCGGAAGAGCGGAAGGTATCAATACGTAAATCTGCCGGATTAATATCCGGGGTTTCCGCTTCAGGCACTTCTGGCATCACAGCCACAGTGCATGCGGAGGTATGAATACGCCCTTGCGATTCCGTAGCGGGTACACGTTGCACGCGATGGCCACCCGACTCAAATTTCAACTGGCCATAAACGCCATCGCCACTCACTTTGGCAATAATCTCTTTATAGCCGCCGTGTTCACTGTCGCTGGCGCTCATGATCTCAACCCGCCAACGGCGCGATTCGGCATACCGGCTGTACATGCGAAACAGATCGCCGGCAAACAGCGCAGCTTCATCACCGCCAGTACCTGCACGCACTTCCAGAAAGCAGCCGCGCTCATCGTCAGGATCTTTGGGTAACAGCAACACCTGGAGCTGCTGTTCCAGCGCCTCGCTGTCGATTTTCAGTTGCTTTAATTCTTCCTGCGCCATATAGCGCATTTCCGGATCATCCAGCATCAACTCAGCTGTTTGGCTGTCTTCTTGAGCCTGCTGCCAGCGTTGGAAACAGCGCGTAATGTCCATCAACTGCGCATATTCGCGAGATAATGCCCGAAAGCGCTCCATATCGGAGATAACGCTCGGCTCACCCAGCAGGGCTTGTACTTCCTCATGACGTTCTTGTAACGCTTCCAGTTTGGCAACAATAGAAGGCTTCATGCGTGCGGTTAATTCCTGTCAACTAAGAATAGAGGGGTGCTAGTCCAGCCCAAGGCTGTCGCGTAAAATGTGTAATCTGTTCAGGTCGCCGTCGCGGGCAGCCTGCTGCAGCAAGGTGGTGGGCGCGTGGATCAGGTGGTTGGTGAGACGCGAAGTGAGCGCATCCAGTACGGCTTCCACGTCATTACCCTGCTGAATGGCCGCCAGCGCTTTCGCCGTCATTTCCGCGCGAATAGCTTCTGCCTGTGAACGATATTCGCGAATGGTTTCTACCGCAGATTGCGCACGCAGCCAGGCCATAAAATCGGCGCTCTCTTGCTGCACGATAGATTCAGCCTGCACCGCTGCCGCCTGGCGCTGCGCCATATTATGCTGAATGATGGCATGCAGATCGTCAACGCTGTACAGATAGACGTTGGGTAACTTGCCCACTTCCGGCTCGATATCACGCGGCACGGCAATATCCACCATCAGCATTGGCTGATTACGTCTGGCTTTCAGCGTCCGTTCCATCATGCCTTTTCCGATAATAGGCAGTGTGCTTGCGGTAGAACTGATCACGATATCCGCATCCGCCTGTGCCAGATAATCGTCCAGTTCACCCAGTGTAATCACTTCTGCACCAACTTCTGTGGCAAGGGCCTGCGCCCGTTCGCGAGTTCGGTTGGCGATCACCATGCGTCTCACCTGGTGCTCACGCAGATGACGCGCCACCAGCTCGATAGTTTCCCCTGCCCCGACCAGCAAAACGGTAACATCGACCAGTGATTCAAAAATCTGTCGAGCCAGCGTACAGGCAGCAAACGCCACCGAGACCGCACTGGCACCGATGTCCGTTTCCGTGCGCACCCGTTTTGCCACCGAAAATGAGCGTTGAAACAAGCGCTCCAGTTCACTGGAGAGCGATTGGCCGCGTTGTGATTCGGCAAAGGCCTTTTTAACCTGCCCCAGGATCTGCGGCTCGCCTAACACCAACGAGTCCAATCCGCTGGCCACGCGCATCAGATGGTTAACCGCCGCATTATCCTGATGCCAGTAAAGGCTGTTTTTCAGTTCGTCTGGATGAAGATGATGGAACTGGCACAGCCAATCGACCACCTGCTCACGCTGGTTCTCCCGCTCATCAACACTGAGATAGAGCTCAGTACGATTACAGGTAGACAGCACCACACCGCCCTGCACCAGCGGCTGCGCAAGCAGGCTGTGCAAAGCGTAGCCCATCACATCAGGGGAAAACGCAATACGTTCCCTGAGTGATACCGGAGCGGTTTTGTGGTTGATGCCAAGCGCAAGCAGGGTCATTGAATCATTCTTGAATAAGCGCTGTCAGGAGTAATGCCGACGTTAGTATGGTCTTCGGGTAGGGGCATTCTACTTGATGCCGCGCAGCATGAAAAGCGACGCGGCGCTAAGTACCTCTAATGACGTAGTTGATATTGCGCAGCGCGTTCCTCTTTACACAGCAATACATTGCTGCTGGGCATCGCTTCCAACGCATGGCAAACTGTATCCATTCGACATGATGACAGGGTTTCTCGACCCTTAATAGGATGTATGCGACATGTTAAGTAACACTGCCCGCGCCTTGCGGCTCCTGCCTTTAGCCAGTTTACTCTTGACTGCTTGTACGCTGACCAAACCTTCCGGCCCCAGTGCAACGCCGGACTCTCCCGCATGGTTGCAACATAAGCAGCAGGTACAGCAATTGAGCCAGTATCAAACTCGCGGTGCATTTGCCTATCTCTCCGATAGCAAAAAGCTGTCTGCCAACTTTTTCTGGCAGGAGTCTTCCCCGCAACGCTACCGCTTGCTACTGACCAACCCGTTCGGCGGCACTGAACTTGAGCTGCGCGCGCAGCCGGATGGTATTCAGATCACCGATGGACAAGGTAAGCGTTATACCGGCAAAGACGCAGAGTACATGCTGTCGAAGTTGACCGGGATGCGTATCCCACTCACCAACCTGCGCCAATGGATGATCGGCCTGCCGGGCGATGCGCAGCAGTTTACCCTGGATGAGCATGCGCGGCTCAACACCGCCACGCTTGCGCAAAACGGCCTGACGTGGGAAGTGAAATACCTTGGGTACGATGGTAGTGTCACCCCTACCATGCCCAACGCACTGGAACTGACACAAGGTGAGCAGCGCATCAAGCTCAAAATGAATAACTGGACGGTGCAATAAGCCATGAGCGATGCCGCGCAGCTGACGCAGTGGCCATCCCCGGCCAAACTCAACCTGTTTCTCTATATTACCGGCCGACGCGCCGACGGTTATCACCTGCTACAAACGCTGTTTCAGTTTCTGGATTATGGTGACACGATTGATATCGCGCTTCGCAACGACAATATCATCAATCTGACCACTCCGCTGCCCGGAGTCCCTGATGACACCAACCTGGCCATGCGCGCAGCGCGCCTGTTACAGACCTATTGCCATGAGCAGGGCCTCAAACTGACATATAACGGTGCCGATATTGGTATCGATAAACGTCTGCCGATGGGCGGCGGTCTGGGAGGCGGCTCGTCCAACGCGGCTACGGTACTGGTCGCGTTAAATCAGCTGTGGCAATGCGGCCTTGATGATGACACCTTGGCACGGTTGGGATTACAGCTTGGTGCAGATGTCCCCGTGTTTGTGCGCGGTCATGCCGCCTTTGCGCAAGGGGTTGGCGAGATACTGACACCCGCCTCACCGCCGGAAAAATGGTACCTGGTGGTGCACCCCGGCGTCTCCGTTCCGACCCCGCTGGTGTTTGGCGATCCAGACTTACCACGCAACACGCCAGTGCGCTCATTGGAAGTGCTACAAAAACAGACCTTCGTCAATGATTGTGAATCTACCGTAAGAAAACGTTTTCGCGAGGTTGAACAGCGACTTTCATGGCTGCTAGAATACGCACCGGCGCGCCTGACGGGAACCGGAGCTTGTGTGTTTGCCGAATTCGACACTGAATCCGCCGCTCGTCAGGTGCTTGACCAGGCCCCGGAAATGCTAAACGGTTTTGTTGCACGTGGCGTGAACACTTCGCCTCTGCACCGTGCGCTTTCCGGGCAACGTTAAGCGTTGATAAGCTATTGACCCCGTATAACGGGCTTATGTATTCAGTATCAACGCTTAATTCATACACCCGTATGCATATTGTACCTGTTACCTCGCATCGCCCTCGAGACACCGGGTACAATATTTCCCTGGACGCAAGCCTGAGGTTCTTCTCGTGCCTGATATGAAGCTTTTTGCTGGTAACGCTATCCCCGAACTAGCGCAAAGTATTGCCAACCGTTTGTACACCAGCCTGGGAGACGCCGCTGTTGGTCGCTTTAGCGACGGTGAAGTCAGCGTGCAAGTCAATGAAAATGTTCGTGGTGGCGACATTTTCATCATCCAGTCCACCTGCGCACCAACCAATGACAACCTGATGGAGCTGGTTGTAATGGTCGATGCCCTACGCCGCGCGTCAGCGGGACGTATCACCGCCGTGATCCCCTACTTCGGTTATGCTCGCCAAGATCGCCGCGTGCGTTCTGCGCGTGTGCCGATCACCGCCAAAGTGGTGGCAGATTTCCTATCAAGCGTTGGGGTTGACCGTGTCCTGACCGTGGACCTGCACGCAGAACAGATTCAAGGCTTCTTTGACGTTCCGGTGGATAACGTTTTCGGCAGCCCGATTCTGCTGGAAGATATGTTGCAGCAGAATCTGGAAAATCCTATCGTGGTTTCCCCGGATATCGGTGGCGTGGTGCGTGCACGTGCCATTGCCAAGCTGCTGAACGATACGGACATGGCGATCATCGACAAACGTCGTCCGCGCGCCAACGTTTCGCAAGTGATGCACATCATCGGTGATGTCGCAGGGCGCGACTGTATTCTGGTCGACGACATGATCGATACCGGTGGCACGCTGTGTAAAGCGGCCGAAGCGTTAAAAGAACGCGGTGCCAAACGCGTCTTCGCTTATGCAACCCACCCGATCTTCTCCGGCAATGCGTATGACAACATCAAGAATTCGGTGATTGATGAAGTGATCGTCTGCGATACCGTTCCGTTGTCGGAAAATATCAAAGCGCTGCCAAACGTACGTACATTGACGCTTTCAGGCATGCTGGCGGAAGCCATTCGCCGTATCAGCAACGAAGAGTCAATTTCTGCCATGTTTGAGCATTGATCAACAGCGTTTATTTTTGGTTGTTGATATAACGCCACCTCCGGGTGACGTTTTTATTTTCCGACAGAAAGAGTTGCAAGCAACAAATAATATCGTTCAACACTGCAACAATACCGTGGGCGGATGATAGCGGGAATTATTGTTAAGCATGCAGAGGACGTACGAAAATATCTTTAACACACAAAAACGTATTTTCCGCATGCGGAAAATAACCTGGCGCCCGCCAGAAAAAGCAGGCGTCTGATATTATCAGGAATGAGGTTGCTGACGGCGGCAACGTTTGTCGAAATGCTTCACCCACTAGTAGCGATCGGCTACGGCTTCAAGCCCGCCAATTCGGGCCCCGACCAGCCAGGTCATCGCACCGGCGAAGATGGCCATCAGGTCAAAATAGGTGAAATAGGTGAAATAGGTGAAATATGCTGGCAAGTTCAGTTCCGGTAATTGGCTAATGATGGTAAAAGCAATCCCCCCGATCATTAACACCATACCGATGCCCATAAATACGTTGCCTAGCATGACAGCATTTTTGCGTTTCATCTGTCACCTCCTGTAATGGTCACTTTAAATAACGACCGTTCGGAAAAATGAAAATGCTACGTAACCGTCCTTGTTCTGATGTAATTATAGACGCTGTGTGCAGTAAGGTATTGCGTATGCGATCACAGATAAGCAAGTGTAGAAACTTTTTTTTACATTTCGTGCCAACGAGGCGTGAAAATAATTAATACCCGATTTGAATTATTACCAAAGTAAATCGTTTTTATATTGTAGCGTGCAGCCCTTCGCTTGATCACGTTACAAACAACCTGCCTTGAGACTTTGCCACTGCCCCACTCCTGTGTAAACTACGCGTTTGACATTCTCTTATCGGGCGTAATGGGACGCAAATCTGGGACTTAACGTGAGCAGTATCAAATTAATCGTCGGATTAGCGAATCC
Organism: Symbiopectobacterium sp.; assembly: GCF_047692315.1. GTDB lineage: Bacteria > Pseudomonadota > Gammaproteobacteria > Enterobacterales > Enterobacteriaceae > Symbiopectobacterium. The sequence continues at coordinate 16,499 of NZ_JBLLJS010000012.1, read as the reverse complement.
GGGAGCCGAATACGCCGCTATGCGCCACAACGCGGGTGCATGGTACGTGGACCAACTGGCCGAAGCATACCGGCAGTCGTTTAAGGAAGAGGCCAAGTTTTTTGGCTATACCGCACGCCTCAATCTTGCCGGGCACGATGTTCGCCTACTGGTGCCAACCACCTTTATGAACCTCAGCGGTAAAGCGGTGGCAGCAATGGCAACGTTTTACCATATCCAACCGGATGAGATTTTAGTGGCACACGATGAACTGGATCTTTTACCGGGTATTGCCAAACTGAGGTCGGGCGGCGGGCATGGTGGACATAACGGCCTGAAAGACATTATCAGCAAATTAGGTAATAACCCTAATTTTCACCGCTTGCGCATCGGCATCGGCCATCCCGGCGATAAAAGCAAGGTCACTGGTTTTGTGCTGGGTAAACCGCCGGCCAGTGAACAGACACTGATTGATGGTGCGATCGATGAAGCCATTCGCTGTACGGAAATCCTGCTTAAAGACGATATGGTCAAAGCCATGAACCGGTTACACGCCTATAAACCGGCGTGAAGTGATATTCCCGCGCAGGCGGTTCGAGTTAATGCGCCATTCCGTGTATAATTGGCGCCAACGTATTGATTTGTTCAGGTGTGAAATCATAACCACCTGATTGATAAGCTATTTAAGGTGATAAAAGTATGGGATTCAAATGCGGTATTGTTGGGCTGCCTAACGTGGGTAAATCTACGCTGTTCAATGCATTGACCAAAGCCGGTATCGAAGCGGCCAACTTTCCGTTTTGCACCATTGAGCCTAACACCGGTGTGATGCCAATGCCCGACCCGCGTTTGGACAAGCTGGCCGAGATCGTCAAACCGCAGCGTATTCTTCCCACCACGATGGAGTTTGTTGACATCGCCGGTCTGGTAAAAGGCGCATCCAAAGGTGAAGGCCTGGGTAACCAGTTCCTGACCAACATCCGCGAAACGGAAGCGATTGGCCACGTGGTCCGTTGTTTTGAGAACGACAACATCATCCACGTTTCAGGTAAAGTCAATCCGGCTGACGATATTGACACCATTAACACCGAACTGGCTTTGGCCGACCTTGATACCTGCGAACGTGCGTTGCACCGTGTACAGAAGAAAGCCAAAGGCGGCGATAAAGACGCCAAAATTGAACAAGCCGCGTTGGAAAAATGCTTGCCGCAGTTGGAAAAAGCGGGCATGTTGCGTGCATTGGATCTGAGAGCAGAAGAGAAAGCGGCTATTCGCTACCTGAGCTTCCTGACGCTCAAGCCCACCATGTACATTGCCAACGTCAATGAAGACGGTTTCGAGAATAATCCCTACCTGGATCAGGTACGCGACATTGCGGCCAAAGAAGGCTCTGTGGTTGTTCCCGTCTGCGCTGCTGTAGAATCTAACATTGCCGAACTCGATGATGAAGAGCGCGACGAATTTATGGCCGAGTTGGGGCTGGAAGAGCCGGGTTTGAACCGCGTGATCCGCGCCGGTTACGAACTGCTTAACCTGCAAACCTACTTCACCGCAGGCGTCAAAGAAGTATGCGCCTGGACCATCCCTGTCGGTGCCACTGCCCCGCAGGCAGCTGGGAAAATTCACACCGACTTTGAAAAAGGTTTTATCCGCGCGCAAACCATCGCCTACGAAGACTTTATCACCTATAAAGGTGAGCAAGGTGCGAAAGAAGCGGGCAAGATGCGTTCCGAAGGGAAAGAGTACATCGTAAAAGATGGCGATGTGATGAATTTCTTGTTTAACGTCTAATTTGATTTTGTTGTCTCAGAGAACTCAGTGCATCTCGTAATAACCAACAAACTCTATAAAATCCACGCAGTTGTGTGGATTTTTCTTTTAACTATGCGACTTATCTTCATGAGCGCAAAATAATGATGCAGAATTGGGCGGATAAGCTTGATAGGTGGATTCTGGCTACTATCTCTATTTAATTTCAGAAGCGCTATGTAGTGGTTACTGAATAACAACACCGGTGACGCAATGCGAGACGCAGTTTCCAGCTCTTTTCTTGGCGGCCTTTGTGCTCAAAACCGATTTCGCACAGTCTGGGCACTGAACCAACTGCCAGCCCTGATGAGATCTAGAGTAACCACGATGCCAGATCAGGTACAAATCAATATATTTGCTAAACGGCAAGGCGTAAATGAGCGAACTTCTTGCGCGTTGCCTCAAATGAAGCTTCAATTTTGGTCGAGGACTGCCCAGTCGCTACCGCCGTTGAGGTAGCGACAGAACGCGTAATATCAGCATGGGAGGGCTTCGCATAAGAAACACGCATTTTTTTGTCGTTGCTCATTATGGCTCCTGCAAGTCTGAATTTTAGGCTTGAAAGCACCCGTGAACACTATAGCCTTCCAAGCAACTTCATATAATCAAACGAGTAGATGTACCACTAAGACCTCGTTGTCCATGCTCTTTAAGCAATAGATTCGCAAATAGGAGACTGGATATCGCATGCCCTAGTTCCCCGATTCACAGAAGAACTTTTAGTGCTTATGCGTCAATTCAATATAAGGGCGCTTCTATTTTATCGGTTTACTACTCACCATCCCATCATGCTCAATCGACACCCGCGTTCGGCAAGATGATGCAGGAAATATGTCTTTTGTAGCACTTCCCTTTCGTTCTTTGGTTGATACGCGTACAGCTTCATCTGAACCATTGACGGCCTAACCGTTTTTCTGCAAACCGAGTTTCTCAGACCATCCCATTATTTCCATGACGCAAAAATGCCGGTCGCTGATTCAAGCGCGTAAACCACGCGTCAATAGCTGGTACTTCGGGGGGGGCGGTGTCATTTTCCAGCGATTCACCGACAGACCCAGCACCACATCTGCCAGCGTAAACGTTTCACCGGCCGCCCATGCGCCAGTGTGTATGAGTTGTTGTTCAAGAATACCAATACAATGGTTCCACTCTTTAATACCTGCGGCGATCGCGTTTTGATCGTTATAGTCGGGGGTTTTTGCGAACCAGCGCCAGGAAGACATACCGCCAGGCGTTGTTAAACTCGGTCGCCTGCCAATCCATCCAACGCTCGACGTTAGCACACGCCTGAGGTTCGTTGGGGAGAAGATAATCGCGCCTGGCTTTGCGTGCCAGATAGCGGCAAATTGAGTTGGATTCCCACAGCACGAATTCGGACACCATGGCGTTTGGGTTCATGGCGCGAAATACATCGGTTTCCGTCGAGGCAAATCCGCTACCATAATCTTCCTGAACATAATCCAGTCCCGCTTCTTCGCAGTTCCAAAGCACTTTACGCACATTTATTGACGTCTTTTTGCCAAGTATTTTGAGCATACGTCGACGATCCCCCCCTCCCTACGTTGGTATTCTTTTAACGCTACTCATTGCCCCATTGATTCAGAAACATAGCTATATACGTCGTTCGTCGACTGGCCATCTCTTGCTGCGCATTCTCGCTGATTTCTTCGTTATTCATTAAACGAGTGATCAGCAGTTGGAAATAGCGAGCCAGAGAATCACGCTCTGACTCGCTTACCGACGCTTCAGACTCCGTCGAATACTCATCAACAATATCATAATATTTAAGTGGTATATCATTGTTCATTAGTCGCTCCAAGGGTTAATGCCCCTGTCAACCGGGCGAAAAAAACGCGTGCCACCCTTATCAGAATAACACTGCATTTTCCATAAACCGGCTGAACACACCGTTTTAATGAAAAACCCTGAGGGATTTTTCATACATAAGTATCCGTAAAACGTTAATTACCACATCAAATCATCGGGCACTTTAAAATCAGCGTACGGATCTTCCTCATCCTGTTCTTCCTGGCTCAACGCACTATTTAATACAATACTGTTAGCATCTCGCTGCGCAATTTTATCGGTAACACTCGCGGGAATGATAGCGTATTCACACTCTCCCCGGTTATAAACAACCAAGCGAGCAATGGCGAGACGACCACTAATCAGTTGAGCTTGAGTCAGCTTGTCCACAACTATTTTCTTAATTAAATTATTATCTGTGAAGTTGAAGCCAATATCGCCTTTTGCAATTTTGATTCTGTTCATTTCAATAAGCTGTTTCACCTGAGCTTTATACTCTTTAGATAAGGCAGCCTGTTTTTGTTGTTCACTTAGCTGTTTATCACGCTCAAGTTGTGCTTTTTTATTTTCCTCCACAGCCTCTCTGGCTTCACGAGCCTGAACGCGTGATTTCTTAGCTGTCCTTTGAACTTTAGCCATTTTTTTGCTGGTCACTAATCCAGCTTTTAGCATCTGTTCTTGTAAGGTAAGTTTTGTCATCTTCGTTTCTAAATCCATTGAATAATTTGTGGGATTATACCTGTAATGGTTCAGCCTGAATGATTTCAGATCTTGAGCAGTTTCACCGTGGCATCCACATCTATCTCATCTGCCGAGAAGATTAACGTCGTTCCCTGGAAGGTGGTGATCGCCAGTTTTTTTAGCGAGCGCATTTCACCAGACTTAACGGCTGATTTCGGCCTGATGCTCCCCATCAACACCCCCACAGACAGAACCGCATTATCTTTATCAATACGGGTATCGACAGGCACCTCTTCGCTGTAAACCCGATGAGACTTGATCGAGGTGAGCTTTATACGCTCACCTGCGATATAGATATACTTTATTTCCGGTGCGACTTTCACTGCGTAAGCTGACAACCCTTTATTATTCGTGGTGGGTTCAAAAGTGACTGCCGCATCTTTCTTAATCAGCTCAGGGTTGGCAACCTTGATCACATGAAAATAACGGTTATCACCGTTTTCATCTTTGATAAATCCAAAACCTTTATCTTTAAACCAGGTTGTGATCGTTCCGTTCATTGCCATTATCGCCTACTTAATCATTTATCCACTCAGTTTTTGCAACGCGCAGTGTAAAGCACAACGCTTACGCAGACTACGATTTTGGTTAACGTCTGGCGGGTAAATTTCTGTTTCAACATTTTACCACACGTCGTCACAGGACCCCGGGTTGAGAAGCAAGCGCACCACGGTTTCCCACATTAAAACTTATAGTGTTCTTTACTCAGACCGTACTTCTTCATTCTGAGGTAGAGCTTTTTACGCGGAATTTGCAGATATTCGGCCACCTCATTGATACGCCCTTGATGGATATTGAGCGCTTCAGTGATTATCTGCCGCTCCGCCTCCTCCACCCGCCGATCGAGCGGAGTAGGAGCGCTAACATGCATCTGCGGATTCGCCGTTTCCGCAAGAGATAATACCCCAACAGCAAAAAGCTCTGCAGCATTCGCCAGTTCGCGGACGTTGTTTGGCCACACCCGGCGCATCATCCTTTTCAGCACGTCGTTCTCGACCTCCGGTACCGGATGATCCAGTCGCTGACAGGCCTTATGCAGATAGTGGTAAAACAACGGCTCGATATCATCAGGTCGCTGAGACAAGGGCTGACAGGCAATTTGGGTCATAGCAAAGCTGTAATAGAGCTCGGCCACAATCTGTTGGGTTGCCGCCAGCTCTACCAACGAGGCGTTGCCAATACCAATTAAGCGAAATGGACGCCGCTCCAGGCTTTGCAGCTCAACCAGATGGTGCTGCTGTTCGCGAGTCAAATACTCGAGATGGCTTAATACCAGCGTCCCGCCCTGAGCCTGAATGATGAGCTCATTCAGTTTTTGAGCGTTATCAGGCGTCAGCTCACGGTAAATGAAAGGGCCCTGCGCAATTGCGCCCGAGCTGGTGTAAATAACGCGCGCCCATCATGCGTCCGGTACCCGTTTCCCCATAAAACCAGACGGCAATATCCGTTTCGGCCAGTTGCTGTAGACGCTGACGATACTGATGAGTCCATTCGCTGCGCCCAACCAGCTCAATCTGCAATTTCTGCTGGCAGAAGTGGCGACGCGCAATCACCGATTGTCTCTGGCGCAGCGCCTCTTCAACCAGAGAGAGCAGTTTTTCTGGTTCCACCGGCTTTTGCAAAAAATCCCAGGCGCCTTTCTTCACAGCATCCACGGCCATAGGCACGTCGCCGTGTCCGGTGATAAGTAAAATGGGCAGTTGTTCGTCATTCTGGTGAAACAGCATCATCAGATCGATCCCGGAGCAGCCTGGCATGCAAACATCACTCAGCACAATGCCTGGCCAGTCTTTCTCTACCCACGCTCTGGCATCAAAAGGATTATTGCAAACGCAGACGCGGTACCCTGCTTGTTCAAGCAACTGTGTATAGGCATCAAGCACATCAGCATCGTCGTCAATCAGCAGAATCGAACATTGGTTACTCAACATCTTGTATATCCATCAAATTGAATTGCAGAACCACACAGGCATTTTTTGTCAACGTTGAGGCCAGACGCAACTCCCCTTCCATTTTTGTCATCAGCGAAACGCAAATCGAAAGGCCAATGCCAAGTCCCACATCTTTACTAGTAGTAAATGGCTTCAACAAGGATGGCAGCAAGGCCTCAGGCCAGCCGGGACCGTTATCGGAAATCAATACGCACAGCGCGTTGCCCTGAATTTGCCAGCTCACCACAATATTGGCTGCATTAGGGCAGGCGTCGAGTGCGTTCGCCAGCACATTGACCACCACTTGTTGGATCCGTACGTCATCCCCACTGACCCAAATGGTTTCTTGCGGTAGCAGCAGCCTCCCCTGCTGGGGCTTATGGCGCATCGCCAGTAACTCCCACGCCGACACAAACGTCTGACGCAGATTAACCGGATGCAGCAGCGTTTCCAGTTCGGCACGGCGGGTAAACTGGCGCAACGAGCGGATAATGGCGTCAATCCGGTTAATCAGCCCCTCCGCCTTGCTTAAGGTCGTTCTCGCCTGCTGCGTCTCATGCTGTTCGATCGCCCTTCTCGCGGTAAACAGATACATTGACAGCGCATTCAACGGCTGATTGATTTCATGGGCCAGCGTGGTCATCGTCTGCCCCACTACCGCCAGTTTTGCCGTCTGGATCAGCTCATCCTGCGTGGCGCGCAGCTCAGCTTCAATCATTTTACGATCGGCAATCTCCTGCTCAAGCTGTTGTTTTTGTGCGTTAATCTGTCCCAACGAGTGCCGGAGTAAACCAGCAATACGTCCAAGCTCATCCCGTCCATAAACCGGAATAGTGGCATCTGAGCGGCCTAAACCAATCTGCACGACAACCTGATTCAGCGCGGTGAAGCGCTTTACCAGCCGCGGACGAATGAAATAATGATTCAGCACCCACGCCAACAGCAGCGCCAGTAAGGTTGCCACCAGAATTAACCCACCGCTGACACGAACAATTTGCTCCATACGATGATTAAACATCTGCATTTGTTGATGACTGCTGCCCAACTGTGCCTCAAGCAACGTCCTGAATCGCCCCAGCGTTGCTTCTCTGGCGCGGCTGGCATCCACTAACGCTTTTTGCGCAGCAACATGATCACGCATGCTGTCCGGCATCTTGTTTTTTGCCATCCCGATTTCCAGCAGTTCATCGATGGTCTGACGCAACGTGATCGTACTAGGCCAGTCATCCAGCACACGGATGTTTTCATCGGCGGTTTTCTTCAGGTTCTCCAGGTAACGGATATGCGTTTCGACCAGCATGCCATCATCATTACCCGACTTAAGCTCATTAAGCCTATCACGCAGATCGTCAACGATTTGGTTCTCAATGCGGGCGAGCGTGTAGACTTGCTGCTGCTCGTTCTGTACTTCACGAGCACGTTTCAGATATTGCGCCACATCGCCTTGCCGGGATTCAATCTGATCCAACAGTGTGCCCTGCTGCCAGGTAAAATCCTGCACCAGAGAATTAAATTCGGTGGTGAAATCATCATGTAACCAGTCAATGCGCGCCGACAACTCACTCACATTTTCGCGCACCAGAAACATGTTATAGAGCACGCGATCCAATTCCGAGAGCAGCGTACGACTGTCCTGCAAAATCACCACCAACTGCTGGCGTTCTGATGGCGATAATCCCTGGCTGAGGCGTTCAATCTTATCCAGATGTTGGATGATTTGATTACGAAGCTGCAGCCGTACCGTGGTATTTGGGGCCAATAAAAACTCATTCAGTTGATCCGCGACCAGATTGAGATTCCCTTCAATCAAAAAAGCGGAGTGGATGCCGGGAAAATACTCATCCAGCGAATAGCGTATTTGCGAGCTTTGTTCGTGCCACGAGTAGAGACTCACGCTGCTTACAATCATCGTCAGCAGTGCCCCGGTTAAAAAAGCTCCCCGTAGACTGCTGCTAATGCTGATTTGCCGCAAACGTTGCAGCATCGACCCGCCCTTCATTTCAATTCTTCCAGTTTATTGATCGCCTGACGCTGGTTGTTGAGGAACCAGAGCTGCCACTCCATCACCTGTTGTTCCGCAAAACTTTTATTATCGAACTGCGCCAACCAGGCTTCATCTTCACTGCTTGACGGATTGATGGGCACACGGGTTAGCAGCGCACGAATCTCAGGCAAAGGACGTTTTAGACGAGCCTCTGTGCTATGCAGCGCCTGCCAGGCGTCCTTCAATTGAGCAAGGCGAAAACTGATCGCGGTATCGAACATGCGCTGAATCAGACGCTGCCGTTTCAGGATCAGATGATAATTTAGCGGTGGTTGATTCATCAAAACCGACTGTTGCACTGCGCGAGGATTATCGGCCGCCAACGGCGTAACCGGGTATTTCCCCGTATTTGCGTCAGCGAGGATCCGTTGTCCTTCAGGACTCAGCAAATAACGAATAAAACGACGCGCTTCATTGGCATGCTGGCTGTTTTTCAGTATCGCCACATAGGTCGGCGAAACGGCAGACTGAGGGAAATAGGTGAAGGCCAGATGCGGATCGTTCAATAGCAGATTGGCATAGTTATCTATCACCGGACCCGCTACACCCAGCCCGCTTTTAATCTTATCCGCCACACCAAAACTGCGTGATGAAATGGTCACCAGGTTTCCAGCAGCCGCCAGCAGCGTTTCCCATCCCTGCGTCCAACCTTTTTGCTGTAGTAAGGATTCCACCATCAAATGGTTGGTATCTGAGCGCGATGGGCTGCTCATCAATAGCGCTCCCTGATAGCCGGGCTGCGTCAGATCGTCCCAGTCCGTTGGGGAGGCAAGGTGTCTGGCTGCCAGCGCTGAGCGATTGATCAATAAACCAAAGCCTGATATTGCCACGGCGACGGACGTTGCGCGGATGGATTCCGGCACCTGGCGTTGGCTGGCTGGCGGTGCGCCGTCGAAAGGTGCCAGTTTCTGATGCTCTTGAAGATGCTGAAGTAACATGGGCGACGAGGTCAGTATAAGATCGACGTTTTCCGTATTTGCAGTGTCGAGCAACTTTTCCAGCGAGGCACTGGTACGGTTAAGCGTACCAATCATCACCGATCCCTGCTCTGTCTGCCAGCGCTGGATAATCCACGCGGTAGTGCTGGGGGAAAATGTCGTCGCCATCACCAGTTGATTACCTTGCGCCGCACGAAGACTGAACAGAGAAGCCAGCAGCAAAAAGCACGTTTTGCCAGAAATCCGGCCGCGACGAAAAAACATGTTTGTGATCCCGTTCATAAATATCGATATGACGTAAAAAAACATTGAGACAAAACTAACCCGTTTATCACGATAAACAGACAAAAGGAGACTGTTGCAGAAATATCCAATCAGGCCTCCGAAAATATCGATAAAGGTTACCATGTAATAAGCGTGTGATTTGTTAATATCCGCACAAGCCATGAATAAAGTCAGGAGAAGATTAATTAGCTCTGCGGCCATTCATTCTGCATGAGTCAAAAATAACCTTTGCATTCATTATTTTGTGTCAATAGTGACACATTTCGCTCATTTGAGTTTTACAGCGGCTTATTTTACTCTTCATGCCGAATACTCCTGATGTTCATACCAATATAAAATACAGGTGACGACATGTTATCAATTTTAAAAACCGGGCAATCGGCTAAAAAAGTTCCTGAGCAGAAAATTCAGGCAACTTATGACCGATATCGTATGCAAGCGCTACTTAGCGTTTTTCTGGGTTATCTGGCGTACTATATTGTGCGCAATAACTTCACATTATCCACCCCTTATCTTAAAGAGTACCTTGAGCTTAGTGCCACGCAGATCGGTTTGCTCAGCAGTTGTATGCTGATTGCCTATGGGATCAGTAAAGGCATCATGAGCAGCCTGGCCGATAAAGCCAGTCCCAAGGTGTTTATGGCCTGTGGCCTGGTGTTGTGTGCCATCGTAAACGTCGGGCTGGGATTCAGCACCGCCTTCTGGATCTTTACGACGCTAGTTATTCTCAATGGTCTGTTTCAGGGAATGGGCGTGGGGCCCTCTTTTATTACTATTGCCAACTGGTTCCCGCGCCGGGAACGCGGACGCGTTGGTGCATTCTGGAATATTTCACATAACGTCGGCGGCGGGATTGTCGCTCCAATTGTCGGGGCTGCTTTTGCTATTCTCGGCAGTGAACATTGGCAAAGCGCCAGTTACATTGTTCCGGCTTGCATAGCTGTGGTTTTTGCATTGATTGTGTTGGCGCTCGGCAAAGGCTCACCGCGAGAAGAGGGATTACCTTCACTTGAAGAGATGATGCCGGAAGAAAAAGTGGTTTTGAAAAACAGACACGCGGCAAAAGCACCGGAGAACATGGGTGCATTTACGATATTTTGCACTTACGTGCTGCGTAATAAAAATGCCTGGTATGTCTCTCTTGTCGACGTATTCGTTTATATGGTGCGGTTCGGTATGATTAGCTGGTTGCCTATCTACCTGTTAACGGTGAAACATTTTTCCAAAGAACAGATGAGCGTGGCTTTCCTGTTTTTTGAATGGGCTGCAATTCCCTCTACCCTGCTGGCGGGCTGGCTCTCCGATAAACTGTTCAAGGGGCGTCGGATGCCATTGGCTATGATCTGCATGGCGCTTATCTTTGTATGCCTGATAGGCTACTGGAAAAGCGAATCCCTGCTGGTGGTGACTATTTTTGCTGCAATCGTCGGCTGCCTGATTTATGTGCCGCAATTTCTCGCTTCCGTACAAACCATGGAAATTGTTCCCAGCTTCGCGGTGGGTTCAGCCGTTGGCTTGCGCGGCTTTATGAGCTATATATTTGGCGCATCGCTGGGTACCAGTCTGTTTGGTGTCATGGTCGATAAAATGGGCTGGCACGGTGGTTTCTATCTGCTGATAGGCGGGATCGTGTGCTGTATCCTGTTCTGCTATCTCTCTCATCGCGGCGCACTGGAGCTTGAGCAACAACGTAAAAACATCTAACAAGAAGAAGCCAATCTTAAACTGGCCGATGCTCAATAATCATTAAGCGCTAACGCGTCAGGGAAAGAAAGTGCCAGCATGCTGGCACTTTCAACAAGGAAAGCTGATGCAGGAGGATTCCCTTTCCTCTCTCAATACCGAGCCTCAAAGAAGGTGTGCGTCTTGTCTGGCGACGGGCGCAGGTTTCTGGTTATAGTATCTCTCAATCATCCCCTCCACATCTATCTCGGGCGTATCCAAGGCATCAGACTCATCATAGGTCAATGGCTACAAACAGCTCTGTAGGTTTAAGGTGTTATAACGTTCGCTTTTAGGCAATTAACTTTTGGAGAAATCTGCATGGCGGTTAATCAAGTGGACATTGTCATTAGAGAAGCAAAAACGGACGATATTCATAAAGTGAAAGCACTGCTGGAGCGCTATCACGCTAAAAATCTCGATACAGAGCAACGTACTAACGGTTTTGTAACAACGGATATGACGGTCCAGCAACTTGAGGCACTGCGTGAAACTGAAAACGGCGTCATCAAGTATTACATGATGGCGTTATATACTCGTTAGCCCTCTCGTTTTTACTGATTCATGCATCTAAGAAAATATCACACTAAGTGCACGTGGCTTCTGTCTTGACTTATTTTGTAAAAAGTATACTTTTCGGACATGAAGAAAATCCTGATTATCGTTCCCGACGGCGGCATGCTGTTCGAGTCAGCCGGCATTGCCGATATCCTGATGCAAGCGAACCAACTGCATACCGACGGGTTGGCGCGCCCTCGTTACCATATCAATATTGCAACCACGCAACCGCATCAAGTGATCCACACGGGTCGCGGGCAAAACGAGCAGGAAGGCACCGACGTCGTCGATTGGCTGCGCCTTGCGGCCCCGCATGCGCGCCGTATTGCATCGATTTGCGGCGGTGCGATGCTGCTTGCTCAGAGCGGGCTATTAAACGGAAGGCGGGCGACCACGCATTGGAAACTGCTGGAAACCATGCAGTCGACTTTCCCTGAGGTGAAGGTTGAAGAGGGTCCGCTGTATATACAGGATGGCCCTATCTGGACTTCAGGTGGAGTCAGCTCTGGTTTTGATCTGACGCTGGCGCTGGTAGAGGAGGATTACGGTTTTAGTCTTGCCCGCGATATTGCACAGGATTTGGTGATGTATCTGCACCGCCCGGGCGGTCAATTACAGTTTAGCCGTTACAATTTGCGCCAAACTTGCAGTTCAGGCCCGATAAGCGATTTACAGGCATGGATCCTTGAAAACATCACCGCCGACCTCTGCGTTGAAGCGCTGGCAGAAAAAGTCGCGATGAGTCCGCGTAATTTTACACGCATCTTTACCCGTGAAACCGGTGTTTCTCCGGCCCGCTATGTTTCGGAAGCGCGCCTTGCCGCCGCATGGCAACATCTGGAGAAAACCAGCGACACGCTGGATAGGATCGCCGCGAATACGGGGTTTGGCAGTAGCATTAATCTGCGTCGTATTTTTGAAAAACAGCTGCAATTAACCCCTGGGGAATATCGCCAACGCTTCCACTGCCGCAATGTGATCATTTTTTGTCATTTACGCCATAAGGCTCGCGACCTAAAGTAACTCCAGTGGCAACCTATAAGGAGTTCATCATGGCCAAAGTCGGTATCAATGGTTTCGGCAGAATCGGACATAATGTACTGCGTGCTGTGCTGGGCAACCCAAATATTCAAATTGTGGCAATTAACGATTTGACTGACAGCAAAACGCTGGCCCACCTGCTGAAATATGACTCTCTGCTGGGCACGCTTTCAGCCACCGTTGAGGCAACCGACCGGCAGCTTAGCGTAAACGGTCACCCCATCATCGTGTTTAGCGAACGCGATCCAGCGCGCATTCCCTGGCGTAATGCCGATGTGGATATCGTTATTGAAGCGACGGGTTTTTTCACCGAACGCGCAAAAGCGGCTGTGCATATTCATAGTGGCGGTACAAAACGCGTCATCATCTCTGCGCCAGGTAAAAATGACGATTTGACGGTCGTCATGGGCGTGAATCATGCGTGGTCGGTTGACAGGCTACTCCCTGCGCGTGCCGGTTCCTGTGGTGTCAGTCGTCGATCTCACCGTTACGCTTGAGCGTGATGTTAGCGTAGAGGAAGTCAATGATGCATTCCGTCAGGCAGCAGCTTCCGGTCCATTGCAAGGCATTTTGGGCTACAGCGACGAACCGTTGGTATCAAGCGATTACCAGGGCGATCCACGCTCATCCATTATCGATGGGCTGTCGACACTGGTTATCGGCGGCAATATGGTCAAAATCCTCGCCTGGTATGACAATGAATGGGGATTTTCAAACCGTCTTGTCGATTTAGCGCTAATGATAAGCCAACGCGAACCCGCATAAATACGGTGATCAAACACCCGGTAAAACCGGGTGTTCATCCGCCGCATGCAGGCAGCCTGATCACCAGGCTGTGTAGTACAGATCAATAACACCGTTCATACTGGCTTGCCGTGGATTTCCATGCATGCACACGTCATCAAAGGCGGCCTGAACTAATGTGGGAATAATGTCATTACAGCGTTCTAAACATTCAGCTTTTCCATGACTTTTCTTCAGGCATCACGGCTGGCGAAGAAACTCGCACTGGCTCACGACATGGGGCAAACACGTCTAGTGCGGGTTGGTACACACTGCTTTGGACATCAAACAGGCCCAGCATGGAGTGGTACAAATTGTCGTGACTATAGTCTTGGTTGTCGGCGTTTTTCCGCAAACAAAGAAGATTGAGACGGGCATTTTGCGCAAATGCCGGTGAGAACCATATCACCATGGGCACCTGTGTTTGCTCTTTGGGCGCAATGATATAAGGTGTGCCGTGCAGATACATTCCCCGCTCTCCCAGTGACTCACCGTGATCGGAAACGTAGATCATGGCCACATCACGCTGCCCTGAATAGCGTTGCAACAAGTCAATGGTTTTGCCAAGCATTCGGTCAGTGTAAACCAACGTATTGTCATACGTATTGGTCAGTTGTTCGTTACTGCACTTTTGGATCTGATTGCTGTCACAAGTGGGGGTGAAGGCTTTGTTCTCTGCCGGGTAACGTTCGAAGTAGGTTGGCCCATGACTGCCCAGTTGGTGCAGTAGCACATCGTCATAGCGGGTGCCGTCCTTATTGACACAATGCTCGATAATTTTCTGCGTCGGCATATCATCGGTGGGCACTCGTTCACATACACCTTTACAACCGCCGTTGTTGTTATTGCGCCAGAGTAGATGTATGCCGGTGCGTTGCAGAATGTCGAGCAGGTTCTCTTCCGTTGCTACACGCACCCCATCATATTGCGAACGTGTCATACGCGAGAACATACAAGGCAGTGAAATGGCCGTGGCCGTGCCGCAGGATGATACGTTTTTGAAACTGATGATGTCTTTACGTTGCGACAGGGATGGGTTGGTCGCGCGCGGATAACCATTGAGCTGGAAGTTCTGCGCTCGTGCAGTTTCGCCCACCACGACAATCACGAGTTTGTGTCGCGCGTCAGCTACAGTCGCAGGGCGCGTGGCATCTTCGGCCACTGCGCGCAACAACTGTGATTTCGTGCGTTTCAGGTAGCCGTTGGTGTTGCGCACAACGTTAAAGGGCAGCACTTGATCCTTGATTTGCAGATTGTTGCGTAGCAGCGAGGCGTAATCCTTGTAGAATGCCATGGTCACTACGACCAGTACGGCTGATGTCACCAGCACATTTCCAAGCCACCACAGCACGGTTTGCAAGGAGCGCCCAGCCTTTTTGGCGGGTAGGGAAACCATCGCGGCAGTAGGCAACACTCCAAGCACAATGATAGTGAGCAGCAAGGGGATAGAAAAGTACGAAGTGAGTTCCGCCTGATTGGTCTCGAAGACGTTCTGCACCATGCTGCGATCGATCAGCACGTTATAGTAGAGCATGAAGTAGCTGCAACTGGCGCTAATGACAACCAACAACGCCAGCAACGGTTTGCGCATATATGGCAATACTAAAATCGGCGTAAGCAGCAGATTGAAAAGGCAGAAAAAGAAAACCGGCAGGCTGATGAAGAACAGCAAGCTGTGCAGGCTATTGACCTCCACGTTGGCCCATAGCGTTTGCCACAGTGCAACGTTTCCAATGGAGGTGAAGAACAGTGCGGCCACCCAGGTCAGCTGCACCGGGTTGAACCGCATGGATATCAGACGTTTAAACACGCGCAATTCCCAATGAATGAAAGATCTGCGCAGTATCAAAAAGTCTATGTCAGGAAGTTGTTAAGATGCCGTTTATCTATTTATGATGCCGATTACCAATGACACGCCTGCTTATCATTGAAGACAACCCTGAGTTGGTGGCCAATCTGTACGGTTTTTTTGAGCCATTGGGTTATGTGCTAGACGATGCACGTGATGGCGCCACTGGCCTGCGTATGGCCACGCAGAATGATTACGACGCCATCTTTGTTGGATCTGATGTTGCCGCGACTGGACGGCATGACACTGTGCAGCAAGCTCCGCCTGGAATTTCAGAATCCCGTGCCAGTACTGATGCTGACCGCGCGCGATCCGATAGATGACCGGGTGCAAGGCTTTGCGCTGGGTGCGGACGATTATCTGGTCAACCCCTTTTCTCTCAAGGAGTTGGACGCACGCATCAAGGCGCTGGTGCGCCGGGCCCAAGGCCGACAGGTACAAGGCACACTGACCTGGGAAGACCTGCAGGTGGACACCCGCTCACCGCAGGCATGGCGGCAAGGCCAGACCATCAACCTGACACCCACTACGCATAAATTGCTGCTGTGCCTGATACGCACTGCACCTGCTGTCGTCAAAAAACAGGAGATGGAATACCTGCTTTGGGGCGATGAACCACCTGAAAGTGGCGCTTTGCGCACACACATTTATGATCTGCGCCAGCGAATTGACAAAAACTTCACATCTGCTCTGATAGAAACGGTGCATGGCGTAGGTTTGCGTCTGCATAAGCCCGGGGACTCGGCCCCGGAATAATCACCCTAAGAACAGAATGACCATCATAAAATCCCTTTACCAGCAGATGACGCTCAAGACGCGCATTACGATTTCGTTCGTACTACTGATGGTGGCAGTCATGGGATTTGTGGTCATTTATAGCGCGGCAAATCATTTGATACCGAAAGGCAAAATATTTAATACGCTCAAAAATCACACAAATGAAAATTATTTGATACCAATTGCTGTACTGATGTAACGCTTTTATTGTCCCTAAAACATCATGAACTTGGTTT
>NZ_JBLLJS010000011.1:0-136008 GCF_047692315.1 Symbiopectobacterium sp. | reverse complement strand
GGAAATGGTTGGTGCCGGACGGACCGCCCCCGACGCGTTCCGGACGCGGCGGGGGCGGTCCGTCCGGCACCAACCATTTCCGAAGGTATCGCGGCGACGACATTGCGCAAATAGCGTGGGGACGAGGGGAATGGGTGATTGCATTCCCCTCGTCGGGCGCGTGCCACGCGAGTGGCAGAGATACACGGATGAGATCTCGCACGAAACCTTACGCAGGTATAAACATAAATCACGCTGTAATGCTTTAGCCTGTAGGCTACCTTACATCTCAGTGTGCGCCGCCCCCGCCTCCGGTGGTAAACGGTGGACGCGCAAACCAGACCAATATCATCAGTACCAGAAAGACCCCCTGTCGCTGCCCAAAAGATTTCATTGGCCGAAATGATCAACCCTTGGTTGGTAATTTGCTGGACGATGTAGGCTGATGCCTGCTTCTCACTCATCCCCATCAACTGTTGATAGGTTTCCTGCGCAATGGGATTGTAAGGTGTCACCGATTCGGTGAGGTGCGCGTGGTGTAGCGATTCGCGCTGTGTCCACAACGTGGTGGTGATCGAGGTGCCGATGGAGCCGGCCAGCGTACGCGCAAAGTTCGAAAGACTTGATGCCGCCGCCAGTCGCTCTGGGGGTAACCCGGAAAGCGTAATGGTGGTGAGGGGCATAAAGAGAAGCAGGCCACGGCGAACCCTTGCACAAATTGTGGCCAGGCTGACGTGCCGAAATCCATTCCCAGTTCAAAGGTATACGCACGCCAATAAAAGCACACGGCATACATGATGAAGCTGAATGTCACCAGCTTACGCATATCCAAACGCGGTGCAAAGCGCCCAATGATCGGGGGAGAGCAACACGGGCATCAGACCGACTGGTGCGGAAGCAAACCCCGCCCAGGTTGCGGTATAACCGTAGACTGTCTGCAATAGCTGCGGTAACAGCACGATTGAACCAAAATAGAACATATAGGCTAGGCTGATACACAAGCAGCCAATGGTGAAGTTGCGCGATTTGAACAGCGACAAATCCACCACCGGATGGTTGTCGGTCAGTTCCCAGACAATCAGGAAGGCAATGGCGACCACCGCCACCACAGTCAAAATGATAATCTCGTTGGAACTGAACCAGTCCAGCTCTTTACCGCGGTCCAGCATCATTTGCAGGCTGCCGATCCCAACAATCAATAGCGCCAGGCCAATGGTATCGATCGGCCGGATTTCAGTTTTGGTTTCGCACCCTTTCAGGGTTTGCATGGCGATGACCACAACCAAAACGCCCAACGGCACATTGATAAAGAAGATCCAGCCCCAGTGATAGTTATCGCTGATCCAGCCGCCAAGAATCGGGCCGCAAATGGGGGCGACCACCACCGTCATCGACCAGAGCGCCAGTGCGATACTGCGTCGGGCCGGCGGGTAGTTACTCAGCAACAAGCTTTGCGACAGTGGAATCAGCGGGCCAGCAACAATCCCCTGAAGCACGCGGGCGAAAATCAGCATTTCCAGGCTGGTGGAGACACCGCATAGCCAGGATGTGAAAGCAAACAGGCCCGTTGCCCACAAAAACAGGCGCACTTCACCAATGCGTTTGGCCAGCCAACCGGTAATCGGAATGGAAATCGCATTAGCCACCTCGAATGACGTGATCACCCAGGTACCCTGAGAGTTTGATGCACCCAGGTTACCGGCAATCGTAGGGATAGCCACGTTAGCGATGGTCGAATCCAGCACCTGCATAAACGTCGCCAATGGCAGCGCGACGGTCATCCAGGCCAGAGCCGAGCCTTCAAGCGGTTTTCTCTGCACACTCATCTCCTGCGAGGTTATTCTGCATTAGCCCGAATGATGGTGTCGATCAGGGTATTGACCGGGGTCAGATCCAGCGTCAACGCATCGATTTGGTACGCAGGTGCGCTGCGCGGTGCATCGGAAAGCACTTTTCCATCCACATTGGCAGTATCGACTTTCACCAGCGTGGAAAGACCGATACGTAATGGGTGTTCAGCCAATTGCTGCGCATCCAGCTCAATACATACGGGTAAACGCTGTACCACCTTGATCCAGTTACCGGTGGCGTTTTGTGCCGGTAGCAGTGAAAATGCGCTGCCCGTACCCATATCAAGGCCGACGACTTTGCCCTGATACACCACATCGTCGCCGTAGATATCACTGACTACAGTAACGGGTTGGCCGATACGCATGTTGGCGAGCTGCGTTTCCTTAAAGTTGGCATTCACCCACAGATGGTGCGCGGGCACCACGGCCATCAGCGCAGAAGAGGGCATTATCCGTGCACCAACCTGTACGCTGCGGCGAGAAATGTAGCCGTCCACCGGGCTGACGATGCGGGTTCTTTGCAGTGCCAGCCAGGCATCGCGCAAATCGGTCGCGGCTTGTTGCACGCCGGGTTGTTGCTGAAGCGGCGTATCGAGGATCATCGCTCGATTGGCCTGATATTGTTTATTATTAATCATCAGTTGGTGCGTCTGACGCACGCTATTGGCCAGCGCGGTCTGCGCGCGTTCGAAAGCCAATTGCGCGTCGGTAGCATCAAGTTCGACCAGAACCGCACCCTGCTTGACGAAATTGGTGTTGTCTACGTTAACGCGGGTGACGCTGCCGCTCACCTGGGACATCAATTGCTCCTGATTGCCTGCCACATAAGCATCGTCAGTCTCCTGATGGTGTCTCAGCACCAGGAACCAGTAGACAAACCAAACGCAGCCAACCAGTACAAACAGCGTGGTTAACAGGGTAAGCACCCGTTTGCGCTGGTGTTTTTTATTCTTCGTAGGAGCCTGCGGCGCTTGGTTTTCCACGCTTGAACTCATGGTGTTTTCCTCTGCTTCAAATGTCATTTTTTCATTATTTTTTATCGGAATGCGGCGGGTAACGATGGCCGATTCTTACATATGCGCTGCGAGGCAGAAAATCGGCCAACGCAGCCTTTACCCATGATGCAACTTATCGCTCCGGCTGCCGTAAGGCAGCGGAACGCGGTCCGTTTAATGAACGGTCATGATACGAACGGATATTGATCCAAAAACACCAGGCATCCGGCAAACACGCCAGCGCGTGTGAAGATGTATTTAAGGCAAGACAGTATTGTTATTATCGGTCTGGCGAGATTATGGATTATCGATCTTGTCCATTTCGTCCAGCCGCACCAGCAGTTTACGCATTAGCACTTCAAGCTGCTTCTGCTCATCTTTTTCCAATGCTGACCAGAGGAAATGCAGACTCTGGTGCTGCGGTGGCAACAGACGATCGAGAAACGCTTTGCCTTCATCCGTCATATGTAAATGTAGGCAACGACGATCGCTATCGCTTTCACGGCGTTCAATCCAACCGCGTTTTTCTAACTCATCGGCAATGCGAGTGGCATTGGTACGCGAAGAACCCAGCGCGGCGCTCAGTTCTGACGGCTGAATGCTACGTGATTCCTGAGATTCCAGCGTAATCAGTGCCATGAACAACGTTTCGTTGATACCCTGTTCCCGCAAAATCTTGTTGCGGTGCTCCAGAATTTTGTTTTGCATGTGCATGCACAGACGCACCAGCAAAATTTCCTGTTGGGGAAACTCTGGATTGCGCGACGCGCGCAGATTGATCATTTGTTCGATGGGTGTGAAGGAGCTGTTTTTATCGAACTCAGGTTTTTTGTCACGCGTGCCACTTTCCGTGAGCGCGCGCTTATATACAGATGGACTATCCATTTTTTATGTGAACCTCATTAATCACGATCAGTATAATAACGAAAGTTACTAATCGGGTGGACGATATTTAGTCGCATTGTGTCGTCGACTTTGTGACAGAACGTAAGTGGCCTTGTATAACGTAACGTGAACCACTAATAACGTGCTGTTAACACAATGATATTAAATAATTTCCAATGAAAGGTATTTAAAAGCAATACCGTAACAGAACGCGCCCAGCAATGTGGATACTACAATGCTGCGCGTTCGGTAGAAGCGGAGCGTGAGCGTCAGACAACCGATCAACGTAGGCAGCAGCTTGTTACTGTGCTGTTGAATCTCAGGGACACTGGAAACGATCAGCAGTGCGCAGATAGAAGCGATGCCAATGCTGTCGAGCACGGCGCCCACTTTGCCGTGCTTAAGCGATCCGGAGGCGCGGCTGGGGATCCCAGGCGTAACGGCAGGTAGCGGAACAAAAAATTCACCATGTCGACCAGCACACCAATCAGCAAAATTTGGGTACTCATGAGGATTTCTCCCCCTGTTGAGCCATGACGAGGGGCGCAAGAACCAGGGCTGCGGCGCAGCCACTACCGATACCGACTAAAATGGCGGCCGGAATGGAGAACAGCAGTAGCCCAAGCAGCGCGCCACTCAGTGCGCACCCAGTACGACCACACTTTGCCGTTTTTTGAAAGAAGCCAGCAGGAAACTGAGGAACAACGCCGGAAGCATAAAGGTGAGCGCCGCTTCGACGGCGGGGTATTCTTTCAACGGCCCATTACCGAACAGTGCTCCCACCACCGTACCGCAGCCCCAGGAAAGCCAGGATGCAGCAGCGACGCCCAGCATCCAGTTTTCACTCCAGCGGCGATTGTTTTGCGCCAGCCGCGCTGTGGCGGCGGCGAAGACCTCGTCCGTCAGCCCAAACGCCCACAGCGGTGTCTTGCGCGTAGGCAGGCGCTGCAAGATACGATGCCGCAGCGCCGGACCATACAGCACATGGCGCACATCCATGGCCATCACGGTAAACGCCGCCACCCAGATAGACATCCCGGCGCTGAGCAGGGCGGTAATCACAAATTGGCTGGCGCCGGCGTAGATCACGCACGACATAAAGACCGCTTCCCACGGCGAATACCCGAGTTTGACCGCATTCATGCCAAAAGCGAAGGCAACGGGCAGCCTACCGATCACAATCGGTAGGCTGCTGATTACCCCTTCGGAGAAGGTGGCGTGCGGAGAGGCGCGTTCAACGTGCATCTCCTGCTGTTGGCTTATCATTGGATTATGTGTCGCTTAATAGAATGGATGGTCAATACCCTACCGATAAAACGGCGGATGTGCCAGAAATGTGACACATCCCCACTTACGTACCTATCAGCCGTGTTTTCGACCAGATATCCAGATAAGCGGCGTCAGCAGGCTCACTACCATACCCGCATAGCAAACGCCTGTCCAGCCTGCAAACTAATATGTTGCCGCTGACAGCAGTGAGCCAGCAGCACCGCCGATAAAGTAGCTGGTCATGTATCCGGCGGTAAGCCGGTTACGCTCTTCCGGCATCATCTAGTAGATCACGCTTTGGTTGGTGACGTGCAGGCCCTGTACCGCCAGATCAAGCACCACAATGCCGACAATCAGCGGCAGCAGCGCCGTGGCGCCCATTGCGATCATGCCCCAGGAAAGCAGTAATAGCACAAGACCCACCGTGGTGGTCAGCGTGGCTTTTCCCTTATCAACCAGACGACCGGCGCGGGTGGCCGCCAGTGCGCCAGCAGCCCCCACTAAACCAAACAGCCCGATAATCCCTTCTGAATACTGGTAAGGCGGTGCCGACAGCAGAAACGCCATTGAGGTCCAGAGAATGCTGAAATTGGCAAAAGAGAGACAGCCGAGCAGTGCGCGCACGCGCAGTACTGGCGTGGTGGCAAACAGCCGGAAAATGGAGACGATCAGTTGCTCATAGTGCAGGTTATTGTTGGGCGGCAAACGCGGCAAGGCGCGCCACAGTACCAACGCCATGATAACCATCAGGACGCTGGCCACCCAATATACGGTGCGCCATCCTCCCAGCGTGGCGAGCGCTCCGGCAATGGTACGTGCAAGCAGAATGCCGAACAGCGGGCTGCTCATTATCGTGCCGACCACCTTGCCACGCGTCTCGGGGGCTGCCAGCGTTGTCGCGAGCGGCACCAGCAGTTGGGCCACCACGGAGCACAACCCCGCGAGCCCGATCCCCGCCAGCATAACCGGTAATGTGGGGGCCAGCGCGGTAATAACCAGCCCCAGCGCGGTCAACAGCGTCAAGGTGACAATCAACGTGCGTCGTTCAAACATATCGCCCATCGGCACCAGAAACATCAATCCCACGGCGTAGCCAACCTGCGCGGCAGTGACGATAAGCCCTGCCTGATTAACTGAAAGTTCAAACGCTCTGGCGATGGTTTCTAACCGCGGCTGGGCGTAGTAATTACTGGCGACGGCCAATCAGGTTGCCGTTGACACGATGAGCGTTAAAGGAAGGCTGAGGCCCGTCTGAGCCTGTTGAGAAGACATGAATACTCGCTAACGTTCTGTTGTGTGTGGGAGCGATTGTAGCAAATCCGTTAAGACAGAGGGCGTTTACTGGGAACGGAATCTGAAGAAACAGGCCCGAATGGGCCTGTGAGTGAACAATGACAAAGTTACGGTATCAAGTTACTTGGCAGCGTCAGTGGCGGTTTTTATCCAACCATCAAACTGTGCCTGATGTGCCTTGATCCAGCCATCCACATGGCGTTCGATATCTTTCTGGCTGCTCTCTCCGCTGCGCATCCGTATGTTCTGAGCGTTGATGTCGGCCAACGGCAGTTTCATGATGGCAAACAGCTTGGCAGCCGCCGGATTTTTCTCTGCCCACGCTTTGTTCGCTGCGATACGAATATTGTTCACGGGGAAGCCGTAGTCGTTGCCGTTGGGAAGCTTGGTGCTGGAGCCTTTCATTTCTCCCGGTTGAGAAGAGAAAGGCACCTGTAACCAGACGACATCGCGCCCTGGTACCAGCACATCGCTGACCCAGTACGGTGTCCAGGTGTAATAGAAGATAGGCTTGCCTTCTTTATAACGGGTAATGACATCAGCGATCATCGCGGCGTAATTGCCCTGATTGTGCTCTACCGTGTTGCTCAATCCGTAAGCCTGAAGGTGATGGTTGATGGAGGCTTCGCAACCCCAACCGGGCGCACAACCGATCAGATCCGCTTTGCCGTCACCGTTGGTATCAAATAACTTGGCGATCTCCGGATCTTTAAATTGCTCAACGTTGGTTATCTGGTACTGTTCCGCTGTCTTTTTGTCGATCAGATAGCCCTGCGCTGCGCCTCCGACGTAGACGCCGTCGCGGTAAAATTTGGCATCGCCGCCAGCCGCTTTGTACATGTCTGCCTGAAGCGGATCCCAGTTGACCACGGTGAAAGTGGCATCGCCGGAAGCGATGGACATATAGGCGACGTTGTAATCCACTTCGCGAATCGGTTGAACGTCGTAACCCAGTTTCCCCAGCGCGCGGCTGACCAGCAGCGTCTGGAATGTTTCTTCCGAAATAGTGTTCTGCACGGGCTGAACACTGACGCCTTTGCCCGGCTGGTCGGCCGCATAGAGAGGCGAGCCTGCCAGCGCGGTAATCAGGGCAACGGCCCCGAGTCCGGTTTTCTGCATCATGGTTTATCCCTCTTTATATGTAGTGTGATTAACGGGTGAACGGGCGTAAAATCAGCCCTAATGGACCGGTGCGATACCAGCGTTGATTACCACGACTGCGGCTGTCACGCCCCAGAGACTGAGTCAACCGGTCCAGAATGATGGCGAGAATAACGATCCCGCCCCCCCCCACGGCAGCCAGTCCCATATCCAGACGGCCGATACCGCGCAGGACCATTTGCCCCAATCCCCCTACTGCGATC
The DNA here is from genome assembly GCF_047692315.1 of Symbiopectobacterium sp. Lineage (GTDB taxonomy): Bacteria > Pseudomonadota > Gammaproteobacteria > Enterobacterales > Enterobacteriaceae > Symbiopectobacterium. The sequence continues at coordinate 128,373 of NZ_JBLLJS010000011.1, read as the reverse complement.
ATCGAAGCAATGACCACCATGGAGAGCGCGAGCATCAGCGTTTGATTAACACCGGCCATGATGGTGGGCATTGCCAACGGCAACTGAACCTTGAACAGCATCTGGCGCGGGCTGGCCCCAAAGGACTCAGCGGCTTCTATCAGATCGGCGGACACCTGACGGATACCGAGGATGGTCAAACGCACAATCGGCGGCAGCGCAAAGATAATGGTGACGACCACGCCGGGCACATTCCCGATGCCAAGCAGCATGACAATCGGCACCAGATAAACGAACGCAGGCGTGGTTTGCATTGCGTCGAGCAGCGGGCGCACTACTTTTGCCGCACGCTCGCTGCGCGCCAGCCAGATGCCGAGCGGCAGACCAAGCAGCATGCAAAAGAACAGGGCGGTTAATACCAGTGCCAGTGTGACCATGGCCTGTGACCAGGCACCGATAGCGCCGATGGCGACCAGCGATATCAGCGTTGCCGCCCCCATGCCCAGCGATGACATCTGCCAGGCGATAAGGGAGAACACCAAAATAGCCACGGGTGCAGGCATGCCTAACAGCGCCTGCTGGAAACCGTTGAGAATGATGTCAACCGGCACGCGAATGCCTTGGAATAGCGGGCGGAAATGCAGTACCAGCCAGTCGATCCCTTCTGTGACCCAATGGTCCAACGGAATCAAGGTATCTTTGAACGGATCCAACAGTGAAAAGTGCTCTTGAGCCGGTGCGGGTGCACTGTTCAGCCAATCAGTTCCCGACTGGGCGGCATCCTGAGCGGGTGCGCCCCAGGCATCTGCGCCGTTTGTTGCTGCGTCCCCCGAAGCAGACGCACTTTGCGCTGCCGATGACCAGGGATCGCCATTGCTGCTGGTGGCCGCCTGTTCGGCAGCATTTACCGGTGTTTGAGTGGTCTCCCACGGATTAGTTGCGTTAGTCATTGCTGCTGCCCTCTTTGTCTAATGCCTGTAACAGCATGCCTTTGGAAATAATGCCGATATATTCACTGTTCTCACCGATGACAGGCACGGCACAGGGTGCCTGAGCGACCAGTGAAATCAGTTCGTTGAGCGACATATCTGCGGGCACGGGGGCAGGATCTGGCAGCAAAGCCTGTTCCAGAGGTTCTTGCGCTTGTAGTGCTTTTTTCAGCGAATCGATAGAAACGACGCCGATAAATTTTTTCCCTTTTTCCAGAACGTAGCCATATTCACGGTCATCATCCTGCAGGATCTTAAGTGCAGAGCGTGGCCCAACGCCGGGCGTCTTACGGATCAACGTGACGGGGCGACGACGCGCAATATCTTTCGCGCTGAACACGTGGCTGATATCCACACCGCGGAAGAAGGTACGCACATAGTCATTGGCCGGGTTGTTGAGAATTTCATCCGGCGTGCCGACCTGGATCACTTCACCACCGTGCATGATGGCGATGCGATCGCCGATGCGCATGGCTTCGTCCAGATCGTGTGAAATAAACACAATGGTGCGCTGGTGGCGAGATTGCAGCTTCACCAGTTCATCTTGCATTTCAGTACGGATCAGGGGATCGAGCGCTGAAAATGCCTCATCCATCAGTAGGATATCGGGATCGTTTGCCAGTGCGCGTGCCAGGCCGACACGTTGACGCATCCCGCCGGAAAGCTCATCCGGGTAGGTATTGGCATAGGCTTCAAGACCTACCTGTTGCAGGGCTTCGAGCGCTTTCTGCTCGCGTTGTGCCTTATCAACGCCTGCCAACTCCATGCCAAACGCGGTGTTGGCCAACACGCTCAGGTGCGGCATCAACGCGAACGACTGGAAGACCATACTGATTTTTTTGCGACGCAGGGCGCGTAGTTCAGTCTCTGATACCTCGGCGATGTTTTCGCCGTCGATCAGCACCTGACCGCGTGTAGGTTCAATCAGACGATTGAGAAGGCGTACCAGTGTGGATTTACCCGAACCGGATAATCCCATGATGACGAATATCTCACCTTCTTCAATGGTCAGATTGGCGTCTTTCACGCCGACAGTGAGCCCGGTTTTTTCAAAGATCTGATCTTTGTTTAGTCCTTTGTCTATCAGTTTGAATGCCCTGTCCGGGTGCTCACCAAATATTTTATAGAGATGCTTTGCTTCGAGTTTTATTGCCATGAAATGATAAAATTCCTCTGTGATTTATCGTTCTATATTTCTGTCCTGATGAAGGTAAAAACACGTCATACCCTACCATACTCAGATTCTGAGGCAACCCTTGGCGCCGCCGATAGTACTGGGGATATTCATTTTCATGTTGCGAGAAAGACCATTTTTCTTGGTTTTTATTGTCTTGTTTTTTTATATTATTTTTTCTTTTTTTATCAATGTGATATTGATTTTGAAAGTTGGTGTTTTAAATGATTTATGTTTCGTGGTGTTTTGTGCGAAATAATGGGTTTGAATAACGTTGTGATTTTTTGAAATTACTTGCTTCGTTACAACGACAAAGGTGAGATATATCGCTATTTGGAGGGAGGTATTTTCAGATTACACTGAAAATTGGTGCGTTGCCGAAGAGGGATCATGTCAATGTCAATACTTTATTTTTCCTTTAGGCATGCACTGAAATAGAGGATGCCCTCAGGCATCCCGATAGCGCGGTATTTCACACTCCTTGCTGGCAGGAAATGGCGCTGACCACGCCAGACTGTTCCAGCGCCCAGGCGGCACGTAAACAAATATTTTCTCGCCAGAGGGCTGGCGATTAATTGCACGCCAATCGGCAGCTCTTTTGCGGTCATCAAAGGCACCGTGACGACGGGGAGCCCGACAAACGAGATAGGCTGGGTCAGCATCCCCATGCTGGCGCGTACTGGCAGGTCGATATGGTTTATTCGTATGGTTTCCTGGCCGATAAGTGTGGCACAACAGGGCGTGGCTGGGGCAATCAGCAGGTCTACGTGTTCGAACAGTGGCAATACCTGACGCCGAAAGACCTCACGAAAACGCTGTGCCTGTAGATACCAAGCTGAGGGAAGCATGGCTCCTGCCGTCAGGCGTTCGCGCGAGTGCGGCTCAAACTTTTCAGGTGCGTGGCGCAGGGCAGATAAATAACGGTTTCCCCCTTCGCTGGCTGAGAGAATAAAGGCGGCCGTGCGTGCCAGAGCGGCCTGGGCGAGAGTTCTTTCTTCGCTGGCCTGAAGCGCGTGTGCGACCCGTTGCACGGCATCGCGCGCATCATCATCGCAGGCTTCGCTAAAGTAACCGGCCAGTACGGCACTGCGCAGGCCGCGATCGCCTTCCGGCAGTCGGGGTGCACAAGCAAGGAGAGGCTGCTGCCGCTGGAAGCGATCGTCACTGTCGATGCCCTGCATGGCGTCGAACACCAGAGCCAAATCCTCCGTACGTCGTGCCAGCGGGCCAATATGATCGAGGCTGGCAACAAATGGGTGGCTGCCTTCGCGAGACAATCGCCCGAAGGTGGGCTTCAGGCCAAAAACGCCGCACAGCGAAGCGGGAACCCGAATCGAGCCATTGGTGTCGCTGCCCAGTGAAAAATGCACCAGTCCAGCGCCGACAGCGGCGGCGGAGCCACCGGAAGATCCTCCCGCGATACGCGTTGGATCTTGCGGATGACGGTTGGGGCCATAGTGGCTGTTTTCGGTGGTGAAACCGTAGGCGTAAGCATCCATATTCAGCATGCCGGAAAGCAGCGCGCCGCTGGCGCTTAACTGGCGCAGCGCAAATGCATCCCGTTTGGCGGGGGGATTGTCGGCAAACAAGTGTGCCCCTGCCAGCGTCGTTTCCCCGGCAACATCAAACAGGTTCTTTACCGCATAAGGCACCCCCGCCAGAGGCGGCAATATTTCGCCGTGCAGGCGTCTTTCATCCAGCGCATCGGCCTCTTGTTGCATACGCTGGCCTGTGACCTGGGTATAGGCATTTAAGGTCGGGTGCCGCTGTGCGATGGCATCCAGCGTGATATCTGCGACCTCGCGGGCGGCAAGCTCTCCACGTTGCCGCTGCTGTTGGCGCGGATCAGCCAGCGCCGCTGGGCGGTGCGTTTTACTCACCTGTATGCCGGTGTGTTTCAGGGGACGCCGCTGCTGATGCAGCTGTTTCTCGCCTTTTTTGGCCTTGGCCTGTTTGGCATTGATGTCAGCCCCTGGACTGCCGCTGCGTTGGCGCTGACGCTGTTCACCAGCGCATTTCTGGTGGATATCTGGCACGGCAGCATCGTGGCATTACCAAAAGGACAGTGGGAAGCGGCGCGCTGTCTGGGACTGAATTTTGGTCAAACACTATGCCGGGTTGTTGCGTCGCAGGCCACGCGTATTGCCATCGCCCCCACGGTGGGCTTTTCGGTACAGGTAATTAAAGGCACTGCGCTAGCGTCAATCATCGGTTTTATTGAACTGACCAAAGCCGGCACCATGCTGAACAACGTCACGTATCAACCTTTCAAGGTCTTTGGCCTGGTCGCACTGGGCTACTTCCTGATGTGTTATCCGCTGTCCTACTACAGCCGCTATTTGGAGAAGAAATTTAATGCCGCTCATCACCATTAATCAGGTGCAGAAATACTATGGCCAGAACCATGTCCTGAAAGGGGTGGATCTGGATATAGATATGGGCGAGGTCGTTTCCATTATCGGGCGCAGTGGCTCGGGAAAAAGCACGTTGTTGCGCTGTATTAACGGCCTGGAAGGATATCAGGAAGGAAGTATCAAGCTAGGCGGCATGACGGTGACTCATCGTGAGTCACAGGCGCGCGAAATCAGCCGTTCGGTGGGCATGGTGTTTCAGAACTTTAACCTGTTTCCGCACATGAGCGCGCTGGAAAACGTGATGCTGGCTCCGCGTCTGGTGCTGAAAAAAAGTGAAGCGGAATGCTGAGCCTTGGGTGAACAGATGCTGGCGAAAGTCGGTTTGAGTGAACGCCTGCACTGCTCACCCGCCAACCTGTCTGGCGGTCAGCAGCAGCGTGTGGCGATTGCCCGCGCACTGGCGATGAACCCCAAAGTGCTGCTGTGCGATGAAATAACCTCTGCGCTCGATCCTGAGCTGATGGGAGAAGTGTTGAAAGTGCTGGGGCAACTGGCGGCAGAAGGCATGACGCTGATTTTTGTCACGCACGAAATGAATTTTGCCCGGGAAGTGGGCGATCGGGTGGTGTTTATGCATGGAGGAACCGTGTGGGAACAAGGCGACAGCCGCGCGCTGTTCGCTAACCCACAGACCCCCGAGCTCAAACAGTTTATTGCGTCGGTGCGAGGTTTGACGGAGGGCTGAGCCCCGTTGTTTGCAGCGAACGTTCCTGCTTTTTTTGGAGTTGTGCATGATGAATAACGAATTATACGCGCAGATCAACCCGCCTCACCGTTTACTGATGGGGCCAGGTCCGATCAACGCGGATCCCCGTGTACTGCGCGCCATGGCGTGTCAGTTGATTGGCCAATACGATCCGGCCATGACGGAATACATGAACCAGACCATGGAACTTTATCGTCAACTGTTCCGCACGGAAAACCGCTGGACAATGCTGGTGGATGGCACATCGCGCGCGGGCATCGAGGCCATTCTGCTCTCGGCGATTCGCCACGGCGATCGGGTTCTGGTGCCGGTGTTTGGTCGTTTCGGGCACCTGTTATGCGAAATTGCTCGCCGCTGCCGCGCAGACGTTCACACCATTGAAGTGCCCTGGGGGGAAGTCTTTACCGCGGATAAGATTGAATATGCCATCAAGCGGTTACGCCCGGGTTCCCTGTTGACGGTGCAAGGTGATACCTCCACACCATGTTGCAGCCGCTGGCCGAACTCGGGGAAATCTGCCGTCGTCATGATGTGCTGTTTTATACCGATGCTACCGCTTCTTTCGGTGGCAACGTGCTGGATACTGACGCCTGGGGATTGGATGCTGTTTCTGCCGGTTTGCAGAAGTGTTTGGGCGGCCCATCTGGCAGCGCGCCGATTACCCTTAGCCCGAAGATGGAAGCGGCCATACGCCGCCGTCGCTGCGTGGAGCAGGGGATTCGCACTGCCGAGCATCGCGACGGTGACGGTGAAGAGGAGATGATCTACTCCAACTATTTCGATCTCGGCATGGTGATGGACTATTGGGGACCAGAGCGCCTGAACCACCATACCGAAGCCATCAGCATGCTGTTTGCCGAGCGCGAGTGTGCCCGTGTGTGATGCTCGAAGAGGGGCTGGATAATGGCATTGCGCGCCAACACCTGCGTCGGTGAATGGATGTGCGAAACAGGTGGCGTTTGTCATATTGGTAAACATCGCCCAGCGGTGAAACCAGCAGAAAGCGGTTTACTGCGCCTTTGGGTGTGGAGACAGCAATGCTGCCGCCGATGAGCGCATTGGTCTCTTTGGCCCACTCTTGCAGCCAGGTTTCCACCACCGATTGTGACAGCCCCTTGCCCGCGGCATTCATGGCGAATCCCGTGGTAAACATTTCTGGCAGCACGATAAGGTCGTTGCCGCGCACGGTTTCCAGTTCGGCATCGAAATGGCCCAGGTTGGCTGGCCCATCGAGCCATACCAGGGGCTGTTGTAGTAGCGTGATGTTTAAAGTCGACATAAGCGCTCCGCCGCCGCTTGCAAGGTAGATTCCTGTTTAGCAAAGCATAGCCGAATCAATTTGTGCGGGAAGGGATCGGCGCAGAAAACCGAGAGCGGGATCGCCGCCACGCCGGCGTGTTCTGTCAGCCAACGGCAGAAGGTGACATCATCAAGATCCGAAATAGCACTGTAATCCGCCAGCAGGAAGTAGGTTCCTTCGCAGGGCAGCACTTCAAAACGGCTGGCTGAGAGCGCATTGACCAGAAAATCACGGCGTGCTCGATAGAAATCCGGCAGTTCCTGCCAGTGCTCTGGCGCATGGCGCAGCATATCGGCAATGGCTAATTGCGCCGGGGTATTGACGGAGAAAGTGAGGTACTGGTGTACCTTGCGAATTTCTGCGCTGATGGCCTCGGGGGCAATGCAATAACCCACTTTCCAACCGGTCATGTGGTAGGTCTTGCCGAAGGAAGAAACTGCGATAGCGCGTTGGCGCAGTTCGCTGTGGCGCAGAACGCTGGCGTGTCCTTCCGGTTCAAAGCAGATGTGTTCATAGACCTCATCGCTCAACACGTAGATTTCGCGGCTGGCAATCGCCTGCCACAACTGCTCGAAATCGCTCTGACGCCACACGGTGGCAGACGGATTGTGCGGCGTGTTGAGAATCACCAGACGGGTACGGGAACTTAACAGCGCACGAAACGCCGCCCAATCCACGTTGAACTGCGGCGGCTGTAATGCAATGCGTTTAACCACGCCGCCCGCCAGCTCGATAGCCGGTGCATAGCTATCATAGCTGGGATCGAAACAGATAACTTCATCACCGGGCCGCACCAGCGCGGCGATGGCGGCGAACAGGGCTTCTGTGGCCCCTGCCGTGACCGTGATCTCGCTGTCGGCATCTGGCAGCCAGCCATACTGTGCAGCGGTTTTTTCTGCAATCGCGCTGCGCAGCGGTGCCGCCCCTGTCATCGGTGCATACTGGTTAGCCCCTTGGGCAACGTGATAGGCCAGACGTTGTTGCAGATAATCCGGGCCATCAAAATCCGGAAACCCTTGAGAAAGGTTGATGGCTTGATGTTGCTGCGCCAGCGCGCTCATCTGAGTAAACATGGTGGTGCCCAATGCGGGCAGTTTGCTTTCGGGAAAAAGTGCGGCACTCATGGTAGAAATGAACTCCTGCAAACCTGCTGTGTTGCGAGCTAATATAACACGATGCCAGAATTCGCCGTTAAGGTAATGAGGAATAAGAATATTACCAAAATGATATTATCCTCGAATCAATCAATGATTGCATAATGCGACAAATTGTCGCATATTATCGAAGCACGTTGATTCAGCGTAAGCGGTACACATTTCAACGTGGTGCACATTCCAAAGAGGTACGCACATATGGCAACAAGCATTCGTTTAGACGAAGACTTTGTGAGTGATGTAAAGGTTTATGCTGATGCGGCAAGTCGCAGCGTGCCGAAGCAGATAGAGCACTGGGCCAAAATTGGTCGCATAGCGGAAGATAATCCCGATTTGCCCTATAGCTTCATCAGTGAAACCTTATTGGCGCAAAGTGAAGTCAGAAACCATAAGGTTACGCGTTATGCCAGAAGGACGAAAAGATAAGGACATTGAGGTTTACCAAAGTCGCCGATTTGAAAAAGCGCTAAATAAATTGCCTGAAGCGCAGTTGAAAGTGGTTGAAGATGAGGTTGATAAAATCATCGAAGATCCCACAATCGGCGTGCAGAAAAAAGGCGATTTGCATTTTCTCTGGGTGCATAAATTCCCGCTTAATAAGCAGCAAGCACTTCTGGGTTACGCTTGGGTTGAGGATAAGCTCGAACTTTATCTCTTGAGCATAAGTTCTCATGAAAATTTCTATCAGGATCAGAAAAATCACCGAAAGATTAATTTGAAATTAATCGGTTGATCTTCATATCAAGGGCTCGCTGCGGCGGGCTTTGTTGTATTTAACCATCGGCTGCATTTCCTGCCTCCATGTCTCTCTTCATTTCGCTCCGACACGATGCTAGTATTTGGCAATCAAGACGTATGGACGTTTAAACGGCTAAATTCCATTGACGTCTAACCTATAACAAAACGTACTAACCACGGTGCAAGATGCTGTGGTGAAGAGCACACCTGCACAGGATGAAAGATGAGTGAAAACCCACAACTGGCTGCGTTAGTCGCGGCCTGCCATTGGATTGGGCAAAAAGGTTGGTGTCCGGCAACCGGCGGCAATATGTCGGTGCGCCTGGATGAGGACCGTTGCCTGATCTCTGAATCTGGTAAGGACAAAGGTAGTTTGCATCAGGATGATTTTTTACTGGTGAATATTGCCGATAACCATGTTCCCAGCGGGCGCACACCGTCGGCAGAAACCGGCCTACACACCTTGCTCTATCGCCGCTTTGCGGAAGTAGGGGCGGTGTTGCATACCCATTCTGTGAACGCGACCGTGCTCTCTCGTGTAGAGAAAAGCGATGCGCTGGTGCTGGAAGGGTACGAAATGCAGAAATCTCTGCACGGGCAGCGTACCCACCTTGACCGCGTTGCTATTCTCATTTTTGCCAACGATCAGGATATTCCCGCACTGGCAGCACGCGTGGCGGCGTATGCCGATACACAGGCGCTGCGCTACGGCTTTTTAGTGCGCGGTCACGGGCTTTACTGCTGGGGAGAGGATGTAACGCAGGCACGCCGTCATCTGGAAGGGCTCGAGTTTCTGTTTCAGTGTGAACTGCAACGACGTTTGCTGGAGGCAAAATGATCAAGGCTATCGTGACGGATATTGAAGGCACCACCAGCGATATCCGTTTTGTTCATAACATCCTGTTCCCGTACGCGCGTGCGCGTTTGGCCGAGACCGTTGCGCGGGCTGACACCCAGCCAGAGATAGCCGAAACGCTGGCGCTGTTACGTGAAGAGCTTGGCCAGCCGCAGGCGCAAGCCTCCGCCTTGCTGGAAGTGCTGCATCAATTTATGGATCAGGACCGCGAATCGACGGCATTAAAACGTCTGCAAGGTATTATCTGGCGCAACGGCTATCTCAACGGCGATTTCCGTGGTCATGTGTATGACGACGTTGCGCCGCAACTGCGTGGGTGGCGTGAGCAGGGTATCGATCTCTACGTCTACTCATCAGGATCAGGGTCGGTTGAAGCGCAGCAACTGCTGTTTGGTTACAGTGACGCTGGAGACTTGCGCCCGTTGTTCAGCGGTTACTTTGACACCCGCGTCGGGGCCAAGCGTGAAGCGCGCTCATACCAACATATTGCACAGGCGATTGGGCTGCCAGGCGAGCAACTGCTGTTTTTGTCTGACATTCATCAGGAACTGGACGCCGCTGCTGAGGCCGGTTGGCAAACGTGTCAGTTGATTCGTGGTGATACGGACGTGGCAAGCTTCCATCGCCAGGTGGCGCGTTTCGACCAGATCGATCCATCCCAGGCCAATAGCGCCGTTTAAGGAGTTTTGCCATGAGTGCATTAACCATTTTTAACGACAATGACGCCAGCCAACCGGTATGGGACAGCCGTGATGCGGACGCTATCCAGAAGGAACTTGCCGCTATTGGCGTACGTTTTGAACGCTGGCAGGCAGATCGCTCGCTGAGCGCCTCCCCGGCAGCAGAAGAAGTGCTGGCTGCTTATCAGCATGAAATTGATAAACTGGTGGCAGAAAAAGGCTACCAAAGCTGGGACGTGATCAGTCTGCGTGCCGACAATCCTCAGAAAGACGCGTTGCGTGTCAAGTTTTTGTCTGAGCATATACACAGCGAGGATGAGGTGCGCTTCTTTGTCGAAGGTGCCGGGCTATTCTGCCTGCACCTGAACGGCAAGATTTACCAGATATTGTGTGAGAAGAACGATCTGCTGTCGGTGCCCGCGGGCACGCCGCACTGGTTCGATATGGGATCAGAGCCGCATTTTACCGCGATCCGCCTGTTCGATAATCCAGACGGTTGGGTGGCTCACTTTACCGGTGATGCCATTGCCGATGCCTATCCGAAACTGGCATAGTCGTGCCGATCTTTCCTCCAGCCAACGGCTGGAGGAAAGGTATTACCTCAATCCCTGAGTAAATATCCCCGCTTGTACTTGTTCGGGCGTTATCACGCCGCTATCCAGTACCCAGCCGCTGATAAGCGAAGCGGGTGTGACATCAAAGGCAGGGTTATAAACCTGCGCGTCTTGCAGTGCCCACTGGCAAGCGCCAAAGCTGCCCGCCACGCCGGTCACCTCGCTGGCGGCGCGCTGCTCAATGGGAATCGCTTTGCCATCCGGGCAGGCCGCATCGTGCGTGGTGTGCGGCGCGGCGACATAGAACGGAATGCAATGATAATGGGCCAGCACGGCCAGGCTGTAAGTGCCAATTTTGTTGGCAATATCACCGTTTGCGGCGATGCGATCGGCCCCCACCCAAACGGCATCGACCTGACCTTGTGCCATCAGAGTGGCGGCCATCGAATCACAAATCAAACGATAGGGGATTTTCAATTCCCCCAACTCCCAGGCGGTCAGCCGCCCCCCTTGTAATAAGGGCCGCGTTTCATCCACCCATACCTGTTCCACATGCCCTTGACGGTGTGCATGGTGAATGACCCCGATTGCGGTGCCGACGCCTGCGGTGGCTAACCCTCCGGTATTGCAGTGCGTAAGCAGGCGACTGCCGGGTTTGACCAATGTGGCCCCGTGATAAGCAATCTGCTCACACAGGGCGCGATCTTCCTCGATCAGACGCAATGCTTCCTGCACCAGTGCGGGTACATATTGAGGCTGCGCCAGTGCCAGTTTCATACGATCCAGATTGTTCATCAGGTTAACGGCGGTTGGGCGCGCTGCACGCAGGTTTTCCAATGCATGCTCAAGCGCGGTTACCGGCATGCCGTTTTCAGCCAGCAGCGCTAACAGCACGCTGGCGGAGAGGCCGATCAACGGCGCGCCGCGCACACGCAGGGTACGAATATGCTCAACCAGCGCCGCCACATCCGGGCTGGGGTGCCATGCCGTTTCCTGTGGCAAAGCCTGTTGGTCGAGGATCCATAGTTGATTATTCGCCACCTTAAGGCTCAGTGTGTTAAAGCTCTGCATGGGTCGTTAAATTCCTGTTGCGTATTGCGTTGATTTTCTTATTCTGCCAATATGAAAAGTAGAGGTATAGACGCCCAAACGCTTTTATGTCTAAAACTGGACGGCTGATCGCGAATTAGCCTATGGTCGAGTCACAAGAAGAGGTGGTGATGTCCCTGTATCGTACCTTTAGCGCGGCAGATGCCGTTGAATATGCCCGTCAATTTGGTGCCGTGCCGGACCCGCATGCGCTGGTGACTGCCGATGAGATTGGCGATGGCAACCTCAATCTGGTGTTCAAAATCCGCGATACGCGGGGCGTGAGCCGTGTCATTGTCAAACAGGCGTTGCCCTACGTGCGTTGCGTCGGGGAATCCTGGCCGTTAACGCTGGACAGAGCGCGCATTGAAGCGGAAACCCTGTTGGTGCATGCGCAATATTGCCCGCAGCACACGGTCAAGGTGCTGCATCATGACGCGGCGTTGGCGGTGATGGTTCAGGAGGATCTTTCCCGTCTGCGTATCTGGCGGCGCGAGCTGGTTGATGGCCAGACATACCCGCATGCGGCGGTGCAGGTGGGGGAATATCTGGCGCAGGCGCTGTTCCACACCTCTGATTTTTACCAGCATCCGCATGAGAAAAAAGCGGCGGTCGCGCGCTTTATCAACCCCGAACTGTGCCAGATCACCGAAGATCTGTTTTTTACCGATCCCTATCGCGATCATGAACGTAACCGCTTTGATGCCGAGTTACGCCCGGCTGTCGAAGCGCTATGGCACGATGCATCACTTAAGCGCGCAGTGGTGGCGCTCAAGCACCGTTTTTTGGCGAGCGCTGAGGCGCTATTGCACGGTGATATTCACAGCGGTTCGATTTTTGTTGGGCCGACGACGCTAAAAGTGATTGATGCGGAATTCGGTTTTTATGGGCCGATCGGGTTTGATATTGGTACGGTACTGGGCAACCTGTTACTGAATTTCTGCGGCCTGCCTGGGCTGTTGGCACCCCGAGAGGTAGCGGCCGCACGCGATAACCGTTTACAGGATATCACAGCGCTGTGGAGTGCCTTTGCCGCACGCTTTAGCGCATTGGTTCACGAGCATGGCCGCGATCCGGCGCTGGCGGAATCAGGGTACGCAGAGCAGTTCCTCAAACACGTGTGGCAGGACACTCTCGGTTACGCCGGTACGGAGTTGATTCGGCGCGCGATAGGTTTCTCGCACGTCGCAGATTTGCGGAGCCGCAGGCAGGCGCGTCATGCCTGCCAGCGTCACGCCGTTGAATTGGGCAAAACGTTGATTCTGACTGCTGGTGATATTCCCGATGTCGCCGCACTGTTGGCGCGGGTGCGGCAGAGCGGAGCGTAAAGCTAAAACACAGGCGGTAAACCGACGCATACGCTGTCGCCGGTTTACCGCTGCGTTATCCCTGATGTCGCAAATTAAAATCAGTCAAGACGTTCAATGGCCAGCGCCACGCCTTGGCCGCCGCCGGAAGGCTCGGCGAAGTTGATCAGCGCAGAGCTGAAGAAGGTCATGACGGGGAAGGTGTTTTTATTGGCGACATTGATGAAAAATTCGGTGATCAAACCGCCCAGTCCGGAATGTTCCATCATGAGCTGAATACCGGCGTAGAACGGGAACTGCACCAAAATACCGGCGGTACTGCGTGCCGCTGCGCTGATGGCTCGCATGTAGGCCATTGGCGTTTTTATGCAGCAGCAGACCGGCAATCATGAACATCATGTTGACGGTGTTGACGGTGTTGACGGTGATGTTGAACCCTTTGGCCGCAAAGTAGAGCCCCAGATAGACGATGCCGAGCGCGCCGATAATCAGTGCCAGAATGCGACTCTCTTCTAAACGCTCAGAGGGCGGTGCATCGGCGGGCAGTTTTTTCTGGAAATCAGTCTCCTCTTGCAGCAACGCGGGATCGATGCTGACGACATTGCTTGGCCGCGGCGTCATCATGCGCGTAACAAACGGCATTACGACGATCAGGCCGAGTGTGATAAACAGATTGAAACCGGTAAACAGGGTGTGAGAAACCGGCACCAGACCGGCAATGTGCTCTACCGGGTTGCCGGGCGTTGCCGCCAGCAGGGGCATCGAACCGGAGAAACCGCCGCCCCAGGTTAGAAAGCCAATATAGGCGCAAGCGATCAGGAGCGGATAGTCCGAGCCTGGCACACGGCGAGCCACTTCGCGCGCAAACATCGCGCCGACGATCAAACCGAAACCCCAGTTGATCACGCAGGCGACGGAGCCGAAGAACGTCACCAGCATCACGCCCTGTGCGGGCGTTTTGGCCGCTGAAGCCGCCAGACGCAGCAGGCGTTTCACCGGTGGCGAGCTGGTCAGCGCATGGCCGGTGACAATGAAATGATCAGCGCCATCTGCATGTCGAACGCCAGCAGATTCCAGAAACCATCCCCCCACAGTTTCACCATGCTGAGCGGCGTTTGTGGCGTGAGCCACAACGCCACGCCGAAGGTAATCAGCGTTAACAGCATGGCGAAAATCAGTGGATCGGGCAGATAGCGGCTGACGACGCGCGTCATAAAACGCGAGATACGCCCTATCATGCATCACCCCCGACAGTGGTTTGCCACATCGGTTGAAGAGGTTCCGCCACGTCGAAGTGCGCTTCGGTTTTGGCGCGAATGCTGTCCACGTCATGGCCCGGTGCGATTTCGGTGAGCCACATGACACCGTTAATAAAACGGAACACGCCAATTCAGTGACCAGCATATGGGCTGCACTCTGTGCGGTCAGCGGCATGGTGCAGCGCTTAAGAATTTTGGCGGTACCGTCTTTGGCGCAGTGTTCCATCGCGATGATCACTTTCTTCGCACCGGTAACCAAATCCATCGCGCCGCCCATGCCGGGCACCATCTTGCCGGGAACGACCCAGTTGGCCAGATTGGCCTCTTCATCCATTTGCAGGCCGCCCAACACACAGGCATCCACGTGGCCGCCGCGGATCAGTGCAAAGGAGAATGCGCTGTCGAACATCGCTGCACCGGGCAGAATGCCGCAGGGTTGGCCGCCCGCGTTGACCAGATCGGGATGCGGTTCGGTAATCGGGCCGAGGCCAAGAAAACCATTTTCTGATTGCAGCGTAATATCAATGCCTTCCGGCAGATAGTTAGCAACCTGAGTCGTCAGGACAATCCCCAGATTGACGACATCGCCATCATGCAGTTCTTGCGCCACGCGGCGCGCAATACGTTGTTTGGCATCCATGATTAACGCTCCTCTGGGGTAATGATGTAATCAACAAGGGCACCGGGCGTGACCACCCGATCCGGCTCGATGTCGCGGATTGAGACCAGCTCATCCGGTTCGACCAGGGTGATATCTGCGGCGAGTGCAAGCAGAGGGTTGAAGTTTCTGGCTCTGAGTTGGTAGGTCAGATTGCCCAGCGGATCGGCCTGATGGGCGCGAATCAGTGCCAAATCTGCGCGTAATGGGCGTTCCAGCAGATAGGTGACGTCATCCAACGTGATCCGCTGTTTGCCTTCTTCAACCACGGTGCCGACGCCTGTTGGGGTGAGCACGCCGCCCAGCCCGGCACCGCCGCAGCGGATCTGTTCGATGAGGGTTCCCTGCGGTACCAGTTGAACCTCCATTTCGCCGTTAATCATGCGGCGACCGGTTTCCGGGTTGGTGCCAATGTGAGAGGCGATCACTTTCTTCACCCGGCCGTTGACGATCAGCGGACCAATGCCGGTACCGACGAACGCGGTGTCGTTTGCGATCAGCGTCAGGTCGCGTACGCCGGAATCCAGTAACGCATTAACGAGACGGGGTGGCGTGCCAATTCCCATAAAACCGCCCACCATGATGGTCATGCCATCACGGAACAAGCGGCTAGCCTGCGGTAAGGTAAGATGTTTATCTTTCATTATTTTTCCCTTTGTATACGCCGAAGTGGGTACGGGCAGGGAATAGCAAGGCGAGTGCCAGCCGTGATTTTCAGGCAATAAAATTTTTATTTATGATGTTTTTCAATTGGTTGTTTTTGTTTTTTCAAAAGTGAACGGTGTCTGGCTGGCTGCGGGAGTGAGAAGGAATTTGCACAGTGCGCAAATTCCTTCTCACGCTAAAGGGGGTTAGCAGTCTGTTTTTGGTGGAAGGGTGCCGATGCCGTATTCCTATAATTTATACATCAGCGCCCGGCGGCTGATACCCAATTGCAATGCACTGTGGGTGCGGTTGCCCTGATGTTTTTCCAGCGTGGAAAGAATCACCTGTTTTTCGTAGCGCTTGATCTCTTCTTTCAGGCTGGATTCACCCTGAGTGAATGACTGCGGCGGCTTTTCTCCATCGGCTCTGGTGGTTGCACTGTGAAGTTGTGCGGGCAGATCGTCGGCGAAAACCACCACGCCCGTGCTCATGATCACCGCACGCTCAATCACATTCGATAACTCACGAATATTGCCAGGCCAATGCCAGGCTTGCAGAACCGCAAGCGCCGCCGGATCGATATCAATGATTTCGCGCTGATTTTCCGCATAGAACTTTTGCAGGAAGTGGTTGGCCAGCAGCGGAATATCTTGCTGGCGTTCACGTAGCGGCGGGATTTCCAGATGGATCACGTTCAGGCGATAAAACAGATCCTGACGGAAATCGCCGGTATCGACCATCGCGGCGAGGTTTCGGTTAGTGGCGGCAATGATACGGATATCAACTTTCACCGTGTTGTGCCCGCCCACCCGTTCAAACTCTCGTTCTTGCAACACGCGCAGCAATTTTACCTGTAAGTTGAGCGGCATTTCGCCCACTTCATCCAGCAGCAGTGTCCCCTGATGGGCGCGCTCAAAGAGTCCTTGCCGCTGCACCTGAGCGCCGGTAAATACGCCTTTCTCATGGCCGAACAGTTCGCTTTCTAGCAACGATTCAGGCAACGCAGCGCAGTTGATTTTGATAATAAATGGGCCGTTGGCACGCCGGCTGTTGTAGTGAATGGCGCGGGCGATCAGCTCTTTGCCCGTGCTGCTTTCGCCGCTGATCAACACACTTGCCTGACTGAGCGCGATCTTGGCGGTGTCGCGGCAGATCTCCATCATCCGCGGGCTGTTTGTCAGTATGTGCCCCCATTGCCAACTGTCGCTCAACGCCTGATGTAAATGACGAATCTCCTGCTTCATCGCCTGAAGCTGCAGTGCGCGCTGAATGATGAGCGTTAGTTCATCGAGATCGAAGGGTTTGATCACGTAATCGAAAGCGCCGTGGCGTAACGCCTCGACGGCGGTTTCCACTGCGGCGTAGGCCGTCATCAGGATGATTGGTGTTTTAGGGTGATGCTGGCGCATCTGTTGCAGCGCTTCGATGCCGTTGAGTCGGGGCATGCGGATGTCCATCAGTACCACGTCCGGCGTGTGATCGATAAAGGTACGTACCGCTTCGCGGCCATCGCTGGCACAAAATGTTTGCTGACCGGCGAGCGAAAATGCCGTGGTGAGCATACGGCGCACATTCTCTTCATCATCGGCGATCAGGATACTGTAAGTCTGTTTCATTGCGGCGTATTTCCCTGATGGTGAATCGGTAGCAAAAGGGTAAAGGCGGTGCCGTGTTCGGGATCGCTGCTAAGCTGAATGTCCCCCTGATGCGCATTGATAATGCGCTGGCTGAGCGCTAACCCGAGGCTGGTTCCCGACGCTTTGGTAGTGAAAAAGGGATCGAAAATCTTGTTTTTGTGGTGCTCGGGAATGCCGCAGCCTGTGTCGCGGATGGTGACCGCCTGGCGCGCATCATCCACTTGCCAGGTTCGGATCTGGATTTCCCCCCGGGCGCTGATGGCCTGCACCGCATTGATCAAAATGTTAAGGATCACTTGCCGCAGCAGTTCGCCGTCGGCTTCGATCTCTTCGAGGTTAGGATCCAAATCTTTGCTCACGTCAATGCGGGCTTGCAGTCCGGTGGTTTGGATCAATACCAGGCACTCTTCGATAAGCTGGTTCAGGCTGACAAGCTGCCAATAGCCCTGACGCGGGCGGGTGAAATCGAGCAGTTGCTGAATCACCCGGTTGATGGAATGGGTCTCTTTCAGGATGGTGGCGATATATTCCTGATGGATCGGATCAGTGTCTTGCTGCTTGAGGATCTGTACGTAGCCTTTGATGGCGGTCAGTGGGTTACGCACCTCGTGTGCGACGCCCGCCATCAGTTCGCCCAGCGTGGCCAGTCGCTCTGTTTGCGCCAGCCGCCGTTGCACCTCTTTACGTGCAGTGAGGTCGGAGAAGATCACCAACGCGCCGACCAGCTCATTATGCGCATTATGAATCTGACCGGTGGTCACACTCAGTTCTATAGTGCGATCCCGTGCGGGAAAACTCACCTCCAGCGCGACGTGTTCGGTGCCTTTTTGCAGCGTATCCAGTACCGGGCTGTCAAAATGCGTGTTAGAGAATATTTTGGCATACGGTTGGCCCAGTAACTCATCTTGCCGATAGCCGGTTATCTCCTGAGCGGCAGGGTTGATAGTGGTAACATTGCCGTGTTTATCCACGGCGATCACTCCGTCGGCGGCACTTTCGATGATCAGATCGTTGAGGGTTTTGGTTTCGCGTAACGTCTGTGCCAACGCGTTGACACTGTGTGAGATTTTCCCAAGATCTCCCGATAAGGGCGGCAGCCGGGCATTCAGATTCTGAGCCAGATCCTCTAATCCGTGGGTAATCACGTCAATGCTGGTACTGAAACGTCGCGATAGCAGAATAATCAGGCACAGGCTCACCAGCAAACCCAGCACCAGCACCGAGACAATATTGATATCCATGCGCCGTGCTTGCTGGCTGATATCTTCAGATAACTCGTTGGCCCAGATATAACCAATCACGTTGCCATCGCGGGTGATGGGCTGCATGGAGTTCATGATGTTGCCACGCACCTGATTGCCGGAATAGACCTTGGGCTGATTGCTGGACATGACCTCTCTGCCGGGATGGTCGGCGTTGATCGTGACACCGACGTTGGACTGGAATTGTGCCGAAGGCGCATAGGTGATGATGGCGTCCAGCGCGCGATGGTAATAGCCTGCGCCGACGCCGTTAAAGGCGCGAGTGATCCTTTCTGTGATGGGGGCTAACTCCTGATTGAGCACCTGAATACGCTCGGCATGTGGGAGGTTGGCAAAATGTGTGAACCTATCTCCCAGCGCCTCATCCAGAAGATGGGTAATGGCAGAGAGTTTTTTCTCTTTCTCTTGCAGTAATGCCGCCCGGCCCTCGGTCTCGACGACATAACCGATGGTGAGGGTGGGGATCGTGACCATGAACACCGCAATCATAATGAGCTGGTTGCGTAGACGGCGGGGGTATATCCAGCCGAGACCAGAACGTAACCCACTGAAATGGGTGCTCATCGATCCTTTCCTTTCAGGTAAAAGAGGAATTATCGGGGCAATGGCGTTGGGTTTCTCGGAGGCGCTTCAAACTCCGCGTAGATACTGAGCAGGATAATGATACGTTCAGTGATGTAATTTGCACCCGAGTCTATATCGAGGGGCGCGACACGGAAAGTGCCGGGCCGCGAGGGCGGCCCGGCGGGTTATCAGGCTACGGCAACGGATTTTTTTGTTGCTGGTTTGGTGTGTGGAGCCTGAGCAGCAAGCGCCTCAGGAGTAAAATCATCCACATTGATGGCGCGTAATCGGCTAGCTTCGGCTCGGATCAAGATCTGTGCTTCTTCCGCTGTGATATCGCCTTCTGCCAATGCCTGCTCCGCCAACTGATCGAGTCGCATAAACGGCAGGGATTTACCCAACGCTTTCGACAGCCGCTGGTGGATCGGTTCGGCGGCCATCACATCCTGCAACGACTGTTCCAGCAGACCCACCGGGTTGTGTTCGCTGGCCGCTAGGTATTGACCGCGTCCTAACCGGCTGCGCGTGGCGCTTGGCGTTTGCAATAGTTTGGCGACTTGATGATCCAGACGATCGCTCGGTGCCGGACTGACCTGGCCCAGCGGGAACAGCGCTATGCGCATCACTGCCGCAACCGCCCGATTGGGGAAGTTGCTCAGCAGATCGTTTAAAGCAACTTCGGCTTGATGCAGGCTATCTTGCACGCCCCAGTGAACCAGCGGCAGGTCGGCCTGCTGGCGGCCTTCATCATCAAAACGCTTCAGTGTCGCCGAGGCGAGATAAAGTTGGCTCAGCACATCGCCCAACCGTGCTGAGATGCGTTCGCGACGTTTCAAATCACCGCCCAGCACCGCCATCGACACATCAGCCAGCAGAGCCAGATTGGCGCTGAGGCGATTCATTCGTTGATAGTAGTGACGCGTAGCATCTTTGGTCGGTGCATGACTCAAATGCCCATTGCTGAGCCCCAGCCAGAGGCTACGCGCCAGATTGCTGCCGACATGCCCGATATGACCAAACAGCGCGCGATCGAAGCTGGTCAGGTTGTCGTCCTGCGCAGCAGCCATCTCTTTGAGCACGTAAGGATGGCAGCGGATCGCGCCCTGGCCGAAAATGATCATGCTGCGCGTCAGAATGTTGGCCCCTTCAACGGTAATTGCGATGGGGGAGCCCTGATAGCTGCGGGCCACGAAGTTGGAAGGGCCAAGGCAGATGCCTTTACCGCCGGTGATGTCCATGGCATCCAGCGTGGCGCGTTGGCCGCGATGGGTACAGTGATATTTCACAATGGCAGAGAGCACCGCCGGTTTGGCTCCTTGCATGATGCCCACGGTCACCAGCGTCGCGGCGGCATCCATGACGTAGGTGTTGCCTGCGATACGCGCCATCGGCTCCTCAATCCCTTCCATTTTGCCGATGGAGATTTTAAACTGGCGTCGCAGGTGCGCATAAGCCCCGGTTGCCAGTGCGATGGATTTCATGCCCCCCGTCGAGTTGGACGGCAGCGTAATACCGCGTCCCACCGACAGGCATTCCATCAGCATACGCCAGCCCTGACCGGCCATTTTCGGTCCGCCGATAATGTAATCGAGCGGCACGAAAATGTTTTCCCCTTGCGTCGGGCCATTTTGGAACGGCACGTTAAGCGGGAAGTGGCGGCGGCCAATTTGTACGCCGGGCGTGTTGGTCGGGATCAGCGCACAGGTAATACCGATATCGTCTTCATCACCCAGCAGGTGATCGGGATCGTGCAGCTTGAACGCCAGCCCAAGCACTGTCGCAATCGGAGCTAGAGTGATATAGCGTTTGTTCCAGGTCAAACGCATACCCAGTACGCGCTCGCCTTGCCATTCACCGTGGCAGACAATGCCGACGTCAGGAATCGAGCCCGCATCGGAGCCGGCTTCCGGGCTGGTGAGTGCGAAGCAAGGAATCTCCTGACCGCGCGCTAGACGTGGCAGGTAGTGATCTTTCTGATCTTCGGTGCCGTAATGTTGCAGCAGTTCGCCGGGGCCAAGCGAGTTAGGTACGCCAACAGTAATCGCCAGAATGCTGGAAACGCCCGCCAGTTTTTGCAATACCTGAGACTGCGCATAGGCGGAGAATTCCAGCCCGCCATGCTGCTTTTTGATGATCATGGCGAAGAAACGGTGCTGCTTGAGGAACGCCCACAACTCCGGTGGCAGATCGGCCAGCTCATGGGTGATCTGGAAATCATTTGCCATCCGGCACGCTTCTTCCACCGGGCCATCGAGAAACGCCTGCTCTTCTTCTGTCAATTTGGGCTGCGGGTAGTTATGTAGCATTTTCCAGTCCGGTGCACCGCGAAACAGTTCGCCTTCCCACCAGGTTGTCCCGGCGTTGATGGCCTCTTTCTCGGTGTTTGACATGGCGGGCATTACCTTTTTAAACATCTGCAGGGCAGGGGCTGAAAGTGCCTTTTGGCGCAGCGCGGGCACCACGAGCGGAGCCAGTACCGCCAGCAGTGGCAACAACAACCAGAAAGACCACAATCCTCCGGCGCCCATCAACGCGAAGTAGGCCACGAGCAACGCGGCGCTGAGCGGCAGATTCACCCGGTGATAAAACAGGGCTCCCACCATTATCAGCAAAACAAGAATACTGACTGCGACCATAGTTCGTCTCCAGAGTTGTCATCGGCCGTTAATCCGATCCGTTCACGTTGCGCCTGTGCGCATCCCACTCAATCCTGTTATCACTACGGCAAACATCTGCTAAGAGGTCTGATCTGTATGTGTATAGTGTGTAGTGCATAGCGTGTTTTTTATCAATTTATTTACAACGCAATTACAACTTAACTCACAAACTGGTGCGTTTTTACCCCAGTAGTGATAAACATCAGCAATTGTCTTGATTGCGGCATAGCATACTTCTCGCGGTTTCCACGATCCGCTACACTGCCTGCATTCCCTCTGCACGCACCTCCCGTGTGATGTAGAGTTATCGCCTGTTACCGAACAAAACGAGAGGATCCTATGTATCAGGACTTAATCCGTAGTGAACTGAAAGAGGCTGCGGCTACGCTGGACGCTTTTCTGAGTGACGATGCGAATATTCAGTCGATCCAGAATGCTGCGGTGTTGCTGGCTGATGCGTTCAAGGCGGGTGGCAAAGTGATTTCCTGCGGCAATGGCGGTTCGCACTGCGATGCTATGCATTTTGCCGAAGAATTGACCGGTCGTTATCGTGAGAACCGCCCTGGCTACCCAGCGATTGCTATCTCCGATCCCAGCCATCTCTCCTGCGTGAGTAATGATTTTGGCTACGATTTTGTTTTTTCCCGCTACGTAGAGTCGCTGGGGCGTGAAGGTGATGTGCTGCTCGGTATTTCCACCTCGGGGAATTCCGGTAACATCATCAAGGCGATTGATGCCGCTCGCGCTAAAGGTATGAAGGTCATCACTCTGACCGGCAAAGACGGTGGCAAGATGGCGGGCACGGCGGATGTTGAAATTCGCGTACCGCACTTCGGTTACGCTGACCGTATTCAGGAAGTGCACATCAAAGCGATTCATATTCTGATCCAGTTAATCGAAAAAGAAATGGCAAACGGGCAGTAAGCTCGTCAAGCTGCCAGCAGTAAGGGGGTAGGAGGGGACATGTGTGAACTGCTTGGGATGAGCGCAAACGTTCCGACGGATATTTGTTTCAGTTTTACCGGGCTGATGCAGCGCGGCGGCGGCACCGGGCCACACAAGGATGGCTGGGGCATTACCTTTTATGAAGGCAATGGCTGTCGTACGTTCAAAGATCCGTTACCGAGTTTCAACTCTCCTATCGCCCGTCTGGTGCAGGATTATCCGATTAAATCCTGCGCCGTGGTGTCTCATATTCGTCAGGCGAATCGCGGCGAAATACCCATCCGCGAACTGTGGGGGCGTAACTGGACGTTCGCCCATAACGGTCAACTGAAGGGGTATCTCGGGCTGAAAACCGGCCATTTTCGTCCGGTGGGGCAAACTGACAGCGAGTACGCATTTTGCTGGCTGCTCAATCAGCTGGCGCAACGTTATCCGCGCACGCCTTTTGGAAAGGCGACGTTATTAGATCAGGATGTGGAAATCGATTTTCAGCAGCAAACGACGCCAAATGATGTGGTGACCGTGTTGGCGACGCAGCCGATGACGGGGAATGAAACCTGGCATCAAATTATGCCAGGTGAGTTCGTGCTATTTTGTTTGGGCGAACGCGTAGCGTGATGGCTTTTCACTGCCGATAACGGATGGATTAACCACATACTGTCCGTTAGTTACCGTGATTAACGGTGGCTGATAATTCTGGTTGAAATACGCATAACTCGGCTGAAGTTGACGCCAGAAACTGCTGTACGTGGAATTACGGTGGCGCTGCATGTTGGTTTCAGTCATACGGAAAGGATATATCGCCAAATCAATTTTGGTTTGTCCATTACGTAACGCCGCTTCGGCATAACGGTAAATTTCGTCGATATAGTTGTTGGTCATGGCATAACAGCCGACGGAGACGCATTCACCGTGAATCATTAAATAGCGACCTGAATAGCCCTGCGCACGATCGTATTCATTAGGAAAACCAATGTTGATCGCTTTGTAGTAGTGGCTGTCGGGTTTTAACTGCCGCAGATCAACCTGATAGAAACCTTCCGGGCTTTTCAGATCGCCCTCGACACGCTTGGGCCCTAATCCGCCGGAATATTTGCAGATGGGGGAGTGCTCCAGCAGGCGATATTCATTTCCTACCTTGGCGTACAGTTCCCGTATCCGCTCTTCTTTGAAGATTTGAATATAGATCGGTGAACCTAATAATTGTTGTTTTAATTCTTTTGCTATGGGAGCCGGTTCACTGGCGACACTGGTAACAACGACGGACGGCAAAAAAAAACAACATCGCAATAGACAGCGCGATTTTTTGCATTATTAATCCTGATGGTAAAAGCTGTGTGGCAAACGATAGCCGCTGCCCTGCTCATCTTTTTTGAGACAGGCGCTGCCACATTATCATTGCGTTTATTTTTATCAAGCGAGAAAAGCAGCAAAATGGCATTTTTACGTTAAGAAAATGGTGACAATGCTTTTCCTGTTAGTTTCTATAAGGTCATTTACAGGAAAAAATATTGTCACCTTATGTGTCAGCCCTATTTATGCGCGTTGCGCTTCAATGGTCATGATATCCGTGCTGAAGGAACCATCGGCTTGAATCGCAAATATAGTCGATGACTTCTGCGGACAAGGTTTTTTGTAGCGCCAGAATCGCTGTGGCGAAATGAGGCGGTGTGCGCATGCGTGCAATCCAACTGCTGAACTCCAGCGCCAGCTTGCCTGCCTCAAGCTGGCGTATGGCAAAGCCCGCCTCGGTCAACAGGGTCATCCACTCACCCGGTGCATAGTCACGCACATGTGAGGTATCGCGCAGCATTTCCACCGTTTGCAGGTAGATATCCAGTACAGGATGGCCCGGCGAAACCACATCCATCAGAATCACGGTGCCTCCCGGCTTCAACACTCGCTGTATTTCACGTAATGCCAGCCCCATGTCGTGCCAGTGATGTGCCGAATAGCGACTGATGACCACATCGGCGCTGGCAGTGGCAAACGGCAGGGACTCTGCTGGGCCGTTTTGAGTGTGAATGTTGTTCAGTCCCCTTTGCTGTGCCGTCTGTGCCACCACGCTCAGCATCTCTGTCGAAATATCGTAGGCCGTTACGCGGGCGACCTGTTGCGCAGCAACGAAGCTGGCATGGCCTGCGCCACATCCCACATCGATAACGTGTGCATCGGGAAACGCGGCAAGGCGCTCCGCCAGCCAGGTGAGATCTTTCCCTTGCGCGTGTACCGTGCTGTTTAAATAGTGCTGCGCTTGTGTGCCAAATTGCTTAACGACGTGCTGATGGTGATTGGGTGTCATTTTCATCATTGCTCTTATGGGGTTAGGAACGTCTGGCGCGGTGCTATGTCAGCCAACGCTTTACTATAGAAAGGGTGCGATGTCGGTACAAGATGAATCTGGGCCGCTATCGCAGGGCGTTTGGAGTAAGCTGGCGCTTACATCGCTTGCATACCGTTTTTTGTTACTGTATTTTTGTAAAGAAACTGGAGTATATGCGTAAAATTATTCATGTCGATATGGATTACTTCTATGCCGCCATTTAAATGCGTGATAATCCGCGCCTGCGCTATATTCCTCTGGCGATTGGCGGCAGTACGGATCGACGGGGCGTGATCAGCACCGCCAACTATCCCGCCCGCCGCTACAGCGTGTACAGCGCCATGGCGGCGGCCACCGCGTTCGTTTGTGCCCTCAGCTTAAGCTCCTGCCGGGGCGTATGGAGGTGTACAAAGCCACCTCGCGCCTGATTCGCGATATCTTTTCCCGTTACACCACGCTGACAGAACCCCTTTCGCTGGATGAAGCCTATCTGGATGTGACAGACAGCCCACAGTGTAACGGATCTGCGACGCTGATTGCTCAGGAAATTCGCCAGACGATCGCCAATGAGTTACAGCTCACTGCATCCGCGGGCGTGGCTCCCATCAAGTTTCTTGCCAAGGTGGCATCGGAACAGAATAAACCTAACGACCAGTTCGTGATTACGCCAAACAACATGGAAGCCTTTCTGCTGGCGTTGCCGCTGGAAAAAATCCCCGGCGTGGGTAAGGTGACGGCAAAACGGCTGGAAGAGAAAGGCTTGCACACTTGCGCGGATGTGAAGCAGTACGATTTGGCCGAATTGTTGCGCCAGTTTGGAAAATTTGGCCGTGTGTTATGGGAACGCTGCCATGGCATTGACGAGCGCGCGGTTTCTCCCGATCGTTTGCGTAAATCCGTGGGCGTGGAAAAGACGCTGGCTGCCGACATCCACCATTGGCATGAGTGTGAGGGGCTGGTGGAACAGCTCTATCAGGAACTGGAATTGTGCCTGCGGCGTGTGAAGCCGGATCTGCATATCGCCCGTCAGGGCGTGAAGCTGAAGTTTGATGATTTTTGCCAGACTACGCAGGAACAAGTGTGGCCCGAACTGAATAAGCAGGATCTGCTGCGTCTGGCACGGCAAACCTGGGAAGAACGGCGTCAAACGCGAGGCGTCAGGCTGGTCGGGCTGCACGTTACATTGCTCGATCCCCAAATGGAACGCCAACTGCTGCTGAATTTGGAGTGATGGGGCGTGAAGTAACAAACGCGCCGGCAGCAGTGAATGCCCCGGCGCGCTTGATTACGCTTTTTCTGGGATTGCCGCCAGCAGCGCTGTCAGCAGTTGCCAGTAACGGCCTACGCTTGCGATATGGACCTGCTCATCGGGCGAATGTGGGCCAGTGATAGTGGGCCCAATGGAGACCATGTCCATGTTCGGGTAGGGCTTTTTAAACAACCCGCACTCAAGCCCGGCGTGGATGACCATGATGTTCGGAGTGGTGTCGAACAGCTTTTGGTAGGTTTCACGCACCAACTGCATAACCGGTGAATGGGCATCCGGTTTCCAGCCCGGGTAGCCGCCTTTCGGCGCGGTGTGAGCGCTCGCTAACTGACCCAACTCAGTCAACGTACCGACCACGGCATCTTTACCGCTGTCAATCAGCGAACGGATCAAGCAGACGATTTCTGCCTGTTCTGTGTTCATGGTGACTACGCCCAGATTGAGCGAGGTTTCCACCACGCCTTTGACTTCATCACTCATACGAATGACGCCATTCGGGGTGGAATTCAGCAATGCCAGCAGGAAATCGCGGGATTCGGCGGTGAACGGCAGGGCATCGCTGGTGGTTTCTTCCAGCACCAGCGTCAGGTTTTTCTCCACGGCGGCCAGTTCGTGTTTCAGCGTCGCCAGATATTGCTCTGCCAGCGTTTTCAGCGTGGCGATGTTGCCAGCCGGAACGGCCAGCGTGGCGAAGGCCTCACGAGGAATGGCGTTACGCAGGGTGCCGCCATTCAAATCCAGCACGCGAATATCCGTTTTAGCGGCGTTCTGGAACAGAAAACGTGCCAGCAGCTTATTGGCGTTACCCAGCCCCAAATGAATATCGCAGCCGCCTTTTAGCCCTTTCAACGTCAGTTTGAACGTGGAGAGACCTGCGGGCAGCGCTTCACGCGTCAGCGGCAGACGGGTGATAAAATCGATCCTGCCCGCGCAGCCCATGTACACTTCACCTTCTTCTTCTGAATCGGTATTGATCAGAATTTCGCCCTGTAACCAGTTGGGCTGCAAGCCAAAAGCGCCATCCATACCGGATTCTTCCGTCATGGTCAGCAGCACTTCCAGCGGGCCATGTTTCACGCGATCGTCTGCCAGCACCGCCAGTGCAGAGGCCATCCCGATACCGTTATCCGCCCCCAACGTGGTGCCGCGCGCTTTGATCCAGTCGCCATCCACATAAGGTTGGATAGGGTCAGTGGTAAAATCGTGTACGGTGTCATTGTTTTTCTGCGGCACCATATCGAGGTGCGCCCGCAATACCACCGGTTTACGGTTTTCCAGCCCCGGCGTCGCGGTTTTACGCAGCAGGATATTACCGACTGCATCGCGCTCGGCGTAAATATTACGCCCTTTGGCCCAGGCTAAAATGTGCTGTGCCAACGCCTCTTCATGGTAAGAAGGATGGGGAATGGAACAAATGGTGGCAAAAATATCCCACAATGGCTGGGGAGCAAGTTGAGACAGTTCAGACACGATTAGCGTCTCCTCGTTAGCAGACCAGTCTGCGCATCAGGTGCGTAAGGACTGCAAGTTAAACGTTTTGGGGTGTGCCGCCGCAATCGGCACGTCAGTGACAGAATATCACTTTCCTTATCTATTGATGCATCTTCAATTTGTATTACCGATTGTCATGGTATTTTATTCTTTTAAAAAATAATAATTAAGAATATTGCATCGATTGTCTGGGCTAAGTAACCGGTATGGCCGTTATTTTCCGCTTTGTGCTAGGGTGTCTTGACCCGGCAGTCAGAGGGAAAAAGCAAGAGGTATACAGCGATTACGCGGATAAATACTGGTTTTTATGCTGGCGGCTATCTATAATCTCGCGCAACCTTTTTCCCCCTCAGACTCGAATTAAGCCAATTTAACGTTGGTCAGGATAGATTTTTATGAGCGAAAAGTACGTCGTAACCTGGGATATGTTGCAAATTCATGCCCGTAAACTGGCGCAGCGTTTGCTGCCAGCCGAACAATGGAAAGGCATTATTGCCGTTAGCCGTGGCGGGTTGGTTCCCGGTGCACTGTTGGCGCGTGAATTAGGCATCCGTCATGTGGATACGGTGTGTATCTCCAGCTATGACCACGACAACCAGCGTGAGCTGACTGTCCTGAAACGTGCCGAGGGAGACGGTGAAGGGTTTATCGTGATCGACGATCTGGTGGATACCGGGGGAACGGCGAAAGCGATTCGCGATATGTATCCGAAGGCGCATTTTATCACTATTTTCGCCAAGCCAGCCGGACGCCCATTGGTTGATGACTACGTGGTTGATATCCCGCAAGATACCTGGATTGAGCAGCCGTGGGACATGGGCGTGGTGTTTGTCCCGCCTTTGGCTGGACGGTAATCGCCTTCCGACGGGCAATTTTTTTAAAGGCTCCAAGAAGCCTGTGCAGCATTTTATTCCGTTGCGCATCTGTAGTGCGCTTTCGTGTTGTCAATCATGCCGTATCTAGGAGACTGCCGTGGTTCAGGCCAATCTCTCTGAGACACTGTTCAAACCCTCGTTCAAACATCAAGAAACGTCGACGTTGGTCAGATGCGCCCGACACCATGGGGACGTTGAACGCCATTCCGCGCTGGAAGGGCGGTATTCAAGACACTGGTATCGCACGCTTAATCGCCTGATGTGGATCTGGCGCAGTGTCGATCCGCGTGAAATCGAAGAAGTGCTGGCGCGGATTACGGTCAGCACAGCGCAACGCAGCAATGAACATATGCTGGACACTGTCGTGGGCTACCGCAGCGGCAACTGGATCTACGAGTGGGCCAAGCAGGGTGCCGCCTGGCAAACCAAAGCGATGGAAAGCGAAGAGACCCAGCACGATGGCCACTATTGGTTGAATGCCGCCAATCTCTACAGCATTGCCGCTTATCCCTATATCAACGCTTATCCCTATATCAAAGGGGATGAACTGGCCGAACAGGCACAAACGCTGGCTAACCGCGCCTATGAAGAGGCGGTGAACTACCTGCCGTATCAGTTGAAAGCGCTGGATTTTCCTATTGAGGGCGGCGGCAGCCTGCGCGGCTTTTTGCACTTACCCGAGCAGGGGGACGGCGCCTTTCCCGACCGTGCTGATGTGCGGCACGTTGGACATGCTGCAAAGCGACTATTATCGCTTGTTCCGTGACTATCTGGCACCGGCAGGCATGGCAATGCTGACTATTGACGTGCCATCGGTTGGTTTTTCGTCGCGTTGGAAGTTAAGTGAAGACAGCAGTTTCCTGCACCGGCAGGTGTTGCGCGCGCTGCCTGATATTCACTGGGTCGATCGTTGTCGCGTTGGCGCGTTCGGTTTTCGTTTCGGTGCCAATATCGCGGTGCGACTGGCTTATCTGGAGCCGGCCCGTTTGCGCGGTGTCGCTACCCTTGGCCCCATTGTGCACCATTTGCTGTACGACACTAAGCGCCAACAGCAGGTGCCGGATATGTATATGGACGTGCTGGCGAGTCGCCTTGGCATGGCGAATGCCACCGATGCCGCGCTGAAAACAGAACTGGGCCTCTACTCGCTAAAAGCGCAGGGGCTGCTGGGTCACCGTTGCCCGACGCCGATGCTGGCAGGCTATTGGGATAACGATTTGCTGTGCCCGAAAGAAGAGGCGAGTCTGATCGTCAACTCTTCCACCAACGGCAAACTGTTGCCCATCAAAGCTGCGCCGATTTACCGCAATTTCCATCAGGCATTGGGTCATATCAGCGATTGGCTAAGGGGCGCTCTGAACACTTAAACGTCTGCCTCACAAAGAAGGAATAACCTGAGGCGTAGCGGTTTAATTTCTTGTTGCCATCTGCTAAAAGAGAAGCTTCAACCTGAGGAGTAAACCGATGACATTACCGAGTGGACATCCGAAAGCCTGGCTCATGAAAAGTTTTGCCTCATTGGGGCCCTATCTACGCGGGAATCAGTGCGACAATGCGCGTTTTTTCTTTGATTGCCTGGCGGTATGCGTTAGTGTGAAACCTGTGCCGGAAAAACGGGAATTCTGGGGATGGTGGCTCCAGTTGGAAGCCCAGGAACAGACGCTCGTTTATTCCTACCATACTGGCTTGTACGATAAAACGGGCCGTTGGCAAGAAGAGAAAATTAAGGATACCGAAGTGCTGACGAAAGTGCAGGAGACGCAGCAGCAGTTTCATACGCGTCTGGAAAAGTTATTACATTCTCTGGAACCCGCCTTGATGCTCACCGAGCGACCGTGAAGCCTCTCTTTTGAGTCTGCGCCGCGTTACCGTTTGCGGGCGCGGGGCAGATGGCAGATTCGCGTAATCTCTGTTGCCATTATGAACGTGCTCTGTGGCAACGTTTTCACCATTTCGTCTTTTGACCAACATTAACGGCAGATTAATCATGAGTGGCAGCCAGACTTTGGTTGTGAAATTGGGCACCAGCGTGTTGACCGGCGGATCGCGTCGCTTGAACCGTGCCCATATTGTTGAATTGGTTCGCCAGTGTGCGTAGCAGCACGCGGCGGGACACCGTATTGTGATTGTGACCTCTGGGGCGATTGCCGCTGGGCGCGAGCATTTGGGCTATCCGGAATTGCCTACCACCATCGCCACCAAACAGCTGTTGGCAGCGGTGGGGCAGAGCCGTTTGATTCAACTGTGGGAACAACTGTTTTCCATTTACGGCATCCATATTGGCCAAATGTTGCTGACGCGCGCGGACCTGGAAGACAGAGAACGCTTTCTCAACGCCCGCGACACGCTGCGTGCATTGCTGGATAACCGCATCGTTCCGGTGATTAATGAGAACGATGCGGTAGCCACCGCGGAAATCAAGGTTGGCGATAACGACAACCTGTCGGTGCTGAGTACGGCGCAGAAGAATCAGGCGCTTAACGTGATTGCTGACCTGCTGGAAGCGGAAAGCGCAGAGATTCTGGCTGCGAACGCGCTGGATCTGGCGGATGCACGGCAAAACGGCATGAGCGCCGCGTTACAGGACAGGTTGCTGCTTACGCCGCAGCGCCTGAGCGCTATCGCTGACGATGTGCGTCAGGTGTGTAGCCTGAATGACCTCGTTGGCGAAGTGATCGATGGCCGCCTGCTGGGTAATGGGCTGAAACTGGAACGCCGCCGCGTGCCGTTGGGCGTGGTGGGCGTTATCTATGAAGCGCGCCCGAATGTGACGGTGGACGTAGCCAGCCTGTGCCTGAAAACCGGCAACGCGGTCATTCTGCGCGGCGGCAAAGAGACCTATCGCACCAATGCGGCCACGGTGAGCGTGATTCAACGCGCACTGGCGCGGAGTGGATTGCCCGCCGCAGCGGTGCAAGCGATTGAAAGCCCGGACAGAGAACTGGTCAATCAACTGCTTAAACTGGATCGTTACGTGGATATGCTGATCCCACGCGGTGGTGCCGGGTTGCATAAACTGTGCCGCGAACAATCCACCATCCCGGTGATCACGGGCAGCATTGGCGTGTGCCATATCTTTGCCGATGAAAGCATTGATTTCGCCAAAGCGCTGACCGTTATCGAAAGCGCCAAGGTGCAGCGCCCAAGTGCGTGCAACAGCCTGGAAACGCTGCTGATTCACCGCGCCATTGCCGCGCAGTTCCTGCCTGCGCTGAGCGAGAAAATGGCACAGGCGGGCGTGACGCTGCATGCCAGCCCTGAAGCCTTGGCAACATTGCAAAGCGGACCCGCCAAGGTGGTTGCTGTGGAAGCCAAGGATTACGATGACGAATGGCTCTCCAACGACCTCAATGTGGCACTGGTGGACGATATGGATGCGGCCATTGCCCATATTCGTGAACACGGCACGCAGCATTTCGATGCCATTTTGACGCGCTCCATCAGCAATGCGGAACGCCTTGTGCGTGAGGTGGATTCCTCGGCGGTGTACGTCAATGCCAGCACCCGCTTTACCGATGGCGGACAGTTTGGTTTGGGTGCCGAAGTGGCGGTGAGCACGCAGAAACTGCACGCGCGCGGCCCGATGGGGCTGGAAGCCTTGACCACCTACAAGTGGATTGGTTACGGCGAAGATTTAATCCGCGCCTGACAGCAGCCTTAAGCCTGAAAGTTATAGGATTCTCCGTTATTAGCAGTGAAAATAATGAGAGAATCCTGTTATTCTTCAGGTCGTTTACAAAACCAGCAAACGGACGGCAAAGCTATTGACTTGCTGCGGTGATTTCACTACTTTGTCACCCCGTAGTCCATCGTCAGTGCTCACTGACGAGTCTCAGGGCCGATATAGCTCAGTTGGTAGAGCAGCGCATTCGTAATGCGAAGGTCGTAGGTTAGACTCCTGTTATCACAATAAAATCAATAAGTTAATAAATTTCTTCTGCAAAATATTCTTGTCCTCATTCTCACGTGCTTACTGGTGTGCTTACTGGTGTGCTTATGTGGCTCGGTTTTCGCTGGTTATCATAACGCTACCCCGTAAAACATTACTCAGACTGACTACCGCTTTGATCACTCTATGTGCATTAATTACTCAGAAGATGGTGAAAACTAAACGAAATACTTTATGGCATACCTGGCTAATTTAATGCTTACTAAATTTTGAAAAAAGATAATTAAGAATGGCATTTCCCGAATAAAAAAGGCCTTTTCAAAACGCCAGTGAAAATACTTTTCTTCGCGCCATATCGAAAAAGGTAAAACATTAATCCTATGATTGATAAGCCTAATATCTGATATGCTGAACTTAGCGCTGTTTCTATTCGATACTTAGTTATGGGGTTAAGCATGGAAGATAAAGGAAAGGTTTTTCGTCGGCTACACGAGCTTGATGATATTTTCGTTATTCCTAACCCCTGGGATATGGGTACTGCCCGGATACTCGAAACCATGGGGTTCAAAGCGCTTGCGACAACCAGCGCTGGGCTTGCTTTTTCATTAGGGGTTCATGAAGGGACTGTTCCGTGGGAACAGACTATTCAGCATTGCCAGTCTATCGTTAATGCCACATCTTTGCCGGTATCCGCAGATCTTGAAAAAGGGATAGGGGATGACCCGGAAAGTGCCGCACAGACGGTTAATATCGCAGCGGGCATCGGTTTGGCGGGATGTTCTCTGGAAGATCATACAGGCATAGCCAGCAACCCTATTTATGATTTTAATTTGGCCGTAGAAAGAATTGAAGCCGCGGCCAAAGCACGAGATGCGCCGGCACATGATTTTGTCATAACGGCCCGCGCCGAAAATTTCATGTGGGGAATCACTGATCTGGATGAAACGATCCTGAGATTACAGGCTTTTGAAAAAGCCGGGGCTGATGTTCTTTATGCGCCGGGTCTCAGAGATATCGTGATGATTAAAACGGTGTGTCAGGCACTGACAAAGCCCGTCAATGTTGTGATGGGATTACCCGGAAATATATATAGCATTTCTGAATTGGCCGATGCAGGGGTAAAGCGTATTAGTGTTGGTGCATCAATGGCGCGGTTTGCCTATGGAATGTTTATACAAGCGGCGCAAGAGATCATGTCGACGGGGACGTTTAATTATTCAAAAGAAGCTATTGGGTTTACGGAACTGGCGTCGTATTTCGAGAGGAAATAATCCAGGCGTATTGCCAGCCAAGGTACTATAACGCTATAGTCTCCGCGCTGTCGCAAAATCGGCAGCCGGGCGTAGGAACCCGAGTTACTTCAAGGCGACGTCAGACGCACCATGCGTCTTTTTTACGTCGTAGCCTTAGCGCACCCGCATTTTTTTGCGATCGGTTTTATGCCGTTACTGCATCAAAATTATGGTGGCTCAGGCGGGGCAGCCCTTGGGCTGGCCGGTTTCCTTGAAGTCCGGTATTCCTACCCCCGTCTGGGCTACCACCCTTGGGCG
Organism: Symbiopectobacterium sp.; assembly: GCF_047692315.1. Lineage (GTDB taxonomy): Bacteria > Pseudomonadota > Gammaproteobacteria > Enterobacterales > Enterobacteriaceae > Symbiopectobacterium. Next base: position 94,411 of record NZ_JBLLJS010000011.1, on the reverse strand, counting down.
TAGGAACTCAGGTGGTAGCGATAACCGCTACTTCAAGGATACTACCCCATGGCTACCACCCCGGTATCATCACCTCCGCTATTCACTTTCCTGCTTCTGTCCGTGCACCGCGCAGATTTCTGTGCCTTATCGCTGCGAGGTGTTGGTTATGTTTGATACCACGCACCTCACCCTGGAAGAAATGGTCGATCAGTGCCGCGCTCTGACGCACGCCGTGATTGAGCTGGATAATGCAATGGCAAAGGAAGTGCTGTTGTTCTTGCTGGCGGAAAGGCTGGAAGTGCTCTCTGCCGCACTGGAGGGGCCTGACACGCTTGGTGAGCCAAGCGAATGTGACGACGCCGATAGCAAACTGCATTAAGGAGAACGCATGGCGCGCTTTACCGCCACACTGGCTGTATGGCGTGCCTGCGGAATGGCTTATTCTGTGATAAAAGATGGGCTATAAACCACATGAGCAAGTGAAATGGTGGGGGTTACGCCGCTTCCAGCGGTGCTTTGCTGATAATCAGACGGCGGTGCCGATGTACGTCTTTGTCACCGCCCCACGCATACTCCAGCCAGCGATTTTCCAAATCATCCAGACTTTCAATACGATGTTTAGGCAAATCTTCGCCCTCTGTACCATCGGCAACATAAAGTTGATAGTTACTATGAAAGGCCCAGTCCAGCATGGTTAGCCAGAAACGTTGCCCGTCGCCGGTTTGCTCGCTATCTGAAACGACAATATTTGATGTATCCAGTACGTGCCGGAAAAACAATTGAGGAAAACCAGACACCACTGCCTTATAAATCAGTGAGGGCGTGCGCCAGACCATCCCTTGGGTAATTGCCGTATGCGGGTGAGTGATCTCGCTATGGGTGATCAGCTTTACCGCATAGGCGGTGTAAGGCTTCTCATTTTCTGTAGTTACTATCCGGTATTGTTCTTCAGTTCGGGATTTGACCAATCTGAATCCGGGCGGTAACAGGAAGCCTTCAAGTTGGTAATCTTCTACACCGCGCGCCAAAAATTGCGCCGTATGCTCTGCATTTTTGGAATATAGACCTAATTTCCGGCTAAAATTAGCGGAGTCAATGTTTAATGGTGGCACTTTCTCGAACGCTCTCATCTTACGCCTCCCGAACAGGCTGTGTTCAGTACAATAGCATGTACGAGGCATGCGCTCAATTGCTCACTATTTCACCATCGGTTATTACAGAGCGGCTCGCTTAGCGATTCTCTTCAATGTAGCGCGCCAAATCCGCCGGGGTTTTCAGCACGGTCGCGACTTCGGTTGGGGGAATCATGCAGCCGTATACGTCCTGCACTTCCAGCACCAGATCCACCGCCAGAATAGAGTCGAGAATATCGGACTCAATCAGCTCATCATTAAAGCCCACTTTGCGGGATAAGACCTTTTCAAACAGGGCGAGAATTTCTTGTTCCATCATTTTTTCCTGGTGTAATTAGTTAGTGCGGGCATGAGAGTCCAGCAACTTACGATCAATTTTGCCGTTAGGGTTAAGCGGCAATGCGTCTTTAATAATAATTTGCGAAGGCACCATGTAATGGGGGATCACCTTCGACAGCGAAGTTTTAATCGCTTCTGGGGCTAAGTGCGTCACGCAGAATGCGGCAATACGCAAAACGCCACCGCCTGATTTCATCAGCGGCAGAACAACCGCTTCGCTGATATCGGACATCGCCAGCAGGCGATTTTCGATCTCGTTGATTTCAATGCGGTAGCCATTGAGTTTGATCTGGCTGTCATTGCGGCCCTGGCAGTAAAGCAGCCCATCTACGTTCTCGTAACCGAGATCGTCGGTTCTGTAGCCGCGGAACGCTTCGCTTTCCCGGTGCAGCAATTTCTCGGCATTCTCTTTCGCAAGCCCGAGGTAGCCACGCATCACGTTTTTGCCACAAATAATCAGCTCACCGTCAGAGGTAATTTCCATTCTGGAATCCGGCATCATCACGCCAATCGGCAGCAGATCGTTTTCGCTGTGCAGGATGTCATCGGTAATTTCGATAACCGTGGTCGCGATGGTTGCTTCCGTTGGGCCGTAAGAGTTGAGGATTTTGGCGTGCGGGAAACGGCGGCGCAGTTGTTTTACCAGCGCTTTGTTTAACACTTCGCCGATGAACACAAAGACGCTGAGCTCGGGCAAATAGTCACTGCTAAACTGCGGCGATATCCTCTTTCGCATTCAGGACGATATGCCCTCCGGTGGCCAGATTTGCCAGCAGTGGAATCAGCGAGAGATCGAAGCTGAACACCGCATGGTTCATCAGCACCGGCACCTCAGGCAGCGCAAAATCCTGACGCACCCACTTCATGAAATGCCACAGGCTTTCACGCCCGATTTGCACACCTTTGGGCTTTCCAGTACTGCCGGAGGTGAACATGATATAGGCGAGATCCTGCTCAACGAGTGCCTGCTCGGTCACGCCCGTTGCAACGAACTGCCGGGTCGCCACGTCATAATAGTAGGGGGCGCTCGCCAGTTGGCAAATCTCTTTGAGCCGCTCCTGCGGGTAGATGCAGTCCACCGGGATATACGGAATGTTATGCAGCAGGCAGCTATAGATAGCGGCAGCGAACTCAGCTTGTTGATGTCCGTATAGCACAATCGGCGGGCCCGCAGACTGCTGGCAGTGGTGATAGCGCTTCGCCCAGTCGGTGACAGCTACAGAGAGCTGTTGCCAGGTCAGGGCTTCATCGCTGCCGCTAATCGCCGGTTGCTGTGGGTTCGCGGGGTCGAGTAATGCCGCACGCAGAAAATCTTGCAGTTCCAGAAGCTCGCTGTGTTGGTTCATAGAGGTGACATTCCGCTAAAGATAATAGAGGGAGGCCGCGGCGCTTGCTAGCGTCAAAATTCGACCTGTAAACTCACTAACCGGATGATCTAACCAATTGCTCAGGCACCGGGCTGCGTTTCGCCGACCATAGCAGCATATTGTGAGCAACAGAAATGGCGCCAAACAATGCACCGCTGATGACATAGTGTCGTTCCAGCCCGTTCCACGCCCCCATACAAAACAGGGTGCAGAAAATACCCATATTCTGCGCCAGCGTTTTGTTCTGAAGGAAAAAGTCGAGCTTCATCAAATTCATATAAATCGGCATAAAGACCACATCCCTCAGCCATTCAGACAGGCTGATGTGGAAGCGCCGCCAGAAATCCTGCGGGTTCTTTGCCAGAAAAGGCATATTGAAGTTTGCCGGGATATTCAGGCCAAATAAGCGTCCGGCCCCGATAGCCATATTGCTGTAGCCGGCAAAGTCAAAGTAGAGATAGGCGCTGCAGGCCAGAGACATTACCACGCCCACGCTTAACGTAAACGGCTGATGGCTCCACGGCTGAACAACCAGATTATCAATTAGCGTGGCTAATAGGTATTTCTGAATAATGCCGGTAAAAATTTGCTCCATGGCCAGTAAAAACTGTTCACGGGTAAGCGTGAAGACCGGTTTGTTAATGTCAGTAATCCATGTGCGCCAGCGATACATAGGGCCAGCCAGGATAATAAACGGCATAAACAGGTAGCAGAAATAATGCAGAAAACGTTGGCCATCTTTTTTACTGCGATAAAGCAGCACGTCAACGGCACGGAAGGTCATGAACGACAAGCCAATCATGTTCCAGTGGTTGTTAAGATCTAATTTCACCAAAAACATGGGAAGTAGCGTCAGACTGACGGCCTGCCAGGTTTTTAACCAGCCTTTTTCTTTTAATGTGACAAGGATATAAAACCCAAGAAAAACCGCCACGGGAACAAGGTAATCCCCCTGGAAAATATACGCCCAGCCAAATGCCGCCAGCACGGAAAAAGCAGACAAATAGGTCAGCCGATAATGCAATACGCGGTTAACCAGCGCAAACAGTAGAGCTGATGAAAACAGAAGGAAAAAAAACGTTCCGGAGCTGTACATCATTTACCCTTCAGAATTTTTGGTATTCGAAATGCACTTTCAAATCCATGCTGTCATCAACAGAGGTCCACGCAACAATGGTGACCGCCAGAAAGAAATAAAGGAAAAAAAGCGAATGGCAGTTTTCATCGTTTAAAACTCTCAGCAATAAAGCGGTCTATGGCAACCCACGTCAGTTCAGTAGGATGCAGACGATCCCAGTTCCAGCCGTTCTGATAAGGCTGGGCATACATATCAAAGTAGGGAACCCGATGTTGCTCCAGCATCGTTCGGATCTGCTGATCCACTAACTGGAATTTCTCTGAGTTTTTAACGGCCCACGGATTAATCGGGTCAACCACCACCACAAACTGGGCGTTGCGCGCTTTCAGCAGTTTGACGGTTGCCCGCAATGCTTCCAGTTGCGAGGGAATCGCTGGCGCGTTGTCCCACTCATCCGGCGTGTTATCGTCGGCAAAAATCGACTTATCCATCCACATAGTGTCTGCGCTTTGCTGGCGCGATTTGTTGAGCTCGCGCGCGTGGGCTAAAGCCATATCCCAATCCGGATTGACGATGTTGACGGGTTGTTCCGGCCAGGGTTTTGCGGGTTGTGGGGTAATGTTCAGGCATTGCCAGCCACTCGTTTTTTACCATCTCTCAGAAATTAGCAAAGAGATAACTCACTTCTTGCCAGATAATTTCTGGGTACCAGCTATAGATTTCCATTTGGCTGAAGGTTAAGTGGCTGATATCTTCTTTATCGATATTACGTAAGTATTTGACCAGCAAGGGGCGCGCCAACATATTTTTCATCAAGGGATTAAAAATAGATGAGGGGAAATTGTTGGCGAAAATTGCCGGAGGAATACCTTCAGAATAAAATGTATCGGGTGCTAACAGCAGAACAATCTTGCTGTTTGCGTTAATGTCATTTTTAAAACGTGAGAGCAGTAAAAAATGCGTGATGTTATCAACGTAACTATCACCGTAAGCCACTAAAGGACGATGTAATTGATTGTTGAAGTAATTATAAACTGCGTAATGTTCATCTTCGGAAGTAGAAACCTCAGACGCTCCAATAAAGAAAATCGCATTTCCCTGTAAAGCATGAGAAATAGTGGCAATGTTTTGCTTGCGTTCCTTTGGCGTTCCTTCCATTGATTTAATCAGTGGCTGGAATGTGAGTTCCGGATCAAAGGCCCTCACCAGCGGGGGTACGCTAAGGAACAGGACAGCCAGGATCGCCATCAGGATATGTAGGCAGAGAGTATTTTTGATTTTCATTATAAAAGTTATAATTACATGATATTCATTTGTTTAGAGTTTGTTGATTTATATCTTTACAGGGCATTGCTCCTGTGTTTTTTGCATTATATACTAGGCTTATCGGCGATGATGAGCGTTGCTGTGTAACGGTATGTATAGTGTTTGGCCTGCCCACATAATCTGATTAAGCAGCACAAATAATTTGCCTTCAAAGGTGTCGCTTGCTGGCCAATCCGTGGGATCAACCCGTTGTGATGAGTGAAATCCACCTTCTGTCAGTAATTGCAGATACGCTTCGTCTTGCCATGCTGTCATCTGGCTGCCGAATTGCGTTACTGTGCCATTTTCTTCTATCGTCCAAAAATGTGTGGGGCTGGTTTGCGCCTCTTGATCCCACAGATGCTCTGTTAACAGTAAATGAGGAAGAGCAAGAAACAGCCCCTGCGCGCATCGCTGCCAGCTCGGTGCAGCCGCCAGACCCTGGCGTTTTTTACCTCTTCGAAGGTATGCACTTCGATAAGCAGTTTCCCGCCGGGTATCAGCCACTGCGCACTGCTATTAACGAGTTTGCGAGCGTCGGCTGCTCTGAAAACATTCAGTTCGCCAAAGGTCATCATGATGAAATCGAACCGGGCTATGGGTGAGTACTCCCTCACGTCCTGCTGTAGATAGTCAATGTTCAACCCTGCTACCTGTGCTTGCTGACGTGCGTAGGCGATGGATGCTGGTGAAAAATCTACTCCTGTACAGTCAAAGCCTCGTTGTGCCAGTCGGTGGGTATAGAAACCTGGGCCGCAGCCGAGGTCGAGAATCCGTGCGCCCATCGGGAGTTGGCGGGCAATCCATACCACTTGTTGTTCGATGACGGTGAGCCTGCAGCTGGCCCAGTCGCGCTGCTGTGACAGATGATTTTCAAGCATGCGCTGGCTAAAGGCCGGGTCGTTCCAGGGGATTTTGCTTTCGTCGGAGGACAGTTTCATGATGCGGAAACCGTTAATCATCTCGCTGATGTTCATGGGTTCACCTCGTTCCCCCTCCGAAGAGGGGGGATTGTTTTATTTACGGATATAGCCAGTCATTTTGGTGAAGTTAAACCAGTGCCCAGCTTCTGCTGCCATCATGTCGCGATCGCGAATGGCGTAGGGGTGTGAGCAAGCCAGCCATTCTTACCAGGCCTGCTCGCAACAGGCGCTCTCAGTGCACCCATCTATCTGCAAATACGCGCTTTGCTGCCAGAGTTGCCGCCACCAGTCGACGGTAAAGAAGTTCATGCCGGACTGCCAAAATTGGGCCAGTTCAGGAGGAACACCGTGATCGAAAGGTCTTTTTAAACCCGGAATGACGATAGTGACGCGGCCACCGGGTTTGATCCACGGCGCAAGGTGGCTGTCGAAAAAGGCTGAGCTGGCACCAAAGTAGTGGTATGCATCAATATTAAGCAGCGCGTCGAAATGGTTTTCAGGAAACGGTTTTAAAGCGGGAAGGTCGGCAACATCCATATGTAATGGGGTTATCAGGTTGGACAATCCGTGTTCATTGAAGCGGCATGCGTTATCTTCGGAGGCAATCCATAAATCTATTGCGACCACTTCAACACCACATTGGCTTGCCAGATAGAGGGACGTCAGGCCGGTACCGCAGGCTCAATCGAGCACTCTCATACCGGGTTTTAATGCCAGAAATGCGCTGACTTCTTCTGCAAGCAGTAGGGCGCTTGGCCCCATCAAATTGGCATTAATAAACTCAGGTGAAAACACAGTGTTCATGATTCTCTCCTTAGCGATTGTCTGATTGGGCGCGGACGTTTTTCAGCCCGGCGGTGTTAATGCGATACGGCTGACCATTAACAGTTTTTTGAAGACGGCGAGCGTGCAGTCACTCAGTAGCAAGCCTTCGCGGCTGTAGCATTCGACGGAGGTGACGCGACCGGAAGTGTCGCGAACGTGCGCAATACGTCCTCCTTTGGCGAGAACGTGCAGCGTTCGTTGTTCCTGACGGGATAAATTCATACTGGAAACCTGTTAATCATCATGTGCAAAACGTGCAAACACCTTGCGGTGCTCGCATTCGATTTCAGCGCATTGATAACTAGCCCGGCCTGAATAAGGTCGGCAAACCGATTATCGGATGATTACATTCTCCAGCATCAAAGCCTCGGTGAGAGTAGATAGGAAATTACAGCGTAAAGGATAGCACGCACGCTTTGTAAGGGAATAAACAAGTCTGAAAAGTGTGATTTGAAAAGGAAATATCGACCCTTTTCCCGTTGTCAGCGAAAAGGCACTAGGCGTTTGGCACTGCAGATTCTGTGGTTGAGTCATATTGCTCAGGCACGAAAAAGCCTGGCGTGCTGACAAATGTTCTGGCAATCGCATAAAATGACGAAGATTCTATTAAGGGAATAGTATGAATATTCGTCATTCAGCACGCGCATTACTTATTGATAACGATAATAACGTCTTGCTTTTTAAGTTCAGCTTTAAAAATATCAAAGACAATATTAATGCCAGTATCAATGAGTTTTGGCTCACTCCCGGTGGGGGATTGGAAGGGAATGAAACGTTCGAGCAGGCGCTTAGCAGAGAGCTGATGGAAGAAACGGGCTTAATCATAAAAGAGACGCCGGAATGGGTGTGGTCAAGAGAGGTGGTTTTTGAGCGTAACGGCAGTCAATTTATCAGCCATGAACGCTATTACCTGGTTTATGTTAGCGGTTGTGATACCTGTGAGCCGAACCTGAGTGATAATGAAAAAAGTAACCTGTTGCAAAAACGCTGGTGGAGCATAGAAGAGATGCTGGCCTCAGAAGAAGCGTTTCGGCCTGTTTGTATGGCTCAGGAGTTAAACCGCATTATGTTGAACGGTATTCCTCCGTCACCCAAGGTTATCCCTTGAGATTGATATTTTTTTGTAATTACCGTTCTCGACGGTGTCGTTATAGAGTAAGCGTTTCTGGGTAAACAGCACGTGGGTGATAATGAAAATCGGTGTTGCACAACTGGCGTCTGTCGCTGGGAATATTAATGAGAATGTGAAAAAGCACCGACATATGATACTGGCGGCTGCACGGTATTGTGCCGATATCATTGTCTTTCCTGAACTCTCTCTCTGGCTACGAGCCCACATTAGCAAAAGCTCTGTCATTAACACCCGAGGCATTCGCATACGATACTTTTCAATCGCTGAGTGATGAGCACCATCTGTCTATTGCCGTCGGTTATCCGGTAAAACAGTATGATGGAGTAACCATCAGTATGGTTATTTTCCAGCCGAAGAAAGACCTGTCATTTTATTCAAAGCAATTACTTCATCCCGATGAGTTGCCCTTCTTTGTGCCCAGAAAAGAGCAAACAACGATCAGTATTGATGGGAAGTTGCTGGTACCTGCCATCTGCTATGAGTCCTTACAGCCGGAGCATGCGCGGGAGGCCGCGGCGTTGGGGGCTGATGTTTATGTTGCGAGTGTCGCAAAATCAGCCAATGGCGTTATCCGTGCTAATGCGCATTACCCCGCTATGGCAAAAGCGCATGGCATGTTTGTGTTGATGGCAAACTGTGTGGGCAAGGCCGATAATTTTATTGGTGCAGGGCAATCGGCAGTGTGGAATCAAGAGGGTAAACTTCTCCTGCAAGCCAATGCTACGCAGGAGGCGTTGCTGATATTGGATACTGCAACGGGAGACGTGAATATGCTGGATGGCGCGTTTTTATCGCCATAGCGACTATCTGAATGTCTGCACCGGCTCACTTCAATAGCTGCCATTTTCGCGCCTGATTCACTGCTTGAATGCGGCCATTTACCTGAATTTTTTCATATAGTTGCTTCAAGTGCCATTTCACGGTTTCCGCCGAAATTCCCAGTGCGCGGGCGATCTCCTTGTTTGAAAAGCCATCAGCGATCAGTTGCAACGTCTGGTGTTCCCGTTCGGTTAATCGTGATACCACAGGCGAGGTGTTTTCAGGCTGAGAGGGGGCAAGCGTGGTCCATAATGCTGCTATTGCACGGTTGAACGCATCATCGAACGTCTGCTGTTGGTGCAAATGGCTCAATAGCGATAGCAGTTCCGGGCCTGCATCTAGCAGGCTGCGATGCAGACCTTGTTTCACCGCGCACAGAATCGCCGGTTTACACATGGCTATCGCTTGTTCTGTTTCACCGGTGCGCCATAGAACGACCGACAACAACAGTCTTGAACGCGTGGCTGCAAGCCATTCGCCACATCGCTCTTGCTCGAGAATGACGGCGTGAAGCACCTCTGCTGCCATCAACAGATCGCCTGACGCAATCAGTAATCGAGCCCGACTCTGTTCGGTATACCAGCGCAGGGCGTCATTTTTTTCTACGGCCATTTCGTCGGTCAGACGCTGTAGCTGACTAAGCAACTGCGCCGCATCTGCGTTATCCCCAGACTGGAGCAGGAAAGTGATGCGCTGTGCCAAAAGGGCAACCCGTGCGTGCCGACATCCTCGCTGGAGAGTCAGGCTTTCAGCGTGCAACAACAGCGCGTTAGCGTCTTCCTCCCGAGCATTTAACTGAGCCTGTTGTGCCAGCACGATATAGCAGCGGCTGAAGCCATCAGGGGGCAGAAGTCGTCAATCATTTGCAGGTGCAGCGTCAGCAGTGCATTGATGCGTGCTACATCCCCTTGCTCCCAGGCTATTTCTGCCAGAAGGGGGGACAGTGTGGCACTGCTGCTGGAGTGGGGACCGGTTAGCTGTTCGGCACGTTGCAGTGCCTGTGAGGCTTGACGCTCCGTTTCCCGAAGATTGCCCTGCCGCAGGAGCCCTTGCGCGATGACATACGCGCGATAAACCTCAACGAAGAGATTGCGGTTCGCCGTTTTGGTGTTGGGTATCAGGGCTTGTACATCCAACGCTTGCTGCGGGCGTGCGTTTGCCAGATGGCAATAGCTGAGAATATTGCACACCAGACCATCCACCCAGATATCCCCGCAGGGAACCTCCCGCAGCAGGGGTTCAACCAGCGTCATGCTGTAGGCAATGTTTTCCGCGAAGGCTTCGCAGATGGCACGTACAACGCGTAATCTTACCCAGGTGGTGTGGTCCAACGCTTCTGGATGGTTAGCCACAAACGTTTCGATGGCATCAAGCAGTTGGCGGGCATCGTTAAACTGAAAATGGTGCGATAAGGCCCATGCCAGCTTGATTTGCAACGCGATACGTGAAGATTCCACATTTGCAGGTAAGTAGCGGATCCAGCGCACCAGCGTATCAATGTCTCCCTCCTCAGCCAGCGATTGCTCGCCCGCTTCGGCATGGGGGTACCCGGTTTCCCCGCCGCCAGCGCGTGGCGTATGGCTTCCGCCCAGAGCTGTTGCGCTGCAAACCAGTTACCGGCTCGCTCATGTAACCGGTGGATATCATTACCCATGCGATGTTGCAGACGGCTCTGTAGCGCATCGCGCATCAACGGATGGTAACGAAACTAGAATCCGCCTTCATCCAGGGTGGAAAGAAACAGGTTATGTTGCGCTATCCAGGTGAGCATCACCTCGCCATTGCGGTATCCGGTGACGGCATCGCACAGGTCAGGATGGAGACGATTAAGCATCGAGGTTTGTAGTAGAAAATCCAGCACCTCTGGCGGGAGGGGCGCAAAAATCACTTCCTCCATATACCGGCTCATCGACCGCGAATTGGCATTCAGATATCCCAACCCGTGGTGATGGTGTGTGTTGTCACCCATAGAGAATGCAGCCATTTTCATGCCTGCAATCCAGCCTTCGGTAAGGGCGATCGCCTGCTGTATATCTTTCTATTTTAGCATCGTATTGGCTGACTGCGCAAAGTAACTGCTGGCTTCGTCGAGGCTGAAACGCAGTTCATCGTGTTAGATCTCAACCAGTTGGTCTTGCACGTGAAGTCGGCCAAGCTCCACGGGAAGTTGGCTGCGGCTGCCAATAATCAAGTGAAGGGATGCCGGCGCATGGTTAAGAAGATAATTCAGCCCATCGTGAATATCTGGGTGACTGATGCTCTGGTAGTCGTCAAGGATGAGGTAGAGTGGGTGTGGGCAACCGTGTGATTGATTGACCAATTCAGCCACAAACAACGAAAAATCGACGGGGAAATCGCCCTGGAAATAGCGTTGAAACGCCATACTTCACCCATGATACAGCGGCCGCAGCGCCTCCAGCAGATAGCGTGTAAACATCAGCGGCGTATTGTCATCGTCTTCAAGGCTGAGCTAAGCCAGCGCATCCCCCTGCCGCTGTCGATGCTGATACCACTGGGTCAACAGCGTTGTTTTGCCAAACCCCGCAGTGGCACAGACCAACGTTAGGCTGCTGGATACTGCACTATCAAGGCGTTGCAGCAAACGATCGCGCTGTAATAAGGCTCCCGGAGATCGTGGTGGAGTGAATTTGGTGAGAATGAGCGGTAGCTTGCGTGTGAAGCGAAAAGGTTCTTCGTTAACAAATGTTGCAGATGATGCCTGCATCGGGGGCAAAAATGCCATACTGCCGCTACCTCATTATATCGTCAGTGACCTGAGTGTACCGAAGGACAACCGGTAGAACCACGTTTACTGATTGATAACCGGGTTTCTCTTCCATTTTTATCTCTCTCTGCCCCCCAACAGGGGGGGGGTAGGCCATACTTATGCGTGCCTATAAAGTAAATCATCTTGTGCATTGTTAATCACGACGAGGTGAATACAGAGTATGGCTATCGAAAATAAAGTCGCGTTAGTAACCGGTGCTGGGCAGGGTATCGGACGAGGTATTGCACTGCGTCTGGCTAAAGATGGCGTATCAGTGATGTTGGTGGATGTTAATTCTACGGGTATTGAGGCCGTAGCAGCGGAGGTGGCGGCGTTAGGGCGTAAGGCTGCGACTTTTGTCGCTGATATTTCCGCTCGTGCTCAGGTGTATGCGGCTATCGATCAGGCTGAACGCCAACTGGGTGGATTCGATATTATCGTCAACAATGCAGGCATTGCTCAGGTGCAGCCATTGTCCGATGTGACGCCGGAAGAAGTCGATCGCATTATGCGCATCAACGTTCAGGGAACGCTGTGGGGGATTCAGGCAGCGGCGAAAGAATTCATTGAACGCAAACAGAAAGGCAAAATCATCAATGCATGTTCGATTGCGGGGCACGATGGTTTTGCGATGTTAGGCATCTATTCTGCCATAAAATTCGCCGTGCATGCGCTGACCCAGGCTGCTGCAAAAGAATATGCCAGCCGCGGCATTACGGTAAACGCGTATTGCCCAGGGATTGTCGGGACGGGAATGTGGACAGAAATCGATAAGCGTTTCTCAGAAATCACCGGTACTCCTGTCGGCGAAACCTACAAAAAATATGTTGAAGGTATTGCGCTGGGTCGTGCTGAGACGCCGGATGACGTGGCCAGTCTGGTCTCCTGTCTGGCAGGGCCAGATTCAGACTATGTCACCGGCCAGGCAATTCTGATTGATGGTGGTATTGTTTACCGCTAAGTCCTGTAACCCGAGTCGCTGTGTGCTCAATGCGGCTCGGGAAATTTCCTTCCTGTTTGCATTCTCTGAATTCACAAACACTCGCTTTTTACTGATTGGCACTTATGATGATGCTTTTGCGGCTTATGCAAACGGCCAGTAATACGCGTTGTCTTCGGCGCATGTCTATCGGTGAAAGGGAAGGTGTTGAATATGGAGACAAATCATCAGTATCTGGTGGAATGGCTGCCAGGCTTTTTTCAACAATGGCCAGAAAACGCATTAACGTTCAACGAGCCGATAAGCACTGAAAAAATAGACATCGATGTTGGCCAACTCATGGTCTTTTTTAGTCGCTTAGCAACACCGCTTCAGACGGTGCAGCATCGCGTATTGTCTTTTGATCCTTGGGATATCGCGGGGTTAAAGCGCAAAGAAGTGCGTAATTCAGCCGTTCTTGCCTGGTTGCTGAATCCGCAAGGGTCACATGGTTTTGGTGCTGTTCCTTTATATACCTTGCTGGCATCAATACGCACATCAGAGAATAAGGCTTTTCCTGCTGAGTTTACGCGCTTTTGCCGCGTGCGGGTTGAATCCAATCCGAATGGTGACAGTAAAAATCGGGTTGATATTGAGATTGACGCCGATAATTTCTTTGTTTTAATTGAAGTGAAGATAGATGCTTTTGAGCAGGAAGAGCAAATCGAGCGTTACTGTCTGGATGCTGAAAAACGTGCGACGAAAAAACGCCGTTGGGGCGTTGTGTTTTTAACGCCACAGGGTAAACAACCCAAGAGCATTGGTGCGGATAACCCACACTGTATTTCTTGCCTGTCGTGGAGCGACCTTGCGACACGTTTTGAAGAATCCATGCGGGCGGATTACCGCAAAACAGGTTCTCTGTATGATGGGTCATCCATGAGACAAATGGCTGCTCATTCTGCTTTTTGTTTTCTTGAACGCATGCGCAAATTTTAATCAAAGGGAAGATCAATGAAATCATCTAATAAGGAAGAACGATTGGCTGGAACCCTCATTTTGTCGCAATTCAAGATGTTTAATGAGGCTGTTGTTGTTTTCGAAAAGCAAATAGAACCTGCCTTTTGGAAGGGATTTGACCAATGTATTCATCGTTTCATAAAGGACAATGGCTGGGAAGGGGAAGTCGGTTTTGTGCAAAAGGGATATTGCTGGCTTGCACCTAAAGCATGGAAATTAGAAGACGATGATTGGAAATATTGGTTTGAAACGCATACTGCCGGGGGCGATGGCGTTGATTATAGTTTGGAGACTATCGCTGGACTGGGGACCGAACAGGTCGAGTTCGGTTTTTGTTTCGAAATAAGAGCGCGCCATTTCGGTGGAACAAAAAAGCTGAGTGCCTATGTGAATGCCCTTGATACTAAGTGTCACCAGCAACTGATGGGTATGGATTTTTAAGATTTAACCAAAGGAAATTACTACTTGCCATTCACCGTGGATATCAATCTGGTGACCGAGTGTTGGCAAGAATATGGTGAATTTCCCGAAGATCATGAGGTGTTTTATCTTCTCTGCGCCGCTTTGGGAAAACTGAAAGAGGCCATTTTAATTTTTGATGAGATGTTTTCCGCCTCTATTGAACCTGGTGAATAATGCCTATTTTCGGGCAATAGCTCCTCTTCGCGCAGGAGTCGCGTTGGCATGTTTTATCTTTCCACACTTGAGGCACTAGCTGGCGCTTCCCTATACGCTCCCGCGTGCATATAACCGATACGATCGCTCATCATCATCGCTTCTTGCTCGCTGTGCGTGACCATCAGGGCCGTTTGTCCTGATAACTTGAGAATGTCGCGCACATCCTGTCCCAGCCGCTGGCGCGTCTCGGCATCCAGGCTGGAAAACGGCTCATCCAGCAGCAGAATGCTGGGTTCCGGTGCCAGCGCGCGTGCCAGTGCGATACGCTGCTGCCGGCCGCCGGACAGCTCATGAGGATAACGTTCTGACAAAGCGCTTAACCCGATGAGCTCAATCAATTCACGCACACGAGACTGTATGACTGAGGTTGGCTGCTTGCGCAAACCAAAAGCGATATTCTTTGCCGCAGTCAGATGAGGAAACAGGGCATATTCCTGAAACACCATGCCGACGTGGCGTTTCTCCGGCGGCAGGTGGATGCCCGGCCCCGCAACGCAAATGTCCGAAACCTGAATACGGCCTGCTCTAAGAGGTTCAAATCCGGCAATGGCGCGTAATACGGTGGTTTTCCCGCTGCCGGACGCCCCCAACAGGCAAGTGAGTTCACCCGCCTGAACCGTTAGCGAAAAGCCATTAAGGACATGATGTTGCTGTTGTCCATGTCCGTAGGCAACATGGATGGCTTCCAGAACCAGTGTGGCGTCAGACATGTCGCGACGATTCTCCTTGATAAGATGCGCTGCTCTGTTGCGGTTCGTTGGGCTTGCGCGATGTGCTGAACTGGCTGTGCGCCAGCAAAATCACCGGTAGCGTTCCTGCCAGCACGATGAGCAAAGCGGCAATGGCCCCTTCTTCGTAAGTGCCGCGTGCGGCTTCGGCATACAGCACGGTTGCCAGCGTTTCGAAATTGACCGGTCGTAGCAGTAACGTTGCGGGTAACTCTTTCATCGCATCCGCAAATACCAGCAAAGCGCTGGTGACCAACGCCGGATGTAATAACGGCAGATGCACGCGAAAAAATGTCCCCGTGGCGTTCTCCCCCAACAGGCGTGAAGCTTGTTCAAGAGCTGGAGACAGGCGCGTCAGGCCCGCATCCGTCGCACCGATGGCGATAGTCTGGAAACGAATCGCGCAGCAGATAACCAATAGAATGCCACTCGAGAGCAGCGGTAACCCCTGGATAATCCAGCAGGCTTGCCAGCCATTTATCCACTGCCAGCCCTGGCGTCAGTAACCCTATTGCCAGTACGGTGCCCGGCACGGCGTACCCCAGAGACGCAACGCGCAGCAGTGAGCGGCGAAAGCCACCGCGTTGCGAACTGATGGCGGAATGGCGTGCGAACCAAGCGACAATCATGCCGGTTATCAACACCGTGAGTGTTACGCCGAGAGCCAGCAGCAGCGAGTTTTGGAGGGACTGCCACAGCCCGTGGGAAAGGGGCGTCTCCTGATGCAGGCGCTTGGCACTCTCCCAGGCGAGAAACAGTGCAGGGGCGATAAAGCCGAGTACTACGGGTAAGGCCGTTAAGGTAAAGACCAGCATCCCTTTTACGCCAGATAAGCGTATTGGCGTTACCGGGCGCTGTGAGCGGCTGCTGCCGTAGCGCTGGCGGCGTCGACCATAATATTCCAGCGTCAGCAGTATCATCACGCCAAACAGCATTAATACGGCAATTTGTGCCGCAGCGGGCAAATCAGAGCGAGTCACCCAAGTGGTATAAATGGCGACCGTTAGCGTGTTGACGCCAAGAAATTCGGATGCACCGATATCATTGAGCGTTTCCAACAGGGCCAGGCTGACACCCTCTGCGAGTCATAAGGGTAGAGCACGATCCCCAACGGGATAATGGCACCTGTCATGGAGCGAATATCAGGCAAGCGAAATTGGCGTGGGCTGTCAATAGCCGAGCGGGGCACGCAGCGCTGTCTGAACTGGGCCGATAGGGTGCAGCAGATCCAGCCAGGCGAAGGCCACGATATAGGTTGGGATGGCCAGTGGTGAAAGCAGCGCCCAACTGAGGATACGCCGCCCCGGGAAATCATGCAGGGTAACTAGCCAGGCACAGCCTGCGCCGATGACGGTCACCAGCAACGCAACGCCCACGAGCAGGATCACCGTGTTGCGCGTCGCGACAGGCAGCACGTACTGAAACAGGTGCGCCCAGTGGCTGAAATTAGTATCGGCCGCCAGCCAGAGCAGAGAAAAGATCGGCATCAGCACGCCGAGTGCAATTGCACAGGTGGTGATGCCGAGTGGAGAAAACGGTACGCGCAGCACATCAAACACGCTGCGCGCCATCAGTGCATCTCGATGCTTATTGATCAAAGCCAACTTTATCGACCAACTGGCTGGCTTGTTTACGGTGTTTCACGATGTCGGTTAAAGGCAGAGAATCGACGTTCAGTTCACCAATGGTGTCACGAATAATCGGGTCCAGCTCAACGCCCTTGCGAACTGGATATTCATAGTTGGCCTTGGCATAGAGTTGCTGGGCCGGTGCCGAAACCAAATATTCCAGCAGTTTTACTGCCTGCGCCTTATTCGGTGCATAACGGCTGACCGCCGCTCCGCTGATATTTACATGAGTACCGCCTTGCTCGAAGGTCGGTTTCACGACTTTGATAGCATCGCCCCATTGGCGAGCATCAGTACCCTCTTTGGCATTCTTCATGTGGCCTACATAATGGGTATTGGCCAGGCCGATATCACAGATGCCGCCAAGAATATCTCGTGCTACATCACGGTCACCGCCGGTGGCTTTTCGTGCCAGATTGGCTTTAACGCCACGCAGCCATTCTTCCGTTTTGGCTTCACCGTGGTGCGCGATCATGGCCGCAATTAAGGCCGTATTGTACGGATGCTGTCCGGCACGGATACACACTTTGCCTTTCCATTGCGGATCGGCCAGCGCTTCATAGGTGAAGCTGTTCAGCGGCAGCGATTTTTCCGCATACAGCACGCGACCGCGCATTGATAAGCTGAACCATTGATCATCGGCACCGCGCAAATTGGCAGGAATGGCGGCTTCCAGCGCTGCCGACTTCACGGGTTGCGTAACGCCTGCTTCGACCAGATCTACCAGATTACCAATATCGACGGTCATCAGCAGGTCCGCCGGGGAGTTTTACCCTTCAGCTTTTACTCTCTCGAGCATGCCATCTTTGATAAAAACCGTATTGACCTTCACGCCACTGTCTTTAGTAAAAGTGTCCAGCAACGGCTGGATAAGGCCCGGCTCGCGCGTGGTATACAACGTTAATGACTCTTCGGCCAGTGCGGGGGCGGCGTAAGCGGCCAGCAGCGCTGAAGCCAGCACCAGACGACGTATACCGCGGCGGGCAGATGAAAGCAGGATAGCCATATCGTTATCTTCTCCAGAGTAAAAACCTTCGCATTGATAGGGAATTATCACGTGGTGAAACATTTTCTAATGGGAATAAAAATATAGATGATAATTAGTCTCGTTTTCAACTCATTAATGCGACAATGCGTGGGAGGATGCGTAGAGTCTTGACGCATGACAAGGCGGGACGGGGTCACTCTTTTTATAATCTCGTCCGTTTCTCTTCCCACTGGTGTGAATTATGTCTTTCCAACTCAATCTGAACTGGCCCGAATTTTTAGCCAATTACTGGCAAAAAAAGCCGGTTGTATTAAAACGCGCGTTCCCTGATTTCGTCGACCCTATCACGCCAGATGAGCTGGCTGGCCTGGCAATGGAACCTGAAGTGGATAGCCGCCTGGTGAGCCATAAAAATGGGCGGTGGCAAGCCAGCAATGGGCCGTTTGAGCATTTTGATGACTTAGGGGAAACCGATTGGTCGTTGCTGGCACAGGCGGTCAACCATTGGCATGCGCCGTCTGCTGAGCTTGTTCGCCCATTTCGCGTACTGCCGGACTGGCGCCTGGACGATCTGATGATCTCTTTCTCTGTGCCGGGTGGCGGCGTTGGGCCGCATATCGATCAGTACGACGTATTTATTATTCAGGGGATGGGGCGTCGTCGCTGGCGCGTGGGCGACAAGCTCCCTTTGAAACAGCATTGCCCGCATCCGGCGCTGCTGCACTGTGAGCCATCTACGCCGATCATTGATGTCGAAATGGAGATTGGCGACATTCTGTATATTCCGCCGGGCTTCCCCCATGACGGTTTTACCTATGAGACAACACTCAATTATTCCGTCGGTTTCCGCGGACCTAATGGCAGGGATTTAATCAGCAGTTTTGCCGACTATGCGCTGGAAAACGATCTTGGCAGTGAGCACTACAGCGATCCGGGTTTAACGGTGCGTGAACATCCTGAGCGCGTTGAAGCGCACGAGCTTGAACGTTTACGCAGCGCTTTATAATCCAGCGGTAGTGCTGAGCTGACGGCACTGACTTAATCTGGGATACTGGTACTTCGAAGAGTAATAATGACGTTTGAACCCTTGCGCGGTCCTGTCAGGCGAGGGTTCTACCAATGAATAACCCGTGCAGAAAGCGGACCCGTCGTGCCACAGACAGGAAGAACAGGCCAGTATTTTGCATGACAGGTAACGGCTGTTTTTCATTAGCGACAAAGGAGCTTTCGATGAAAACTGTGGTTGTTTTTCGACAAAGATTTGGGCATGCTGAGCGATACCCTTCATGAATGTGGTTTTCAGTATCACTATATCGATGCGCCTATAACCTCTTTGGAGACGTTCGATCCTCTGCACGCCGATTTGCTGATTGTGCTGGGTGGCCCGATCAGCGCCAATGATGAAACGGGTTATCCCTTTTTGTGCCGGGAGTTAGAGATTATTCGGCAACGGCTGGCGCAGCAGCGCCCCGTGCTCGGTATCTGCCTGGGGGCGCAATTGATGGCGCGAGCACTCGAAGCGAGCGTAGCACCGATGGGGGGAAAGAGATTGGTTATGGGCCCATTCAACTGACGTCTGTGACGGAAGCTTCTGTGTTGGCTTCGCTATCTGGAGTGCCTGTTTTGCACTGGCACGGCGATCGCTTTGAAGTTTCAGATTCGGCGATACGGCTGGCGGGCAGCACGGTATGTGATAATCAAGCCTTCAGTGTGGGTAAACATGCTCTTGGCCTTCAGTTCCATCCTGAGGTGAGCCAAACCGGACTGGAAGGGTGGCTGGTTGGGCACGCGTGTGAGTTGGAGCTGGCTGGACTTCATCTGGGCGAGCTACGTGAGCAGGCGGCGCAATATTCAGCATCGCTGGCGCTGGCGGCACAACAGGTTATGACTCGCTGGCTGGATCAACTGGACGCCTAGATTTTCCTTTGCCGAACATCTCGCTGGTGAAAAGTTCATCAATGAACAGCCAGCGGGAATCTCATCTTTCCGGGATTCTCTTTTTCACTTCGTTACGCTATCGGTCAATAAAAAAATAACTGTAATAAATTCAGTCGATAGGCTTGAAGCAGTCTCTTATCTTATTTCTTTTTCTCCTTTTTTTCTTTTAGTGGCCCCAGTTTTGCAATTTCATTCTGGCATACCCAGTTGAACTTACTTAATGCTTTTATTCTTGGGAGAGAAATAATGACGCGTAAACTGGCTATTTATGGTAAAGGGGGGATCGGTAAATCGACCACCACGCAAAATACGGCAGCTGCTTTGGCTTATTTCCATGGCAAAAAGGTATTTATTCATGGTTGCGACCCTAAAGCGGATTCGACTCGCCTTATTTTAGGAGGTAAACCTCAGGAAACCTTGATGGATGTATTACGCGATCAAGGTGCAGAGAAAATTACCAATGAGATGGTGGTGAAAACCGGCGTATTTGATATTCGTTGCGTAGAATCTGGCGGCCCGGAGCCGGGCGTTGGTTGTGTGGGGCGCGGCGTTATCACGGCCATTGATCTGATGGAAGATAATAAAGCCTATACCGATGACCTGGATTTTATCTTCTTTGATGTATTAGGCGACGTGGTGTGCGGTGGGTTTGCCATGCCTATCCGTGATGGCAAGGCTCAGGAGGTTTACATTGTTGCCTCCGGTGAAATGATGGCCATTTATGCCGCAAACAATATTTGCAAAGGGTTGGTGAAGTATGCCAAGCAAAGCGGTGTTCGGCTTGGTGGCATTATTTGTAATAGCCGAAATGTTGATGGCGAAAAAGAATTTCTCGAAGAATTTACCACAGCGATAGGAACCAAAATGATCCATTTTGTTCCGCGCGACAACATCGTACAAAAAGCCGAGTTTAATAAAAAAACGGTCACGGAATTTGATGCACAAGCGAATCAGGCGCAAGAATATCGGGAATTAGGGCGCAAGATTATCGAGAATGAGGATTTTGTAATACCGACACCACTGTCTATGGACCAATTAGAAAAAATGGTCGTGAAATATGGGCTGATGGATTAATTCTATTCGCTGCCCGGTTTCTTTTTTCACTGTCGTTATTCTGCCTTGCCCTTATGGGAGAGAAATTATGCCGTACCATGAGTTTGAATGCAGTAAATGCATTCCTGAACGTAAACAACATGCCGTGTTGAAAGGTGAGGGCGAAGATATCACTTCTGCATTGCCGCTGGGATATCTCAACACTATCCCGGGCACGATTTCAGAACGAGGTTGTGCCTACTGTGGAGCCAAGCATGTGATTGGCACACCGATGAAGGATGTTATTCACATCAGTCACGGTCCTGTAGGGTGCACCTATGATACCTGGCAGACCAAGCGTTATATCAGTGATAACGATAACTTCCAACTGAAGTATACCTTCGCTACCGACATGAAAGAAAAACACATCGTGTTTGGCGCGGAGAAGGTGCTGAAAAAGAACATCGTTGAAGCCTTTGATGCGCATCCAACGATTAAACGCATGACTATCTATCAAACCTGCGCCTCTGCGCTGATTGGCGATGATATTGCAGCGATCGCGCAGAAAGTGATGGATGAACGTCCCGATGTCGATATTTTTGTCTGCAACTCACCAGGGTTTGCCGGGCCAAGTCAGTCTGGCGGTCATCACAAGATTAATATCGCCTGGATCAACCAAAAGGTAGGCACGGTTGAACCCACCATTACCAGTGATTATGTCATCAACTATGTGGGTGAATATAACATTCAAGGCGATCAGGAAGTGATGGCGGATTATTTCAAACGCATGGGTATTCAGGTGCTGTCTACCTTTACCGGTAATGGTTCCTATGATGACCTGCGGGCGATGCATAAAGAGCACCTGAATGTTCTGGAGTGCGCGCGTTCAGCGGAATACATCTGTAATGAGTTACGGGTGCGCTACGGCATACCCCGTTTGGATATCGATGGCTCCGGCTTTGGCCCACTCTCTGATTCGCTGCGTAAAATTGGTTTGTTTTTTGGGATTGAAGACCGAGCACAAGCCATTATCGACGAAGAAGTTGCCTGCTGGAAGCCAGAGCTGGATTGGTATAAGGCGCGATTGCAAGGGAAGAAGGTCTACCGGTCTACCTATGGCCCGGAGGTTCCAAGCTGTGGCACTGGGCGCACGTTATCCATGAAGAGATGGGTGTGGAAGCGGTCTCGGTGTATACCAAATTTGGTCATCAGGGCGATATGGAAAAAGGGATTGCACGGTGTGAAGAGGGTGCATTGGCGATTGATGATCCCAATGAACTGGAGTCACTTGAAGCCATGTATACCCTTAAGCCGGATGTGATCTTTACCGGCAAACGGCCTGGCGAAGTGGCGAAAAAAATCCGGGTGCCGTACCTCAATGCCCATGCTTATCACAACGGTCCTTACAAAGGGTTTGAAGGCTGGGTGCGCTTTGCGCGGGATATCTACAACGCAATTTATTCGCCGATTCATCAGCTCTCGATGCTGGATATCAGCGAGCAAGAGATCCCTGCCGATCGCGGTTTTGCTACGGCACGCATGATCTCGGATGCCACGTTGAGTGAAGACATCCGTCAGGATCCGAACTTGCGGGAATATACCGGCGGCTTTGACAGTGTCACCAAATTGCGCCAGCGCGAATATCCCGATTTTTCCCAAGACAAGCCGCAGCGACAGGAGGCGGTATGACCCAGGAACAACAGGTTGAAGCGCTGGTGGATTACATCATGAAACACTGTCTGTGGCAGTTTCATTCCCGCAGTTGGGATCGGGAAAAACAGAACGCAGGTGTGTTAGGTAAAACCCGGCAATTGCTGTGCAGTGAAGACGTGGATCTGTAAACGCCCGCCGATCGCTGCTACTGGGTGGATGCGGTGGTGCTCGCTGATACCTGGCGCAAGCGCTTCGATTGGCTGGTGGGGATGTCCACTGACGCTATTTCCAATCTGATGTACGCGTTACATCAGCGTCTTGATTATTTAACCATTACCGGTTCGTTGAATGCCGAACTGACCGACCAGCGCTATTAATGAGGTTAGCCATGTCCCGTGAACTGAAAGCGAAAGATCGCACGGGGGTGATCAACCCCATTTTTACCTGCCAACCGGTAGGTGCACAGTATGTGAGTATCGGCATCAAGGATTGTATCGGTATTGTGCATGGCGGTCAGGGATGTGTGATGTTTGTCCGTTTGCTTATTTCTCAGCATCTGAAAGAGAGCTTCGAAATTGCCTCATCATCGGTACATGAAGACGGGGCCGTGTTTGGCGCGCTGGATCGCGTAGAGCAAGCGGTCGACGTTTTACTAATGCGTTATCCCCACGTCAAGGTAACCCCGATTATCACCACCTGTTCCACAGAGGTGATTGGTGATGATGTGGATGGCGTGGTATGCAAGCTCAACGATGGGTTGCTGAAAGAGAAATACACCGGTCGAGAAGTGCATCTGATTCCTATCCATACGCCAAGTTTTGTCGGCAGCATGATCAGCGGGTACGACCTGGCGGTACGCGATATCGTCAAGTATTTCGCCCGAAAAGGGGAACCTAACGGCAAGCTCAATTTGATTACTGGCTGGGCGAACCCCGGTGATGTGACGGCATTGAAGCATCTGCTATCGAAGATGGAGATTGATGCCACCGTGCTGTTCGAGATTGAGGATTTCGACTCCCCCTTGATGCCGTCCGGTAATACCGTTTCTCACGGCAATACCACCATCGCCGATTTGACCGACACGGCCAATGCCAGCGCGACGCTTGCGCTCAATCGCTATGGAGGGGGCAAAGCGGCGAATTATCTGGAAGAGACGTTCCAGATCCCGACCATCATTGGCCCGACACCGATTGGTATTCGTAATACGGACACGCTGTTGCATAACCTGAAAACCCTGACGGGGAAACCCATTCCGCCTTCACTGGTGCGGGAGCGCGGGATCGCCTTGGATGCCCTGACAGATCTGGTGCATATGTTTCTTGCCGACAAACGGATGGCGATTTATGGCAACCCCGATTTGGTGATTGGGCTGGCGGAGTTCTGTCTCGATCTGGAAATGAAACCGGTGCTTTTGCTGCTGGGCGATGACAATGCCGGTTATGTCAATGATCCCCGCATTCACGCTCTGCGCGATGGGGTATCGCATGATATGGAGATCATTACCAATGCGGATCTGTGGGAGATGGAGCAGCGTATTACCCAAAACGATCTGCAACTGGATCTGATCCTCGGGCACTCCAAAGGCCGTTTCACCGCGATTGATAACCAGATACCCATGGTCAGAGTCGGTTTTCCCACTTATGACCGAGCGGGCCACTACTGGCATCCTGTCGTGGGGTACGCCGGTGCCATCTGGTTGGAGGAGCAAATGGCAAACAGCCTGTTTACCGACATGGAATACAAAAAGAACAGGGAGTGGTTGCTCAACGTTTGGTAAGTCGGCGGTTTCCATTCTATCGACATGCGATAAGGCACCGGGAATCGGTGCCCTGTTCGGGAGGAAATGATGTCAGGATTGCTGTTTGAAAGCGATGAACAACGATTCACTCGCTGTTATGAACATGCGCGTGGCTATCATCGCCGCGCCATGTTGTTGGCACCACAATCATCGTCCGTCAGTCTGGTATTTAACGTGGCATCGCTGGCGGTGGAGTGCTACCTGATTGCGCTGTGTTCGCTACATAACATCATGCCGATGAATCACAATTACCGTAGCCTGCTGGCCAGTGCCTCGGAGAAAGTGACGTTTACCTCTGCGTTAATGGAGGATATTGCCGCGCTCGATGCACTTTTCGGTATTTGCTCTATTGATGATTACTACCATGGAACGCCGGACGAACAGGATAAAGCACGCATTCTTTCTGTTTGTGAGACATTGGATGCGCTGATTGTGGCGGAGCGAAAACGGTCACCAGTACTTGGCCACTTTCGGGAGAATAGACGATGAATACGCCTGCTAACCTGGCTTTGGCCGATTTTCCCCATAACGAAATGCGGTGAGATGAACGGGAGATCACCGATCCCACATTAATTGATGCCATTTTGCGCGAAGAGCGAGTGATGTACATTGCGCTGGCCAATAATGATGTGCCCTTTCTGGTGCCTGTTTTCTATGTCTGGGATGGCACGGCGATCTATTTTCACTCCGCGCGCAGTGGCAGCAAGATCGAGTTGCTTAAACGTAACAATACCCTTTGTTTTGCTATTTCTCATTATGGTGGCGTGGTAGAGGATGCGCTGGCCTGTAATTTTGAGGCTCGGCATCGCACTGTGATTGGGTTGGGGAAAGCGCAATTCATCAACGATAACCAGGAAAAAATCCCCATATTGCAACGATTAATGGCGGGTTTCACCGATCGGCACTATGCGTTCCCTGAAGCAAATCTGCAAGCAACGTTGGTGATACGCATCGACATCGAATCCATGAAGGGGAAGCAGCATGGTTTTTGATACAGACATGACACCCCCTCTCTACATTGCCGCGTATCTCGACAATCAAGGAATGATAACGGCGTCCGGGCAGCCCGGCGTGGCAACGCTGTTTGTCAAGGCGCGTTCTGGCTGGCAATGCTGTCGTGAAGTCCCTTACCCGTCAACATCGTCAATGTCATTGGCCGCTTTGCGTCAGCAAACATTGACGATGCTTGAGGTGTTACCAGAGTGTCGTCACATTGTGGCTCGGGAGATTCAGGGCGTGTTACTGGCCTGGCTTGATGGGAGAGGGATTACCATGTGGCGATGCAGTGGCAAACCGGTCCCGCTTCTCGATCGTATCGCGGAGCGTATCCATTCTTCCTCGCAAGTGACGCCACTCCATACCGAGACATTTTTTCAGCCGGGCATACAAACCGGGGATTTTCATTTCAATCTGATAGATGCACTGGCAAACAGCGGTGAGGGGCACATCTCGCGGCGGTTATTACAGCCCTTCCTGCAACAAAAGCAATTTCGACGTCTGGAAGTCATTTGCGATCATTTGCCGAAGTGTTTTGCCACGCTTGATGCGCGTGAATTCAGCATTGTGAGTGAGCCACGTGCAGATGGAACGTTTTGTGTCGTGGTGATGCCACAGAATGTCTGAAAACGTTCGTTGAAGTACCAAATCGGACAGGAATGTTCTCAATGGAACATCTTGCGTATTCGCTGAGACTGAGGTGGTTTTTCTCTCCTTGATTATCAATGAATTATAAAAAAGACCGTTTTGCTTGTATTGGCGCTGATTTTGCAGGTTTGTACATGGACTGTGCACAAGAGCCTGCGACTTAGGATACCAATGCTTCTGACCTGCTGTGGTTCACTCTGCTACGTAAGAATGGGCACTTGTCGGGAGAGATATGATGCGCCTGGAAAGAAAAAGTTGTGTAACGGACATGCTGTCACCCTTGAAGACACCGTTGTCTTTCACTTGTAAATTGGGTGAATGCCGTTCAGAACTGATGTCGCTGCTGTCTGAAGTCAGCAAAGTGGTGAGCACCGAGGGGGGATCTTTCCAAAACCCTCAAACTGGTTCTGCAATTGATGCAAAAACACATGCAGGTGATCCGCGCGATGATCACGCTGTACGACACCAGTAGCGATCGCATTTACATCCATGAAAGTTACGGGCTCTCTCCGCAAGAAGTGGAGAAGGGCGTCTATATGCCGGGGGAAGGTATTACCGGACAAGTGATTGAAACGTGCCAACCGGTCATTGTGCCGCATGTGGCAGACGATTCACTATTTCTCAATAAAACCGGCAGTCTCGACAAAACCAGCGACGGTGAGTTTTCATTTATCTGTGTGCCGATCATTCGCAGTTCCAAAGTGATGGGAACCATCGGCATCGAACGGGTTTACAACAATCAGCAACTGCGCTACCTGGATTTGGAAGTGCTGAAAGTGATTGCGGTGATTATCGCGCAGGCCGTTGAATTGCATCTGCTTGAACAAGCGCATCAGAAAGTGTTGCTAGTGGCGTCTTTGCACCAACAAACAACGGATACACTGCGGCCTGCCAATATTATTGGCAATTCGCGGGCCATGCAGTCGGTGTACCGGTTGATTCGCAAGGTCAGCCCAGAGCGTACTACGGTACTGATTCTGGGGGAGAGTGGCGTTGGCAAAGGGCGGGTAGCTGCTGCGATTCACCATAGCAGCCTGTGTGCTACTGGACCTTTTATCACCTTCAATTGTGCATCATTACCGGAAAGCGTGCTGGAAAGTGAGCTGTTTGGGCATGAGAAAGGCGCATTTACCGGTGCAATATCTCGCCGTGCAGGATGTTTTGAAGAAGCGAATGGGGGAACCATTTTTCTTGATGAAGTCGGGGAGTTGTCGCTATCGGCACAGGCCAAGCTGTTACGTGTGATTCAGGAGCGCAGTTTTGAGCGAGTGGGCAGCAATGACACGCTTCATGTCAATGTTCGTATTCTTGCCGCCACACATCGAGATTTGAGTGAAATGGTGAACAAGGGGCTTTTTCGTGAAGACCTTTACTACCGCCTTAATGTGTTTCCGATCACCATCCCGCCTTTGCGTGAACGTGGCAACGATATTCTGATTTTGGCCGATTACTTCAATGCCCTTTTTGCCAGAGACCAGGGCGTGGAAGTGCCTACGATCGCCACGCCAGCGCTGAATATGTTGCTTAACTACGACTGTCCGGGAAACGCGTCCGGGAGTTGGAAAATGTGATAGAACGGGCGGTATTGTTATCAGATGAAGGTGTCATTCACAGCTACCATCTTCCGTTGTCGTTACAGCCGATCTTGGAGCACCTTGCGGCAGAAGAAGGGTTGGAGGCGCGGGTATCCCAGATAGAGTACGATTTAATTGTTGAAGCGCTCTCAATGTTTCAGGGAAATGTCTCCCGGGCGGCGGAACATCTTAATATCACGCGTCGTGCATTAGGACTGCGGCTGGATAAGTATCGCCTCAACTATAAGCATTATCGCAACAGGGCGTGAGCGATGGTTGAGCCGCGCGCCGCATTAGTGGCAGAACAACCCCAAGAGGCAGCAAGACGTCCACCTCGTCGGCTTATTGTGCGTTCGGCAGCAATGCGTCAAGTCATGGCGCGTTTACATCAGTATGCGCCGATGCAAACCCCTATATTATTGCGCGGTGAGCCTGGTACCGACAAAGATGCTATTGCTCGGGCACTCCATGAACACTCACTGCGTAGCCAGGGGCCATTTATCAAACTGGGTTGCCATTATGCGCAGGATGAAGAGGTCCTGTTCCATCTTCTTGGCAATCAACAAGGTATGCCGCAGACGCAGGGCGCGTTGGCACAAGCACGGCAGGGAACCTTGTTCTTCAGTGAGATTGGCCATTTCTCCTTACGCTTACAGCAACTTTTGTTGCAACTCATACAGCAGAAGCCATTTTTTTCGCCCACGGATCGCGTGTTGCACTGTGGTGATGCCCGGCTTATTTGTGCCAGCGAGGCAAATCTGGAGGAAAAAGTTGCCGCAGGAACATTTCTGCCAGAATTGTACTATCGGCTGCATGTTGCCCATATTGTGTTGCCAACGCTGTTGGAGCGACGTGACGACATTGCTGAGCTGGTAGCTGATTTTTTCTGCGTTTTAACCAGCACAGCCATACCCGAATCACCGTGCTACCGGATGCATTGGCTCCGCTTTATCTCTGCCAGTGGCCGGGTAATATTCGTGATTTGGAGAGTTGTCTTGAATATGCTGCATTGCACTGCGAAACGGACGTCATTTGTCAACTCCCCTGTATTCAAGGGCAGTGTCTGCGCAAACAGCTCAATTTACGGATAGATTATTACTCTCTACACCATAAAGATGAGATCCCATTACCTGAACACTGGGATCCCAACACTTCAGCATCTCATGTGACGATTATGCCTGCGGATTCCTTTAGCGGTACGGATATTGACGATCCGATTCGCTACCGTTTTATTGCCGCTTTGGAAAAAAGCGGCTGGCTCAAAGCCAAGGCTGCTCGTCTGCTTAATATCACTCCACGCCAGCTTTATTACGCGTTGCAAAAATTGAATATTGAGGTGAAAAAGTTCTGATGTTGAAAGGGCCGCGAACTCGCGAGTCAGTGCAACTCAACACAACGTCTACTTTTTCAGTCAACAATAAACAGTTTTGCGCCTTTGGGCGCTGTAGAACGATGCGCTTCAGCATTTTCAGCCACCTGGTAACTGACACCTGGCGTTAAGGTAAAGCTTCTTCCGTCATCAAGTTCGGTAATGAGTTCGCCTTCAAGACAAAGAAGAATGTGTCCTTTTTCACACCAGTGATCCGCAATGTATCCTGCAGAGTATTCCACCATTCTTACACGAATATTGTCGAAATGTTGTGTACGCCATAATGCGTGGCCGACGTCGCCGCTGTGCGTTGTCGGTTCAATGAGTGACCAATCGGTGATACCAAACGGAATATTTGCCATGTGCATCTGGATGTTACCTCGGCGCAATTTGCGTGTAAGACCCTCATTGTTAGCAGATATCATTACTCAGCTTCAAGTGGCGTAGCCATTCCCTTTTCTTATCGAATGCGTATCACCGTGTTGTTGTGTGACTGGTCGCGTCCTGATGATCGTCATCCGGGTCTGCAACAACCCGGTTTCGCCCTTGATTTTTTGCTGCATAAAGGGCTGTGTCTGCTTTATGTATCAGACCGCTGGCAATCATATGCAGCGGCCTGTCTTCCGGGGTTGTCAGGCCGTCATTCAGGGTCGCTACACCAATACTGATCGTGAGATAGCCCGTTGCGCTGGCGCTGTGTGGCAATCGCAACGCATGAATGTTTTCCCGCAGGCGCTCGGCAACCGTGACTGCTCCCACTTTGTCCGTGTGCGGTAAAATCACCAGAAACTCTTCGCCGCCATAACGGCTAACGTTATCATCGCTGCGCAACCGAGAGGAAAGCAGCGTTTTTGCCACAGCGCGCAAACAGTCATCCCCCGCCTGATGCCCAAAGGTATCGTTATAGTGTTTAAAAAAATCGATATTGGCAAGGCACACTGAGAGTGGAATGCGTTTCTGGAGCGTGTGTGTAATTTCTTCAATCAGGCATTCGTCCATCTTACGGCCTTACGGCGGTTGAAGAGTCCGGTAAGGTGGTCGTGTTGCGCATATTGTTGCAGCACTTTATTGGCATCAGCGAGCTTTTGTTCCACCTGACGGCGTCGGGTGATATCAACCCAGGTGACGGATAGCCCCACCACATTATCGCTGGCATCCCGCACTGGTACGGGTTGGGTGTAATAGCAGCGATCGAGCTATGTGACTTCACGGCTAGGGATGTCCGAACCGTTGTCGGCCAGTGTGAAATCGGTTTCAAATTGGGACCAACAATCGGGCATTAATGCGGATACATAGAGTTCCGACGTAGGCTCTTCGGTGTGATTCAGTAAGCGCGTCATGGCCTTATTGGACATCACAAGACGGCCAGCGCGATCGATCATACAAAGGGCAACCGGCGTGGTGTCATAAATGGTTTCCAACTGCAAAACCCGCTCACCGAGCGTTGAGATATTGCGATCAACGCCGCGATAACCGCGTAACTCACCGTCGGAGCCAAACAGGGGAATGCCGCTGGTCTCCAATACCACAATACGACCGTCTACGCGTTGATTGCGATTCACCAGGCCAGAGAAAGCTCTTTTCGCCATGACAATTTCACCGAAAGCTTGCCCAACGCGTTCTGCTTCACCCGGTGGCATAAAATCAAACGGCGTTTTGCCGATCACCTCTTGCGGTGTATATCCCAGCAGTTCGGTGACGACTTCAGAAGCCCAGGTATAGCGCCCCTGTGCGTCGACTTCCCACACCCAATCAGAATTGTGATTGAGCAATTCAAAGAGATGGTTTGCATCGACCTCGTGGAAGCCCAATGGTTTTTCTTCATCTATCGGTACGTTCCAAAATGTATGCAGGTAATTGGGTCAATAGAATAAGAATACACGTTACGGCGGGGAGAAAGTATCTGGTATTGATGAAATGGATTTAGAAATATTACAGAGACAACCTTGTCTCTGGGGCAAGTGGACTGCTTTTAGAGGAGGCTCGGTTCGCTCATCGACAATATGATAATGACAATATTGCCGAGTTCCTTTAAAAATAACTCGACGCTCCCCGCTCTCGGGGAGCAGGGCAAATCATTTTTAGCATGATAGGGGATGCATGGACAGTCTCTTTGTATATGGCACTCTGATGCCGGGATGCGAAAATGCGCATCTGCTGGAGTCGATAGGGGGGAACTGGGTGCAAGGCTCAGTGTATGGTTCGCTGCTTGATCAAGGGTGGGGAGCCGGTATGGGGTACCCTGGGATTGTTCTGGATAACACAGGGAACCGCGTTGATGGGTACCTGTTTTGCTCAGAGCGCCTTTCTGAGCATTGGGATGCGCTTGATGAATTCGAAGGTGAAGAGTATGCACGAGTGCCCGTCGAGGTCACCACAAAAGACGGAGAGATTGTCATCTCTTTCATCTACATGGTGGTACCTGAAGCACACTGATGCGGCGGCATTGCTGTAGTCTTATCATGTATGACGGTGAGCTTGCTATAAAAAAAGCGTTTTTTACGTACCCTTGGTCCACCGTCATTATCTTTAATCCTCTCAATATTGACCATGGTCATACCTATTTAACTTTAATTATCTTTATGAAATAAAATATAAAAAAACTATTTGTTCTTATACTTTGATGAAGGCGCCGGGGACGATAAGGTCATCCATTATTATCTCATCAGGAATGCCATTGTCGAGACTTTATACTGCGCCCAACGTTTGGATGCAAAAGAGTTAATCAATGGAAGAGATGAGTCAATACAGTCAGCTCAAGGCCGGTGAGGAATACCCTTTCTCTCAGTACGCTTTATTACTGGCACAGAATAATGAGCAAGAATGCCATCCTCGCATCAGTGACAAGGGAAGTACAGCGGTATGTACGATTCCTGGTAACCAGCGGAGTTTACTAGTCATCGCACCGGCCTCAGTTACTGTGGAATGGGGTGAATTGCATTGTTTATTTCTTGATTTTACGTTACTGGCAAAATTGCAAGTGTTTATCGATAAATCAATGAATAAAGAAAGCACACATTGTCCACGTACGCTGGTGGGGTGCATGCCAACGGCACTCCGCGCTGAGCCTGAGCAAAAGGATATTGAGTATTGGCTGCTTCATCAGGCTTTGCAGGGAACTGATGGCCTGGAGCATTTTTCCAATGTATTAAGACAATCTGAATGGTATGCCCTGGTTGAGTTTCTGTTCGATTCTTATAGAAGTAACTCCGGCCAACGTTTGCAAACACTTTGTGCACGTTATGGGCTCTCCGTTTCTCATTTTCGACGTTTATCGCGGCGTGTATTGGGCAATACGGCAAAATCTGCACTACGTGATTGGCGTCTGGGGCAGGCACTGTTTGAATTGATTAACGGCGATAATAATTTAACGACTATCGCAATGAATCATGGATATGTATCACTTTCTCATTTTTCCAATGAGGTGAAAGAGGTGATTGGTGTTTCGCCAAGGAATTTGAAGAAATTATTGCAAGCGAGTTAAGGCAAGATGAGTACAGTTTTTTCGACAAAAATACGGGCCTCAATAGCCATGTTACTGTTTGTATTAATGCCAATACAGGCATTCGCACAAACAGTAAACGAACATAATGATGCATCTCGCCAGGGAAACGGATATATGGTTCGACAGGAGAGTGTGAATGGCATTTTTGACGCCATCTCTGCTGCAATGAGAATTAAGTAAGCTGGCGGCACGTAAGAAAGTCACAGGTGAGTTTGATTTGAGTCGTCCGCAGGATGTGCTGGTATCGGTATCTGAGCAGCTTGGGCTAATTTGGTACAGTGATGGCCAGGCTATTTATGTCTATGACGCAACGGAAATGCGTAATGCGGTTATCGTTTTACGTAATACTTCTTT
This sequence comes from Symbiopectobacterium sp., assembly GCF_047692315.1. Classification (GTDB taxonomy): domain Bacteria; phylum Pseudomonadota; class Gammaproteobacteria; order Enterobacterales; family Enterobacteriaceae; genus Symbiopectobacterium. The sequence goes on along the minus strand of NZ_JBLLJS010000011.1, from coordinate 61,913 downwards.
CAGTGTTGTTGAAAGCTTTTTGAAGAATTCAGGTTTGCACGATCCCCGTTTTCCTTTGCGTTCGGATAATCGTAATTCTACCTTTTATGTCTCTGGCCCACCAATCTATGTCGATCTGATTACAAGTACGGCAAAATATCTCGATCAAAAAGACGATACTTTCGATAGGCGAGAGAGTATTGCAGTGATTCAATTACACAACACCTTTGTAGAGGATCGCTCATTTAAATACCGTGATGAAAAAATCATTATTCCAGGCATTTCGACGGTGATTAATAAAATTATCAGTACTGGGCCGACTGCGGGGAGAAGCATGCAGGTCGTGCCGCGTAAACCTGTAAAACCTGAATTGGATACCTCCGATCTACCGCAAGATTTGCTCGACAGCTATGCTCATGAAGATGCTATGGCCGCAGCTAATATTGCACAAAATGCAAGTGAAGTGAGTGTTATTGATGAACCAGGAACCAATAGCCTCTTGGTCCGAGGAAGCCCCGAGCAGGTTGAGTATATTTGTAATCTGGCGAAAACATTGGATATCGCCAAGAGACACATTGAACTTTCCGTTTGGATTGTTGATTTACAAAAAGAAGCATTCGATAACCTTGGCGTTCAGTGGAGTGGTAATCTGAATGTGGGAGGAAATCTGGGTATTTCGCTCAACGGTGGTACTAGCACCATTGATGGTGCAAGTTTTATGGTTACAGCATTGGCGCTCAGCGAAAAGAAAAAAGCCAATATTGTTTCTCGCCCCATGCTGCTGACCCAAGAAAATATTCCTGCTATTTTTGACAACAGTCGAACCTTCTACGCTAGCCTGGTGGGGGAACGTACCGCACAGTTAGAAAATGTTACCTACGGTACTTTGGTGAGTGTGCTTCCACGTTTTACAGCGAACGGGGAAATAGAAATGATGCTGAATGTTGAAGATGGTAGCCAGTTCGATACCACGAAAACCAATGAATCAACATTGCCTGAAGTGGGAAGAACCAATATCAGCACCATCGCCCGCGTTCCGAAAGGAAAGAGCTTACTGATTGGCGGATATACGCATGATGAAAGAAGTACCGTTGAAGGCAAAATCCCTTTGTTGGGTGGTATCCCCATGCTGGGGAAAATGTTCCGTTACTCTCGCGACCGAGATTCAAGTATGGTTCGGGTATTCTTGATTCAGCCAAGGGAAATTGATGCACCGTTATCACCGGATGCACATACGATGATTAACGATATACGCAAAGATCTCAGTAACGATCAATTGCAAAACTGGATGACCAATTATTTGGACAGCCCAAAATGGCGATAAGTATCGGACACGGTAATACTCATCTCCAGCTTCTGATGGCTCGACGAGAAAAGCAGAATGTAGAAAAAAGTATTTCTGCTGAACAGAGCAATGTCTCATCGGGCGATGAAATGCAGGATATGGAAGATCTTTCTCCCGCAGCCAGATCGCAGAAGTTGCATCACGCTTCGGATGAAATGTCCGCTGCTGCGGGGCGTTTTCGCCAGCGCAGGGAATATGAAAAGAAATCAAGAGCGATGGAAGAGAGCAGCTTTGATCGAGTGTTAGATGATGATACTCAGCCTAAGGTGGGCAATCTGATTCAAGCCTTGAATGGGAAAGAAGGTGCTGCTATTACGCGTTTATTACAACAGGCGCGCGCATTGTTTCCTGATGAGAGCGATCTGGTGATGGTTTTACGCGAGCTCCTGTATCGACGAAATCTCGATGAAATACGCCGAAAACGTCTCAAAGCGCTGCTGTCCCAGGTTGAAAAAGAAGCGGATCCCAAGCGTCTAAAAGCCGGGATTAATGTTGCGTTAAAAGCACGGTTATTAGGCACAACCCATCAAGATGACTCCCGCATTACTTCGTGAGAGTTATCGAAGCTTTTTAGCCAATGATGATACGGATCTGATGCAGTACCAGACATGGATATCGACCTACGGAGTTGAAAAAAGGGGGATTCTGACCACGTTTATGGAAGATGCCTTATTAGCGGATATCGATGCGGCAGATCCAAGCTGTAGTCACTCGGAGTTTTTTTTCTCCAATCAAGAATAAAGCAAATAAAGCGTATCCGATCGAGTGATATTTTGTTTGTTCAAGGGTTACTCACGAATAGCATCATTCGTAATGTTGATGAGAAAGAAGAAACATGGCTTCTTTTACTCTTCGGTGTGATCGAACACACCGATGATTTGGATACGTTGCTTGCGCAAACTATAGAGCATCACTTACGTTTTGCTGAGCATAAAAACCGAGCGGTAGTTTTACAAATGATCTACTACTATTGCAAAAAATTACTTCATGAGATTTTTTTCAGAGGAAGAAAGAATAAACTTATTGATGTGTTTTGAAGAACGACTAAATACAGCATTATATCACGAGCGAATTGAACAGCGGAAAACCGCGCAGTGATTTTTATAAATAAGTTGATTGAAATAGGTTGATAGGATGATTGACTTTTTAAACCGGGTAAGGAGCCATCCGGAACTCTTTATTCTTATATTGATTGTTGTGATCATTTCTATGTTGGTGATTCCTCTGCTAACCTATTTGGTCGACTTCTTGATTGGGTTAAACATTGTTTTATCCATTCTGGTTTTTTTGCATCATTTTATATTGATAAAATACTTAGCTTTTCAACATTTCCAGCCGTGTTGTTGATTACGACGCTGTTTCGACTAGCATTATCCGTGAGTACCAGCCGCCTGATATTAAATGATGCGGATGCGGGTGACATTATTTCCACTTTCGGTGAATTCGTTATTGGGGATAGCTTGGTCGTTGGGTTCGTGATTTTTGCGATAGTAACCATCGTGCAGTTTATGGTGATAACCAAAGGTGCCGAGCGTGTCGCGGAAGATGCTATGTCACGGCGCAGTGTGGTCGAGCGTGAGAGCCAGCTCTATGGCTCTTTTGATGGCACGATGAAGTTTATTAAGGGCGATGCTATTGCCGGTATCATTGTCATTTTTATCAACTTCATTGGTGGCATTAGCGTCGGGGTATCGATTAATGGCATGGATATATCAACTGCGCTGTCTACCTATACGATGTTGACGATCGGTGATGGTCTGGTTGCACAAATCCCGGCGCTTTTGATCGCCATCGGTGCGGGCTTTATTGTTACCCGTGTTAATGGCGATGGTGACAACATGGGGCGTACCATTGTTGATCAACTATTCACCAACTCTTCGGTGCTGGTTATTGCGGCGATTATTGCATTGGGCATTGGCAGCTTGCCTGGATTCCCTTTTTCAGTATTCATGATCTTGGCATTGCTGCTCGCCGGACTTTACGGTTATCAACGTTGGAAAAACAAGAAGGCACATGTTGATCAGGATGCAGCAACGTCATATCAAGGGTATGAAGGGGATGTGTTAGCTGAAGGGGAAAGTTCACTCGGCATCATTAATAATCTGGATAATGTTTCAGCAGAAATGGTGCCCTTGATTCTTGTCGTTAACAAAAGTGATGAACAGATACTGGGAAATGCGAATGTTACTGAACGCTTTCGGAGTCAATTCTTCATTGACTATGGGATAAATCTGCCGGAAATAACGGTTTCAGCCTCCGAGCACATTGAGGCTGAAACCGTATCTGTTTTAATTAATGAAGTCAGCGCAGAGCGTTTTCAAATAAAATTCAACCAATACCGCGTTGTTAACGGCTCTGAAGAGCTGCTACAACTTAGGATACCGGTGTCTACTATTGATAACATGCAATGGATTGCCGAAGAACAGCGGGAATCGGTTGCGGCCTTAGGTTACCAGCTGCGTAGTGGTATTGATGAAATGTATTACACCTTAGCTGCTGTGTTGATTCGTCATGTTAATGAGTATTTCGGTGTTCAGGAAACAAAGCATATTCTCGATAAAATGGAGGAGAAATACCCCGATCTCATGAAAGAAGTTATGCGTCATGCAACTATTCAGAGAATTTCTGAAGTATTGCAGCGGCTTCTTAGTGAACGTATTTCGGTGCGCAATATGCGGTTAATTATGGAAGCCCTGGCCCAATGGGCACCGCGTGAAAAAGAGGTTATTTCTCTGGTGGAACATGTGCGTGGTGCACTCTCACGTTATATCTGTCATAAATTCTCTGTGGGAAATTCTCTGCGTGTAATTATGTTATCTGAGGAGTTTGAAGACCAGATTCGTCAGAGCATCAGAAATACATCAACGGGTGTGTTCCTCCATCTTGATCCTTCTGTAGCAGATGAGTTGATTGATAGATTTGCACTGGCAATGGAGAGTGTAGCGATGTCTTGTAAAGATTTAGCTGTGCTCTCTTCAGTGGATATACGCCGTTTTTTTAAAGCGTTTCCTGGAGTCACACTTTAAAGATCTTGAAGTTATGTCGTTCGGTGAAATTACCGATACGGTGTCAATCAATGTTGTGAAAACAATTTAGTAAAGGAATTCCTGAAATGTATATCGATATTGTAACGTTGGTTCGTGATGCGCTATTGCACAGTGGTGTTGATGAGTCAATTCTGAGCGACTTTGATGGCCATTCAACCATTGCGCTAGATTTTGACAATTATCCCAGTTTGTTAATCAGTAATGTTGATTGACAGATATGGATCTGGTCACAACTCAGCGAAAACACACTCGGCTTATTGCAGCATAAGTCAGCTCAAATCCAAGAAAAAATTATGGAGGGATGCCATTTTGCGATGACTGGGCAATTACAGATTTCCATTAATAATGACACCATTGAATTAAAAGGATTGGTACATCCTGATTATCTGGCTGGTGGCGCACGCTTTGCTGACGCAATGGATGAATTCTTCCAGCTGCAGGAAGCCTTTTTGGGGGTGATTCGGTAATGGCGAACCGATAGCTCTTACGTCAACAAGCACATCCTTTGCGCCTGTCTGGAGCCATTATTGAAGCGCGGTTACCTGGCGTTACTGCCGGGGAAGTCTGTGAGGTCCGCCAAGGCTGGAGCCAACCAGATATCTTGGCTCGAGCACAGGCCTTGGGGTTTCATGGTGATACAACACTGCTGAGTTTGATGGGCAATGCGCAAGGTTTGTCGCGAGAGGCGGTAATTTGTCCTACAGGGACAGGGCTGTCGGTAGTACTTAGTCACGATCTGCTGGGTTGTGTGCTGAACCCTTTTGGTGAGGTAGTGGAGCAAGGGTTTGCCTGGCAGCGCCGCACAATTGATGCGCTCCCCCCTCCACTGTACCAGGACCGGATGGGGATTCAGCAACCGTTTTTGACGGGAATCCGGGCCTTTGATGGGCTGATTACCTGTGGTGTTGGTCAGAGTATGGGCATTTTTGCATCGGCTGGGTGTGGGAAAACGACCTTGATGCACATGCTTATTGAGCAATCACAAGCAGACGTTTTTGTGATAGCGCTTGTGGGTGAGAGTGGGCGTGAAGTGACGGAGTTCATTGAAGCATTGCGTCAGTCCGATCGTCAGAGCCAGTGTATCTTGGTTTACGCAACTTCAGATTATTCATCGTTGAATCGTTACAATGCAGCGCAAGTAGCAACCACTGTTGCTGAATATTTTCGCGATGCAGGCCTGAATGTTGTGCTGTTCCTGGATTCGATTACGCGTTATGCCAGGGCACTACGAGATGTGGCACTGGCAACGGGAGAATCACCCGCGCGGCGCGGTTATCCTGCTTCGGTATTTGATGCCTTGCCCAAGTTATTGGAGCGTCCAGGCGTAACGCAGACTGGCAGTATCACGGCCTATTACACCATCCTTTTGGAAAGTGATGATGAACCCGATCCGATTGCGGAAGAAATTCGCTCAATCCTCGATGGGCATATCTACCTTAGTCGCAAGTCGCAAGCTTGCAGTCAGGAATCACTATCCGGCTATTGATGTTCTCAATAGTGTTAGTCGCGTTGCAAATCAGGTTTGTGATAGTGAGCATCTCCACTATGCGGGTGAACTACGTCGCATTTTAGCCAAAATTGATGAACTGCAACTCTTTGTCGACTTGGGCGAATATCAGCCGGGTGAGAATGAAGAGAACGATCGAGCGATGAATAAACGCGATCGTCTGTTTGCGTGGCTAAAGCAACGTGTCGATGAGCACGCTGATTTCAATACGATAACCGATGAGATGAAACGTCATGCTTCGTGAGATGAAAACACTGGTTGGGCATGTTGCATTAAAAATTCAACGTAATGATGTTCTGCTCAATAGAAAAAAGTGAGCACAACACATTAATCACTCAGATAGACATGTTTGAAAAAGAGATCTCGGCAATTGAGATGCTTAGCCGAAGTTTGTACCCCGGAGGCGAAACCAATAAAGCGAAAATCTTCGCGATACAACGGCGACAGGGCGCACTAAAGAAAAAATTGGCAGACATCAAAGTTCAAAAATCTCAAAAAATGCTTGAACAGGAAAAGTGTGAACAGGAGCGCCTGGCTATCTTCGAAAAAAGGAAACAGCTTGATAGAAAGATAAAGAAGTATGAATCGTTACAACAGCAGGTTCGAAAAAGTAAGTGTATCAGAGATGCAAGAATTGAAGATAACGAGATAGAGGAAAGAATATCATGGCGACGTTAAATGGAGTAAAAGCTATTTTTTCTGGGAGAAATCCCAGCATGGAAGAAAATGTGACTCAAAGTTTAGAGCACATTGTTTTAAATACCATAAAGCAAAAAGTAAAACAGGTTAAGAAAGGACATGATGAAAGTGTCTTACCCAATATAGCTTCTTCTCACTCCTCGCTATCCGCGACATTGCCGGAACTGCATGCGTGTTTGGGCAAATGGAGAGACGCCGGACGAGGAAAAGTAAATCAGTCGACTCAGTCAGAAACGCGCACTGAGGTGAGCAAGACAATAAATATCAACGGTACTGAGCCGCAGTTCGGTAAGGTTGTACCAACGTATAAAACAATAACAAACCATGATTTATCCATCTTTCCTGACAGTGCGGGTGAAAAGGCGACTGTAGCAGGTGGGTTGCATGGTCAGGCTGCTGTCATTGCACTTCAGGAACGTCGTGATACGCCGCTTTCCCACGTAATATTGAGTCAGGTAGCAGATACGGATGTTTTGCCATCGACGAACGTTCCTTTGGAAACGCTTAGTCCCAGGGCTGAAAGAGAGCATTCGTCATCTGCTTTTCCGCTAACAAGCGATGCGCAACATCGTACTCGCTGGGACGGCCCGACAGCCACTTCCAACCGAGTCAATACTCAGAAGCATGGGTAACGCCGCATTAAATGAGGCCGCGCCAGAGAGCCAATTATTGTACCGTTTTTCTGGTCAATGTGCTGTTAGGCGGACACGCCAAAGCACCACATGTTTTGCAAGTTTCAGATCCGTTGGTTCATCAGCAATTAGCTGATTATGAAGGCCAGGGGCAAAGCGACCCGGAATGGGTGTTTTTTTGAAGAAGATGAGCAACCAAAGAAAGAGCGCAACACATTCGCCGATGAGGAAAATGCGTGATTGGTCAACACCTACGCTGCTATTCAAAGCGCGAACTGTCCGAGCGTCGCTGGGTAAAGGCTTGGCAGAACCAAGGCTTTGACGTGTGTCAGCGCCTGGTGCCCGGAAATCACCTGCTGCATTTCATCGCAGATACGGGGTGGGAAGGAATTATCGACCTGGAGAGATGGTTTTGTCACCGGGTGCCTCAAAGCGCGGCACTGTCTAGTGCATCATGGTCGCCAGCTCAGTTGGAGGCATTGTTCATTAATTGCGTACAGCCTATTGATGGGTTGCCGCAAGACCTTGCATACCAACGTTTGGAAAGTAAAGGCCGGGTGGAGACATCATTTGTACCACCACATGCTTACGCCTGCATGACATCGCAAGGGCGCGTATGGTTGCATACCTTTCCTGCCCACCAACCGTTGGATGAGGTTATCCGCCATTTGAATGCGGACGCTTTACCTTTATCCATCCAGTTTCAAATTGGCTACAGCCATATATCTACGGCTTTGCTGAAACAAGTTCAGCCGGGTGATGTGATATTGGTTAATTATGAAGAATGCACAGTTGCCTCATCAAATCATATTTTGGGGCGCTTTATCAAAATTGAGGAGGGATTTATGTTTGATGAAACTGATGGTACTGCGATAGCTGAAAGTGAAAGAGAATTACCTTTGCCAGAGTACGTAAACGAGGTTGCTGTTACTCCAGTACGGTCGCATAACGGGATTAAAGTAAAACTAATGTTGTATTGCAACAAAGCACCCTCACTGTTGCAGAATTAGAATCCTTTTATCAAGGCCAGGTTATCCCATGTCACCCCGATGTAGAACAGAATATATCCATTGTTGCTAATGGTGTACCTGTTGCCAAAGGTGAGCTGGTATGGATTGAGGACCGTTTGAGCATTGAAATAAAAACATTTATCAAGAGGCTGGTGATGTCTCACGGCAATGATATTTCTCTGATTGCGATACTGGCATTTTCAACGCTTCTTCCTTTTTTGATCGCATGCGGAACATGTTATATAAAATTTTCCGTTGTTTTCGTTATGGTTCGCAATGCATTGGGACTTCAGCAAGTTCCTTCAAATATGACATTGAATGGTGTGGCGTTGATTTTATCCTTTTTTGTGATGATGCCAGTGGTGAAAAATGGCTATGAGCAATTTCAGCAAGCCAATGTCGACACAAGAGACAGTCAATCGGTATTACACTTTGTTGAGAATGGTCTAGATAGCTATCGGGATTATCTTGAAAGATATTATGACGTTGAATTGGCTCAGTTTTTTGAGCGAGCTAACCTTCAGCGTGGAGATAACTCTTATATTGAAGCACAGGAAGAAGAACGCACTTCTATCCTCGCATTATTGCCCGCCTATGCATTAAGTGAGATAAAGAGTGCATTTAAGGTAGGGTTTTATCTATACCTGCCATTCGTTGTTATCGATTTATTGGTATCCAGTATTTTGCTGGCGCTCGGTATGATGATGAGTCCCGTGACGATTTCAGTACCAATTAAGTTGGTACTCTTTGTTGTATTAGACGGATGGACGCTATTGTCTAAATGGTTGGTAACACAATATCTGGAATTGGCGTTATAGATATGGAGAATAATCATGGATGAAATAGCGTTCGCAGGTAATAAAGCACTTTATTTGATTTTGACGATGTATTACCCATTGCAGTCGCTACTATAGTTGGACTCCTGGTGGGGCTATTTCAGACTGTAACACAGCTTCAGGAACAAACATTGCCTTTTGGTGTTAAGTTATTGAGCGTGGCTTTGTGTCTGTTTCTAATTTCCGGGTGGTATGGCGATATTATGCTGAATTATGCTCGCGAAGTAATAAGAATTGCACTTGCGTGATAAGCAATATGTTTACCGGAATGTTTTTCGATCTTCACACCTGGCTTTATGAAATGGCCATGGTATCTGCTCGCCTGATGCCTGCGTTTATATTGCTCCCTTTTTTCAACAATAATACGTTGACTGGAGCCATCAGGTTACCCGTTGCTTTGCTAACTGGCAGTGTTTTGTGGCCGCATATGGGAGAGGCGATAGCTGGATACGATAACATCTGGTTTTTAATTTTAATCAGTAAAGAGTTAGTCGTCGGTCTGATCATCGCTGGTTTTCTATGTTTACCCTGTTGGGTAATGCTAATGCACGCGACAGGCAGTTTTATCGACAATCAGCGTGGTGCAACCCTGAGTAGTAGCATCGATCCACTTTCAGGAGTGGATACTTCTGAACTGGCTAAATTTTTCAATCTCTTTGCTGCAGTTATTGTACTGCAAAGTGGTGGGCTGCTGTTAATGCTGGAGGTTTTCGAAAAAAGTTATCAATTATGGCAACCCTATCAATTAGATATGCCAGGATATCGTACCATTGTCGGGTTTCTTTCTTTGGTGGTGAAGAATGGAGTTATTCTTGCGAGCCCTTTAATTGTTATTTTTTTGTTGTCTGAACTTTTTTGGGTTTGCTGGCACGATTTGCTCCACAGTTGAATGCCTTTGCGTTGGCATTGACGGTCAAGAGCCTTATTGGATTCTTCTTATTACTGCTCTATTTCACACCAATATTGCCCGACCGCATTATTGATTTGCGTCTTTACCCCGTTGATCTACTTGGTCGGTGATTTATCGGTTATTAAGTAAACGTAAACCTGAAGTATAAAGGGAATTTATGTCTGGAAGTAAAACAGAAAAACCGACTGAAAAAAAGAAAAAAGACGCGGCGAAAAAAGGTCAGTCGTTTAAAAGTAAAGATTTGGTCATTGCTTGTCTGATTTTGTTGGGGGTGCAATACCTGATTAATTTTTTTGGCGTCTTCAAGTTGATGTCCATGTGGCGACTCGTCATCGAAAATGGTTTTACTAATGACGCACTTGGCTATGCTGAAGCGATGTTTTGGACAGGTATAAAGTTATTTTTGCCTTTCTTATTGCTTTGTATTGTAGCTTCGGTTTTCCCAACGCTATTGCAAACTGGTTTTTTGCTTGCCAGTAAAGCGCTAAAGCTGAATTTTAATGCGTTAAACCCAGCTAACGGTTTAAAAAAATTATTTAGTTTGCGTACTGTAAAAGATGTCATAAAAACCTTACTTTTCCTGATGAGTTTTATCATCGCAGGTATGATATTTTGGAGTAAACACAAACATATGGTTTTTTCTCAGCTCAATGCTGAACCCGTACAAATATTCCTGGTGTGGGGGAAACTCTTTGGCGCGTTAGTCTACCTTTGTTTATCCTGCGCGCTATTGGTGTTTGTGTTAGATGCTCTTGCTGAGTACTTTCTTCATATAAGAGATCTTAAGATGGACAAGCAGGAGGTTAAGCGAGAGTTCAAGGAGCAGGATGGTGATCCGGAAATAAAATCTAAGCGTAAAGAAATACATGCTGAATTACTGTCTGAACAAATAAAAACTGATATTGAAAAATCAGCAGTGATTATTGCTAACCCAACACATATTGCTGTAGGAATCTATCTCAATATGGAGGTGGTGGGTATTCCATTTATCTCTGTACTAGAGAGAAATTAGAGAGCGCTAGCCGTCAGAACTTACGCTGAGAAGGTGGGGGTTCCTGTTGTTGAAGATATCAAGTTGGCGCGACGAATATTCAAAATGCACCAACGCTACTCTTTTGTCAGCCTTGAGGAATTGGATAACGTCATCGCTATCCTTGTATGGTTTCAACAGTTTGAAAATGCTTGTAAAAATGAGGGTTCATCGCCTCCGTAAACACGCGGCGAATGAGCGTTCTTTATGTGAATATCAAATAAACACATGGTTTAATAACGGTCATCAGCAGTAAGCGATGACACTACTGAGGAGAGAGAAAATGGAACAAAATACAGGTGTTATCACCGAGCAGGAAGCAACGTTATTAATGACGGCAACATTGGAACGTGGGGCTACATTAAAAGAAATTCATGGCATTACTGATGACATGATGGAAAATGTCTATGCGTATGCTTACCAGGCATATAAAAATGGTCAGTTAGATAAAGCGGAAAATTTGTTCCATTTTCTTTGCCTATACGATCTTAAAAATCCAGACTATTTTATTGGTCTCGTGGCGGTTAACCAGGTAAAGAAAAATTACAGCAAGGCATATGATTTTTATTCGCTGGCATATGTAATGGCTGAGAGTAATTTTAATCCGGTCTTTTATTCTGGGCAGTGCCAACTTCTCATTGGGAATGTTGTTAAGGCATTGCAGTGCCTTGATATTATTTGCTCACGGTGTGAGGATGCATCTTTAGTTGCCAAAGCTAAAGCTTATATGAGTACTATTCGGCAAAACATGGGGGAGGGGGAAGAGTTAAACAACTCTGATTCCTCTGAGGAAGCTATATAATTTTTACGGGTCATAAATAAATGGATGTCTCCAAAACAGGTAAAGCGATAAATATTGCAAATTTGTCCTCAGGTACTGGAAAAGTAAATGAAGCAATTTTAACTAAGACGCATATTTCTCAGGTTAAAGGAAAAGCTATTGATCAATTGGCTCAGCAGCGTGCCAATGCCCTGGCAGTATTTATTACTCAGTCAGAAGCGCGTATGGATAAAGCACGTGAGCTGTCAGCACATCTGGATGAGCTACATCAAACCTACGATGGTCTTGAGTCTGAGTTTACAGCGGCACAAAAGGGTGTTGATAGTGCAACCGATGAGGTGGCTCAAGCGCAACGTAAGCTTGATGAAGCTCAGAATTCATTAGCAGAGTTGTTAGAACAGTTAGGGGTTACAGACCCAGATGATCCATCATTTGCAGATGATCCTGACGTAACGCAGGCGAAAAAGGAGATTGCTGATGCGCAAAAAGCGTTAGGCCTTGCTCAATCAACGTTGTCCGATGCGCACGCGATCGCAGAGCAAAAACGTGCCGCCATGCAGAGCGTCCTGAATGAGATTAATGCCAGCACGGCAGAAATGAATAAAAAGTACAGCGATGTGGACATTGCGCCAAAAGGTGGCGTGGTATCAAGCAATGCAATGATGCAATCAGAGAAGGCTTTGACGAAAACGGCTGTCATGATCATGCTGATCACTGAGTTTATTATGCAAATGGAAGAGGCCTCTGCAGAAAAACTGAAAAATGATCTTGAACTGAACTGTATTCAGACCAAAGCACGCCAGGCGGAAATGCAGCGTAAATCTGATGAATATGAAGAGTAGGTTCGAAAAGCTGAAGAAGCGCAAAAAATGGCCAGTTGCATTGGTAAAGTTTTAGGTGGCCTGGCGATCGCGTTGGGGGCAATTACTACCGTATTTGGTGGTGTGGCGTTGATGGCTGTAGGTATTGGCTTGATGGTAGCTGACCCCATTGTTGCTGCTATAACCGGTAAGTCATTAACTGAAATGGTGATGAATCCCCTCATGGAGCATGTCTTCATGCCTCTCATGAATATTTGGGGAGATATTATCACGCAGATTTTTGATAAAACACCACTCGGGTTGCTGCTAAATGCTATCGATAAAGCGACTGGCGCCAACATGATGGATACCATCCATATGGTGGTAACTGCCGCAGTGACTATTGCTGCAATTGTTGCTATTTCTTTGGTTGCTAAAACAGCAGCCAAATTTATGATAGAAAAAATGTCTCAGGCAATGACCTCTGCCATTATGCAGTCAATCAAGCAAGCAATAACTCAGGTCATTAACAAAATCATGCCTCAAGTTGTTAATAACTCTATGAGGCAGAGCGGTGCGGCATTAAGTCGAAGTATGCAATCGGTAACAAATCAGGTGGGGAAAATAACACGAGGGATTAATAAAAAGCTGGATGGCATTTCAGATAAAGTAAATGCCAATGTCATGAAGGTTTTAAAAATAAGCGATCCAGAAGATGCAAAGAGATTAGGTAACATTGCCTTGCATCGATTGGAAATGTTGAAGAATGGTGTTCACACGTCGATGCCTGTTGTTCAAAGTGGAATGAGTATTAATATTTCAAATATTAGGCTTCAGGCTACAAAAGCCATTTCCGATTGTAATCTGGCTGCAATGGATGTCAGCATTGTGCGCGATCTTTTAAGCAAAATTCTTGCTAGTCATGAAGATGATTTTAAAGCATCGCAATCGGTAAATATGACCTTGTCTGACATGTTAAGTAGTAAAGCCAACACTGGGAAGAGTGTTGTAAGAAATATCAGAGCCTAATAGGAGGCGTTATGGCAGTATCTATAGCAAACCCCAATAATACTATTTTCCAACCGCGAGCGACTTCTCTTCCTGATGAGATGCATCGAAAAGGTATGGATAATGCAAGTTTCATCCAAAAATCAAGTTCTAGACCTTTAGATGCAACTGACATAAATCAGAATAGAACTATGTTAGTGCAGTATGCATCCAGTCACCTTGTAGGTATTGATATTCGAATTCCTGATATCACCAAGCCTATTTCTGATACGGATGCTAATTTGTTGAGCAAACAAATTTCTTTGTATTCTCAAAGTGGCTCTTTGATGCCTGCAATACAGGAGAAAGAGATTGCTAGTCGGCCAGAAAAAATTATGGCGGCCCCAAACTTTCTCGGTGGTTACAACAGCATGCGTTTTGCTCCTCTAATCGACATTGCGAAAACGGCTTTATTGAGCAAGCATGCTGAACATGGCATGAAAACCAAGATGCTGGAAACAAGCCAGAAAAGTCTTGAAAGCTCCGTCGAGCATAGCATGCAAGCTGCCCGAGAACAGCTTAAAAAGGATCTTACCAGTAGCATTGTGGCAAGTGGTATGGCGTTGACTGGAGGAATTAAATCTCATAAAGGACATAGCCAGGCTATTAAGGGGTATGAGATCCAGGGGGCAAAAATTACTCAGCATAAGAACTTGGGCAATAAGCTGGATGCTGAAGCAACGCTTTCACGCGGAAAGGATATGAGCGATCCGATGTGGTCGCAAGATATGACCCGCTTGAAGCAATCTGCCAATCGTGAACATGTGCTGGCGCAGAAACAGGAGTTCCAACTCCAAACGAGCCCTAAGTGCCTCACAGCAACAAATTGGTGTTGGGCAAGCGTTACAGGGCGGAGCATTAGCAATGGGAACCATTGCGTCTTCCCAGATGATATTGAGCCAGGCTGAGCAGAATGGCCTACAGCAATTGCGGCAATTTGATAAAGATGTCTTTATGCAGCAGAGCCAACGGAACGAAGAGAGTGCTCAGGATGCTGAGAAGCTTAAGGCTGCATTGTTAGCAACGCTTGGAAGCATAGCGAAAGGCATCAGTGATACTGCCAGTGTTGTTGCCAATAATACGAAAATGTAATCGCTAAAAATTTATAACTATGTGAAACCGCCTGTTGATACAGGCGGTTTATTCAGAGGACGATATGGAAATATTATCTACAACAAGGCCGTCATTCCGGGTTGAAAATTATTCACGGGAACAATCTGCTAATAATTGTTTTTTGCAGGACTACATTACTGATGAGGTGAATACATTGCCTCGTAGTGATGGTGCTCATCGAATTCTCCTTAGGCCTTTTTCCTTTGTAATGGCGGATGGGAAAAAATTTGATGATTATATAAAAACACTAAATATGGGGGGCTTCTTGATGAAATGAAGTCTATCCAGGCAAGGCGAGAGCTCATCATTCATGATGTAAAAAAAGAATGAGTGTTCTTAATGATGTGTTTTTACCGAATCCTGAATTGGGAAATAAGGCCCTATCTTCTGATGCAAAAGATCATGTTTATTCGGCACTGAAAAAACTGAAAAATTCATCGGTTACAACCTATGATGCTCTAATTTCTAACCTCTCGGATGCTGGTCTTTTTAGTACCTTATCAAGCAAAGAGATTAATGAATTACTTTCCAGTGCTATTGGGGAAATGTCTGAAAGCTATTTAGATGTTTTTCAACAAGCTGTTGAAAAAATGCCCAGTTTTATAAAGATTTTTCTGACTTTATGTCAACGTTGCCACAATTCATTTCCGCAGATGGTGATAAAACTATTCTTCATGGCAAAGAATTCAAAGGAAGTCTTAAAAAGCTAATGGATGATTATCCTGTTCCCGGTATGTCAACGACATTGTTTCCTGTCCAGACTGGTTCTGATGCTGAGGTTAAAGGAGCTAGTCGTGAGGAGTGTGAAGCCTGGGCGAGAGAGTTTGGGCTCAGTGCTGATGACTGTATTTATCAACTACCAGATGGTACTTATATTGTTCATATTGATATTAGCCCATTGATTAACATTAATAACTCAGTGGAAAATAAAGATATGTCTTTCAATGCAGCACAATGGTCCGCATGGCAGACTGGCGTTGATATGCAAAAGATCATATTCAAAACAGTATGCAAACTTTAACACAGAAATTCGCAAATGCTCATTCAACATTTGATAATTTAGTTAAAGTATTAAGTAGCACAATTTCAAGTCTTTTGGAGTGTGATAAACAATTCTTTGTTTAATAAGGTAACACGATGACTACTGTACACATACCTGTTAATTCAGTGCGTTATGCTTTTCGTCCTGTTAGAGAATCAATGCAAAATGTTAAATTTCAATTATTGAAAAATGTAACTCAATCCAATGAGATATCTCGAGTTTCTGGTGGTCAGGTCAGGGAGAAAACAGGCTTGTTAAAGCCGTTACATCAAGGTTCCGATCATTGTGTTAAGAAAAACTTAAGGAATGTAAGAAATAATTCAAATCGAAATGAAGCGGTAAGTGAGAATGTGGAGGCTCAGAAATATTGTTCTGAAGATACAGTAGGAATAAATAATTTCCTCGGCTCACTGACTAATAGCGTCGACTTTTCAAATGAAATTGAAGGAGATGCGATTGAATTTTGGAAAATTGAAAGAGATATCAAGGGTCTTGGCGCTTTTTTCTCGGCCCTATCTATTCCTGATAGTGATGCTGGAGCCGTGCAAAAAATTAAGCAAGTATTGGTTATGACTAAAATGTTGCATGACTCATACACCGATAATGATGTTTTGAGTATTAATAGCATAAAAAAGATATTCAATTCCTTGTCGATAATGTAAAGAAGTATGGATTGAGATCTGATTCACCAATCACAGGCTCTTCACTTAAAGGCTTTGACGCTCTTAATTCCTTTGATAGTCGTATTGACAAGATTTCTAATGAGGTTATATCAAAAGGTTTAGATTGTAATAAAGAAATTCATATAATGGTTACGAAGAAAATTGAATTGGTACAGGATGGAAATCTGCGAGAGTTTCTACATCAGGAGTGGAGAAGTGGCCCTTTTCGTGAGTCAATCCGGGTTTTCGAGACGATGGATAATATTATTAAAAAAACTAACGGCTTCCACCGTGCAGATGCGCTTTTCTCTCATCAACCAATAAATTTAGATCTTTTTAAGGACTATTTGAAACAGGGGGGCACCCAAGAATAACGATGCGAAGAATAAAGGTCCTGCAAAGCCAGGTACCGATACTGGCAAAGAAAGGCAGGGGCCAACCTATATTTTAATGATTACAGTACCAATATAAATGATTTTAGTACCATTATTATAGGAGATAGTATTAATTTTAGTTATAACGGTGATTATATAATAAAAATGAATACTCGCCAATCGGGAACGCAAAAAGCGACCTCATTATTATCTGCAGTGGAAACCCTGCATCAAAATTTTAACGATGTCCCCGAGAGGCAATCTGCTCGTGATATTGATGGCAGAGGGGATAGTAAAGTGCAGAAGGGGCCTGATACAGCTGCTGGCACGTCAAACCTTGGCAATAACAGCAATGAGTCTGCCAGTGAGACGCTAACACTACCGGCAACAGTGATAGAACAAGATAGCCGCGATCATATAGATGGAGCCGCGTTACAGAGGGAAGCTGATTCAGCACTAGATATCAATTCCGAACAGAATGTGCACACTTCTGTCCAACAAGCACTGCCCCCGATATTGGATAACGTTGGTTCACCATTGGTCGCAAGCCAAACTCCCTTTATTGGTCCCTTTAGCACGGGGCGAACGGGAGCCGCACAATTTCAGAAGTACTGGTAGTCAGCATCGATAACATCTGATAGTGGGCATTTAATAAAAAAAATCAGTCTCCCATTACGCCTTCTAGCCATGCTGGCACGGAGATAAACAGCTATGGCAATCGTTCACCTGGCGAGAAAGTCAGTAACCCTAGCCCTCAAGCTAAGGCAGGAGAAAACCCTGTTACCGGTAAGGTAGTGAATCAAGCTCTCAATGCAGTTTCATTTACTCGTCAGCGGGCACAAATTGCTGCGACGTTAAACAAAGCCAAGAGTAATGCGGCTATTGTGCAATCATCAGAACCTCGGTCACAGTAGAGTGATAAACCTTTATTTGATACCAATATGGGGCCAAATAGGACAGGACGAACTGGAGCTGCAGAGAGTTCAAGCGCTATTGGCAGTCAGCAAAAACAATGATTGCTGAAACCGATACACAGACTGCACTCCGAGAGCCGCTTCCAGAACGTGGTGAAAAAGGGCTGCTTGCAAGATCAAACGCAGTAGTGGTAAAAAATGCTATTGAGCTTGACGGGAATAAACCCAACGAGAAAGCTCAAAGAATGTTTGAGACACAGGCTTACAAAACCAATATCTCTACTTCACCAATACAGGCAACTCGTCAACAACAGAAGTTGATGGGAGCTACTGGTATCAACAAGCAAAAGTCTGATATCTACATGGGACCAGGCAGAGCGGGTAGACTGGCGCTGCTGATTTCAAGAAATATGTATCGGATTCAAATGCATCTACAGAAAGTCGTGCTCAAAATATGCAAAGTAGTACCGGGCGTGATGCTGAACATTTGGCCGAAGAGGTCTTGAGCTACACCATTGAAAGACGTTTTGTGGAGAAAACGGATGCAACCATTCCGGCTGCCAGCGGCGCTGGGCAAGTCGCGAGTGTAGCTAAACATAAAGTGCGTGTTGAACCTGAAACCACTAAGGTTGAAACAGAAGATGATATGTTGCTGGCTGATACAGCGCGCAACATTAGTCCTTCTAAAGAGACGTCTTTTGCAGATCGCCACAATGTAGTGTCTTCTCAAGATAAAAATATTGTTACTGCTGCTGGCAACACCCCCCACAAAGGTCCTTTTTGGACAGGAAGGCAAGGTGCTACGGCAAAGCAATCTTATATTAACACTGACGGGCTTGCTAAAAAGTAAACCTTTAAAATGCTTTTATGATGAGAGGCAGTCGTTCTGTCTTGTAAAATGGGCCTGACGTAATATTGATAGCCCCGTCCTGTGGAATTTAGACGGAATAGTAATGAATCAACAAGTTGAGGAACGCATAAATAATGTGGTTTCTTCTATCATAAATTGCCCTCCTGTAGATGTGCAACCAGAGAAACATCTATATTATGATCTGTTAGCTGATTCACTCATGATGATAGATTTGATGCTGATGCTTGAACAGGAATTTCATATTAACGTTAAAGATGAGGATTTGGATAATGTTAACTATGTCCTGGATCTCTATCGCCTAATTGATGAACGGTGCCATTAATTTAAAGCAGGGTCGAGGTTTTATCTCGGCCCGTAATCAGATTTATTACTGGTTTTTTCTTTGTATTTTAAGTTTGTTCCTGTCTGAATTAATTCTGCTGTTTTTTTAATGAGTTTGTTATATTTACTGTACGTTTTCATTTTTTATGAAGATGTTGGTTTTCTTTATAGATCTCAGTTTGTTGATTATTAAATATGATGTGAAATCAATTTTTAATTATTATTTAATCAAGATGTACGTGTTCTAGTAGAGTATATTTTCAAAAGTTAAAGTGATAATGTCGACCTCCTAGAGAATTTAGTAATGTTATTGGATGAAGATAGAAATATCGATAAAGAAAAAAGGATAGTCGTTAGGCTTCTTAACGGCGTTTTACGTGGGTGTGAGTTTGCCTTGCTTGAAGGGAATACACTTTTTCTCTCTACTGATGAAAAAACGATTAGCAAGCAATATAACGGCACACAGATGCTTGATAATACTATTTATATTCCCGCTGAACAAGCGGATGTAAGTTTCGAGATAATCGTTAAGCATGGTGACTCAAGTGAAGTTTCTATGCGTGAGATCTCAAATTATGGCTCACCAATGACAGTTTTGTTAGAAAATGAAGTTATCACCGTTGGTGCATAAAAATTTGCCTGGCGAAATCAACATTCTGAATTCTCGGACGAAATCTTATCCGGGGAGCATCTGGACGGTGCTACGGTACAGTCATCGACGATTACAGAGACTGCAAAGAATGCCAAAAGTGTGTGGTATAAAACATTGGTTGCGATTGCTTTATTGAGTGCTATTTTTGTGGCTGGTTATGGTTATCTGACGGGAACAAAGCGTCAACTTGATAATGTTTCAACATTATTAAATTTTGCTTCTGATGATTATCAGATAGTTTATGCTCGCGATAATTGGATTTATGTTTTTGCTGCCAGTGATAAAGCTACTGATTGGGCTATTCAAACCATGATCAGAAACCCGCTTCGTCAACAGATTAATGTCGTTAATATTGCAAATGAAGAAGAACGGGTTTCGCGTTGGGTGGAAACTTATTGGCCTGCATTGAAGTTTCATCAGATACGTTTGAGTGACCCTCAACACCCGATTCTTAGAATCAGCACAGAAAGAAACAAGTTAAGTGATAAGTCACGAGATGATTTTATTTCTGCTCTGAAAGAGAAATTCCCCTATATTGATTCGGTAAGCCTAGATAATTTGAAGGATAAAACAGTTAGAAGCATTGCCAATCAAGGCTTGAAAAAAATGGCGATCTCTTTTCGTGAGATAGACAATGACGATACCATCACCTTTGTCATATTAGGCGTCATTGAGGATGGCATGCTAGAAAGTATCAAGAATTTTGTCAATCAATACTATCAACAGTGGGGGGAAAGATATATTCACTTTTCTGTTGAGCTAGAAATTGATTGGTTCAAAGATAAATCTTTTAAATTTGGCGAACAGAGCTATATCAAGCTGGGCGCCGGACATTGGTATTTCCCTAAAACCTAAAGAAGGCTTGTTTATATGAGTAACGGAAGTGCAAGAAGTGTGGATTTCACATGGAATGGTTATTTGCTAAATAAATCATCAACGTTTGATGAGGGTGTAACACAACTTAACTCTGAATTGGAGTTGGCGATCGAAGAACTGTCAAAGGATCCCTCTAACCCTGAGTTATTGGCGATTTATCAATCTCGCTTATCAGAGTATACGCTGTACCGTAATGCGCAATCTAACGTTGTTAAGGTATACAAAGATGTGGGTTCTGCGATTATCACTAACTTCCGTTAATGTTGTTACCAGGAATAGGCTATGAATCATAACACCAGTATGGTGACACAGTTATCTGGCAATTGGCATGATATTACCATGCCAGAATCTGCCCAGGTATCGTTGGAAGATCGTCTTCTTCGTGCTTATGCGCCGGAATCTGTAAATGTGTCTGCGGAACAGCGTGACGTTATATCATTGTTAGAGAACACCAATGCTTCAACAGATCCTGAAGCACTGGCAGAACTTCAACAGCGAACTTCTGACTATAACTTACATGTATCACTCATCAGTACATTGACTCGTAAAGGGGTGAGT
Source organism: Symbiopectobacterium sp. (assembly GCF_047692315.1). Classification (GTDB taxonomy): domain Bacteria; phylum Pseudomonadota; class Gammaproteobacteria; order Enterobacterales; family Enterobacteriaceae; genus Symbiopectobacterium. The sequence continues at coordinate 40,907 of NZ_JBLLJS010000011.1, read as the reverse complement.
GCTGTTGAAACATTATTACGTTCATGATCATGAATAAATACCTGTTATTTCCCGTGCTGGCAGTTTTTCTTGTAGGTTGTAAGCAAGATGTTTTGCTTAAAGGGTTAGATCAACAACAGGCTAATGATGTTATTGCGCTTTTACAGCGCAATAACATCAAGGTCGATAAAAATGAGATCAAAAAAGAGGGATATAGCCCCTCGGTCAGTTCTCAAGATTTTTCGGCTTCTGTTGATTTAATGAATACTTATGGGTTGCCACGTCCACCTGCAATCGATATTGCGCAAATGTTTCCTGCCGATGCGCTTGTCTCTTCTCCGCGAGCCGAAAAGGCTCGCCTCTATTCGGGAATTGAGCAACGTCTAGAGCATTCATTGCTGTCAATATCAGGGGTGGTTTCTGCCCGAGTACATGTCAGCTATGATATGAGTTCAAGCGATGGTGATAGGAAAAGATCACCGGTTCATCTTTCAACTTTGCTCAATCATGATAATAGTATTACTGATACCACCTTGTTGATTAGTGATGTAAAGCGTTTTCTTAAGAACAGCTTTGAGGATGTTAATTACGATAATATTTCAGTTGTGTTATCAAAAATTAATGACGTTCAACGGCATGCGCCTGTATCAATTCAGGCGGCACAGTCCAATGCACCGACATGGTTGATAAGCCTTGTTATGGTAACGGTTGCCTTGTTAGCTGCTGGACTGTTATTTATCAGTAAAAGTCATCATGCTTTTTTAGGTAAGTTAAAAAAACAATATGATGACTCAGAATGATAATAAAACAGTATCGGATGTGCCTAAACAGAGTGTAGATGTTCCCGGTGATAGAAAATAGCTGGGAGACTGAATGTCATGGATAGGCTAATGCATAAAAGTCAAAGAGAAAGTGTTAATGCTTTGAATATCATATATAATCCGATGTCTTGGATTCATCCAAAACGGTTTTCACTGCCAGTCGGATTTTCGACGCCAGGATGCCATCGAGTTATAAATGACATTCTAATCGCCAACTTTTCCCTTTCATTATAACCACTTAATTTAAATAATGAAAAGGAGAGATATTTAGCGCTGCATTGGTATTTACTGCTAAAAGCAGCTTTCATGGTTGCTTGTCAACGCTACAAAAGCGATCTTTTTCAGTATGGGATTTGGTGGAAGCTAGAAAGATCTGTCAGGCAGTTTTCACTGTTGAATCTTCTTAATACTAAAGGAATGGATGCATCTGTATCTTCTCTTGAACAATATGTTTTATGTGCTAAACGAGAAGTCGATCTATTCGCATCTTCTGTATCAATGGTAATGAAAGAGCGACTTCCATTATTATTTCCGCCCGAAAATGATGTAGAAAATGCTCCGACAATCTTAATAAATGATAATGAACTAGTAATGAGGATGGCCATTCAACATGCTCAACGAAGTTGAAAAGTCATATTCTGACATGCTGCAAGAAAATGTGCTGTTAGCAAATAAGAACCGTGTAACGCATAATCTGAGAATCAGCTTGGTAGCTCAGACTCGGGATCATGCAAAGAAGATCATCCGTGATGCTAACCGTGAAGCAGAAACAATACGTCAGCAGGCCTATCGTAATGGCTATGAACGCGGAGTAATGACCTCCTTTGAAACAATAACCAGTTTTATTAAGGATAAACAAGGCATTGTGAATTATATTTATGGACAGGTTCGCGAGCAAATAAAGAACTTGTTGAGCGATACCGTCAATAAGGAGAGCGTGATTTGTGCCTTGTTTGAAAACTGGGCCGACGAGATCGATGGGCGAGATGACAAAACGCCTTTTTATATTCTTCTTCCTCGCGACAGACGCCGCTATAAACGCAGATTAATGGCCTATATTGATAGTATGCATCGTGGGGGCGTTGTTTTTGAGTATCATCAAGATTTACGATATGTATTTAAGTATCGTGAGCAACTGGTAGAGTTTTTACCAGAGACGTTTGTTGATAATCAAATAGATACGTTTTTTGATACGCAATCATTGTATGAGCGCTGTGAACATCTTTCTACACAGACACTGAAAACACTTTACGCACGACTTGAAACATATTTGCCACTTAGTGATGTATTTACATCGGATGATGATGAAAACCAAGGAAAATAATGAATGACAACGATTAACTCTGTATCAAACACGCCTGTCTCTCCTTATGAGGCGGAGCAAAATGTGACTGAAATCAGTGAAGTAATAAATTCTTTAGATAGGGAGTACAGTAATGAGTGGGCTATGCGATTTTTGTATAACGAGTGGATGCAAAAAGTCTTGTTATCAGATGGGATTGACGCTGATGAAAATTATGACTGGTAAATCCGTTTTTTTCGCAGCCAGCACTTTATTGCTATCGTTGTTGTTAGTGGGGTGTCAGTCTCCGACACGTTCACTATCAGATAGCGCTGGTAACAATAGCGGAAACAATACTGCCCTTGAGCACGCAGGACAAACGTGTCGTACAGACTCTCTTTATGGTGCTTCTGGGGGACCAGATGCGCTCTATGCTGAAATGAATGAATGCTTACGTATTCATAAGTTTGACCGAGCTGTATTCCTTTATGCATTGGCTGGAAGCTACACATGGTTTGATGCAAACCGTATTGGTACACAATATGCCAAGATGGCACATGGTAAGCGGTTAGGCGAAGCGTTGGCCCAACTATCTGAAAAGCAGGTGAGCCAATTTTGGGAGCATATTCGTGCGACTATGCAAGATCCAGGCAAAAAAGCCATCATGTGTGACAAGGTTAAACTGGCTGGTATGCCAACACACAGCGCAGACTACATGCGCGTTGAGAAATCTGCCGGTGCTTTCGATAAGCCAAGAGAGCAACAACAATGGGATATGGCTGTTAGTAATTATCTGTTATGTAATTAATATTGTTAACTTGCGGCATTAAATTTTATTATAAGTGTTTATTTTAGTTTTTTTATTTTGATAAGTGATTTATTTTATGAACTCAGTTTTTCTAGAGTATTAGCCTAGCCTTGTCTGTGAATTTGGTGATTAAAATTATCGATTCTCGTATATTATCTGTGACGTTGGTTCTGCCACTTTTGTTATGCTGATATGTCTGAAACAGATTTTAAGCAGTTTTCAATCTGTTTGCTCTAAGAAAACCGAAGTAAAGTCATTGCCGCTTTGTTGGGATTAGTACTGTATGTGAGTGTATGAGGTATCCCTTTATTGCGAATAGTTATGCCTCTATTTCGTAAGGAATAGTAAAATGGAATTTCATCAATATATATTTGAAGGTTTTTCTTTCAATAATGGTCAATTACTGACAAAAGATAAAGGCGCTATATATTTAGCGCCTAAAGAAAGTTCTGTATTACATTTTATGTTGCAAAACGCACATTCAGTTATTTCAAAGGATGCTATAATTGAACATGTATGGAAAGGAGGTTTAGTCTCAGATGAGTCATTAACGCGCTGTATTTACGTTTTGCGCCGCGCGTTGGGTCACTCGAGTAAAAAACGTTTCATCGATAATATTTACGGTAAGGGTTATCGTTTTGTCCCTGACGTACAAGTGGTTGATATTCCTGCCAGACCCGTTTCACCCTTGGTGACGGCGAACAACAACGACATTACTTCATTTGATGCCTCCGTTACAAAGAATGCATGCAGTATTGCATTGTTCATATTTGAAATGCAGCATAGATACCAAGCTATTTCGCTTCACGATCAGTTAATTGATTGGCTTTATTGTCTGGATTTACCCATTAGCGTTGTTTCATCTTTTCTGACTCGTAGCGTTCAAGATTACAGCAGTTATATGTCCGCAATCGAGAAGTCACAGGCGGATTACTACATCTCTGGAATGGAAATCCGGCATGGTGAAAAGTCTATCATCCGTATTGAACTGACCCGGGCAAAGGATCATTCGGTGTTATACCGTGAAGGTGTGCATTTTACGAGCGATCATCACATCAATTATCGGCTGTTGTGCAGGGCGATTCTTACGCTTTTGTCTATAATTGAGCCTTCAATGGGTACGGATTCGGGAACTGTCGTAAATCTACATCCACCGAGCTCACCGGTGGAGCAACATGATGCATTGCAATTCTCGCTTTCAGAGCTCAAGAAATTTATGCCGCAAGCGATCAAATTGAGTGGGAATGGTAAGACTAGCATCAGTGAGCTATGCCGCATCGCAGGATCTTACTATGCTGTAGCAAACCTGGGGTTGATGGATTATGAAAGAGCCAGGCATGAAATGATGATTATTGTAGGAAAGATATTGGCATGTGAGCCTAATAATGTTATTGCTCTTTCTTTACAGGGGTTGTTACTTTGTGCAGAGAATAACAAAGAGGCAGCAAGCAAGTTTCATTTGGCAATGTTATTATCTCCAACGGTTGCAGAGGTCTATTATTACTATGCTTGCCACCTCGTCAGGCAAGGTGATTTAGAAAAAGCAATGCAAATGAATAACATGTGCATGGAGCTTAATGATAGTTTTTATTCTCCTAAAATATTACGAGTTATAATTAGTTATCTACTCGGCGATATACAGGAAGCTGTAAGGTATGGCGAAGATATACTAAATACTGACTCGCTGTGTAACACAATCATGAGAGGATTGCTGGCGTTGCTTTATGCTCGCCTTGGTGAGTTATGTAAAGCTCGGGCTCTTGTAAAGTATATTGAAGAGCATAAGTTATCGTGTGAGTTTATAGGCTACTGTTATAATGAGGTTGGTGGGGGGAGTACACCCTAGAACTGCAAAGCAATCAATCAGAATGGCTGAATGTATGACATTCTCTAAAAATCATATTGGTAATTCTTTTTCATTAACATCTTGGATGATGCGAATTGCTAAGTTTTGGCCTTTGGCAGGGTGGTTTTTTCTTATTCGCTCTATGAGTTGCGATAATTATAATAGTACTGTCGAATATAAAATTTATAGGTTAGTAATCTGGCTCTTATTTTTTAAGTAGGACCATTTTTTCTTTTGGAGCTATTCTTTTGGGGGCGCTGAAACGTTAAAATGCTTGAATCACTATGGCATGAATATGTTCGCTACTCATTGAATTTTCTAGAAATTAAGTTATTGTTTCAACGCAAACTAAATGTATATCACAATTAAATGATTAAGGTGCACTGTTTAATGGAATTTATGCTATATCACTGTATGAAAGTATAAAATGTTGGTGGATATTATATGGATATACATTACATCTGCTCTGCGTTTAAAACAGCCTATCAGATCGAAGATCTCGATTTCATGGAGTTTGAAAGCAGTTTAGTTTTGTTTTCAAAAGAAAAAAGAATGATCTTTGAATTCCACTGCCAACCGGACAAGGCTGATGTGAAAAAGTGTATTGATGCATGGCTCTATCAGCGTGTTTTTGTGCAACGCATGCAGAGGAACTCTGGGCATGGACAGGAAGTTAAGGAGATAATCAGAAAAACATCATATTAATTTATTTTATGATTTCTTATCCGAAAGTTTATTTTTTAACTTAAAAATTATGGTTTTATTTTAGTTTTCAATATTTTCTGGTGTGAATGTTGATTTTATATAATGTTTTCTTCAGGTGAGAGAGCATCGATGTAAGGAAATCTGCTTATTTATCATGGAGATGTTATCTTTTTGGCGTGTGTGATTGTGTTGCGTAAATGTAATAAAGAAAAGCTGTGTGTTGACGATATTGCCTCTAGGCATCTATTCCTAGACCAAAGAGGCAAGCCATGTTCAAGAACGTTAGAGTCATCACAGGGATTTCGATTGCCTTTGCTGTCTTTATTTTGTTGCAGATAATAACCAGCGTGCTTTTTTATTCATCAGTAAACAACGATAAGGAAAATTTTCAAAAATCTGAAATACTGAGCTTTTAGCAAGAGCAGCTTACTGATAGTTTTCAATCTCTTGTAAAGACTCGTGTCGTCATCACCCGCGTAGCTATCCGTTTTCTGAAAAATCAAAAAGACGAAAAATCATTAGCGGCAATTAACGCGCTCTTGGCAACTGCCACCACTACGCTTGATACCGCAGAAAAACAGTTTAATCGCTATTAATCATCCCCTCGACTCGAAGGGCAGAGCGATGCTATTGCAAAAAAGGTGGAGAATGATTATCGCCAGCTGCATGATATTTTTAAAATGTCGATCCAATATCTTCAACGTGGAGACTATGAAGCTTATGGTAATCTTGATGTACAACAGGCACAGGATAATTTAGAGCAGAGCTATAACACCTGGAGAGAGCAGAATAATATTCTGGTCAGTGCTGGGCAGCGCGAAAACCACGCTAGCTTTGTGTCTATGCAATGGACGATTGGGATTATTGCAATAGCATTGATTATCGTGATTTCGACCATGTGGGGAGTGCTTCAGCGTATCCTTTTCCAGCCTTTGAGCCGTGTTATCCACCATATTCGTGCGATTTCGGGGGGCGATCTTACACAGTCCATAGAGGCTGAGAGTAAGAATGAAATAGGCCAGCTAGCATCAAGCTTAACATGGGCGAGATCGCCACCGCGTCAGATGAACAGAGCAGAGGCATTGAGCAGGTTAGCCAGGCTGTAGCGGAAATGGACGGTGTGACACAGCAGAATGCGGCCTTGGTCGAGCAATCAGCGGCAGCTGCGGCGGCCTTAGAAGATCAGGCAAACTATCTACGTCAGGCCGTTGCGACCTTTAAAATCCAGGAAGCAGGGCGTAGTCAACCCGCGAAGAGTGATGTTTTGTCCGTATCGTTACCAATATCTTCAAAGGTAACGGCCAAATCCGACAATGCCAATTGGGAGACGTTCTAAACCTGATGACTGATGTGAAATCGACAGATTTCACATCATATCGTCCTGGTTACTGGTTACTGGTTACTGGTTACTGGCTACGTCAGCGAGGGGAGAGCGTTCTCCCCTTTTTCTCGTCCATTTGCCCTATTTGTAGCATTTCGTCGGCCCACAACGTGGCGTCAAGCACGATGTGTATCATCTGCTGCTCGGTGATCTTTAGTTCGGTGATAAGGGCGTTCACACTCAGCCAGTTCTGTTTTTCATATTCAGTTGCCAGCATCAGGTAACGTGCGTATTTGCCAGAATTCTCGAGTAGAGCCTGTTTCACCTCGTCGGGAAGCGATATTTCTGACAGTAAAAGTGGCATCGGGCAGTCAAGGATGGCTTCAAGCGGGGAGAACAGTCCGCATAAAAAAGCATTAATTGGGTCATCTTTTCTATTCTGATGCAACGAGATCAGTTCGCAGCATTTCGCTCTCAACAAACTCAAGCGATATAGCTCAAATGATTTGTCATTATCGCCTTGGCTGGTAATGGTAACCAGTGAAATAAAGCGGCGTAACTCTTTTTGCCAAAGCAGCATGGCAATATAGCGAAAATTAGCCTGGAGCGGCATCATGCTTAATTTGCTGCGTAACCTGATATTATTGACGTATCGCATGGCCTTGTAAGCAAGAGAAAGGTCCTTACTGAGTAGTTTTTCAATCTGATCATAATTCAGCTCTTGTTTGTTTACCTCACTAACTTGCTGTAATACATTGTAATTTCTTACTGACAGTCGACGTGATTGGATGATTTCTGGTTTACTGAAAAGTATCCTTGAAAAAGAGAAATGCCCAATTTCTTTGCCTGGGTAAATTGCTCATGCGTCTCCACTTTTTCCGCGAGAAAAGTGATGTGCCGATAGGGGAGTTTTTGCATATAGGATGCTATGTCTGCAAATGATGAGAGTGTTAGATCGAATTTAAGCACATCAATATAAGGAAGAAAGCGGTTCCACTCAGGAGCCATTAAGAAATCATCCAGTGCCAGCTTAAAGCCTCTCTTCTTTAAACGCTTTACTGCTGCCAACAAGGTGTCATCAGGCGCCAGGATTTCCAGTACCACTTTTTCTGGTGGTAATGCCTCAACGAGCCCATTTGTGAGCATTTGATGTGGAACGTTGATGTAACTGATGTGATCGTCGACAAGTCGGCTTAATGAGTTGGTTAAAAATTGTTCTGTTATGATTTGCGCGGTGGCGTATTCAGGACTGACGTCAGGAAACGTATTGCGGATACCGTCGCGGAAGAGTAACTCATAGGCTACAGGTTGGAGGCTCTTATTCAAAATAGGCTGACGTGCAACAAATGAATACATAGTAATCCTCTAGATAGGCTTAGTGACTATTTTATTATTTTTCAATTGACTAATGTTCTTTCTAGACGTTTAACCTGATTCCTGTCTGGCAGTGCCCAACCATGGACAATTTATATGTCACGTAATGTGTATCGGCCAGAAACCTCTTTAATATTAGTCTTGTCAGATAAGAATTCCCGTGACCTTCCAGATATTTGATGTTTTTGAGGCATAGCACGCAGGGGAGTGGAGTGAGTTGGCAAGGCGCAGCGAGCGGAACAAGCAAATGACAGGCAGGGGAAAGATTGCCTGTCGTTGTGAAATGAACGCGACGGCAATCTTTCTTGACGATATCAAGCGATATTTCGGTTTTGTATTGTTAAACCCAGTGGTGGTGTGAATGTCGGGGGCACCTTGGCAGGAAGGCTTGGTGCATTCACCTGGAATACGCTCATCAAGGAAACCAGATGCTGTGCCTGATCGCGTAGGCCGTCAGCAACGCCGCTCGATTCTTCAACCAATACCGTATCTTGCTGTGTGACTTGATCCAATTGACTGACGGCATCATTAATTTGTCTGACGCCTTGTTCTTGTGTTGTCACACCAATCTCATTCGCGCTCAACGCGACATGACGCGATTGTTTTACCAGTTCGTCAATGGTGCCCCCAGCACAACTGACCAATTGTGAACCGCTATTGACGCAGTCTACGCTATCTTGAATGAAAGTTTTTATCTCTTTTGCCGCAGAGGCTGAACGTTGTGCCAGAGAACGCACTTCTCTGGCAATTACTGCAAAACCACGCCCTTGCTCTCCTGCCCGTGCAGCCTCAACCGCCGCATTCAGTGCCAGAATATTGGTTTGAAAAGCAATTCCATCGATCACGGCAATGATTTCATTGATCTTGTTTGAGCTTTGGCTGATTTCACTCATGGTTTGCACGATATCGGCAATCGCTTCACCGCTCTTGGCTGCGATGTTGCTAGCGGTGTCGGCTTGCTGGGTTGTTGCACGTACGGTATCTGCGTTTTGATGTATGGTTTGGCTAATTTGCTCAATCGACGCGGCGGTTTGTTGCAGACTGGCTGCTTGCTGTTCTGTCCGCTGGCTCAAATTGGCGCTACTTGCGGCAATCTCATTGGCGCCCACGGAGATTGACCCACTGCTCTCGCGGACTTCCAGCACGATGTTACGTAAATGATCGCGCATCTCTTCCATGGCTGAAAGCAGGCTGGTTTGACTGCCAGAGGGAATCGCTATGTGTGTGGACAAATTACCTTGTGCTATTTGTTGTACAACATGCATGGCATAAGCGGGTTCTCCGCCCAGCTGTCTTTTGATATGCCGTGTCGTCCACCATGCGATGGTCAAACCTAACAGCGCCGCGATGGCTGCTAATAGTAACTGTATATTGCCAGACAGGCGGGCGCCTTGAGTAGATTCGGCTGCTGCCAGAGTGGTATTGTCTTGCTGCTGTTGGATCATGGCTGAAATTTCTTGGAACAGCCTCATTTGTATTGGCTGTAACGTCTCTATTGCAAGAGATTGCGCATCGAGCAGTTGACCATTTTTTGCCAGATTAACCGCTTGCTGAGTGGTGGTGATATAGTCAGCATAGGTTTTGTTAAAATTATCAAGCGTCGTGAGCAAGTTAGGTAGTGTGATTTCTTGTTTTAGTCGTGTGAGCAGCAGATTGTTGCCCCCCAGCATTTGTTGGACTACGGCTTCACTTTCTGCCTGACTATTAATGTCATCCTGGAACGCCATGATTAATGCGGCTTTTGTGGCACTGTTTAGATTGTCCTTTAAATCCTGCATTGAAATAAGATTGGTTAGATGATGTTTCTCTTAATATTCAATGTGATCGCTGGTTTTACTCAATGCGATTCGACCAAAGGCGGCAACCAGCAGGCCGATGACAATAATGGTGGAGAAGCCAGCGCCTAACAGTACACCGAGAGAGATATTTTTCATTGGCCGCATATATTCCTCATGATGCTTTTTGATAATTATCGTTTTTATGGCGACGAGAAGAGTGGTATTACCACTCTTTGCACCTCTCGTTATCATACGCAACGCGCTGGTGTTAGATAATATGAAATAGAAATGGCACAAAGCATGCCAAATACAGGACCACCATGGTTTTTTGTGTTATATGCATATTTCTATGGTGAGGGGGATTTGTTTCTCTTATGTAACTAAACGGCGCGTTTGGCATTTTGACAGACAAGATACCGATTATTGTGGCGTTATTATACGGTGTTGGAATAAACATTGATGTTATTAGTCCATAAAGCTCAATGGCTATCGCTAGTTATCATACCTGTACCGGTCAATTTATGACAAAGTAGAATAACCACGCGACAAAGGATTATGGCAGGAGGATACGCTGTGATTCAGCACGATGCGAATATCACCTGGTGTTATCAGCACTATTGATAATGCACCCATACACCTGTGATGTCTGGGCGTAAGAGAGTAATGAACTTAAAGATGGATGAAAAATGAAAGTATTAACGTTTGGGGAAATGATGTTGCGGCTTAAGCCGCAAGGCAATAATCGTATTATGCAGTTTGATGCATTTGAGGCGGCGTACGGTGGCGCTGAAGCTAACGTGGCGGTTTCTCTTGCTTTACTGGGTAATGATTCAGCTTATCTCACTAAGTTGCCGGAGAATTTGCTGGGCGAAACGGCGCTGTCGACGTTGCGTAAATACGGTGTCGATACGTGCAAAGTATTACGCGGTGGTAGCCGCCTATCTACTTTTTTGAAAAGGGCGCTAGCGTTCGCTCCACCAATGTTGTTTACGATCGTGCAGGCAGCGCATTTGCTACTGCCAGCCAATCGGAGTTTGATTGGGAAACGCTCCTGCAAGATGTCGATTACTTCTATTTTTCGGGCATTACGCCGGCAATTTCTGCTGAATTAGAGCAGGCCATTACCAGTGCTTGTATCTACTGCCAGCAGCATAATATTCCCGTTGTTTGCGATATGAATTATCGCGGCAAAATGTGGTCGCCGGAAAAAGCGTAGATTGTCATGTCAAAACTGATGAACTACGTGACGATTTGTATCGCAAACGATGAAGATTTTGAAGCAACGTTAGGCATCAAAGCCTTCGATGGCGATATGTCTCGCGGTATCGAGCAAATTGATGCGTTCAAAGAGGGCATGCTGGCGGTAACGCGCCGCTACCCTGGATGTAAGATGGTTGCCAGCGTATTGCGTAATATTCGCTCGGTAGAGGACAGCCAATGGATGGGGTTGCTGTTGAGTGATGGTGAGTTCCATGAAACGACGCGCTATAACTTGCATGTGACGGAAGGCGTGGCGGCAGGCGATGCATTCGGTGTTGGGTTGATGCACGGTATCCTGCACCAGTTCGACGCTCAGGAGTCCATCGATTTTGCTATTGTGGCCAGCGTATTGAAATTGACGATTAGCGGTGACTTGAATCTGGTGCAAGAATCAGAGATTCGTGCCGTGATGAAAAAAGGCGGGGGCGCAAGCCTCAGTCGCTAAACGCTTCGGTTGCGGTTAGCGAACTGCCTGGATTGGTTCTGCTTGAAGCTAAGGTTGTGTGAGTAAAATCCGCAACCTTAGTTTTTTTACGTTGAGGTGAGAATGAAAAAGAACGTCTTGGTTGTGGTTGATATGCAGGTTGGGGTTTTGGCGATGCCACGTCACGACAGAGAGGGCAAAGCAGCATTGATCAATCAACTTATTGACGCTGCCGACCAGGTCGTTTTTATCCAGCATGCGGAGGGGGATATGTATGCCGGAGGCGAGTTATGGCAGATTATTCCTGAATTACACCAGCCAGCGCATGCGCACTGTGTCACTAAAACAGCCTGTGATGCGTTCTGGAATACGACGCTGGATGATGTATTGCAGCGCATAGGAACCCGAGCTTTTACCGTTTGTGGCTGCGCAACCGATTATTGCGTAGATACGACGATCAAGGTGGGGGCCAGCAAAGGCTACGCGATCACCGTGGCAGCAGATGCGCACACCACGGCGGATCGTACTTATGCCAGTGCCCAGCAGCTCATTGGCCAGCACAATGAGGTGTGGGCGGGGTACGACCCACCATCCGCGTTGGCGTTTCCACATCCCCTTCCATGATAATCGCCAATTCAAACGGTATGCTCTTCAGCCCAAAAATCATTCTGGCTCTCACACAGAAGGGACAGTGCTCATAGGTAAATAATTTCATTAGCGGTTCCTTGATGATGGGAAAACTCGATTGCCATACGGCATCAATTGTTATTGGTCAGACTAATACCAGACCGAGGGTGAGGTAAAGTCAGTGCGTGCTGGCCACTGGCGTTGCTGCACGGAATGTAACAGCGTGTGAGATACGGCGGAAAAGGAGAAATACGGGGTTTCCTTGCGGTGCGCTGGGCAAGGCGAGAGCTTGGCGAATTCTTTTATGATGCAAATCGTTATGTTTGAAAACGACGCTTTACATCCCATCGGGTAACCTTACCTCGCAATGACACTTCTATACATTTCATCTGCTATTGTCTCTACATCCCTTGTCAATGTTGTGATTTCCATCCCTGTCAAGAGAGTCATTTTTCCCGCCTTCGAGGCGGGTTTTTTTATCTGTTATTTGGCGGGGAGGGTGGAAACGATCTCCAGCATGCCATTGATGACAAATTGAACCCCCATACAAACCAGCAAGAATCCCATCAGACGCGCGATGGTTTCAATATACCGCTTTTGCCCAGCAGACGCACAATATAGCCAGAACTGCGTAAGCATCCCCAAAGGATGACGCTGGTCAGCAAGAAGGTGATTACGGGGGCAACTGTCACAACCCTAATCGCAATCCCGCTTTTAATTTGCGATGCGGTGCTGATGATTAGCGCGATCGTGCCGGGCCCCGCAGTACTGGGCATAGCCAGCGGAACAAAGGCAATATTAACCCGGTTTGCTGGCGGCCTCAGGACCGTGCTCTCTTTGGTGCGGCGGAAAGAGCATACGAAAACCGATGAACGCCACTATCAGCCTGCCAGCGATACGCAAGCCGGGAATAGAAATACCGAGTGTATTCATGATCAGTTGCCCACCATAAAAGGCAACTATCATGATAATAAATACGTACAGTGAGGTTTGAAATATCTGACGATTACGCTCCCCCTCACTCATATCACTTGCCAATGCAAGAAATACTGCAATGGTGGTCAAGGGATTCGCCAAGGGTAAAATCAAAACCAGGCCCAAACCGACCGTCTTAATGAGTTCCAGCATGTGGCCTCCAATGGGAATTGTGCACTGCTCACCCGGTGATAGTGCAGATACAAGCAGCGTATTCCGGCGGATCAGATTGGTGGCAATCCTTGCTCATCAGCCATTTTCTTAAAGCGCTCCAGCGTTTGTTCAAGCATATCGTGTGAAAATAACGTGAATAGCTGGCCCACCTTTCTTCCAATAAGCCCTCCCGGTGGTGTAAATCGAATCCACAAGGTGACGTTAACTTCGCCGTTTGGTGCCGGGGAGAAGGTCAGTCTCCCTTCATTCGGAACCAATGCGCCAGGGAGCGAACGCCAATGCATGGCTTCTCCCGGTTTCTCTTCAACGATGCGTGCTCGCCACTCTAGTAGCGAACCAAGCGGCGTGTTGGCTCGCCATAGGGAGTCGGTCTGGTTGAGGATAGTAATGGTCGCGAAATGGTTCATCAGCACAGGTAACGTTTCCGGCTTTCGCCATAAGGCATATAGCGCATCGGCTGGGTGAGCGATAGTGATGCTACCGCTTAAGGCATCAGGAGCGCTCTTATTGGCAAAACCCAATGATTTAAAAAAAGAAGATGGCACGCAGGATCCTCATTCATGTGGCCTTACAACCTACAGCGTTGTTTGTTATTTTTGCCCCTTCTTTCCTGTTAGGCAAGGTTTGCTCTGCCTCTGGATGCTGCGGAGCTAACGTAAAGGGAAGAACATCAGGCGTTCACTGTAATAGATGTCGCCCAATTTCATCGCATCGGGCTCTTGCCCATATTCGCAAAAACCTGCCTTTTGATACAAGCGGTAAGCAGCCAGATTAGAGGATGTCACACTCAGTAATAATATGTGCGCCCGCGTACGCGCGTGCGAAATGGTGTGATTTAGCAATTGCAGGGAAATGCCGTTACCGCGATAGTCTGGCGCGACGTATATGCTCCACAGGATGCCTTTGTGGGCAGATTTTAGTGTCTGAGGCCGCGCATAGCAGCACAGACCAATCAGTTGCTCTTCGGGCGTAAAGGCGCCGAAAATGACATTCTGTTTGATACGCGCTTCGAACCACGCCTCATTTTTGTGACATTCCTCTTCCCATGACGCCTGATAAGCATCGGGATGATTGAGCAGGCTTTCGAGTCGAAGTTGTTTAAAGGCGGGACTGTCTGACGTTCGTAGACGCCGGATGAGGGGAAACGTCATGATCATTCTCCGCATCAGAGGGAAAAAAGCCCCGAGGCGGGGCAGCATGTCGTTTACGAGCTATCGTCTGTTATTATTATCAACACACGATAGTCAATCACTGTGACATTTTTATGACGAGTAAGTCGCGCAGACACAAGGTGTTTTGAAAAAAATAAAATCCACTATTCGTTTTTTATTATTGATTCCAAATCCATTGAGCTATATCAATGCTATTATTTATTTTTGCTAAAAATGGCGGAAGTGTATACATATATTTCGCCACGATAATTAACATTTAACCGTACCATTTACGGATTATTTACTTGTCTATGGTCTCGTGCTAATTTCCCTCCGCTTTATTGGGAGAAGAAATTAAGAACATGAATAATCCATTCACAGCTGCATGGAGCCGCAATGGCAACCTTCTGTGCCACGGTCACTGGATCATTACATTTCAGTCCCGGGTATTTGACCTACCAGAGCCCTATCAGGAAAAACATATGGGAACGCTGGGAATATATTCGATTATTGATCCTGATGATAAATTATATCGCGAAGGATTAGATGAAGATGATTGGATAGTCGACAATATTGACTGGTTGGCCGACTGCTTCGAAAATAATCAGGTTCCGATTGAGGAGTGCTATTTCCGATTTTTTTATCAGGCGATTAATCCGCAAGATTGGCGTTGTACCAGCTGTGCGGGCTGCATGTAATCTCCGAAGCCCATTTAGCCCATTTAGCCCATTTAGCCCATTTATTTCCTTCATGCTAACCCCATATCTATGCCTGCTCTATCGCCAACCTTTACTTCTGCGCTAAATTCTGGAATAAGGCACGCAACAGCGTGAAGGGGGAGGGCGAACCCGTGTGAAAATGATACGCTGTGGTGATATATCCTCAATCAACGTGGAGTAAAAATGGAAACCGAGATTTTGCAGTTAAGTGCTCAGATTGGTGCTCGTCTGACCGCGCTGGGCGCAAAGTTGACTTGTGCAGAATCGTGTACAGGAGGCTGGATAGCAAAATCCATTACCGATGTTGCGGGGAGCTCCGGCTGGTTTGACTATGGATTTGTCACTTACAGTAACCAGGCAAAACAACACCTCATCGGCGTCAGTGAGGAAACGCTTGCCCTGTACGGCGCGGTGAGTGAACAGACGGTACGGGAAATGGCACAAGGTGCATTGCGCGCAGCCGGTGCCGATTATGCGCTTTCTGTGAGTGGGATTGCGGGCCCTGACGGTGGTTCTGATGACAAACCGGTCGGCACTGTATGGTTTGGCTGGTGTGACAAGCACGGTAACCTGTTAGCGCGTGAAATGCTGTTTCTTGGTGATCGGCATGCAGTGCGGCTTCAGGCGGTGCGCTTCGCACTACAGATGCTGTTGGATGGATTTCTGCAAAAATAATCTTGATGCTGTATGCGTATACAGTATAATGCTGTTAATGATTCGGTGACACGCCTGTTTTGATTACATACCAGTGTCAGTCACATAAAGAGCGCGGCCGTGTAGCGAAAGCGTTATGCCGCATGACAGGGGTAGAAATGGCTATTGACGAGAACAAACAAAAGGCATTGGCGGCGGCGCTGGGCCAGATCGAAAAACAATTTGGTAAAGGTTCTATCATGCGTCTGGGCGAAGACCGCTCAATGGATGTTGAAACGATCTCTACCGGCTCCCTGTCACTGGATATTGCCTTGGGCGCGGGTGGGTTGCCAATGGGGCGTATCGTAGAAATCTACGGGCCGGAATCGTCGGGTAAAACCACACTGACGCTACAAGTTATCGCTGCAGCACAGCGTGGAGGTAAAACCTGTGCATTTATCGATGCTGAACATGCGCTCGATCCGATTTATGCCAAAAAATTGGGCGTAGACATCGATAACCTGCTGTGCTCTCAGCCGGATACTGGCGAGCAGGCTTTAGAGATTTGCGATGCGTTGACGCGTTCAGGCGCGGTGGATGTGATCATCGTTGACTCCGTGGCTGCATTGACGCCGAAGGCGGAAATAGAAGGTGAAATCGGTGATTCCCACATGGGGCTGGCTGCTCGAATGATGAGCCAGGCCATGCGTAAGCTAGCAGGTAACCTGAAGCAGGCGAATACGCTGCTGATTTTCATCAACCAGATCCGTATGAAAATTGGCGTTATGTTTGGTAACCCGGAAACCACCACCGGTGGTAATGCGCTGAAGTTTTATGCATCCGTGCGTCTCGATATCCGCCGTATTGGCTCCATCAAAGATGGAGAAGAAGTGGTGGGAAGCGAAACTCGCGTAAAAGTGGTGAAGAACAAAGTGGCCGCGCCCTTTAAACAGGCTGAATTCCAGATTATGTACGGCGAAGGGATCAACATCCACGGTGAATTGGTCGATCTTGGCGTAAAACATAAACTGATTGAGAAAGCGGGCGCCTGGTACAGCTACAACGGTGACAAAATCGGGCAAGGCAAAGCGAATGCGTGCAACTACCTGAAAGAAAACCCGGCAGTAGCAGCCGAGTTGGACAAAAAGCTGCGTGAAATGTTGCTGCACAACAAAGACTATGTGCCTGCACCAGCAAGCGAAGCTGGCTTCTATGATGATGCAGAAGCCGTGGGTAATGAAAATAACGGTGAATTTTAAAACGGCGTAAGCTGATCGAAAGGAGCTGGGCAGACGGTAACAGCAATTTGTCTGGCTCCTTCACCGAAATATATCCTCAATGACCACCGTAACCCCCTCTATCAACGCGCTTACCTGTGCAATGCGCCTTTTAGCTGTACGCGATCACAGCGAAGGGGAGCTACGCCGTAAGCTGACAGCTCGCATTGATCCGGTATTTGATGCTGCTGATATTGATGCTGCTCTGACGTACTGCCATGAGCATGGCTGGTTGGATGATGCCCGGTTTGCACTGCGCTATATTAATGGGCGAAGCCGAAAAGGCTATGGCACTCAGCGTATTGTGGTGGAATTACGTCAGAAAGGTCTTTCGCGTTCAGTCATTTCATCTGCACTACTGGAATGTGAAATTGACTGGTATGCCTTAGCGCAGCAGATAGTAACACGTAAATTTGGTGATGTGCCGCCAACTGACTGGAAAGAAAAAGTAAAACAGCAGCGATATTTTTTAACTCGTAGCTTTTCGCATGATGAAATTCAGGACATTTATGCGAATTTTTCGCATTGAATGCATCCGATGTTTTACTTCCCACCGAAGAAAATTTATCTTATTCCCACTTTTTGTTCGTGAGTTGCACGGGTAGCGTCAGCATGCTGCACTAGCCTTGCCCACGATCTGTTCTTTTAGTTTCATTCCAGGACAATTATGAGCAAGAGCACCGCTGAGATCCGTCAAGCGTTTCTCGATTTTTTCCAGAGTAAAGGACACCAGATCGTTTCCAGTAGTTCACTGGTACCGAATAACGATCCGACATTGCTGTTTACCAACGCGGGAATGAACCAGTTTAAGGATGTTTTCCTGGGACTGGACAAGCGTAACTATGTGCGTGCAACCACGTCACAGTGCTGCGTGCGTGCGGGCGGTAAGCATAACGATTTAGACAATGTCGGGTATACCGCGCGTCACCACACGTTCTTTGAAATGCTGGGCAATTTCAGCTTCGGTGACTACTTCAAGCGTGATGCAATCCAATATGCATGGGAACTGCTGACCGGCCCGCAATGGTTTAATCTGCCCAAAGAGAAACTGTGGGTAACGGTATATGCCACCGATGATGAAGCCTATGATATCTGGGCAAACGAAGTCGGCGTACCGGCCGAGCGTATTATCCGCATTGGCGACAATAAGGGTGGCCAATACGCGTCTGATAACTTCTGGCAGATGGGGGATACTGGCCCATGTGGTCCGTGCTCGGAAATTTTTTACGATCATGGTGACCATATCCAAGGCGGACCACCGGGAAGTCCGGATGAAGATGGCGATCGCTATATCGAAATCTGGAACCTGGTATTTATGCAGTTTAACCGCCAGGCAGATGGTACTATGGTTCCATTGCCTAAACCCTCAGTCGATACCGGGATGGGGCTGGAGCGTGTTACCGCTGTATTGCAACACGTCAACTCCAACTACGAAATTGATGTGTTTACCACATCGATCAAAGAAGCCGCGCGTATTATTGGTACCCATGATTTGAGCAACAAATCATTGCGTGTCATCGCTGACCATATCCGCTCTTGCGCATTCCTGATCGCTAACGGTGTCATGCCTTCCAATGAAAACCGGGGTTATGTTCTGCGCCGTATTATTCGCCGCGCAGTGCGTCATGGTAATTTCCTGGGAGCTAAAGACGCCTTCTTCTATAAATTGGTTGCGCCGTTAATTCAAGTCATGGGGTCTACGGCTGACGAATTGAAACAGCAGCAGACGGTGGTTGAACAAGCGCTGAAAGCGGAAGAAGAACAGTTTGCTCGTACGCTGGAGCGCGGCCTTAGCCTGTTGGATGAAGAGATTAAAAACCTGAAAGGGAAAGTGCTGGATGGTGAGACGGCGTTCCGCCTGTATGATACCTACGGTTTCCCTTTTGATCTGACGGAAGACGTGTGCCGTGAGCACGATCTGACGGTGGATAAGCAAGGTTTTGAACGCGCAATGGAAGCACAGCGCCAACGCGCGCGTGAAACCAGCGGATTCGGTATCGATTATAACAATCTGATTCGTGTTGATGTGGCAACGCCGTTCACCGGATATGACAAGACGCAGCAGCAGGCCACTGTCGTTGCGCTCTATCAAAACGGGCAGGTAGTTGATGCGATCAATGCAGGAGAAGAGGGCGTTGTTATTCTGAACGAAACGCCGTTCTATGGTGAATCCGGTGGCCAGGTGGGCGATACGGGGACGCTGCATAATGCGAATGTGCGCTTCGCCTTGGGGAACACCCAGAAGTTTGGTCAGGCGATCGGCCATCTGGGGATGCTGACTCAGGGTACACTTCGCGTCAATGATACCGTGAATGCAGACGTAGATAGTGAGCGTCGCGATCGTATTCGCCTAAATCATTCCGCCACCCACTTGCTGCATGCAGCACTGCGCCAGGTATTGGGTGATCACGTTGCGCAGAAAGGTTCATTGGTTAACGATAACTATCTGCGTTTTGATTTCTCACAACCGGAAGCCATGACGGCAGAGCAAATCCGTCAGGTGGAAGATATCGTTAACGCGCAGATTCGTCGTAACCACGATGTTGAAACCAATGTGATGGCGTTGTCTGATGCTAAAGCAAAAGGCGCGATGGCGCTGTTCGGCGAAAAATACGAAGACCATGTGCGCGTATTGACGATGGGCGATTTCTCCATTGAATTATGCGGCGGGACACACGCCAAGCGTACCGGAGACATCGGTTTGTTCCAGATTGTCTCAGAATCTGGCACCGCGGCGGGTATTCGACGCATTGAGGCCGTAACAGGCAGTGGGGCATTGACAGAGCTGCATCGTCAAAGTGACGTATTGCAGGATGTCACTCAACTGGTCAAAGGCGATAGCCATAACGTGGCTGATAAAGTTCGTGCCCTGCTGGATCGTACTCGTCAGTTGGAGAAAGAATTGCAACAACTGAAAGAACAGCAGGCGGCGCAAGAAAGTGTATCGCTTTCCTCCAAAGCGAAAGATGTCAATGGCGCGAAATTGTTGGTAACACAGTTGGATAACACCGAGCCGAAATTATTGCGTACTATGGTGGATGATCTGAAGAATCAGCTCGGTTCAGCCATTATTGTGCTGGCAACTGTATCAGAGGATAAAGTCAGTTTGATTTCCGGTGTCACGAAAGATTTGACCGATCGTGTTAAAGCGGGTGAATTGATTGGCTTTATTGCTCAACAGGTCGGCGGTAAAGGTGGTGGACGTCCAGATATGGCGCAAGCCGGCGGGAACGACCCAGCCGCTTTACCTGCGGCGTTATCCAGCGTTGAAACCTGGGTAATGGATAAGCTATAACTATAAATAGTGAGTTATCTCAACGAAACGCCAAAACTTTCGTTTTGGCGTTTCCCCTTGAGCAAAGGAACTATGCCTGGGGGTGTCGTGATAAACAGCGAAAATGGCTGATATCGACTAAACTAAAATTAACGATACACTGGAGTAAGATGACGGAGTGCGTTTCCCCATTCAGTTTACTGTTTTCACGGCGCATGATGGAGAATGGCGGGGAGACAAAGAGACCCGACTCTTTATAATCTTTCAAGGAGCAAAGAATGCTTATTTTGACTCGTCGGGTTGGCGAAACCCTCATGATTGGCGATGAGGTGACGGTTACCGTACTAGGGGTAAAGGGCAATCAGGTTCGTATTGGTGTTAATGCGCCGAAAGAAGTTTCTGTTCATCGCGAAGAGATTTACCAGCGGATCCAAGCGGAAAAGTCGCAACCGACGTCCTACTGATTTACCAAGCGTCTCGCCCTTTTGGCGGGACGCCTTCGTTTTAGCTTTCCTGTTCTATTCCCTACTCCGTTTTATTTTCTTCTCGGCGTATTGTTTCAGAGCTATCGATAGCCGTTAACGCTGTTAATAAAATAGACTTTTCGCTGTGAATCTGCGCGTGTTGGGTGTGATTTGTTCAAACAACCACGAGTTGGGAAAAATTGTTTGACTTATAAGTCCGGGAAAGTAATATGTGCGCCACGCAGTACCGGTGAGCACGATGAAGGAAACATCATCATCGTGGTTCGAAGGTTAGCGTATTGGTGAGGTGGCCGAGAGGCTGAAGGCGCTCCCCTGCTAAGGGAGTATGCGGTCAAAAGCTGCATCGAGGGTTCGAATCCCTCCCTCATCGCCATTTACTATGCATCCGTAGCTCAGCTGGATAGAGTACTCGGCTACGAACCGAGCGGTCGGAGGTTCGAATCCTCCCGGATGCACCATTCGCTTTTCTCTTCTGTCGCAATTCTTGATACCACACTTTTTCCTCTGAGTTTGTAATCATTATTTCATGCACTGTGTTAGCACGTACTTATCGATCATACCGATATAAATAACCTTGCTTTTTGTAGTTTTATTGAACCAGCGACATCATTTTGACTTTGCGCTAAAGTAACGGTTCTTTTGCGCTATTCATGGAGTCACGATGTACGATCGTTATCAAGGCCTCATTTTTGATATGGATGGCACCATTCTCGATACCGAGCCCACACATCGCGCGGCCTGGCACAACATTCTGGGTAAGTACGGCATGACGTATGATGCTCAGGAAATGGTGGCTTACAATGGGGCACCCATCGAGAAAATCGCTGCGGTGATCCTGGCCCGGCATAACGTAGATATGGACCCAAAGGCACTGGCCACGGAAAAGCTGGCGCTGGTGGAAGAGATGCTGTTTGATACGGTAAAACCGCTGCCCTTGATTGAGGTGGTGAAAGCGTATCAGGGACGTCGGCCCATGACGGTAGGTACCGGTAGCCCACGCCATCTGGCCGATAAGCTGCTACGTCACCTTGGCCTGCGCGACTACTTTGTTGGTATTGTCGGCGCGGAAGATGTGCAGCATCATAAACCCTTTCCGGACACCTTCCTGCGCTGCGCCCAGCTCATGCAGGTTGAACCTGAAGCCTGTGTCGTATTCGAAGATGCGGATTTTGGTATTCAGGCTGCACAGCGAGCAAATATGGCCTTTGTCGACGTTCGCACGCTGTGAGTGCGTTCTGGGGGCTGGTTTCTTTTTCTCAGTGCTACATTATTGCCCGGCAGCTCTGAAGTGCTGCTGGTCTCTTTACTGGTGGCGAAGGTATCCGGCGTTGTTCCGTTGATTGTCGTCGCGACGATAGGCAACACGCTGGGGGCATGACTAACCTGGTGCTGGGGCGTATTCTGCCACAGCCAAAACCGCGTACCGGTGCATTGATGGCGCTACGCTGGTTGCAGCGTTGTGGTCCGGCGGCTCTCTTATTGAGTTGGGTGCCTGTTATTGGCGATGTGCTGTGCGTTGCAGCAGGGTGGCTGCGTCTGCCGTGGTTTTATTCCACGCTCTTTATCTGCATGGGTAAAACGCTGCGTTATATCGTGGTAGCCATCGTGGCGTTACAAGGAATGACTTTGTGGTCATAACGTATAGCACTGTATTTTGGTAGAGATGATACGATTTCATTATGCGAACAATCATTACATCTAACAGCGGGAGGTCGATTTGATCCCGGATATATCACAGTCGTTGACCTGGCTTGAGCATCACCCTGATGTGGTGAAGGGCATTCAACGCGGTATTGAACGCGAAACGTTGCGCGTACAGCCTAATGGACATTTGGCACAGACAGGGCACCCAGAAAATCTAGGGGCGGCATTAACCCACCCCTGGATCACAACTGACTTCGCAGAAGCCTTATTAGAGTTTATTACTCCTGTTGATCAAGATGTCGATCATCTGTTGGCATTCTTGCAGGACATTCACCGTTATTTCGCGCGTAACATCGGTTCTGAACGTCTGTGGCCGTTTAGCATGCCGTGCTTTATTCCTGACGAAACGGATATTGAACTGGCGCAGTACGGCACATCGAACATTGGCCGTTTTAAAACGCTTTACCGCGAGGGGTTGAAAAACCGCTATGGGGCGTTGATGCAAACCATTTCTGGCGTGCATTACAACTTCTCGCTGCCGCTGGCATTTTGGCAAGCGCGCGCCGGTGTCGCTGACGCAGAAAGTGGCAAACAGGAGATCTCTGCCGGTTATTTTCGTTTGATCCGCAACTATTACCGCTTCGGGTGGGTAATTCCTTATCTGTTTGGTGCATCGCCGGCGATCTGCTCCTCCTTTTTGCAGGGCCGTGAAACTGCATTGCCGTTCGAACGTGGCGAAAACGGGCTTTATTATCTTCCTTACGCGACCTCGTTGCGCTTAAGCGATCTGGGTTACACCAATAAATCGCAGAGCAATCTGGGGATCACTTTCAATACGTTGGATGGGTATGTGGCGGCATTGAAGCGCGCGATCAAAACCCCGTCGGCTGAGTATGCTGCGATGGGCGTTAAGCAAGGCGAACGCTATTTGCAGCTCAATACCAACGTGTTGCAGATTGAAAATGAGCTGTATGCGCCGATTCGCCCTAAACGCGTTACGCGCAGTGGGGAAACGCCTTCCGATGCGCTTATGCGCGGCGGTATAGAGTACATTGAAGTGCGTTCTCTGGATATTAATCCGTTTACGCCGTCGGGGGTCAGCGCCGAGCAGGTACGTTTCCTCGATCTGTTCCTGATCTGGTGTGCACTGGTAGATGCGCCGGAAATGGATAGCGCTGAACTGCAATGTACCCGTAAAAACTGGAACCGTATTATTCTGGAAGGGCGCAAACCCGGCTTGACTGTCGGCATGGGATGCGAAACGCGACAGCAACCATTGGCGGATGTGGGGCATGCCTTGTTCCGCGATCTGCGGCGTGTGGCAGAAGTGCTGGATAGAGAGCATGAACAGCCCTATTATCAGCAAGTTTGCGATGAACTGAGCGTTGGGTTCGATAAACCGGAAAACACGTTCTCTGGCCGTCTGTTGCCGCTATTGAAAGCACAAGGATGCGGTAATCTCGGGTTGACGCTGGCAGATCGTTATCGTGAGCAGCTTAGCCAGGAGCCTTTAGCGGTGTTAACGGAGGCTCAGTTTGTTGCCGAGAGTGAACGCGCCTGGCAAAAACAGCGTACGCTGGAAGCGCAAGATACGCTATCGTTCGAGGCCTATTTGGCGGCCACTCAGGCTTGAGTGGATATTAAGATAAAGAAAAGGCCACGGTGTGAGCCGTGACCGAAAAACATCTCTGAGAAATAGGGGTGATGATGATAAATGCGCGTTCTTTCATAGAGTCAGACTCGTTGGGAACAAAAAAGTTTCTTGGAAAGATGAAAAAAGTCATTTTTTTCTGTGAGGAGGTGGCAACATGCCGTTATTAGATAGCTTTACCGTAGATCATACCCGTATGGCCGCACCCGCGGTTCGGGTGGCTAAAACCATGACAACCCCTCATGGCGACACCATCACCGTGTTCGATCTGCGTTTCTGTCGCCCGAATAAAGAGGTGATGCCGGAGCGCGGTATCCATACGCTGGAGCACCTGTTTGCCGGTTTTATGCGTAACCATCTCAACGGTGATGGCGTAGAGATTATCGATATCTCCCCGATGGGATGCCGGACCGGCTTTTACATGAGCCTGATTGGCACCCCGGCAGAACAACGCGTGGCAAACGCCTGGAACGTGGCGATGGAAGATGTGCTCAAAGTAACCGATCAGCGCAAAATTCCTGAACTGAACGAATACCAGTGTGGTACCTATGAAATGCACTCTCTGGAGGAAGCCCAAGAGATTGCACGTCATATTCTGGCGCATCCAATTGGCGTTAACCAGAACGACGACCTGGCGTTACCGAAAGACAAACTGGCGGAACTGCATATCTAAAAATAAAAAAGGCGCCCTTATCAAGGCGCCTTTTTTGTTAGCGTTTCACCACGGACAAAAAATATCACTGTGCAACAAAGTGCTGAATAACACGGCTGCCGAAGTAGGCCAGCGTCAGCAGCAGCGCACCCACCATGCTGAACCATACCACGCGGCGTCCGCGCCACCCTTCATGGTAATGCCCCCACAGCAACAGAATATAGTTAAACCAGGCAAGCAGGGAGAACAGCGCCTTGTGAAGATTCTCTTTGCTCTCTATAATATTCTCCATGTAAAACAAGCCACTACACAACGTCATAGTCAGTAAAATGACGCCAATTTGCGTGACATGAAACATCTTGCGCTCGATACTTAACAGCGGTGGCATTTCCGCCACCATGCTTAGCTTTTTGTTTTTGAGCAGATAATCAATCAATGCTAACTGTAATGCGTAAAGTGCGGCGATAATCAGGGTAGCATAAGAGAACAATGCAAGACCGATATGGAACAGTAACCCCGGTGTCTTTTCCAGATGCGTAATAAACTCGCCGGGCAAAAAGCTGGCAAAAGCCAGATTGATAAGCGCAAATGCGTAAACGATGGGCAGCAGAAACCAGCCGCGGTTGCGCGATGCGACAATGGTCATTACGGTGCAAATCATCAAACTGATGGTAGAGCCGATGTTCAGCAGGCTCAGGTTTTGACCGGTTTGCACATCAAAAATGCGGTGATAGAGCGTAACCGCATGGCAGATCAGGGCCACTGTGGCAGAGATAATCGCCAACCGACGGTAGGCACTCTGTTTGCGCAACAGGCCAGGAATAATCAGTCCCAGACTGATTGAATAGGCGACTAACGCAGTAATGGCAAAGAGTGGCATAGTGATTAACACATTAAGCGGCTGGTAAAGTTATAGGGGGTGCCAGTATAGCGGTTGTCTCGTCACGCACCAACCGGTTATCGTCGCGCTTCACAGCAATCGTTTTGCCTTTCATGATATAATCAATCGTATTTGTTCCTGAGTGTCGCGCACGCGGCCCGCCTTTCGTTGAGCACAAGATAATGTTTGATAATTTAGCTGACAGATTCTCGCGCACATTGCGCAACATCAGTGGCTGCGGGCGGTTGACCGAAGACAACATCAAAGACACCCTGCGCGAAGTGCGCATGGCCTTACTTGAAGCCGATGTGGCGCTTCCTGTGGTGCGTGATTTTATCAATCGGGTCAAGGAAAGTGCCGTCGGGCATGAGGTAAACAAAAGCCTGACGCCGGGCCAGGAGTTCGTCAAGATCGTAAAAAACGAACTGGTTGCGGCGATGGGCGAAACCAACGAAGCCCTGAATCTGGCGGCACAGCCACCTGCCGTGGTGTTAATGGCGGGTTTGCAAGGCGCCGGTAAAACCACCAGCGTCGGTAAACTGGGTAAGTTTTTGCGTGAGAAGCACAAAAAGAAAGTGCTGGTCGTTTCCGCAGACGTATACCGGCCTGCGGCAATTAAGCAGTTGGAAACCTTGGCACAAACCGCGGAGGTCGATTTCTTTCCCTCCGAAGCACACGAAAAGCCGCTTGATATCGTTAACCGTGCGCTGCAACACGCCAAGCTGAAGTTTTACGATGTCCTGCTGGTGGATACCGCGGGTCGTTTGCACGTTGACGAAGCGATGATGGACGAGATCAAGCAGGTGCATGCTGCTATCAAACCTGTCGAAACGCTGTTTGTCGTTGACGCCATGACTGGCCAGGATGCGGCGAATACCGCAAAAGCCTTTAATGAAGCGTTGCCGCTCACCGGTGTGATTCTGACTAAAATTGATGGTGATGCACGCGGCGGTGCGGCGCTGTCAATTCGTCACATTACCGGTAAACCGATCAAATTCCTCGGCGTCGGTGAAAAGACCGAAGCCCTGGAACCGTTCCATCCCGAGCGTATTGCGTCGCGTATTCTCGGAAGGGGGGACGTGCTGTCCCTGATCGAAGATATTGAAAGCAAAGTTGACCGCTCTCAGGCGGAAAAACTGGCGAAAAAGCTGAAAAAAGGTGACGGTTTTGATTTGACGGATTTTCTCGATCAGCTCAAGCAGATGCGCAACATGGGCGGTATGGCCAGCATGATGAGCAAATTGCCGGGCATGGGGCAGTTGCCGGACAACGTGAAATCGCAAATGGATGACAAGGTGCTGGTGCTCATGGAGGCCATCATCAACTCGATGACGCAACAGGAGCGCTCTAAACCGGAAATCATCAAAGGATCACGCAAGCGTCGTATTGCCATGGGGTCAGGCATGCAGGTGCAAGATGTCAATCGCTTGTTAAAGCAGTTTGATGACATGCAGCGCATGATGAAAAAAATGAAAAATGGCGGTATGGCAAAAATGATGCGTAGCATGAAAGGCATGATGCCGCCGGGGTTCCCGGGGCGTTGATAGTGATTTTTTTGCTCTATCTGGCGCAAGCTGACGCTTTAGATTGCTTTTTGCGCCAAAATGAGTAAAATTTTCGGGCTTTTTAATGACACCCGGGCCCCGTTCCTCGATGGGGCCCGGCTGTTTTATTAACTAAAGAGGATGTTATGGTAACAATTCGTTTGGCACGTGGCGGCGCGAAAAAACGCCCGTTCTATCAAGTCGTCGTGACTGACAGCCGCAATGCACGCGACGGTCGTTTCATTGAGCGCGTCGGTTTCTTCAACCCGATCGCAACCGGTAAAGCCAAAGCACTGCGTCTGGATCTGGACCGCATTGCACATTGGGTTGGCCAAGGTGCAACCATCTCTGATCGCGTTTCTGCGCTGATCAAAGATGCTAAAAAAGCTGCGTAATCTGCTGCTGCGGTGGTGACAATGAGCAAACAACTTAACCCGCCATCCCCTGTTAATCCCATTGTGATGGGAAAAATGGGGTCAACGTATGGTATTCGGGGTTGGCTCAGAGTGTTTTCCTCCACCGAAGAAACCGAAAGCATTTTTGATTATCAGCCTTGGTATATCCAGTTTCAGGGATCCTGGCGACTCGTCGAGATTGAAAGCTGGAAACACCACAATCAGGATTTGATCATCAAAGTAAAAGGTGTTGATGATCGTGATGCGGCGAATTTATTAACGAACGCTGAGATCGTTGTGGATTCTGCTCAACTTCCTGATTTGGAGGGGGGTGATTATTACTGGAAGGATCTTTTTGGCTGCGAAGTCATCACATCGGCAGGATATCAACTGGGAAAAGTCATTGATATGATGGAAACCGGATCTAACGATGTGCTGGTGGTCAAAGCTACCCTGAAAGATGCCTTCGGTGCTAAGGAACGGTTGATTCCGTTTCTGACCGGACAGGTTATCAAGCACGTAGACCTTTCTACTAAAACGATTGAAGTAGATTGGGACCCGAGTTTTTAAGCTCTGAATCAAACGAACGGACTGAGTGGAACGAAAAAATGTGGATAGGGGTCATTAGCCTGTTTCCCGAGATGTTTCGCGCAGTGGTTGATTATGGAGTCGCTGGTCGGGCAGTAAAAAATGGCCTGCTGAACGTACAATGTTGGAATCCGCGTGATTTCACCTACGATCGGCATCGTACCGTGGACGATCGCCCTTATGGCGGCGGCCCCGGTATGCTGATGATGGTACAACCTTTACGGGATGCCATTCATGAGGCAAAGGCCGCGGCTGGCGACAGTGCCAGAGTGATTTATTTATCACCTCAGGGCCGTAAGCTGGATCAACAGGGCGTACGGCAGCTCGCAACGCATCAGAAACTGATTTTGGTGTGTGGCCGGTATGAAGGGATTGATGAGCGCGTAATCAGAACCGAAATTGATGAAGAGTGGTCAATCGGTGATTATGTGCTCAGTGGCGGTGAGTTGCCAGCAATGGTGCTTATCGACTCAGTATCCCGGTTTATTCCCGGTGTGCTGGGGCATGAATCTTCTGCGGAAGAGGACTCCTTCGCTGATGGGCTGTTGGATTGCCCACACTTCACTCGTCCTGAAGTGCTGGAAGGTATGGAGGTTCCCCCAGTGTTACTGTCGGGAAACCATGCTGAAATACGTCGCTGGCGATTAAAGCAGTCGCTTGGCCGAACCTGGCTTAGAAGACCTGAACTTCTGAAAAGCCTAGCTCTGACTGACGAGAAAACGGCGTTGCTGGCTGAGTTCCAACGGGAACATCAGTCCGAGCAACGAGAGGATTAGGGCGTAGCACCTCGGTGCGCGCACCCATGTATCAGTTTACCTAGGGTAAGAGTAAGAGACATATTATGAGCAACATTATTAAGCAGCTTGAACAAGAGCAGATGAAACAGGACGTACCTGCATTTCGTTCGGGTGATTCCGTTGAAGTGAAGGTATGGGTCGTTGAAGGTAGCAAAAAACGTCTGCAGGCATTCGAGGGCGTGGTTATCGCTATTCGTAACCGCGGTCTGCACTCTGCATTCACTGTTCGCAAAATTTCTAACGGCGAAGGCGTAGAGCGTGTATTCCAGACTCACTCTCCGGTTGTTGACAGCATCACTGTGAAACGTCGTGGTGCGGTTCGCCAGGCCAAACTGTACTACCTGCGTGAGCGTACTGGTAAGGCTGCTCGTATCAAAGAGCGTCTTAACTAAAATATCGCTAACGCGACATCAAAAATATTTTATTTATGAGGGGCTTAGCCATTGGCTAAGCCATTTTTTTATTGATACGAGAAAGGCGCGAGTGCGATACTAGAGCCGCCATACTCCCCTCGGGGTGATAAGGTGATTGTGCTACGGCATCAAATCACTATTGGGATTTAATTATCCCGGGCGGTATGGTTTTGCCAAACAGTTCTTAATTGCTCAGCATTCTTTACACCATCGCAGCTGGCAGGGAAATCTTTGCCCATTTTCCCCCATTCTTCCAAACAGGCAGGGTGGCACAACGTCGCCTGCCCATCCTGATAGCCACGTAAATAATGTGCGCGCTCAATAGCGGTATCACCAGACCATTCAACCAAGGCGTCGTTATCTTTCACTACATTTCCGTCCATGGCATCGCTGAGTCCCATGTTATACTAGAGGGAACGCGAGTTTTCCGGTAGCAGTGTCTGAGTTGTTTGGCAACTGACGAGCAGCAATGTCAGGCATAGCATGTATCCCAATCTCATCCCATTATCCTCATCAGAAGGCGGTATCTGTCACTATCAAGCAATACCCAGTTTCTCTTTCAAGCTCTTTAAGTAGCGCCGACTCACTGGAATATGCTTACCCGTGTGTGTAATGACTTCTGCGCCACCATTGTCCATCAACTGTATCTCCTGAAGCAGTTCCTTGTTCACCATATATTGGCGGTGGCAGCGAACAAAGGGCGTTTTCTCTTCCAGTGTTTTAGTGAAAGTTGGGTATGGCCTGACTGATTGAGCCCTACCACATGGACGCCGCTTAGCTCTGAGCAGAGCTACTCCACTTCTTCAACCTTGAGGAGAAAAATACGGTTGTGACCATGACAGGGGATATGACGCAGTTGAGGCTCAGCAATAATTTGTACATTTTTGTTTACAGATATGCCGCGACGAAGACGATTCAGGGTTTTTACCAGGCGCTGATCGTCCAGCGGCTTGAGCAAATAATCAAAAGCATGTTCCTCAAAAGCACGCACGGCATATTCATCATAGGCAGTGACGAAAACAACGTAGGGCATGCTGTCAGGATCAAGCATGGCAACCAGTTCCAGCCCACTGATTTTTGGCATCTGGATATCAAGAAAGATAACGTCTGGCTGAAGTCGGTTAATCACAGGAATCGCTTCCAGTGCGTTACTACACTGCGCGATCACTTCAATGTCATCTTCTTTATCCAGTAGCAACAACAACTCTTCACGAGCCAGTTGCTCGTCGTCAATTAGGATGGCTCTCAGCATGCTTTCCTCCTGTTGCAGCGATTCTATCACTATTTGCATTGAGATCGGCGAGGAAAGCCCGCAGGTATACGACCCTGAAGAGGGAACCGTGTTCGTTTTTAATGAGTAATTTTAAACTTACAGTATATGGATTGGAATCTTTACGGAGTGTGGTATCTTGAAATCAATGTGGCTGCGGATAGCGCGCTACGCTACTCAAGAACTGTCCAGGAAAATGAACATGCAAAAAGATTCGCTCAATAACATTAATATTGCTGATGAACAGGTACTGATTACGCCGGATGAGCTCAAAGCAAAATTTCCGCTTAACGTGCAAGAAGAGCAAGCCATTGCTGCTGCTCGTCGTACCATTTCCGATATTATCCATGGCCGTGATAACCGTTTGTTAGTCGTGTGCGGACCCTGCTCCATTCACGACACGGATGCTGCCTTGGAGTATGCCCGTCGATTGCATGCGCTTTCAGCTGAATTGAGCGATCGGTTGTACATCGTGATGCGGGTTTACTTTGAAAAACCGCGTACCACCGTCGGTTGGGAAGGCCTGATCAACGATCCGTACATGGATGGCTCCTTCGATGTGGAAGCGGGGCTGCATATCGCACGAGAACTGTTGTTGAATTTGGTGAACATGGGGCTCCCTCTGGCGACAGAAGCGCTTGATCCCAACAGCCCACAATATTTGGGCGAGTTGGTCGGCTATCGGCGCACGCACCACCGAATCGCAGACGCACCGTGAAATGGCCTCTGGCCTTTCCATGCCCGTGGGTTTCAAGAACGGCACAGATGGCAGCCTCGGTACGGCCATCAATGCCATGAAAGCAGCAATGCCACAACGTTTTGTTGGTATCAATCAAACCGGTCAGGTGTGCCTGCTGCAAACCCAGGGTAATAGTGATGGCTATGTCATTCTGCGTGGCGGCAAGCAACCAAACTACAGTGCAGAAGACGTTGCTGAATATGAAAAACAGATGCTGGCAGCGGGCTTAACGCCTTCACTCATGATAGATTGCAGCCATGGCAACTCGAATAAAGACTATCGGCGTCAACCGCAGGTGGTGTCATCCATTGTCGAGCAAATTAAAGCGGGCAACCGTTCTATCATTGGTATGATGCTAGAAAGTCACATCCACGAAGACAATCAGTCATCGGAGCAACCGAGTGCGGCGATGCAATATGATGCAATATAGTGTCTCGGTTACGGATGCCCGTATTAATTGGGAACGTACTGATTCGTTACTGAGATCAGTACATCAGGAGCTAGGAGCGGTACGCCGTTCATCGTTGGGAGAATAACAGAACATGGTTGCAGAACTGACCGCGTTGCGGAATCAGATTGACGAGGTGGATAAGGCGCTGCTTGGCTTGTTGGCGCGCCGACTGGCATTAGTGGCAGAAGTTGGGGAAGTAAAAAGCCGCTATGGTCTACCTATCTATGCTCCCGATCGTGAGGCTGCGATGCTACGTTCTCGGCGCGAAGAAGCGGAAGCCCTCAATGTGCCTGCAGATCTTATCGAGGATGTTCTGCGCCGGGTGATGCGAGAATCCTACGCCAGTGAAAATGACAAAGGGTTCAAGACGCTTTGCCCGCAACTGCGGCCGGTGGTGATCATCGGTGGGCGCGGGCAGATGGGACGTATGTTCGAAAAAATGTTACGTCTGTCCGGCTATGAGGTCAGGCTGCTGGAAAAAGAAGATTGGCCACAGGCTGAACACTTGCTAGCCGATGCTGGCATGGTGATCGTTAGTGTGCCAATCCATGTTACAGAGCAAGTGATTGCGCAACTGCCGCGTTTGCCAGAGGATTGCATTCTGGTGGATCTTGCCTCGGTGAAAAATGGTCCGCTGCAGGCGATGCTGGCGGCACATTCCGGACCGGTCGTGGCTTGCACCCGATGTTTGGCCCTGACAGCGGCAGCCTTGCCAAGAAAGTTGTGGTGTATTGCGATGGCCGCCAGCCTGAAGCGTACCAATGGTTACTGGAGCAAATTCAGGTATGGGGCGCGCGACTGCACCGCATCAGTGCGGTTGAACATGACCAGAATATAATGTTTATCCAGGCATTGCGTCACTTTGCTACTTTTGCCTACGGGTTGCATTTGGCGGAAGAGAATGTGCAGCTGGAGCAGCTGCTTGCACTCTCTTCACCGATTTACCGGTTGGTGATGGTGATGGTGATGGTGATGGTGGGGAGACTGTTCGCACAAGACCCGCAACTCTACGCCGATATCATCATGTCGTCTGAAAATAATCTGGCGTTGATCAAACGCTATTACGCCCGTTTTGGCGAAGCGATTGCGTTGCTGGAAAGTAAGGACAAAGCGGCGTTTACCGCCAGCTTCAAGAAAGTCGAGCATTGGTTTGGCGATTATGCCCAGCGTTTTCAGGTGGAAAGTCGGGCGTTGCTTAAAGAGGCTAACGACAGCCGTATCTGGACGGTATTGATAAACTCCCGGCCACAAAGCCGGGAGTGGTGATCTTAGTGCATATCTACGGGTATCACGTTTTCACTGGAGTAGCAGCCGAGGACTTTCAGCGAGCGTGTAATACTGGCCAACTCTTTCAGTGCTTTTTGTAATGCATCCCCGCGCAAGTTAGCTTGCACATCGATATAAAACATCTCTTCCCAAGGGTTGCCATAAATGGGCCGGGATTCCAGCTTTGTCATAACGATGCCGTGCTCACGCAGCACCAGCAGCGCTTCCACCAATGCCCCTGATTGCTGTCCCGTTGCCATAATCAAGGTGGTCTTGGCCGGCACTTGCTCTGAGACATCAATCGGTTTACGTGCTAGTACGATAAAGCGGGTGGTGTTTTGTGCCTGATTTGCCAGGTTATGTTCCAAGTACGCGCAGTTGGTAAAGTAAGCCACCGGCCTCGCTGCCCAGTGCTGCGGCGTGTGGGGAATTCCATGATGCTACTTTTTCCATCGCGGCAGTGGTGCTTTCACAGTATTCGATTTTCCACTGCGGATAGCGCTGGATAAAATGGCTGCACTGCTGGAAGGGTTGTGGGTGGCTGTAGACCGTCGTGATTTGGCTCAAATCGGTGTCGGTAGCGACCAGCACACAGTGATCGATCGGATGGGTGAGCTCGCCTACAATCGACAGCCCGGTATGTTGCAGTAAGTCGTACACATCATTGATTGTACCCGACGTGGTGTTCTCAATGGGCAGTACGCCGTAGTCTGCCTGGCCAGTTTCCACCATCGCGAAGATATCC
This sequence comes from Symbiopectobacterium sp., assembly GCF_047692315.1. Taxonomy (GTDB): domain Bacteria; phylum Pseudomonadota; class Gammaproteobacteria; order Enterobacterales; family Enterobacteriaceae; genus Symbiopectobacterium. Next base: position 6,959 of record NZ_JBLLJS010000011.1, on the reverse strand, counting down.
TGAAACTTCTGACAGCCGCACTCAACTAACTGTTCGAAATGGCGCGCGGCGTATTGCCGGGCAGCCAGATGTGAATAGGAGCCTTTGGGACCAAGAAAGGCGATACGTGCAGAGTGGGAGCCTGTGGGATTAAGATGGTGCTGCAACAGCGCCTGCTGAGTTAACACGGAGTCTTCGATAATCAGTTGAAACAGACGCGTAATATAGTGTCCATCAAGCTGATAGGGTTTTGCAGCTTCGATAAGTTTATCCAGCAGATCTCTTTCCCGCTCTTTATCGCGAATCGGGCGATGTGTATGTAACTTTGCACGCGCCACTTCCAATGCCAACTCCCGCCGCTCGGCCAGCAGTTCAAGCAGCTTTAGATCCAATGCGCTGATTCGCTCACGTAAGGCCAGTAAAGGGTTATCTGTCATGGTTGTGTTACCTGTAAACTCATTTTTATCTATACGGTGCGTATAAATCAGTCCATAAAAAAAGCCCCCTGTTCAGGAGGCTTTTTGGTTCGTCTTCGTATTCTTTCAATATGACGAATCGTCTCCCAATCAGGGGAAGGTAAAAAGAATACGAAGAAAAACGGTGTGTGGCTCATTGGTTACCTGTTAAGCGTTTGCGCTTTCATGGCGTTAAACTACCTCAGTAAAGTAACTGTTGGCTTTTCGTTCTGTCAACTAAAAAGCGAAAGGCATTCTCTTAGGAAACAACAACGCGCCCTGATGGCGCGTTGTTGGCTACAGTAAAGCTGAGTGCTCGGGTTATGACAACTCAATGTTGACGTCTTTGGCACCCGTAGTTGCCCGGCGTGCTTCTCCCTTATGATGCATCTTGTTCAGTTGGCGCTCCAGTTTGGCGAGCAGCTCATTAATGGCAGCGTACATATCTTCATGCTTGGCGCTGGCGACCAGGGGACCATTGGGAGTACTAATGGTCGCGTCGGCAACAAATCCCACCGGTTCTTTGGATAAGATAATATGTGGGTTAATCAGGTGAGTTTGCCATTTATCCAGCTTGGTTAGACGGTCTTCGACATGCTGACGTATTGCGGGGGTAATTTCCATTTGCTTACTGGTAATGTTGATCGTCATATAACATACCTCTCTGCTTTTGCCGTCTCACTTAGATAGCTTCAGCATAGCCGCAAATGGGATAAAAATCGTGATCTATATCACTTTTATTTGACTGGTCGGATCACCGCGTTGCAATTTGTGAGGCACATAGAGGAAGCGTGACAGAAGGCTTGAGACCTGATGCATCTGGTGGCATTATCAATGAGATCGATGGCGTCCAGACAAGGTCAGTGGCGGGATTATGCTCGGATATTGTTTAGGCGTTGGAATAAAAAAACGGCAACCTTGGTTTGCCGTTTTTTTATGTTTGCGCGTGTCGCAGGGGACCGTATTGCCTTCCGGTTAAGCGGGATTGGCCTCGACAATTTTCGCGACTTTATCCGCCTGACCCAGCAGTTGGAGTTCTCGATAGGCGTTTTCCATCAGCGGAAGCGCTCTTTTCGTCGCTTGCGTGTCTGGGAAATCACGCATCATTTGTTCCACGCGATTAACAACGGCGACGTAAGCACCGCGTTTGGTGTAATATTCCGCCACTGAAAGTTCATATTTGGCTAAACGCTCTTTCAGGAACACCAGACGTTTGCTGGCATCGGTGGCAAACTGGCTGCGAGGGTAGGCTTGCAGCAACTGGCGGAAATCACGGAAAGCCGCGCGCGCATATTGTGGATCGCGGTCAGAGCGGTCAACGCTGAAGAATCCCTGAAGTGCGCTATCATCCTGTGCCATGTTGGTTAAACCACGCATGTACAGCACATAGTCCACGCTCGGGTGCGTTGGGTTGAGGCGCAGGAAACGGTCAATCGAGGCTTGCGCCATCGCCAGTTCTGCGGACTTGTAATAAGCGTAAATCAGGTCAAGCTGCACTTGCTGAGAATAGGGCCCGAAAGGATATCGGTTATCCAGTGCTTCCAACTGCGTGATTGCTGCTTTAAAGTTACCGTCCTGCAATTTTTGTTGAGCGGTAGCATAAATTTCAGAAGGCGGACTGTCGGGAACCGTATCCTTGGAGTTGCTGGAGCAACCCGCCAGCGCCAGGCTCAACGTGGCTGCAGCCACCAGATATTTCATACGCATCATAACGTTTTGATTATCCTCAGAGTGTTATGCCGGGAGACAGGCCGTTAAGCTCCTGGATAAGACCAGCTACAATAGTACATTATTTTAAACGGCATCGCCGCGAAAACTCAACGTTAACGAAGAAGCTGCAACTATGGCACAACAAGTACAACTCACCGCAACGGTGGCTGAGTCTCAACAACTCGGTCAACGGTTAGATCAGGCTTTGGCCGAATTGTTCCCAGATTATTCACGTTCTCGCATAAAAGAATGGATCCTGAACGATCGGATACAGATTAACGGCAATATGGTAAATAAGCCAAAAGAGAAAGTGTTAGGCGGTGAAGCCATTACGATTGATGCCCTGATCGATGAAGAGGTTCGCTGGGAAGCGCAAGATATCTCATTGGATATTGTTTATGAAGATCAAGATATTCTGGTGATCAATAAGCCGCGCGATCTGGTGGTTCACCCCGGTGCAGGCAACCCGGACGGCACGGTGTTGAATGCACTGCTGCACCATTTTCCGGCTATTGCGGACGTACCACGTGCAGGCATTGTGCATCGCCTGGATAAAAACACCACAGGATTGATGGTGGTGGCAAAAACGGTGCCGGCACAAACGCGATTGGTGGAATCACTCCAGGCACGTGAAATCACGCGTGAATATGAGGCCGTTGCGATTGGTCGTATGACGGCAGGGGGGACGGTTAATGAACCGATGAGCCGCCATCCCACCAAACGCACCCATATGTCGGTGCATCCCATGGGCAAGCCAGCAGTCACCCATTACCGCATTATGGAGCATTTTCGCAATCATACGCGCTTACGCCTGCGTCTTGAAACCGGTCGTACACACCAGATTCGTGTCCATATGGCGCATATAAATCACCCGCTGGTGGGCGATCCTCTCTATGGTGGCCGCCCTCGTTTGCCAAAAGGGGCATCCGAATCGCTGATAACGGCACTGCGCACTTTCGATCGTCAGGCGTTACATGCCACTATGCTGCGCCTTTATCATCCTATCAGCGGAATTGAAATGGAGTGGCATGCACCCTTGCCACAAGATATGGTTGACCTGGTTGAGGTATTAAAAGCGGACGCAGAAGCGTTCAAAGATCAATATGACTGGTGATGCGAGGCTGATGACGAGCGAATTGATAATACCCAACTGGCCTGCACCTCAAGGTGTGCGTGCCTGTAGCACCACGAGAAGGGGGGCGTTAGTCAAACCCCCTACGATATGCTAAATCTTGGTGCACACGTGGGCGATAGGCCAGAGGCCGTTTTAGCAAATCGTCAACGGCTTGTGACGCTGGCTGATTTGCCGGCCATGCCACAATGGTTAAATCAGGTGCACGGGACGCACGTGGTTCCATTATCTTCTTCTGCGTCAGGCGTGTTGACTGGCGATGCTGCTTATTCCAACCAACCCGGTCAGGTGTGTGCGGTAATGACGGCAGACTGCTTACCCGTGCTGTTCTGTTCTGAGCACGGAGATGAGGTGGCTGCCGCGCATGCGGGCTGGCGCGGATTGTGCTCCGGCGTACTGGAAGCGACGTTAAACCACTTTCGTGCCCCCGCATCGTCTGTGATGGCGTGGCTTGGGCCGGCTATTGGGCCGCAGGCATTTGAAGTTGGCCCTGAGGTGCGTGATGCCTTTATGGCGCAGCACCCTGCTGCCGCGGACGCTTTTATCGCTAAGGATAACAAGTTTCTTGCCGATATTTATCAACTGGCACGCCTGTGTTTGCAGGCCCAGGGCGTAACGAAAATCTTTGGTGGCGATGCCTGTACTGTGACTCAGGCCGACAAATTTTTCTCGTATCGCCGCGATGGGACCACTGGTCGTATGGCAAGTTTAATCTGGGTGATATAACCTACTGAATTAAGACGATCCATGGCAAGTAACTGCATTCCTCCTATTATTACTGGTATTACTGGCAAAATAATCTTGAAATTTTGAGGGATGACCTCATTTAATCTCCAGTAGCAATTTTGACCAGTATGCAGTATGTATGGGAGGAGTTATGTGTCTGGATCGTCTTACCAATAAATTCCAGCTTGCCCTTGCGGATGCGCAATCTCTCGCACTTGGCAAGGATCATCAGTTTATCGACCCTTTGCACGTCATGAGTGCGTTGTTGCAGCAGGATGGTGGTACCGTCAGTCCGCTGCTGACCACAGCAGGTGTAAACGCTGTTCGTTTGAAAACTGAAATTGAACAGGCCATCACGCGTTTACCTCAGGTGCAGGGTGTTGATGGCGATGTGCAACCCTTCAATGAATTAGTCCGTACCCTGAATCTGTGCGACAAGATTGCACAGAAGCGCGGTGATGCATTTATCTCTTCTGAACTATTTTTGCTGGCGGCGCTGGATACTCAAGGCACGTTAAGCGATCTTCTGGCTCGTGCAGGTGCAACTAAAGAGACAGTCTCTAAAGCCATTGATCAGGTACGTGGTGGTGAACAGGTGAACGATCAAAATGCGGAAGATCAGCGACAAGCGCTAAAGAAATTCACGATTGATTTAACCGAACGCGCAGAGCGAGGGAAATTGGATCCCGTTATTGGCCGTGATGAAGAAATTCGCAGAACCATGCAGGTACTGCAACGTCGTACCAAAAATAACCCAGTGCTGATCGGTGAGCCAGGAGTTGGGAAAACGGCAATTGTAGAAGGATTAGCGCAGCGTATTGTCAACGGCGAAGTGCCTGAAGGTCTGAAAAATAAGCGCGTGCTATCGTTGGGTATGGGGGCGTTGATTGCGGGTGCCAAATACCGTGGTGAATTCGAAGAACGCCTGAAAGGGGTGCTAAACGATCTGGCAAAACAGGAAGGCAGTGTCATCCTGTTTATCGATGAATTGCATACCATGGTGGGCGCGGGCAAAGCCGATGGCGCGATGGATGCGGGTAACATGTTGAAACCTGCATTGGCGCGCGGTGAGTTGCATTGCGTCGGTGCCACCACGCTGGACGAATACCGGCAATATATTGAGAAAGATGCTGCATTGGAACGCCGTTTCCAAAAAGTGTTTGTGGCTGAACCGAACGTTGAAGACACCATCGCGATTCTGCGTGGGCTCAAAGAACGCTATGAGTTGCACCATCACGTGCAGATCACTGACCCGGCAATTGTGGCGGCGGCCATGTTATCACACCGTTATATTGCTGACAGGCAACTGCCGGATAAAGCCATCGACCTGATTGATGAAGCGGCATCTAGCATTCGCATGCAGATGGATTTGAAACCGGAATCTCTGGATCGCCTTGACCGGCGCATTATTCAGTTAAAGCTAGAACAGCAGGCGCTGAAAAAAGAGTCTGATGAGGCCAGCCAAAAGTGGTTATCTCTGCTGAATGAAGAACTTGAGCAGAAAGAACGCTACTACTCCAAACTTGAAGAAGAATGGAAAGCTGAGAAAGCCTCTCTCAGTGGTACGCAGAATATTAAAGTCGCATTGGAACAGGCGAAAATCGAGCTGGAGCGGGCACGTCGTCAGGGCGATCTCGCACGCATGTCGGAGTTGCAATATGGCCGTTTGCCCGAACTTGAAAAACAGTTAGCGGCGGCTATGCAGGCCGAAGGGAAGACCATGCACCTGTTACGCAACAAGGTCACCGATGCTGAAATTGCTGAAGTGTTAGCAAGATGGACGGGAATTCCCGTCGCGCGCATGCTGGAAAGTGAACGTGACAAGCTGCTGCGTATGGAGCAAGAGCTGCATCAGCGTGTTATCGGGCAAAACGAAGCGGTTAATGCGGTAGCGAACTCTATTCGCCGTAGCCGTGCAGGGCTTTCCGATCCTAACCGTCCCATCGGGTCATTCTTGTTCCTGGGGCCGACCGGGGTGGGTAAAACCGAGCTGTGCAAAATGCTGGCGGCCTTCTTGTTCGATAGCGATGACGCGATGGTGCGTATCGACATGTCTGAATTTATGGAAAAACATTCAGTCTCGCGCTTGGTCGGTGCGCCTCCGGGATACGTCGGGTATGAAGAGGGGGGATACCTCACTGAAGCTGTTCGACGTCGTCCTTACTCGGTGATCCTGCTTGATGAAGTGGAAAAGGCGCATCCGGATGTATTCAACATTCTATTGCAGGTTCTCGACGATGGGCGTTTGACGGATGGGCAGGGGAGAACGGTGGATTTCCGTAATACGGTAATCGTGATGACATCGAACCTTGGCTCCGATCTTATCCAGGAACATTTCGGTGAAATGGATTATGCGGGAATGCGTGACATGGTGCTTGATGTGGTCAGCCACCGTTTCCGCCCGGAATTTATCAACCGTATCGATGAAGTGGTGGTATTTCATCCGCTGGGCCAGGCGCACATCATGTCCATTGCGCGTATTCAGTTGCAACGGCTGTACAAACGTCTGGAAGAACGCGGTTATCCGGTCACCATGACAGAGGCGGCATTGGAGCAATTGGGGCAGAGTGGGTTTGATCCGGTTTATGGCGCTCGGCCGCTCAAACGTGCCATTCAGCAGCAGATTGAAAATCCGTTGGCCCAGGAAATCCTTTCGGGCAAGTTGATTCCAGGTAAACCGGTAACCCTGGATATTGATGGCGTGGATAAGCACATTGTAGCCAGACAGTAATTAACATACTGTTATCTATGATGAAATAATAATGCGGCACAGGTGTGCCGCCGTTTTTATCATGGTGTGTTTGGGTTAAAAATGAGCACTCAGAAATAAAATTGAAATTAGCGCTTGTCAGGGCGCGAGAAGTGTCTATACTGCGCCTCCACTGACACGGCAACAGCGATTCGCGGTTGCGAGGTCAGTTAGAAAGTTGAACGAAAGATGTTGACTTTCTAGCGGA
>NZ_JBLLJS010000010.1:0-57021 GCF_047692315.1 Symbiopectobacterium sp. | reverse complement strand
ATAGCTGCCGCCCTCTGGAAAACGCCGCAGGAACCAGCGATACAGGGCGCGGCTTACGTGCAGCGCGCGCAACTGTTCACGCGTGATATGGGGTTCTCCGTTAGTGCCTGTGGTAGCCATCAACCATACTGCGGAAGGTCTGGGTCGGCGTGCGCCCTGTGGTGCAAAGATAGAGATGTCCACAGATAAAGAACACGCTGAGTACCGCCAGCATAAAATGCACTGGTAGCAGCCAGGCTTTCACCAATATCCATCCGGCGGGCAGCCATAGCGGGTTATGCAACAATACCCCAGAGAGCAGCAGTAGCGGCACCAGACTATACATCACCCCGAGATAAGCCACCTTCTGTAGCGGGTTGAACTTGGCGTGCGGCGTGGCCGGGAACGGATGGTCTTCACCTTTGATAATGCCGTAGAGATAAAAGCGCACTTGCAGGAAGGCGCGCTGGCCCCATCCCTGTCGCTCGATAACGTAATGATGCCCATTACCGCCCAGTGCGTTAATCAGCACAAACGCCAGCCAGCACACCAGCAACAAATAGCCACACAGGCTGTGCAGTGAAACCAGCAGCGCGGTATCGTGCGATCCGAGCAGCGCAAAGTGGTTGATGAAACCGCTCGCCAGCAACAGGATAAACAGCAGCGCATTACTCCAGTGCCACAAGCGTACCGTACGCGAGTAAAGATAAACCTTCTCCTCGTGTCCGGCGGCATGCGGTGCGGCGAAGCGGTAACGCAGGAAACCGTGCAGCGCTAACACGCCCAGCATGCCGACAAACGCCACGCCGGCCAAAATCAGCCAGATAGGCCAATAGTCGGGCGTGTAGAGATAAACATATTGATACAGCTGGGACTGAAATTGCTCAGCGTTAGGCATGATATTCATACGTTCACCTTCTTCACTTCATGGGGCCCCGGGCGTCGATAGAGGTGCGGTTTACCTACCTTCGGCAACTGATACACATAGTAGTCGTGTGTTTTCAGCCAGTTCTGCACCACTTCGCTGTCTTCCCGCCCGAAGATCAGGGCATTTTGCGGGCAGGCGCTGACGCAAATGGGTGGGAACCCTTTCATCAGGCGCGATTCCAGACAGAAGTCGCGTTTGTCCGCCACATGGGTAACAGGATTTAGGTAGCGCACCTGATACGGGCAAGCGGAGATACAGTAGCTGCACCCAATGCATTTGGGCTTATCCACCCGCACGATACCGTTGCTTTTATCGCGGTAGGACGCACCCGTCGGGCAGACGGTAATGCAAGGGGCATCTTCGCACTGCTGGCAAGAGTGACGGAAAAAGTGATAGGTATTACCGGATTCAGGCGGCGTCATCGCAATGTGCGCAATGCTCATGCGCGCCGCGCCGGTAGGTACCTTATTGACCTTATGACAGGCAACGGTACAGATATTACAGCCGTTACACTTCACTTCATCATGGATCATGGCATAGCGCACGGGGGCGCCTTTTTCCGCTTTACCCAATGCCGAGAAAACCGGTGCGCTGAAAAAATCACCGACCCCATGCCGAGGACAAATTTACGGCGTGAGCATGTCATCTTCCATGCCTCCCAGAAAGTACGTTATTCATTGTGATCCACGCATACCGGGCGCGCGGGCTAGGGGTTCTCATATTGTTCCACCTCAATCCATTCACAGAGCCCTTGGGCTTTGCCGACACTCATGTAACGGTCGCTATACAGATAGATGGCACCGTTGGAGGCTTCCACCTGGTGAATATCCTGGTAAGCCTCGGTTTGGGTGAGAAAGCGCAAGATGCTTGCGATCTTGTCGTCATCAAATCCATACGGGTGCAACGCCAACATGCCGGCCTTGAACGGGCGCGGATAGGTTTCACACTCAAAGCGGACGGTTTGCGCCAGCGTAGCGCAGGCGTCCTGTTCGTGCGTGAAGACCAGAATCCGGGCGTAGTTATGGCTCATGTAACGGTCGGAGTAGTAGAAACAGGCGTCCTACTGCGCAATCTCGACGATATCGCTGCCTTGTTCTTCGGCACGAATCTGCATTAGCAGTACATCCAGCTCCTCTTCGGTTAACGCGCAGGGTGGCGCTAACAGCTCGCGTCGATCCACAACCGCACCGTTGGCAGAACAGCCACGCAGGTAATCCTCCAGAACGAGGTAGGGGGGCTTTGGGCTCTTCCTCTACGGGCGGTGTTTCCTGCGCTGGCGGAGCGTCGTGCAGTGCGCCGCTTAACGGCAGCAACAACCTGCGTCGGCGCATATCTGGTGCGTCGCTGTCTGCAACGTCCTGAGCGGCGGCAAGCGCCGCATCCGGCAATCCATCAGGAGGCGCTGTTTCGTTATCCACAACAGTTTTCATGATTGATGCCTTGTTCTCAGGCTGGCAACAGGTTGTGTGCCGCCAAATCGTCTGCTACCTCTTTCAGGTCAAGGCGTTCCAGGGTTGCGCGTGTCGGGCACCCCAGCTCTGGATCCCAACCCATCGCGCTGTAGAACATCGTGAACGATTTCTGCACGTCATCACGATCCATCTTGTCTGTGCCTTCGCTGAACGCTGGCAGTTTGGGATCCTTATCGAACACCCAGTCACAGATCTGATCGTGCTCATGGCGCATGTCCATGGTGTTCATCAGCTTCACGGTGTAGGCGCGGTGTAACGTGAAAATACGTTCTGCCGCCAGGTCGAGGTTGGCTTCGGTGGTATCTTCTCCGGTCACGGCAGCAAAGAATTTCGCCTCCATTGCCAGATCGCCGCGGTAGTTACGGTTTTTGTGCGGTGAGACTGTCATCGGCCATACCCAGTTACACAGCGTCGTGCAGGAAACTTCTAAGCAGTGTCCACTTGGCATAATCAATTTTGTAGCGGTTAATGGGGGGTGTAGCTTTTGGTTTCGTCAAAGGCGTCACCGGAACCAAACAGCTCAGCCGCGATCTCTTTTTGCAGCTTGAGCGGCAGATCGCCGCCAATTAGTTAATGTAGGTGTGGGTCATGGCATCGCGGTTGAACATGCAGTTGACGATGGTTCCCACCTGGGCCGACGCTTCGTTGGCATGGTGCACCGGGAAGCCCATGGGCGACCACAGTTTGTTTTTTGCATAGTTCCAATATTCTGGTCCCAGATTCCAGCGCTCCGCGATGAAATAAGAGCCATCTGACAAATGGCTGAACTCGCCGATACGGTGGGCCAGACGATGGTAGATATCCTTGATGAAGTTCGGATCGCCTTCTTCCATCAGGCTCCAGGGAATGGACTGGTATTCTTCGACGGACAGTACGCGTTTGAACACGCCGTGTGTATGACAGTAAGTGAAGTCACGATGCAACTGACCGTAGTTACACCACAATCCCATATCGTCAAAAATGCTCGGGCCGACCAGATTTCCGACCACGTTGCCATCGCCTTTCTCGGCAATGTCTTTGGGGCCGTTGGGGAAGATGGTGGTGTGTACAAAGTTGGCTACGCAGGTATTGCCGCCGGTGGTCGGGCCGCCAAACTGCTTGGACTGCGGCACGTTAAGTTGCGACATACAGCGGATCGGGCAGGAGTGGCATCCCCCCATTTTCACCGTATATTTTTCCGCTGCCGGCCCCAGATCGAAGGTGGATTTCATGGTGCGGAAACCGACGGTGTTCTGGTTGCCCGGCGGGATTTCACCGGTTTCAATCGGGCCGCCTTCCGCCGCCTGCCAGTACAGGCCTTTGCGCGCGGTCCAGCGTGATTTTGGGTCGGAATATTCGGCCCATGCCTGCGGCGTGCTCGGCACAACGTGGTTGTTGTTGGCGCCGATGAGCTGCGTCATCATGTATTCGTTCAGCGCTTTAAGCTCTTCACGGTTAGCAACGTTAACGCCGTGACTGCCCCAAACGGCGATGGCCTTCAGGTTTTTGGAACCGAGCACTGCGCCTACGCCTGCGCCGCCGCTGTGGTTGCGGCTGTTAAGAAAGAATGCCGGAGAGCGGCACCAGATTTTCACCCGCCGGGCCGATAGCCGCCACGCAGGTTTCTTCACTAGTCGCACGGCAGATCTCTTCGGTGGTGGCATGTGTCCCTTTTCCCCACAGAAAAGCAGCATTTTCAATTTTTACTTCGTCGTTCTGAATATTAATCCAGACCGGTTTTGCCGCCTTGCCTTCAATAATAATGGCGTCGTAGCCAGCATATTTCATGTAGGCAGCAAAGAACCCACCCATATGGGCATCAACAACCAGATGACCCCGGGTAAAGGTAGACAGCGAGGTAATATTGGCGCGTGAACTGCAAGGTACGCCGGAACCGGTCAGTGGTCCGACGGCGAAAACAACTTTATTGGCCTCATCAAAAGGTTTTGTTCCGGCTGGCACCTCGTCGTACATAATTTTATAGCCAAAGCCCATTCCGCCAACCATTTTTTTATATTGGCTGGAATCCTCTTTGCTGATGGTGTCGGTGCTCAAGTTGATACGTAATATATTACCTGTCCAACCGTTAATCATAATTTTTCTTCCTGCGTGTGAAACGCCGCGTGAATAAGGGGATAACGCCCGTTGCCGTTATCAGACGGTAATCTCTTTCCACTCGATAATGGATAATGCCCCGGTCGGGCAAGCCGTCGCGCATTCACCGCACAGAATGCATTTGCCCGATTTTTTAGTCTGCGGATTAACGGTTGCCATCATCCAGGGGCAGGCCGTAGTACAGGCGGCGCAGCCGATGCAACGTTTGGTGTCCACGGCGATGCTGCCGTGCTCTTCATTGAAGGCGATAGCCTTGATGGGACAGGCTTTCATGCATTCGGGATCTTTACACTGCCGACAGGTGTCAGTGGTGAAATTAAGATCGCCATACAAGCCGCCGCCGGAGCCCAGGCCACCGTCGCCGTAATAGAAATGGCGATGGATTTTGACACGTGAGAAATAGGAGCCAACGCTACCGTCATTGAAAGATGTGCAGGCAGTTTCGCAGCGGTGACACCCGGTGCAGCGGGCGCGGTTTGTCACCAGCACGCCTTTGGGGGTTGTCGTCAGCCCGATAACGCCGCTATCAATCTGTTCCTGTCGGCATCCCAACAGTGAAAGCAGTGCTGGCGCAATAGTGATCCCTGCCAGGCCTTTGCCTGAAATACGCAGGAATTCGAGTCTTGTTAGTCCCAGATCCAATAAAGGACGCTCAACCTGATTAGGCATTTAATTTTCATCCTCCTCATACCCGAATACATGAGCACGGGAATCAACGCAGTACAAAACACGCAACAAGGCGGCGAGAAATAACGTGACAGTAAACACTAGTCGTTGTGTGAAATAGTTAATAACGATATCTCGTCACAACTGCTTATTACCCGCGTCTATTTTGCGAACTGACTTACGATGCAATGTTGAATAGGACGGAGTTCATGGTTTGCCATCAGCGCTAATAATATAGTACTTGATATGCAATTTATTACTCCGTTAATCATTAATAAGGATGGGTATTTTATTGTATTTATTCTGTGAGCTATATCGTAGAAAATAAATAACTATTTATTTTTTGTTGTTATTGATTATTATTCTTATTTACATTCTGTCAGATATATATTTGATTCATCGCTTTTCTTCATATGATAAATATATTCCCCCGATTTCAAATTCTCTTAACAAAATAAATAACATTGTGCGCAATGTTTATTAGCATTCGTTTATTATTTACTGTTACTTCCTGTGTTTATTCTTTGGTGTGCATTCTTTTTTGATTTGAGTGTGGGAGGTGTTATTGGAGTGAGTCAGGTAAAAAATGACTCTCGCCGTTATTTGTCGGGAAAAAAAACGCGATAAACCGGGAAATGTTATCATTTTTTGCGTATAAAAAACGAACAGGTTACCTTTCGGCAACCTGTTCGTTGGAGGAGAAGTCTGGCAGGAAAATTATTCCGCTGTGGCCTTCGGTTGGAGATAGGCGTTTAGCCAGTCAGCGACACGCTGTTTTTGTTCATCATTCAGCCACATGCCCAGCTTGGTGCGACGCCAGATGGCATCCTCCACGCTGACTACCCACTCTTTATCGGCCAGATAGCGCAACTCTGCTTCGTACAGATCGTGTCCGAAGTTTTCGCCAAGATCGTGAATGCCACTGGCGTTAGTCAGGATCAGTTCGCTGTTGGAACCGTAGGTGCGGGCATAGCGACGCGCCAGCGATTCCGGCAGATTGAAACGACGGCGCAGCGCAGCGGCGTATTCGTTGCGCGTACCGGCCAGATCGCCACCGGGCAGCACTGCGTTTTGTGTCCAGGCCTGACCGCTATGAGGATAGTATTTTGCCAGCTTCTCCATCGCATGTTCTGCCAGCTTGCGGTAGGTGGTCAGCTTGCCGCCAAACACCGACAGCAGAGGGGCTTTACCGTGCTCATCCGCCACTGACAGCGTGTAATCACGGGTAATTGCCTGCGGAGAATCAGACTCATCATCGCACAGCGGACGCACGCCGGAATAGGTCCATACGATATCGTCTCGCGTCAGCGTCTTTTTGAAGTGATCGTTGTAGACATCCAACAAGTAAGCAATTTCTTTGTCGTCGATTTTCACTTCATGCGGATCGCCGTGGTATTCCACATCGGTAGTGCCGATGATCGAAAACTCATCCTGCCACGGAATCACAAACACGATACGGTTATCTTTGTTTTGCAGAATGTAGGCCTGCGGCTCATCCTGTACGCGGGGCACAACAATGTGGCTGCCTTTGATCAGGCGGATCCCGTAAGGGGATTTCAGTTCCAGCCCATGATCGAAAAACTCTTTCACCCAAGGGCCAGTGGCGTTGACCAGTCCTTTTGCCTGCCAGGTGTGGGTTTCGCCCGTCACGCTGTCGACAGCATCAATGATCCACAGATCCCCTTCACGGCGGGCGCGGGTCACTTTGGTACGGGTGCGCACTTCGCCACCGCGTTTAACCACTTCCTGCGCGTTCAGAACCACCAGACGCGCATCATCCACCCAGCAGTCGGAATATTCGAAACCGCGCGTTAGTTCGGGTTTCAGCACCGAGTCTTTGCTGAATTTCAGGCCGTGGCTGGCGGGCAGGCTGACGCGTTTGCCCAGATTATCGTACATAAACAACCCGATACGGATCATCCAGGCAGGACGCAGGTGCGGTTGATGGGGTAAGCAGAAACGCATCGGGAAGATGATGTGCGGTGCCATCTTCAGCAATTTTTCACGCTCGGAGAGCGCTTCGCTCACCAAACGAAACTCATAATGTTCCAGGTAGCGCAGGCCACCGTGGATCAATTTTGAACTGGCAGAGGAGGTGGCGCTGGCCAGATCCTGCGCTTCCAACAGCAGCACAGACAAGCCACGGCCCGCGGCATCGGCAGCAATGCCTGCGCCGTTGATGCCCCCACCGATTACGATAAGGTCTTTGGTTTCCACGCGTTCTCCTCCGTGTCCAAAAAAAGGTCAAAATGTTCGTTTTCGAGCATTATAATAATTGAAAACAAACACCACAGCCAAGGATTAACCAAATAAAAACATTTAGGCGTGATGCAGGTAACATATTGTTGAAGATTGTCATATAAAGTATAGGGGATTGGTGCGAGGAAGGACGCGTAATTGGTGGAGAATACGGTCATTTCTCGCGTTGGCGAGAAATGACCGTCAAAGCGTTATTGTTGCCCGTAGTAGGCGTTTGGGCCGTGTTTGCGATTAAAGTGCTTGTGCTGTAATGCGCTGTCGAGCGGGCGCAAATGAGGGTTCAGGGTACAGGCCAGCCAGGCCATTCGTGCCAGCTCTTCCAGCACCACCGCATTATGCACCGCTTCTTCCGCGTCTTTGCCCCAGCAGAACGGCCCATGCTGGTAGGCAATAATACCGGGGGCGTGCAGCGGATTGGTCTCTCCCAGCGTTTGGGCAATGACTACACCGGTATTTTTTTCGTACTCATGTTCCACTTCTTGCGCCGACAGAGGCCGCGTGCAGGGAATGTCGCCAAAAAAATAATCAGCGTGCGTGTGTCGAGCGCTGGAATTGCTAACTCTGCTTGCGCCCAGGCGGTCGCGTGGGTGGAGTGGGTGTGCACAATGCCCCCCATTTGTGCGGGTAGCGGCGATACAGCTCCAGGTGGGTGGGCGTATCCGAGGAAGGACGATAACGCCCTTCTACAAGATTGCCCTGTAAATCGACCACCACCATATCTTCGGCTTGCATGATCTCATAGGCAACTCCGCTGGGCTTGATGACCATCAGACCGCGTTCGCGGTCAATCGCACTTACATTCCCCCAGGTGTAGGTCACCAGACCGTGCTGAGGCAGGGCCATGTTGGCTTCAAACACGCGTTGTTTCAATTGCGCTGTCATGCCGCTTCCTCCACGTGCAGGCCGGCGCGTTCCATGCGCTGTTTCACCCAGTCGCGCGCGGCGATCACTTCCTTGATGGGGTCGGGGCATTCTCGCTCCACATTTCAATCAGATAAGGACCGCGGTAACCGTTCTCTTTCAGGGTGGCAAAGCAACGTTCGAAATCCACTACGCCAGTGCCAAAGGGCACGTTTTTGAATACGCTGAGACGGGTATCTTTGACGTGCACCGCGACGATATGGCCTTGGCCCGCACGTAGTTCCATTTGCACATCGTTATCCCAGGCTGAAAGGTTGCCGATATCGGGATAGAGCTGAAACCACGGGTTGTTCAGGTAGTTGGCGTAGCCCAGCGCTTTGCTGATCGAGTTCATCAGTGGATAATCCATGATCTCCATAGCCAGTGTGACCTGCGCACAGCTCGCCATTTCCACTGCTTGTTGCAGGCCGTCGCGAAAACGTTCACGCGTGATCTCATTCGCCTCCTGATAATAGACGTCGTAACCGGCCAATTGAATCACCCGTATACCGACATCCTGCGCCAGCGCAATCGCTTTGTGCATGATGGCGAGCCCTTGATCGCGAATGGCATCATCCTGCGAACCTAGCGGAAAGCGGCGGTGCGCACTCAGGCACATGGAGGGCACCCGGATGCCGGTGGCGGCGATGGCATTGACCAGCGCCAGACGCTGTTCTCGATCCCAATCCAGCCGGGTAAGGCGCTCATCGGTTTCGTCCACTGACATTTCGACGAAATCAAAGCCGAGTTCGCGCGCCAACTGGAGGCGTGCCAGCCAACTTTCACCGGTAGGCAATGCTTTTTCATAGATGCCCAGCGGCACCGCTTTTGTCAGCATATTCCCTCCCTTAACCCCACAATTGGGCGATACGGCGTTTAAACTCACGGGCGGCTTCGACGGGGCTTGCCGCATCACGAATACTGCGACCGGCGATAAAGACATGAATGGGGATGCCCTGAAACAGCGGCAGATCGTCCAGCGCCAGGCCGCCCGTGACTGTCACCTTGAAGCCCATTTCGGCCAGACGTTTGATGGCGCTGATGTCCGTTTCGCTCCAGGCGACGCCTGCGGCCTGAGCATCTCGGCTGCGGTGATACACCACTTGTTGAATGCCTGCCGTGCGCCAGGCTTCTGCCTGCTCCCAGGTCCAGAAGCCGGTCAGTTCGATCTGCACATCGCCCTCGAATTTGCGTGCCATCGCCAGTGCGCCCGCTGCGGTGTTGATATCCGCGCAACAGATCACGGTGACCCAGTCGGCATTGGCTTCAAAACACATGCGTGACAGGATTTTCCCCGCATCGGCAATCTTGGCATCGGCCAGCACAATCTTGTGCGGATACAGCGCTTTCAGATCGCGCACGGCGCGTACCCCTTCGCCTACACACAAAATGGTGCCGACTTCGATAATGTCCACCTCTTCGGCGATCAGGCGGGTGGTGTTGTAGGCATCGGACAGCGTTTGGTTATCCAGCGCAACTTGTAACATCGGTAACTGCGGCATCGGGGACTCCTTATTCCGTCGCGGCCAGTGTGGCGCGATCGATCAGATCCAAAACCTCCTGCTCGGTGCGGCAGGCGCGCAGGCGACCAAAGTTCGCCTCATCTTCAAACAGATTAACGATCTGCATAATGCCTACCTCCTGATGTGCGGTAGCATCCTCGGCGGCCAGCGTAATCAGCAGATCTACCGGATCGTTATCTTCATGGTTGAACGGCAGCGGGGTTTTTAGCGTCACCAGCGCGAAGCCGGTTTTTTTCACTCCTTCCTCCGGGCGGCCATGAGGCATGGCAAGCCCGGGAGCGATAACAAAATAGGGGCCAAAACGTTCGACGCCATCGAGAATCGCCTGGTAGTAACGCGGCTCGACCACGTCGGCGGCCACAAGCAGATCAACGCCGATTTTGACCGCTTCCTGCCAGGTGGCGGCCTCCGCTTGCAGGCGGATTGACTGGTTTTCCAGCAGTGAATCGCGCAGCTTCATAGAAACTCCTTATGCCTTGACGTCCTGAGGGAAGTGGGCATTGATCAACCTCCATCAGCTTGGGACCAGAATCGGCGGCAGAGAGCATATTGCGCACGCCGACGACGTACTTGTTGCCGCTCACGGTAATCTCATCCGCCACGTGGGTTGAGGCGATAATGATGTCCGCGCCGCTCAGCTCTGCTTTATATTCCCCGACGGCACAACTGTTGACGGTGTGTGCCACGCCTTGTTGGGTCAGGAACTGATCCACCTTCATCTTCTTCATCTTCATCTTCATGATCATGGAACTGCCTTGCCCACAGCCGCATACGGCCAGAATCCGAACTGTCATGGTGCTTTCTCCAGAGTCATTGCTCGGTGGTTTGCGCGAGTTGTTTTTCCGCATCTTCTTCAGCACGCAACGTGCGGCTGGCAAAGTACATATAGGCAACAGCGATGAGGATCACTACACCCATAAACCACAGGCCCAGCGTCATGCCTTGCATGAGCGGCGGTGCCAGAATTGACCAGTCCGCCATGCCCATCCAGGCAGACAGTCCGGTGAGTTTTACCGCCCATACGCAGCCAAAAATTTCAATCATCCCCATCACCAGACAAATCTTGAGCGCCGCACGCCAGCCGCCAAAGTGGTTGGCAAACACACCGATAGTGGCGTTGGAGAAGAACATCGGGATAAAGCCTGGGATGATCATGATGGGGGAGCCAATGGCAATCAGAATGCCAACGGCGATCAATTGGCCGATGGTGCCCCACATAAAGCCCCATACCACGGCGTTGGGGGCGAAGCTGTAGATAGCGGCGCAGTCGATTGCCAGCACAGCACCGGGGATTAGACGCTGTGAGATGCCGTTAAAGGCTTCGGACAGCTCGGCAACGAACATGCGCACGCCCTGCACGATGATGAAAATGGCAACGGCGAATTGGAAGCCGGTTTGCAGGATATAGATGGTCCAGTGCGCTTTGCCTGCCATTTGCTGCAAGGTATCGATACCGAACGACAGCAGAATTGCGCCAAAGAACACGGTCATCACGATGGCGGTGGAGACGATGTTGTCATGGAAGATATTCAGCCAGCCGGGCAGCTTCAAATCTTCTACGCTCTCTTCCTTTTTACCCAGATAGGGCGCGAGCTTATAGGCCAGCCAGGAGGCGAACTGCTGCTGGTGGCCGATAGAGAAACCGCAGCCGTCGGTCACTTCCTGTGTAGGCTTGTACATCCTGTTGGAGGTGATTCCCCAATAGAGTGATACCAACACGGCGCTGCACACAATGGTGGTCCACATAGGGTAGCCGAGAATATAATAGAAGAACACCGCGAGCAGACCCAACTGTAGGCATCGCCCGTGCGTTCAATGGTGGCCATCATTGAGGCGTAGGTGTCAGAGATGGCGCCGTTGATGTGGTACACCTCGGACATCTTGGCGACCACGGGTTTGAACGTGCCGGTCAGGATGCTGGACCCTGCCTGTAACAGCATAAAGCCGATGATCGTCTTGATGGTGCCTTTGATGAGTACCGTGGCGCTTTTGCGCAACAACAGGTAGCCGAGAAAGGTCACACCTGCTGATGGGCAGCGACGTTGTGGCTGACATAACCGGGCGTAGGGACTTCAGTAATCACAATTAATTGTATTGAGATTTTTATTGATTGTTTGTGATTAAACTCGCAATTCTCATGGCACTTAAGATCATTCAATAATTGCTGTTTGTTTTTTTGTTTAAAATTAAATTTGTTGTGTTTTTGTTCTTTTGATCTATTTGTTGATCTCAGTTAGAAAATTCATGATTTTTTTTCACTCACAGTGATTGTCAGTGCGATTTAACAGTGATAGATTGGCATTAAATTATCGTTTTTAATCTTTTTATGATTAACTGTGATTTATTTAATTGCCGATTAATGATGAGGTAACGCCATGAGCAAGATAGAAAC
This sequence comes from Symbiopectobacterium sp., assembly GCF_047692315.1. Lineage (GTDB taxonomy): Bacteria > Pseudomonadota > Gammaproteobacteria > Enterobacterales > Enterobacteriaceae > Symbiopectobacterium. The sequence goes on along the minus strand of NZ_JBLLJS010000010.1, from coordinate 44,808 downwards.
CATTACCCGCGAATCCTGGAGCCTGAGTACCTTCCCGGAATGGGGAACCTGGCTGAATGAAGAGATCGAACAAGAGCAGGTTGCCGCTGGCACCTTCGCCATGTGGTGGCTGGGCTGCACCGGGATTTGGTTGAAATCGGAAGGTGGGGCCAATATTTGCGTCGATTTCTGGTGCGGCACGGGCAAGCAGCGTCACGGCAATTCATTGATGAAAAATGGGCACCAGATGCAGCGCATGGCGGGTGTGAAGAAACTGCAACCTAACTTGCGCACCACACCGTTTGTGCTGGATCCGTTCGCCATTCGTCAGGTAGATGCCATTTTGGCGACGCACGATCATAACGACCACATTGACGTCAACGTCGCTGCCGCCGTGCTGAAAAATTGCAGTCCGGAGGTTCCCTTTTATTGGTCCGCAGAGCTGTGTGGATCTCTGGGTGGGTTGGGGCGTTCCGCGTGAGCGTTGCATTGTGGTGAAACCGGGGCGGTGATTCGTATTAAAGATATTGAAATCCATGCGTTAGATGCGTTCGATCGCACCGCGTTGATCACTTTGCCCGTGGAGCAAAAGGCCGCGGGCGTGCTACCGGATGGCATGGATCTGCGGGCGGTGAACTACCTGTTTAAAACCCCCGGTAGCAATCTGTATCACAGTGGTGATTCCCACTACTCCAACTACTACGCCAAACATGGCAATGAGTATGTACGCCAAACATGGCAATGAGTATGATATTGACGTGGCGTTGGGCTCTTACGGCGAGAACCCGCGCGGTATTACCGACAAGATGACCAGCGCGGATATTCTGCGTATGGCTGAAGCGCTGAATGCCAAAGTTGTCATTCCGTTCCACCATGATATCGGGTCAAATTTTCAGGCAGATGCGCAAGAGATTCGTGTGCTGTGGGAGATGAAAAAAGACCGTTTGCAGTACGGTTTCAAGCCCTTCATCTGGTAAGTCGGTGGCAAATTTACCTGGCCTGTGGACAAAGACAATTTTGAATACCATTATCCGCGCGGTTTTGATGACTGCTTCACTATGGAACCCGATTTGCCTTTCAAATCTTTCCTGTAATTTGCGATGTAGCGCGCGGCGTAGCAAACACGTCGCGCTATGATGATTGCTGCGCATTTATGATAAATTATGATGTAAACTCTTCACGTCGACGCCATGACGCGCCGCTTCTTGTTACCGGACGACTTATGACTGAATCTCAGCGCCATCATGCCATCATTGATTTTCTGCAACGCCAGGGGCAGCTCACCGTCTCCGATCTGATTCGCCAATTTTGACGTTTCTCCCTCTACCGCGCGACGCGATATCAACAAACTCAATGAATTGGGCAAACTGCGCAAGGTGCGCAATGGGGCCGAGGCCGTTAATCTGCCGCGCCCAGCCTGGACGCCGCTCAATATCTATCAGGCGCAGAATCTGGATGAGAAAATGCGTATCGCGCAGGCGGCGGCTGCGCTGTGCCATCCTGGTGAAAGTGTGGTGATCAACTGTGGTTCAACGGCGTTTTTGTTGGGGCGTGAGATTGTTGGGCGTGATATCCAGGTGATCACCAACTATTTGCCATTGGCCAATTTCCTTATTGAACAAGAGCATGAAAGTGTTGTGATCATGGGAGGGCAGTACAACAAGAGCCAGTCGATCACATTGGCGCCTCAGGAAGGGGATGCAAGCTTGTATGCCGGTCACTGGATGTTTACCAGTGGCAAAGGATTGACGGTGGAAGGGCTGTATAAAACCGATATGCTGACGGCGATGGCCGAGCAGAAGATGCTGAGCTATGTCGGTAAACTGGCGGTGGTGGTAGACAGCAGCAAAATCGGCCAACGTGCGGGCATGCTGTTTAGCCGTGCTGATCAGATTGACGTAGTGATCACTGGGAAACAGGCTGATGCCAGCATTGTTGAGCAACTGCGGGCGCAGAGTGTTGAGGTGATTCTGGTATAACCGTGTAGCGATAGCCTCAATATTCCTGCCGGGGCCGTGAGTGTTTCGTGCGCGCTTACCGACGCCTATTTCTGCAACCGTTGCAGCACGCGCCCGACACGAGGCGCTCAAGCGCCGTCGCCTCGTGGCTCCAGGCTTTTCGCGAGAAATCACGCCGCTGCACGGTGCCTTCGGCCTTCGTGCCCGCAGTTCGGGCCGCCAGTGACGCCCTCCCGGCGCGGCGCTGGCTTTCACGACATCCATGTCGCTCACCCAGTGGTCGCGCCCGCCTCAGCGTGATTCTTTACGCGATCAAAAGACTAAAACCACACACTACAAGGATGACTACTGTGCTAGCGCCTTGGTAATTTTCTCAAAATCCTCAAATGGGCAGAACCCTTTGTCGTTGGTCGGGCGCTCTCTGAGCGTCAGCGTGACGCGCTGCGGTGGATTGGCGCGGTTAAGAGGTGCCAGTGAGGCGAGCTGTTCGGTAGACTGATACACGTATTCCACTTTCAGCAGTGCCTTGTTACTGGCGTTATCGCGCCAGCGTTGAGATACCACCTTGCCGCCGATCGGCGTGGTTTCCAATTGATGCGGCAGATGATACGGCTTCACTCCCAGTGCGGAGAACAGCGACGCGACGTTTGAATCGTGGCCGACCAGGAAAGTAAATTTGCGTGCGCTGTGCCGTAATGCCCTTTTTCTTTGTCCCGAGGTGGTATCCGAATGGAACAGTTTGAGTGTCTTAGCATTGAGCAAGCCCATGAGCGCTGGCAGAAAAGCGGCGTGATGGTGGATATTCGCGATGCGCAAAGTTATGCCACGGGGCATGTGCCTCAGGCGGTGCACCTGACGAATGAAACGCTGTCTGATTTTATGCGTGAGGCGGAGCTGGATCAGCTGGTGATGGTGATGTGCTATCACGGCATTAGCAGCCGCAACGCGGCACAGTATTTGTTGAGCCTGGGGTTTGATGCGGTATATAGCGTGGATGGTGGTTTTGAGGCCTGGCAGCGGGATTTCTCGCAGGATGTGGCGTCAGCGTCTGACAACGCCTGAATTGGCACATCCCGACGCGGTTAAGCGCCGGGATGTGCAAGGTTATTCGGCAACCTGAAGCGGCTTTCTCACAAAGAAGCCGTAGCTGATGGCCCCCAGCATTAACAGGAAGGCACCAAACAAGAAGACGTTGGTGAAGGTGCCAGTGGCGTCAAGAATGATGCCGGTGACGATAGGCGCGCTGGCAGCACCGAGGAACCCACCGAAGTTCTGAATGGCACCAAGTGAAGCCACCTGCGATTTCGGTGCGATATTCGTTGCCAGCGTCCAGATAACGCCTGACAGCATCTGAGAACAGAAATAGCCCAGTGAAAGCAGCGCGATACACAAGGTGGTGTCGTGCACGAAGGGGATCGGTGCCACGAAGCACGCGGCCAGTGCTGTACCGCACACGATAGGGATTTTACGCGCGGTGATGGTGTTGGTGCCGCGACGAATCAGGCGGTCAGAAATCACGCCACCCACCAGCACGCCCATGATCCCGGCAAAGAACGGGATGGAGGCAACCCAGCCGGTTTTCATCAGGCTGAATCCCAACGATCTCTCCAGATAGCTCGGCAGCCAGGTCAGATACACCCAAATGGTGAACATGATGGAGAAGTTCCCCAGGATCATGAACCAGGTGGTTTTGTGTTTGAACAGAGAACCCCAGCTCGCTTTTGGCTGATCGGCTTGCTGTGCTGTCGCGGTTTCCACAACGCCGTGAATTTGTGCATCTTCTGCTGGCGTCGGGTTACGGTACAGCTTCAGCCAGACCAGCAGAATTGGGATGCCCGCCAAACCGATGGCAACAAACATGCCGCGCCAGCCCAATGTCAGCAACAGAATGGTCAGGATCGGCGGTGCAATGGCGTTCGCGATCTGTGAGCCGGTATTGATGATGGCGGTGGGGAGCCCGCGTTCGTTACTGGGGAACCAGCGATGGGTGACGGAGGTAAAAAACGGCGATTCAGAGATACCCAGCAGCATACGCAGGCCGTAGAACATGGAATAGCCATTAACGAAGCCCGCCAGAATCGTGAACCCCGACCACAGGCCGAGCGCCCAGGAAAACATTTTTTTCGTCACGAATTTATCGACCAGCCAGCCTGCGGGCAGGTTGGCAAGCGCATAAGGCCATAGAAAGGCCGAAAGCAGCAAGCCTATCTGGGTCGCGCTAAAACCGAACTCTTTCGAAATAGTGGTGTTGGCGATGCTGAGGTTGGCGCGGTCAAGGTAGTTGACCACGGCGGCGATCAGCAACACCAGGATAATACCCCAACGCAAACGGGATATTTTTTGCATTGGTTGTGCAGTGGCAGCAGGTTGGATAAAGATATTGTCTCTTTCATTTTATTTATTTTCCGTGAGCAGGCTGAGATGAATCTGCGAATAAACGATTCGCCGTGAGTCTGGCTGTAAGGACGGTGATGTAGGATGCAGGGCGTGTTTTTCTTGCGCCCAATCACGTTGGTCACACACGATCATGCTGAGAATCCCCCTGGTTTTATTATTTGTCGTAGCGGGAATCACGAGGTCTTCCCGCTACTTGTTGTTATTTTTTATTGCGCAATTTTTTTCTGATAATGCTCGGTGCCGTGGCGAATCTGGTCGAGGATCACGGTCAATCCCCAGAATTTCTCCAGCACGTCATCCTTGTTCACCCGGCAGTGAATGCTGTCAAAGGTGCCGCGGCGCTGGTGGTAAATCTTGGCATTTTTCGGGTAGCCCAGGGTTTCAGTAACCGCCGCCAGCGACAGGAAATCCGCCAGCTCATCCGCTAACGCCGGGTTTTCCTGATGGTGGTGATAGAGCCACACATAGAGTTCCGGGTGGAAGTTGGTGAATACGCCGCTGAAACCGCGTGAGCCCGCTTTCATCGCCGGGAAGGCGATTGCCGCATTGGTGTTGATGATATTGAGCGGGGTGTCCTGCACCAGCTTGACGCGGCGGGTCACGGTATCCAGATCGCAGCTCACGTCTTTCAACACCACGAAACGGCCCGTGTTGGCGCAATAGGTCAGCTCTTCGTCGCTCAGCAGGAGGCGGTAGGGGGCAGGGCACTCATACAGGCCCAGCGGCAGCGCATCCAGCAGGCTGTTCAGCGTGCTGAAGAACGTTTCACTGCCGGTTTTCTGCGGATCGAGGTGGTTGGTTACCAGCACCAGTGCATCGATACCGGTTTGTGCCAGGCTGACAGCTCTTCGATTTGCGCGCCGAGGTCGTCACTGATGTGACCGGAGGCGATCACCGGCACGCGGCCTTTCACGTGATCCACAACGAAACGCGCCACGGCCACGCGCTCTTCCAGCGTCAGAAATTGCATCTCACTCGACTGGCATACGGCAAACAGCGCATCAACCTTGTTTTCCAGATACCAGTCAATCAGGTTGGCCAGGCCGGGATAGTCTACGTCGTTCTGTTCGGTGAACGGTGTGAGCATGACTGGGATGATACCATCGATTTTTTTCATTTTTTATTTCTCCGAATACAGACAGTGCGGGCGATAACCCGCAGGCATTAACGTTGTGATAAACGCGAGATAACATTTTGATGTTATGACATATTTTAGACGCCTTCTCGCTCAACCGCCAAAGAGGCAAAGGCGGAGGCGTAGGTGGCGGCCTTCACCATGCTTTGTCCATTGGCCAGTGCGGCGGCAAAGGCGCCGTTAAAGGCATCCCCCGCGCCGGTGGTGTCGACACCGAGCGCCGGAAAGGCTGGAATGTGTTGGAACTGGTGGCCGTCATACAGCAGCGCACCGCGTGAGCCCATGGTGATGATGACGCGCTTGGCCCCCATACGCGCGATTTTCAGCGCGGCTTCTTTGGTGCTATCAAAATCCTGAATGTCGATGCCGGATAGCAACGAGGCTTCCGTTTCGTTGGGCGTGATCACGTCCAGATAATCCAGATAATCCAGATAATCCAGATAGGGCAGAATCTCACTCGAGTAAGGTGCCGGGTTTAGGATCACTTTTTTGCCTAGCGCGTGCGCCAGCTTGATGACGTTCAGGGTGGCGAGAAGTTGTTCTCCAACTGAACCAGCAGCACGTCTGACGTGGTCAATTCCGGCGCGATAGCTGCCACTTCGTCATCGGTGATGGTCTGATTAGCACCGGGATAAATGGCGATCATGTTCTCGCCGTTTTGTTGTGAGACATAGATGATGGCGTTGCCCGTTGGCTCGGTGTCGGACTGATACAGCTTGAATGCGTGAATATCCGATGACGAGAGATGGTCGTAGGTAAACTGGCTGGACTGATCGGTACCTACCTTGGTAACAAAATAGACCTGTGAACCCGCCCGGCTGGCGGCCATCGCCTGATTAGCCCCTTTGCCGCCGGGGCCGAGCGCGCTGCTCTGCGCCATGATCGATTCGCCGCCTTTGGGAAAACGTGCCACTTTGGCGACGATATCGACGTTGAACGATCCTAAAATACACACCTTGCCGTTCATCTTGTTTCCTTTCTGTTTGCTGGTTTGATGCCGGGTCTGCTTTTCCAGTCGCTTGAGCAGCACTTCAAAATTTTCACTGCTGGGCGCAATCAGTTCTGACTGCAAACTGCGCCGTACAATAATCGCACCACCGTAGCAACGCTAAATCAGATTCAGGCGCGCCAACTCGTTCAGATCGCTGCGTATCGTCTCTTTGCTCATGGCAAATGCGGTGGCCAGGTAATCAACGCTGGCGCGCTCGTGCCGGGTCAAATAGGCCAGGATTTGATTACGTCTTTCTTCCAGAAACATGGTCACCTCTCTGCTGGATATGAGCCTAAAGGAGCGGCTATGGTTAAAAAGTGACTATTGTCATAGGATAATGGGCAAAACGGAAGTGCGTATGTTGGTGATGTACAAAGGATTGCCGTCGTCATTGGGAGAATTGTGGCGCTGGCGTGAGGGTAAACCGCCTCTTTATCAGAGCAATATTTCAACCCTCTTAATAAAACGATGTGATATTTTTATGGCAAATCAATTTGCTAACGGATAAACCACGATGGCAATTCGCCTAACAGCCTTATCTCAGCCACGCTTGGCGCAGGCGTTTGTCGACTATATGCAAACGCAGAATATTCAGCTGGAACTACGCTTCTCCGGGCAGGAAGTGGAACTCTGGCTGGACGATGAAGCGCGGTTGCCCGAAGTACAGCAGGCGCTTGATGTGTTCATTCAGGATCCGATGCATCCGCGTTATCAGGCCGCCAGTTGGCAAGCAGGATCAACCTCATCGCCTCTGCGCTATGCGCGCTTCTCCTATTTGCAAACGCTACAGCAGCGAGCCGGCCCGCTCACGCTGGGTGTGATGATCACCTGCATTGTCGTCTATCTGTGGATGGTGATATTCGGTAACGATCGCGCCATGATGTGGCTCTCTTACCCGGATGCAGGGCAAAAAGGCCAACTGTGGCGTTGGTTCAGCCACGCTTTCCTGCATTTCTCCTTGCTGCATATTTTGTTTAACCTGATGTGGTGGTGGTATCTCGGTGGGCCGGTAGAGAAAATTCTGGGTACACGCAAGCTGCTGACCTTGGCGCTGCTTTCCGCTGTTGCCAGCGGCTGGATACAATCTTTCTTTAGTGGCATCTATTTCGGTGGCCTGTCCGGCGTGGTGTACGCCTTGATGGGGTATGTCTGGCTATATGGTGAACGCGTGCCATCGGGGCCGCTTTTCATGCAGCGTGGGTTAATGGCCTTCGCATTATTGTGGTTGATCGCCGGATATTTCGATATTTTAGGGCTGAGTATTGCCAATGCCGCGCATGTCGCGGGTCTGGTTATCGGGTTGGCGCTGGCCTTTGGGGATACACAGCAGAAAAAGGCATGATCGCAACCCGTTGAAATTACGGGGTAAGCGCTGCTAGCAGCGAATAGAGGCCTCAATCTGAGGGTTGAGTGGAAACCTGTTTTAGGGGAACAACGTGAGGCAAACACAGCGGCACGACGCCATCATTGAACTGGTGCGTCGGCAGGGATATGTCAGTACCGAAGAGTTGGTAGAACATTTCGCGGTCAGTCCGCAAACGATTCGTCGGGATCTTAACGATCTGGCGGAACAGAACAAGATCCATCGTCACCACGGTGGCGCGGCACTGCCCTCCAGCTCGGTGAATACGGCTTATCACGATCGCAAGATGATGTGGTCAGATGAAAAAGCACGTATTGCACGTAAAGTCGCCAGCCAAATCCCGGATGGTGCTACGCTGTTTATAGATATCGGAACAACGCCAGAAGCGGTGGCCCACGCGTTGTTGCAGCATAAGGATCTGCGTGTCGTCACCAATAACCTGAATGTGGCGACGCTGTTGATGGGAAAAGAAGATTGCAGGCTGATCCTGGCGGGCGGTGAAGTGCGCACGCGAGATGGCGGCATTATGGGTGAAGCGACGCTGGATTTCATTTCTCAGTTTCGTCTGGATTTTGGCATCAGCGGCATTGACATGGATGGCTCCTTACTGGAGTTTGACTACCATGAAGTGCGCACAAAACGGGCAATCATTGAGAATTCCCGCTGTGTCATGCTGGTCACTGACCACTCCAAATTCGGCCGCAATGCGATGGTGAATCTGGGCAATATGGACCTGATCGACTATCTTTTTACCGATCAGCTACCACCACCCAGCGTAATGAAAATCATTGAACAACATAAGGTGCAGTTGGAGTTGTGCTGAGCCAGACGTGCCTTTTTCTGATTGATAAGAGGGGAGAGGCACGATGGGAATGTTGTCATTCAACCACACGCTGTTTACTGCGGCATTGCATCGCCAGCGACAATACTACGCGCGGCGGCGCTGACCGAGCTCAGCGTACAGCAGCTGTGGCATGTCGTCAGCACAGCGCTGTCGGAACAGCTCGCTGCCCACTCGCTTACCCCTCCCGCTACGCCGTCAGGCCGTCATGTTAACTACCTCTCCATGGAATTTTTACCGGGTCGCCTGACGGGCAATAACCTGATTAACCTGGGATGGTACACCGACGTGGCGCAGGCGCTGGCACGACGGGCTGTTCCGCCGTCTGCTGCCGCGTCATTTTGCCTTGATTAACATTATTGATGCGCACTTCAAAGCGCAGGTGGAACAGCAGTGGGGAGCACAGGCGCGACATATCTGGCCGCGCGTGGCCATCCGCTATCAGCATCAGGTGCGCATGGCAAACCTGTGCGTAGTTGTCTGCTTTGCCGTGAACGGCGTGGCAGCGCTGCATTCACGTCTGGTGGTGAGCGATCTGTTTCCTGAATATCATCAACTCTGGCCGCAAAAATTCCATAACGTGACCAACGGCATCACGCCGCGCCGTTGGCTAAAGCAGTGTAATCCGGCGTGCTGGATGAGACCGTAGGAACGGCCTGGACCACCCATTTACCCGCTTTGCGCGCGCTCGAGCCCTACGCCGATGACCGCGCATTTCGGGCGCGTTATCGCGCAATCAAACAGCAAAATAAAGAAAATCTGACAGGTTGGGTGCGCCAACATCAGGATGTAAAACTGGACCCACACGCCCTGTTTGACGTGCAGATCAAACGGTTGCACGAATACAAACGGCAGCACCTCAATTTGCTCCATATTCTTTCACTTTATCGCCAATTGCGCGGTAACCCGCATCTGGATATAGTTCCGCGCGTCTTTTTATTCGGGGCCAAGGCAGCACCGGGATATGTGCTGGCAAAAAACATTATCTACGACATTAACAGCGTAGCGTAGAAGATTAATCTGGATAAGCGTGTCAGAGATCGTTTGCGTATACTGTTTATTCCAGATTATCGTGTGTCTCTGGCTGAGCGAATCATTCCCGCTGCTGATGTGTCGGAGCAAATCTCCACGGCTGGGAAAGAGGCCTCGGGCACCGGGAACATGAAGTTGGCATTAAACGGAGCACTGACAGTAGGAACGCTGGATGGTGCCAATGTGGAAATAGCGCAGGAAGTGGGGGAAGAAAACCTGTTTATTTTCGGGCATACGGTGGATGAGGTTAAGAACTTGCTGGCTCAGGGATACGATCCTCGTGCGGAACTGGCCCGTGCGCCGCAGTTAAAAATGCTGCTGGATGAACTGGGTAGCGGTGCGTTTAGTCACGGTGATAAAACGGCGTTTGCCCCCTTATTGGAGAGTCTGCTGGAAAAGGGCGATCCCTATTTATTGCTGGCAGATTTCGCCCCCTATTGTCAGACGCAGCAGCGTGTGGATGCGCTGTATCGTGAAACGGAGGAATGGACGCGACGGTGTGTGCTGAATATAGCTCGAATGGGGTTGTTCAGTACCGATCGGGCGATTCATGATTATCAGACGCGCATCTGGCACGCGCGCTGTTGAGGAAAGGAAGATGTCATTCAAGGTAGATAACCCGAAGTTCTCGCCTGTCGGCGTCGCCGATACCTATACCGATGCGTACGGTAAGACACACCTCGTCGATGACGAAGTGAAAGCGCAGTTGCTGACCATGATGACGACGGGAGGCAGCGAAAATACGCCGTTGCCCTCTGTTCAGGTATTTCGTCAGGGGACGGCGGCGCTGATCCCTCTTTCGGGCGACGGTGAGTTTGGTTGGACGTTGATGTATGAAAATGGCGGTCAGGTTCAAGGCGCTGTTACGAGGGGCACTGAACTGCCGCTGCCGGATGCCTTGCCACTGGGATATCACGAACTGATACTGACGCGTGGTGAACAGCGCTGGACCTGCCGCGTGATTGTCGCGCCACAGCGTGGTTACGAGCCGGAGCCGTTGAGTTTGGGCAAGCGCTGGTGGGGTGTTAACGTGCAGTTGTATACGCTGCGCTCCCAAGACAACTGGGGGATTGGTGATTTTGGCGATTTGCGCCAACTGGTGGAGCAAGTGGCACGGCGCGGTGGTGCGTTTATCGGGGTGAATCCACTGCATGCGCTTTACCTTGCCGACCCCGAGGCTGCCAGTCCTTACAGCCCCTCATCCCGCCACTGGCTGAATATTATTTATATCAACGTGAACCGCATTGATGATTTTCAGCAGAGCAAAGAAGCACAAGCATGGTGGCGACAGGATGATACGCAGCGCCAGTTAGCGACACTGCGCGCCGGACGCTGGGTGGACTACAGCGGGGTGATGGCGCAAAAATTGGCCGCGCTGCGACTGGCATATGATTATTTCAAGACGCACAGCGTGCTCGATCCGCGCGTCAGCGCATTTCGTCAATTTGTGGTTAGTGGCGGGCAAAGCCTGCAACGGCAAGCTACCCTTGATGCGTTGCAAACCTGGCTTAAGCGCCAGGGGGGAGAACTATAGCGACTGGCAGCAGTGGCCGAAGCGTTATCACGATGTGCATGGCGACGCGGTGAAAGCGTTTCGTCATGAAAACGAGCACGAAATCGCGTTTTACTGCTGGCTGCAATAGGTGGCCAATGAGCAACTGGCCGAATGTTTCGCCCACAGCAAACAACTCGGTATGCATATCGGTTTATATCGTGACATGGCCGTGGGCGTGGCGCAGGGCGGGGCGGAAACCTGGGATGAGCGTCGGCTCTACTGTCTGGACGCCGCCATCGGCGCGCCGCCCGCTCCACTGGGGCCTCAGGGGCAAAACTGGTCACTGCCGCCCATGAATCTGCACGTGATGCAGGCGCAGGGGTATCAGCCGTTTATCGATGTGCTGCGCAGCAACATGGCGCACTGTGGCGCATTACGCATCGACCACGTGATGGGGCTGCTGCGTCTGTGGTGGATCCCCAAAGCCGAGCCCGCCGAGATCGTGGATACGCTGCGTGACAGCGGGGTTTATTCATATAAAGTGCTGTTTTTTGAACAGAATGAGCAGCATCAGTTTCGCGCGCCGCTCGATCACCCGCGCCAGTCCATGGCGACTATCACCACGCACGATCTGCCCACTCTGCGCGGCTTTTGGCAAAACGTGGATCTGTCATTGGGAAGGGAGCTGGGCCTTTATCCTGATGAGCAAACATTGCAGCAGCAGATTGAACAGCGCGATAAGGCGAAACAGGGACTGCTGGATGCACTGCATCAGTACCAGCTATTACCGCAGCGCCTTGCTGGGATTGCAACTGGAGGACTGGCTGGACATGGCGACACCGGTCAATATTCCTGGCACCACGCGTGAATACCCCAACTGGCGGCGTAAACTGAGCAGAACGGTGACATCAATCTTCAGAGATCGCCATCTGGAACGCTTGATTCGCGATCTCGATCTACGGCGTGGTTTGGCATTGGAGCCAGAAGCGGCGAGTAAAACTCGCGGGGCTTGATGAGCAGAGAAGTACTCCCCACGCGGACGTGGGGAGTAAAGCGGTCAGGCGATCAATAGTAGGAATGTTCGCCGCGCTGGTGTTCTGTCAAATCGCGCACGCCTTTCAGCTCAGGGAACTTCTGTAACAGCTCTTTCTCGATCCCTTCTTTCAGCGTGTAATCGACCATCGAACAGCCGTTGCAACCACCGCCGAATTGCAGGATAGCCAAGCCATCATCGGTGATTTCCATCAGCGTAACGCGGCCGCCGTGCCCGGCCAATTGTGGGTTGATCTGGGATTGCAGCACATACTCAACGCGTTCCATCAACGGTGCATCATCGCCTACTTTACGCATTTTCGCGTTCGGGGCTTTTAGCGTCAGTTGCGATCCCAGCTGATCGGTGACGAAGTCGATTTCTGCATCTTCCAGATAGGGGGCACTCAACTCATCCACGTAGGCGGAAAGCTTTTCAAACCTCAGTTCAGTGTCGGTGGCTTCCACCGCATCTGGCGGACAGTAGGAAACACCACACTCAGAGTTGGGCGTGCCGGGATTGATAACGAAGACGCGAATTTGCGTGCCTTCTTCTTGTTTTACCAGCAGTTTGACAAAGTGGTCTTGTGCAGCGTCGGTAATACGGATCATAGTGGGTTAACTCAATAGTTGACTACGCTTATCGGTCACAATACGCCCATCGTGCTGTGAACTCCAATTCATTCACGGCGAATGCCATTTATGGCAACAAAGCGGCGTTGGCGGCGCTCAAGTGTTGAACTGGGTGCGGCACAGGCACCATACTTGAATATGTGCGGCACCTTGCGCCAGTAACACGCGGCAGATCTCTGTCACGGTATTGCCGGTGGTAACCACGTCATCCACTAGCGCAACCCGCAGCCCTGAGAGATTCAGAGCGCATGCAAATGCATGGCGCAGGTTGTTGCGTCGCTCGGCGGCGGAAAGGTGCTGTTGCAGAGGAGTATGGCGTACACGCTTCAGCGCATGAGGGTGATAGCGGCAGCGCAGCCAGCAGGCCAGCGGTTGAGCCAGCAACTCGGTTTGGTTGAAGCCGCGCCGCCAGCGCTGACGGCGGTGCAGCGGCACGGTGAGCAGCACATCGGGTTTCTCAATGCGTTCTGGGGCAAGGCGATAGAGGTGGAGCCAGCGCAGTAACATCTGCCGGGCGAGCACTTGCCCGAGCTCGATGCGACCGTGGAATTTGAACTGTTTCAACAGTATGGTGAACGGTGGGCGGTAGTCGGAGACAAAGGTCAGGCTGTGCCAACGTGGCGGACGATGCAGGCAGCGACCGCAGGGCAACACGGCATTGCCGGAGGGTAATCCGCAGCGCGGGCAGCACATTGGCAGTGCGGGAAGATGACGCTGACAATAGCTGCAAATACCGTGATGGTAATGATAAAGCGGTTGTTGGCATAGCCAGCAGTTGGCACCGATGGTTAACATAGCGGCCTCGCAACAAAATTACGAACGAATGGCAGGAAGATAATCGATGACAACGCTCTATTGGCACACGGAAGGGGAAGGAAAACGCGATCTTGTGCTGTTGCACGGATGGGGACTGAATGCGCAGGTATGGCAAGGCATTGCCGAGCGACTGGCCCTGCATTTTCGGCTGCATCGTGTCGATCTTCCCGGTTATGGACGTAGTCTGGGATATGGGGCGCTGTCGCTCAATGATATGACCGACATTGTACTGGCGCAGGCCCCTGAACAGGCGGTCTGGCTGGGATGGTCGCTGGGCGGACTGGTCGCCAGCCAAGCGGCACTCAGTGCGCCTGCGCGTGTCAGCGCGTTGGTTACCGTCGCCTCTTCTCCCTGCTTTGGTGCTCAAGAGGAATGGCCCGGCGGCATTAAACCTACGGTTTTACAGGGCTTTCAGCAGCAGCTTCGCGAAGATTTTCAGAGCACAGTAGAGCGTTTTCTGGCGTTGCAAACGCTGGGCACGGGCAGCGCGCGTCAGGATGCACGTCTGCTGAAAAGCGTGGTGCTGGAGCAACCAATGCCGAGTATTGAGGTGCTGGACGGGGGATTGGAGATTCTGCGTCAAACCGATTTGTGCCAGGCGATGGCGGCGTTGACGCTGCCGATGCTGCGTATTTACGGTGCGTTGGACGGGTTAGTACCGCGCAAGGTGGCAAGCTTGCTGGATGAACGCTGGCCCGATTCTGACTCGGTGGTGATGGCGCAGGCGGCGCATGCGCCGTTTATTTCTCACCCTGATGCGTTCGCCGCATTGATTCGCACGTTTGCAGAAGCATAACAGCCTGGTTGAAGGCAAGACACATCAGGGACGGAAAAATGTGTCACCAACGTTAATTTACATATTCTCCTCATTTTCTCCACGATGTTGCGTAGGGGGACAGGGTAAAGTAGTGCGTTGTTCAGGATATCTATAAATAATCAACGATATGCGCCACGTATAAAAATAGTCTGAAGGAGCGTTGTTTCGATGGCGAATTTTTTTATTGATCGCCCGATCTTTGCCTGGGTACTGGCCATCCTGCTGAGTCTGGGTGGCATGATGGCGATCGCCTCGTTAGCGGTTGAGCAATACCCAGATTTGGCGCCGCCAAACGTGCGTATCACCGCTTCCTATCCGGGCGCTTCTGCGCAGACCATGGAAAACACCGTGACGCAGATTATCGAGCAAAGCATGACCGGGCTCGATCATTTGATGTATATGTCATCGCAGAGTAGCTCCGGTCAGACACGCATTACCTTAAGCTTTGATGCGGGGACCGATCCTGATAACGCGCGCCAGCAGGTGCAGAACCAGTTGCAGTCTGCGATGCGAAAACTGCCGCAGGATGTGCAGCAACAAGGGGTCACCGTCAACAAGACCGGTGATACCAATATCCTGATGATCGCGTTCGTCTCGACAGACGGCAGTATGGAAAAGCAGGAGATCTCCGACTATGTTGCCAGTAACGTGCAGGAACCGCCCAGCCGTATCAACGGGGTGGGCAGCGTCGATATTTTCGGTTCGCAGTATGCCATGCGCATCTGGCTCGAACCGTCCAAACTCAAATCCTTTTCCCTGGCCGTCAGCGACGTGGTGAGCGCCATCCAGTCGCAAAACAGTCAGGTATCAGTCGGTCAGGTGGGCGGCACACCATCTGTAGACTATCAGTCACTTAATGCCACGGTAAACGCGCGCTCATTGCTGCAAACCCCGGAGCAGTTCCGCGCCATTACCCTGCGTGTGAATCAGGATGGCTCAGCGGTGACGCTGGGTGATGTGGCGAAAATTGAACTGGGCGCAGAAAACTACGACTCGCTGAGCCGTTTTAACGGTCAGCCCGCCTCCGGACTCGGCATCAAGCTGGCATCCGGTGCCAATGAAATTGAAACCGACAAGCTGGTGCGCGCACGGCTGGCAGAGCTGGCCCCGTTTTTCCCGCACGGGCTGGAGGCAAAAATCGCGTTCGAAACCTCTCCCTTTGTAAAGGCCTCCATTGAGGATGTGGTGAAAACGCTGCTGGAAGCGGTGCTGCTGGTGTTTCTGGTTATGTACCTGTTCTTGCAAAATTTTCGCGCTACGCTGATTCCCACCATCGCCGTTCCCGTGGTGCTGCTGGGGACTTTTGCAGTGCTCTATGCCTTTGGTTTTAGCCTCAATACGTTGACCATGTTCGCCATGGTGCTCGCTATCGGCTTGCTGGTGGATGATGCCATCGTGGTGGTGGAAAACGTTGAGCGCGTGATGAGCGAGGAAGGGTTAAGCCCCAAAGCCGCGACGCACAAATCGATGCAACAGGTGCAAAGTGCGCTGGTGGGGATTGCGCTGGTGCTTTCTGCGGTGTTTGTGCCGATGGCGTTTTTTGGCGGCACGACCGGCGCCATTTACCGCCAGTTCTCCATCACTATCGTTTCTGCCATGGTATTGTCGGTGCTGGTGGCGTTGATTTTGACCCCCGCACTGTGTGCCACGCTGTTGAAACCGCTGGCGAAAGGTGAACATCATGGTAAACGCGGCTTCTTCGGCTGGTTTAACCGTCAGTTTAATCAGCTTTCTGATCGCTACGAGCACGGGGTTGGCAAGATATTGGTCAAAAGTGGCCGCTGGTTTGTGCTCTACCTCGCGATTATTGGCGTGATGGCGTTCCTGTTCCGTACCTTACCCACCTCGTTTTTGCCGCAAGAAGATCGCGGCGTCTTTATGACGCAGATTCAGCTACCGCCCGGCTCGACACAACAGCAAACGCTGAAAGTGGTCGAGAAGGTGGAAGCCTATTATATGACGCAAGAAAAAGAGAACGTGGTGTCGGTGTTTACCGCGGTCGGTAACGGTCCCGGCGGTAACGGCCAGAACGTAGCACAACTGTTTGTTCGCCTGAAAGATTGGGATGAACGCCCCAGCGCGCAAAACAGCGCAGGAGCCATCGTTGAACGGGCAACGCGCGCATTTCGCCGTATCAATGAGGCGCGGGTTTTCGCTAGCACGCCGCCGGCGATTTCCGGTTTGGGTAATGCTTCCGGGTTTGATATGGAATTGCAGGATCGCGCAGGATTGGGGCACGACGCCTTGATGGCGGCGCGCGACACGCTGCTGGAGCAGGCGGCTGGCGACGCGCGGTTGACCCGCGTGCGCCACAACGGTCTTGATGACAGTCCGCAGATGCAAATCACCATCGATCAGCGCAAGGCCGAATCGCTTGGGGTTTCCATCAGCAACATCAACAGTACGCTGAAGATTGGCTGGGGCTCCACTTACGTGAACGATTTTATCGATCGTGGACGGGTGAAAAAGGTGTGTGTGCAGGCGGCCGCGCCTTACCGTATGCTGCCAGACGATCTCAACAAATGATATGTGCGTAATGACAGCGGTGGCATGGTGCCGTTCTCCGCCTTTGCCTAAACCTCGTGGATGGACCGGTTCGCCGCGTCTGGAGCGCTATAACGGCTTCTCCGCGTTGGAGATCCTCGGTGAGTCTGCGCCGGGCGTCAGCACCGGCACCGCCATGGATGTGATGGAGCAACTGGTTGCCAAATTGCCGGAAGGATTTGGGCTGGAATGGACCGGGATGTCGCTGCAAGAACGCATGACTGGGGCTCAAGCTCCGGCGCTCTATGCTATCTCCCTGCTGGTGGTGTTCTTGTGTCTGGCTGCGCTGTATGAGAGTTGGTCCGTGCCGTTCTCCGTGATGCTGGTTGTGCCGCTCGGCGTGCTGGGCTCATTAATCGCTACCTGGGCACTCGGGCTGGAAAACGATGTTTATTTTCAGGTCGGCCTGCTGACAGTGATCGGGCTCTCAGCCAAAAACGCCATATTGATTGTAGAGTTTGCCAACGATATGAACCACAAAGGCGTGGATATCGTTAAAGCCACGCTGGAAGCCTCCCGCCAACGCTTGCGCCCAATCCTGATGACGTCACTGGCCTTTGTTTTTGGTGTGTTGCCGATGGCAACCAGCACCGGTGCTGGCGATTTTCTTTGTTCCCCTCTTTTTCGTCGTTGTACGACGCCGCTTCCCATTGAGAGAGAAAACGGAGTAGTGCTTATTGGTCTCTCTTTCCTTATCCCCGTGGGAGTCACGGGGATTTTTTTCCTGCCAGCCAAGTGACGAATAAACATCACCATCCCTGTCAACATTCATCAAACTGTAAACAAAGGTAACTAACTAGGTTATGTCGTGATTATATTATCGCTCAAGGACATGACCATGAACGCTCGTTGGCTACTGCCGTTGCTGTTTGCTTCCACCCTGCCGGGGTTCGCGCAGGCTCAAGCGATTTACCCTATCGACCGCGCCACCATGCTGGCTGGCGGTAAGTTTGATTTTAAAGTCGAGTTTGATTCTGTACTGAAACCCGCTGATGTTCGCATTCTGATCAACGGCAAGGATTACCAGCAGGTGCTGGGCAAATCCGCTACCTTTGTTGAGCGCGAAGACGGGCAGGATGTCTCTGCCGTATGGATCCGCAATGTGTTCCTGCCGCAGGCAGGCAAGTATGAAGTGGAAGCGCAGGCCAACGGCAAAACGGCGAAAGTGACCTGGGATGTCTACCCCAGCGCTGAGAAACGCAAAGCGAAGAACGTCATTCTGTTTATCGGTGATGGTCTCTCCGTGGCGCACCGTACCGGCGCGCGCATCCTTCTCCAAAGGCGTGACCGAAGGGAAAGACGATGGTCGTTTGGCGATTGACGATCTGCAATACATGGCGTTTGCGGGCACCTCCAGCACTGACTCCATCGCGGCAGACAGCGCCAACACCATGAGCGCATACATGACGGGCCACAAATCCGGCGTGAATGCGCTGGGTGTCTACGTCAGCCGCAGCAAGAACTCGCTGGAACACCTGAAACAGGAAACGCTGGGCGAGCTGATCACCCGTTCTTCCAAAATGTCGGTTGGTGTGGTCAGTGACGCCGAACTGGAAGATGCCACGCCAGCGGCAGTGGTGTCTCACACCCGTCGTCGCGCAGATAAAGCCGAAATCGTTGAGATGTTCTACAACGTGAAGCCGACGGTGATGCTGGGCGGCGGTTCTGCTTACTTCCTGCAGAAAAGCACGGCCGATTCTAAACGTAAGGATGAAACCAACTACGTTGAGAAATTCCAGCAAGCGGGCTATACGCTGGTGACTGACGCAGATGGGCTGAAGAAGAATGCTGAGCAGGCGACCAAACTGCTGGGGCTGTTCCACACCGGCAATATGGACGGTGTGTTGGATCGCCGTTTCCTGAAAAACGACGTAACCAAGAAATTCCCCAATCAGCCTGACCTGACTGACATGATGCAGGCTGCGCTGGATGTGCTGTCGAAAAACAAAGACGGCTTCTTCCTGATGGTGGAATCGGCGCTGATCGACAAAGCCTCTCACCCGCTGGATTGGGAACGCGCCTTTACCAACACCATCATGCTGGATCAGTCAGTGGCTATCGCCAAAAAGTTTGCTGAGAAGAATCCGGATACGCTGATTATCGTGACCGGTGACCATACGCACGGCCTGTCGATTGTCGGTACGGTAGATGACAACAAACCCGGCACCGAGATGCGTGAAAAAGTGGGCGTGTATGAAGATGCGGGCTTCCCGAACTATCAGGATGCCAACAAAGACGGTTATCCGGATGATATCAACGTCTCCAAACGGTTAGCGGTATTCTTCAACAACTACCCGGATTACTACGAAACCTTCCGTCCGAAACTGGATAACCAGTTCGTTCCTGCCATCAAGAACGAAAAAGACCAGTATGTGACGAACAAGGCTTATGAAAACGTCCCGGGTGCCGTGTTCCGTGAAGGCATCCTGCCGCGCTCTGAGGATACCGGTGTCCACGCCGTGGATGACATGGTGATTCAGGCCAGTGGCCCTGGCGGCGAACGCATTCGCGGTTATATGGAAAACACCGAGCTGTTCCGCGTGATTGTTGATGCGCTGGCGCTGAAACCGCAAACCACCAAGTAATGCGCTGTGATGAATAGTCATACTTCACTTCCGGCGGGGGAAACTCCGCCGTTATTATTCTCTGCGATGTGGCGTTTGATGGCCGCCTGCGTGTTGATGCTGAGCGTGATTGGCACCGCGCGTGCCGCATTGCCCACACTTTCTTTCGATAAACTCTATGCCTCTTATGGCGTGCTTGGGCTGGAATTTTCCGATGAGGTAAAAACCTTTCTGGAAAACGCGTCAAAATGCGTGGCTTTATGGCCCCTCCGCTCAAAGCTGAATCCCAATTCTTTATGTTGACCAAAATGCCGATGGCTCTCTGCCCGTTCTGCTCTTCCGATGCTGACTGGCCGGAGGATATCGTGGTGGTCTACCTGTCAAAACGGCAAACCTTCGTACAGAACAACACCATTATCGAAGTGGAAGGCGTTCTGGAACATGGTTCATGGACAGATCCGGAAACCGGGTTTGTTAGCCTGTTGCGCCTGCGCGATGCCCGCTTTGATACTCCGTAGGAGCCGCTGTGGCCGATTTGCGCATTGAAAATTTAACCGTGTCCTTTCCAGATATGTCCAGCGCAGTGCTGGACATCGCCCAATTGCAGATTGCTGCGGGCAGCTGCGTGGCGGTGATGGGGCCGTCAGGATCGGGTAAAACCACGTTAGTGAATGCCATCACCGGCATGGACTGTCAGGGCACCGGCAGTGTGCGCTGGGGTGAGCAGGACATTCGTCAACTGTCCGAAGCCGAGCGCGATCGTTGGCGTGCTCGCCATGTTGGCCTGATTATGCAGGATTTTCATCTGTTTCCCGGTCTTGATGCGTTAGAGAACGTGCTGCTGCCAGCACGTTTTCATCATTGGCGATTGCCTGCGTCATTGGCGATTGCCTGCGTCGTTGAAGGCTCGGGGAAAAATATTGCTGGAACGCGTGGGGGTTAACACGGGCGATCGCCCGATTGAAGTGCTGTCGCGCGGTGAGAAACAGCGTGTGGCCGTGGCGCGCACACTACTGGCGATGCCGGAAATAATCGTTGCCGATGAGCCAACGGCCAGCCTGGATGCGCATAACGGTGAACAGATTGCGGATTTGCTGGCGACGTTGGCGCGAGAACATCAAAGCACGCTGATCGCCATCACGCATGATAAACGACTGGCCGCGTTGATGTCGCGTTGCGTTCAGTTGGAAAAAGAACAACTGGTGGCGGATGGTCATCGGGAGGAGCAGGCATGATCCCATGGCGTTTGATTACCGCAGACTGGCGTCGGCTTTGGCCGGGCGTGGTGGTGGTATTGATTGCGCTGGCCGCGTTGCTGAAACATTTCCCGTACCAGTAGCAGCGTTGAGAGTGGCCGATAGAGCAATGAAGAGAGTTAGAACAAGCTGCTATTACGCCCGCTGATATGAATGGGAACGACTGGCGCCCGTGCTTTGCCGGCCATACGAATGAAACCGCTGTGCCAATGGCCATCGTGGATCCCTTGCAGGCTGATACGCGACACTTCCCCCGCCGGGAACAGGATGATGGCACCATCTTGATTCAGATGCTGTTGTATTTCATTGATTTGTGAGCGTTTAGTGCGATTATTAAAGTTATCGACCGCGAGCAGAACCCCTTTTAACGGGGTAATGTAGGAGAGCACTTGGCTTGCTAAAATGCGCACGTCAGGGCGAACGCTCGCCACCGCACGCAGCCGCGCCAGGCTATCGAGCGAGCCGATTGGATGGTTGGCAACCAGTACTACCGGCCCTTGGCTAGGGATATTTTCTAAATCACCTTCCACCATTTCACAACTGAAATTGAAATAGTCCAGAATTTTCTCGACCAGATCCAGACCTTTCAAATGGGGATAGCGTTCGGAGAATTGTTGCATTTCGCGCTCAAAAAGGAGTGCACGCAAAAGAGAACGTTGCCAGGATGGCGTTTGACGATGTGGTGCAAGGTCTTGCAGGATGGCATCTAAGCTGAACATATCCGAGTCTCCCGTGACACTTCGAGGCTAAATTAAGCGATCCAAGTGACACATTTATGTCAACACAAAAATAATCTCGTATCTGTCATATTTTAATTTTCCGGTGCGTTGGCTGCGCTCACTGGCTTGAATCACTTACTTGCCGTTTCCCTGTAATGCGAATAATTTAAGCAGATACCTCATAAGGAAAGATTTTCAGGGCGGGTTACCCCCAATGATGCACGTCATGCTTAATAAACGCATCACATTGGCTGCGATGTCATGATAATTACGAATGAATTCGCAATTATCATGCAGAATAGAGAGGTAGGACAAATCGAATAAGCGAACGGCAACGAACTTACGAATGCTAAAGATGATTTAGTCCTAGTGGTATTGAGTTGTGTATTTCCTGAGCTTGGAATAAATCATCTATGGTATAATTCATTGGCGTTATTATTCATCGCGGTATTTGCACGTAACCTATTTTTTCAAATCGTAAAATTTGTTTTTATGTTTTATAGACGACAGCGTTATTAACTTGCTTTTTAATAGGTTTGATTTATGTCTCTTCTGCGATAAACGTGTGGAGGACATACTATGATATCTATTACCCTCAAGGTGTTATTCATTTTTTTGGGGTTTTTGTTTATCTGTGGTTTGTATCGATTTTATCTATTATTCTTTCAAAAAACGCGCTTGTATTTCTTAAGGTAAATAATCTTTGACAATAAACGAACAAATTTTTATGCTACGGCTCAATCTTTTTATGACGTTGTGTAAAGGTATGGCATAAAGGTATTGTTAAAACCAATATTCTCATGGGCTTCAATGAGCGATCTAAGATATACATCGCAGGTTTTCCATTTCCTATGTTCTGTATAAATAAACATTTCATCAATAGGGTTAGGTTATTTTTAAAATAACACTTGCTTATCCCAGAGGTTTTTATGGCCTATTTGATTAATCAAACCATTATTTTTAATGATGGAGAGGGGACTTTAGCCTGGAGTGACCGTGAAGGTGAAACCATTTCATTGAGCGCGCCTATTGCACGTATACTTGCCACTCTGATTGATAATCCGGGGGTTACTTTAAGCCGTGAATTGTTGCTGCGAGAGGCACTTGAAAAGTACTCGCTTTCCCCTTCTATCAGCAATCTCAATAATTATATCTCGCTGCTTAGAAAGGTATTACGCAATTTTGGTCTGGCTGAGGCGATTGTCACCGTCCCGAAATCAGGCATTGTTTTTCATGTTGACAGTATTGAGGCCTATGCCAAACAGCACGTGGAGGCACACACGATAGAAAATGCGGTGGATACGTCGACGAAAGCGCATGTCGGTGGCGTAACGCCCCGATTGATCACACCAAATAATTCGACATCCCGTTTCCAGATAGGTTATAAGGCCAAGCTTATTATTATTATCGGCATGATTCTGTTATTTATTTTTTTCATGGTGTCGTTTTCTGGTCGTTTCCCTTATCGGCCTTTGGTCAGAGTCAATGTGGCAAATAAGTGTGATGTCTTTGCCTTGCAGGATGCGGTTAACCAAGAGTCGATCGCAGGCTATCAAGAACTTTGTGGTGATAATGTTTTGTTTATTTCATCAAAGACAATGCCGTTTCATGGCCCAGGAATGAAAAAGAATCGTGTCATCATTGCATGTAGTAAACGAGGAAAAGGATGTACTACCTATGTTGAAAAATAATCGAGGTAATAAAATGGTATGGTTTAGTCTGTTACTATTAATAATGATTTTATTGGCGGGGCCGTATTATTTTAAACAGCAGTCTTTTCACAAACCAGTGATTTGTTGTGGCGAGGTCAGAGTCAGAGAGGGAAATGAAAAATATAGAATAAGAAAGGAATACGATGTCAATATTTATTTAAGCGACAAAAATCGTGTATTAATTTTTATTGATGGTGTGTTTATTGGTGAGGATGATGTTCCTCGCACGGTACAGCGAACATTCAGTTTTGACTCCGTCTGGAATGAAAACCGCCTGATAGTAAAAAATGTCTCGCTAGATAAAAATCCAGAAGATAATGCACCTGATGATGCTTTCTCTATGATCGGAGAAAATGACATCCTGGAGTTTGAAATGCTGACGCACGATGTCTATCTTATCAGCACGGCGTGGTCAAAACTGGCCTGTAATATTCGCTGACGCTGTTCCCTTCACTCCGTGATGTCAATGTTGTCCGGTTCGTGAACTGGAGGCCGGGCGATTACTCGGCGGGTGTTGTATACGAGATCATATTTACATACCACGTTTTTTCGCCAGAGGGCGTTTTCACTTTCACCTCTTCATCGAGCTCTTTTTTCAGTAATGCCCGCGCCATCGGCGCGTCGATTGAAATATAGTCTTTGCGCCCATAGATCTCATCAGGGCCAACGATACGAAAGCGCATTCGGTCGCCTTGCTCGTTCTCCACTTCGACCCAGGCACCAAAGAACACCTTACCATCCTGTTGGGGGGAGTAATCGACCACGCGCACGATTTCCAGACGTTTTCGCAGGTAGCGCACCCGGCGGTCTATTTCGCGCAATAGTTTCTTGTTGTATTGGTAGTCGGCATTTTCACTGCGATCGCCTAAACTTGCCGCCCAAGCCACTTTTTCTGTAATTTCAGGACGACGTTCTTTCCAAAGATAGTTAAGCTCTTTGTAGAGCATGTCGTAACCTTCACGGGTGATAAGATCGGTTTTCATCGTTTGTTTTCATCATCGGTTATTACGGGTACGCGTGGTGTGGCGTTAACACACTGTGAGCAGTATAGGCGTTGCCGCATCCGATGGCGATAGTGCGTATAAAGTGAAGGAAATGATTGATTAATCCCTATTTTATTATGCTTTGTAACAATTTTGCCTGCACCTGCAATATATACCAGAAACGACTGTCAGTAATTCATGGGTTTTTGAACAATACGGGCATCGGCAGCGATTACGCTTTTGGAGAATGAAAATGCAAGAGAATTATAAAATTCTGGTAGTAGATGATGATATGCGCCTGCGCGCACTGCTGGAGCGTTACCTGACGGAGCAAGGTTTTCAAGTACGTAGCGTTGCCAATGCTGAACAGATGGATCGTTTACTGACGCGTGAGTCCTTCCACCTGATGGTGCTGGACCTGATGTTGCCGGGCGAAGACGGGCTCTCTATTTGCCGCCGCCTGCGCAGCCAAAGCAACCCCATGCCGATCATTATGGTAACGGCGAAGGGGGAAGAAGTGGACCGTATCGTTGGTTTGGAAATTGGTGCTGACGACTACATACCTAAACCGTTTAACCCGCGTGAACTGCTGGCCCGCATTCGTGCTGTGTTGCGCCGTCAGGCGAACGAATTGCCGGGTGCGCCCTCGCAGGAAGAGGCGGTTATCGCGTTTGGCAAGTTCAAGCTGAATCTGGGCACGCGAGAAATGTTTCGCGATGACGAACCGATACCGTTGACCAGCGGTGAATTTGCCGTGTTGAAAGCGCTGGTCAGCCATCCGCGCGAGCCGTTATCACGCGATAAGCTGATGAATCTGTCGCGTGGCCGCGAATACAGCGCCATGGAACGTTCCATCGATGTGCAGATCTCGCGTCTGCGTCGCATGGTTGAGGAAGATCCGGCACATCCGCGCTACATCCAAACCGTCTGGGGGTTGGGGTATGTGTTTGTGCCGGACGGCAGTAAAGCATGAGACGATGGCGCTTTTCTCCGCGCAGTTCGTTTGCCCGGACGCTATTGCTGATTGTCACCCTGTTGTTCGTCAGTCTGGTCACCACCTATCTGGTGGTGCTCAACTTTGCTATTTTGCCGAGCCTTCAGCAATTTAATAAGGTGTTGGCCTACGAAGTGCGCATGCTGATGACCGACAGGCTGCAACTGGAGGATGGCTCTTCACTGGAAGTGCCACCTGCGTTCCGGCGTGAAATCTATCGCGAGCTGGGAATCTCCCTGTATACCAATGCCGCGGCGGAAGAGAGCGGGTTACGTTGGGCGCAGCATTATAAGTTTTTGAGCCAGCAAATGGCGCAGCAGCTTGGCGGCCCGACGGATGTGCGCGTTGAAGTGAGCAAAAACACCCCGGTGGTGTGGTTGAAAACCTGGCTCTCGCCGGATATCTGGGTGAGGGTGCCACTGACGGAAATCCATCAGGGCGACTTTTCGCCGTTATTCAGGTATACGCTGGCAATCATGTTGCTTGTCATCGGCGGAGCGTGGCTGTTTATCCGCTTGCAGAACCGCCCTCTGGTGGAGCTGGAGCATGCGGCGCTGCAAGTGGGGAAAGGCATCATTCCGCCCACGTTGCGCGAGTATGGTGCCTCTGAGGTGCGTTCGGTAACGCGCGCCTTCAACCAGATGGCAGCGGGTGTCAAACTGCTGGCCGATGACCGCACGTTATTGATGGCGGGCGTCAGCCATGATTTACGCACGCCGTTAACGCGTATCCGGCTAGCCACGGAGATGATGGGCAAGGAAGACGACTATCTGGCTGAGTCCATCAATAAGGATATTGAAGAGTGTAATGCCATCATCGAGCAATTTATCGACTATCTGCGCACCGGTCAGGAAATGCAGATGGAAGCGGCGGATCTGAACACTATTCTGGGTGAAGTGGTTGCGGCGGAGAGTGGTTACGAGCGCGAGATTGACAGCGATTTCTCCGAGGGGGAATTGATGGTGCGCATCAGTCCGCTGTCCATCAAACGTGCGGCGTTGAACCTGGTGGTTAATGCGACACGCTACGGCAACGCTTGGATCAAGGTCAGCAGTGGACGAGAACTGCAACGCGTCTGGTTCCAGGTGGAAGACGATGGTCCGGGTATCGATCCCGCGCAGTTAGCTTATCTGTTCCAACCCTTTGTGCGCGGCGACAGCGCGCGTACCACCAGTGGTACCGGATTAGGGCTGGCGATAGTGCAGCGTATCATTGATGCGCATGATGGCGCGTTGGACGTGGGCACCAGCGAGCGCGGCGGGCTGTGCGTGCGCGCCTATCTGCCCTTGCCGTATGACCGAATCAAAGAGGGTCCACCTGCCGCTGAAAAAGAGGCTTCGGGATCCGAAGGGTGAGGAATACGGGAAATACAGACAAAAAAAGCGCGGGCGAACCCTCGCTTTTGCGTTTTATTGCGTAATTTCGGCCCCAATTTCAGGCCCGGCACTGACCAGCGCCTGACCGGCAGGGGTATCGGTATACTTGTCGAAGTTGGTGCAAAAACGCTGTACCAAATCTTCGGCTTTCTCTTGCCACTTCGCCCGACTGGCATAGGTGTTGCGTGGATCAAGAATCTGAACATCAACCCCCGGCAGTGAGAGAGGGATTGCCAGATTGAAGATCGGCAACGTATGCATTTCGGCATCATCAATGCTGCCGTTGAGAATGGCATCAATGATGGCGCGGGTGTCTTTAATCGAGATGCGTTTGCCAGAACCGTTCCAGCCGGTGTTCACCAGATAAGCCTGTGCACCAGCGGCTTTCATGCGTTTTACCAGCACTTCAGCGTAGCGCGTCGGGTGAAGGGAGAGGAACGCGGCACCAAAACAGGCGGAAAACGTCGGGGTTGGTTCCGTGATCCCGCGCTCTGTGCCCGCCAGTTTGGCGGTAAAGCCGGATAGGAAATGGTACTGCGTCTGGTCAGGTGTCAGGCGCGATACCGGGGGCAAGACGCCGAAGGCATCTGCCGTTAGGAAAATCACCTTACGTGCATGTCCCGCTTTGGAAACCGGTTTGACGATGTTCTGAATATGGTAAATGGGATAGGAGACGCGGGTGTTCTCCGTCTTGCTGCCGTCGTTGAAATCCACACTGCCATCTTCCCGCACCGTGACATTCTCCAGCAGCGCATCGCGTTTGATAGCACCGTAAATATCCGGTTCAGCCTCTTTCGACAGCTTGATGGTTTTGGCGTAGCAGCCACCTTCAAAGTTGAACACGCCATCATCATCCCAGCCGTGCTCATCATCACCAATCAACTGGCGTTTCGGATCGGTGGACAGCGTGGTTTTTCCGGTGCCGGACAGGCCGAAGAAGATGGCCACATCCCTTTTTTCATTTCGCCGCCGTACCAGGTACCGCCGATCAGTTGGATCCGCTCTGTCAGGTTAAAGGCGACAAAATTCTCCGAGTTCAGCCCTTGCTCCTGCCACTGCGGATTCGTGCATTTTGCCCCGTTCATCACGATAAAATCGGGCTCAAACTGCTTGAGTTCATCCTCGTCCGGACGAATAAACATGTTTTTGACGAAGTGGGCCTGCCAGGCAACTTCAGTGATAAAACGCACTTTCAGGCGGGTGTCTGGGTTGGCTCCGCAGAAGGCATCGATAACAAACAGGCGTTTACCGGAAAGCTGCTCGGTCACCAGCTGTTTCAGGTGGCTCCAGACCTCTTGCGTCATGGGATGGTTATCGTTCTTGCCTTTGCCTTGATCTGACTATCACACATGCTCACGCGTGGTGTCATCACGAACGATATATTTATCTTTGGGCGAACGACCGGTAAAAACGCCGGTGTCGACGGCGATAGCGCCCAGCTTGGTTTCTCTGCCGCGTTCATATCCCTCCAGGCCGGGAGCAACCTCCTCCTGGAAAAGTACTTCATAACTCGGATTGTAGACAATCTCGCTAACATCGCGGATTCCATAAGCGGCGAGGGCTTGTGGTGCAATACCTTTCATCTGCATATCGCTACTCCTCAATAGTTATAGTCATACTGATAGTTATTGTAGGGAGTAAGCCTATTTTAGCTGGGATAACAATCATAAAATTAAATAATTTAAGACATGGGTTTGTTTAATTTTCGTTAAGTGAAACGATTTTTCTCTCAAATAGCTGAAAAATAAAAACGGGCACCTCGGTGCCCGTTTGGTCGATGATTCTCCATCAATATCTTCTTCGATCAATGCCTTATGCTGTCTGTATCGGCGTGACGAATATCACTGATTTCGCTGGCGCTAAACAGATAGTGATTTCCACAATAATCGCAGTGCATGTCGATTTCGCCATCCTGCGCCAGCATCTCATTCAGATCGTCATCCGTCAGCGTCATTAATGCATCTGCGCAACGTTCACGCGAGCAGTGACAATGAAACGATACTGACTGCGGCTCGTAGAGCGTAACCGATTCCTGATGGTAAAGGCGGTACAGCACATCGTTCGCGGGCAGGGTAAACAGCTCTTCATTTTTGATGGTGGCGGTTAACTGCGCCAGATGGTCAAAGTCATCGTGGCCGACGTGTTGTGCGGGCAGCACTTGCAGCAGTATGCCGGCGGCAGCCGGGCGGCCTTCGTGCTCTGTGCTGCGGATAAACAGTCGGGTAGGTAACTGCTCGGATTGCAGAAAATAGTTTTCCAGACAACTGGCAACAGAGTCGCCTTCCAGCCCTACCACACCTTGATAGCGCTCACCTTCCTCGGGGGTAATGGTGATCACCAGATAGCCGTTACCGACCATGTCACGCAGCGTAGCATCAGGGGCAATCTCGCCTTGTAAACGCGCAACACCGCGCATTTTCTGCTGGTGGTTGCCATTAATCACCGCGAGTTTGAGCGGGCCGTCACCCTGAAGCTGTACGGTGATATCGCCATTGAATTTCAGCGTTGCCGTCAACAGGCTGGTGGCGGCGAGCATATCACCCAGAATCAGGCGCACCGGCGCTGGGTAGTCATGGTTTTCCAGAATATGCCGGTAGGTATTGCTGACCGTCACCAACTCGCAACAAAATGCATTATTTTCAAAAGATAACGGTGTAGTTGGTCATGGTTGGACATGGTTTCTCTCTTGGTTGGTCAGGGACTATTCTGAATCACTGTATTTAAATTTTATCAGATCGCGCCGTTCTTTCTTATCAGGGCGCCGATCCGGATGCGGCATCGTCAGGGCGTTCATCTTGCGTGCCAGAGAAAGCTTTGCGCGTTTTTCTACGCTTTGCTCGGTCTCTTGATAGAGTAACTGTGCTTCGGGAGCCGATCGACGTTGTGAACTGAGGGCGCAAACCAGCACGGTTCGTTCGTCATTGCCCTGACGCAGTTTGATTTCTGCATTCAGTTCTACCAGCTTGCTGGGCTTGGTACGCTGCCCATTATAATGCACCTTGCCACCGTCGATCGCCTCGCGCGCGACAGCCCGGGTTTTATAGAATCGCGCAGCCCAGAGCCATTTATCCAGGCGAATACTATCATCTGAATCGGTCTTCTCTTTCATATTCACCCCTTGTTCATAATCCCCTGGAGCATAAACGCATTATCAGGAAGCTTGTTGTGCTATGCGTAATGCGGGCAGGAACGCCAGATAATCATTCATGGCCGGATGGCGAGCAAAAGATTTTTCCTGCTGACCCGAGTCCGGGTTGGTGACCCCAAGGCAATAGCGCAGGCCAAACGCCTTGGCGGCATCCAGAATCGGCTCACTGTCATCGATAAACAGCGTGCGTTCTAAACCCCACCTGCGCCTGTACCTGTTGCCACAATTGCTGATGTTCCTTCGGATACCCATATGTATGGGTAGAAAGTAATAAATCAAGGTGTCTGTCGAGCCCGGTGTGTGCCATTTTCACCGCCAAACCGTGCGGATGGGCATTGGTGAGCAATACCCGTTGCTTGCCACTTGCCCCCCAGCGCAGTAAGAAATGGCTCGGTATCTGCGCGTAAGCAGGCACATGAACCGATCTCGCTGGTCATCTGATAGATATCAAGGCCGAGGCGTTCACTCCAGTAATCGAAGCAGTACCAGTTCAGCGTATGTTGGACGGCGTGATACTCCTTATCAATCACCCTTTTGGCTTCGCTCAGGGAGATCTCTCTCTCTCTCTCTCTCTCTCTCTCTGCGCTGAGCTGCTGTGGTACTAGCTGCAACCAGAAATAGCTGTCAAATGCCAGATCCAGCAGGGTGCCATCCATATCCAGGATAACGGTGTCGATATCATTCCAAGTGAGGTCTTGCTGCATCTGTACTCCGGTAGCGGCGGCGAGCGCTGTGTTGTGCAGGAAAACGCGGCACAACAAGGGCTGGTATGATGCCTGAGGCGGCAATAAGCAACAGGCTGTGATGCAGGCGCGCCTAGCTATCCATCCGGTAGGCGCGACCCTCCATTAGGATAGGCGTAGCGAGTCGGGTAGAAAAGCACTCACCGTAGTACTGTTTGATATCACGTTCGCGCTGTTGGCTTTTGCGCATTTTTACCAGCATCAGCGCCAGATTTGGCAACCAGTACCACCGAGAGTACCAGCATCAATAAACCGGTGCCAAAATAGCGCCACAGTGTAATGGCGTCAGGATCGCTATGTAAATTGATGTGCTGCGTCCCGTTGGCATCGGTGGAGAGCTGAGTGATCACCCCTTTAGCGCTAAAGGGGGTGTGCAACAACATCGCGGAAAGCCGTTGTAACTCCTGCCACTGCTCTGCTGCATGATATTCATTGAACGGCTTGGGCGGCAGTGGATAGTTCACAAGTTGATGGCCTTCATCACTGCGGATAAGAAAGCCGCTCGGTGGCGGACTGTTCAGCGAGTCCGTTACCGCGTTAATCTCTTGATAGAAAAACGACTCTGTTGCGCTGACAACCAGAGATTCCAACGATTCAGCATTAACGGAACGCAGCAGGACGTTCATGCCTTTAAGCGATCCTGATTTTGCGCGTCTGACCAATGCATCCCAGGTTTTCACGTTGCCCAGGTTGACCAATGCATTTTTCAATCGGGTACAGTCCTCTTCGCGCGTACACAGTTCCTGTGTTTTTAGCACGATGTCGGAGAAATTATTGAGCAGCACCATGCCTGATTTCTGAATAGCTGATGCGAGCTGTGTGCTGACTTTGCCTTCATCGTTGGTGACGGGGTGCAACTGGGCGTTCACGACGGCCAGTAGCGCTGAGGCTTTTTCGATCACGTCTGATTCAGGTAGCGGCAGTGATCCCGCCTTGTTCCAGTAGATGGCAGAACAATCAAAGGGGGTAAAGGGATACGGTTTGACATTACCCGGATAGCGGTTACCCGCAGGCACATCGCACATGCCGGTACTTTGAATGTCCAGTTTATCGCCGATCTTCAGGCGAGCGTTTTGCAATTCGTCGACCTGCGTCACTTTGATGTTCTGCGCGCCTTGCAGCCAGCTCATGCTCAGATTAAGCGGTAATTCCAGCGGCATGAAACTGAGCAGCAAAATCAGAGGCAAAAGCGCGCCTGCTGAAAGGATCAGGTTTTTTCCCCATCGCTGGAGTGGAAAACGGGTAACTTCCTCGTGGAGCGAGAGAAATTCCCCCTGACGGACTACCTGGCGATTCAGATAGATATCGACCTGGGTTTTCTGCGCTAGATCGTAGGCGATATAAGGCTGCCAATGGGACGGGTAGATCAGATCGATATTACCCAGTGAAATATTGCCAATCTGCCCCTGGTTCGATTCCCCAAACAGGCCAAGGCACTGTGGTGTGCCATTCAGGCAGTGTACCTCTTGCAGTTCACGCTCGGATGGTGCGCGGAACAGTTGCCAACAGCTCCAGGCCGCCAGCAGCACTGCCGCACCGGCGAGCCAGGGCATTACCGTCAGCGGCGTCATCAGGCTGATAAACAACAGCAGGAAGGCCAATGCGATTAACAGCGCTTCCCGAATGCCGGACGCGTGATGCATCGCGAACTCTTCTCGGGTCTCTTTGCGAACGGCCACCAGCTCTGCGCGCTCATTCCCCTCTTCTCGAATCGAGGCATTGCGTTCAGGCATTAACGGCGTCGGTAAAATACCCTGATCGCTGCGCTCAACGCATTCACTCAAGGAATGTCCGTTGAGCGCAACGACCAGCGGAATTGAGCGGGTGTTAATCAGCTCGATGTGGTTGTTCTCGGTGATGTACTGTTCCCAGTTTGCGGGCAGATGTATCTCTTGTGTATCAATGAAATAACGCCATTTGTTCGCGGTACTGGTATTGAGTCCATAGCGTGTGATGCTATGGGTGAGCATATAGACGCGCGGATCCTGACGGGTTCGCTGTAAAACCGGCAATGCGCTAGCGGCTGACGGTTGCAGATTAGCCTGTGTCAAATAGCGTTCAATGGCAGCTCGCTCATCGTGAGTCAATGAGCGTTCTCGCGCGTGCATGACGGCGAATGACGGTTTTGTAAAGGGCAAATGGCGACGCATACGGTATCCAGTGTAACTTCCGATGACGATAAGACAGGCAAACAATAGGGATAAAAGAATAACTATTGTGCTCATGCCATCCTCATTCCAACGCTGATAATTCGGATACTAGCAAACTTATCCCGAGAGTGATAATCCGTATATCATTGTTAATCAGCTTGAATCACCCATTTGCGCAATAAATTTTTCGTACATTTCGATGATCTTACCAAGAGAAAATCAGATGAAAACATGGGGAAAATCTGAATTTATTGTGACGTGTTGACTTTTGTTTTTTTCAGTGGAAATCAGAAATGTTTGTTATTTGTTGCGATTGTGTAAATTTAGACGTTTCAGAGTTGCAGTAAGATAGCCTGTTAACGCACAATGTGAGCAATATCAAAGAAGAAAATTAACGTTTTTTTTTTGCATTCTGCGGCGCGCCCGTTTCGGAAAAAGAGGTGCCAGTTCTTCATGCTCCTCAACAATTTTTTTTGACGGGTATCAGATTTTTTTCGTTGCCACAGGGATGCCTCGTAGGGCGAATATATTTATGGATAACAATCTGAAAAAACCGAAAATCCTGAATGTGGAGACAGTGGCCCGTTCGCGTCTGTTTAACGTGGAGTCGGTTGATCTGAAGTTCAGCAACGGCGTGCGCCGCGTGTATGAACGGATGCGCCCCTCGGGCCTGGAAGCGGTCATGATTGTGCCGATTATCGGCAATGAGTTGGTGTTGGTGCGCGAATATGCAGTCGGCATCGAACAGTACGAGTTGGGCTTTCCTAAAGGGCTTATTGACCCAGGTGAAACCGTTTTTGAAGCGGCAAATCGCGAATTGATGGAAGAGGCGGGATTTGGTGCACACCAGATGTCGCTGCTGGCGACGCTAACGCTGGCTCCTTCTTATTTCTCCAGCCGCATGAATATCGTTGTAGCGCGCGATCTTTATCCGCAAACGCGAGAAGGGGATGAGCCTGAGCCGCTGATTCCGGTGCGCTGGCCGTTGGATAATCTGCTTGGCTTGCTACAGGAACCGGATTTTCGTGAAGCACGTAACATTAGTGCGCTGTTTTTGACGCGCGAGTGGCTGGCAGGGCAGTCTGAGTAATAGTTCCCCCGGCTTTCACCGGGGGAACCATCCTCCCTCTAAACGGTTAGAACAATTCTTCGCTTTGGCCGTTTTCCATCAGGGTCGTGCCCGCTTCGTGTACTTCAAACTCGGTAGGCTGTGTCCCATCGATAAAATATTCTGCACGGCTGTTTCCGCTTCCGTTGGAGAGCTTGCCGGTGTAGCGATCGATGGTGACGGTGACGACGCCTGGCGGCGGTGTCAATGGCTGCTCTGCTACGCCTTGCAGGGCGACTTTCATATAATCATCCCACGCTGGCTGGGCGTTCTTTGCGCCACCTTCATAGCCGGAGATCTGATCTTTAATCGCACCAGAGACCGTGCTGCGGCCAAGATCGCGGCGGTGATCGTCAAAGCTAATCCACACCGAGGTGACAAGGTTAGGCCCGTAGCCGGAGAACCAGGCATCCTTGGAACTGTTGGTGGTGCCCGTTTTGCCGCCGATGTTATGGCGTTGCAAATCTTTACCGGCGCGCCAGCCTGTTCCCATCCAGCCAGGCTCGCCAAAAACATTGCTGTTGAGCGCGCTCTTTATCAGGAAAGACAACGGCGTGCTAATCACGTGCGGCGCATACGGCAGCGTGCTTGCCTGCGCTTCGGTCGGCGTTACCGCATCGATCTGCGGCTGAGGCACGGTACCCTGTTGCTCTAACGAGGTGGCAACGTTCCCCATGTTGTCCGTCGAGAGAACGGCAGAACGCGGCGTTTCGCCGTAAACCAGTGGCAGATTACAGGTATCGCACACGGTTTTCGGCGTCGCGTTAAAGAGTGCGTTGCCGGTGTCATTCTCAATACGGGAAATAAAGTAAGGGTCAACCAGATACCCCCCGTTGGCCATCACCGCATAGCCTCTGACAACTTGCAGCGGCGTGAAAGAGGCTGCACCCAGCGCCAGCGATTCGGTACGCACAATGTTTTGCTGCGGGAAGCCGAAACGCTCTAAGTAATCTGCCGCGTAATCGACACCCATGGCACGCATCGCACGTACCATCACCACGTTTTTAGACTTCCCCAATCCCTGACGTAAACGAATCGGGCCGTCGTAGGTTGCCGGGGAGTTCTTCGGACTCCAGTCTGAGCCTGCGCCCGCATCCCAACGGGTAATCGGCACATCGTTGAGGATGGTGGCCAGCGTCAGGCCCTTATCCATGGCGGCGGTGTAGAGGAACGGTTTGATATTGGAGCCAATCTGGCGCAGCGCCTGCGTAGCGCGGTTGAACTTGCTCTGATTGAAATCAAAGCCGCCCACCAGTACCTCAATGGCACCGTTGGTGGGGTTCATTGGCACAATGGCGGAGTTGACGTCCGGCGCTTGTCCCAGCCACCAGTCATTACCCACCTTGCGCACCCACACCTGCTGGCCGTTTTGTACCACTTCGGTGACGCGACGCGGCATTCCCCTTGCAGCACGTCAGATTTGAACGGGCGCGCCCATTTCATGCCCGCCAGCGGCAGCACGACGTTGCTGCCATCAGCCATGAGTGCCGTGGCCTTGTCGGCATCATTTTGGGTGATAACGGCAGGGTAGAGCGGGCCATAATTGGGCGTATTTTTCAGCTCATTGATAATGCGCGTTTGGTCCCAGGCGCTTTCACCGACCTTCCACAGCACTTTTTCCGGGCCGCGATAGCCATGGCGCATGTCATACGCCATGACGTTATTGCGAAGCGCTTCTTCGGCGGCAAGCTGACGTTTCTTGGTGATGGTGGTGTGCACCTTGTAGCCGTCGTTATAGGCATCTTCACCGTAGCGTTTCACCATCTCCTGACGCACCATCTCTGCCAGATAGGGTGCAGAGAAAGCAATCTGTGGCGCGTGATAATCGGCCACCAGTTTCCCATTGGCCGTGAATCTCTGGTGCTCGATTATCGCACCGAGCCCCAATCACCGGGTACTTTGCTGATCACAGCCGCTAAACGTGGAGAAGTGACACAGTGGCAACAGTGCCTGCATCGTGCCGGGCTAATACCGGACGTACTAGATATTTTGCCTTGCGCACCCTGGCTCAACTGACGAAGGTGGCTTCCTATTCCCTGTTACTGCACGGTCTTGACGCCCATCACTGGCTGTGGCTTTCGCCGTTATCTCAACCATTATCGTTTGGCGTTATGGCGGCGCTGGGCTATTACACTGTACTTCAGCCGGAGCGAGTGCAGTGGAGCGCTTGCACCAACATACTTTGCTCGCGAGTGAGGCTCGTGATACGCTGGTGCGGAGTCTCGATGATTTCCCTGCGCGACACACGTTGCAGCAACAGTGGGATTCCCTGCCCGAAAAACCCATCCATGACGTTACGGTGGCACTCACGGAGCGCCTTCTACTCCCTCTCTCTGTATCCAGAGCCGATCTGTTAACACTGCAACCTTCTACGACCCTGCCTCTTCACAGCTGGAAGGTGATAGTGAGCACTGACTTCCATGGCGTGCTGACCTTCATTCAACAGATTACCGCCTCATCGTAGCCGTTGAATATTCATTCGCTCTCCATCAACGCGCAACAAGAGAGTCTTCATGTGGAAATGCAACTTGCCCTTCCCGACATCAGCGAGGAGGCGCAATGATGAATCTGACTTACGGGGGGATGCTGGTGGTGGCGTTGTTACCATCGGTGGTGCACAGCGATACCGCCCCCCAGGGGCGGGACCCTTTTCTGCCGATCACTGGGCGTTTTTCCGGTGAGGATGCGATTGCACAATGGCGGCTCGAAGGCTTGATTGGGCATTCAACCAGATGGTCTGGGTGGCTTTCTGCACCAAGGCAGGGTTGGGTCATGGTGAACGTGGGCGACGCGGTAGCAAACACCGGGTGGGTCGTCAGCGCCATCAATGAGCACGGCGTACAGATAGAAAAACGCGTGATGGATTCAACAGGGCACGAGCGGAGTTGGACGCGGAAACTGCCTGCTGCGTGGTCGTCGCAGAGCATCGATACACGGTGAACATGTCATCGCTGAGCACGGAGGAAAGCAAGATGAAACGGATCGGGAGGCTGAGGGCCATCATGGCGTTAGTGTTTACCGTGTTGGTGTAACACGCGGTATTTGCAAGTGTGCCATCACAGCCTATCTCGCTGATATTTGAGATGCTCCCGTGCAGAAAATCGTGCAGGCGCTCGCTGAGCACCAGCGTTTGAATGTGGTGATTGCCCCCGGAGTTGACGGTGTGATGAGCCTGCGTTTGCACAACATTCCCTGGCAGCAGGCGTTGGACATTGTCGCGCTTCAGGGTGCATTGTTGGTTGAACGCAAAGGCAACGTATTGCTGGTTTCTTCGCGTGCGGCGGAGATTCGTCAGCCTGAGCTGGAAAATCGCTTCTTCGCCCTGCAATACGCCAGTGCGGAAGAGGTTGCCGTCAGCGTGCTGGCACAACGCAGTACGCAGTTGTCAGAACAGGGCAGCGTGAGTGCCGATACGCGCACCAATACGCTATTGGTGCGCGATGCCCCTGCGGTATTACAACAGTTACACAAATGGGTTGACGCGCTGGATCAGCCTGTCCCTCAGGTACAATTGGCCGCGCATATCGTCACGATCAGCAGCGAAAGTTTACGGGCTTTGGGCGTGAACTGGGGCATGAGCGAACCGGTTAACGCTGGCCGAGCGCTGCGCCTGAATGATTTTAACGTCAACCTGCCGGTTGATTTGCCTGCGGGCAGCATTGGATTCAATCTGGCGCGCTTGAATGGCTGGCTACTCGATTTGGAATTGTCAGCGCTCGAGCAAGAGAACCAGGTTGAAATCATTGCCAGTCCGCGTCTTTTTACCGCACACAAGCAGATGGCGAGCATCAAACAGGGCACGGAGATTCCTTATCAGGTCTCCAGCGGTGCCAGTGGCGCCACATCCATTCAGTTCAAAGAAGCCGTATTGGGGATGGAAGTCACGCCCACGGTGCTGCGTGAAGGCAAGATTACTCTGAACCTGAAAATCAGCCAAAACATGCCGGGGTTGGTGATTAAACAAAGTGACAATGGCGAAACATTGGCAATCGACAAGCAAGAAATTCAAACCCAGGTTGTGGTGTCTGATGGTGAGACGATTGTGTTGGGCGGGATTTTTCAACAGCAAAAAAATCAGGGGGAACGAAAAGTACCGTGGTTGGGGGATGTTCCGTTACTGGGCTCACTGTTTCAACATCAACGACATGAGCATAAACGGCGTGAACTGGTGATTTTCATCACCTCGACGTTAGTCGCGGCATCGTCTTGATGGAGACCTAACGGTGTGCGCTGAGATCCAAGATTTACCCGTTTCCGCTTTCTCAGTTTGACGCTGCGCTGGATTTAGCATACAAGGTTAGCCCATTGAGCGCTGCGGTCTGTCGAAGCGGAATTATCTTACCAGAAGATGCCGAATTAATACGCTATTTGCCGTTCGACATGGGGCGAGATATTTTATTCGGTTGCCAAATGCCCCTGAGTATTGAGATAATTTTCTGTCTGATTCTCGAACTATCGCTCATGAGGTTTCAGTTTAGGTCCCGTTGCTGGGTTGATTGGCGGGGCGGGTTATCATTAACGAATTGTCTTAGTAATACCAAAAAACATGGCAGAGAAACGCAATATCTTTCTGGTTGGGCCGATGGGTGCCGGCAAAAGCACTATTGGCCGTCAGTTAGCTCAGCAACTCAATATGGAGTTTTTCGACTCCGATCAAGAAATTGAGCGACGCACCGGGGCTGATGTGGGCTGGGTTTTTGATCTCGAAGGCGAAGAAGGTTTTCGCGATCGTGAAGAAAAAGTCATCAACGAATTGACCGAGAAACAGGGTATCGTACTGGCTACCGGCGGTGGCTCGGTAAAATCACGCGAGACACGCAATCGCCTGTCAGCGCGCGGGGTTGTGGTCTATTTGGAAACCACCATCGAAAAACAGTTGGCGCGCACGC
Organism: Symbiopectobacterium sp.; assembly: GCF_047692315.1. Classification (GTDB taxonomy): domain Bacteria; phylum Pseudomonadota; class Gammaproteobacteria; order Enterobacterales; family Enterobacteriaceae; genus Symbiopectobacterium. The sequence goes on along the minus strand of NZ_JBLLJS010000010.1, from coordinate 6,136 downwards.
AGCGTGACAAAAAGCGTCCTTTGCTTCAGGTAGAGGATCCGCCGCGCGAAGTGTTGGAGGCGTTAGCAAGAGAGCGTAATCCGCTGTATGAAGAAATTGCTGATGTCACCATTCGCACTGACGAGCAGAGCGCCAAGGTGGTTGCCAACCAGATCATCAGTATGTTGGATGGCAACTGAGTAACGACATCGCCCTGAGCTTCGGGGCCAAGCGGGTAAAGCACGCGCATGGAAAGAATTACCGTAACATTAGGGGAACGCAGCTATCCCATTACAATAGCCGCCGGGTTGTTTGCTGACCTGGCTTCTTTTATGCCGCTGGCCGCGGGCGAACAGGTGATGTTGGTGACCAACCAGACGCTGGCCCCGCTCTATCTCGATGCGGTTCGCCGGGTGCTGGAGCAGGCGGGTGTGAATGTTGATCACGTCATATTGCCTGATGGCGAAAAATATAAATCGCTAACGGTGCTGGATGACGTCTTTACCGCATTGCTGCAAAAACCTCACGATCGAGACACGACGATCGTCGCCCTGGGGGGCGGCGTAATTGGCGATCTGGCGGGCTTTGCTGCCGCCAGCTATCAGCGTGGCGTGCGCTTTATTCAGGTGCCGACAACGCTGTTATCGCAGGTTGACTCTTCCGTTGGCGGTAAAACCGCAGTGAACCATCCGCTCGGTAAAAACATGATCGGCGCGTTCTATCAGTCCGCTTCGGTGGTTATCGATTTGGACTGTCTGCGCACCTTACCTGCCCGGGAGTTTTCCTCCGGTTTGGCCGAGGTGATCAAATATGGGATTATTCTCGATGGCGAATTCTTCGTTTGGCTGGAGAATCATCTCGACGCGGTGCGTGAGCTGGAACCTGCTGCGCTCTCTTACTGTATTCGTCGTTGCTGTGAGCTAAAGGCTGAGGTGGTCGCAGCGGATGAACGCGAAAGCGGGATGCGCGCGCTGCTCAACCTGGGCCATACCTATGGGCACGCCATTGAAGCAGAGATGGGCTATGGTAACTGGTTGCACGGTGAAGCAGTTGCTGCGGGCATGATGATGGCCGCGCATGCGGCGAGACGGCTTGGCCAATTCAGCGCCTCGGAAATTGATCGTATTCGTGCATTGCTGGTACGTGCAGGGTTACCGGTTCACGGCCCGGATGCGATGTCACCGGAATCTTATCTTCCCCATATGATGCGTGACAAAAAGGTACAGGCAGGTGAACTTCGCCTTGTCTTGCCCACTGCGATTGGTCGCTCGGAAGTGCGCGGTGGTGTATCACACGATATTGTATTGGCGTCGATCGCCGATTGCCGGGCGTGAATACAGTTTTTCGGGTATTTGCAGACATATTCACGCTGATGGTTTATGGTTAATAGAAGATAATGTCTTATAATTCAACAATTCGCTCCGCTTACCGCGCAGCGGGTATGTGCTTTTCAGTTGGAGGGGTTTAAATGGACGAGTTTAAACCAGAAGATGAGTTAAAACCGGATACCAGCGATCGGCGGCCACAACGTCAGCAACGCAGTCCCCGTCTCTCTGCGCCGCAACTGGCGCTCTCTCGTCAACATTTGATGATTGGGATTGGGATTGTGGTGCTGTTGATCATCGGCGTGGGTTCCACATTGCAATCACCGTCTAAACCGGCTGATAGCGCGCAAACGACGGCTTCTGGCAACGGTGAGAAGAGTATCGATTTGTCTGCCTCTTCTTCGATGACGCAGGGCGCGCCTGCCCAGGGGGAAGTCGCGCCCGGTAATGCTGCGGTATCAGGGAGCGCTGCTGCACCTGGGCAACCGCAGACCTTGAATGCGCCGCCGATCTCTGGCTCACCGACACAAGCGCAGGTAAACCCTCCGCCAGCCGGGCAGCAGCGTGTCGAATTGCCGGGTAACATGACGGATGCGCTTTCGACGCAGCAAGAAAAGGTTAACGCGTTCTCTCAGGGGGCAACGTCGGGTTCTTCGCCGGTAACCACACTGCCGACCGCACCTGCCACCGTGGCTCCCTCGGCGAAAAATCCACCGCACGTCTCTGAGAAGACAGCGCAGGATAAAGCCGCACATGCTAAAAACGCTCAAGATAAAGCGGCACAAGGCAAATCAGCCCTAACGCCAACGCAAAAAGTGCCGATGACATCAGGCAAGCCGACATCCTCTGGGGACAAGGCGACGGTTTCAGGGCTGGGGGGATCGATTCAAAATGCACCCGCCAGCCATTTCACACTGCAATTAAGCAGTGCATCACGTTCAGATACGCTGAAAGCTTACGCCAAGCAGCACAACTTACCCAATGCCTGGGTTTATGAAACCAAGCGAGACGGTAAACCTTGGTATGTATTGGTGAACGGTGTTTATGCTTCTTCTGCTGAAGCGAAGCAGGCCGCGTCATCGCTTCCTGCGGCCGTGCAGGCGCAAAAATCATGGGTTAAGCCGATCCGTCAGGTGAAGCAGGACTTGAATAAGTAACACCAATTTTAGCCCTGATGTGCTGTCTGACACAGAGTACAATCCGCGGCTCTGAAATGTAATGAGTAACTAACGACGGCATGAAGAAGAACCGCGCTTTTTTAAAATGGGCTGGTGGGAAATATCCGCTGGTAGAAGAAATTCGCCGCTATCTACCTGCAGGAGACTGTCTGATAGAGCCGTTTGTGGGTGCCGGTTCAGTGTTTTTGAATACGGAATACGACCGTTACATCCTGGCGGACATTAACAGTGACCTCATCAATCTCTACGATATCGTTAAGACGCAAACCGACGATTTCATTCGTGACGCGCGCGAACTGTTCACCGATGAACATAACGTGGTGGAGATATTTTATCTGTTGCGCGATGAGTTTAATCTTTGTGCGGTGCCCTATCGTCGTGCGGTACTGTTTTTGTATCTGAACCGCCACTGTTATAACGGCTTGTGCCGCTATAACATGCGAGGCGAATTCAACGTGCCGTTTGGCCGTTACAAAAAACCGTATTTTCCCGAAGAAGAGTTACGCTGGTTTGCCTACAAGGCACGTAATGCCACTTTTGTCTGCGAGCACTATCAGCAGACGCTGCTCAAAGCAACGCAAGGTGCTGTGGTCTATTGCGATCCTCCTTATGCGCCGCTTTCCGCAACGGCGAATTTTACAGCGTATCACACGAATAATTTCAATAACATCGATCAACAGAGCCTGGCGACGCTGGCGCATCGGTTGTCGGTGGAGAGTGCCATTCCCGTGCTGATATCCAACCACGATACTGAGCTGACCCGAGAGTGGTATCAGGATGCGGCGCTGTATGTGGTGAGAGCCAGACGCACCATCAGTCGGAATATCATGGGGCGCAGCAAGGTAAATGAGCTGTTGGCGCTCTATGGTGCACCGCTACGTTAATACCCGATGCGTGCGCATAGCACAGGTTATCCTATCAACTTTTTGGAGATACGAATGAAGCCTTTCCTGATCGTTCCGTCCATCTTATCGGCCGACTTTGCCCGGTTGGGGGAAGATACCGCCAGCGTGTTGGCTGCCGGAGCCGATGTGGTTCACTTCGATGTCATGGATAACCATTACGTTCCCAATCTGACGATCGGGCCGCTGGTGCTCAAAGCATTGTGCAACTATGGCATCACGGCGCCTATCGATGTTCATCTGATGGTGAAACCGGTAGACCGCATTATTCCCGACTTTGCCGAGGCCGGTGCCAGCTTTATTACCTTCCACCCTGAAGCCTCCGAGCATGTCGATCGCTCACTGCAATTGATCAAGGAGCACGGTTGCAAAGCAGGGCTGGTGCTTAACCCGGCGACGTCGCTCAGCTGTCTCGACTATGTGATGGATAAGCTCGATGTCATTCTGTTGATGTCGGTCAACCCTGGGTTTGGCGGGCAATCCTTTATTCCCGGCACGCTGGATAAACTGCGTCAGGTGCGTCAACGCATTGATGAAAGAGGCTACGATATTCGTCTTGAAGTGGATGGCGGGGTAAAAGTCGACAATATTGCCCAGATTGCCCAAGCCGGAGCCGATATGTTCGTGGCCGGTTCCGCCATTTTTGGTCATGCGGATTATCGTGCGGTAATTGACAAGATGCGCAGTGAATTGAATAAGGTGTCTCATGGCTAATATCAGTGCAGTTCGCGGGCTGGCCTTTGATCTGGATGGCACGCTGGTCGACAGTGCGCCAGGTTTGGCGGATGCCGTTGATGTTGATATGGCGCTGCAAGCGTTGAATTTGCCCGTCGCCACCTGGATAGGCAATGGTGCTGATGTGCTGGTGAGCGGGCGCTGCTCTGGACGGGGGTGACCCCTACAGCGCAGGATATCCGCACTGCACGCGAACTGTTTGATCGCTACTATGCGCAAACGGTGGACGGCGGCAGTACGCTGTTTCCTGAGGTGTACGCCACACTGACCCAACTGGCCGACTGGGGCTACCCGATGGCGCTGGTAACCAATAAGCCAACGCCTTTTGTCGCGCCGCTGCTGGAAGCGCTGGGCATTGCAGGCGTCTTCACTCAAATTATTGGCGGCGATGATGTCAAAATGAAAAAGCCGCACCCTGCGCCGCTTTATCTGGTATTGGCGCAGCAAGGGTTGTGGGCATCCGAATTGCTGTTTGTCGGCGATTCGCGCAACGATATTCAGGCGGCACAGGCCGCGGGTTGCCCGAACGTTGGCATGACTTATGGCTATAACTACGGAGAAGCCATTGCGCTGAGTCAGCCCGACGTGGTGCTGAGCGCTTCTCACAACTTTTGCCCCTGGTGGGGCCACTCTCGTCAAAAAATCAGGAAGCGTCAGCATGCATAAGCCCATCGTTTTTAGCGGCGCACAGCCGTCCGGTGAACTTACCATTGGTAACTACATAGGCGCATTACGTCAGTGGGTGAACATGCAGGATGATTACGATTGCATTTACTGCATCGTTGATTTGCATGCTATCACCGTGTGCCAGGATCCCCAGCAATTGCGTAAAGCGACGATGGATACGCTGGCGCTTTATCTGGCCTGTGGTATTGATCCGCAGAAAAGCACCATCTTTGTTCAGTCCCATGTGCTGGAGCACACGCAACTGAGCTGGGTGCTAAACTGCTATTCCTACTTTGGCGAACTGAGCCGCATGACGCAGTTCAAAGACAAATCTGCACGCTATTCCGACAACATCACTGCCGGCTTGTTTGACTATCCCGTGCTGATGGCCGCTGATATCCTGCTGTATCAAACCAATCAGGTGCCAGTAGGTGAAGATCAGAAACAGCATCTGGAATTGAGCCGCGATGTGGCGCAGCGTTTCAATGCGCTGTACGGTGATATTTTCAAAGTGCCTGAGCCGTTTATTCCGAAATCGGGCGCACGCGTGATGTCGCTGCTCGACCCGACCAAAAAAATGTCCAAGTCAGATGATAACCGCAACAACGTTATTGGGCTGTTGGAAGATCCGAAATCCGTAGTGAAGAAGATCAAACGTGCGGTGACCGATTCTGATGAGCCGCCTGTCGTGCGTTATGACATCGCCAATAAAGCGGGGGTATCCAACCTGCTGGATATCCTCGCGGGTGTGACGGGGAAACCGATCCCTGAACTGGAAAAAGCGTTTGAAGGGCAGATGTATGGCCACTTGAAGGGCGCGGTCGCTGAAGCGGTCTCCGGCATGCTGACCGAGTTGCAGGTGCGTTATCATCATTTCCGTAACGATGAAGCTTTCCTGCAACAAGTGATGCGTGACGGTGCTGAAAAAGCGCGTCTAAAAGCCAATGTAACGCTGAAGAAAGTGTACGAAGCGGTTGGTTTCGTCGCTCAGCCGTAATACCCGTCTTGCTGATGATCTGGCGGCTTATGCCGCCAGATCGTTATTCATACCTGAGGAATCGGCGGAACCACACCATCGGGAATCGGGTTCTCAAACGGCGTGACGCTCAGTTTCTCTGCCAGTTCGGCCTTTGCCTGTGCCACCAGCGCCGGGTTCTGTAGCAAATCCATGGTTAATGACGCCATGGCTTCAGCCGCATAAGTAGTGCCCTTTATAGCGCGGCAAATCATTTGATACCGAAAGGCAAAATATTTAATACGCTCAAAAATCACACAAATGAAAATTATTTGATACCAATTGCTGTACTGATGTAACGCTTTTATTGTCCCTAAAACATCATGAACTTGGTTT
>NZ_JBLLJS010000009.1:0-30171 GCF_047692315.1 Symbiopectobacterium sp. | reverse complement strand
AGCGTTGCCACATCTACCGTAGCGCGGGCTGCGTAATCTACGCTTTTCCGCTAGAAAGTCAACATCTTTCGTTCAACTTTCTAACTGACCTCGCAACCGCGAATCGCTGTTGCCGTGTCAGTGGAGGCGCAGTATAGGGATTTCCGCGCAGCCTGCAATAGGTATTTTGAATAAAATTGACTGTTTGCTGAATTCCACAGCAAAACCCCGCTTTATACCCACTTTTGCACAATGTTATCCACAAATGAGATTCTCCCTAAAATTAGACGAGCATCACGCAAACGTTTTCGCTACAATTCTCCCGCGCAAAATTACCGCACAAGAACAGAATAGGAATGCGGTTTTATCCAGGCAAAGGATAAAAACAGCAAAACTTCATTCATATACTGTTCTTTTATGACTATCCAAAGCCAAGGGATACATCACCATGTCACAACCTCGTCCTATCCGCCGCGCTTTACTCAGCGTTTCTGACAAAGCCAGTATTGTCGAATTTGCTCAGGCGCTTTCTCAACGTGGCGTGGAGCTGCTTTCCACCGGTGGAACTGCCCGCCTGTTGGCTGATGCGGGCTTACCCGTCACTGAAGTCTCTGACTATACGGGCTTCCCAGAGATGATGGATGGGCGCGTAAAAACCCTTCACCCGAAAGTACACGGCGGGATCCTGGGACGTCGCGGCACGGATGACGCAATCATGGCAGAATATGACATCAGCCCCATCGATATGGTGGTGGTAAACCTGTATCCCTTCGCCCAAACGGTGGCTCGCCCCGATTGCTCGCTGGCTGACGCCGTCGAAAATATCGATATTGGCGGCCCAACCATGGTGCGTTCCGCCGCCAAGAACCATAAAGATGTGGCCATCGTAGTAAAAAGCAGCGACTACACTGACATCATCAATGAGATGGATGCCAATGAGCGTTCTCTGACGCTGGAAATCCGCTTCAATCTGGCGATTAAAGCCTTTGAACATACCGCGGCCTACGACAGCATGATCGCCAACTACTTTGGCACCATGGTACCTCCTTACCACGGCGAGACAGATAAGCCAGCTGGCCACTTCCCGCGTACGCTGAACCTGAACTTCATCAAGAAGCAGGACATGCGTTACGGCGAGAACAGCCATCAGCAAGCCGCCTTTTATGTAGAAGAGACGCTGAAAGAGGCATCTGTCGCTACGGCGGAACAGTTGCAGGGCAAAGCGCTTTCTTACAACAACATTGCTGACACCGATGCAGCGCTGGAGTGCGTAAAAGAGTTTGCCGAACCGGCCTGCGTTATCGTGAAACACGCCAACCCGTGTGGTGTAGCTATTGGTAATTCGATTCTGGCGGCCTACGAGCGCGCATACAAAACCGACCCAACATCTGCTTTTGGCGGCATCATCGCGTTCAACCGCGAACTGGACGAAACCACCGCACAAGCGATCATTAGTCGCCAGTTTGTTGAAGTGATCATCGCGCCGTCAGCCAGTGCAGCCGCATTGAAAGTGACAGCAGCAAAACAGAACGTGCGCGTCCTCACTTGCGGCCAGTGGCAGCAACGCGTTTCCGGGCTGGATTTCAAACGCGTCAATGGCGGCCTACTGGTGCAGGATCGCGATCTGGGCATGGTCGATACCGGACAATTGCGCGTAGTCACGGAGCGCCAACCGACAGAAACCGAGCTGCGTGATGCGCTGTTCTGCTGGAAAGTCGCGAAGTTCATCAAATCCAATGCCATCGTATATGCCCGTGATAATATGACTATCGGCATTGGTGCAGGACAAATGAGCCGCGTCTATTCCGCAAAGATTGCGGGTATTAAAGCGGGTGACGAAGGATTGGAAGTCAAAGGCTCCGTGATGGCTTCTGATGCATTCTTCCCGTTCCGTGACGGTATCGATGCCGCAGTAGCAGTTGGCATTACCTGTGTGATTCAGCCGGGGGGTTCCATTCGTGATGACGAAGTTATCACCGCCGCCAACGAACACGGCATTGCCATGATCTTCACCGACATGCGCCATTTCCGCCACTAATTCAGGATATGACACAGATGAACATTTTAATCATTGGTAATGGCGGGCGCGAACACGCGCTGGCGTGGAAAGCCGCCCAGTCGCCGCTGGCAGACAATGTGTATGTCGCGCCCGGTAATGCGGGCACAGCGCGCGAGCCTGCGCTGCAAAACGTGGCGATCTCCGCCACTGACATTCCAGCACTGGTTGCCTTTGCACAAGAAAAACAGATTGGTTTGGCGATCGTCGGTCCAGAAGCACCGCTGGTGATTGGTGTGGTTGACGCTTTCCGTGCTGCTGGTCTGACGATTTTCGGCCCCACTCAGGCCGTAGCGCAGTTGGAAGGCTCCAAGGCTTTTACCAAAGATTTCCTGGCACGTCAGCAGATCCCGACCGCGTTCTACCAGAATTTCACCGAGGTTGAGCCTGCGCTGGCCTATGTACGCAAGCATGGCGCGCCTATCGTGATCAAGGCTGATGGCCTGGCGGCGGGTAAGGGCGTTATTGTTGCCATGACGCTGGAAGAAGCGGAAAACGCGGTTCAGGATATGCTGGCAGGCAATGCCTTTGGCGATGCTGGACACCGTATCGTGATCGAAGAGTTTCTAGAAGGGGAAGAGTCCAGCTTTATCGTCATGGTTGACGGCGATAATGTGTTGCCGATGGCCACCAGCCAGGATCACAAACGCGTGGGTGACAAAGACACCGGCCCGAACACCGGTGGTATGGGCGCATACTCTCCCGCACCGGTGGTGACCGATGAGATCCACCAGCGCGTAATGGATCAGGTGATTTGGCCGACAGTGCGAGGCATGAAGGCTGAAGGAAATACCTATACCGGTTTCCTGTATGCCGGGTTGATGATCGATGACGCGGGCCAGCCTAAGGTGATCGAATTCAACTGCCGTTTTGGCGATCCGGAAACGCAACCGATCATGATGCGCCTGCGCTCCGATCTGGTGGAGATGTGTCTGGCGGCCTGTGAAGGTAAACTGGATCAAACGACGTCCGTCTGGGATGAGCGCCCGGCGTTAGGCGTGGTGATCGCGGCAGGCGGTTACCCCGGTGACTACGCTTCCGGCGATGTCATCAGCGGCTTACCGCAGGAAGCAGCGGAAGACAGTAAGGTGTTCCAGGCTGGCACGGCGCTGCGTGGCGATGACGTGGTAACCAGCGGCGGGCGCGTACTGTGCGTGACCGCATTGGGTAGCACCGTTGCGCTTGCGCAGCAGAAAGCGTATGAGGTTGCCAAAGATATCCGCTGGAATGGCAGTTTCTACCGCAATGATATCGGCTACCGCGCCATCGCGCGTGAGCAGAAGCAATAAGCACGGCAAAGACTAAAAAGCCGGAGTTATCCGGCTTTTTGTTTAATATGTCATAGGTTGTTAGACGTCTTCACTACTCGCTGGCAAACGGCTTCCACTGACACAAATCTTCCTCAGCCAGCAGCAGTTGCGTTCCCGCAGGGGCATCTAACCACGCCACGCGCTGCGTGACTTCAGGACGATGCTGCCGCTGTTCCGCTATCCATCTCAGCGAGAGCAGATCAAAATCAGGGCTGACGTTTTGCCCATCACAGGTCAGTACACGATTGCCCTGTAGCTGCCCCTGACGCAGTCTCACGCTGCCGGTGCGTAACACCTCGCTGAGTTCCAGCACCCGCTTGGCATCAAACTGAAACAGCGCAATCTCGTCTTCAGAAATGCTTTCCCGTCGATCGTCGAGTTGCCGTTGCATAAAGCTCACCGTCCCGTCGTCAGTAAAACGAAGATGAAGACTTTCCGGATGGGTGCCGCGATAAGTACGCTTTATTCCACGCAGATGGTCCTGAACAAACAGGTAGCGTGTTTCCCCCCCGTGGCGATCGGGCCACAGGTTATCATCCTGCAAGGCATTGGAAAGCGTCACCAACTGAGTGCTGTGCTGCTGGCTGTCATCTTTACGCCACACGCGCACCACTGCACGATCGCCCACGTAGCCCGTGGCGAACGTCGTTGGCGGTGTCGAATGGCTGGAGCAAGCTGTTATCAGTCCGGCGATAACCACCATGCCCAGCCTGCGCCACAAAAGCAAAGGGGCGTTGGCGCCCCTTTGCTTGAATCCTTCACTGGGATTCGCTTATTTAACAGCGTCTTTCAATGCTTTGCCCGCAACAAATGCCGGGACGTTCGCCGCAGCGATTTTGATTTCTTTACCCGTTTGCGGGTTGCGGCCAGTGCGCTCGTTACGATGGTTCACTTTAAACGTACCAAAACCCACTAATTGTACTGCATCGCCTGCTTTCAGAGACTCAGTTACCGCGGCCAGAGTGGCTTCCAACGCTGTTTTAGCCCGAGCCTTGGACAGGTCAGCTTTGTCTGCAATCACATCAATCAGTTGAGTCTTATTCATAAGTTATCCTTACAGTGTGTTTATCGCTTGCTTAGCATCGAGTGCGACGGATATGCTCAAAAGCACTCTCCTGCATACACGCACACCGACAGCCACTTTTTTTACGCCCCCCAAATGTAGACTAGACCAGACAGGGGGCGGATGTGAAGCCCTTCAACTTGTCATTTAGGGCCTTAAATCACGTTTTATCGCCTTATTGGCCTAAATTTATGCCAATCTTGCTGCTCCCCGCTTCCCGCAGGTCGGCGCGCAGCCCTTTAATCAATTCCAAATCATGCTCTTCACACGCTGCCAGTAACCGGAAAATTTCCCACTGAATATCCCATTCTTCTTCAATCGCGGGCAGTGCGTAAAGTTCTTCATCCGTCATTTCACGGCCGGCTTGCGTCATTTCCAGCATCGCCACCGTGCGAATAGAGGTTTCACTAATCGCAATCACATGCTCAAGCGTCGCTCCGCTCAGTTGCGAATGAATCAGTTCACCCAATGCTATGCATGCGTCAATGGCCGGATAGACACCGTATAAATCGTAGTCATCGGCGGAAGGAATGGCGTCTTCCCATTTCTCCAACTGGCTGTCGAAATTGACCTTGGCCTCTTTCACCACCAGCACTTCCCACACCAGATCGAGGATGCGACGATACAGTTGCGCATCACCAAACTCCGTCTGGCGGCAGAATTCATAATAGTTCGGATACATCCGCTCGCAAAGGCAAGCCATAAAAGTCAAGTGCTGCCAGCTTTCAAGTTTCTCCAGCCGCAGGTGAATCGGGTTACGTAACATCGTCGACGCTCTTTATTTTTAATGGCAGGCAGTGTACCTGAAATTTTTGCCTTGCCCTATTCCTGAATTCTTAAACTTACCGCATCCCACCTGTGTTACTGAGGATTTTCACGCAGCCAGCGTTGAAATGCAGGCCGTTGTGAGGCAACGGCGTCCGCCCAGCGCGTGGGCTCTGGCAAACGATAGCCACGCTGGCAGCGTTTTACCCACGTCAGGGCGCTGTTCAGGCTCACCCGATGGCCGGTTGAGATAAACAGCGGATTACAACGCGCCTTGCTGCGCCATACCCAGCCAATCTGCTCGTCGTGATCCATCAGTGCACTTTGACTGCCGGGTGCATCGGAAAGCGGAGCAATCTGACCGCACAGGCGCTTTTTAGCAACACCAATGGTCGGAACATCCACCAACAGACCAAAATGGCTGGCGACGCCCAAACGCCTGGGGTGCGAAATACCGTGACCATCAACGAACAGCAGATCAGGCTTCTGCACCAGCCGTTCCCAAGCCGCCAACAGGCCAGGGCACTCACGAAAAGAGAGCAACCCCGGCACGTAGGGCATTACCGTCGGGATACGGGCAATCTGGTACTCAACCAGCTGAAGTGAAGGGTAGTGCAATATCGCGATCGCCGCACGCGTCACCGTTCCCTCTTGTTCGAACCCGACATCAGCCCCGCCGATAAACGTCGGCTCGACAAAGGGCAGACTGTCAACACGCACGATGTCCTGCGCCCGCCGTTTCTGCTCCGCCTTCAATGCTTGCGTATCCATAAGCCTACTCCTTAAGGCAGGTTCAATCCTGATAGTGGGGATTATTGGTGGAACGGACGTGACAGTCGGTGTACCGCATCAACAAACGCACCGGCATGTTCCGGTGGCACATCCTGATGAATCCCGTGACCCAAATTGAATACGTGGCCATTCCCCTGGCCGAACGCAGTCAAAATCGTATCGACTTCTTGTTCGATACGCTTGGGTGAGGCATACAGCATTGAAGGGTCCATATTGCCTTGCAGCGCCACTTTATCCCCTACCCGCGCGCGCGCCTTACCGATATCCGTGGTCCAGTCCAGCCCCAGCGCATCGCACCCTGTCGCGGCCATCGCTTCCAGCCACTGGCCGCCGCCTTTGGTAAACAGCGTTACCGGCACGCGCCGCCCATCATGCTCACGCAGTAATCCATCCACGATCTTGTGCATATAGTGCAGCGAAAACTCACGATAATCGCGACCGCTTAACACTCCGCCCCAGGTATCAAAAATCATCACCGATTGAGCACCTGCCTTGATCTGCGCATTCAGGTAGAGAATCACGCTGTCGGCCAGCTTATCCAGCAGCAGGTGGAGGGTCTGCGGTTCGGCAAACAGCATTTTCTTGATAACCGTAAACGCCTTACTGCTGCCGCCGTCCACCATATAGGTTGCCAGCGTCCAGGGGCTGCCGGAAAAACCAATCAATGGCACCGCGCCTGCCAGTTCGCGGCGAATGGTGCGAACCGCATCCATGACATAACCCAGCTCCTGTTCAGGATCAGGAACGGGCAAGCGCGCCACATCAGCAGTCGTTCGAACCGGATGCGCAAAGCGCGGCCCTTCGCCGGTTTCAAAATAGAGCCCTAATCCCATGGCATCCGGCACGGTGAGAATATCGGAAAACAGGATGGCTGCATCCAGCGCATAGCGCCGAAGCGGTTGCAGCGTGACTTCGCAAGCCAGCTCTGGATTTTTGCATAGCGACATAAAATCGCCCGCCTGTGCGCGCGTCTCTTTGTACTCCGGCAGATAACGCCCAGCCTGGCGCATCATCCACACTGGCGTCACGTCAACGGGCTGGCGCAGTAACGCGCGCAGATAGCGATCATTTTTCAGGTCTGGCATGCGGTGTCCTTTTGTCATCCTGAGAGAGGGTCAAAACGCGATAACGAAACGATTGGCGCGCAGTGTAACACGCCTGTAGCGCTATTCCTGCTCATCGCGGCACAGTACCACGGTGTCCTCAATCAAACGCCGTGCGACCGTCCCCGGCGGAGGGAGAATCGGCAGTTGGTCGTAGCGGAACCAGCCCGCATCCCTGAGTTCTTTCGGGTCGTGGCGCAGTTCGCCGTCGGCATACTCTGCCATGAACGCCATCATCAGTGAATGCGGGAACGGCCACGGCTGTGAGCTGATGTAGCGCAGGTTTTTAATACGAATGTTGCTCTCTTCCATCACTTCACGGGCGACCGCTTGCTCGAGAGTTTCGCCCACTTCCACAAACCCCGCCAGCACGGTATACATATTGCCGCGATGACGTTGATGTTGTGCCAGCAAGATCTCCTCACCACGCCGGATCGCCACGATCACGCACGGGGCGATTTGCGGGTAGTACCGCTCTTTACACTGCGGGCACAGGCAGGCCAGCTCTGTTTTGCTATGGGCCATTTTCTGCCCGCAATAGCCGCAAAACTGATGCGAACGATAGAATTCGGCCAGTTGCACACCGCGCCCAGCCAGTTGAAACAGCGCCACATCTTCATCCAGCAGTTGGCGAACCGAATCCATCTGCGACGTTTTCTGGTGACTAACCAGCCACACCGGCTCCCCTTGCCATTCCCCTATCTGGCGTCCGACAATGCCTTCCAATCCACACTGTGACGCCGTGCCATGCGGGAGTTTCCCTTCGGGCAGCCACACCTGACTCTCATGGCTGACTACCCACCACCCACATTCATCACCTTTTAATGTTTGTTCCATATCTTTTCTATTGCTCCACAGACACTTCACTGGCATTTTAACTGTCAGGGATATGGCAGAATTTCATCGCTACCGATTGTTCTTTCTTATCAATGCACGGAGTCAACAATGTTAAACCAATTACAAAGTCTGACTGAGTACGTTGGTGGCAATAATGCGTTAATCGACCAATGGCTACAAGCGCGTAAGCAACTTCTGGTTGCCTATTACCATCTGGTCGACATTAAGCCAAACAAAGATAAACACACCCCGCTCGATGAGCAGGCTTTGGATGATTTTTGCCACAACCTTGTGGACTATCTTTCCGCCCGCCATTTCCACGTTTATGAGCGCATCTTGCAGGAGGCAGTAGCGCTGAGCGATCAAAAACTGGCGCAAACCCATCGACTGGCGCTTGCTTTGCAAGCTAACACGCGGTTCATTATGGATTTCTACGACAGTAGTTTGGCGGATGCCGGGCTTGATCACCTACGCTTTGAACAACTGCCGCAACCCAAACGCGCGCAACCCGGCAAGTGCGTCACGCAATTACACTACGCAAGTCAGGGCGTCATCACACCGGAAATGGAGTTTATCGCCATCCGCGAAAACATGGGGCGCGAGCGCATTCGCAGTGAAGTTCTGCGCCACCAGCACCCCGGACAGAGCTTTGGCGCGATTCTGCCGGACAACATCACGCCGGAATTTGTGCGTCAGGAAGTCGCCGCTGGCCGTGCCATCATCCCGTCCAACATCAATCACCCTGAATCTGAACCGATGATTATCGGACGCAATTTTCTGGTGAAAGTGAACGCTAACATCGGCAATTCGGCGGTCACCTCCTCTATCGAGGAAGAGGTTGAAAAACTGGTCTGGTCCACGCTGTGGGGGCGGATACGGTGATGGATCTCTCCACCGGACGCTATATTCACGAAACCCGTGAATGGATCCTGCGCAACAGCCCGGTTCCGATTGGCACCGTTCCCATTTACCAGGCGCTGGAGAAGGTCAACGGCGTGGCGGAAAACCTCACCTGGGAAATGTTCCGTGACACGCTGCTTGAGCAGGCGGAGCAAGGCGTTGATTACTTCACCATTCACGCGGGTGTGCTGCTGCGCTATGTGCCAATGACCGCACAGCGCCTGACCGGCATTGTATCGCGCGGCGGATCCATCATGGCGAAGTGGTGCCTGTCGCACCACCGGGAGAATTTCCTCTACGTCCACTTCCGTGAAATCTGTGAGATTTGCGCTGCCTACGACGTTGCCCTGTCGCTGGGCGATGGCTTACGCCCCGGCTCCATTCAGGATGCCAACGATCAGGCGCAGTTTGCCGAGCTACATACGCTGGGCGAACTGACCAAAATCGCCTGGGAGTATGACGTGCAGGTGATGATTGAAGGGCCGGGGCATGTGCCGATGCAAATGATTCGCCGCAACATGACCGAAGAGCTGGGGCACTGCCATGAAGCGCCGTTCTATACGCTGGGGCCGCTGACCACCGATATCGCACCCGGTTATGACCACTTTACCTCCGGTATCGGGGCCGCGATGATTGGCTGGTTCGGTTGCGCCATGTTCTGCTACGTCACGCCTAAAGAACACCTCGGGCTGCCAAACAAAGAGGATGTGAAGCAGGGGCTTATCACCTACAAGATCGCCGCGCATGCCGCCGATCTGGCGAAAGGGCATCCCGGTGCGCAGATCCGCGATAACGCCATGTCCAAAGCGCGCTTTGAGTTTCGTTGGAAAGACCAGTTCAACCTGGCGCTCGATCCGACAACCGCTCGCGCTTATCACGATGAAACCCTGCCGCAAGAGTCCGGCAAAGTCGCACATTTCTGCTCGATGTGCGGACCAAAATTCTGTTCGATGAAAATCTCGCAGGAAGTGCGCGAGTACGCGGCGAAAAATCCCTCCCCCGCCGTGGAAGCGCAGCCGATTGAAGTCGGCATGGCAGAGATGTCGGCCCAGTTCCGTGCACGCGGCAGCGAGCTCTACCACAGTGCCACGGCGCTGCACGGGGAGGAAACCAAATGAATCCGTCATTTCCCGCGACCGCGCCACAGCTCAGGCCTTACCCCGTGGTGGACAGCGTAGTCTGGATTGAGCGTCTGCTCGGCGCTGGCGTAAAAACCATCCAGTTACGCATTAAGGATAAAACCGCAGAGCAAGCCGAGGCCGCCATCATGCAAGCCATCGCGCTCGGGCAGGATTATCAGGCTCGCTTGTTTATTAACGACTTCTGGCAACTGGCGGTCAAACATCGGGCGTATGGCGTGCATCTGGGCCAGGAAGATCTGGATACCGCCGATTTGGATGCGATCCGCCATGCCGGGCTACGCTTGGGTATTTCAACCCACGATGACGTGGAACTGGCACGCGCCGTGGCGCTCAAGCCTTCTTATATCGCCCTCGGGCATATCTTTCCTACGCAAACCAAAGAGATGCCCTCTGCGCCGCAAGGCGTAAGCGAACTCAAACGCCACATCGACGCACTGCAAGGGCGTTTCCCCACCGTGGCCATCGGCGGCATCAGCATTGAGCGCGTGCCAAGCGTGCTGGCAACCGGCGTCGGCAGCATCGCGGTGGTGAGCGCGATAACGCAGGCCGCCGACTGGCGTCAGGCGACCGCCACCCTGCTCAGTCTGATTGAAAAGCAGGAGGCATCCGATGCGTAACGATCATGCACCTACCGATCATGCACTTACGGATCAAGAGTTCTTGCGCTACAGCCGTCAATTACTGCTGGAAGACATTGGCCCTGAAGGACAAGAGAAGCTAAAAAAATCCCGCGTGCTGCTGGTCGGCATGGGCGGGCTAGGCGCGCCCGCCGCACTCTATCTCGCCGCCGCAGGCGTCGGTGCCTTAACGATCGCCGATGACGACAAGCTGCATATATCCAATCTGCAACGGCAGATCCTCTACCGTACGCAGGATATTTCTCGCCCCAAGGTCACGCTCGCCAAGCAGCAACTCTTGGCGCTCAACCCGTTAACCGAGGTGATAACGCTCACCGAGCATCTGGCTGGAGAGACATTACGCAATGCCGTGCAACAGGCCGATCTGGTGCTGGATTGCAGCGACAACATGGCCACACGTCACGTAGTAAACGCCGCCTGCATTCAGCAGCAAAAGCCATTGGTCAGCGGCAGTGCGATTGGTTTTAGCGGGCAGTTGTTGGTGCTAACGCCCCCTACCCGCCCGGCTGTTACGCCTGCCTCTATCCGGAGGCGACAGAACCACAGCGTAACTGCCGCACCGCCGGTGTACTTGTCCCGGTGGTGGGGGTAATAGGCACGCTTCAGGCGTTGGAAGCCATCAAGCTACTGGCGGGGCTGCCTTCCGCGCTCAGCGGTAAGCTGCGCCTGTTTGATAGTAAACAACAGAGCTGGCAAACCTTTCAGTTAAGCCGCTCTGCGCGCTGCCCTGTCTGTAAGGATATAGCAGCATGAACATCACGCTGAACGACATGCCCATGGAGTGCGATGAGGCCATCACGGTGGAAACTCTGCTGGCTGGGCTGGATCGCTTACAACCCGGCACGGCGCTGGCGATAAACCAGACCATTGTGCCGCGTGACGAATGGGCGACACGGTCCGTTTGCTCAGGCGACGATATTCTTCTTTTTCAGGCTATCGCAGGGGGTTGATATGTTGCGGATTGCCGATACCACCTTTTCTTCCCGGTTATTAACCGGAACGGGCAAATTTGCCCATGCCGAACTGATGCACGCCGCTTTGCAGGCATCGGGTTCTCAGTTGGTCACGCTGGCAATGAAGCGCGTTGAACTGAAAACCGGTAATGACGCCATTTTCGCGCCGCTCAAGCAGCTTGGCGTGAAACTGCTGCCCAACACCTCAGGGGCTAAAACCGCAGATGAGGCGGTGTTCGCCGCGCGACTGGCGCGCGAAGCGCTGGGCACGCACTGGCTCAAGTTGGAAATTCACCCTGATGCCAAATACCTGTTGCCCGATCCGATTGAAACCCTGCGCGCCGCTGAACGCCTGGTCAAAGAGGGCTTTGTGGTATTGCCCTACTGCGGCGCAGACCCGGTGCTGTGCAAACGGCTGGAAGAGGCGGGCTGCGCCGCCGTGATGCCATTGGGCGCGCCAATCGGCTCCAATCAGGGGCTGCAAACACGCGATTTCCTGTGCATCATTATCGAGCAGGCAACGATACCCGTCGTGGTTGACGCGGGTATTGGTGCCCCCAGCCATGCCACAGAGGCGCTGGAGCTGGGGGCCGATGCGGTGCTGGTCAACACAGCCATTGCCGTGGCGCGGGATCCGGTGCAGATGGCTCATGCGTTTCGTCTGGCGGTAGAAGCGGGAGAACTGGCACGGCAAGCGGGATTAGGCCAACGCCAGCACGTGGCAAGCGCCACCAGCCCGCTGACCGGCTTTCTTCATCAAAGAGTGCCGGAGGCTCAATCATGAAGCGTGCTTTTCGTACCCTCTGGGAGCAGCTCGATTGGGATGCGATAACGCTCGATATCAACAGCAAAACTGCGCGCGATGTCGAACAAGCACTCACTGCGACCACGCTCTCCCGCGACAATATGATGGCGCTGCTTTCCCCGGCAGCGCTGCACTATCTGGAGCCGTTAGCCGAGCGGGCTCAGCAGTTTACCCGACAACGCTTTGGCAATACTGTGGGCTTTTATGTCCCGCTCTACCTGTCGAACCTGTGCGCCAATGACTGCACCTACTGTGGTTTCTCCATGAGCAACCACATCAAGCGCAAGACCCTAAACCAAGAGGAAATCCCGCGCGAAATCGCCGCCATCAAAGCGCTTGGATTTGACAACCTGCTGCTGGTAACGGGGGAGCATCAACGTAAAGTCGGCATGGATTACTTTCGCGACATGTTTCCCCTGATTCGGCCATATTTCAGCGCGCTGATGATGGAAGTGCAGTCGATGGCACAAGAGGATTACGCGGAGCTGAACACACTGGGGCTGGACGGCGTAATGGTCTATCAGGAAACCTATCACCCTGTGACGTATCAGCAGCATCACTTGCGCGGTAACAAGCAGGATTTCCATTGGCGACTGGATACGCCGGATCGTTTGGGCAGCGCCGGGATCGACAAGATCGGACTCGGTGCATTGATCGGCTTATCACACAGTTGGCGCGCCGATTGCTATATGGTGGCAGAACATCTGCTGTATTTGCAGCAAACCTACTGGCAGAGCCGTTACTCCATCTCCTTTCCGCGTCTGCGCCCCTGTGCGGGCGGTATCACGCCCGCGTCGATAATGGACGAAGCGCAGTTGCTCCAGGTGATTTGCGCATTCCGACTGCTGGCTCCCGAGGTGGAGTTGTCGCTATCGACCCGAGAATCGCCCTATTTTCGCGATAACGTGGTCCCCATTGCCATCAACAGCGTCAGCGCATTTTCCAAAACGCAGCCAGGGGGCTATGCAGACGATCATCCCGAGCTGGAGCAATTTGCTCCCCATGATAATCGTCGCCCGGAAGCCGTCGCACAGGCGATCGCGCAGGCGGGGTTACAACCCGGTATGGAAAGACTGGGACGGCTATTTGGGAAGGCAGTCGCATCATCGACATGATGCGAGCTAAACGGCCTAACGCAACCGTTATCTGGTGATAAAACGAACAGGTCGTGCACCGTCCGTTTATCTTTTGCTACGTAAAGTGAGCCTGTTGACGACATCGATTCGCCAACCGAAACCGGATTTGTCCCATTCGGTTTCGCCCCCTATGCCGATACAGGGTGGTGCTATCGCCCTGTATCGGTCCTTCTCCGGCACACGCTTAGTGCCCACCCATAGCATCTTCATGGAGCAGTTGCTCTGCGTGCTCCCCAATAACGCGCAGCACCTGCTGCATCTCATCGGTTAACGGCAGACCGTAGTGCACGCGCATACAGTTGCGGTATTTACCGGACGCAGAGAACAACGAGCCGGAAGCAATCTGGATACTGGACTGGCGCAGCAGGCTGTTCAGTCGCAACGTATCAAACGTTTCGGGAAACTCAATCCACATCAGAAATGCGCCTTGCGGCCGACTAACGCAAATTCCGCAGGGGAAATAGCGCCACACCCAGCAGGTGAACACATCGAGATTACTTTTGTATAGGCGCGCATACGGCGCACGTGCGGCTGATAGTGGCCCTGACGAATAAATTCAGCCACGGCCAACTGGACACGCAACCCAGGAGCCAAACTTTTGGAAAATGAACTGCACAGCAACACTCTGCCATCGTTATCAAAGGAGGAGGAGAGCGCAATGAGCCAGTGGAGAAGCGGTTGTAAAGCAGCGATAACGCACAGTATTGATATCACTATCCGCACCCCGATTAAGTGGTGGCGTAACTGGCGGAAACGCCGTACCACACTGCGCGAACTGCGCCGGCTCAACGACGCTCAGCTAAAAGACATTGGCCTCACTTCTCACTATGTCGATCGCTTTCGCTAAACAGAACTCCCGGCCGGGTCGGTTTGGTTCGGTCGGGTTTACAACATCCATCCAGTATGGTTCTATGTTCCGGCGTTACTCTCTCAGCCATGCGCATGGCGTTAACTCAACCCGAATGAAATCATCATGCGTAAGTTCGCCATTTGGTTACTCTTGACGGCCATTTCCGCTCTCGGGCTTAGCCTTCATACACTGCAACAGCAGTATGAAGAACACAGCGCCGAGTTTCGCATCCTTTATCGCGATGTGGCACTCAAACTGTCCCAGCATGATGTCATCCTGACACTGCTTTCCGATACCAGCGATTCCGAGGTTGTGAAAAAAGAGTTTCCTCAAATCCTCATCTTAAAAACGCGTTCGCCAGAACATGCCGCTATGGAACCAGAACCGGCGGGGAATGGAACCTACTGGTTAAACGGCCAACACTTCTCGTTGCTGATCGACCTCAAGCAGGTGCTCAGCACACTGCCACAAAGCAATGTCTTCCGCACGCTGGGTTTACACTTGCAGGATACCCCTCTGGTGGTGCTGGGTGACACGGCCACAGAGCCCTACTGGCAGTGGCATAAAGCACTGGTCGGCGATTCGCAACCGTTCGAACTTTCGGCAGGAAATAATCCCGACTGGCGTCATCTGCCTTGGGTCAGCATGCTACTGGTTGCCCTGATCTGGGCGATCGTCGTGGAATTTGTCAGCCGCTATCTGATGTATAAACGCCAACGCATGCTGGCCGATTTACGTGCACAGTTTTCCGAACTCACCCGGCTCAATACCATGGGGGAAATTACCGCAGGTATGGTACATGAGCTGAATCAACCGCTTACAGCCATTCTGAGTTACAACCAAACCGCCCTGAGCTTGCTAAAACAAGAAAAGAGCGAGGAAATTGCGCCTTTGCTCGACGCGGCCGTCGTACAAACCAAACGAATCAGCGCTCTGCTCACCGATCTGCGCCAAAAAATGCACAGCGACCAGGTTCCGTTGCAACCTGTCAGCCTGAAGCCGGTCTGGTCTCGGGTGGTGATGCTGCTCGAAAACGAGTTGCACGCAGCAAAAGTAAAAATCATCAATAAAATTCCCGATGACCTGCCAACCTTTCTCGGTGCACCGCAATGGGTTGAGCAAATTCTCCATAACCTGCTGCTCAATGCCATTCAAGCACAGCAGAACTGCGCGCCCAAATCAGCCTGGGTTGAGATTGCCGCTCACCCGACGGAAAAGGGAATTACACTGACCATGGCGGACGGAGGCCCCAGGTTATCAGAACAGGCGCTACAGAATGTTTTTCTGCCATTTTTCACTACCCGGCAGGGGGGATTAGGGCTCGGGATGGCGCTGACCCAAACGTTGGTTCAGGGCCTTAACGGCGATATCAGCGCAGAAAATGTTGCCGGCAGCGGCGCCCGATTCACACTGTTGTTTCCCTTCAACGCAGAGGAGCAACACGGATGACATTGCGTGTTTATCTGATTGACGACACAGCATTGCTGTCCACCGTCGGGTGGCAAACGCAACCCTATGCCAGCATTGCTGATTTTGAACAGCAGCACAGCGACTGGAGCTCACTGCACGGCTGTTTGCTGCTCGATATTCGTATGCCAGGCAAAACAGGATTAACCCTGTTGGAGGAGTGGCAACAACGAGGGATGGATATTCCCGTTATCATCATGACAGGCCATGGCAATATCAATTTGTGCCAACGCGCATTTAAAAGCGGTGCCTTCGAGTTTTTGACCAAGCCCATCGATGCGGACTTGCTGCTCGAAACGGTTTTTGGCGCTATGACACAGTTTCAAACGCAGGCCAACCAGCGACAACAAGCCACACAGTTACGGGATAAGCTCAATACGCTTTCTGCTCGCGAGCATGAAGTGATGGCGCTGATGATGGAGGGGAAATCGAACAAAGAGATCGCCAAAGACCTGCAACTTTCCGCCCGCACCGTGGAAGCGCACCACGCCAACCTGTTCGCCAAACTGGAAATAAACTCACTGGCAAAATTGATAAAACTGTATTTCGGACAATCGCTTATCGATAAGGCTCCGTAAAATTACGCAGTGGCTTGCGTAATCAACCGAATGGTTCCTCCCTCCGGCTCTCGCTACGCTGTCCTTGTCGAATACCTTCCATGGACAACAGGAGCCAGAACAACATGAAACGTCTTCTTATCACCACCCTGCTTTTCAGAGGCATTACCGCATTTCCCAGCTTTGCCAATGGCGTTTTAAGCGAGAAAAATCTTTCTTTGGCTCTCGCCGAACAGCTGTCACAACATGCCATCCAATCGTGCAGTGCCAAGAATGTGAACGTTGCCGTAACCATCGTCGATCGTGCCAGCGTAGTGAAACTGGCCAAACGCATGGACAACGCAGGTCCGCGTACCGTTGAAGCAAGCCGGATGAAAGCGTTTACCGCGCTCACCACGAAAGCCCCCACGGAAAACGTGATGAAGAACGCCCAGGCAAATGCTGAAGCACAAAATCTGCGTGATATTCCAGGATTTTTATTACTGGCAGGCGGAGTGCCGGTGAAAGCGGGGGATCAAACCATCGGGGCGATTGGTATTGGTGGCGCGCCCTCGGGCAGTATCGACCAGCAGTGTGCATTGGATGCGCTTGATGCGGTAAAAGAGCAACTCAGCGCAAAATAACGACTTATTAGCAGACCGTAACGCACGAGACCCGCGCATTACGGTCTTCATTTCGGCTTAGTCAGTAGATTGTGGCTTCATGCTCATACCGACTACGGCGGAGATCAGGCAGCCAATCGCCAAATGGCCCGCGACGCCATACCAGGCACCGGAGAAAAACGTAACCAGCAACACGGCGATAAACGGCGTAAAACCGCCGCCCACCACGCTTGCCACCTGATAGCCCACGCCCGCACCGCTGTAGCGATAGGCAGTACCAAACAGTTCCGTGAATATGGGCTGCTGTACGCTGACAATCATATCATGAGCAACATTCGCCAGCAGGATCGCGAACAGCAGTATCAGCACCGTATTGTAATTTTCCAGTGCGATACAGGCAGGGATTGTGTGCTGTTGTGGTTTGTTGCGCTATCGCTCTGCGGCGACATTGATGTGCTTGTGCTGTTCATGTCTGTCTCGTTCTTTTATATTTACATAACTGCACACTAAATATTACTCAGAAGAAATTCATATCATGGTTACAAAAGTATGATTAAGAAGTATGCGTGACAAAGGGGAGCAAGTCTGCTGTTTTTCTTTACGACTCCTGATCTGAGAGATAAAAAAACCCCGACCAACAGGCCGGGGTTTAGACGTTTAAGCGTTATCTGTGGATAGCTTATTCGTAGTCGCTGCTACCAAAGCCCGCATTCAACAGTTCAGCCAGGTTAGCAGACGCTTCATCTGCACTCACCTGAGCCACTGCCGGCACCTCGCCCGCATGGCGGCGACGCATACGATCCTGGTGGTACGCATAACCCGTACCGGCCGGGATCAAACGGCCCACGATGACGTTCTCTTTCAGACCGCGCAGTTCGTCGCGTTTACCCGCAACGGCTGCTTCCGTCAACACGCGCGTCGTTTCCTGGAACGATGCCGCAGAGATGAAGGATTCAGTTGCCAGAGATGCCTTGGTGATACCCAGCAGGTCACGGTGGTACGTAGCCGGGATCTTGCCATCTGCTTCCAACTGACGGTTGGCGATCTTGATGCGCGACACTTCTGCCTGCTCGCCTTCCAGGAACTCGGAGCTACCCGCGCTGGCAATGGTACCTTTACGCAGCATCTGACGAACGATAACTTCGATGTGTTTATCGTTAATCTTAACGCCTTGCAGACGGTAAACTTCCTGCACTTCGTTGGTGATGTAACGGGTTACCGCATGCACACCACGCAAGCGCAGAATGTCGTGCGGAGATTCCGGACCATCGGAAACCACATCACCACGTTCTACACGTTCACCTTCAAACACGTTGAGCTGACGCCATTTCGGAATCATCTCTTCGTAGGCATCGCTGCCATCCAGCGGTGAAATGACCAGGCGACGTTTGCCTTTGGTCTCTTTACCGAAGGAAATGATACCGGTGATTTCAGCCAGGATAGCCGGTTCTTTCGGACGACGCGCTTCGAACAGGTCGGCAACGCGCGGCAGACCACCGGTGATATCCTTGGTACCGCCGGATTCCTGAGGAATACGTGCCAAGGTGTCACCCGCACCGATCTGAGAACCATCTTCCAACTGAACGATCGCTTTGCCCGGCAAGAAGTACTGTGCCGGCATGTCGGCGCCCGGGATCAGTACATCATTGCCTTTCGCATCAACGACTTTCAGTGCCGGACGCAGATCTTTACCGCCACCGGTACGTTCTGCACTGTCCAGAACCACGATGGAGGACAAGCCGGTCAGTTCGTCAGTCTGACGAGTAATCGTCTGGCCGTCGATCATGTCGGTGAAGCGAATGCTACCGCCCACTTCGGTGATAACCGGCATGGTATGCGGATCCCAGTTCGCGACGGTTTCACCGCCGGAGACTTCGTCACCGTTGCCTTTGCCCATTACCGCACCGTAAGGCACTTTATAGCTTTCTTTGGTACGACCGAATTCGTCGATCAGTTTCAGCTCGGTGTTACGCGAGGTGATGACCAGTTTGCCCGCTGCGTTCTTAACGAACTTGGCGTTGGACAGTTTCAGGCTACCTTTGTTTTTCACCTGAATGCTGGATTCAGCTGCCGCACGCGATGCCGCACCACCGATGTGGAACGTACGCATGGTCAACTGAGTACCCGGTTCACCGATGGACTGTGCCGCGATAACCCCGATGGCCTCACCTTTGTTGATGATGTGACCACGTGCCAGATCGCGACCGTAGCACTTGGCGCACACGCCGAAGTCGGTTTCACAACTTACTACAGAGCGAACTTTCACGGCGTCGACGGAGTTTTCTTCCAACAGGTCACACCATTGTTCGTTCAGCAGCGTGTTACGCGCCACCAGAATGTCGGCAGTGCCCGGCTTCAGAACGTCTTCTGCCGTTACACGACCCAGAACGCGCTCACGCAGCGGCTCTTTAACGTCGCCACCTTCGATAACCGGCGTCATCATGATGCCTTCGTGCGTGCCGCAATCGTCTTCGGTCACCACCAGATCCTGCGCCACGTCAACCAGACGACGGGTCAGATAACCGGAGTTTGCTGTCTTCAATGCGGTATCCGCCAGACCTTTACGCGCACCGTGCGTGGAGATGAAGTACTGGAGTACGTTCAGACCTTCACGGAAGTTCGCGGTGATCGGCGTTTCGATGATGGAGCCATCCGGCTTCGCCATCAGACCACGCATTCCGGCCAGCTGACGAATCTGTGCCGCAGAACCACGCGCACCGGAGTCGGCCATCATAAAGATGCTGTTAAAGGAAACCTGACGCTCTTCTTCGCCATCACGATTGATAACGGTTTCGGTCGAGAGGTTTTCCATCATCGCTTTGGCCACGCGCTCGTTAGCAGCGGCCCAGATATCGATGACTTTGTTGTAACGTTCTCCCGCAGTGACCAGACCAGACTGGAACTGTTCCTGAATTTCAGCAACTTCGGCTTCCGCTTCGTTGATGATTTCCACTTTCTTCGCCGGGATGACCATATCGTCGATACCCACAGAAGAACCGGAACGCGCCGCGTAGGCAAAACCGGTGTACATGATCTGGTCAGCAAAGATAACGGTCGGCTTCAGCCCCAACACGCGGTAGCAGGTATTGAGCATCTTGGAGATGGCTTTTTTACCCAGCGCCTGGTTGACGATAGAGTACGGCAGACCTTTCGGCACGATCATCCACAGGATGGAACGGCCCACAGTGGTGTCGATCAGGCTGGTTTTAGCCACCCACTCACCCTGTGCATTTTTCTCGTGCTCGGTGATACGCACTTTAACGCGCGCATGCAGCGATGCCAGACCCGCACGGTAGATACGTTCTGCTTCTTTCGGACCGGTCAGCACCATGCCTTCACCTTTGGCGTTAACACAGTCGCGCGTCATGTAGTACAGACCCAACACCACGTCCTGAGACGGAACGATGATAGGCTCGCCGTTCGCCGGAGACAGGATGTTGTTGGTAGACATCATCAGCGCACGCGCTTCTAACTGGGCTTCCAGCGTCAGCGGTACGTGAACAGCCATCTGGTCACCGTCGAAGTCGGCGTTATACGCCGCACACACCAACGGGTGCAGCTGAATGGCTTTACCTTCGATCAGAACCGGTTCGAACGCCTGGATACCCAGACGGTGCAGCGTCGGCGCACGGTTCAGCAGTACCGGGTGTTCACGGATAACTTCATCCAGAATATCCCATACCACCGCTTCTTCACGCTCGACCATTTTCTTGGCCGCTTTGATGGTGGTAGCAAGACCACGCAGTTCCAGCTTGCCGTAGATGAACGGTTTGAACAGCTCCAACGCCATTTTCTTCGGCAGACCGCACTGATGCAGACGCAGGTACGGACCTACGGTAATAACGGAACGACCGGAGTAGTCCACACGCTTACCGAGCAGGTTCTGACGGAAACGACCCTGCTTACCTTTGATCATGTCGGCCAAAGATTTCAGCGGACGCTTGTTGGAACCGGTGATCGCACGACCGCGACGACCGTTATCCAGCAGGGCATCAACCGCTTCTTGCAGCATACGTTTTTCGTTACGTACGATGATATCCGGCGCAGCCAGATCCAACAGACGTTTCAGACGGTTGTTACGGTTGATCACGCGACGATACAGATCGTTCAGATCTGAGGTTGCGAAACGACCGCCGTCCAGCGGAACCAGCGGACGCAGATCCGGCGGCAGCACAGGCAGCACGGTCAGGATCATCCACTCCGGCTTGTTGCCAGACTGGACGAACGCTTCCAGCAGCTTGATGCGCTTGGTCAGCTTTTTACGCTTGGTTTCGGAGTTGGTTTCGTTCAACTCTTCACGCAGTTGTTCGCATTCCTGCTCCAGATCCATGTTTTTCAACAGGGCCTGGATCGCTTCGGCGCCCATCTTGGCGTCGAATTCGTCACCGAACTCTTCCAACGCGTCCAGATACTGCTCTTCAGTCAGGATCTGACGTTTTTCCAGGTTGGTCATGCCGCCTTCAACAACCACATAGGATTCGAAGTACAGCACGCGTTCGATATCGCGCAGCGGCATATCCAGCAGCAGGCCGATACGGGACGGCAGCGATTTCAGGAACCAAATGTGCGCGGTCGGAGACGCCAGCTCAATGTGGCCCATGCGCTCACGACGCACTTTGGTCTGGGTCACTTCAACGCCGCACTTCTCGCAGATGACACCGCGGTGTTTCAAGCGCTTGTACTTACCGCACAGGCACTCATAGTCTTTCACTGGCCCAAAGATACGGGCGCAGAACAAACCGTCACGTTCAGGTTTGAACGTACGGTAGTTGATGGTTTCCGGCTTTTTAACTTCACCGAAAGACCAGGAACGAATCATGTCTGGCGATGCCAGCGCAATTTTGATCGCATCAAACTCTTCGGTCTTGGTTTGCGCTTTCAGAAACTTTAATAAGTCTTTCACGGATTGCCTCCCGTCGGAGTTAGACCTGTTAGATACCTAAGCCTGGCCATTAACAAACCAGGCTCAGGCATCCCTTTAGCGTGCACACAGCACGATCGAACTGAATTACTCTTCTTCCAGCTCGATGTTGATACCCAGCGAGCGGATTTCTTTCAACAATACGTTGAAGGATTCCGGCATGCCCGGTTCCATGCGATGGTCACCGTCCACGATGTTTTTATACATCTTGGTACGGCCGTTGACGTCATCGGATTTCACCGTCAGCATTTCCTGCAAGGTATAGGCTGCGCCATAAGCTTCCAGCGCCCACACCTCCATCTCACCGAAGCGCTGACCACCGAACTGCGCTTTACCACCCAACGGCTGCTGGGTAACCAGGCTGTAAGAACCAGTAGAACGCGCGTGCATCTTGTCGTCAACCAAGTGGTTCAGTTTCAGTATGTACATGTAACCCACGGTTACCGGACGCTCGAACTGTTCACCGGTACGACCATCAAACAGCGTAATCTGACCGGAAGTCGGCAAACCACCCAGTGTCAGCAGCTCTTTGATCTCAGCCTCTTTAGCACCGTCGAATACCGGCGTTGCCAGCGGCATCCCTTTCTTCAGGTTGTCCGCCAAACGCAGCACTTCATCGTCGGTGAAAGTGTTGAGGTCGACTTTCTGACGCACGTCATTGCCCAGATCGTAGGCTTTCTGGATGAATTCGCGCAGTTTGGTCACTTCTTCCTGACGTTTCAGCATGGAGTTGATCTTCTCGCCAATACCTTTCGCCGCCATACCCAGGTGGGTTTCCAGAATCTGACCGATGTTCATACGCGACGGAACGCCAAGCGGGTTCAGTACGATATCGACCGGCGTACCGTTCTCATCGTAAGGCATATCCTCGATCGGGTTGATCTTGGAGATAACACCCTTGTTACCGTGGCGGCCTGCCATCTTGTCACCCGGTTGAATCTGACGTTTAACAGCCAGATACACCTTGACGATCTTCAGTACGCCCGGTGCCAGATCGTCGCCCTGCGTGATCTTGTGGCGTTTCGCTTCGAGTTTTTTCTCGAATTCGTGTTTCAGCTCGTCGTACTGCTCGGCCAGCTGTTCCAACTGATTCTGTTTCTCTTCATCAGTCAGACCCAGTTCCAACCAGCGCCCACGCGGCAGCTTGTCCAGTTTGTCCGCTTCGACACCACCAGAAACCAGCACGGCGTGAATACGTGCAAACAGACCAGCCTCAAGGATTTGCAGTTCTTCGGTCAGGTCTTTTTTGGCCTGCTTCAGCTGCATCTCTTCGATTTCCAGCGCACGTTTGTCTTTTTCCACGCCATCGCGGGTGAAGACCTGAACGTCGATAACGGTACCGGACACGCCGTTCGGCACGCGCAGGGAAGAGTCTTTAACGTCAGACGCTTTCTCACCGAAGATCGCGCGCAACAGTTTTTCTTCCGGCGTAAGCTGGGTTTCGCCTTTCGGCGTCACTTTACCGACCAGAATATCGCCGCCCGTCACTTCCGCACCGATATAAACGATACCGGATTCATCCAGTTTGGAGAGCGCAGCTTCACCCACGTTCGGGATGTCAGCGGTGATCTCTTCTGGCCCCAGCTTGGTGTCACGAGACACGCATGCCAGTTCCTGAATGTGGATAGAGGTGAAACGGTCTTCCTGCACCACACGCTCGGACACGAGGATGGAGTCTTCGAAGTTGTAACCGTTCCAGGGCATGAACGCGACGCGCATGTTCTGACCCAGCGCCAGCTCACCCAGATCGGTGGACGGGCCGTCAGCCAGCACATCGCCACGTTCAACCGGCTCACCCAGAGACACGCACGGCATCTGGTTGATACAGGTGTTCTGGTTGGAACGGGTGTATTTGGTCAGGTTGTAGATGTCGATGCCCGCTTCGCCCGGATACATCTCGTCTTCGTTAACTTTGATAACGATACGGGATGCGTCAACGTACTGTACGATACCGCCACGTTTGGCAACGGCAGTAACACCGGAGTCAACGGCAACAGCGCGTTCCATACCAGTACCTACCAGCGGCTTGTCAGCACGCAGGGTTGGTACAGCCTGACGTTGCATGTTCGCACCCATCAGGGCGCGGTTGGCGTCATCGTGTTCCAGGAACGGGATCAGGGACGCACCGACGGAAACCACCTGTTGGGTGGAAACGTCCATGTAGTCAACCTGATAGCGGCTGAACAAACTGGATTCGCCTTTGCTACGGCAGGTAACCAGATCGTTAACGAAATGACCTTCTTCGTCGAGATTGGTGTTCGCCTGTGCAATAACGTAGTTGCCCTCTTCAATCGCGGATAGGTAATGGATTTCATCCGTTACCACACCGTCACGCACCAGACGATACGGGGTTTCCAGGAAACCGTATTCGTTAGTCTGCGCGTACACGGACAGCGAGTTGATAAGACCGATGTTCGGACCTTCCGGCGTTTCGATAGGACATACACGACCGTAGTGAGTCGGGTGTACGTCACGCACTTCAAAGCCAGCACGTTCACGAGTCAGACCGCCCGGGCCCAACGCGGAGATACGGCGTTTGTGCGTAATTTCAGACAGCGGGTTGTTCTGGTCCATAAACTGAGACAGCTGGCTGGAACCGAAGAACTCTTTCATCGCCGCCGAAATCGGCTTGGCGTTGATCATGTCCTGCGGCATCAGGGTATCCAGATCGCCCAGAGACAGACGCTCTTTCACCGCACGTTCTACACGCACCAGACCGACGCGGAATTGGTTTTCCGCCATTTCGCCCACGGAACGGATACGACGGTTGCCCAAGTGGTCGATATCATCGACTTCGCCAGAACCGTTACGGATATCGATGAGCTTCTTCATCACTTCGATGATGTCGTCTTTGCTCAGGATACCGGAACCTTCAATCTCGTCGCGCAGCAGGGAGCGGTTAAACTTCATGCGGCCCACAGCGGAAAGATCGTAACGATCCTCAGAGAAGAACAGGTTCTCGAACAGGCTTTCTGCCGCTTCGCGTGTCGGCGGCTCGCCCGGACGCATCATGTGGTAGATTTCAACCAGCGCGCTCAGGCGATCGTTGGTCGGGTCAACGCGCAGCGTTTCGGAGATATACGGGCCGTGGTCCAGATCGTTGGTGAACAGGGTTTCGATACGCTTATGGCCTGCCTGGCTCAGTTTAGCCAGCAGATCCAGCGACAATTCCATGTTAGCAACGCCGATCAGTTCGCCGGTGCCTGCGTCTACGTAGTCTTTCGCCAGCACTTTCCCGGCGATGTATTCGACCGGTACTTCAATGCGCTCTACGCTGTCTTTTTCCAACTGGCGAATGTGGCGCGCGGTGATACGGCGGCCTTTTTCAACGTACACTTTGCCGTTGGCTTCGATGTCGAACGAGGCGGTTTCACCGCGCAGGCGTTCAGGCACCAGATCCATTTGCAGCTTGTTGCCGTTGATTTCGTAAACGATCTTGTCGAAGAACAGGTCCAGGATTTGTTCGGCAGAGAAACCCAGAGCGCGCAAAATGATGGTCGCCGGCAGTTTACGGCGGCGGTCAATACGCACAAACAGGTTATCTTTCGGGTCGAACTCGAAATCCAGCCAGGAACCACGGTAAGGGATGGTACGTGCGTTATACAGCACTTTACCGGAGGAGTGAGTTTTACCCTTATCGCTGTCAAAGAATACGCCCGGGCTACGGTGCAACTGAGAAACAATAACGCGCTCAGTCCCGTTGATCACAAAGGTCCCGTTTTCGGTCATGAGCGGAATTTCACCCATGTACACTTCTTGTTCTTTAATGTCTTTTACAGTGCCTTCCGGCGCTTCGCGCTCGTAGATCACCAGACGCAGTTTGACGCGCAGCGGTGCAGAGAAGGTCACCCCACGAACCTGGCACTCTTCGACATCAAATACGGGCTCACCCAGACGGTAGCTTACGTATTGCAGCTCAGAACTACCGCTGTAGCTTGAAATTGGGAATACGGAACGGAATGCGGCTTCCAGACCATACTGACCTTCCGGATCTTGCTCGATGAACTTCTGAAACGAGTCAAGCTGGATAGAAAGGAGATAAGGTATGTCCAACACTTGCGGACGTTTACCAAAATCCTTACGAATGCGTTTTTTCTCGGTATAGGAGTAAACCATGGGGTTCCTCAGCTCGCTGAAAAGTAAGAACCACTTGCTCGTCCTGACAGGACGGTTCATTGCAACACGATTTTGTTTGTTCGAAAGGCAAGCCGCCCTTCGCAATACGTCTTTCTATTACTCTTAAATCATTTCATTGCTTTTGCACGGGCAGGGAACCCAGGCTGGAAAGCAGTATATTAAGGCGTCAATAGAAAAAAATATTTGAGTCACTCTGTGGCCAAACAAGTGCGAAACACCACAGACACCCTACAGCGCAAAAAGGCTGGTGACCAAAAAGTCACCAGCCATCAGCCTGAAAACTCAGGCTGCAACCGGAAGGGTTGGCTTATTTAACTTCAACTTCAGCGCCAGCTTCTTCCAGAGCTTTCTTCAGAGCTTCAGCGTCATCTTTGCTTACAGCTTCTTTCAGAGCAGCCGGCGCAGACTCAACCAGGTCTTTCGCTTCTTTCAGACCCAGGCCAGTTGCGCCACGAACAGCTTTGATTACGGCAACTTTGTAAGCGCCGATAGCTTTCAGGATAACGTCGAATTCAGTTTTCTCTTCAGCAGCTTCAGCCGGACCAGCAGCAGCTACAGCTACAGCGGCAGCAGCAGAAACACCGAATTTTTCTTCCATTGCAGAGATCAGCCCAACAACGTCCATTACAGACATAGCGGCTACTGCTTCAATGATTTGATCTTTAGTGATAGACATGACAATTGTTCCTAACAATCAGAAATAGTTTATACGTAAACAAATGCGATAACAGGGAAAAGGCGATTACGCTGCTTCTTTCTGATCGCGAACAGCTGCCAGAGTGCGGACCAGCTTGCCTGCAGAGGCTTCTTTCATGGTCGCCATCAGGCGTGCAATTGCTTCTTCGTAAGTCGGCAGCGTTGCCAGACGGTCAATTTGAGCCGCCGGAATCAACTCACCTTCAAAGGCTGCAGCTTTAACCTCGAATTTTGCATTCGCTTTGGCGAACTCTTTGAACAGACGAGCAGCAGCGCCCGGGTGTTCCATAGAGTATGCAATCAAGGTCGGACCAACAAACGTGTCTTTCAGGCATTCGAACGGAGTGCCTTCAACGACGCGGCGCAGCAGGGTGTTACGAACAACACGCATGTATACGCCAGCTTCACGACCTGCTTTACGCAGTTCAGTCATTTTATCTACGGTTACGCCACGAGAATCCGCAACGACCGCAGACAGCGCGCCTTTGGCCACTTCGCTAACTTCAGCAACAATCGCTTGTTTGTCTTGAAGATTTAATGCCATTAGCTTGTGCTCCTGGATATAGCCGGAATAAATTTCCGGAACTCACTTCACCTGTAACCACATGGAAAAACAGGCGTCAAAACACGGTGAGCAGAATCCAGTAAAAGAAAATTTTCTTTAGGCTCTGTCACCGTCTACGCAGGAAAATTAAGTTTCCTCTACTTCGGGTCACCCCGAGAGTATTCAAAACACCTGCGGTCTTGGACGGAGGCCTGGATTAGGCCAGGCTCCAACCGAAAAAATCTGTTTTGTCCATTTAAAGACAATGGGCGTAAGATTATACGTACATCTTTCGCCCAGGTAAAGCTATTAGTTTGCGACCGCGTTCAGGCCACTCTGATCAACGGCAACGCCAGCACCCATGGTGGTGGCGATGCTAACTTTCTTGATGTACACGCCTTTCGCCTGAGCAGGTTTGGCTTTTTTCAGCGCAACCAGCAGAGCTTCCAGGTTTTCTTTCAGTTTGTCAGCGTCGAAATCAACCTTACCAATGGTGGTGTGGATGATGCCGTTTTTGTCGTTACGGTAACGAACCTGACCCGCTTTCGCGTTTTTAACCGCTTCAGCAACGTTCGGCGTCACAGTACCCACTTTCGGGTTCGGCATCAGGCCACGCGGACCCAGAACCTGGCCCAACTGGCCAACAACGCGCATTGCATCCGGAGAAGCAATAACCACGTCAAAGTTCATTTCGCCTTTCTTGATCTGATCAGCCAGATCTTCCATACCTACCAGCTCTGCGCCAGCTGCTTTAGCAGCTTCAGCGTTTGCGCCTTGGGTAAATACGGCAACGCGAACGGAACGGCCAGTACCGTGCGGCAGTACAGTTGCACCACGTACGTTCTGGTCAGATTTACGCGCATCGATGCCCAGGTTTACGGCAACGTCAACGCTTTCAACAAACTTAGCAGTGGCCAGCTCTTTCAGCAGGGCTACAGCTTCGTTGATGTCATATTGTTTGGTAACATCAACTTTCTCACGGATCACGCGCATGCGCTTGGTCAGCTTAGTCATCTCTTAGTCCTCCACTACCAGGCCCATGGAACGAGCAGTGCCCGCGATGGAGCGCGCCATGGCTTCCACATCGGCACCCGTCATGTCCGCCGCTTTGGTCTGGGCAATTTCCAGAACCTGAGCGTGGGTCACTTTACCTACTTTGTCTTTGTTCGGCTTGCCAGAACCAGACTTGATACCAGCCGCTTTCTTCAGCAGAACAGCTGCCGGAGGCGTTTTGGTAACGAAGGTGAAGGAACGGTCGGAGTAAACAGTGATGACTACCGGAATCGGCAGACCTTTTTCCAGGCTTTCTGTTTTAGCGTTGAATGCTTTACAGAATTCCATGATGTTCACACCTTGCTGACCCAGAGCAGGACCAACCGGCGAGCTCGGGTTAGCCATACCAGCTGCAACTTGCAGCTTGACGTAGGCTTGTACTTTCTTGGCCATTTAAATTTCCTCTAATGGGTGATAACGCCTTAAAAAAGGCTCCCCGTGGTTTTGATTTTTTCAGATGCCGTAGCGCCTAAAAACAAAAGGCGCGAAACCATAGATTAATTTCGCGCCAGATACAAGAATTTCTTTACAGATGGCAGGCGGTATCAGCCCTTTTCCACCTGGCTGAAATCCAGCTCGACGGGGGTAGCACGGCCGAAGATCGAAACCGACACTTTCAGGCGGCTCTTCTCGTAATCCACTTCTTCCACCACACCGTTGAAGTCGGCAAACGGGCCGTCGTTGACGCGTACCATTTCGCCCGGTTCGAACAGCGTTTTCGGACGCGGTTTATCGCCAACCTGTTGCAGGCGGTTCATAATAGCGTCAACTTCTTTGTCGCTGATCGGCGCAGGACGATCGGACGTACCACCGATAAAGCCCATCACACGCGGTACGCTGCGCACCAAATGCCAGCTTGCATCTTCCATCACCATCTGTACCAGCACGTAGCCAGGGAAGAACTTACGCTCGCTTTTACGGCGTTGGCCGCCACGGATCTCAACGACTTCTTCCGTCGGCACCATGACGTCGCCAAACAGCTCTTCCATGTTGTGCAATTTAATGTGTTCACGCAGCGATTGTGCGACACGGCTTTCAAAGCCGGAAAACGCCTGAACGACGTACCAACGTTTTTTGGGAGCTTCAGACATCTTAGAACCTCAGGCCTGTGATAAACGATATCAAACGGACCAGAATACCATCCAGCCCCCACAGAATCAGTGACATAACGGCAGTCACCGCAGCAACGATCAGCGTGGTGTGCAGCGTTTCCTGGCGGGTTGGCCAAATCACTTTGCGAACTTCAGTGCGCGCTTCGTGGGCAAACGTGACTGTTGCCTTGCCTTTCGCTGTTAACAGTGCAACACCGCCTGCGGCAGCAATCAGAATAACAACAGCCAATGCGCGCAGCGGCAAACTGTATGCGCGGTAGTAATAGTTGCCCACTATGGCAACAACGAGTAAAACCGCCACAACCAGCCATTTGATCGCTTCCAGGCCACGCCCACTACCCTGGGTCTCGGTATTTGCACTCATAAACCAACCTGTCACTCATGAATCAGACAAATAACTTTGCCCCGCAATGCAGGGCAAACCAAACCGACATAGTGTTTCGCTCGCAGCGAAACTCGGCATTTACGCTGTAATCTACAGAGCCTATCTCACCACAGATTAACAGGATTATACGCCACAATCCGTGATGAGATAGGTTCTACTTAGGGCAGCGCAGTAAAAGGGCATCATTTGATGCCCTTTTACTGCGTGTTGAGTCAAATTTATCGGCGATTAAGCGATAACTTTGGCAACAACGCCCGCGCCAACGGTACGACCGCCTTCACGGATTGCGAAACGCAGACCGTCGTCCATCGCGATCGGAGCGATCAGATTTACGACCATCTTGATGTTGTCGCCAGGCATTACCATTT
>NZ_JBLLJS010000008.1:0-5207 GCF_047692315.1 Symbiopectobacterium sp. | reverse complement strand
TACGGTAGATGTGGCAACGCTCTTTAACAATTAATCAGACAATCTGTGTGGGCACTCACAGGACTTTATCGTAAAGCCTACGGGCTTAAAAAATAAAAGTCTTGAAGAGTGAACAACAGTTAATTCATTACGAACTAACAGTAAAATTCTTTGAGCATCGCTTCACTTGTTGAAGCAAATCAAACTTTAAATTGAAGAGTTTGATCATGGCTCAGATTGAACGCTGGCGGCAGGCCTAACACATGCAAGTCGAGCGGCAGCAGGGGGAAGCTTGCTTCCCCGCCGGCGAGCGGCGGACGGGTGAGTAATGTCTGGGAAACTGCCTGATGGAGGGGGATAACTACTGGAAACGGTAGCTAATACCGCATAACGTCTTCGGACCAAAGCGGGGGACCTTCGGGCCTCGTGCCATCAGATGTGCCCAGATGGGATTAGCCAGTAGGTGGGGTAATGGCTCACCTAGGCGACGATCCCTAGCTGGTCTGAGAGGATGACCAGCCACACTGGAACTGAGACACGGTCCAGACTCCTACGGGAGGCAGCAGTGGGGAATATTGCACAATGGGCGCAAGCCTGATGCAGCCATGCCGCGTGTGTGAAGAAGGCCTTCGGGTTGTAAAGCACTTTCAGCGAGGAGGAAGGCAGTAAGGTTAATAACCTTGCTGATTGACGTTACTTGCAGAAGAAGCACCGGCTAACTCCGTGCCAGCAGCCGCGGTAATACGGAGGGTGCAAGCGTTAATCGGAATGACTGGGCGTAAAGCGCACGCAGGCGGTTTGTTAAGTTGGATGTGAAATCCCCGGGCTTAACCTGGGAACTGCATTCAAGACTGGCAAGCTAGAGTCTCGTAGAGGGGGGTAGAATTCCAGGTGTAGCGGTGAAATGCGTAGAGATCTGGAGGAATACCGGTGGCGAAGGCGGCCCCCTGGACGAAGACTGACGCTCAGGTGCGAAAGCGTGGGGAGCAAACAGGATTAGATACCCTGGTAGTCTACGCTGTAAACGATGTCGATTTGGAGGTTGTGCCCTTGAGGTGTGGCTTCCGGAGCTAACGCGTTAAATCGACCGCCTGGGGAGTACGGCCGCAAGGTTAAAACTCAAATGAATTGACGGGGGCCCGCACAAGCGGTGGAGCATGTGGTTTAATTCGATGCAACGCGAAGAACCTTACCTACTCTTGACATCCAGAGAACTTGGCAGAGATGCCTTGGTGCCTTCGGGAACTCTGAGACAGGTGCTGCATGGCTGTCGTCAGCTCGTGTTGTGAAATGTTGGGTTAAGTCCCGCAACGAGCGCAACCCTTATCCTTTGTTGCCAGCGATTCGGTCGGGAACTCAAAGGAGACTGCCAGTGATAAACTGGAGGAAGGTGGGGATGACGTCAAGTCATCATGGCCCTTACGAGTAGGGCTACACACGTGCTACAATGGCGTATACAAAGAGAAGCGACCTCGCGAGAGCAAGCGGACCTCATAAAGTACGTCGTAGTCCGGATTGGAGTCTGCAACTCGGCTCCATGAAGTCGGAATCGCTAGTAATCGTAGATCAGAATGCTACGGTGAATACGTTCCCGGGCCTTGTACACACCGCCCGTCACACCATGGGAGTGGGTTGCAAAAGAAGTCGGTAGCTTAACCTTCGGGAGGGCGCTTACCACTTTGTGATTCATGACTGGGGTGAAGTCGTAACAAGGTAACCGTAGGGGAACCTGCGGTTGGATCACCTCCTTACCTAATGATACTGATTCTGTGTAGTGTTCACACAGATTGTCCGATGAAAGTAAAAAGCAAAGCGTTTACGCGTTGGGAATAGTAATGGGAAAACATTGCTTGCTCTTGCACGAAAATGTCACGCGTCAGCGTGAGATGAAAATTTTCGTGTCCCCTTCGTCTAGAGGCCCAGGACACCGCCCTTTCACGGCGGTAACAGGGGTTCGAATCCCCTAGGGGACGCCACTTGTGGTGATGAGTGAAAGGCGTTGCCACCAATACTTCAGAGTGTACTGTTTGACAGTATGCTGCGAAGTATTTTGCTCTTTAACAATCTGGAACAAGCTGAAAATTGAAACGAGCAATATTGGTTCACTACCAATATTGTGATTCTCTCAAGCCTGCACATCCGAAACATTTTCGGGTTGTGAGGTTAAGTGAATAAGCGTACACGGTGGATGCCTAGGCAGTCAGAGGCGATGAAGGGCGTGCTAATCTGCGAAAAGCGTCGGTAAGCTGATATGAAGCGTTATAACCGGCGATACCCGAATGGGGAAACCTAGTGTGATTCGTCACACTATCATTAACTGAATCCATAGGTTAATGAGGCGAACCGGGGGAACTGAAACATCTCAGTACCCCGAGGAAAAGAAATTAACCGAGATTCCCCCAGTAGCGGCGAGCGAACGGGGAGGAGCCCAGAGCCTGAATCAGCTTGTGCATCAGTGGAAGCGTCTGGAAAGTCGCGCAACAAAGGGTGATAGCCCCGTACACAAAGATGCACAGGTTGTGAGCTCGATGAGTAGGGCGGGACACGTGTTATCCTGTCTGAATATGGGGGGACCATCCTCCAAGGCTAAATACTCCTGACTGACCGATAGTGAACCAGTACCGTGAGGGAAAGGCGAAAAGAACCCCGGCGAGGGGAGTGAAATAGAACCTGAAACCGTGTACGTACAAGCAGTGGGAGCACCCTTTGGGGTGTGACTGCGTACCTTTTGTATAATGGGTCAGCGACTTATATTCTGTAGCAAGGTTAACCGAATAGGGGAGCCGTAGGGAAACCGAGTCTTAACTGGGCGTTAAGTTGCAGGGTATAGACCCGAAACCCGGTGATCTAGCCATGGGCAGGTTGAAGGTTGGGTAACACTAACTGGAGGACCGAACCGACTAATGTTGAAAAATTAGCGGATGACTTGTGGCTGGGGGTGAAAGGCCAATCAAACCGGGAGATAGCTGGTTCTCCCCGAAAGCTATTTAGGTAGCGCCTCGTGAACTCATCTTCGGGGGTAGAGCACTGTTTCGACTAGGGGGTCATCCCGACTTACCAACCCGATGCAAACTACGAATACCGAAGAATGTTATCACGGGAGACACACGGCGGGTGCTAACGTTCGTCGTGAAGAGGGAAACAACCCAGACCGCCAGCTAAGGTCCCAAAGTCATGGTTAAGTGGGAAACGATGTGGGAAGGCCCAGACAGCCAGGATGTTGGCTTAGAAGCAGCCATCATTTAAAGAAAGCGTAATAGCTCACTGGTCGAGTCGGCCTGCGCGGAAGATGTAACGGGGCTAAACCATGCATCGAAGCTGCGGCAGCGACGCTTAGGTGTTGTTGGGTAGGGGAGCGTTCTGTAAGCCGTTGAAGGTGAACTGTGAGGTTTGCTGGAGGTATCAGAAGTGCGAATGCTGACATAAGTAACGATAAAGCGGGTGAAAAACCCGCTCGCCGGAAGACCAAGGGTTCCTGTCCAACGTTAATCGGGGCAGGGTGAGTCGACCCCTAAGGCGAGGCCGAAAGGCGTAGTCGATGGGAAACAGGTTAATATTCCTGTACTTGGTGTTACTGCGAAGGGGGGACGGAGAAGGCTATGTCATCCGGGCGACGGTTGTCCCGGTTTAAGCGTGTAGGTGGGTGACTTTGGTAAATCCGGGTCATTATAACACTGAGGCGTGATGACGAGGTACTACGGTACTGAAGTGACAGATGCCCAGCTTCCAGGAAAAGCCTCTAAGCATCAGGTAACATTGAATCGTACCCCAAACCGACACAGGTGGTTAGGTAGAGAATACCAAGGCGCTTGAGAGAACTCGGGTGAAGGAACTAGGCAAAGTGGTGCCGTAACTTCGGGAGAAGGCACGCTGTGCGAGGTGTAGAGACTTGCTCTTGAAGCCTTGCGCAGTCGCAGATACCAGCTGGCTGCAACTGTTTAATAAAAACACAGCACTGTGCAAACACGAAAGTGGACGTATACGGTGTGACGCCTGCCCGGTGCTGGAAGGTTAATTGATGGGGTTATCCGTAAGGAGAAGCTCTTGATCGAAGCCCCAGTAAACGGCGGCCGTAACTATAACGGTCCTAAGGTAGCGAAATTCCTTGTCGGGTAAGTTCCGACCTGCACGAATGGCGTAATGATGGCCAGGCTGTCTCCACCCGAGACTCAGTGAAATTGAACTCGCTGTGAAGATGCAGTGTACCCGCGGCAAGACGGAAAGACCCCGTGAACCTTTACTATAGCTTGACACTGAACCTTGAGCCTTGATGTGTAGGATAGGTGGGAGGCTTTGAAGTGTGGGCGCCAGTCTGCATGGAGCCAACCTTGAAATACCACCCTTTAATGTTTGATGTTCTAACCTGGGCCCGTAATCCGGGCTGGGGACAGTGTCTGGTGGGTAGTTTGACTGGGGCGGTCTCCTCCCAAAGAGTAACGGAGGAGCACGAAGGTTAGCTAATCCTGGTCGGACATCAGGAGGTTAGTGCAAAGGCATAAGCTAGCTTGACTGCGAGAGTGACAGCTCGAGCAGGTACGAAAGTAGGTCTTAGTGATCCGGTGGTTCTGAATGGAAGGGCCATCGCTCAACGGATGAAAGGTACTCCGGGGATAACAGGCTGATACCGCCCAAGAGTTCATATCGACGGCGGTGTTTGGCACCTCGATGTCGGCTCATCACATCCTGGGGCTGAAGTAGGTCCCAAGGGTATGGCTGTTCGCCATTTAAAGTGGTACGCGAGCTGGGTTTAGAACGTCG
Organism: Symbiopectobacterium sp.; assembly: GCF_047692315.1. Taxonomy (GTDB): domain Bacteria; phylum Pseudomonadota; class Gammaproteobacteria; order Enterobacterales; family Enterobacteriaceae; genus Symbiopectobacterium. Next base: position 470 of record NZ_JBLLJS010000008.1, on the reverse strand, counting down.
TGAGACAGTTTGGTCCCTATCTGCCGTGGGCGTTGGAGAATTGAGGGGGGTTGCTCCTAGTACGAGAGGACCGGAGTGAACGCACCACTGGTGTTCGGGTTGTCATGCCAATGGCATTGCCCGGTAGCTACGTGCGGAAGAGATAAGTGCTGAAAGCATCTAAGCACGAAACTTGCCCCGAGATGAGTTCTCCCTTGGACTTTGAGTCCACTGAAAGGCCGTTGAAGACGACGACGTAGATAGGTCGGGTGTGTAAGCGCTGCGAGGCGTTGAGCTAACCGGTACTAATGACCTGTGAGGCTTAACCTTACAACGCCGAAGGTGTTTTGGTGTGGGTGAAGAGAATCTAGCTCGTTCAAGTAAGCTTGTTGACAGATTGGCATTCATGGCTGAGAAGCGGTGGATGTAAAACAGAATATGCCTGGCGGCGATAGCGCGGTGGTCCCACCTGACCCCATGCCGAACTCAGA
>NZ_JBLLJS010000007.1:0-106336 GCF_047692315.1 Symbiopectobacterium sp. | reverse complement strand
GGGCGGGGCCCCGCCCCCCCCCCCCCCCCCCCCCCCCACGCTGTACGGACTGGTGCACCTGCAATGGCAGCAGGATCGTGCCCAATATTTGATCGCCTGGTGGAGTGAAGGCAGTGGTATCAATGCCAATCTGGCTGTGTTGATGACGCCGCAAACACAGGGATGGCAATTGCTGCGCGATGAGGACGACGATCCCGCGTCTATCACGCCGTTGCTGACGACGATGCGCCCTTTGCAATTCAAAGGTTATCTGCCGCAAGCCGCATTCAGTAACGCCGTACGCATGCTGATCGAACACTCCCTGATGCCGGAAGGGGGAAAGGGTATTCTGGTGGCGCTGCGACCGGTGCCGGGATTGGCCGCCGAACAAGCGCTAACGCTGTGCCAACTGCGCTGTTTTGGTGATGTGGTGACGGTGGCGCAACAACGCCTGTTTATTTACCTCTCAACCTGTCGCCCTAATGAACTGGAAACGGCGTTGAAATCCATTTTCCGTCTGCCGGTCAACGAGATTTTCAGCAATCGGCTGGTGTGGTCGCAGGATGTGCAGATGCTTATCGAAGTGAAATCCTTGTCGGAAGCGCGTGAAGAGAGCGTGGTCTCCAGCACTGTGCAGTCCGTGGTGCTGCCGCGCGAGGAGCGCCCGGCGTCAGTGCCGATTCGTCGCGAGCCCATCGCTCTGGCGCTGTTTGAGGAATCCTCGGAGGGAAAAATACCATGATGCTAAGCGATATCCTTCAGATTATTGCACTGAGTGCGCTGGTTTTTTTTCCGCTAGGCTACCTGGTGCAGCGTTACCTTTCACCGCGTTATCAGTACTGGAAAAACCGGCTGTTGCGTCCACGCTACCTGAAATCTGACGGGGTGTGGGTACGTGATGGGGCCGCATCACAGGCGGATAAATAACATGGCCGCAAAAAACAACGTGTCGCCTAAGCAACAACTCTGGCGTTACTGTCGTGGGCTGGGCGGGTGGAATTTCTACTTCCTGTTGAAGTTCGCCCTGTTGTGGTTTGGTTACCTGAATTTTCACCCGTTTTTAAACCTGGTATTTCTGGCGTTTCTGCTGTTTCCGCTACGTGCTGATGGGTTGCACCGGGCGCTCAATATTATTGCCATCCCTATTGGCATCGCCCTGTTTTATCACGATACCTGGTTGCCGGGATTCAACAGCATTCTCAGTCAGGGCAGTCAGGTCGCGGGCTTTAGCGCCGCTTATCTGCTTGAACTGGTGAGCCGCTTTATTAATTGGCAGATGGTCGGGGCCGGTTTTGTGCTGCTGGTGGCGTACCTCTTCCTGTCGCAGTGGATTCGCATTACGGTGTTTACCGTCGCAGCCATGGCTTGGCTGAATATTATTACGCTGGGGGGGCCTGCGATTGCGCTGCTGCCGTTGTCATCGGTGGCATCCGGTACACCTGCGTCATCCAGCGAGGGGAGTGCGCCAGCGGCGGCGGCCTTGCCGCCCACCAATGAAAACCTGACGGCCAGTTCTATATGCGGGAAAAATCGCGTGTTAGCGCGTTTCCTGCGGATGCTCAGCCCTTTGACGTGCTGATTATCAATATTTGTTCGCTCTCCTGGTCGGATTTGCAAGCCATCCATCTCGATACTCATCCGCTGTGGCAACGTTTTGATGTGATGTTCTCCCAGTTCAACTCAGCTACGGCGTATAGCGGCCCGGCATCGATTCGTCTGCTGCGGGCAAGCTGTGGGCAAACTTCGCATCAGGGGTTGTACCAACCGGCCAACCGCGGGTGCTATCTGTTTGATAATCTGGCGAACCTCGGCTTTAAATCACAGTTGATGCTGGATCACTCCGGCGTGTTCGGTAACTACCTGAAAGAGGTGCGGGAAGAAGGCGATATGCAGTCGCAACTCTTATCGCAGCAAGGCATTAGCCATCAGATCACCTCTTTCGACGGCGAACCGATTTATAACGATCTGGAACTGCTCAACCGCTGGCTCTCGGGCACCACACAGCAAGGCGCGGCGCGTAGCGCTACCTTCTTCAACGTCATTCCGTTGCATGATGGCAACCGTCTGGTGGGCACCAACACCTCTGCGGATTTTGCTCCGCGGGCCAAGACGCTGTTTGATCAGTTGAATGCGTTCTTCGACGTGCTGGAAAAATCGGGACGCAAGGTGCTGGTGGTGGTGGTACCAGAGCACGGTGCCGCGCTGGAAGGAGATAAGACGCAGATGTCCGGTCTGCGTGATATCCCAAGCCCCAGCATTACCCATATTCCGGTCGGGATGAAACTGTTTGTCGCTGCCGCCCCGCATCAGGGTGCGCCGCTTGAGATCAAAACGCCCAGTGGCTACCTGGCGATCTCGACGTTGGTTTCTCGTCTGGTAGATGGTAAAAACTTTGTGGCTCCGGCCATCGATTGGGCGGCATTGACGCAGGATCTCCCGCAAACCGAGGCTATTTCTGAAAACGAAAATGCCATTGTCATGCCCTATCAGGACAAGGTCTATATCCGCCTTAACGGTGGCGACTGAGTGCCTTATCCGCAGTAACAGCAGATCAGTCAGGCAGACTCGCGTTGGGTCTGCCTGACTGATATCCCCGTCCTTTGTTCGCGCTGCCTTGCCCGGCTATCGTTCCACGCGTTCTGCGTTACCGTTCGGATTAAGATGAAATCCCCCCGGCGTTATAAAAGGGCATTGAGACGCGCTTAAGCTGGCCTATACTAGCGCGATCGTGCCCGGTGAACTGTGCGACAACACAACTAAGCATCATAGACAGATAAGCGCCATAGACGGAGAACAGGTTTGCGGCTGAGACGCTCTTTGACGATCAAACAGATGACGGCGGTTTCCGCCGTGGCGGTGGTAACGCTCAGTCCGTTTATTGTGATACAACTTTTTCACTTCGTGCATCAGCGGCGTGAAGATTATGCCAGGCAACTGGAGAGCATCGCTTTTTCCGTGCGCGAACCGCTGACGGAGGCGGTGCTGCGCGGTGACGTGGTGCGTGTAGAGGCGATCCTCGATAACCTGTTGCCCGTGGCATTTTTGAGCCGCGCAGACGTGATGCTGCCTGGCTACCTGCAAACGCTGCATGCCCGCTTCCCCAGCGAGCGCCCGGTGCCCGCGTGGCTCGCGCGCGTATTCAAATTACCCATTCGCATCGCGGTACCGCTTTATGCGCTGCCACAGACGCCCGCATCGACACCGCTGGTGCTGCAAGCAGACCCCTACCGTATGTTCCAGTTTATTGTCAGCACGTTTTCCATGCTGTTGGCGACCTACTTTTTGCTGGCGTTGATCCTCTCTGTCACCGTGACCTGGTGCATCAATCGCTTGATGATTCACCCGTTGCGAGCAGTGATTACCGAGTTGCAGGAGGTGCTGACGGAACAGCTGCTGCAACATCGTCTGACGCCGCCAAAGCATCATCAGGATGATGAACTGGGGGCGCTGGTGCGCAGCTATAACCTCAATCAGCAGCGTTTAGCGCAGCATATAGTGCACGATGAGGCGGTTGCGCAGTCTAAATCTGATGATGTGACCCATTAATCCATGCCATTAGAGCGTTCTTGCCTTCTTCATTGTTACCGCTTGATAACATTAACAATTAACCACATAAAACAAAGGTTTTTAATCTTTCAATTGTATTTTATGGTTTTTTTTTATTTTTCATGGCTAATGGACTGGTTAAATTGTCGTTAGATGTTGCAAAAAAAGTTGCCTGTATGTTTGTTTTTGCATTCTCGCTGATGTGATTCAGCTCTTGTTTTTAACCTGACGTTCACAAACTAAAGTTATAAAACATTTCCACTCTGTTACTGCAATGTTATTTTCCGCCGCAGTCACAGAGGCGTCGTTTGCGACCCTATGTGTTTCCCTACCATAGGATAAGTATATGAAAACGTCTATTTTAAAAAGTCTTTATTTTCAGGTTATTACAGCGATTTCGATAGAGATCCTACTAGGACATTTCTACCCGGATCTGGGTGCGCAAATGAAACCGCTGGGCGATGGATTTGTTAAACTGATCAAAATGGTGATTGCACCCGTCATCTTCTGTACCGTGGTGACAGGTATTGCCGGTATGGAAAGCATGAAGTCGGTAGGCCGCACCGGTGCTGTCGCTCTGCTCTATTTTGAAATTGTCAGTACCGTCGCGCTGATTATCGGCCTGCTGGCCGTGAATATTATGCAACCGGGTGCTGGCATGAACGTTGATGCCTCCACGCTGGATGCCTCTGCGGTGGCGGTCTATACCCAACAGGCACAGCAACAGGGCGTGGTCGCGTTTCTGATGGATGTGATTCCCGCGAGCGTCGTGGGTGCTTTCGCCAGTGGTAACATTTTGCAGGTGGTGATGTTTGGTTTCGCACTGCACCGTCTGGGTGAAAAAGGGCGTGTCATTTTCAACGTGATTGACAGCTTCTCTCACACTATTTTCGGTGTGATCAATATGATCATGCGCTTGGCACCGATTGGCGCATTTGGTGCGATGGCGTTCACCATTGGTAAATACGGTGTCGGTTCACTGGTGCAACTGGGCCAGCTGATTATCTGCTTCTATATTACCTGTCTGCTGTTTGTTTTTCTGGTGCTGGGCAGCATCGCACGCGCTACCGGGTTCAGCATTTTCAAGTTTATCCGTTATATCCGCGAAGAACTGCTGATTGTGCTGGGGACCTCCTCTTCGGAGGCGGTACTGCCGCGTATGCTGAACAAGATGGAAAAAGTGGGTTGTAAAAAATCGGTGGTGGGTCTGGTTATTCCTACCGGTTACTCTTTCAATCTGGATGGCACCTCGATCTACCTGATCATGGCGGCGGTGTTTATCGCCCAGGCCACGAATAGTCATATGGATATCTGGCACCAGATTACGTTGTTGGTGGTACTGCTGCTCTCCTCTAAAGGTGTGGCAGGCGTTACCGGTAGCGGATTTATCGTGCTGGCAGCCACTATCTCTGCCGTGGGGCATTTGCCGGTAGCCGGTCTGGCGCTGATTCTGGGCATTGACCGCTTTATGTCAGAAGCGCGCGCGCTGACCAACCTGGTCGGTAACGGCGTGGCGACGATCGTGGTAGCCAAGTGGGTGGGCGAGCTGGATGAAAAACAGCTGGAAAGCGAACTCTCCGGGCAGAAAAAAGACGATGCGTCTGTACCGACCGTACTTTCGTAAATCTGTTTTATCCTACGCCAACACCCCGTTGGTGTAGCCATTACGGGGCATCCCCGTATGCGCTTCTCATGATTCCCCGTGATTGCGGCTTGCCATCACGGGGAATTTTTCATAAGGTTGCGGCCAGGCAATCGCGTTGTGCACGGTCTGTTTCGGGGGCATAACGATCAAAAACCGCTTATTGGTCATCATTTCGTCTCTATTTCCAAAATTATTTCATCGTATTGAGTGACATAGGCAAAAGTGTGCGGTCTAACGTAAGGGTAAACTGATCGCTCTGATTTCCCCGTAATATCTTCGCTGGCGTCTCCCGGAACGGGTGTACCTATCCGGCGGGAAGAGAGCGTGCAGGCCTTATTGTAACAATCATCTTTTACTATGTTGGATAGTCAGTTAAGTAGGGGTTCACATGCAGGGCACCAAAACAGGGTTCTTAGTTGGTGGAGTGTTGCTGGCGTTGGCTGGTGGCAGCGTGCAAGCTGAAACACTACAACCCGATCCTGCCTGGCAGCAGGGAAAGCTGGATAATGGCTTTACCTGGCAGTTGCTGACCATGCTGCCGCAGCGTCCAGGGGATCGGATTGAGTTACGTTTGGTTGTTAACGCAGGTTCGCTGGTTGAGAGTGCTCAGCAGGCGGGCTTTGCGCACCTTATTTCTCGTTTGGCACTGACGCCGGGCGATAACTTACCTGTCGCTCAACTTCCCTCGTTGCTGATACCGGAGGCAAACGGTGCGAAACCGCTGCCGCCCGCTTTCGTCTCGTATGATTACACGTCCTACAATCTCAGCTTGCCCAATAATCGGCCTGAATTGTTGAAAGATGCGTTGAACTGGCTGGCAGAGATCGCAGGGGGAATCAAAATTGATGATGGCACGATCGCTACCACATTACGGATCGCCGATCCGGTGATGAGTGTTCCTGCCGATCCGCAGGATCCCATGTGGCGATATCGGTTGAAAGGATCGTCCATGCTCGCGCACGATCCGGCCCAAAATGTAAAAACATGCCCAACGGCTGAACTGATGTCGCAGTTTTACAAAACCTGGTACACCCCCGATGCGATGACGCTGTACGTGGTGGGCCATGTGGAAAGTCGTCGGATTAACGAACAGATCGGTAAAGCGTTTGCGGCGCTGGAAGGCAAGCGAACTGCTCCAGCACCGATGCCAACGCTCTCCTGCGGAACCGATTGGTTTTATGCTTGATAAAGCGAAGCGGGATACGCTCTCGCTGGTGTGGGATATGCCTTGGCATCCAATTCGCGAATCACAGGCGCTTATCCGTTACTGGCACAGCGATCTGGCGCGCGAAGCGCTGTTCTGGCATGTGCAGCAGGCCTTGGAAAAGAGTGCGCTAAAAGAGACCAGCGTCCGTTTTAACTGTGATGTTTACTATACCCGTGCGCAGTGTGGCATCCACCTTGATAGCCCCAACAGCGAGAATGCTGAAGCAACCTTTGGCGGAAGAGTTGGTGACGTTACGTGACAAGGGGCTGACGCAGCAAGAGTTTGATGCGCTGATCGCACGCAAGAATGATGGGCTTGGCAAATTGTTTGCGACCTACGCGCGCACCAGCACCGATGTCTTGATGAAGCAACGCTTGCGTTCACAATGTAACGGCGTGGTGGATATTGCGCCGGAACAGTATCAGAAACTGCGTCAGACTTATCTGTCTGAATTGACACTCCCTCTGCTGAATCAGGAACTGCATCAGCAGCTCTCTCAGGAAACCACGCTGATGCTGAAACAGCAGAAGGGTGAACCGGAAGTGAATACCAAAGCGTTGTATGAGGTGTATAGCAAAATCATGACGCCTCCGGTTGAGGTAGCACCGGCAGCGCCGTCAGAGGATGTGGCGCAGGCAAAACCAGCGCAGTAAACAGGTTTTTACCGTTACGCCGAGTAACAGGGGCCGCTTGGAAAAAAGTGTCGAGAAAAAATCACTTTTTTGTACGGCGCGACAGAGCGGCCCCACCTGCTTACTTTAATTCCTATGAATGTCATTTTGAAATTACAGCGTGCTTATAGGGATTCTCCTTTAATAGTACTGAACAACAACTCTCTAAAATCGACCTTTTCACTTATCTATATGGGGTGTGTAATATATTATACATATCTCCATGATTATTGAGATGAAAGGAATTCATTATGACGCTTCAGGTTGGAGGCGGATATTTCCCTGCTTATATAGACAGTGACAGGCTTTACGATATTTGTACGCAAGATACGCTCCCTGTAATGAGCTTATGGGGGAGAATAAAAGATTTCTTTTTGGGCAACAAACAAAGAGAAGCATTAGATTGTTTGTACAAACTATGCCACCCTTCAATACATTTCACCAGTGACGACGCTGAAGACATTTTTTTCAGACTAAAAGAGTTAGCCTCGGCAAGGCACAAGAAAAAATTTTGTCACGATCACATTTATAGTTCATGCACGAGCAAGCTTCATATCAAAGATAACAGGGGCAACGATCTATTATGTATTGAGCAATATGGGCTGCTGTGTAATTATACGATTCTGGGAAAACGTTTCGTTTTTTATGATGATTCCATCCCTTTTTCACCGCCAAGATACAAATCAGGCGAACTGCCGATATCGATAATATTTCATAAAGAAATTCAGCAGTTCAAAGAGGATGAGCAATGGATGCGAAAGGGAGTTTTATGCCTTTCGTCCAGGAAAGATATTCTTTCTTTAGACTTTGAGGCTTTTTCCAATGAGATTGTCAATGCTATTGAGTCGAGTAGCGAGAATTTTTATTTTGAAGAATGGAAACAGCAAGAGAAAATCACCTATTGGTCATCCATTACCGGCTGTTCGCCCCACAGCATGTCTTCGTAGTCCAGCGTCAGGAAAGCGATATCGGTGCAAGCGAGGATGTCACTGTAAGCCTGCCGTGTCTCTTCTTTGCTTTGCCACAGGCGCGGACGGTAGTTGTTATCGAAAATAACCTTGCCACCGTTGGCGCGACAGGCGCGCAGCAGTGTCAGCAAACGCTGGCGGCTGGCTGGGTTGAGAATCGCAACGCTGATACCGCTCAGGTAGAGATAGTCAAAGGTAGCCAAACGCGTGCAGATAGCATCGGCATCTTTGCCGTCCAGCCAGAAACGCGCTGCGGCGTCGTTACGCCAGTAGTAGAACGTACGCTCGCCGGTATCGTCGGTTTCAATAATAATGAAGTAGAGCCCCGGCAGTTTGTTGTCCAGGCGCTGAATCAGCGATGTGCCAACCCTCTCTTTTTCCCAGGCCGTCATCATTTCCGTGCTGAAACTGTCCGTACCCAGTGCGGTCACGTAGTGGACGCCCAGAGCATCGGTATTCACCTGACGAGCGATATACACGGCGGTGTTCAGGGTGTCGCCACCAAAGCCGCGGTTGAGGTCCGCGCCCTTTTGCGACAGTTCAATCATGCATTCGCCAATCACGGCAATGTTTTTAGTGGTCATCAGAAGCTGGCCCGTTCGAAAAGTGAAGAAAAAGGTCATAAAAAAAATGGTGCAATGGGCTCCAGTCTCAACGTTCGCAGGCATTGAGTCAATAGTCTTAAAGCGATGTTTTATTTTTTCATGACCTGGATCGGGAAAATTGACCTCTCCCGATCCTTATGGCGCTCAGCGTACGAAATATCGGGCTTTCGGCTTGCGCAATTCGGTGACGCTTTCGCCGCCCAGCCCCCAGTTATCGGTATCCACCTCATCAATGATGACGGTGGTGGTGGCCGGGTTTTTACCCATGACATCAACCAGCAACTGGGTGACGCCCGCAATCAGTTGACGCTTTTGCTCTGTGGTTGCGCCATCGCGCGTGATTTTGATGTTAACAAATGGCATGGGATCTCCCGGTAAGGTTTAACGTTGTGTGTCATCTGCTGATTTATCGCCTTTATAGTTCGCCGTTGCAATCCATGCCGCACAAAACAGCGTAAGGCGAGCAAAGAAGTAGAAAAATGCCATTAGCCCAATCACCGAACCGAATGCGGCACCGGAAGGGGTACTGGCGAGTTTGGGCAGCGCGACCGTCATGGCAAATTTGATGGCTTCAAACCCCACGGCGGCGAGCAGCGTGCCGCGCAGCAGCGCTTTGTGTTTGGGCTTGTGCCGAGGTAATGCCATGAAAATACAAAGGAATACCAGATAGTTGGCTGAAATGGAAATGGTGAGTGTAATCACGCGCAGCAGGGGCCGCAGCCACTCGATGCCCTCCAGACCCAATGCAGAAACGATAGCGCTTTGTGCCGTACCCGCCGCTGAGGTGAGAAACATGGTGATGGTCAGCGCGATCAGTAGCCCAATCAGGGAGAGGAAATCACGCACGTACTGAAAATAGATTTTTTCTTCTTCGTGCGGCTTACGTTCCCATACGTCACGGGATTGGGCGCGGATCGCTTCACGCAAATTGCCCATCCAACTGATCCCGGAATAGAGCGCGATCAGCAACCCGGTTACGCCGACGGTGGTGCGCTGTTCAACGGCGGTTTTTACCGTGTTTTTTAACGTCAGCGCCAGATTGGGGTCGCTGATGCTGTTGACGATGCGGTCGATCAACTGCGTCAGCATATCGGGGTTAGAGGCGAGCACGAAACCGACGGTGGCGAAGGACACCATCAAAATCGGGATCAGCGATAGAAAGGAAAAGTAGGTGATTGCTGCGCTAAACTGATTTCCCATCCGATCGTTGAAACGTTCCCCGGCACGGATCAGGTGCGCGATGCTGGGGATAGCCTGAACACGTTGTGCAATACGCTTACAGCGTGAAAGCCATGAAGAGGCCACCTTCTGTGTGGATGAGGCAGTAGATGTTGAACGATGCGGATCGACCGGTGCGGGCATCCGTTTCCTCCTGCGCAATGAAAAAACTGACGTGCGGATGGCTTGTGTCACGAGATGATTTATATAAGTAACGATTTATATAAATAAATGTAGCCGCAAACGTCATACAGCGATGGATTGATTATAACCAACAATCAGCAGAGGAAGGTGTTCTTTGTGTTGGCGATGTGTCTGATGTTCAAGCAGGAGGATAAAAACGCGCAGGCAAAAAAATCAGGATGACCTGCGCCATAATGCAATACGTAAAAAATTTTGCACTAAATAATAACTAAAGTTATTATATGGCACACATTTACGATGAAAGAGTGTTGACGCTTGTTTATACTCGTTCAAGACCGCCTGAGGTCTGTTCTGGTTGGCGCTATTGCGCTGATGCTGCCACGCCGTTAATCGAGTAAAACCTTTCATGCCTGCTTCAGAGTCTGCGCCGAGCGCGTTGCGCCTTAATTTGCGTATTTTTTCCGTGGTGATGTTCAACTTTGCCAACTACCTGACCATTGGGCTGCCGCTTGCGGTATTACCGGGCTATGTGCATGAGCATCTGGGGCTTAGTGCCTTTTGGGCGGGGCTGGTGATCAGTTTGCAGTACTTCACCACGTTGCTGAGTCGGCTGCAATCTGGACGCATTGCGGATGAAAAAAGGCCGAAGAAAGTGGTGGTGATGGGGCTGTGCGTTGGCCGCTTGATTCTGGGGGAAGGGCAAAGCTTTGCTGGCACCGGCGCGACCCTGTGGGGCGTGGGTGTGGTGGGATCGCGACATATCGGGCGGGTGATCTCCTGGAACGGCGTGGCGACTTATGGCGCGATGGCGATCGGTGCGCCGCTCGGGGTATGGATCAATCACATCGGTGGGTTAAAGCTGGTGTCGTATACAGTCATCGCCGTTGCCGTGTTGTTTGTGCTGCTCGCTCTGCCGCGTGAGGCGGCGAAAGTGACGCCGGGTAAAAAACTGCCGTTTCGCGAAGTGCTGGGCAAGGTGTGGGTCTACGGTATTGTGCTGGCGTTGGCGTCTGTCGGATTTGGCGTGATCGCCACTTTTATCACCCTGTTCTATGCCGATCGGCACTGGGAGGGCGCAGCGCTTACCCTGACCATTTTCAGCTGTGCCTTTGTCGGCGTGCGCCTGTTATTCCCTAACAGCATTAACCGTTTTGGCGGGCTGCGCGTGGCTATCGTCTGTTTTACGGTGGAAATTACCGGGCTGCTACTGATATGGGGGGCTGCGCTGCCGCTGATGGCGGAACTGGGCGCTTTTCTGGCCGGCGTAGGTTTCTCTCTGGTATTCCCGTCGCTTGGGGTGCTGGCGGTTAAAGTGGTTGCGCCGCAAAATCAGGGCAGCGCGCTGGCGACCTATACGTTGTTTCTCGATTTGTCTCTCGGATTGGTCGGCCCGCTGGCTGGCGTGATGATGGGCTATACCGGCGTAGGCGCTATCTATCTGGCGGCTGTCGTATTAGTGAGCGTCGGCCTGCTGATGACGCTGCGTCTGAGCCGCCGTGGCGTCACCCTGGCGCAGGAAGAAAATCTTACGTCAGGGCAATAAAGGCGGCTACCCAGCTGGAAACTGTCCCAAGGTCTTCGGTTGGGTCGTTACAGTCGATCCTTCCTTCACAGAAGATTCCCCACATTGGGCGGCGCTTCACGTTTAATCCATTACTTTTCATGATGAAATAGGCCATTACCGCCGACTCAAGGCGCGGGCGCGCGTATTATCCTGCTCGCTCGCGGCATCACGCCTGTTTTCGTTATCTTTTGATTGCACTGGATTTTTTCTCAGCTCGATGCGATGTTTCTGAACATGGAGATAATCTTATGAGTAAAAACACCAAGCAAGACCCAAATCCCCAGGGGCGCCGTCATTTCCTTAAATCTACCGGTATCATGATGGGCGCGTTAGGCGGCATGGCGTTGTCTCGCCCTGCGGCGGCAGTTGCACCACCAGCGCCGGTGCCGCAGAAGTGGGATAGCACGGTGGATGTGTTGATTGTTGGCTCTGGCTTCGCCGGATTAGCTGCCGCCATTGAAGCGCGTAACGCCAAGGCGAATGTGCTGATTATCGAGAAAATGCCGCTGTTTGGCGGGAACTCGATACTGAACGGCGGCGATCTGTCGGCAGCAGGTTCCAGTATGCAGCAGGCGCTGGGCATTAAGGATTCCCCGGAACTGATGTACCAGAACATGATGAAAGCGGGCAACTGGCTGAACTATCCAGAACTGGCGCGAACCGTAGCCGATCACTCGGTGGAGGCACTGGAGTGGGCAAAAAGCCTCGGGGCTGAGTTTGACCGGGTCAATTATCATGGCGGCCACGCGGTGAAGCGCGCCCACCAACTGAAGCAGCGCTCTGGTTCCGGGCTGGTAGTGAAACAGTATCAGAAGGCCAAAGAGCTGGGCGTGGTGATCGAACAGCGTACCAAGCTGGAGCGGTTGATTATTGATAGTGAGGGGCGCGTGCTCGGGGCGGAAGTGCGGCGTGGTTATAAGTTCCCCGACGATGCTTCCGGCTCTGTGGCGTTTATCCGCGCGACAAAAGGGGTGGTGCTGGCATCCGGTGGCTTCTCGCAAGGGGTCGCGTTGCGGCAAATGTACGATCCGCGCCTGACGGATGCGTTCACCTCCACCAACCAACCGGGAGCGACAGGAGAAGCGCTGATGGCAGCCAGCATGATTGGCGCATTAGCGACGCAGATGGACTGGATCCAGCTCGGCCCCTGGACCAGCCCGGACGAGCAGGATTTCGGCTATATCCCGCAGTTTGTTGAGCGCGTGGTGGGCTATGGCCTGATGGTCGATCCTGCCAACGGCAAACGCTTCTTTAAAGAAACCGGTAACCGCAAAGAGCGTGCCGATGCCATTATTCAACTGGGGCATCCGGCGTTAATTATTGCGGACAAAACCAACACGCTGAAAATGGTCGATGAAGGGCAGATGAACGGCGCGCTGAAAAATGGCTCGCTCAAAACCTATAACACGCTAGAAGGGGTGGAGCAGGCTTACGGTATGCCGGTGGCACCTTTTGTCGAACAGGTGAAGCGCTGGAACGGCTATGTGGAGCAGCATCTGGAAAACGATCCCGACTTGGGTTGCATGATTTTCAAAGATGCCTCGCCTAATATCACACCGCCTTACTATGTGGAGCGCCTCTGGCCGCGCGTTCACCACACCATGGGTGGCTTGGCGATCAATAAAGACGCGCAGGTGATTGGTTTTGATTTGAAGCCGATTGCTGGGTTGTATGCCGACGGGGAAGCGGCTGGCGGGGTGCACGGCGCCGTGCGTCTGGGCAGTGTTGCCATGACGGATTGCATCGTGTTTGGGCGCATTGCAGGGAAAAATGTGGTAAAGGCGAGCTGAGTGTGATTGAAGAGAGAGGCCGCGTAAGCGGCCTCATAAAAACTACTTCAACGTCAGCGTGTGAATGATGTTTTCTGCTTCCGTTTGCGCCGCTTGCTGGTTATCGGCAGGCAGCGTAATTTGCAGCGTTAATAGTTGGTTAGCCACATTACTCAGCAGAACAGAAGAGTAAACCTGCTTACTGCTGCCACTGTTGGAGATGCTGTCGAGCTGTTGCAGAGCATGGCTGTTAATCTCAATGGATTTGTTGGTCACGACCTGCAAGTTGGCATCGCGGGCGCGTTGCTGATCTTCGAGGCGCTGTGCCAATACCGGCAGGGTTTCATTGCTGCTGTCACCGAGAATGACAATCACCGCACGCTGCCCATCGTCGTTGGCGTAGACATGCATGTTGTTAGATTGCGAACCCACTTTTCCGCTTTGATCACGCATATCCGCAGGCAGCGTGAACGTGACGTTGCCAGACAGCAGCGAGATGGTTTGGCTGGCGGTTTGCGCGGCAGGTGCATCGTGCCCGGCGTGGCCTGCATTGTCGTCTTTCTTACCGTCACAGGCGGCTAATAGTGCGGTAAGCAACGTAATTCCAAGATATTTCACTAGCTTCGGCATAAGCGTCCTTTTCTTTTATCAGGCATGCACGGGTAAACCGCTATATCGCACCCTATTTACTGGGGAAACTCAAGCGTTTTGTTGTCACAAAACCTATTTAGGACGGTTCCTGAGATAGCGCATCCGCGCGTGGCGGATGTGCCGTCAGCAATTAGCGCAGCTGTTCAGTTGAAGGCTGCTCGCGCAATACGGGATGACCGTGAGATTCACTCAAACGCTTGAGCATCATATTGAGCATCACACCGTACATCGGCAAGAAGAACAACAGGCTAATCAGCAAGTTGAAGGTGTAATCGACCAGCGCGATTTCCACCCAGTTTGTCGCCATAAAGGGATCGGTACTGCGGTAGAAGGCGATAAAGAAGAAAGCCAGCGTATCGCTTAAATTACCAAACAGGGTGGATACCGTGGGCGCGATCCACCACGCCTTGCGCTGGCGCAGGCGCAGGCGGTTAAACACATGCACATCCAGAATCTGCCCCAGCACATAGGCCATGAAGCTGGCGCAAGCGATACGGGCAACCATGATATTGACGCTGGCGAGTGCACTGAACCCTTGCCATTCTCCCTGATAAAACAGCGATGACACCACATAGGAAATCACCAGCGCGGGCACCATCACCGTCAAAATAATTCGGCGGGCCAGCGGTGCGCCAAAGATACGCACGGTCAGATCGGTGGCAAGAAAGATAAACGAGAAAGAGAACGCGCCCCAGGTGGTATGGAACCCGAAGATAGCGATCGGCAACTGCACCAGGTAATTGCTGGAAGTAATGATCAGGATGTGAAACAACGAAAGCCAGAAAAGCGCGCTGAGCCGCTGCTGGGCGGTAAAATGAAACATGGCAATGTGACCTTTTTAGTGATTGGGGTGAGGGAACCCAAGTTGTGCCGTTAACAATGACATTATGGCACGTAATCCGTACTGCTTATTCAATGCGGCTAACACAGGTAGCAGCGCGCGGCATGATACGCTGTTAGGCGAGGATTGCAATGGCGAATTTATGCGCAATCGATATCGTAAGTTGCGCAGGAAAATCTGCGGCGTAAACTAAGGCGGTTTTGACGGCAGCCACACAGGGCGGTCGTTGTATATGTCCTTATGCTACTGCCGAGAATAATAATGATGACCGACACCTTCGCCAATCCGGATAAAACCCTCGATGCACAGGGGCTGCGCTGCCCGGAACCGGTGATGATGGTGCGTAAAACCGTGCGTCAGATGGAAGCGGGGCAGACATTACTCATTTTGGCGGATGACCCGGCAACCACGCGCGATATACCGGGCTTTTGCGTCTATATGGAACACGAACTTCTGGCACAGGGGACGGCATCGCTGCCCTACCGCTACCTCTTGCGCAAGAAGTAGCCTTTTCTGGCCTATCAGGCGTCTTGTGTTTTTTCGCGTCGCAACAACCGCAGCGCGTTGGCAGTCACCAGCGTTGTGGCACCGGAATCTGCCAGCACTGCCAGCCATAATCCGGTGATCCCCAGCAGGCTGGTCACCAGAAAGATGGCCTTCAGCCCCAGCGCAATGGTGATGTTTTGCCGGATATTGTTGCGCGTGGCGCGCGAGAGCTGAATCATGCCCGCCAGTTCGCTCAGCCGGTTATGGGTGAGTGCCGCATCGGCGGTTTCCAGCGCAACGTCGCTGCCGCCGCCCATGGCAATGCCGATGGCAGCCGACTTCATCGCCGGAGCATCGTTAATGCCATCCCCTACCATCGCCGTCGGATGAGTCTGATTCATCTCGCGCACGGCATCCACTTTGTCGGCGGGCAGTAGACCCGCGCGATAATCAATGCCAAGTGCCGCAGCGATAGCCGCCGCAGAACGCGGGTTATCGCCGGTGAGCATGGTGCAGCGAATTCCCAGCTTGCGTAGTGCCTCTACCGCTTGCGGCGTATCCGAGCGCAAGGTGTCACGCAGCGCCAGCAAACCAATGATTTGCGCTTCTTCCTGTACTACCACCACCGTTTTTCCGTCGCTCTCCAGGGCATGAATGCGATCGCGCCAGCCGGCGTCGAGCGTGTCGGGTGAGATTTTGGCCGGCGCTTTGACGCTGATGGTTTTGCCTGCGATGACACCCTCAACGCCCACGCCGGCCAGTGCCCGCTGTGCCGTTGCGACCGGCAGCATCGGTGCAACCGTGCGGGCATGCTGGACAATCGCTTTCGCCAATGGATGGTGTGAACCCGCTTCAATGGCAGCGGCTCTTGCGAGCAGTGCTGCCGCGCCCATGCCCTGAGCCGGTATCGCATCGGTCACCTGAGGTTTGCCTTGCGTCAGGGTGCCGGTTTTGTCGAAGGCAATGGTATTGATGGTGCCCAGAATCTCCAGCGCGGCACCGCCTTTAATCAACGCGCCGCGTCGGGCAGCGGCAGCAAGGCCGGAAGTGATGGCCGCCGGGGTGGAGATCACCAGCGCGCAAGGGCAGCCGATCAGCAACAGTGTCAGACCGCGATAAATCCACTTTTGCCACGGGGCGCCGAAGAACAACGGCGGTACCACGATGGTCGCCGCCGCGAGCAGCATGATGGCCGGGGTGTAATAGCGGCTAAAGTGATCGAGAAAACGCTCTATTGGCGCACGGTGGCTCTCGGCTTCTTCAATCAAATGCAATATACGGTCGATGGCGCTGTTGCCTGGCTCGGAAATCACGCGCAGTTGTATCAGGCGATCGACGCTCAGACTGCCTGCCGATACCTTGTCGCCCTGCTCGCGCTCTACCGGAAGGGATTCCCCGGTCAGTGCGCTTTCATCAAAGCTTGCATGGGGAACCAGCAGCTCACCGTCGGCGGGCAGGCGGCTTCCCGGTGCCACTTCGATCACATCGCTGGGGCGCAGTGCCGCAATGCTGACCTGTGTACGCTGGCCTGCACGGATCACCGTTGCCGTTTCTGGCATCAGTGCCATCAACGCGCTTACGCTGCGCCGGGCACGCTGTGCCGCATAGGCTTCCAGGCGTTCACCCAGCATAAACAGCAAGATAACCATGGTGGCTTCGCTGGTTGCGCCAATCAACAATGCACCCAGCGCGGCGACGCTCATCAGCGTTTCGCTGGCGAAGGGCGTGCCGCTGCGAATCAGTTTAATGGCTTGTGAAAGTAGCGGTATCAGCCCCAGCAGCGTGATGGCGATAAAGGCGAGCCCTGAAGCGCGTGGTGAAAACAGTGAAAGTACCCCGCTGGCTGCCGTTAATACGGCAAACAGAATGAGAAAACCTTGTTCGCGCAGGAAACGGCGCAAAGGAGCTTCGACAGGGGCGGATGGTGTTGGGGCTGTCGCTGTGGGAGACGTATCGTGCCAGGTAAAACCTGCTTGCTCTACCGCGTACTGAACCTGCGAGCGAATATCGGATTGTGCATCAACGATGAGTTTTTCGGTGGCGAAGCGAACGCTTGCCTGAATGACGCCGGGAAGCGGAGTGATGGCGTTTTCGATTTTTTTGGCGCAGCTCGGACAATCCATCCCGCGGATAATCCAGCTAAAGTGCACGCCGGAAGCGGGTGGGGCATCACTGTCGCTGCCGTCGGGGTCACCGGAATCGCCGCTCTCTCCGCCATCAGACCCGCTATGTTCCGCACTGGGTGTGGTGCCGCACGCAGAGATCGTTGTTGCGGTGTGTTTGACCGCGCAGCAACTGCGATCGGCATGGCTGCTGTGTTGCGCATGGCGCTGGCAGCAAGCGTTAGCACCATGGTCATGGTGAGTGTGGTGATGAGAATGCATCATGCTCTCCTGTTTGATGATAGTGGTTCTCATCCACGACTCTACCACTGCTGCCAGTGGCTGCACAGCGCTTTTGTCACTCAGCGCTGATTAAAAATAGAGCGCCCGTACGATCAGAAAATGGCCCGCGAAATAGCCCGCCGCGACAATCGCCTGATGAGCGCGAAACGGAAAACGGTAATGGTGAATCAGCCAGGCGCTGTGGGCGATAAGCAGCAGCAGGCTACCTGCAAACCAGGAGAGGTTATTGCTGCTGCTCAGTGCAAAGTACTGTTCTCCGACAACCCAGACCATCACCGCATTCATTGCAATAAAAGCCACTACCGGCCAGCGCAATGTGTCGAGCCGTGACCACAACAGGGCTAACAGCAACGCGATAACCGCCAGCAGCAATAGCGGCAACGGCCAGAAAAACGTCAGCGACGCATTTGCCACCAGAAACCCGATGGTATAAAGCAAATGGCAGACGGAATAGGCGCCGATGGCGAACAGCATGCGCTGCGTGGTCAGCAGCAGGATATCTGCGGCTAAGGTTGCCAGCAGGCCGAGCACAATAAAGTAGCCAGTGACGCTCATCAGCGGGGTTTGCCAGGCCAGTGCGAGCAGCAACGCGATGGTGATTGGCTTGAATAACCAGCGTTGCCAGCCTGGTCCACGGTAACTGGCATCGACGTAAAGCCAACCCGAAAACAGAACGGCAATAAATGACCAGAGCATAGCGTATCCTTATCACCTTATTGGGTTTTTCATCATTCAGTGTAGGAGATCGCGGGCAGGATGAACAACACGCGGTGTGACAAGTGCGAAGTGGCGCACTTCATGCTATGTTGGCGGCAATAATGATCGTTTTTTTGTATATATATCTTCACGATGCAACTGAGGGAGACGGTTTTTGAATGAGCAATGAGCCAGCGCTCTACCGGATTCAGTTTATGAATAACGGCAAAAATTATCAGCTTTACGTGCGGGAGCTGGTGCAAAGCAGTCTGTTTGGTTTTATCGAGATTGCGGATTTTGTTTTTGACGGTCCTTCGACCCTGCTGGTAGACCCTTCTACAGAGAAGCTGAAAACCGAGTTTTCCGGTGTGAACCGCAGTTTTATTCCGTTGCAGGCGGTGATCTGCATTGATGCCGTGACGGAGAAAGGGGCGGCCCGTATTTCCGAACTGGGCGACAATGTGACCTCTTTCCCTTTCCTTCCCGGGAAAAAGCCCTGATGTCGTGGGAAATATCCCACTGGTGGTCTTTGGTTGTCAGCCTGATCCTGTTTCTGGGTTGGCGGCAGTTCCAGCGGCAACGATGCCAGAGCGAAGCGGATGATGCAGCGCCACTGCGCACGGTAAAGGCAGAGATCGCCGCACTGCGCGCCATACCCGCGCGCAGCCTGTGAATCCCGATCTTCCTGCGCGCTATGAAGCGACGTTTATGCTATTGCCCGCTGGGGAAAGCATCACCTGTCGCGTGAGCGAGACGCAGTATCGGGCGCTGGCCTTAGGTATGACGGGCACGTTGCAGGTACAGGGCTCACGCTTTGTGTCCTTCGTACCCGCATAGGGCTATTTTTTTGTCCCGCTATTGGGCTGGACACCCTTCATCTTTTTTTGCCACGGCAGCAATTCAAACACCCCGAACAGAAAAATACGTGCTTCCTGCGCTCGACTCAGTAGCCCCTGTTCTTTGCCGTGGCTGGCGCGTAACAACAGCACCTGAAAACCGTGCATCAGCAGCGTAAATCCCATCGCGACCATAATGAAGATGTTCAGCGGGCGGGGAAAGGGCGCAATCAGGTTGGTTATTAAAAAGCCCCACACACCGATTATCAATAACCGGCCCAGGTTAATCCAAATCATCTTCTACCTCTTCATGCTGTGTGGGTGCGGCCTGACGGGTATACAGCCTGTATGCCACTTGTCCTGCGACTTTTTCGCGGTGTAACATCCAGGTAACGGGAATAGTCAGGTCGCCATTCTCCGCCTCAGTTTCCACATAAATCCACGCCTCGGGTGCCAGCCAGCCCTGCTGTTCCAGCAAGGTGAGCGTCTGGTTCAATAAATCACGGCGAAAGGGGGGATCGAGAAACACCACGTCATAAGGCTCACCGGCCTGCGCCAGCCAGTGCAACGTGTTGGTATTGATGATGCGGGCGTTGTTCGCTTTCAATAGAACCGCATTCTGTTCCAGTTGGCGGGAGATGCCACGTTCATTTTCCAGCAGGGTAACATGTGCTGCGTAGCGGGATAGCGCCTCAAACCCGAGCGCGCCGCTTCCTGCGAAGCCATCCAGACAACGGGCATGCTGAATGACCGGCGCCAGCCAGTTAAACAGCGTTTCACGAACGCGATCTGTGGTGGGGCGTAGCCCCGGGCTATCTGGCACGGGAAGTTTTCGTCCGCGCCACTGGCCGCCGATTATGCGGATTTGGCCTGCCTGTGCAGGTGCATTTTTTTTTGCCATCGTCTGTTTACTGTAGAACACCTGTTTGCCGAGTGCCGATATTCGCTATCGGTAATAAGTAGGCGCTATTCTAACGAGGGTTAACAGGGGAAGGAATGTTAATATTTAATATTAGGTTTGTCTGCGGTGACGTGTGGTTTTGACATACCTGGTTACCGAGATTGTCATCACCTGCGCCACCATGGTGCGTGTTGCTGTCGGGCGGAAAGTGGTAGACTCTGGGCTCGACCCAGACTGGGCTATTGACTTCAATTATTTAAGCGCTGCTGTGAGCAGCAGCATGGGGCGCGATTGCGATATGACAAAAGAGAAAAAACGCGGTTTCTTTTCCTGGCTGGGATTAGGGCGTCAGGAAGAGGAACAGACTAAGCAACCGCAAGAGACAGAACAGCATCAGGATGTGGCGTTACGTCAGGAGAGTGACGCGCCTGTGGTATCGGACGTTCACGCCGAGACGCCAAACGACGTCTCTGACGAGCAGACGGAGGCGCACGCTGAGTCGGTGCCGCCAACGGAGCGCCAATCGCACGTGGCGCCCGCAGCAGAGCAGCCAGCATCACCTCTCATCGCTGATGTGGTTGAGATAGCTGAGACGCTAGATATTGCAGAATCGTCAGCGCGTGCAGAAGCGCAAGACAGTGTTGATACGCAAGAGGCGGCTGAAGCAGAAGAGAGCGTTGCCGAGCCCGTGCTGGTCGAACAAGAGCAGGAAAGACCGACCAAAGAGGGCTTTTTCGCTCGACTAAAACGCAGCCTGGTAAAAACCCGAGAAAACCTCGGTTCCGGATTTATCGGATTGTTTCGCGGTAAGAAAATCGACGACGATCTGTTTGAGGAACTGGAAGAGCAATTATTGATTGCGGATGTCGGCGTAGAAACCACACGCAAGATTATTGCCGACCTGACAGAGCACGCCAGCCGTAAGCAGCTCAAAGATGCCGATGCCCTGCTGGTGAAACTGAAAGAAGAGATGGGCGCTATCCTTAACAAGGTGGACGAACCGCTCAACATCGACGGAAAAACCCCTTACTTGATCCTGATGGTGGGCGTTAACGGCGTCGGAAAAACCACCACGATTGGCAAACTGGCGCGCCAGTTTCAGGCACAGGGTAAATCGGTGATGCTGGCTGCCGGGGATACCTTCCGTGCTGCTGCCGTGGAGCAGTTGCAGGTGTGGGGTCAGCGCAACAACGTGGCCGTGGTCGCGCAGCACACAGGCGCGGATTCCGCCTCGGTGATTTTTGATGCCATTCAGGCGGCAAAAGCGCGTGGTGCTGACGTGTTGATCGCCGATACCGCAGGACGCTTGCAGAACAAAGCTCGCCTGATGGAAGAATTGAAAAAAATTGTCCGCGTGATGAAAAAACTGGATGAGTCAGCGCCGCACGAAATCATGTTGACGCTGGATGCCAGCACCGGACAAAACGCCGTCAGCCAGGCGAAACTGTTTAACGATGCTGTCGGCTTGACCAGTATCACCCTGACCAAGCTGGACGGCACCGCGAAAGGCGGGGTGATCTTCGCCATCGCCGATCAGTTTGGCATTCCTATCCGCTATATTGGGGTAGGGGAAGGTATTGACGATTTGCGTCCCTTTAAGGCTGACGATTTTATTGAGGCGCTTTTTGCCCGCGAGGACTGATTTCTCGTGAGGATGAAAAGCTTGCCCGAGAGGATGAAAACGGATGATTCGCTTTGAACAAGTCAGTAAGGCTTATCTCGGTGGACGTCAGGCGTTGCAGGGGGTGGATTTCCATCTGCTTCCTGGGGAGATGGCGTTTCTGACGGGTCATTCCGGTGCCGGGAAAAGTACCCTGCTGAAACTGATTTGTGGCATAGAACGCCCAAGCGCGGGCCAAATTTTGTTTAGCGGGCACAATATCAGCCGCTTGAAGAAGCGTGAAGTGCCCTTCTTGCGTCGCCAGATCGGCATGATCTTTCAGGATTACCATTTGCTGATGGATCGTACCGTCTACGATAACGTGGCGATGCCGCTGATTATTGCCGGAGCGAGCAGTGAAGATATCCGCCGTCGTGTTTCAGCTGCACTCGACAAGGTGGGACTGCTGGATAAAGCCAAGAGCTACCCGATTCAACTGTCTGGCGGTGAACAGCAGCGAGTAGGGATTGCCCGCGCCGTGGTGAACAAACCGACGGTGCTGCTGGCGGATGAACCGACCGGTAACCTGGACAACGCGCTGTCTCAGGATATTTTGCGTTTATTTGAAGAGTTTAACCGCGTTGGCGTCACGGTCTTGATGGCAACGCACGACACGACGCTGATTGCCAGCCGTCAGTATCGCGTACTGACGCTGTCGTAAGGACGTATGCTGGGAGGCGTTTATGGCGACTAATTCCCGTAACGCGAAACCCCGCGTCAGTAAGGAAAAGGCACTGCGCGGCGGGTGGCAAGAGCAGTGGCGTTATGCCTGGGATAATACGCTGGCGGATATGCTGCGCCAGCCGCTGGCGACGTTGCTGACCGTCATGGTGATTGCCATCTCGCTGACGTTGCCGAGTATCTGTTATCTGGTGTGGAAAAACGTCAGCCAGGCCGCTGAACAGTGGTATCCCACGCCGCAGTTAACGGTCTATCTGGGCAAGGCGCTGGACAATGACGCGGCGCAGGCAGTGATTACCAAGCTTCAGGCGGAGGACGGGGTAGACAAGGTCAACTATTTGTCCCGTGATGAAGCGATGGGCGAGTTTCGTAACTGGTCTGGTTTCGGCGGTGCGCTGGATATGCTGGAAGAGAATCCGTTACCTGCCGTTGCCATCATTACTCCCAAGCTGAACTTCCAAAGCGCACAGACGCTGACCTCGCTACGCGATCGCGTGGCAGCGGTACAGGGGGTGAGTGAAGTGCGCATGGATGATAGCTGGTTTGCACGGCTAGTGGCATTGACCTCGTTGGTGGGGCAAGTGGCGGCCACCATCGGTATCCTGATGATTGTGGCCGTGTTCCTGGTTATCGGCAATAGCGTGCGCCTGAGTATTTTCAGTCGCCGAGAAACCATCAATGTCATGAAGCTGATTGGCGCGACGGACGGCTTTATTTTACGTCCCTTCCTCAACGGCGGTGCGTTACTGGGCGGCGGTGGCGCATTGCTGTCACTGATTTTGTCACAGGCGTTGGTCTGGAAGCTCTCTGCTGTGGTCGATCAGGTGGCGGCGGTATTTGGTACGCGCTTTGCCGTGACCGGGCTAACCCGGGATGAATCACTGCTGCTGCTGTTGATTGCCGGGATGATTGGCTGGTTGGCGGCATGGCTGGCAACCGTACAACATTTACGTCGCTTTACACCAGAATGACTTTTTTCTGGTAGGATTTTCTTGTGTCCTGGTTCGTAGAATGTCGGGCACAGGGAATCGACAGGTTCGTCTTGATCTGTTGCTGACAGGCGATAAAATACTGTCAGTCGATGAATGGAAGGAACTTGCAGCGTTCGCCATGGTCAAAGTTTTCAGGCCCGAAATGGCAGAAGGCTCAACGGTTTGTTGTAGTTAATGTGATGTTTAAAGTGGTACTTTATTCTGTCACGCGTAATTGAAGAGGGGTCGAATGACCAAAGATATGCGAACTTTCACCTTAGTTCCCCAGGGCAGTCTGGAAGGGTATATTCGTGCCGCCAATGCCTATCCGATGCTGACGGCGGAGGAAGAGCGGGCACTGGCTGAACGGCTGCATTACGAGGGCTATCTGGAAGCGGCGAAAGCGCTGATTCTGTCGCACCTGCGCTTTGTGATTCACGTAGCCCGTACTTATGCCGGTTACGGATTGCCCCAGGCTGATTTGATTCAGGAAGGCAACATCGGCTTGATGAAAGCGGTGCGCCGCTTCAACCCAGAAATGGGTGTGCGTCTGGTGTCCTTTGCCGTGCACTGGATCAAAGCCGAAATTCACGAATATGTGTTGCGCAACTGGCGTATCGTTAAGGTTGCCACCACCAAAGCGCAGCGCAAACTGTTCTTTAATCTGCGTAAGACCAAACAGCGTCTGGGTTGGTTTAACCAGGACGAAGTGGAACTGGTCGCCCGCGAATTGGGTGTGGCCAGCAAAGATGTGCGCGAAATGGAATCGCGTATGGCTGCGCAAGACATGACGTTCGATCCCACGCCGGATGACGAGCCGCACGATGGTCAGGCGATGGCGCCGATGCTGTATCTTCAGGATAAATCTTCTGATTTCGCCGATGGTATCGAAGAAGATAACTGGGATAACCACGCAGCGGATAAGCTTGTCTACGCGTTGGAAGGGCTGGATGAACGTAGCCAGCATATTATCCGGGCGCGCTGGTTGGATGATGACAACAAATCCACCTTGCAGGAGCTGGCCGATCAGTATGGTGTTTCCGCAGAGCGTGTGCGTCAGTTAGAGAAAAACGCCATGAAGAAACTGCGGGCAGCGATTGAGGCCTGATGCAGCATACTAATGAAAAGGCCAACATATGTTGGCCTTTTTTGTAGCGTATATCGTTGGGTAAGTATGGTAGAAAAGTGAATACTAGTCAGGGTAAGATATGATTTCGTCCTTGATTTCTTGAGGTATAAATCATAAGGTTCCTGTTATTATAGAATGATATTCTTTTTTTAAAGAAGAATATTCATTGTGAATTTTCGACATCATATACATGAAATAAAAATCGTTTATTTTTTTATATCCAGTGCGAGTTTTTCGTAATTTTTCTTATCAACCTTTTTCGTTAATACTTTATTGAAAATAAATTCAGATACTTGTGCATTTATAATGCTATTATTGAAGTTTTCAGTAATGTTCAAGTCATGTTGATTGTTATCATGTTGATTGTTATATTGAAATCCAAATGGTAAAAAATCCTTCTCAAGAGGTATCTCCTCATATATTAACTCTATAAGAAAATTTTGTATGCAATATGGCCATCTCATATCAATATTTTCTTGTTCAATATGTTGTCTACGGGCTTCATCATACGTGACAACATAGTTGTGTGATGACATAAGATTTAGTATATAGTTGTATGTATTGGATGATTTATTAAACCGCTCCCATGTGGTATATCCAGTTTCGATAATATTCATCGCATATTTTATAATAAGGATTTGTAAGTATTCTATATCTTCTTTTTTTGGCCTTTTTTTGTGAGGTATATTCATCCAAATATTGTTTAATGTTTTCAAATGTTCAGTTTTAACCGTTAAATCATCATTCAACTTGTTTGTTTATATATTAGAGAGTTCTTTCCCATGGTAAATTTCTTTTTCCATTTCCAGTAAATATGAA
Organism: Symbiopectobacterium sp.; assembly: GCF_047692315.1. Taxonomy (GTDB): domain Bacteria; phylum Pseudomonadota; class Gammaproteobacteria; order Enterobacterales; family Enterobacteriaceae; genus Symbiopectobacterium. The sequence goes on along the minus strand of NZ_JBLLJS010000007.1, from coordinate 80,944 downwards.
TTGTATTTTAAAACATTAACAACTGATTTTTCTTCGTTATAATATGATGGATAAAAATTTGACAATGTTATCTTAATTTTTTTCTCCCTAATGTAAAAATATTCATTGGTGTTGATAGTCATATAATTTTTTTAAAGTGGAATAAATAATGAAGTGGCTCTGACGGATGGTTATTATAAGCATGCACATATTAATGGAGTTATAACAAGCTTTATGTGTCTGGAACTAAAAGATGATTTGTTAACGTAGTGAAATGAGAATATATCGCTACCAGCACCATGCGTTAACGGATGAGGTGCCTTATCGCGCAGTAGAAAAAATCAGTTACATGAGGGAATATCATTAATGGTGGGTATAATGCCAATAGATTTACGTAGCGCCACGATAGGTAGCGCATGGATTGTGCATGATCCCTTCGCTATTTCTGGTATGGCTCCTGCCGTTGTTAGCGGTTAATTTCTGGTGTAGAGCCACCCTCCAGACACCGGGAAGAATCCACAGCTTTCCATAAAGCGATCCAGCACGGCTTCGTTAACACCGGCATGGTCTGCTGCTGTCAGCCAAAACTCTTTCACACCCGGTAGCTGACGCACCACTTCCTGGATCAAATGCAGGCCAACACCACGGCGGCGCGTTGCTTCTCTGACCATCAGGTCATCGAGTTCCGCGTATTCGCCATCAATCTCAACCATCACCGCTGCCAGCAAGCGGCCATTGAAGCGCGATGCGAACAGGCGCTGGTGAGCATCAAGGCTCTGTTGCAACAGGTCAAGATTCTGGTGAGGCCAAATCTTGGCGAGATCAATTCTTCCTGGTCGCTGAATAACGAGAGACATTCGACGGCGAGCTTCATTTCGATAAACCTCTCAGTGCATTTGCATTTGCATTTGCATAAAGCATAACTGTTGCCTAAAGCATAATGTAGTAGTGATGTAGATAAACAGTTGTGTAAGTTTTTCTGTACGGTTAATAGGGAAAATGTTTTCTTCGCCGGTAATTTTTCAAGTATTGAGTTGCCCATTGCTGCATAAAGCAGCATAACTGACTATATATAAAATAAATAGTGGCTTTTAAGGCTGGTATTTTATGCTGTTTACACCGCTTGCTTCTCATTGCTGTAGTTGATTTGCAGCATAAAATTCCTGTTTAATGACATGAAAAATAACGCTTTATTAGTGAAGTATAGCTAATAAAAAGCCTAACCTGTTCTTACTTATAAGAAAAAAATTGAGTACGGCGGGTTGGTACAGGTTTGCAGGCGAAATCCATAACGACAGATAGGGTGAATCGAATGAAAGTAGCTAAAGGTAAAGTCATACTGTTGGGTTGTATGGCGGCAGCATTTGCACACATGGCTAATGCAGAAGACATCAAAGTTGCCGTCGTCGGCGCCATGTCAGGCCCGGTTGCACAGTATGGCGACATGGAATTTATCGGAGCTCGTCAGGCGATTGCCGACATCAATGCCAAAGGTGGCGTGAAGGGCAACAAGCTGGTTGCTGTGGAATATGACGATGCATGTGACCCGAAACAAGCCGTCTCCGTTGCCAACAAAGTGATTAACGATGGCATCCGTTATGTAATCGGCCACCTGTGCTCCTCCTCCTCCACCCAGCCTGCGTCTGATATCTATGAAGATGAAGACGTGCTGGTGATCACACCGGCAGCTACCGCGCCAGATCTAACTACCCGTGGTTACAAGCTGGTGCCGCGCACCACCGGTCTGGATTCCGATTAGGGGCCGACCGCGGCCAACTACATAGTGAATACCATCAAACCGCACAGCGTATCGCCGTGGTGCACGATAAGCAGCGGTACGGTGAAGGTCTGGCTCGCTCAGTTCAGGACAGCCTGAAAAAAGCGGATGCGAACGTGGTGCTGTTTGAAGGCGTCACCGCCGGGGACAAAGATTTCTCCACGCTGGTTGCGCGTTTGAAGAAAGAGAACGTGGATTTCGTCTACTTCGGCGGCTACTACCCGGAAATGGGCCAGATCCTGCGTCAGGTGGGGCTGACCACCAAATTCATGGGACCGGAAGGCGTAGGTACTCCTCGCTGTCTAACATCGCGGGTGCCGCGTCGGAAGGCATGCTGGTAACGCTGCCGAAACGTTACGATCAGGTGCCCGCCAACCAACCGATCGTAGATGCGCTGAAAGCCAAAAAACTGGATCCGACCGGGCCGTTCGTCTGGACTACCTATGCGGCGTTGCAGTCTCTGACCACCGCAATGGAACGTAGCGGTACGGAACCGGAAGCCATCGCAAAAGACCTGAAAGCCAAATCTGTGGACACCGTGATGGGCCCATTGAGCTGGGATGAAAAAGGCGACCTGAAAGGGTTTGAGTTTGGCGTATTCGAGTGGCATGCAGACGGCACCTCTAGCGCAAAATAATCGCTGCCGTCCACGCTATTCCTGAACACCGATGCCCCCACCGCCTTCAGGCCGTGGGGGCAAAATCTTAAGGTGTAAGGGTTAATTCTAAGGTAAAGGTATGTCCAAGCAGTTCCTCTATTTCCTTCAGCAAATGTTCAACGGTGTGACGTTGGGCAGTACTTATGCGCTGATTGCCATTGGCTACACCATGGTTTACGGCATTATCGGCATGATCAACTTCGCCCACGGCGAGGTGTACATGATCGGCAGCTATGTCTCTTTTATCGTTATCACTGCACTGATGATGATGGGTATCGATGTCAGTTGGGTGCTGATCGGTGCCGGATTCATCGCGGCGATTGTGATCTCCAGCGCTTACGGCTGGAGCATCGAACGGGTGACTTATAAGCCGGTGCGTAATTCCAAGCGCCTGATCGCGCTGATTTCTGCCATCGGGATGTCCATCTTTCTGCAAAACTATGTCAGCCTGACGCAAGGTTCGCGCGATGTCGCGTTGCCGACGCTGGTGCATGGTCAACTAGTTGTCGGGGAAAGCAACGGCTTTGCCGCCACTATTACCACCATGCAGGTAACCATCTGGGGTGTCACCTTTATTACCATGCTGGCGTTAACTACCTTTATTCGCTATTCCCGCATGGGGCGCGCTTGTCATGCCTGCGCGGAAGATCTGAAAATGGCCAGCCTGCTGGGGATCAGCACTGACCGTGTCATCTCGCTGACGTTTGTGATCGGTGCCGCGATGGCGGCAGTCGCCGGTGTGTTGCTGGGCCAGTTCTACGGCGTAATCAACCCCTACATCGGCTTTATGGCGGGCATGAAAGCCTTTACCGCAGCGGTGTTAGGCGGTATCGGCAGTATTCCTGGCGCCATGATTGGCGGCCTGGTGCTGGGGGTAGCGGAAGCCCTGACCAGAGCCTACCTGAGTACGGAGTACAAAGACGTGGTGTCTTTCGCGTTGCTGATTGTGGTGCTTCTGGTGATGCCAACCGGTATTCTGGGCCGCCCGGGGGTTGAGAAAGTATGAAACAGCTCAACTTGTTAAATGCTGTGATATCGGCGCTCACGCTGTTGGTGCTGGCAGCGTTCCTGATGGGAATGCAATTGGGATTGGATGGCACTACGTTGGTGGTTCTCGGGGCTGATGCTGTACGCTGGAACCTGATCGGCGTTGGCTGTGTGGTGGTGTCCTTCTTCCAACTGTTGCGCCCTTTCTTCCAAAGTGGAATGCGGAAACTGTCTGGCGGCGGTGCTGATTATTGCTGCAATCGCCTGGCCATTTCTGGTGTCGCGCGGTTCGGTGGATATTGCTACGCTGACGCTGATCTACGTCATGCTGGGTCTGGGCCTGAACGTGGTGGTGGGTCTCTCCGGGTTGTTGGTGTTGGGCTACGGCGGTTTCTACGCCATTGGTGCTTACACCTACGCGCTGCTGAATCATTATTATGGGCTGGGCTTCTGGCAGAGCCTGCCGTTGGCGGGTATCGCGGCCGGATTGTCCGGTTTCCTGCTTGGTTTCCCGGTGTTGCGCTTGCGCGGTGACTATCTGGCGATTGTCACGCTCGGTTTCGGTGAAATCGTGCGTATTCTGCTGCTTAATAACACCGAATTCACCGGCGGCCCGAACGGCATCAGCCAGATTCCCAAACCCACCTTCTTTGGGTTGGAATTCAGCCGCCGCGTCAGCGAAGGCGGCTGGGGTACCTTCCACGAGGTGTTTGGCCTGAAGTATGACCCGAGCGATCGCATTATTTTCCTCTATCTGGTGGCGTTGCTGCTGGTTATCGCAACCCTGTTTGTGATCAACCGTTTACTGCGTATGCCGCTGGGACGCGCCTGGGAAGCGCTGCGTGACGATGAAATTGCCTGCCGTTCTCTGGGATTGAGCCCCACCCGTATCAAACTGACGGCGTTCACCATCAGTGCGGCGTTTGCCGGTTTCACCGGGACGCTGTTTGCTGCGCGTCAGGGGTTTGTCAGTCCGGAATCCTTCACCTTTGCTGAATCTGCGTTTGTGCTCGCCATTGTGGTGCTGGGCGGTATGGGCTCTCAGTTCGCGGTGATCCTCGCGGCCATTCTGCTGGTGGTGTCGCGTGAATTGATGCGCGATCTGAACGAGTACAGCATGCTGCTGCTGGGTGCCTTGATGGTGCTGATGATGATTTGGCGTCCGCAAGGGTTGTTGCCGATGAAGCGCCCCGAGATGAAGCTGAAGGTTGAGAAGAAGGGAGAACAGGCATGAGTACGCAACTATTATTGTCGGTTCGAGGCCTGACGATGCGCTTTGGCGGCTTGCTGGCGGTTAACAATGTGGAGTTAGATCTGAATCAGGGCGAAATCGTCTCTCTGATCGGGCCAAACGGCGCAGGTAAAACCACGGTATTTAACTGCCTGACCGGTTTTTACCGTCCGACGGGCGGCACCATCATGCTGCGCGATCGCCATCTGGAGGGGCTGCCGGGACAGCAGATTGCCCGCATGGGCGTGGTCCGCACCTTCCAGCATGTGCGTCTGTTTCGTGAAATGACGGTGATTGAAAACTTGCTGGTAGCGCAACATCAACATCTGAAAAGCGGCGTGTTTGCCGGTCTGCTGAAAACGCCGGGTTTCCGGCGTGCAGAAGCGCAAGCACAAGAGCTCGGTGCCATGTGGCTGGAACGCGTTGGCCTGCTGGATCTGGCCAACCGCCAGCGGCAAGGCAGTAAACGCGCCCTCGCCGTGATCGATAGCCACAAAACGCGCGTGCGGTGTTGCCATGCGCGCGGCCCAACGGGGCATGATGGCGCCCCCCACCTCGCTTGCCACCATACTGAGAATGGTCTGTTTTTCATCGACAAGTTGCACAATATTAGGTTTAAGTACGGCTTCAATATTAGGTTTAAGTACGGCTTCATTGAACAGCTTGATGGTGACATCGTGGCTGTGCGGTCGCGCGCGCCGCGCCGGTACGATAAGCGGCAACGTGGCGATATCCTCGATGGTCACGCTACGGCGCGTCGCCAGCGGATGGCGCTCGGCGATGGCCAGCACCACATTTTCGTAGAGCAGAAAGCGGGTGGTGAGCTGCGGATCGCTCTCTTTCATCGGGCGGATAAACGCCATATCCAGCCGACCGGATTTCAGCTTGGGTAGCAGCTGCGCAGTTTTGTTTTTATCAATCTGCACATCCACGTCGGGGCAGGCGTGACGAAACGCTGGCAACAGGTGAGGCACCAGCGCAATCGCGGCGCTGTCGATGGCCCCAATGCGCAATGTGCGCGCCTGAAGGCGTCCTTGGCGGCGAAAATGGGCTTCCAACGCATCCACATCAGCCACGATTTTCTTCCCTTCTTCCAGCAACTTGTGACCGTGCGCGGTAAGCGCCACGTTGCGCGTGGAACGCACAAACAGGCGCACGTTGAGGCTTTCTTCCAGCAGGCGAATATGACGACCGAGGGCGGAAGGCAGCATATCGAGCTGCTGGGCCGCGTGGCCGAAGAGCAGGGCGTCTGCCACCGCGATAAAGCAGTGCAACTGACGGAGTTCCATGGGCGACCCTCAGAATGGATAGAGCAAGCGCGTAGATAATAGCGCCGTTTTCAGCCTGAACAAGCGGTGAAAAAATGCTCACGCTGCTGGCGGTGATCCCTATCACAGAACCGCAAGGCGTAAAATGGGCTTATTGTTAACAATATGCATCTGAATTGTATTTTTTTATCGCTTTTCCACATAAAAAATAGGTGAATATTGATCGCCATCATCGAATTCACGCCCACCCTGGCCACGCGGCTGGATTATGCAATTTATTTATATAATCCCAGGTGAATGATCCCGCTACCGACCTGATGCATAGTCTGGCCAGAAATAAAGTGTATTAACCAGTCTTATTATTTTTCCTACTCTTACCCTATTATTCTGGAATGCATAATGAAAACAGATATTGAAAGTGTGACGCTGAAAAAGATCACCTGGCGAATTATACCCTATGTCATGGTGGTTTATTTTGTCGGTTTTTTTGACCGTATTAATATCGGGTTTGCCGCGTTAACCATGAATCAGGATTTGGGTTTTTCCGATGCGGTTTTTGGTTTGGGTGCGGGTTTATTTTTTCTCGGTTATTTTCTTACTGATGTTCCCTCAAATATTATTTTGCAGAAAGTCGGCCCGCGTATTTGGCTAACGCGTATTTTGCTGAGCTGGGCGGTGATCACCGCCTTTATGATTAATGTAAAAACCGTGGAAGGGTTTTATATTCTACGCTTTCTGCTGGGCGTTGCGGAGGCCGGTTCTTTCTCCGGCATTATTCTTTATCTCAGCACCTGGTTCCCGATGAAGCGTCGGGCGCAAATGATTGCCCTGTTTATGGCCTCTGCCCCCATTTCCGCGATGGTTGGCTCGCCGCTGGCTGGGGCCATTCTCAGCGCACACGGCGCGCTTGGTTTGGCGGGTTGGCAGTTGATGTTCCTGATTTGCACCGTGGCGGCGACGGTAATGGGTGTGTTTACCTGGTTCTATGTTAAAACCGCCCGGAGAAAAACCGCTGGTTAACTGCGGAAGAAACGCAGTGGCTGGTTGCGACGCTGGCGGCGGTCTATTTCGGAACCTCTGCCGGGCTCTATTCCCTCAACATCTGGTCGCCACAGTTCATTAAGTCCTTTGGTTTAACCACCATGCAAATTGGTCTTATCAACGCGGTACCTTCAGCCATGGCTGCCATCGCAATGGTGATGTGGGCGCGGCACTCCGATAAAACCAAAGAGCGCACCTGGCATGTGGCATGTGGCATGTGGCATGTGGTAAGTGCGTGCTTGCTGGCGAGCACCGGGTTTGTGCTGGCCGGATGGGCGCAGTCGTTACCGCTGGCGATTGCCGCGCTTGTCATGGCCAACATGGGTATTTCTTCTTGTAAACCGCCGATCTGGAGTATCCCGTCTCTGTTCCTGAGCGGGCCTGCCGCTGCTGCTGGACTGGCGGCCATCAACTCAATCGGCAATTTGGGCGGTTTTGCAGGCCCTGCGCTGATTGGCTGGTTAAAGAACAACTCCGGCAGCTTTTCCCTCGTGCTGTATTGCGTGGCGGGCATGCTGGTGGTTTCCGCGGTATTAACCCTGTCCATTGAAGTGCGTCGTCGTCGCGATGCAGGAAAACTCGAATTAACCAATTCAATTAAATAAAGCCGTATCTGTTTTTTATTGGAGGTTGTGTGATGTCTCAAAATGATGTGTCGACATTAACAGAGATAATGACCCGCTTTACCGGGTACGTTGGCAAACGCCTGCCAACGGATGTGATTAAAAAGTTGGAAGAGTTACGCAGTAAAGAAAAAGATGAACTGTCGCTTGCCAAAGTGGTTTATGACTCGATGTTTGAAAACCAGAAACAAGCGGATCTATTAGACAGACCTTGCTGTCAGGATACTGGTGTTATTCAGTATTTTATTACGGCAGGAGCTGCATTCCCTTATTTAGGCGAACTGGAAAGAATATTACAGACCGCCACCGAAGAGGCCACTAAAAAAGCGCCATTGCGCCATAATGCGGTAGAAACCTTTATTGAGAAAAATACCGGCACCAATACTAGATCGCGTATTCCGTGGCTCGATTGAGAAATTATTCCTAATGATGATAGCTGCACTATTGAAGTCTATATGGCGGGGGGCGGTTGTTCATTGCCGGGTGCCGCGAAAGTGTTGATGCCGGGCCAGGGCTACGAAGGCGTTAACCAGTTCGTGTTCGATGTGATTACATCTTACGGTGTAAATGCCTGCCCACCGCTGCTGGTTGGGGTGGGCGTATCCACTTCCGTGGAAACGGCGGCGCATCTGTCGAAAAAAGCGATTCTGCGTCCGGTGGATTCATCCCATCCCAATGCCGATGCGGCCAAGATGGAGAAACTGCTGGAAGAGGGGCTGAACAGCGTGGGCCTAGGACCACAGGGGTTGGGCGGTGCCTCATCGGTGATGGGCGTCAACATCGAGTCCTCAGCGCGCCACCCTTCCACCATTGGCGTGGCGGTGTCGACGGGGTGCTGGGCGCACCGTCGCGGCACGATCCGTTTCTCCGCTGATTTGTCCTATGAAATTATTTCCCATAAAAGGCGCCGTACTATGAAAAAAGTGCTTACTACTCCGATTAGTGATGAAGCGCTGGCCGACTGCTCGACCAACGCGGCGTTTTGTTGTGTCACACGATCGAGCTGATTGATCGCGCTGTGTACTTGCTCAATGCCCGATTCCTGTTCCCGCGTTGTTCCCCCGATGGTGGCGATCAGATGGGCGACTTCGCTTGCCTGAGCAACCAGTGCTGCAATCGTGCTGCCCGTCTCTTCAACCAGCGTAGAGCCGGCATCCACGGTTTCGACGCTGTTATGGATCAGCGTTTTGATTTCCTTGGCGGCAGAGGCCGAGCTCTGCGCCAGCGAACGAACCTCCTCCGCTACCACGGCAAAGCCGCGTCCTTGTTCGCCTGCTCGTGCAGCTTCGACGGCGGCGTTCAATGCTAGGATGTTGGTTTGAAACGCGATGCCATCAATTACACCGATAATATCGCTGATTTGGCTGGAACTGGCGGTAATGGCCTTCATGGTTGCCACGATCTGGTTAACGGCTTCTCCGCCTTTAGTCGCCGTGGCGCTGGCCTAGTTGGCGAGTTGCGCGGCGCTGTGCACCGCATCAGCGTTTTGACGCACCGCCTGGCTTATCTCCTCCATCGCGGCAGCGGTTTGCTGCAAATTAGCCGCCTGTTCTTCCGGGCGCTGGCTCAGATCGGCACTGCCGACGGCAATTTCGCTGGAGCCGGTCGCGATGGATTCGCTGCTTTGTCGCACCTGTTCCACCATGGCACTCAGGCTGTTACGCATGGTGTTCATCGCCGCCAGCATACTGCTAGTGTCGTTAGGGCGCAGGGTAATCGCTGTGGCTAAATCGCCCTGGGCGACCTGCTGGGTGATGAGCGTTGCATAGGCGGGTTCGCCACCAAGCTGCTTTCTCAAGGTATAGGCGATCAGGAACGCAATCAGCGCGCCCAATCCGGTTGCCAGCAGCGCCAGAGTCAGCATCAGGTTTCCGCCATTATTCGCCTGCGTCATGGCCTTTTGAGCCAGCTTTATTGCCTGATTTTTTTGCAGCTCAATCATATCGTCTAACGTTTTGAACACCGGTAACTGCGCGCGGCGCATGTCGTCCAGCATCATTTTTTCTTCCGGGTTATCGCTGAGTTCTCTGGCGACGGCTTCCTTGACCGCACTTATATACGCGGGACGAACTTTGGCCAGTTGCGCCAATAACGCTTTTCCAGCAGGGAGGGTGGAACTGTCATTCAGCGTTTCCAGAAGTTCTGTATTGCGGTCAATCGTGGAATCAATCACCTGTTTCTCTTCTTGTTTACGCGCATGGTCTTGATACAGTGCCATATTGCGCACCGAGCGGGCGACGGCATCAAATCCGGTTTTTAATTCCTGGGTGAGCAGGAGATTATTGAGCGATCGGTTTGCGAGCAGCTCTATGTCATTGCCCAATGTCATTGCCCAGTGATATCAGTTGAGAGCGACCAAGAATGGCCACGCACAGGCTGATAACGATCACTGACGCAAAGCCTGTACCCAACATGGTGCTAATCTTCATGTTTTTTATAAATCGCATAAGCGTCCTTAGTCCTTGTATATTCCTGATGTGTGGCTGCGTCCTTAACGCGTTTTTTATGCGTGATTATTAATGGATATTCGCTAAAAAGATAAGCGTGAGAAAAATCGGTAAATAATAGAATGGGACATGAGGTTGGTTTAATGATGGAATATATTGTGCTGTATTAAGTGAAATTATTTCCAATGCACTGGCCTGTGCTTCATTTAATTTTACTTAGTAAACTACGATATAAATTATCAAAAAACTTACTTTTTATTAGCACGAGACTCCCGCCATTACACACCATGTCGGGAGCCACAGTGATTACGTTAGAATCGTTCCCATTGCGTACCACGTGCTAGCCTGGGAACTGCCGCTACGTTGGTTTTTGTTGGCGACAGCGACTGACGCTGCGCATGGCTGTCTGCGCGTAAGCGAAACACGCGCATTAAATCAACCAGATTGGCTGACTGCTCGTTAAGGCTGTCTGCTGCGCTGGCGGATTCTTCAACCAGAGCGGCGTTCTGCTGTGTGACCTGATCGAGCTGCGTAATGGCATCATGAATTTGTGCGATACCAGATTCCTGCTCCTGTGTGGTAACGCCGATTTCGGCAATCAGGTTTGCGACGCGACGCGATGCGCCTGACGCACGGACGCTTCGATGGTGGTACCCGCTTGCTCAACTTGCAGCGAGCCGTTCTCCACTTTCTCAACGCTGTCGTTAATCAGCACCTTGATCTCTTTGGCCGCAGACGCTGAACGCTGCGCCAGTGAGCGGACTTCTCCGGCAACCACGGCGAAGCCGCGCCCTTGCTCACCGGCGCGCGCCGCTTCTACCGCAGCGTTCAGCGCCAGAATGTTGGTCTGAAAGGCAATGCTGTCAATAACACCGATAATATCGCCGATTTTGCTGGAACTGGCAGCGATATCTTTCATCGTGGATACGATATGGCTTACGGCTTCGCCGCCTTTGGCGGCAGTAGTGCTGGCCTGATTGGCTAACTGAGTCGCGCTACGAACGGTCTCACCGTTCTGACGCACCGTTTGGCTAATCTGTTCCATGGCGACAGCAGTTTGTTGCAAGCTGGCCGCTTGCTCTTCCGTGCGTTGGCTAAGATCGGCGCTGCCCGCGGCAATTTGGCTTGAACCCGTGGCGATGGTTTCGCTGCTTTGACGTACCTGATCGACCATGTTGCTCAGGCTGTTGCGCATCTCGTTCATTGAGGCCAGCATACTGCGATCGTCGTTGGTACGCAGGGCGATCTCCACCGCCAGATTGCCCTGGGCAACCTGCTGGGCGATGTGGGTGGCATAGGTAAGCTCGCCGCCGAGCTGTTGACGCAGCGTGCGGGTGACCAAAAAAGAGGCCAATGCGCCCACCAGTGCCGCCACGATAGCCAGCGTCAGGATCAGATTTCCTCCGTGGTCGGCTTGTGTGATAGCACTTTGCGTTGTCGCCAGCGCCTGAGCTTTCTGGACCTCAACCATACTGTCCAACGCGGCGAACACCGGTTTTTGCGTAGGCACCATTCGGTTCAATATGGTGTCCCCGGCACGGTTATGTGCAGCCGGGTCGTCGGAGAGCCCCAATGTCATTGCCTCTTTCACCGCCTGTATGTAGGCCGGGCGCGCTTGATTAAGCTGCTCCATCGATTGTCGGGCCGCAGGCGTCGACAGGTTTTTATCCAGTGTCGCTAAAACGGCTGTGTTGTGCGCGATCCGCTCATCAATAATCTGTTTTTCTTCCAGTCTTTTTTGCAGGTCTGGCTGTAGAGCGATGTTGCGCACAGTACGAGCGACACTGTCAAAGCTGCTTTTCACATCCTGAATCAGCAGCAGGTTAGCAAGAGAGTCACGGGAGAGTGCCTCCATATTATTTCCCAGGGATACCAGCTGTGACCGGCCTAAAATGGCGACCAACAGACCGATAATAATGACGCTACCAAAGCCTGCGCCTAACATGGTGCCGATCTTCATGGTTTTTATAATGCGCATAACGCTCCTTAATTAAACAATTTCCTGTGGGTGCGAATTTTCGTAATGCCGTATTTACGCCATAGGGGGAGGGATTTTTTATGCAAAGAGCGGCTGTGGGGCACGCTATTTTTTTGTTTGGCGAAATAACGCGCCATTATTAATAATGCTCCGGAAAAAATAAACGGCTAAAAAGAGGTAGGGTTGTCAGTAAAGGGAATAATGTTGACTGAGAAGTTACCGGTTTATTTTCTTTTTGTTTTATAATTTTGCTGCCAATGTAATTAATTACTCTTTTAATGTGGCTTAAGAAAAAAGAATGGTGTTTTAGAGAAGGGGTTATTAAGTATCACATTCGCGGTATTTTTCTCTGTTGTCGTGCTATCGGCGATGCTGCCCGTTAGGACAGCATCGCCGATATGGCGTGATGCAGTTATTTATGTCCCAGCGCCATAGGCGCTATCGTTGTGCGTGGTGATGCGCTGTAGTGGAACGCGCCGCCCTCTACCTGAAAGACGCTCATCAGTTCGACCAGGTGGCGCGCCTGATCGTTCAGGCTCTCCGCTGCACCGCTGGATTCCTCCACCAACGCCGCATTTTGCTGCGTCACCTGATCCAGTTGGGTGATGGCATCATTGATCTGGTGGATGCCTGATCCCTGCTCGCGGATAGTGACACCAATCTCATCGATCATATTTGCCACATGGCGTGACTGGAGCACCAATTCATCGATGGTCTCTCCGGCATCGGTGACCAGCTTAGATCCTGTTTCAACGCGGCTCAAGCTATCCTGAATCAGCGTTTTGATCTCTTTGGCTGCGGATGCCGAGCGCTGTGCCAGCGAACGAACCTCGCCTGCCACCACGGCAAAGCCGCGGCCTTGTTCTCCAGCGCGCGCGGCTTCCACGGCGGCATTCAGGGCCAGAATGTTGGTCTGGAACGCAATGCCGTCGATCACGGTGATAATGTCGCTGATTTTATGGGAACTGTCGCGAATGTCGGTCATGGTGCGTACGATATTGCCCACGGCCTCTCCGCCTTTGGCCGCTGTGCTGCTGGCGGTATTGGCAAGCTCGGTGGCGGAGCGTACCGTGTCGGTGTTTTGTCGCAACGTCTGGCTGATTTGCTCCATCGAGGCGGCCGTTTGTTGCAGGCTGGCAGCCTGTTCTTCGGTGCGCTGACTGAGATCGGTGCTGCCAGCGGCAATTTCACTGGCACCGGTCGAGATAGACTCGCTGCTTTCCCGCACCTGAATAACCAGCTTGCTCAGGCTGTCGCGCATATGGTTCATGGAGGCCAGCAGGCTGCTGTTGTCCGCGTCGGCGAGCGTCACCGATACTGCCAGATTCCCCTGCGCAATCTCTTGTACCACTTGCATGGCGTAGAGCGGCTCGCCGCCCAGCAGCTTTTTGATATGGCGGGTGATAAACCAGGCGATGATGGCGGCCAGCAAGGCGGAGAGTGCCGCCAGAATCAACAGGCTGTTGCCATCCTCTTCCGCTTCTTCCACGGCGTTGACGGCAATCTGGGCAGTGAGATCTTTTTGCAGTTTAATCATGGTATTGAGGTTGCCAAACATGGCAGTTTGCACCGGTTCCAATTGACCTTTTACCAACACGGCGGCTTCTTCCTGACGATCGGTCAGTGTCATGCCAATCGCTTCACGCCCCAGCTTGGTAAAGGCGACACGGTTTTGCTGAAGCTCGCTCAGAATGGCGCGCACTTCTTTGGCGTGTAAATTGGCTTCCAACTGTTCCACCAGTTTACCGTTTTGTGCGCTGGTTTTTTCAATCAATGCCTGGCTGTCGCTTAGCTCTTTTTTATCTGTCATCAGCAGCATACGCAGCGTGGCTTTGATGGTGACGTTCAGGTTGTCTTTCAGTTCCTGTAACACAAACAGGTTATTCAGATGCTGTTTGGCGAGGCTGTCAGTGGTTTGGCCCAAACCGGCGAGATGCACGCGGCCAAAGCCTGCAACCAGCACGCCGATGATGATCACGGCGGCGAATCCGCTGCCGAGTAACGTTCCCAATTTGATGTTGCGTATGCGCTGCATATGTTCCCCATTTTTTTCGAGTTTGTCGGTAAAGCAGGTTCGCCTCTGCACGGCATAAGAAGAGGTGAGTCACCCTGGTATTGCTCATTGCGTCCATTCGCGAGAACGGTATTGCGAACGCACAGTTATATTTATGCTTACATCATCAATGGTTTATTTACTTTATTATTCGTTTGCTGTGTGATTTCACGTGGTAATGAGTAAAAAAACAGATGATTACTTTGATATCGGCATCGTGTGAGTAAAAATTTATCCTCATTCGCGATATCGGTGACAAATGTGACCGGTAATTGCGCCCAAACAGATTCACCGCCTGGGCGTCATGTTGGTGTCATCGTTTGGTTATCTTGCTGTCATCCGTCCGTGCCATGTTACCCCTCGACCAAGAAATGCACCCCTTTGCACAGGTGCTCACATTTATGGCAGGAGACAGGCATGTTTAACGCACTTAAGACACGGACGCTGCATAAAGCGGCGGCGTTTGTTGCGTTGGCGTATCAGGCTAACGCATACGCGGTTACCGAGATCCCTTTCTGGCATTCGATGGAAGGTGAACTGGGAAAAACGGTGGATTCACTCGCGACGCGTTTTAACCAATCGCACCCCGATGTCAAAATTGTGCCGGTATACAAAGGCAACTATGAGCAGAGCCTGGCGGCGGGCATAGCGGCTTACCGCACCGGTAACGCACCGGCTATTCTTCAGGTGTATGAAGTGGGCACCGCCACCATGATGGCGAGCAAGGCGATCAAACCAGTGTATCAGGTGTTCAAGGATGCCGGGATCAATTTTGATGAGAGCGTGTTCGTGCCGACCGTATCCGGTTACTACGCTGATGCGAAGACGGGGCATCTGCTGTCACAGCCGTTCAACAGCTCAACGCCGGTGCTTTACTACAACTACAACAAAGACGCGTTCAAAAAAGCGGGTCTGGACCCAGAGCAGCCGCCGAAAACCTGGCAGCAAATGGCGGAGTACACGGCCAAGCTGCGCGCGGCGGGCATGAAGTGCGGCTATGCCAGCGGCTGGCAGGGTTGGATCCAGATTGAAAACTTCAGCGCCTGGCACGCATTGCCGATTGCCAGCAAGAACAACGGGTTCGACGGTACCGATGCGGTGCTGTAATTCAACAAGCATAATAAAATCAAACATATAAGTCTTTTTCAGGACATGAACAAGAAAGGGGACTTCACCTACTACGGTCGCAAGGATGAGTCGACTGAGAAGTTCTACAGCGGTGATTGCGCCATTACTACCGCGTCGTCCGGTTCGTTGGCTAACATCCGCGCACACGCTAAATTCAACTATGGCGTGGGGATGATGCCGTATGACACTGATGTGCTGAATGCGCCGCAGAATGCCATTATCGGCGGTGCCAGCCTGTGGGTGATGGGCGGCAAAGACGATGCCACTTATAAAGGCGTTGCGCAGTTTATGCAGTTCCTGGCACAGCCGGAAATGGCCGCCGAGTGGCACCAGAAGACCGGTTATCTGCCGATCACCACAGCCGCTTATGAGTTAACCAAGCAGCAGGGTTTCTGTGAGAAGAACCCCGGTGCGGATATTGCTACGCGTCAGATGCTGAACAAGCCGCCGTTGGCGTTCACCAAAGGGTTGCGTTTAGGCAATATGCCGCAGATCCGTACCATTGTGGATGAAGAGCTGGAAAGCGTCTGGACCGGCAAGAAAACGCCGCAGCAGGCGTTGGATACTGCTGTGGAGCGCGGCAACGTGCTGTTGCGTCGTTTCGAGCAGTCCACCAAGTAACGCGGTTTTATCTCAGGCCGACGGATGTCGGCCTGAGGTTGCTGACAACGCTTTTTTCGGCCTGTCCGGACTTCGCCTAATAACGGACAGGCTGAAGCACTTTTCCCTCTCTTCGATTGAGTACGTGGCATGACGTCATCCCGACCTGTATTTGGCCGTAGCTGGTTGCCTTATGCGTTAGTTTTTCCCCAACTGGCTATCACAGTGATTTTCTTTATCTGGCCTGCCGGTCAGGCACTGTTGTATTCCACGCAACGCATTGATCCATTTGGGCTCTCCAGCTAGTTTGTCGGTCTGGAGAACTTTCGCCATCTGATGAGTGACGGTTACTATCTGGACGCCTTCTACACTACCATGGTGTTCAGTTCACTGGTGACGGTGTGCGGTATGGGAGTGTCATTACTGCTGGCAGCGCTGGTGGACTATGTGTTGCGTTGTCGTCGTCTCTATCAAACCCTGTTTATCCTGCCTTACGCGGTTGCACAGGTGGTGGCGGCCGCGCTGTGGATGTTTTTGTTCAGCCCCAGCGGATTAATCACTTATGGCTTAAGCCAGTGGGGCTATGAGTGGAATCATGCCACCCACAGCAGTCAGGTGATGTTTCTGGTGCTGCTGGCGTCTATCTGGAAGTAGATAAGCTATAACTTTCTGTTTTTCCTGGCGGCATTGCAGTCCATCCCGCGCTCTCTGGTGGAGGCGGCAGCCATTGATGGGGGCGGCCCGCATTGATGGCGCCAGTCCGATGCGTTTCTTTTTCGATATGGTGTTGCCGCTCTCGCGCACCAATCTGGCGGCGCTGTTTGTGATTACCTTTATTTACGGCTGGAACCAGTATCTCTGGCCGCTGCTGATCGTTAATGACGTTAACCTTGGCACTGCGGTGGCCGGGTTGAAAAGCATGATCGCCTCTGGCGATGTCGCCACCCAGTGGAACCACGTGATGGCGGCGATGCTGATGACGTTGTTGCCGCCGCTGTTGGTGGTGCTGTTGATGCAGCACTGGTTTGTGCGTGGTCTGGTGGATAGTGAGAAATAAGACAATATGGCAGGTTTAAAACTTCAGGCCGTCACCAAATCCTATGACGGTAAAACACAGGTGATTCAGCCCAATCGATCTGGATGTGGCGGATGGTGAATTTGTGGTGATGGTTGGCCCTTCCGGCTGTGGCAAATCCACCTTGCTACGTATGGTGGCTGGGTTGGAACGTACTACCAGCGGCGATATTTATATCGATGGCGAACGGGTGACAGAGCGGGAGCCGAAAGATCGCGGCATCGCCATGGTGTTCCAGAACTATGCGCTGTACCCGCACATGAGCGTCTATGACAACATGGCCTATGGGTTGAAAATCCGTGGCTTTGGCAAGGCGCAGATCCGCCAGCGTGTCGAAGATGCTGCGCGCATTCTGGAGCTCTTTCCGCTGTTGCAACGCAAACCGCGTGAGCTTTCCGGTGGACAGCGCCAGCGTGTCGCTATGGGGCGCGCCATTGTGCGCGAGCCGGCCGTGTTCTTGTTCGATGAGCCGCTCTCCAATCTGGATGCTAAACTGCGTGTACAGATGCGCCTCGAGTTTCAGCAATTGCATCAGCGACTACGTACCACCAGCCTGTATGTCACGCACGATTAGGTAGAAGCCATGACGCTGGCGGAGCGCGTTATTGTGATGAACAAAGGGATTGCAGAACAGATTGGGCCGCCGACGGAAATCTATCGCCGTCCGGCCTCACTGTTCGTCGCCAGTTTTATCGGCTCTCCGGCCATGAACCTGTGGGCCGGGCGCATTAGCGATGAAGGTACGCAGTTTATGCTCAGTGCGGAGTGCGCGATACCGCTGCCAGTGGCGAAACCTGAATGGCGCGGGCGGGCATTGACGTTGGGCGTCAGACCGGAGCATATTCAGTTGACCACGCGTGAGGCAGGCGGCATACCTCTGTTGCTGACCACCCTTGAACTGCTGGGGGCGGATAATCTGGCGCACGGTGTATGGGGGGAACAGAGCGTGGTGGTGCGCCTTTCTCATGAACAGTGCCCGGCGCGCGGCGACACCCTGTGGCTGGCTCTGCCGCCGCCGGCGTGGCATTTCTTTGATACTGAAAGCGGATTGCGGGTGGAATAATGGAAAAACAGTGGCCTTACCCGGCGATTGTCGCCCATCGCGGCGGCGGTGCATTGGCACCGGAGAACACACTGGCCGCCATTGAAGTGGGCGCGCATCACGGGCATAAAATGATCGAGTTTGATGCCAAACTCTCTCAGGACGGTAAGATCTTTTTGCTGCATGACGACACACTGGAGAGAACCACCAACGGCTGGGGCGTGGCGGGAGATCTACCCTGGGATAAACTGGTGGGGCTAGATGCGGGCGGGTGGTACAGCAAGCAGTTTGTTGGTGGGCGCTTACCTCTGTTATCCGAGGTGGCGGCACGCTGCAAGCAGTACGGTTTAGCCGCCAATATCGAGATTAAACCCACCACCGGACAAGAAACCCTTACGGGTCGCATCGTGGCACAGGCGGCAGCACTGCTGTGGCGCGATCATCCGGTTGAGCCGTTGCTCTCATCTTTCTCCGTCGAAGCGCTGGCGGCTGCGCAGCAGGCGGTGCCGACGCTGCCGCGTGGGCTGTTGTTGGATGAGTGGGAAGAGGACTGCTGCGTCTGACGCGCGATCTCGATTGCGTCTCCATTCACCTCAACCATGAACTGCTGGATGCGCAACGCGTGGCGCTGCTGCGTGCGGCACCGTGAACTCACCGGCGCGCGCGCGTGATTTGCTGGCCTGGGGCGTTGACTGCATCTGTACAGACCGGATGATTTAATCGGAGCGGAATTTGTCGCCGGCTAAATCCGCCCACATCCCCTGAGCGATGCTCAGGGGAGATAATAACTCGTCTAATAAGCCGGTGATTGCGCGCCTTTCTGTCCGCGCTATGTTGCCTGATGTGTCCGATTTTGTTAGTGGGCGCTTACATTGATCAGGCCAGGCCATCTGGCGCTGCTGAGTGAGGCATTGAAGGATTAACCTATGCCCCCCTTTGTACTCTCCTTTTGGCACCAGGTGGTGATTTCATTACCGCTGTTTGTATTGATTATTCTGGGTTACAGCCTGATCCGGTTTGCCAAATGGCCCACCGCGTTCACAGACGGCGTCAGCCGCTTTGTTTTCTCTGTCGCCCTGCCTGCCATGCTGTTCCGCATGATGAGTGATTTCTCGAAACGTCCCCCGGTAGATGCCCGCTTGCTGATCGCGTTTTTCGGCAGTTGTCTGATCGTGTTCGTGATTGGACGCATTGTTGCCCGCAAGGTGTTTGATTTGGACGGCGTCTCCGGCTCGGTATTTGCGCTGAGCGGCATATTCTCCAACAACGTCATGCTGGGTTTGCCGCTGGCAACCACCATTCTGGGTGAAGAGGCTGTGCCTTCCGTTGCGCTGGTATTGGTGTTTAACGGCCTGATTTTGTGGACGCTGGTAACGGTATCGGTGGAGTGGGCGCGTAACGGCACGATGTCGCTGCAAGGATTTGGCAAGACTGCCGCCCACAACCAAAAATCTTGATAATGGGCGGCGTTGACGCGTTCAGCTTTGGCGGCGTTCGTGAACAGAACGCAGGCGACTACCAATAATATTTGAGCTGCGTGGCCCATTGGGTGCCTTTGAATTCGGTTTTCAGCTGAGTAAACCAGGCTTTGCGCGTTGCCTTGCTGATCTCTTGCGTGCCGCAATCGTTCATGCTGCTGGGCGCATAGCAGTAGATAGCACGATAAAGCGCGTAGCTTTTGTCTTCCGGCGGCGCATGCGGATCGGCAATCACCTTCATGTAAGCGTCCAGCTGGGAATAGGCTTTCCCTGTGAATTGGCTGGGCGCGTTAGTCAACGCTTCCAACTGATTTCTTTCACCCCAATCGAACCCGACCTCATTTCCGGTGCGGAAAAAGAATTCCCCCAGACAAGTTGGTGGCGTGGGCATCATTAGGACGTTTGTTTAATGTGGACACCACCGTGGTCAGCGACGGGCATTGGTAACCCTCTTCAGTATCGCTGCCATCCCAGGCAAACGCGGTGAGATCCTCCATATTCCAACTGGCGTTCTCCGCGCTTTTCAACGGTTCGATGGTGCGCAACAGCTCGCTGTCTTTGAGATAAGCGGCATAGTCACGGTGTACCAGTGATTGTGTCAGCAAGGTATGCAGTGCTACGGCGCGTTCTTCATGGGTTTGCTGCTCGCCGGTTTGCTGGCGCAGCAAGTTGGCGTTGGTGGAGGTTTTCAGTACGGCTGAGCGGAAGCGCAGATTTTTAACCGGGCTGTCCGGCGCAAAAATGACATCAGGGTGGCCTGATTTAACCAGCGTTTCCGCCAGAGACAGTTGCAGATACTGCTGCTGCGTTTCGTTGGTTTTTAACGTTAACAGATGCCGCCAGTGCGTTTCCGCCTCGCGCCAGCCGTGTTCCGCTTCAAGCGCCAAACCGCGCAGTATCTGGAGACTGAAACGCGTGGTGTCCGCCAGATCGTTGCCCGTCTCTTCCGGAATCAACGCCAGCGTGGCCGCCGCGTCCCGCTGTTGGTAATAGTGGAAGGCCGCCTGCAGATAGCGATACTGCTGTTGCATACCAGCATCGTCAAACATCGCTTGCTGAGCGATGAGTTCCGCTTCTGACAACGCGGGCCACTGCATCCAGCCTTTGTCACTGCGCAGCCGTTTCAGATCTTGTACCAGCATCAGCAACGGCGCTTCTGGCGTCTGAATAAAAATGCTGCTTTCCAGCAACTTATTATCAATTTCGTTATTGATCGTCTGTAAGGCATCCAGGTCTTTCTGCACGGCAATGACTTGCTGATAGCACGCTGACAGGGCATTTTCATCACCGATCACCCAGTAGGCACGGCGATAAAGCCCACGGGCAGAATCGGCGTAGAGCCCTTTCGGGTAGGCTTGCAGATAGGCGTCAATGCGTTCGACTGCGCGCCGACCTTGTTCCTTGTCAGCCTTATCAACATTGAACATGTTGTATTCATCCAACGCATTTTCCATCGCCTGATTCAGCGATACGCGGATCAGCATGTAGCGCGCGGTTTCTGCCACCCACGGCTGGTTGGCCGTCGTTAGCGACTGAAAGCCGCTGTTTGCCTGTTCAAACAGGCCCTGATAAAAGGCCACTGCATTGATCAAATACTGTTTGAGTTCTCCGGCATGGCCGTCAGCGGGCAGGTTCGCGAGATCGCGGGTCATAGTTGCAGACGTGGTTGCGGAGGAGAGCATGTTGATACGGGCCTGCGCAAGCTGAATGCGCTGCGGCGCGCTGAGCTGGGTATCCGCCAGCAACACATCGAAAAAGGTCTCTACCGCGTTGACGTCATTGGAGACGTGGCGACCCTCGTTCTCTTCCGGTGCCAGCGTATCCATCTGCGCCTGAACCTCTGGAGGAAGCCCCAACAGTTTGGCCTTGGCTGTCAGTGACGATGGCTTATCTGCACTGTCTGAGCTGGCTTCGTCCAGGCCTGCTTCGCTGGCCGTCAAGCCCATCACACGATAGGCGGTAAACGGGTTTACTCGGGTTCGTGTCTGATCGGGTAACGGCTGCGGCAGCGGCAGGGCCAAATGGTGGCGGTTGCTTTGCAGCAGGATCAGATTGACGCAGGTGTCGTTATTGGGTTCCAGATAAGGCAGCGCAGCAATGCCGCACTATGCATCGGAAAATCCGCATACGTCATCACCCGAACTTAGCGCCTGGCCGCTGAAGAGAAGTGCAAGTGCGCCAGCCAATAAGGTAACACCTTTCATTATCACTTCCTGTTTAACGGACAAAGAGCAAAGCGGTTGCACCGCGTTTTGCTCAAACTGACCGCCTTGATGAATAGCGGGAAATATCGCTCACTCTACTGAGGAGCCGCAAAACACAACAAGCAGATGACCGAAATTCGAGTATCGGCAAACTTCTGTTTATTCAGGCCCGGTTCAGCGAAGGCTAGCGCGCGGTCACGATGGCCACCTTGCTGATGCCCGCACGTTCAATGCTAACCAGTGATTTTGCCACCAGACCATAATTGACCGTTTCACTGGCACGTAGTTGCACCTGAATACGTTCATTTTCGCTGTGTGCGGCGATAAGCCGCGGTTCCAACTGCTCAAGTGAGGTTGGCGTCTGCGCAACGAACAGTTGGCCTTCATCGTCGATACTCACGACCAGCGGCTGCTGCGTGTCTGGCGGGGCGGTGGCCGCGGTTTTGCAAATTGACCGGTACGGCGTTAGTGAGCAACGGCGCAGTGACGATAAACACCACCAGCAGTACCAGCATCACATCCACCAACGGCGTGACATTGATTTCGCTTTGCAGCTTCGATGTTGAGTGGGGGGTAAAAGCCATGTTGGTGCTCCTGTCAGGGATGTGTTGCGAGATGCGTCGCGGGTGTCAGGCTGAAGCCGTTTTTTACCCGACGCAAAAAGTAGTTGTAGCCCAGCACGGCGGGAACCGCGACAGCGATACCAATCCCGGTGGCCAGCAAGGCGGAACCGACGGGGCCGGCAACGGTTTCCAGACTGGCACTGCCTGCCTGACTGATGCTCTGCAACGCTTCCATGATGCCCCACACGGCGCCAAACAGGCCGATAAACGGTGAAATAGAACCAATGGACGCCATCACGGCCAGACCGGCTTCCAATCGTTGGCTCTCGCGCTAAATTTGATGCCGCAGGGCGCGCTCGAAGCGGTCTTGAAAATCGATGGATTGCGCCAGCCCACTGTTGGCGGGGTTATCAACCTCCAGTGAGGCGAGCCCCGCGTGGGCGACGTTGGCGGCTGCACCCGCGTGCTGGGGGTGTTCCATGTGAACATCCGCCAGCGCTTTTGCGTGCCAGAACGCGTGCAGGAAGTGTCGGTCGCGACGCTTCAGGCGTGAGAATTGTATGCTTTTGATAATCACCAGTGACCAGGTGATGGTGGAGAAGACGATCAGTAACCAGATCGTCAATGTTTCTATGGAATACCCGCTGTGAGTGGGCAGAGTCATCTGTGACCTCGAGAGTGTTATTGTCAGTGCGCGGCCAGGTTGCCGCACACATCAGGTTAAAAAGAGTGCCTGTTTGCACTATTGCAGTTTGAAGCTGAGCGGAAAGCTGGCCCAGCTCTCCATGGGCGTTCCTCCGCGACGCGCCGCAACGAATGACCATTGTCGGACTGCCGCTACCGCCGCCTGATAGAGAATGTCGCGCCCGCTACTGCGCACTATCTGGATTTCACCCGGCCGTCCGGATGCCAGCACTTGTACCCGTAGCTGTACCGTGCCCTGCCGTTTGCGCTTCAATGCCAGAACGGGGTATTGCGGTGGCGGGTTATTCAGGTGATCCGCAGTGGCAGATGCTGGTGTAATTGCACCTTCGGATGTCGTTGGCGCACCGGAGGACACCGGTGCTGCCGTATTTGCGGTGGCATGACTGCTCGGTGTTGCAGTGCTCCGGTCGACCGTTTGCTGTGGTTCAGCGGTTGGCGCTTTACGGGCCGGAGCCTTGGGCACCGGTTTTTTCACCGCTGGCGTCTTCACGGCTTCCGGCGCAGGTGCCTCCTGTGGCACGGAGGCGGGCGCTTCTGGCTCGGGTGGCGGCGTGCTCTCTTGCGGTGCCGTTTCTGTCTGTTGAGCGGTCGGAGCCGATGCAGCTGCCGTCATGCTCGGTTCGGCACTGAGTGCCAGTTCCACGCTGATAGCGGGAGCGGCTGAAGGCGGCATGACCACGGCAGATGTCGCCGATAGGTAATAAATCACTCCCCGTGCAGCAGTGCCGCCAACAGGACGGTGACGACCTGCTCGATACGTATGCGCATCCCCTCGGATAACGTGATAGACGGCGTGTTCATATCATGGCTCTCTAATGATGTGCGTCGTGGTTGTCAGGCGGGCCTGAACAGACGGTAAGGGCGTTTGGTTTTCGACGGTCGAGGGCGATTGCGGCCCCGCACTGTTTCTGGGCTGGGCAATCACCTGCAATTGATGGTGATGCCAGCGCGCCAGATGTGCGTGGTGGGT
This sequence comes from Symbiopectobacterium sp., assembly GCF_047692315.1. Taxonomy (GTDB): domain Bacteria; phylum Pseudomonadota; class Gammaproteobacteria; order Enterobacterales; family Enterobacteriaceae; genus Symbiopectobacterium. Next base: position 57,137 of record NZ_JBLLJS010000007.1, on the reverse strand, counting down.
CACGCTGATCACCGTGATATTCAGACAATCGCTGCCAACGATGGCATTCTGCGCATTCGCGATTTGCAACTGCATCTGCCCGATGGCACAACGCTCTGCGCGTTGCCCGATACCGACATCCAGCCAGGGGAAAGCTGGATGATCGTCGGCGGTTCGGGCAACGGTAAGAGTACGCTGCTACGCGCACTGGCTGGGCTATGGCCTTACGGCAGCGGCAACATCATGCTTCCCAGTGGAGGCCGCCCCTTTGCTCCAGGCTGTTGGTGTGGAGGGACTGATGCTACGACTGCGGATGGTGAAATTGCTGACACGACCGCCGACTACCCCCAGGTGAGCGGATCGAGTAATTGCAGGCGCGTTTGGCCGTAGACACCGCTTTGAATCGTTCGGGTCAGGTAACCGTTGGTCGGCGTGACATCATACTCACGCACCGCGGACGGATCGAACAGGCTGATGCCGGTTTGCCGAGCGCCAGCCCGATTATACCCCGCATACTGATACGCATAGTCATCATAGTTGTAGCCAATTAGCGCCTGATGCTCACGGCCCAGCAGTTGGAAAGGGCCACCCGCGTAAAGATCCAGGCCGTAACGTCGGTATTCGCTATCGAACTGGCGGTTATACCAGTAGCTAACGGTGTGGGTATCCGGATCCACGCCTGAGGAGACGAAGCTGTCTTTGTAGCCGCTGTCCTTGTCGAGATAGCGGAATTTGCTGGTGGCGGTCCAGCCGTTATCAAAGCGCTGTTCGATGCCCGCAACATACTCCTGCGTGTGGCTGTCGCTCCAGGCCCAGTCAGGCGTTGGGTTGAGCGAACGGGAGACATCCAGCAGCGCACCCGTGGTATAAGCGGGCAGGCCGTAGTAGGGAGCCTGAATGTGGTTAAGCTGATTGGCAAAAGTGACAGAGAGTGTGGTGTCTGGCGTCATATCGTATTCCAGCACGCCGTAGAACACCTTTTTTTCCTGATGGGTTCGGTCATAGAAGAAATCGCGGTCTTGCCAAATACCCACCGCTCGGCCTCGTAGCGTACCGCTTTCGTTCAACGGTCCGGTTACGTCCAATTCACTGCGATAGTTGTCCCAACTGCCTGCGCTCAGGGTGCCATTGAGGGCAAAACGGTCGCGCGGTTTTTTGGTGACGACGTTGACTGTGCCGCCAGGATCGCCGCTGCCGTTGAGCAGTGCCGTCGGGCCACGCAGCACCTCCACACGGTCGTAGATGGCGAGATCGAACTGCTCCGACCCGCTGAGGCTGCTATAAACGGGAACGCCGTCAATCGAGCTGTTCAGGGTGTAACCTCGCGAGCGATATTGACTGCTGTCAGTGGCCGTTGGGGGTGACCGTTACCCCGGTAACCTGTTGCAGTGCATCTTCGAGCGTAGTGAGGTTTTGATCTTCAATACGCTGCCGGGTGACGACAGAGACAGACTGTGGAATATCCTTCAGCGCGACCGGTAATTTGCTGGCGACGGTGGTTTCCTGCGCGGTATAGGAGGTTGTATCTTCCCCGTGCACGCCTGTCCCCACACGGTAATCCCCCTCAGATTTGCGCCCTCACTGTCAGCACTCGCTGGTTGCGTGGTGGGGGTATCGGTCGTGATTGGATCGGCAGCAAAAGCGTTTTCTATACCGCAAGTGAGGCTGGCGACGAAAACCGCCACTGCGCTTAGTCTAAAATGATGATACCGCAGGTGATGCGGTTGCCGCCGAGACCCAGGTGCTGAGCGTGTCATGTATTTTCCCTTATCCAAATTGGTTGTGTGTTAATTCATGTGGTTACAGTGCAAACAGTCAGCACGATGCCCCTCATTTTTATTTGATAAACCCATATGGGGTATATTGAAAATCGATCTGATGCTAGAAAGGATAATGGCGTATTAAAAATGATTTTTTTGGATATGGTTTTGTTAAAACTGAAACAATGTTATCTATGATGTTGAAATTAATGCATATCTAAATTTTTGCTATGTTTTGCTAATAAAAATACCCTTATGAGGTATAAAATTTAGTGACTCAGGGGTATGTTATCCCCTCACCGACAAGGCAGACATCGAAGCATTTTAACGGAAAGTCTAAGGATAACAATGAAATGACTAATGGTAGCGATCCTCTCTCATTGCACCTTCCTATTAGCGGCATGTCCTGCGCGTTAGCGGCATGTCCTGCGCGGCCTGTGCTGTGCGTCTTGAGCGCGTGTTGAACCGCTTGCCGGGGGTGGAAGCCAACGCCAATTTCGCCAGCGAGCGTGCGCGCGTCCGGCTGCAAGGGGAAAGCGGCACGGTGCAGGATGTGATACATAAAGTCGGTTTTGACGTCGTTGAACAGAATCTGACGCTGGAACTCTCCGGCATGAGCAGCGAACGCTGCGCCGATCGCATTCAGGCGGCACTTGAAGCTCTGCCCGATGTGCATGCTACGGTACTGTTTGCCAGCAGCCGAGCCAGTGTGCGCTATCGCCCAGGCTTGGTTAGCCCGGAGCAAATGGTGTGCGCGATTGAGCAGGGGGGCTTTCAGGCTCACGTAGTCGAAGGCGGGCAGCGCGGCGAGGAACGTGAACGGCGAGAACGCGCGTGGCGGCGCGAACGCCGCGAATTTCTGATTGCGGCAGTGCTCACTGTGCCGCTGATGGCGGAAATGGTCGGGATGTTTTTCGGCAGCGGGCATCTGCTGCCCGGTTGGCTGCAAGCACTGCTGGCAACGCCGGTGCAGTTCTGGAGTGGTCGCCATTTCTATCGTCGTGCCTGGAGCGCGTTGCGCAGCGGCACCTCCAATATGGACGTGCTGGTAACGCTGGGAACCAGCGTGGCCTATCTGTTCAGCCTGTTCACGCTGCTACCACGCCGCACGGCCATCTCTATTTTGAGGCCAGTGTGGCGATCATTACGCTGGTGTTATTGGGGAAACTGCTGGAAAGCAGAGCGAAAACCAAAACCGGTGCCGCCATTGAAGGTTTGCTCAACCTGCAACCGCCCATCGCTCACGTGGAAGTGGACGGTGAGATTGAGGATCGCGATGTGGCCAGCCTGCACAGCGGCGATATTTTTGTGGTACGCCCTGGTGAGAGTATTCCCGTCGACGGCGTAATTCTCGATGGCCTCTCGGAGGTCAATGAATCGATGCTAACCGGCGAGAGTGTTCCGGTGGTGAAAGCGGTTGGTGCCGAGGTATTTGGCGCGACGCTTAACCAGAGCGGCATGCTGCGTGTCAAAGCGACTGGCGTCGGGAGCAATACTGCGTTGGCACGCATTATTCGCATGGTAGAAGATGCGCAGGGCTCGAAGGCGGCAGTACAGCGTTTGGCGGATAAAATTTCATCGGTGTTCGTGCCGGTGGTGGTGGCGATCGCGCTACTTACCTGGCTGACACACTGGTTTATTAGCGGTGATTTGGCATTCAGTCTGGTGAGTGCGGTTGCGGTGCTGGTGATTGCCTGCCCGTGTGCTCTGGGGTTGGCGACGCCGACGGCGATTATGGTGGGTACCGGGCAAGGGGCGCGGGCGGGTATATTGTTCCGCAATGCCAATGCGTTAGAGCAAGTGCAGCGCTTGCAGGTGCTGGATAAAACCGGCACCATCACGGAGGGTAAGCCTTCGGTCAGTGACGTACTGCCAGAGGCCGCGGTAGCCGAAGCTGAACTGCTACGCGTAGCCCTTTCTCTGGAGCAGCATTCCGAGCATCCTCTCGGACAGGAGCTGGCGCAGCATGCGCGGGAATCCGGTGTGGATGCCGTCGAGGTGAGCGCGTTTCAGGCGGTTATTGGCCGGGGTGTTAAAGGTGAGGTCGCAGGTGAAAACTGGCTGTTGGGGTCACCGCGTTTTCTGGCTGAAAATGACATCGTGCTCGATCAGGCGCAGATTGTCAAACTGGAAGCGCAGGGAAAAACGGTGATTGCCGTGGCCCGCGCCGGGCTTCTGCTCGGGTACATTGCGCTTGCGCTGGCCGATAAGGTGCGCGACGATGCGCGTACCGTGATCGGCGACCTGCAACGCCAGGGCATCGAGGTCATGATGTTGACGGGTGATAATCCACGTGCGGCGGCAGTGATTGCCAAACAGGTAGGGATCACCAACGTGGTGGCTCAGGTGTTGCCTGAGCATAAAGCGGCGGAGATACAACGCCTTCAGGCCAGCGGCCGCTGTGTCGGTATGGTCGGCGGTGGCATCAATGACGCGCCTGCGCTGGCGGCGGTGGATGTGGGTTTTGCCATTGGAGCGGGGTCGGATATCGCGCTGGATACGGCGGATGTGGTGCTAATGCGCAGCCGCCTCGATAGCCTGCTGGATGCCATCAGCCTGTCGCGTGCGACGCTTGGCAAGGTGAAACAGAATCTGTTTTTTGCGTTTTTCTACAACGTGCTGGGCATTCCGCTGGCGGCGTTGTCGTTACTGAATCCGGTTATTGCCGGGAGTGCCATGGCGCTCAGTTCGATTTCTGTGCTGAGCAATTCACTGCTGTTACGTCATTGGAAACCGACCCGGCGCGACTAATCACCTGAGCCCTCAGGCGCCGCCCGGTGTCACACAATGTGAAATGGAGAGTATTTTATGTCCTATGCTACAATCAACGTCCAAGGTATGTCCTTCGGCGGCTGCGCCAGTAAGGTCAAGAACGCGCTGGAAGCGCTTAATGGGTTCAGGGTGTGCAGGTCACGCTGGAAACCGGTCTGGTAAACGTGGAGTACAATGAGACAGAAAAAGCCAACCCAGACGTCTTCCGCGACACTATCGAAGGACTCGGCTTTGACATCGTCGCGTAAATGCGAGTTTTGTGCCGCTGCCACTGAAGCGGCCAATTCTGCCGATGAACCGGATGTGCGCCGGGTGGTTCAGCCGCGTAAAAAAGCGCTGCTGAACCGGCTCAACCGGATTAACGGTCAGGTTAACGGTATCGGTCAGATGATCGAACAAGACCGTTATTGCGTTGATATCCTGAATCAGATATCTGCGGCCCGCTCTGCTCTTAATGCTGTTGCCAATCAACTGCTTGCCGATCACACCAACGGGTGTGTGCGCAAGGCGGTATTGGAAGATGGTGGGGAAGAAGCGATCGCCGAGCTGTTGCAAGTCATTCAGCGTATGCGCTAGCGGGGCGGCGCAACGCGCCGTACCCCACGTGTTTTTTCTGCGCTTAGCGTTCGTTCAGCGGCAACCAAATGGCCAGACATAAGCCCCCTAACGGGCTATCTCCTGCTTTAACCCACCCTTTATGCTGAGTAATGGCATTCTCCACAATGGCTAACCCTAACCCCGTGCCGCCCGATGCGCGATCGCGCGCTTCATCGGTGCGATAGAACGGACGGAATATTTGCTCACGATCTTCAGGGTTAACGCCTGGGCCATCATCGTCAACGTTAATGGTGAGCCCTTGATTATCAACGGCAAAGGCGACGCTGATATGGGTGTGTGAGTAACGCAGGGCGTTGCGCACCACGTTTTCGAATGCGCTTTCCAGTGCGGAACGGTTACCGAACAGCGGCCAAGGGCCGGGCGGATAAGGCACTTCCAGCGTTTTACCCATTTGCTCAGCTTCAAAGCGGGCATCGTCCAGCACCTCTCCCCACGGTTCGTCGGCACGAATGTATTCACGTCCCAGCTCGTTCTTGTGCTGGTTACGTGACAATACCAGCAGATCGTTGATCATACTGTCCAGACGCTGCGTTTCGGTTTCGATGCGGTTCAGCTCGTTGTTTTCACCCTGGCGACGACGCAGGAGCGCGGAGGATAACTGCAAGCGCGTACTGCAAGCGCGTCAGCGGCGTATGCAGTTCATGGGAAATATCAGAAAGCAGACGTTGTTGAGCGGTAACCATGCGTTCCAGCGCGCTGACCATCTGGTTAAAGCTGACGCCAGTGGCCAGAAACTCTTGCGGCCCCGCTTCCAGCTCGGGGTGCTGGCGCAGGTTGCCCTGTGCTACCTCATCAGCGGCAATTTTCAGCTTACGCGCCGGTTTTGCCAGGCTCCAGGCTAGCCATAGCAGCAGCGGTGTGCTGATCAGCATCGTGACGATAAGTAACAGCAGCGGGCGGTCGAGCAACAGATTGATAAAATCGGACTGGGGGCTGTTCGCCATGCGGATCAGATAAACCTGGTAATTATCCTCACCGTCGCGCACGGAAAAGGGGCCGAGCAACTCAAGTCGGCCGTAATTCTTCTTCTGTGGGTGGTCGGCGTTGTCGGACTGGCCGATAAAGTTACGCACGATCTGCATTTCAGTCTTTTGCAACGTGCCGAAAATGCGCCCCTCGCTGGTGACGAAAACCAGACGCTGCCCCGGTGGTGACCACTTCTCGATCACCCGAAGCAAGCGTCGCCACCAAAACAGATCGTTGGGGGGATCGGCGGCAAGATCGGCTTCGATATGCTGCTCCAGCATCACGCCCTGACGATACTCACTTTCCAGCAGCGCCGTCATCTGGCGTGAATCCAGCTTGGGCAACATCAGAACTAGCATTAGCACCAAAGCCAGCGTGAGCCAGAAAATGGCGAAGATGCGTGAAGTCAAACTGTCGATCATGCCGCAGTTACCTATATTAACTTGTTGATACCATCAAATAACCGCGTCCACGCAGCGTCTTGAACCAGGGCTGCCCGTCTTTTCTCTCCGGCAACTTACGCCGCAGGTTGGAAATGTGCATGTCTATCGCACGATCGAACGGCGTCAGACGTTTACCCAGTACTTCCTGGCTAAGGTGCTCTCGGGATACCACCTGCCCCAGCCGCTGTGCCAACAGGTAGAGCAGAGTGAATTCGGTGCCGGTGAGATCCAGTACTTCGGTGTCGAAACTCGTTTCCTGACGCCCCGGATTGAGGCGCAGCCCGTCCATTCTTCGGCATCATGACATCCAACAGCAGCAAATCTACCGTACTGTCCAATACGCTTAATGCCTGTTCGCCATCGTGGGCAACGACAACGTTAAAGCCTTCCATTTCGAGCAACTCTTTCAACAAAGCGGTGAGCTCTTTGTCGTCATCCACTAACAGAATCTTGTTCATGATTAGGCTACCTCCAGGGGAAAAATACGTCATAGATCGACGGTATTCCATGACTTTACGTAGTTTTACATCCTCTGACGCATGTTTGCAGCAAGGTGTTTAGACTTGTGTTCATTGATTCACAGATTGGCGCATTACTCCGGGGGGTGATGATGCAACGGCGCATAAAAATCTCTCTCATTTCGTTGCTGATGTTAGGCGTTGTCAATGCATCAGTAGCCGATAGCGATAGTGCGTCACTGCCCGGTTGGCACCATGGCGATGCAGCCTTGCGAAACGCCATCAGTCAGCGCGGTCTGTTTGACGGTGTGAAATTGACGGAACAACAGCGTCAACATATGCGTGACCTGATGCAACAGGCAAGGCAAGACGCGCCCGTGCTGCACTTAAATGATATAGAAAAAATGCACACTTTGGTGACCGTGGAGAAATTTGATGAAGCGGCCGTCAGAAAACAGATTACGCAGATGATGCAGGCGCAGGTTGAGCGCCAGATAGAAATGACGCGTGTGCGCAATAAAATGTATAAATTGCTGAATTAAGAACAAAAATCATTTCTTGAACAGCGCTATCAACAACGAATGAACGAGATGCGTCAGCAGTTATCTTAGGCTGAAGCATCCATGTCCCCGTTTTGGGGGGCAGAACAGTGAGCCGAATCCCTGAGTAACCCTGTAGTGAGTAGTGCGTAGTGAGAGTGGTAAGGCCTTGATTTCCTTGCCATAGACACCATCCCTGTCTTTTGCCCATCATGATGACGGGATTTTTTTGCTTGTTTTTTAGGAAAAGACTTTCAAAAACAATTGGGTGCCAGATGATGTAATAAGGGGCAAAGGATTAATTTCATTCCCCTGATAACGTTTTACGCAGAAGTTGCGACATAAAATCCTTTCTGTTCTTCGATTAAACGCCTGAAAAAAGTACGACAGGGCGCCACGATTCAGCGTAAAATGTGATCTGCTTTGCAGAATTTTGGCTGGTACGGCATTTGGCTCTTTTCCGCTCGGATTCTGTTCGCGTGCAGCATGTGATGCCCTTTTCTGATGACGTGATGCGCTGCCGATTTTCTTTCTACGTTGTTGATATCTGGTAGTGTGTAGCCCATGACCCTTTCATCCCGTTCGATAGCATGGTTTCGTGTTATCAGCCTCGCTATGGCGGCATTTATCTTTAACACCGCTGAATTTACGCCCGTCGCCTTGTTGTCCGACATCGCCGTCAGCTTTTCGATGAGTGCCGCACAGGTGGGATTGATTATCACGATTTATGCCTGGGTGGTGGGCACCATGTCATTGCCCTTTATGTTGGTGTGCAGTGATATGGAACGGCGGGGACTGCTGATTAAGGTCTTCATTCTGTTTGCCGTCTGCAACATCATTTCCGGTTTGGCCTGGAATTTCTGGGTGCTGGTGGCGGCGCGTATCGGCGTGGCGCTGGCCCATGCCATCTTCTGGTCGATCACCGCCTCATTGGCCGTGCGTCTGGCGCCGCCGGGCAAGAAAGCGCAGGCATTGAGCCTGCTGGCCCGGCACCGCGCTGGCAATGGTGCTGAGTTGGCGCGGTATCACATACGCCGATGCCCTGTTTGCGTTGGGAATCGGGGTTTATATTCTCTACAGCGTCCTGCGTATTGGCTATGACGCGGTGCAATCGCTGCTGGATCGCGCTCTGCCAGAACAGGAGCAGCAGGCCATTGTTGAGCTGATTCGTGGCTGGCCGGGTATTCATGGCGCACATCAACTGCTATTCAACTGCATCTGGAAATGGATGACACGCTACCACTGGTTCGGGCACATGAGGTTCGGACTCTCTGGAACAGGCGCTGCGTGAGCGCTTTCCCAGTGCCGATATTCTGATTCATCAAGATCCTTCCTCTGCCGTGCCCGAAGAACAGCGCGGGCGTATTGAGGTGTGATCCAGCCTGTATTTGTTTGAGAAATGTGATAGAAAATGGGTTGTGCGGCATTATTTTGCCTGACCTGAATCAATTCAGCTCAGGACATTTGTTATAATATGCTTAAAAAGGTGAGCGATGGTTCGCCACGGCGACCCGTCAGATAGAAACATCCTGCAAAACTACATCTACAAGTCCAGAGGTTGTCATGATCAAGAAAATCGGAGTATTGACGAGCGGTGGCGATGCGCCAGGCATGAATGCGGCGATTCGCGGCGTAGTACGCGCGGCGCTGACGGAAGGTTTGGAAGTCTACGGTATCTATGATGGCTATCAGGGCTTGTACCAGGATCGCATGGAGCAGTTGGACCGCTACAGCGTGTCTGATGTTATCAATCGCGGCGGCACCTTTTTAGGCTCGGCGCGTTTCCCCGAGTTTCGCGACGATCACGTGCGCGAAGTTGCGGTACAGAACATGAAAAAACGTGGCCTGGATGCACTGGTGGTGATCGGGGGGGACGGTTCTTATATGGGGGCTAAACGCCTGACTGAAATGGGTTTCCCGTGTATCGGTCTGCCGGGCACCATCGATAACGACGTGGCGGGCACCGACTACACCATCGGGTATTTTACCGCTCTGGAAACCGTGCTGGAGGCTATTGACCGTCTGCGCGATACCTCTTCTTCTCACCAACGTATCTCCATCGTGGAAGTGATGGGGCGTCACTGTGGTGACCTGACGCTGGCTGCCGCGATTGCCGGGGGCTGTGAGTTTATTGTATTGCCGGAAGAAGAGTTCAAATCGGAAGATCTGGTGTGTGAAATCAAAGCGGGCATCGCCAAAGGGAAAAAACACGCCATCGTTGCCATTACTGAACACATCTGTGATATCGATGAGCTGGCGCGCTATATTGAAAGAGAGACCGGGCGTGAAACGCGTTCCACGGTGCTGGGCCACATTCAGCGTGGGGGTTCCCCGGTGGCTTACGACCGTATTCTGGCATCGCGTATGGGGGCGTACTCCATTGAGCTGTTGTTGCAAGGTTACGGCGGGCGCTGCGTAGGTATCCAGAACGAAAAAATGGTGCACCACGATATCATTGATGCCATCGAGAATATGAAGCGGCCCTTCAAGCGTGATTGGCTGGAAACGGCGAGAAAGCTGTTCTAAATTTGGCATCAGGTGCGATTTATCCATGAAAGCCATCCCGCCGCATAACGGCTGGGTGGTTTTTTTCTTCATACGGCAGGCTGTCGGGAGCGTGTCAGGTTGCTGTCAGGTCGCTGTCGTGTTCGCGGCAGCCGAGCAAGAGTAGGTTGAGGGCGTGTTTAACTTCCATGAGAAAAACAACCATGAATACCCATCCGATCAAAGCATTACGTCTTGCCCGTGCCTGGTCCCAGGAGCAACTGGCGGAACTCTCTTCTTTAAATGTCAGAACCATTCAGCGTATTGAGAATGGCGAGCGCGCCAGTCTGGATACGCTCGGTGCCATTGCAGCTGCGTTTGGGGTTAATGTCACTGAGCTGATGGCGGAAGAGAGTGAGCAAACTGTCAGTGGCGAATCCCTAGAGCTGCGCGTTCAGGCGGCAAAACGTCAGGTTCGGCAAGAGAGCCGTTTCTGGCGCTCACTTATCGTTTACCTTGTGGTCAATCTGGTGCTGTTTGTGGTGAACCGAATGACATCGCCAGGCTCCCACTGGTTCCTGTGGCCGCTGCTGATCTGGGGCAGTTTTCTGGCGCTGGATGCGGTGAAGGTGTTCTGGCTGCGCGATCGTTGGCAGCGCTGGGAGCAGGCGCGTGTACAGCGGGTGCTGCGTAAGCCATAATAGCGTCGTACACTTTAACGGGTAGGGCTGGCGTTCAGCTAGCGTAATAGAGAGATAATAGAGGTCTTCGCGTGACAAAAGTGACCGTTGCCGCAACGCAGATGGCGTGTTCCTGGGATCTGCCCAAGAATATTGAGAATGCCGAAAAACTGGTGCGACAGGCGCACGCCAAGGGTGCTCAGATAATCCTGATTCAGGAACTGTTCGCCGCGCCTTACTTCTGTATCGATCAGAGCCCTGAGCACTACGCCTTAGCCAAACGCTGGAAACCAGCCCGCTCATCAAACACTTCTCCGCACTGGCTGCGGAGCTTGAGGTGGTATTGCCGCTGAGCTTCTTTGAGCGCGCCAATAATGCCTACTACAACTCGCTGGTGATGATTGATGCTGATGGTAGTGTGCTGGATGTGTATCGCAAGACTCACATCCCCAATGGCCCGGCCTATCAGGAAAAACAATTCTTCATCCCTGGCGATACCGGTTTCAAAGTGTGGCAGACCCGCTATGCCAAAGTGGGCGTGAGCATCTGTATGGGACCAGTGGTTCCCGGAAACCGCGCGCAGCCTGGCTTTGCAGGGTGCAGAGCTGATTTTCTACCCCACGGCAATCGGTTCTGAACCGGCTTACCCGGATATCGATAGCCAGCCGCACTGGACACGAGTGCAGCAGGGCCATGCAGCGGCCAGCCTGGTGCCGGTGATTGCCTCTAACCGTATCGGTACTGAAGCGAGCAAATATATCGATGGGCTGGAAATGACCTTCTACGGTTCCTCTTTCATTGCCGATCAAACCGGTGCGCTGTTGGCACAGGCGAACAAAACGGATGAAGCCGTGCTGGTACACACCTTCGATCTGGAAGCGATCGCCGCTCAACGCGCCAGCTGGGGGCTGTTCCGCGACCGTCGTCCGGAGATGTACACGGCGCTGGGCACCTCTGACGGCAAGACCCGGAGATAATCGATGTCACATTCGACTCTCACTTCAACACCGCGTTAGGATGGCTTTTTTATGCCCGCCGAGTGGGCACCTCATGATGCAGTGTGGATGATTTGGCCCTATCGGTTGGATAACTGGCGCAATAACGCATTGCCCGCGCAACAGACGTTTGCCGCGGTAGCGCAAGCGATTGGTCAAAAGACCACGGTGATAATGGGGGTGCCAACACAGCAGATGGCGCAGGCGTGTCGCCTGATGCCTGCGGACGTGACGCTGGTTGCTATGGAAAGCGATGACGCCTGGATGCGCGATACTGGCCCAACCGTTGTGCTAAACGGTAACGGTGAGCGTCGGGGTATCGACTGGCAGTTCAACGCGTGGGGCGGTGAGCTGGGCGGGTTGTACGACGACTGGCGGCAAGATGAACAGGTGGCGCAGCGTGTGCTTGGCGCACTACGGCGATGCACGCTGTGCGGCACCGCTGATTCTGGAAGGCGGCTCCATTCACGTTGATGGCGAAGGCACGCTGCTGACCACGGCCGAGTGTTTGCTGAACTCGAACCGTAATCCCAACCTGAGCAAGGCTGAGATTGAGCAGTTGATGCGTGACTACCTCAATATTTCCACCATTATTTGGTTGGAAGAGGGGGTGTATAACGACGAAACCGACGGTCACATTGATAACATGTGTTGCTTTGTGCGTCCGGGCGAAGTTGCGCTGCACTGGACGGATGATGAGAACGATCCGCAGTATTTGCGCTCGATGGCGGCCTTTCGGGTGCTCTCTAAGGCTAAAGATGCGCAAGGGCGCGCACTGAAGATCTGGAAGCTGCCTGCGCCGGGTCCGCTCTATGCCACGGAAGAGGAAGCGGCAGGCGTCGCGGCGGGTGATGCGATTGAACGTTTAGCGGGTTCGCGTCTGGCGGGCTCCTACGTGAATTTTCTGATCAGCAATCAGCAGATTATCTTCCCGTTATTGGATGCGCGTACCGATGATACGGCACGTGAACTGCTGCAACAGATGTTCCCGGATTACGCGATAGTGGGCGTGCCGGCGCGTGAAATTCTGTTAGGTGGTGGGAACATTCACTGCATTACTCAGCAGATCCCTTCGGTTCGTTAAGTCGGTTTATGTATCATCAAAAAGGCTCCGGTTATCACTGGAGCCTTTTTCTTATCTGACAGTTACCTATTTATTCGGCTCAGTATCCAAATTATCCGCTGGCAGTTCGCCGGGCAGTCGGCCTGCCGGGATGATCGCCATCATGGAAAGGAACGCCATGATCAGCAGACCAAATTTCAGTGCTTTCAGGCGGGATTCCTCGTTAACGCGCACTGCTTCAGCCACTTGTTCCGGCGTTGCCGTGGTTTGCGACAGCACAGTAAGCAATCGGTCATTGCTGATAAAGTTAATATTATCCAGATTCACCTGCGCCTGAATGTCTGGTGTGAGCACCGGCGTTTGCACAATGTTGCGCATAACGCTGGAGCTGAGCAGCCCAACTAACAACGCACCCGCCACCGGCAGTACCGATGGCATTGGCCAGATTGTTGGTGGTGCCGCGTAGTGAACCGACGTCGCCTGCCAGCTCTTTCGGTGAAGCACTCACCAGCACGTTAAACAGCAGAGTGACCAGCGATCCCTGACCAATGCCGAATGCCACCAGGCCAAACAGCACCGCGAACTCGCTCCAGTTATTACGCACCACAAAGGCGAGCCACAGCAGCGAAAGGGTGCAGATGATAAAGCCATAGCGGCCAATCTTTTGCGGTGTCAGCTTGTGGTAAAAGCGCACGATAAGCTTTGTGGAGAAGAATACGGACAGGTTGAACGGCATCATGGCGTCATAGCGGTTGCCAGCGGCGTGCTGCCCTGCACAATCTGAATGTAGAGTGGCACGGAAAAGTTCAGCATGGCTTCCAGCGTGACCACGGCAGACATGGCGACGACGGCTGCCCGCTCCGTGGGAGACGTAATCACTTCCAGTGCCGGCAACGGGGTTTTGCCTTTTTCTTTTACGCGTCGTGTCCAGACGACGAATGCCTGACCAAGTACAATCCCCACGACAATCATAAAGGGGGCGGGAGAGAAGCCAAGCAGATCGAAGGGCGCAGCGTCTCGCGCCAGACCCATTCCCCAGCGGTTGAGGTTGTTAAAGCCGAACGACAGCAGAATGATTGAGGTTGCGGCCAATACCACCCCGACAATATCAATGCTGACTTCTGGACGGCCCTTATCCGCTTTCATGCGGAAACTGAGAAGGAAAATGATGGCGGACAAGACAATCAACAGACCAAACGCCGGACGCCAGCCGATATAGGTGCCAAGCACGCCGCCAATTAAAAATGCCGCCACACCCGCACCGGCGCGTGCAGAACCCAGCGTACCTAGCGCAGTGGCTTGTTGTGAACCGCGATAATTCTCCGCAATCAGTGCCACCAGTGAGGGCGGGGCACTAACGCCGCCGCCGTCAGGCCGCTGAACGCCTGTGCGCTGATCATGATGGTGGCGTTAGGACTTGAACGTCATCATCACCTGAGCGACACCAAACAGCAGCACGGTAGAGCGAAATATGATCAGTGGGCCAAATCGCTGGTTGAGTTTTGCGCCCAACATAACGAAACCGGCGACAGACAGTGAATAGACGACAATACCGGTTGCTATGGTGGTGGGCGGTACGTTGAAACTGTTCACCATGCCGCCAAGCGCGACGGGGAGCGAGGCGACGTTGAATGACATCAGAATCTGGGCGAGTGCGATGGTGATCATCGGTACCCATGACGCCTTCTCGTCTGTCGCTGTGTGTGGTGTTGATTGATTCACCATAATGGTTATCCCATTATTATCCTTGGGTTTTTATGCAGATTTTTGCGTTGATTGTGGCAACGATGATTAGCTTTTTTCGGTGTAAGGTTCGGAGACAAACATGTCCATGCCCAAGCTGCGGGAGAGAAAGCGGGCTGCCAACAGGCCTTTGACGCTATTGCCTGCGCCATCAAGCAACGGGGCGAAGGTGCCTAAACCGCCTTTACCGGGCGAGACGGTGACGATACCGCCGCCGATACCGCTTTTGCCGGGAAGCCCGATATCGTAGAGCCAGTCGCCGGATGTCTCGTAAAACCCGGCGGTGACCATCACGGCGAGGGCGTAATGGCAAACGTCATTGTTGACCACGCGGTCGCGGGTGACGGGGTTGACACCGCCATCGGCCAGCGTGGCCCCCATCACCGCCAGATCGCGGGCGCTGACGTTCAATGAGCATTGGCGTGTATACAAATCGACGGCAATGGCCGGATCGCAGCCGAGCCGACCGTAGCTGTAAAGCAGATTGGCGATACCGCGATTGCGGAAATTGCTCTCACAGGCAGATTGATACACCTCCTCATTGAGGGTGAGCTCTCTGCCCGCGAAGCCGCATAACCCTCTGTAAATAAAATTCCATTTCTCATCGCTGGTGTTACCGGGGATCAGGCTGGTGGTGGCTATCGCCCCGAGTTCACCATCGGGTTGGTGCGGCCGTCTGAGGTAAATTCAACGGCAGTCACAGAGTTGAATGGCATACCGGTACTGTTTACACCCAGCTTTTCCCGTGCCACGCGTGCACCCAGCGCCTGACAAACCAGCGCAAAGACGAAGGGTTTCGATACGCTCATGATGGTGAACTCGTAATCCACATCACCCACGGCGTGCACGGCACCGTTGGTACCGACCATGCAAATGCCATAAAGCGCGGGAGGCACGCGTTCAAGTGCAGGATAAACTTTAGAAACGACGCCTTCGTGGTTCTGTCCGAAACGCTGGTGGGCCTCTTTTATTAATCGTGTCCTGGTCCGGTAGGTGTCCGGTTGAAACATAGGGGCTAAAGGTATTGCCGGGTTCGTCAAAGAGCATGGTGATATCTCCGTAATAAACCGAAATTTTTCTTTCTTTTCAATTTGATAGATGCAGCATCGTTAGGGCGCTTCCTCCCTTCATAGAGCGTAGTACAGCGTGGCATGATGATTACGGTGTGATTTGAGACGCATACGCCTCGAAGTAAAAGACAGGATTTTTATAAAATAGCTAATATCAAATTATTTAAAATATTAAATATCGTAAATTTTATTTTTACTTTTCATAAATGAAATTTTTAATTTATCAGTGTGAAATATGCACTGCGAATTATCCATTCGATGATGCGGTGTGCGGCAGGAGTTTCGGAAAAGGATTACAGAAAGGGATGCGGATAAAAGCATAAAAAAAGCGCACTCCTATAATCGAGCGCGCTGTCTCTGTATTACTGCATTATGCGCGCTTGGCTTCCGCTGCGGCTTTTACGATCACGGCAAAGGCATCGGCTTTCAGCGAAGCGCCACCCACCAGTGCACCGTCGATATCCGGCTGCGTGAAGAGTTCTGCGGCGTTGGCGGCGTTTACCGAGCCACCGTATTGGATGATGACCTGATCGGCGACAGCCTTGTCCTGTTTGGCGATATGGTCACGGATAAACTTGTGCACCGCTTGTGCCTGAGCAGGGGTTGCTGATTTGCCGGTACCGATGGCCCATACGGGTTCGTAGGCGATCACCGTACCGTTGAAGGCTGTTGCACCCAACGAGTTCAGTACGGCGTCCAACTGGCGCGCGACAACGGCCTCGGTTTCGCCTGCTTCGTTTTCAGCTTCGGTTTCACCGATGCACAGCACGGGGATCAGCCCAGCTTCTTTCAATACGCCAAATTTTTTGGCAATGAATTCGTCACTTTCTTTGTGGTAAATACGGCGTTCAGAGTGGCCGATGATGATGTATTTGGCACCAATGTCTTTCAGCATGGTGGCAGAGGTTTCGCCCGTGTAGGCCCCGGAAAAGTTCACATCGACGTTCTGTGCGCCGAGAGCAATGCGGCCACCGGCCAATTGATGGTTTGCCTGATCCAGATACAGCTCGGGCGGCGCGATGGCCACGTTGCAGCCAGTAACTGTGCTGAGTTCTTTACGCAAGCCTGCGATCAGTTCAATGACCATGTGCGTGCTGCCGTTCAGCTTCCAGTTACCCATAACTAATGGATGACGCATCTTTTTTCCTCCGAATAGGGATAGCAAGTAATTTTATTTTTCAGACACTATAGAGACCAAATCCGGCAGAAGCTCGGATTTTCATCACTCAATGCCAGCGCGATCACGGTTCAGATAGCGTTAGCTTAATCGGTTCAACAGCGAATGTTATCCCTTTTTCCCCGTTATCTGCCACTACATATCGCAATGCACCTTCTGTTTGTTGGTAAAAGCCCTGACGTTTGCTGATATCGAGTAGCTCAGAGACCTTCTTGCTACTTTGCTCTTCGGACAACGACGGTAAGAAATGACGCAACAGCGCAGCCATGTACTGGGTGGCCTGTGCGCGGCGTGCCCCTGCTTCCGTATCGCCAGCCAGTGATTGGTAGGTGAGTTGCAGCGTTTTTATTTTGCCGGTACCGCGTTCCAGGGCGGTTGAGGCATAGAGTTACGCATTGATTCTACTGGCGGCTCGCGTCAACGGTGCGGCGGCCTCGCCTGTGTCCACCACACGAAATTCACCAATGGGGAGCGAAGGGTTACTGAGGTTATAGCGTGTGTGAAACTGTGTAATGGTTTGGTCGAACGTTGGCGCATCAGGCAGCAGATAAGGTGCTACGGCGGCGTCTTTTGTGGGTGCAAGCGGTTGTGCATGAACCGAAGGGGGCGACGTCAGTGAGAGCAGGAGTAGTGCTGGTGCAACGAGTCGTATAGTCATAGTTCCGCTATTGAAGAGTTCCATTTTCAAGTAAGAGCGTTGCCTGAGCGACCCCGGAGGGGCACTGGCAACGGGCGCTTGTCTGATTAAAGCGGGATTTGGGCGCGATTGTCAAAAGGCATGTGCTGGCATACCCGCATCAAACCGTTATGTTAGGGCGATATTTTCACCTTGAGAAAAATAAGTAGCCGTCAGGCGAATATACAATACTTTTCCTTTGTGAACGTCGTATTATTAATTTTTGTTTATTTGTGGTTGCAACGTAAAATAAATAGCATTGGCCAAAACGGTGGTTATTGCCACCGGCGGTTTCGGCAGCAATAAAGAGATGCTGACGGAATATACGCGCTTCCCTGATGTGCAAGTGGTGGGCATTCCAGGGAAAGTGGGTGACGGCATTAAAATGGCATGGGCGGCGGGCGCGGCAAAAGATGGTCGTGAATTTATCAATATGTCATACCGTCCTGGGCTATCAAAAGAGTCCACCACCAACCATTATGCGGCTTCCGCCAAACAGCCCCATTTATGGCTAAACACCAAAGGCGAACGATTCACCAACGAAGCCAATATTGAGCAGTGGCCCTTTGCTGGCAATGCCTTGGAAAATCAGGGTGGGACGATGTTTGTGCTGTATGACGAAGACACCAAAAACTACATGGTCGATCACGGCATTGATGTCGGTGTTAGCGTGATGGTTCCCGTTGCCACCCAGCTCACCAAACTGGAAGAACATTTCGCCAAAGGCGAAGCCGCCGGAAAAGCGTTCCGCGCGAATTCCATCAAAGAGCTGGCGCAAAAAACCGGAATGGATTATCAAACGCTGAAAGACAACATTGGGCGTTACAATCAGTTTTGCAATGTTCGTCATGATGAAGATTTCGTTAAAGATGCCCGCTATCTACGCCCTGTCGCTAAAGCACCTTTCTATGCGGTGAAAAGCGTGGCAACCTCGCTCGGCACCCTGGGTGGTGTGAAGGTGAACGAAAAATTGCAGGCGGTTGATGATAAAAACGTCCCTGTTTCCGGCCTGTACGTTATCGGCAACGATGCCGGAGGGATGTACGGCGACAGTTACGATCTGGTGATGGCGGGAAGCACCGTTGGCTTTGCCATCAACTCAGCGCGTATTGCGGCTGAAAATATTGCGCAAGATTTAGAGGCTAAAAAGCCGATGGTAATAAAAGCCAGCGATAAAAAGATCTAATTGCCTGTGATAGGCCGTTCTATGACAGATTCACTCAGGCTGGTTCAGTCTGAGTGAATCAATGTGCAATAATTACGTTTAATCTTTTCATAACATTATTTTTAAAAATAACATTTGATTGCCCTGTCATTGCTTATTTCATGCAACATGACAACGGAGTTATTCACCTTCCTTTTTCCTACCGTTCCTGAGCGTGAAAAAACCTATCAAATAACATTGTCAAAATTAACAAAATGTGGTTTGGCGCGCTAGCATTTCCAAGCAGGAAACGGCAGACTGATGAACATAACTTTACGCTATAGGGATTAATTTTTTTAGCAATGGATTATCCTCTGACGTGGTTATATCAATCACCAAGACAGGGAAATAATAATGAGACACATTTTCCATCAAATGCCCTGGATATACCCGAAAGACATTGTAGAACTTCGTGAATTGTATCAAAGGCATGGCACTTTGGAGCATTATAAGAAAGGAACGATAATCAAGAGTCGTGGTGAATCGCAGCGGTTATTCTATTTGGTTAATGGACTCTGTATGTATTATGCCAATTATGAGGAGAATAATCCGATGTCATTCTCTCTGGTGCTGCCAGAACGCACGATGGGGGATATTACCTGTATTACAAAACAACATGTTAATGTCACGACTATTGTGATCCGCGATGCGGATATTCTCGTGGTTCCGCCCGATATTTTACTGGACGCCATGCGGCAGGATGCCGAATTAGCGATAAAAATATGCTGTCACGTTGTCGCCGAACAAGAGAGCAGTCTGGAGGCGGTAATCACCAACATGAGTTGTGAACCCGCGCAGCGTCTCAAGATCTTACTGAAGAGCATGCTATTGGAAAGTGGCGTTGAGATCACAGAAGGCTGGTATGCGGTGCCGCTGACGTTGACCCATGAGGAATATGGTCAAATCGTCAGCGTAACCCGCGTCACTATTTCCAGAATCCTCGTATACTGGCAAAGCGAGGGACTGATCTGTCGGGAAAATAAAACGATCATTGTGCATCATCGACTGTTTGATGATGTGTATGACTGGCTCAGTTATTTTCCTGAAAAATAACGTTTCATTACAGCGTAAATAACAATGCTTTGCCTAAATGGCAAAATAATTGTGATTACTCATACGCCAGCCACACCTTATTTCCTCACCAATAATGCTCGCTGGTAATATGCCCCAGACGGCGACGCAGGTGCTTGGCCATCTGCCGTTGTTCTTTCAGGCATTGCTGGGTATCGCGAACCATTTGCGGATTACCGCACAGCATCACATGGCTGGTTTCCGCATTGAGCGGCAAACCGACCGCATTCTCCAGCGCGCCGCTGCTGATGAGCGCCGGAACGCGGCCTGTCAGGGAGCCGGCCTGCGTTTCTTGGCTAATCACGGTTTGTATACGCAGTTTGTCGCTGTAACGCTGCTGTAATTGCTGCATCTTGGGCAGGTAGCTAAGGTCATTGGCAAAACGGGCAGCATGTACCAACACAATGTGTTGGAAGCGTTCCAAATCCCTCCCTTCCTCTAATATCGACAGATAAGGGCCGATGGCGGTGCCGGTCGCCAACATCCACAGCGTGTCGCAGTCGGGCACTTCTTCCAGCACAAAGAAACCGGCCGCATCTTTGGTGATTTCCAGTTGCATTCCGGGTTGCAGCGCGTGCAAATGAGGACTGAGTTTGCCTTCCGGCACCGTGACCAGGTAGAACTCAAGGTTGGGAGTACTGGGGGCGTTTACGTAGGAATAGGCGCGCTGAATGCGCTCGCCGCCAATTTCCAACCCTAGCTTGGCGTACTGGCCCGCAGTGAACGCGGCAATCGGTGCCTGAACCTGAATGCTGAAAAGGCTGTCCGTCCAATTTGTCACCTGAATAACGTTACCGGTTACCCACTCTGCCATAATGATGTGCTCCTGATGTTTTTCGGCCATTCAGGCCATCCCCCAACGAAAGGGTGTGTCAGGGGAGAGGGCCTCTACGATACGCGATTTTTTAACAACAGTGAAACAATCAATGCAATAGCCGTTGTGAATTCATGCTATTACAGCAAGAAGTCATGCAACGAGGGATCTTTGCGATCGAGATAATGCGTAGAACGAATACGCCGGATAGTGCGTGATTTGCCGCGAATCAGTAGCGTTTCTGTGGTGGCGATATTGCCCCGACGTGCGATCCCATCCAACAGATCGCCTTTGGTAATGCCGGTGGCCGAGAAGATCACGTTGTCATTACGCGCCATATCGCTCAGCGTCAGTACACGTCCGGCTTCAATACCCATTTCCGCACAACGCTCCAGCTCACGTTCACCCAAACGGCGGTTTTCCTCGCTGTGTCCCCTTTAACCTGATGGCGCGCCAGCAGGCGACCTTGCATATCGCCATCCAACGCGCGGATCACCGCGGCTGAAATCACACCTTCCGGTGCACCACCGATGCCATACAGCACATCGACTTCGCTGTCAGGCATTTCGCTGTCAGGCATACAGGTCAGAATCGAGGCGGCGACATCACCGTCGGGAATGGCAAAGACTTTTACGCCCAGTTGCTTCATCTCGGCAATCACCGCGTCGTGGCGTGGTTTTGCCAGCGTGATCACCGTCAGCTGCTGTAACGGCTTGCCAATTTTGATGGCGATGTTGCGCAGGTTATCCGCCAGCGGCAATGCCAGGTTGATCGCACCTTTGGCTTGCGGACCGACGATCAGCTTTTCTATGTACATGTCGGGCGCGTGCAGAAAGGTGTCTTTTTCGCCGACCGCCAATACGGCGAGCGCATTGGCTTGCCCCATCGCCGTCATTCGCGTGCCTTCAATGGGATCGACGGAGATATCCACCGCATCGCCCACGCCAGTGCCGACCTGCTCACCGATGTAAAGCATGGGGGCTTCGTCGATTTCGCCTTCACCGATCACGATCTGCCCGTTGATATCAACCTGATTGAACATGATGCGCATGGCCTGAACTGCCGCGCCGTCGGCGGCATTTTTATCGCCACGACCAAGCCATTTGTAGCCTGCCAGCGCGGCAGCTTCCGTCACGCGGGAAAACTCAATCGCCAATTCACGTTTCATGGATACCTGTCTGTTGTGCAATAGAAAAAGAGGGAATGGAGGGCGATTTTACCACACTCGTTATGGTGCGGGAGCAGGATGATATCAAGGGAGTGGAGAATGTGTGAGGGTGAAATCAGCGGGGCAGAGATAAATGACGCCGCCCTGATGAGCGGCATCTTCAGCGTTAGCGGTGTGAAGTGGCTAATTGCGGTTTCTTTTCGCTGCCCGGCGCTTTAACCGTAATGGTTAATACCACGGAGAGCAGCAGGGCAATCGCCATGAAGCTGTAGGACATGCTCGGGTTGCCGGTAATGCCGTTGAGGTAGCCCACCAGCCAGGCGCCGAGGAACGCGCCCAGTGCGCCGAAGCTGTTAATCAAACCAATCGATACCCCAGAGACGTTTTTAGGCAACAGTTCGGGAATCAGGGCGAAGAGCGGGCCATAGGGGGCATACATGCAGGCCGCTGCAACCACTAACAGTGCATAGGAAACCCAGAAGTATTGTGCGCCGATGGCGTAAGAAGTGAAGAACGCCAGCGACGCGATCAACAGCAGCGGCCAGATATAGAGCTTACGGTTCTGCATTTTGTCCGACATCCAGGAGACCGTCAGCATCAGCACAATGGCGGCGAAGTAGGGCAGTGCCGAGAGCCAGCCGACAGAAACGATATCCAGAGAGGCCGCAGATTTCAGGATCGAAGGCATCCACATCATAAAGCCGTAAACACCGATACTCCACAGTGCATGAACGGCACACAGAATAATTACATTGCGTGAACGCAGGGCTTCACCGTAGTTGCGTACCGGCTTGATGTTCTTCTGTTCCGCATCCATCACGGCCTGGAAATTAGCTTTCTCCTGTGCACTCATCCAGCTCACTTCGGAGGGCTTATCGCGCACCAGGAACCACCAGATAAATGCCCAGATAATGGCGGGAGCGCCTTCAATGATGAACATTTCACGCCAGCCGAACGCATTGATCAGGTAGCCGGAGACGATGGACATCCATAACACGGTCACTGGGTTACCCAATATCAGGAAGGTGTTGGCGCGAGAACGTTCCTCTTTAGTGAACCAGGTGCTGATGTAAATCAGCATGGAGGGCATCACCGCCGCTTCCACCACGCCAAGGATGAAGCGGATCACCATCAGCATTGGAATGTTGTTCACAAGCCCAGTCGCCGCGGCGCATAAGCCCCACAGGATCAGACTGACAAAAATCAGTTTGCGTACGCTGCGTTTAACCGCGTAAATGGAACCCGGCACTTGAAAGAAGAAATAGCCGAGAAAGAACAGCGCGCCAATCAGTGAAGACGTTCCCTTGCTGATGCCCAAATCCACCTCAATACCCGACGCGGCCGCAAAACCATAGTTGGCGCGATCGAGATAGGCGAGGCTGTAGGTAATAAAAATGATGGGCATTAAATACCACCAACGCTGAACAGCTAATTTTTTAGTCGTCATCATGGTTACCTGTTTATTTTGCATTGTTATCATCTGCATCATTATCGTGCAGCAGGATAATGTTGAAAAACATTCCTGAATGCCAAATCAATCGATAAGGCACTAATTTTATGTAAAAGAAAAAAGAATTTACGTGGTGCGTATTATTAATACGCATCATTGTGCGTTGAGATCTATTTAAAAATAGGTGCTCCGAATGAAAATCAATTAATCGATGGCAAGATAAATAGTGTTCGTACTTATTTTGCGTTTTACTGCCATCAGGCATTGTTGACGTTATAAATATGAGAACCTTTTTCAGCTTTTATTTTTGTGATTTACATCACTGTAAATCATGTTTTAAAAATATGTTACTGGTAACGTGGCCGGCCTGAAATTTGGCGGCGAGCAGCGCCACATTTCAGTCGTTATTGCGCGGGTGACGGGAGATTACAGCGTGCCGCCCAGAGACAGGAGGTAATGCAAATCAACGTATTCTATCGTTGGTAGTTTATTGATTTTTTTGATTAATATTTCTGTTGCCACTTTACCCATCTCAAAACGGGGAGTGACAACGCTGGCAATGGCCGGTGTGGTGGCTTGCCCAATATCTAAACCGTGGAAACCGGAAATCGCGATGTGGCCCGGTATGTTAAGCGACAGGCGCAGGCATTCTTGCAGCACTCCAACGGCGATATCGTCATTGGTACAGAAAATGGCATCCACTTGTGGATACATCTGGCGTATCAGTGCCAGCATATCAGCACCAATCGACACAGGAGAGACCTTGTTGGGCGAAATTTGCATCGGTTCCAGCCCCGCTTCCTGCATGGCGCGGCTATAGCCCTGATAGCGCTTACGGTCGCGCACATCGGACATAGAACCAAAGTAGAGCGCGTGGCGTTTGCCGCTGGCCAGAATTGCCACCGTCATATCATAGGCGGCCTGCGTATTGTTAAACCCGACCACAATGCGCCCCGGTAGCGGCTCCAAATCCATCACTTGAGCGACAGGAATATTGGCGGAGTCGAGGTATTTGTTGGCGCGCAGCGTGTGTTCGGAGTCGGTAAGAATCAAGCCGGCGATGTTACAAGACAGCAGGTTAACGATCTGCTCTTCTTCACGCGTTTTATCATAGTTGTAATTGACCACCAGCGTTTGGTAGCCGTTTAGCGCCGTAACAGATTCAATCCCGGCCAGCAGATCAGAGAAAATCTGGTTATTAAAAGAGGGAACCAGAATGCCGATACGCGGAGCGGGCGCTTGTGTCGCTTCTTTACGTTTATCGGGGGTGTAATTCACTTCCGCCATCACTTGAGCGATGCGCTGCGCGGTTTCAGGCGATACTTTATCCGGCGTGCGCAGATAACGACTGACGGTCATCTTGGTGACGCCTGATAATTGTGTGATGTCCTGTAACGTAACGCGCTGGTTTTTCATGCAAGAAAGCCCGAGTGTCGCCTGATTCAAAACGAGGATTATGCACTGCCGCTTTGGGAAAAGGAAAGCGTGTTACCGGAATACCTCTCGTAACATGGCGATGAGAGCGAAAATAATAAGCGTTTTTCGTGTGTTAGAAAGAGGGAAACGAACGGTAGCCCATATTCCAGCGGAAATACGCGCGAAGGATCACGTAAAAAGTAACCTCCTTTCGTAACATGATGTTGAGTGATCTTTATCACAGTTTTTCCTGCAATAAACCGGTTTGATAATAGGACGTCTGGCATTGGCGATGTTATTTGCGCTGCCGCTATTATCACGGCGACGGCGCTCCACACGATCACTTATTGAGTCCTCTTTTTTCAGCGGGCTTTGAGTTGCTTATCGTCCTCAACAGGACATGCAGTCTTATTATTTATCGGGAAAACATAATGAAAGATCTCTTTTCGTTAACGAATAAAAAAGTCCTTATTACAGGTTCAGCACAAGGTATTGGTTTTCTGTTGGCGAAAGGTTTGGCTGAGCAAGGTGCGGATATTATTATCAATGATATCACCGATGATCGTGCTCAACATGCTGCCAGTCAATTACGTGATGCCGGGTTTGTGGCTTATGCTTGCGCCTTTGATGTGACCAATGGCCAGGCCGTTAATAACGCCATTGCCGAAATCGAAGAAAATATCGGTGAAATCGACGTGCTCATTAATAATGCCGGTATTCAACGCCGCCATCCTTTTACTGAATTTCCTGAAAATGAATGGGATGCGGTGATCGACGTCAATCAGAAATCTGTGTTTCTGGTTTCTCAAGCGGTATCCCGCTTTATGGTGAAACGGCAACGCGGCAAAATCATTAATATCTGTTCAATGCAGAGTGAGCTTGGGCGGGATACCATTACGCCATATGCCGCCTCAAAAGGCGCAGTGAAAATGCTGACGCGTGGTATGTGCGTTGAACTGGCGCGCTATAACATTCAGGTAAATGGCATTGCCCCGGGTTATTTCAAAACTGATATGACCAAAGCGCTGGTTGAAGATGAAGCCTTTACCCAATGGTTATGTAAACGTACGCCTGCTGGGGCAACCCGGAAGAGCTGATCGGCGCGGCAGTCTACCTCTCTTCCTGGGCATCGGATTTCGTTAACGGCCACTTGCTGTTCGTTGACGGCGGTATGCTGGTTGCCGTTTAACAAGGAGCCGCTATGGCAGGAAAATGCGTGGTGATCATGGGCGTATCCAGCACGGGAAAATCGAGCGTGGGCGCGCAGTTGGCGCAACGATTAGGTGCCAAGTTTATTGATGGTGATGATCTGTATCCGCGTCACAATATTCTCAAGATGTCGCAGGGGCAGGCGCTGGATGACGACGATTGTGAGCCCTGGCTTGAGCGGTTGAACGATGTGATCTTCAGCCTGCAACAAAAGAATGAGACAGGCTTTCTGGTCTGTTCATCGCTGAAAAAACGCTACTGCGATCGGCTGAGGAAGGATAATCACGGCATCACCTTTCTCTGGCTGACAGGCGATTACGCGCTGGTTTTAGCACGTATGCGGCAGCGCAAAGGCCATTTCATGCCGGAAAGTTTGCTCAAAAGTCAGTTTATGGCGCTGGAAATGCCACAAGCGGATGAACCGAATGTGGTGGCGGTAGATATCGCATTACCCGTCGACGGTGTGGTACAGCGCTGCATGAATGCACTGGCACCAGAGTGCTTACCGGTTGCTGATTAAAAAAGAGCGCAGCTAACGCTGCGCCCTCGTTTATTTCCCCGCGGGAATTATTCGTGATCTTCCCACGCTTGAGCACGTGCCACGGCTTTCTTCCAGCCGCTGTAACGGTAGTTACGCTCCACGGTTTCAATGCTGGGACGGAACTCACGTTCAATCGTCGCCTTGCTCTTCACTTCATCCAAATCGTTCCAGAAGCCCGTAGCCAGACCCGCCAGGAACGCGGCACCCAGCGCGGTGGATTCACGCACTTCAGGGCGCTCTACGCGAGTGCCGAGGATATCGGACTGGAACTGCATCAGGAAGTTGTTGGCGACAGCACCGCCGTCAACGCGCAGTGATTGCAGACGCGTACCTGAATCAGCCTGCATGGCATCCAGCACGTCACGCGTTTGGTAAGCAATGGATTCCAGTGTAGCGCGGATGATGTGGTTGGAATTCACGCCGCGCGTCAGACCGAAGATAGCACCACGGGCATACGGGTCCCAATAGGGTGCGCCCAGCCCGGTAAAGGCAGGGACAACGTAGACGCCGTTGGAATCTTTCACCTTGGTGGAGAAATATTCGGAGTCCATGGATTCACCGATCAGTTTCAGTTCATCACGCAACCATTGGATAGACGCACCACCCACGAACACGGAACCTTCCAGCGCGTAATTCACTTCGCCACGCGGGCCGCAGGCGATGGTGGTCAGCAGGCCATGTTTGGATTGCACCGCTTCTTTGCCGGTGTTCATCAGCAGGAAGCAGCCGGTGCCGTAGGTGTTTTTCGCCATGCCCGGCTGAACGCAGAGCTGGCCGTAAAGTGCCGCTTGCTGATCGCCTGCGATACCGGCGATAGGAATACGTGTGCCACCCTTGCCGCCGATGTTGGTTTGACCATAGACCTCAGAGGAAGGACGCACTTGCGGCAGCATAATACGTGGAATATCCAACGCTTCCAGCATGCGATCGTCCCAGTCCAACGTCTTGATGTTGAACAGCATGGTGCGCGAGGCGTTGGTGTAATCGGTGACGTGTACGCGGCCCTGGGTCATTTTCCAGATCAGCCAGGTATCGATGGTACCAAACAGCAGTTCACCACGTTTGGCCCGCTCGCGCGCCCCTTCCACGTTATCCAGAATCCACTTCACCTTGGTGCCGGAGAAGTAGGGGTCAACCACCAGGCCGGTGTTGGTGCGGATATAATCTTCCAGACCTTGTTTTTTCAGGGTTTCACAAATGTCTGCGGTGCGACGGCACTGCCATACGATGGTGTTGTAAACCGGTTTGCCCGTCTCTTTTTCCCACACCACCGTGGTTTCACGCTGGTTGGTGATACCGATACCGGCCACTTCGTCAGAGTTGATATCTGCTTTGGCCAGCACTTCAACCAGCGTGGCGCTTTGTGTTGCCCAGATTTCCATGGGGTCGTGTTCTACCCAGCCCGCTTTCGGGTAAATCTGGGTGAATTCGCGCTGAGAGATGGCGATGATGTTGGCATCATGATCCAGTACGACGGCGCGGGAGCTGGTAGTACCCTGATCCAGCGCGACAATGTACTTTTTTTCCGGTGTCATAGGTTCTAATCCTGTTGTGTAGCGGGTAAAAAAAGCGTATGCCGTGGGCGTCGCTTAGCGTGCTTCAGAGCGCTGCGTTTCTTTGTCTCCTACTTCGCGGACATCGCAAGGCAAATTACGGCCGATCAAGGCGCGGTAGCCGAAGGCTCCCAGACATGCCCCAACGATAGGCCCGAAAATCGGCACGAGGAAATAAGGAATATCACGCGCGCCAGTGAAGGCCACTTGTCCCCAGCCTGCCAGATAGGCAAACAGCTTCGGACCAAAGTCACGTGCGGGGTTTAACGCAAACCCGGTCAACGGACCCATGGAGGCACCGATCACCGCGATCAGGATACCGATCAGCAGCGGTGCTAACGGACCGCGCGGAACGCCGTTGCCATCGTCGGTGAGCGCCAGAATCAAACACATCAGCACTGCGGTGATAACGGTTTCAACCACAAATGCCTGGAATACTGAAATCTGCGGGTGCGGATACGTCGAGAAGGTGCCCGCCAGATTTAAACTTTCCACACTACCGCGAACGATGTTGTGAGTCTGTTCAAAATCTGAGAACAAATTGTGATAAAGGCCATAAACCAAGGCCGCAGCGCAGAAGGCTCCCACCACCTGAGCGATGATGTACGGAACCACCTTGCATGCGTCAAAGCAGGCAAACAACCACAGGGCGATAGTGACCGCCGGGTTGAGGTGTGCCCCGGAAATGGCAGCAGTCAGGTAGACCCCCATCGCGACGCCTAAGCCCCAGACGGCGCTGATTTCCCACTGACCAAAGCTGGCACCGGCAAGTTTCAACGCTGCCACGCAACCCACTCCAAAGAAGATTAGCAGACCGGTGCCGAGAAACTCGGCGATACATTGGCCTTTTAAGGTTGGCACTCTTGATTGACTCATAATGGTTTCCTGTTTACGGGGCTACAGAGTAATGTTCAGGCCGCTGACATAGAGCGACCCTGTATAAATGTGTGGACGATGTGAATTTATCGTTAATGTTCGAAAACGAGAAATATCGAAATCAAAATGTGTGTTGTTCGTCATAAAAATGAGCGTATTCGCCTATCAAAGCATAACTGTACGGTTACTTACGCCCGTTTCATGTTAATGACGGCGTTAACGTTGTTAACATGAACGCAGGTGGGGCAGAAGAGTAGCGCGCGAATTATTATGCAGGCAAGCAAGGAATTTCAGTTTGCGCTGATTGCAGCGGTTAAAAAATCGATCAAGGCTCCCACCAGAGTGGATGCCCGCTAGGCAGCGTCCTGACAGCCCCATACAATTTACTGATACACTGAACGAAAGAGACGTGCTGGTGGAGTGCCATCCTTAACGCAAGCGTGCGTGACAGCGGGATTGGCATGGGAATGGGAGAGGGTATGCCTCATTGGTGCCTTGCGATTAAAAGGGGTTTAAGAATGTCATTTGAAGTGTTTGAGAAACTGGAAGCCAAAGTTCAGCAGGCGATTGATACCATTACATTATTGCAGATGGAAATCGAAGAGCTGAAAGAAAAGAACGGTCAGCTTAGCCAGGAAGTACAACAGGCCGCTGCATCCCGTGAAACGCTGGTGCGTGAAAACGAACACTTGAAAGAAGAGCAGCAGGTCTGGCAGGAGCGCCTGAGTGCACTGCTGGGCAAGATGGAAGAAGTCTAAGCGAGAAACTCAGCAGTGACAAAGGGCGCAATGCGCCCTTTGTCATAAATACGGTGCGACAGACTTATTCGATATCCAGAGGGTCTTCCAACAGAATAATGCCGGTATTGTCGGCATACAGATGATCGCCGGAGAAGAAGGTGACACCGCCGAAATTGACGCGAATATCGCTTTCCCCCACGCCTTAGCTGGCGGCACCCACCGGAATGGCGGCCATTGCCTGAATGCCAATATCCAACTCTTCCAGATCGTCCACCTGACGTGACGTACGGCACCATAAACCACAATGCCTTCCCAGGTGCTTTGCGTCGCCAATCGGCCAGCTCCGCATCGATTAATGCACGACGCACAGAACCACCGCCATCCACCAGAAGTACACGGCCTGCGCCGTTCTCCTCCAGCAAATCGTAGAGGATGCCGTTATCCTCAAAGCATTTCACCGTGGTGATTTTGCCACCAAAGGAAGTACGTCCACCAAAGTTGGAAAACAGAGGTTCAACAACGTTCACCTCTTCGTGATAGATATCGCACAGCTCGGAAGTATCGTATTTCATCGGATTTACGTCAGTTTGCCGCCGGGATCCTAAGTATATCCCTTAAAGGCGAGTGTTGGCAAAATCATCAAATGTTAACTTGATGCGTATCAGTAAATGCTCGCTGCTTAGCTGAGCATCACACCCACAGCAAACAGCAAATTGGTTAGCAACGCACCCTTGACGGTTTTTGCCAGCATCGGACGCATACTGAACGGACTGATCTCTCGGCGCACATAGGCGGCCTGCTTGAGCAGCAGTGGCAGTGTCAGGATAAACAGCCAGCCTGCCAGCGTATGCAGATAGAACATGGCGAACAGGGCCGGACACAGCGGCGCGGTTAACAGCAGCAGGGAATGATAGCAACGGGCACGCTGCGCCCCGAGGCGAACGGCCAGGGTATTTTTTCCGCTGAGGCGATCGTTGTCGATATCGCGCAGGTTGTTAATGTTCAGCGCGGCGGTGGCAGGCAGCATAACGATGCTGTCAAAATGGCCGGTTTGCAGGTAATAGGAACCCGCGACGCTGAGCCAGCCAAAGAATATCATGACGGAGACGTCACCCAACCCCATATA
The DNA here is from genome assembly GCF_047692315.1 of Symbiopectobacterium sp. Lineage (GTDB taxonomy): Bacteria > Pseudomonadota > Gammaproteobacteria > Enterobacterales > Enterobacteriaceae > Symbiopectobacterium. The sequence goes on along the minus strand of NZ_JBLLJS010000007.1, from coordinate 26,546 downwards.
GCCATAGGGTTTATTACCCACGGTATAGGTAATGGCGGCCACAATGGCCAGCACCCCGAGGATCAGGAAACCGAAGATATCAGACGGCTTCTCGCACGCCATGACCACCAACGTTAACCCGGACACGATGGTCAGTGCTATCGTGACAATCAGCGCGGTGCGCAGTTGCGACAACGAGATCGCACCGTTTGGGATGCCGCGCAACGGGCCGATACGGGTTTCGGTATCGCTGCCTTTTACCGCATCACCATAGTCGTTTGCCAGGTTGGAGAGAATTTGCAGCAGCCCGGCGGTCAGCAGTGCCGTTAGGGTGATACCGGGCTTGAAATTGTTGTGCCAACTGGCAATGGTAGAGCCGGTGACAATGGACGCAAACTCCAACGGAAGCGTTTTTGGGCGCAAGCTGTCCAGCCAGGCTTTCGTTTTGCTGCTTTGGGTTAATAACGTCATGATACGTTTCGTTTTTTCAATGCAATGTCTGTCGCATGCATGTGTTAATGAAAAGTCCAGTCCATGAGCGCTGGCCAGAAACGCAAATGGGAGGCATCAGCCTCCCATCATTTGCCAAACAGAGCGTTTGCGCAACAGGACAATCCGAGTTGGAGGGATTATAAGATAAAACGGCTCAGATCTTCATCTGCTACAAGCTCATCAAGGTGACTGCGAACGTATTCTGCGTCAACGGTAACAGTTTGGCCGCCCATTTCGCTGGCATCGTAGGAGATCTCTTCGATCAAACGCTCCAAAACGGTGTGCAAACGACGTGCGCCAATATTCTCGGTACGCTCGTTGACCTGCCAGGCCGCCTCGGCAATGCGACGAATCCCGCCCGTCGTGAAGACGATATCAACGCCTTCTGTCGCCAGCAGCGCTTTATACTGTTCGGTCAGTGAGGCGCTGGGTTCTGTCAGGATGCGTTCGAAGTCTTCCGTGGTCAGCGCTTGCAGCTCAACGCGAATAGGCAAACGCCCTTGCAGCTCGGGGATCAGATCCGACGGGCTGGAGACCTGGAACGCACCGGAGGCGATAAACAGAATGTGATCGGTTTTCACCATGCCATGCTTGGTGGATACCGTACAGCCTTCCACCAGCGGCAACAGATCGCGCTGTACCCCTTCCCGAGAGACGTCCGGTCCGGACGTTTCCCCGCGTTTACAGATTTTATCGATCTCATCGATAAACACGATACCGTGCTGCTCAACGGACTCGATGGCCCGCTGTTTCAACTCTTCCGGGTTCACCAGCTTGGCGGCTTCTTCTTCTATCAGCAGCTTGAAGGCATCTTTGATTTTCATCTTGTGCGCTTTCTGCTTCTGTCCGGCCAGATTCTGGAACATGGACTGCAACTGATTGGTCATCTCTTCCATGCCGGGAGGGGCCATAATTTCAACGCCAACCGGGGTGGCCGCCAGGTTGATTTCAATCTCTTTGTCATCCAACTGGCCTTCGCGCAGTTTCTTACGGAATGCTTGACGTGCAGCTGAAGGCTCTTGCGGTTGGCCCCAGTTATTTTTTGCCGGGGGAATCAATGCGTCCAGGATACGTTCTTCCGCCATCTCTTCGGCACGGAAACGATTTTTTTCCAGCGACTGCTGGCGCATCATCTTGATGGCGGCATCCGTCAGATCGCGGATGATAGAATCCACTTCCTTGCCGACATAGCCGACTTCGGTAAATTTAGTGGCTTCCACTTTGATAAACGGGGCGTTGGCCAGTTTGGCCAGACGACGGGCGATTTCGGTTTTACCGACGCCGGTTGGTCCGATCATCAGGATATTCTTGGGTGTCACTTCATGGCGTAACGCATCGGAAAGCTGCATACGGCGCCAGCGGTTACGTAATGCGATTGCCACCGCACGTTTGGCCTTATGTTGACCGATGATGTAGCTGTCGAGCTCGCTGACGATTTCGCGCGGGGTCATTTCAGACATAATGTCATTCCTTACGCCTTGGAGGCTAATTCTTCAATCGTGTGGAACTGATTGGTGTAGATGCAGATATCGCCTGCGATACCCAGAGATTTTTCAACGATCTCGCGCGCGCCGAGCTCCGTGTTCTCCAGCAGCGCTCTGGCTGCGGCTTGTGCATACGGGCCGCCAGAACCGATAGCAATCAAATCGTTTTTCGGTTGAATCACATCGCCGTTACCGGTGATGATGAGTGACGCGTTTTCGTCTGCGACGGCCAGCAGCGCTTCCAGTCGGCGCAGCATGCGGTCGGTGCGCCAGTCTTTCGCTAATTCCACCGCGGCCTTGACCAGATGGCCTTGGTGCAGTTCCAGCTTGCGCTCAAACAGCTCGAACAGCGTAAAGGCGTCGGCGGTGCCGCCAGCAAAGCCCGCGATAACGTTGTCGTTGTACAGGCGGCGTACTTTACGCACGTTGTCCTTCATGACTGTGTTTCCCAATGTGGCTTGGCCGTCGCCGCCAATCACCACGTGGCCGTTGCGACGTACACTTACTATAGTTGTCACGTGTCGATCCCCGCTAGATAAGGAAAAAGAACCCCACAGTGCTGTGGGGCATATTGATGTTGTAAATGGGGGACCGCTTAGGAGTTTTCAACCCCCGACAGCGAGAGGAATACAGTTTGCTGTGCCAGCGTCTTTCAGACGGGATAACATTTTGTCGGCGGTGGCGCGATCTTTATACGGCCCTAATGTGATGCGATTCCAACCGCCACTGCTGGCGATGCGGCTTTCAATACCGGCAAAAGCCAACTGTGCGCGCACTGATTCCGCCGGTTCCAGCGTTTTAAACGAACCACACTGCACCATCCAACGCTGCGCTTTTTCTGGCTTGGGGGCTTCCAGCTGCTTCGCCGTTTCCACCGGTTTTGGCGTTTCCTGTTTAGGCGCGGCGGGTTGCGTCACCGGTGCGGTGACGGGGGCGCGCGTGGTCGCGGGCGGTTGGGTTATCGTCGGGGCGGTCGCCACTGGCGGTGGTGTCACGACGGTTTTTGGCGCGGTGATGGTGACCTGAGAGCGGGGCACCGGCGTTTGATCGTTATAAGGGACTTCAGAAAGCTGTGTCGGTGCGCGACGCATATCCGCCTGCATCTGTTCTAACAGTTGACGCTGTTCTTGCGTGAGCTGTACCGGCGATTTGATTTCACCGCCGGAATTGGGCGCCGTCGGCGCAGGAACGCCCAACTGACGATTTTCCAGTTCTTTAATATAACGCCAGCGTTCTTCTGGCTTTGGTGGCAGGCCATTGCCGTTGCTCGTGGCGCTGCGTGGTAATACCGGTGATTCGGCAGGCTTGTTGTTGGCGATAAAATAGAGCCCACCAGCAAAGGTTACCAGCACGGCAACAGCCAGCATTATCATGAGCTTAGAGATACCCGAGGAAGAACCCTTTCTTCGGCTGGTTGTCTTTTTTCGACGTGCGCTTGAGCGCCCACGGCTGACATAATCTCGTTGTGCCACTGTCGTTTCGCTACAAATGAAATGAAAGATTTAGGGAACATGTTACTGAACCCTAAAAACTTTGACCAGCGCCGGAATTCTTAAACCCGATAACGAGCGTAATTTGGCGTGGCCGTGCTGTCACGAATAACCAGTTTGCTGTTGAGTAACCGTGAACCATTAGGCACCGGATGACCCTGTAATTGTTCCAGCAGCAGATGCATGGATTCACACCCCAGTTCATAGCGGGGTTGCGCGACGATAGTGAGCGGCGGGAAACAGTATTGTGCCTGCTCTATATCATCGAAACCCACCAGAGACAGGTCTTTCGGGACATCCAGCTTCATTTTTTTCGCTTGTGCCAGTACGCCCATCGCCATCATATCGCTGTGGCAGAATATGGCGCTTGACGGTGCCGGGTGTTTCATCAGTGCAATCAGCCCGTTTACGCCGGTTTCGTAACTGAAGCTGCCGTGATAAATATACTGATTATCCACCTGAATGCCGCTGCGGCGCAACGCCTGGATATACCCTTGCAAGCGGTATTCGCTCAGATGCATGTTTTCGGGACCGGCGATACAGGCGATACGGCGGTGCCCGAGCCGGTGTAGATAATAAACGGCATCAAAGGCGGCGGTGAGATTATCGATGTGTACCGTTGGCAATTCCAGGTCGGGCGAAAACTCGTTCACCATCACCATCACCATCACCATCACCATCGGCGGCAGGTTGCGCCGTTCCTCCTTGCTGGCGCTAAACGGCAGGTTGGCCCCGAGTAGCAACATGCCGTCAATCTGCTTGGCGATAATCAAATCCACGAAGGATTTTTCTTTGTGATGCTGATGAGCGCAATCGCCAATCAGCACCAGATACCCTTGTTTCGCGGCAGTTTCTTCAATACCACTCAGGACATCGGCAAAGAACGGATCGCAAATATCCGGCACGATAGCGAGCAGCGTGCGTGATTCGCTGCGTTTTACGTGGCGGGCAAGAGCATGCGGCGCATAACCGACGGTGAGCACCGCTTGCTCGACCCGCTTACGCGTTTGGCTGGAAACCTTCTCTGGGTTCATTAAGGTACGGGAGACCGTGGCCGTCGATACTCCTGCGACCTCTGCCACGTCTTTCATCGTCGCCGGCGTGGTGTCATTTTTATAGTCCAACGCGGTTCTCCTTGCATCATATGCGATTGGCGAACAGGACGGAGGCACGCGCACTGCCCGCTTTTTGCCCGACAGGCTTATACCACCTTTTGTGCTAAGGATACTGTTTCTCTGCATACGCTTAACAGATGGCGCGCAAGTTTTGCTGCTCAGATTGCATAAAAGATGTGACGGATGTCGTTTTTTCGGCACCGTTCGCATATTTTTGTGGTGTGTTAGCGATGGCTATCAGTTATCGGTCGGGTCGACGTCCAACACCCATTTCACTTTTCGGGCTTCGGGCAGTAACGAGATTAACGGCAGTGACGCTTTGACAACACGTTGTAGCGTGGCGCGGGAAGGATGTTGCAACAGCAACTGCCAACGAAAGCGCCCGGCGCGTTTGGGTTGCAGTGCCGGAACCGGGCCGAGCAGCCAGAGAGCATCATCTTTGAGCGGGCTGCTTTCCAGCAGGTTACGCAGTTGCTGGAGAAAAAGCGCCGCGTGCTGATTATCGTGATCGTCGGCGCGGAAAAGAATGTGGCTGGTATAAGGGGGCAGAAAGACACTCTGGCGCTCTTTCAGAGTCTGGCTGGCAAAAGCGTCGTAGCCCTTCTGTAACAGCAATTGCAGTAGCGGGTGGTCGGGATGGTGTGTTTGCAGCACCACTTCGCCGCTCTTCCCGGCGCGCCCGGCCCGCCCGGAAACCTGCGTATACAACTGAGCAAAGCGCTCTGTGGCGCGAAAATCGGCAGAAAACAGCGAACTGTCCACGTCCAGCAGCGCGACCAGTGTGACGTCAGGGAAATGGTGTCCTTTTGCCAGCATCTGCGTACCGATAAGAATGCGCGCGTCCCCTTGGCGCACCTGCGCCAGTTGCTGTTCCAGCATGCCTTTGCGGCTGGTGGTGTCGCGATCGATGCGGGTGATGGGCACATCGCTGAACAGTGAGGTAAGCGATTCCTCCAACTGCTCCGTGCCTAATCCAACCGGCACCAGATGTGTTGAACCGCAGTGTGGGCAATGCTGCGGCACCGGGCGTTGGCTGTCGCAATGGTGGCAGCGTAACACGCGCTGCTGTTGGTGGTAGGTGTAATAGTGTTCACAGCGCTGGCATTCGGCAATCCAACCGCATTCATGGCACATGACGACCGGTGAAAAGCCGCGTCGGTTCAGAAACAGGATGACCTGATTATTGTGTTCCAGATGGTGGCGAATACGCGTAATCAACGGTTGTGACAAGCCGCTGGTGAGCATTAGTCCTTTAATATCAATGGTGTGTTGGCGTGCAGGTTGCGCATTGCCCGCGCGTTTGCGCAGAGTGAGCTGTCGGTATTTACCGTTTTGCACGTTGTAGAGCGTTTCCAGCGCTGGCGTGGCTGAACCCATTACGATAGGGATGTTTTCCTCTCTGGAGCGGAACACTGCCAAATCACGCGCGTGATAACGCCACCCTTCGTGCTGTTTGTACGAACCGTCGTGCTCTTCATCAATGATGATCATCCCCAAGCGGGCAAACGGAGTAAACAGCGCGGAGCGGGTACCGATGACAATCGCCGATTCACCGCTGCGTGCGCGTAGCCAAACGGCAAGGCGCTCGCTGTCGTTCAGTCCGGAGTGCAACACATCCACGGGGGCGATGAAGCGTGCGCGGAAACGGGCAATGGTTTGTGGCGTCAGGCCAATTTCAGGTACCAGCACCAGCGCCTGCTTACCTTGCGATAACACGTTTTCCAGCGCGCTCAGGTACACCTCGGTTTTGCCTGAACCGGTAATCCCCGCCAACAGCCAGGCGGTGAAATGTGTGTCTTCACTGCGGATAGCGCCGACGGCAGTTGCCTGCTCGGTATTCAGGCGGAGCCGTTCATCATGAGTGATAGGCTGGTGACGCCAGTTCGCTACATCGTGTTCGATAGCCTTAAGATCGCACAGCCCTTTGGTGCGCAGCGCTTGCAACGCAGTTTCCGTCAGGTTTGATTCACTCACCTGATGGCGGTACAGCGAACCTTGTATCAGGGCGGCCAGCGCCTGCTGCTGTTTGCGAGCACGCGCCAGAGAGGAGAGCGGCGTTGCTTTGCCTTGCTCAGTGGCGAACCATTGCCAGAGTGGGGCACGATGGGCGGGTTTTCCCTGCCGCAGCAAAATGGGCAGAGCGTGAAATAGCACTTCCCCCACCGGGTAGTGATAGTAACCGACGGCCCAGATCAGAATACGCCACAGGCTGTCAGGGAAAAGAGGTTGTGTATCAAGTATCTCGTGGATGGATTTGAGCTGTTCCAACGGAAGCTCGCTGCGATCGCTCAGCGCCACGACAATGCCAATCGCCTTGCGGTTGCCAAAAGGTACGCTGACGCGCACACCCGGCAACGGCGTCATGCCTGCGGGCAGCAGGTAATCGAATGTACGTGCCAGCGGCACGGGCAATGCGACCTGAACGATGGACATGCTTTCTCCTGCTGATAATCCCTGCGCTGCGCTTTCTTCCCGGCAAGCCCAATCCGGCGGCCATGTGCGTTTGCCGCTTCGCGGGCGTTGATGGGGGGATATTCTGCGCAGAGTGAGCCGCCAGTGTACAGGTTGTGGGCTAAAATGTGTTACCTGATTGCATCTTCTGGCTAATTTCTGTATAATTTGCCGCCTTTATACGACTTTGCATCGCAGTAGTGTAATGACCTGCGCGGTGGCGACATCGTATACTGATCGTAAATAGTCAATGTGCTGTGCTTACAGTGCTTAACTTCGTGTGGTGTCTGGCGAAACAGGGCTGGATAGCGACACGGCCTTAACAGAGGTTTGCCATGAAAAAAGGTATTCACCCGAATTATGTAGCGATTACTGCAACATGTTCTTGCGGTAACGTTATCAAAACCCATTCTACCGTGGGTCACGATCTGAACCTGGACGTTTGTGGCGAATGCCACCCGTTCTATACCGGTAAACAACGTGTTGTTGACACCGGTGGTCGTGTTGAGCGCTTCAACAAGCGTTTCAGCGTGCCGGGCAGCAAAAAATAAGCGTCCCCGCATAAGTGACAAAGGCACCCAAGGGTGCCTTTGTTGTTTCTACCGTCAGATCAATATTCCCACGTATCCGGGTCGATCCCCATCTCGCGCATGATCTGTTTAGCCACTTCCGGGATCTCATCGCTGTGCTCTTTACGCAGATCGTTGTCATCCGGCAGCGGCTGACCAGTAAACGCGTGCAGAAACGCTTCACACAATAATTCACTGTTGGTTGCATGGCGCAGGTTGTTGACCTGGCGTCGGGTGCGCTCATCAGTCAGGATTTTCAGCACTTTAAGCGGAATCGAGACCGTAATCTTTTTAACTTGCTCGCTCTTTTTACCGTGTTCAGCGTAAGGGCTGACATACTCGCCGTTCCACTCAGCCATGGGATACCTTAAAAAAAAATATAGTCGTCGGGAAGATAAAACCGTCATGATATGAGGGTAATTCTAACGGGATTTCCGTCAATGCTCAATCTATACGCAAAGAAGTTTAGAAGTCTAGATGTATTGACGTCCGTTTGGCTTGGGATTACCCTTGAAAGCCTATACCCTGCCGCCAGTTAGGAAAATGGCCATGACGCGTAAACAAGCAACGATCGCCGTTTGTAGCGGACTTAATGATGATGAACAATACGGCTGTGTTGTTCCCCCAATTCATCTCTCCAGCACCTACAATTTCACCGGATTCAACCGGCCCAGAGCCCATGACTATTCGCGGCGCGGTAATCCGACGCGTGACGTAGTGCAGCGTGCGCTGGCAGAGCTGGAAGGCGGAGCCGGGGCGGTGATGACCAGCAGCGGCATGTCGGCCATTTTGCTGGTTGCGCCTCATGACTGCTATGGCGGCAGCTATCGTTTGTTTGACAGTCTCAGCAAACGCGGTGCATTCCGCGTGAAATTTGTCGATCAGGGCAATGCTGCCGCGCTGGCTGCGGCACTGGAAGAAAAACCGAAGCTGGTGCTGGTGGAAAGCCCCAGCAATCCGCTGTTGCGTGTAGCGGATATCGCGGCCATTTGCCAGGTAGCGCGTGAGGCGTGTGCTGTCAGTGTGGTAGACAACACTTTCCTGAGCCCGGCGTTGCAGCGTCCTTTGGCCTTAGGAGCCGATCTGGTGGTGCACTCTTGCACCAAGTATCTCAACGGTCACTCAGACGTGGTGGCGGGCACGGTGATTGCCAAAGACCCTGCCGTGGTGACGGAACTGGCCTGGTGGACGAAGGGCGTTCCTGGCCGCTGCGTCAACAGCTGTTGACGCAGCATGTGGGGCAACGGCTGGTGGTGACCGGTTTTATCTGCCGCAGCGAAGCCGGAGAAACGGTATTGCTGGGGCGTAATGGCAGTGACTATTCGGCGACGCAAATCGGTGCGCTGGCCGGTGTAGAACGCGTGACGATTTGGAGTGATGTTGCCGGTGTTTACAGCGCAGACCCGCGTAAGGTGAAAGATGCCTGCCTGCTGCCCTTGCTGCGCCTTGATGAGGCCAGCGAGCTGGCGCGTCTGGCGGCACCGGTGCTGCATGCGCGCACCTTGCAGCCGGTGTCTGCGCGATCTGCAACTGCGTTGTACAACCCGGAGCAAGGCTCTACGCGCATTGAACGCGTATTGGAGTCAGGCACGGGAGCGAAGATTGTCACCAGCCATGATGATGTCTGCCTGATCGACGTACAGATTCCCACGCAGCATGATTTTGTGCGCGTACACAAAGAGATCGAACAATATGTCAGTCGTGCGCAAGTGCGCCCACTGGCGATTGGCGTGCATGCCGATCGCAATCTGGTGCAATTGTGTTACACCTCAGAGGTGGTCGACAGTGCCTGGCGTGCGTTGGAACAGGCCGGGCTGCCAGTGACGTTCACGCTGCGTGAAGGGTTGGCGCTGGTGGCAATGGTGGGGCTGGCGTATGCCGTAACCCGCTGCACAGCCACCGTTTTTATCAGCAGTTAAAAGATCAGCCTATCGAGTTTGTCTGGCAGTCCGAAGATGGCATCAGCCTGGTGGCAGTGCTGCGTGTGGGGCCGACGGAGCATTTGATTCGTGGCCTGCATCAGTCGTTATTCCGTGCAGAAAAACGGATCGGGCTGGTGCTGTTCGGCAAGGGCAATATTGGTTCGCTCTGGCTGGAGCTGTTTGCGCGCGAACAGGAGCTGATCTCGGCGCGTACCGGTTTTGAGTTTGTGCTGGCGGGCGTTGTAGACAGTACGCGCAGCTTGCTGAACTATGACGGACTGGAAGCCAGTCGCGTGCTGGCCTTCTTTGATGATGAAGCGCAGGAGCGCGATGGTGAAGATCTGTTCCTGTGGATGCGGGCGCACCCCTATGATGACCTGGTAGTATTGGACGTGACCGCCAGTGAAGCGGTGGCCGATCTCTACCTTGATTTTGCCAGCTATGGCTTCCACGTGATCAGCGCCAACAGGATTGCGGGCGCATCCAGCGGCGATCGTTATCGCCAGATCCGCGATGCTTTTGCCAAAACCGGACGACACTGGCTGTATAACGCCACGGTGGGTGCGGGGCTGCCGGTGAACTATGCGGTGCATGACTTACGTGACAGCGGCGATAGCATTTTGGCCATCAGCGGTATTTTCTCTGGCACCTTATCGTGGCTGTGCCTGCAATTTGATGGCAGAGTGCCTTTTACCGAACTGGTGGATCAGGCCTGGCAACAGGGGCTGACCGAACCGGACCCGCGTGTCGATCTCTCCGGGCAGGATGTGATGCGTAAGCTGGTGATTTTGGCACGTGAAGCGGGTTATGACATCGAGCCCAATCAGGTGCGCGTTGAGTCTCTGGTGCCTACGGGCAGTGAAGCGGGGTCGATCGATCAGTTTTTCGAAAATGGCGATTCGCTGAACGAGCTGAACGAACAGATGGTACAGCGTCTGGAAGCGGCACAGGAGATGGGGTTAGTGCTGCGTCACGTGGCGCGTTTCGATGTCAGCGGCAAGGCTCGCGTGGGAGTGGGAGCGGTACGACCGGATCATCCACTGGCGTCGCTGCTGCCGTGTGACAATGTGTTCGCCATCGAAAGCCGGTGGTATCGTGATAACCCGCTGGTAATTCGTGGGCCGGGTGCCGGGCGCGATGTGACGGCTGGAGCAATTCAGTCGGATCTCAACCGATTGGCGCAACTGCTGTAAGGTCTCCTCTCTTGATAGCGGTGGTTTTTGACCACCGCTATTCCTCTTCAACCTGTCACTGAAATGTCATGGCGTTAACACGTCCTTGACATCATTACCCCGGACAATCTGCGTCATCGAAAGGTTTGTTTGGGTGCACAGGTGTGCAAAATAGAACGTCTTCTTCCGTCGCGGCAAAGCCGCACATTACGCTCGCGCATCTGCATGCCGGGTATGGCAGCACCTCTGTATTGAACGATATTCATCTGGAGATTGCTCAAGGTGAATTTGTCGCGCTGCTCGGTGCCTCTGGGTGTGGCAAGACTACCCTGCTGCGCACTATTGCCGGATTTGCCTCGCCGGATGCTGGCGCAGTTCTGGTTAACGGGCAGGATATCACCCACTACCCGCCGGAAAAACGCGGCATGGTGCTGGTGTTTCAAAGCTATGCGCTGTGGCCGCATATGACGGTGGCGCAGCACATTGCCTATGGGCTCAAGTTACGGCGCGTACCGCGCACAGAGATCGCCAATCGCGTGGCACAGTTGGAAAACATGTTGGGACTCACCGGACTGGGCGAGCGCAAACCGGCACAGCTCTCCGGTGGCCAACGCCAGCGTGTAGCGCTGGGGCGAGCATTGGCGATACAGCTCGAAATTTTGCTGCTTGATGAGCCACTCTCCAACCTGGATACCCGCATTCGCTTGCAACTGCGTGATGAGATTCGCGCCTTGCAGCAACGTCTGGGACTCACTGCTATTCACGTGACGCACGATCGCGAAGAAGCCATGGTGATGGCGGATCGCATCGTTATTTTGCATCAAGGGCACGTTATGCAGGCGGGCAGCCCACAAGAGGTATACCACCATCCAGCCAGTGCCTTCGTCGCCGCGTTTATGGGGGCAGAAAACCAGCTCATGCTGGAGGCTTACTATGATGGCGGTACCCTGACGCTACGCGGCGATGAACAGGGTGCCGCGCTGGTGCCCGTGAATTCGACGTTGCAGCCCGGCACTGTGGAAGCGCGCTTTCGCGCCGAGGCTGCACAGCTTTACGATGCGACTAAAGCTCCGACTGCCGCCCCCGGCATGCTGGTACGCCAAGGCACTGTATTGGCACAAAGCTACCCAGGCGGTCATTGGCAGCACACGGTTGTCAGTGGTAAGTGGAGGATGCAGGTGCATGCCTCTACGCCTTATGCCGTCGGCCAGCGCGTTGTGGTGCAGATCCCTGCAGAGGCACTGTTCCTGTTTTCGGCGTCTGACGCGCCCGCCCCGTCTGCTTCAGCATCACCGATTTCAGCTTCCGCTTCTTATGATTCGCTTCCCGGCCTGACTACCCAATCTTGTACTGGAGACCACTGACATGAAACGCATTTTTGCTGTAACGCTCATGATGGGCACTTCACTTTCTGCCGCGCAGGCGCAAGAGCTGACCGTGCTGACGGCTGGCGATCAAAACATGGTCGATTATGTGAACGACTATCTCGGGCCGTTGTTTGAGCAACAGCACCCGGGTGTCAAGGTCAGAGCGGTAGGCACCGGACCGGGCGATGCCGGCTCGCAGAAGATCCTCGAGCGCTTTAACGCGCAGCAGGCGGCGGGCAGCAAAGTGTGGGATACCGACGTTGCCGTGGTGCATGAAAAATTTGTCGGGCCGATGGTGAAGGGCGGTCAACTGTTGCAATACCGTGATGCCATTGCGAGCGGCAAGTTGGTGACCATGGCGGCGGCAGACAAAGCGTTAGGCAGTGATGTCAAAGGCTATGTGATGCCGATGTTCAGCAGCCAGACTGCACTGGCCTATAACCCGGCGTTGGTTCCCAACCCGCTGAAAAGCTATGACGAGCTGCAACAGTGGGCAGCAGCGCACCCAAAACAGTTCGGCTATAACGGTATCAAAGGCGGCGCATCTGGCGTCAGTTTCGTGATGGGATGGATTTATGCCTATGGCGGCGATGCCAACAAGCTGATGAATGGGCCGTTTGAAGAAACGGAAGCGCAAAAATGGCAACCGGCTTTTGAACGCCTGAAAGCATTTAATAAAAACGTTACCCTGACGCCAGGCAATGCAGGCACTTTGGATATGCTGAGCCGAGGTGAGATTGCCATCGGCCCGGTGTGGGTAGACATGTTCTATTCATGGAAGGCGAACGGGCAACTGCCGGATAACTTTAAACTGCTGTTGCCTGCGCCGGGTATGCCCGGCCAGCCGATGCACTATGTGATCCCGGCACAAGCCCCCAACCGTGAGCTGGCACAGCAGTTTGTAGCGCTCGCCACCAGCCTGAAAGTGCAGGCACAAGGCATTGTTGAGCGTTTCAACTGGTATCCGGGCATTGATGCCAAATACGTACAGTCGGAACTGAAACCGGAAATCTGGCAGCGTCTGTTTACCGATATCTCGCCGCAGGATCTGGAGACTAAAGGGAAAACCTTCCCCATCGCCCCGTATAACACGGCGATCCTGAACGCCTATGAGCATGCGATGGCACAGTAATCACCCGAATCATTGAACCGACCCATTGATAGCATCCTTCCCGGCCTATCTGGCCGGGAAGGGGAGAGCCTCATGTTACCACTCCCTTCTTTTTCTTCTCGGTTGGCTGGCATCGCGCTGGTGCTGCCCGCGCCGCTTGGATTTTCCGTCGGCTGTGCGTTTGTCAGTGAGCAGGGCATCGGCGGGGCGAATTTTGTGACCGCGCTGACGATCTATACCCCGGATATTCTGTTCACGTTGCTGATTGTCGGCGTATCAACGTTACTGATTGGCCTGTTTTCCGTATTGATTGGCGGCTACCTGACGCTGGGCGAAAACCCGCGTTGGGTCGCACTGCTGCGCTGGGTTTATCGCTGGCCGCTGTTTATTCCGTTTATCGTTACCGGGCAGATTTTGCGCACCTTCCTGGCCAAAAACGGCTGGTTAAACGGAGCGCTGGATATGCTGGGTATCGTGGATATCGCCAGCGCCAGCAACTGGCTCGACTGGCGCGGCATCGTGTTTGCTTTTGTCTGGAAGCAGACCCCGTTTGTTGCGCTGTTGGTCTCTGGTGCCATGGCCTCGTTGGATCGCGCAACCATGGAGTCGGCGCGCAATCTCGGCGCGGGACGACTGCGTATTCTGTTTGAGATTGTTGTGCCGCAGGTGTGGCACACGTTGCTGACCGGATTGATTTTGTCTTTTGTTACCATGATGTCGGTGCCGCTGATGATCAATGCACAATCCCCGACGCTGTTGAGCGCCAATATTGCGTTTCGTATCAATGCCTATGGTGATTACGGTGTGGCGAACGCGCTGGGAGCCATCTCGCTGCTGATGACGGCGGTATTTGCGGTTGTCTATCTGCGTATCAGCATGAGGGAGAAAGCATGAAACGCGTACTTGGATGGATTGCCCCGGTGCTCATTCTGGGTGCGCTGATTTTTCTCATCTTTGGTCCGCTGTCTAACCTGCTGCTGTGGGCGGTGGCGGAAAAATGGTTTTATCCGCACCTGCTGCCTAATGAATGGGGTTTCGCCTTCTGGCGGCGCGTGTTCTCGGCGCGTAGCGTTGCCTGGGAGGCATTGGGCAACAGCGTGCTGGTGACGATATTAACGGTGCTGGCCTCACTGGCGCTGGCTATCCCCGCCGGGTATGCGCTGGCGCGGCTGGCGTTGCCTGCGCGTGGCGTCATTCTGCTGTTTTTTCTGATTCCACAAGTGTTTCCCAATCTGACGGTGTACGTCAATATCACCCGCCTGTTTTATCAGTGGGGGCTGAACGGCACGCTGTTAGGCGTGGTGCTGGTGCACGCGGTGCACGGACTGGTGTTTGCGGTGTAGATTGCTTCCGCGGCGTTTGCTGCCATTAGCCGTGAGATGGAACAGGCTGCCCGCTCGATCGGTGCCGGGCCGTGGCGCACGTTTATCGATATCTCCTTGCCGCAGGAGCTGCCGGGGCTGATGGCCGCCGCCATTTTTGTCTTTCTGGAATCGTTAGATGAGTTTACCGGCAGCTACTTTGTCGGTGCGCCGGATGTGCAGATGATGCCACTGATGCTTTACAGCGCGGGGGCTGGCGGGAATTACCAGATTGCGTCGATAACCGCTCTGGTATTGCTGGTGTCTTCCATCGTTTTCATGCTGGTGGTGGAACGTTTCCTGAAAGCAGATGTGTTGGCGAGGATCGGTAAATGAGCATCAACAAACAGCGTTATGTCAGCGCGCAAGATGTGGCGCGTCGGGCGGGGGTATCGCGCTCTGCGGTGTCGCGCAGCTTTACGCTGGGCGCAAGCGTCTCGGCAGTGACCTATGCCAAAGTGATGACGACGGCGCAGGAGCTGGGTTATCAGGTTAACGATCTGGCGCGCGGCCTGCTGGCGAACGGCAGCCGTCTGGTGGGATTGGTGGTCACGCAACCGGAAGTCGGGTTTCGCGCCAATCTGGTGGCGGCGCTCTCTCAGGCGCTTATTCAGCGCGATTCGATCCCGGTACTGATCAACACTGGCCACACGCGCGGGGCGATGGCGGCGGCACGTTCGATTCTGTTCGGCCATCGCGCTGAAGCGACCATCGTTTTGTCCGGATCTCCGCCGCAGGAATTTGTCGAGCTGGCGCAGCTTAACGGTCAGCCGTTAATTGTGATTGGACGTAACGAAGCCGCATGCGACAGCGTGCATATTGATAACGACACCGCGGCACGCACGGCGGCGCGTTTGTTCGCTGCTGACGGCAGAAAACAGGTAGCGCTTATTGGCTCTGCGTCGGCAACACCGAACATTGTTGAGCGTGAGCAGGCGTTTTGCGATGAAGCGTGCACGTTGGGATTGGAAGTCAGCACGGTGCGCGGTATTGAATCAGACTACGCCGATGGTCTTTGCGCGTGTCAGTCGCTGTTCTCATTGTCGCCAGTGGATTGGCCGGATGCCGTGTTCTGCATCAACGATTTAATGGCGTTCGGTGTTATTGATTGCGCGCGCCAGCGGGGATTATCTGTGCCTGACGATCTGGCGGTTATCGGTTTTGATGATATCCCTGCCGCAGGCTGGAATGCCTATTCGCTGACCACCTTCCGTCAAGATCCGGCGCTGATGGCAGCGCAAGCATTACTGCTGCTGGTGCGTCGCCAATCAGCCTGAAGATCCTGAACATATCACGCTTCATGATGCACTGAGGAAAACCATGAAAATCATTCAACTTTCCGACCTTCATTTAACGACGCCAGGCAGTATGTTGCACGGGCGCGATCCGCTGCAACAGTTTCAGGCCGCTGTTGCGGATATCAATACACATCACCGTGATGCCGCGCTGGTGGTTATTTCTGGCGATCTTTCCGATGACGGCAGTGCGGCCTCTTATGAGGCACTTGCCACCACACTGGCGGAATTGCAGATTCCCTGGCGCGTGACCTTGGGCAACCACGATGACCGTGAAGCGTTTTTGCGCGAATTTCCCACGTTGGCCGATGAATACGGCTTTATTCAAAATGTGACGGATCTTGGCGATCATCGGGTGATCCTGCTGGATTCGCTGCAAGGCGGTGATGTTGCAGGAAACTTGTGCAGCACGCGCCTGCACTGGCTGGAAACGCAACTGCGCCAGGCTCAGGGAAAAGCGGTGTTGCTGTTCTTACACCATCCACCGATGCCTATCGGTTTGCCGTCGCTGGATGACGTGCGGTTAGCGCCGGACGCTGCAGAGGCGTTGCATCAATGCTGTTTACGTTATGCCACTGTCCGACATATTGCCGCAGGCCATGTGCACCGTCCTGCCAGCGGTAACTGGCGTGGTATGACCTTTAACACCGTGCGCGGCACCAACCATAAGTCTGCGCTTTATACCCGGTTTTGAAGTCAGCCAGGAAGCGCCGCAATACGCTATTTTTTGCATAACGACGCAGGGCCATACGGCGCATTTCAACGATTTTCCTGTCTCCTGAGGCGGGGGATAGACGCATGATGAAAAAAATTCATTTACCGTGAGCAATTATCAACAGCTTTTAAACGAAATTCGTTGACTCTTGGTTGATATTCCGTCATTTTCTATATGGACGTCTAAACGTATAGACGTTCGATAAATAATGACGGTAACGCGACGACAAGGGTGGCAAGGGTATGAGTTTTTTTCACGCAAACCAGCGGGAAACGCTGAATCAAAGACTGGCGGAGCTCCAGGGACAACTCAATGTTTCCTTTGAGTTTTTCCCGCCGAAAACCAGTGAAATGGAAGAAACGCTGTGGAACTCTATTGACCGCCTGAGTAACCTGAAGCCGAAGTTTGTTTCTGTCACCTACGGCGCGAACTCTGGCGAACGCGACCGTACTCACAGCATTATCAAGACGATCAAAGAGCGTACCGGACTGGAAGCTGCGCCGCACCTGATCTGCATTGATGCCTCCCGCGATCAGTTGCGTGAAATTGCCCAGAATTACTGGCAGAGCGGTATTCGCCACATTGTGGCGCTGCGTGGTGATTTGCCGCCTGAAGGGGGCAAACCGGATATGTATGCCGCCGATTTGGTCAGTCTGCTTAAAAGCGTCGGTGATTTTGATATCTCGGTTGCTGCTTACCCGGAAGTTCACCTGGAAGCGAAAAGCGCACAGGCTGATCTGATTAATCTGAAGAAAAAGATTGATGCGGGCGCGAACCGCGCGATCACACAGTTCTTTTTCGATGTAGAAAGCTATTTACGTTTTCGCAATCGTTGCGTAGCAACGGGTATTGACGTGGAGATTGTGCCGGGAATTTTGCCCGTTTCCAACTTTAAGCAGTTGCAACGGTTTGCCACCATGACCAATGTGCGCGTGCCAAACTGGATGACGGCAATGTTCGACGGACTGGATAACGATACCGACACCGTAAAATGGTTGGGGCGGCCATCGCCATGGACATGGTGAAAATCCTGAGTCGTGAAGGTGTGAAGGATTTCCACTTCTATACGCTCAATCGTGCAGAATTGAGTTATGCGATTTGCCACACGCTGGGCGGCGTAAGGCCTGCGGCATAGTAATCATAATCTCTGATGATAACGCGTGATGGCTACGCGTTATCATCAAGCGCGTTTTCCTTTTTCGCTTTCCATCCTACGTGTGTGCGCTGTGGGGCGGTCGTCATTCTCTGTTTCCGACTCTGACTCATACGCTGACATCTCAGAATCTGATTCTGTGTCGTAGTCTTTAGCGCGTTCATCCAGAATAAAGCCATAGGTTTTTTCTTCCAGACGATCCAATCGGGGAATTTTACTAAAGTTATGCTTTGCAGGATTATTGATAATAATATCTAAACATCTTCGGGTGTTTTTTAATATGGATTCCAGCTCTTTTTTTCGCTCCGCGCGCAATGCTGGCGGTTCATCAGGCATAGATTTAACGCGCCATAACCGCAAAATTATCTCATTTATCTCACTGTTTTTGACATGTTTCTCAGCAGGTAAACTTGAGTGGTGACACCTCCCCAATTTGAATATTTTCATTAATGTTCCTTCTCAGTTCACGGTCCTTTTTGGACCTTAACGCGATTGGGATGAATGGAGTACCAAATTTCGTTCTTACCGCATGCAATGCAGCAGGTTAGCGTGCTTCGATCGATTCCGCGCTTTATTCAAGCTTCATTGATATGTTGCAGGGTAAAATAATTATGTCATTATTGATGCGCTATGTTATTACCACTACCTACGGTAAAGTGTGTCGGCTTTGTGTGTTTTTAATATTTGGCATTTTATGATTATCCAGCATTGAAGGTTTTATAAAATTTCAATAGTGAAATAAATTTCATTTTCTTAACGCCGCCGCTGGTTATATTTTTTAACCGATAAGATACCGTTGTTGTCGGGAACCAAACATTTTCTTTGTTGATAGGGCTTACCATTGATTGGTGTCCTACCTATCGTTTTTGGCTATCTTGTTAAGGATAATGAGAAATGAACATACGGGATCTAGAGTATCTGGTGGCGTTAGCTGAACACCGTCACTTTCGGCGTGCGGCAGACTCCTGCCACGTCAGCCAGCCAACGCTCAGTGGTCAAATCCGCAAGTTGGAAGATGAACTGGGTGTGATGTTGTTGGAGCGCACCAGCAGGAAGGTGTTGTTTACTCAGGCTGGTCTGCTACTGGTGGAACAGGCAAGAACCGTGTTGCGCGAAGTCAAAGTGCTCAAGGAGATGGCGAGCCAGCAGGGAGAGACGATGTCTGGACCGCTGCATATCGGGCTGATCCCCACTGTCGGGCCTTACCTGTTGCCGCATATCATACCTATGCTGCACTGCACGTTCCCTAAGCTGGAAATGTATCTGCATGAAGCTCAGACGCATCAGCTATTAGCACACCTGGACAGCGGCAAGCTGGACTGCGCTATTCTCGCGATGGTCAAAGAATCGGAAGCCTTTATCGAAGTTCCGCTGTTTGATGAACCTATGAAACTGGCCATTTATCAGGATCACCCGTGGGCTAACCGCGAGCGTGTTGCCATGTCGGATCTGGCCGGTGAAAAACTGCTGATGCTGGAAGATGGACACTGTCTGCGCGATCAGGCGCTGGGGCTCTGCTTCCAGGCTGGGGCTGATGAAGATACGCATTTTCGCGCCACCAGCCTTGAAACGTTGCGCAACATGGTGGCGGCGGGCAGTGGTATCACCTTGCTGCCTTCGCTGGCGGTGCCTCATGAGCGTCAGCGCGATGGCGTCTGCTATTTGCCGTGCTACAAGCCGGAGCCGAAGCGAACTATCGCGCTGGTGTACCGTCCTGGATCGCCGCTGCGCGGCCGCTATGAACAGCTGGCGGACGCGGTGCGGGAACATATGCGACACTATTTGGATAATGCATTAAAACAGGCGGTTTAATCCATTAAGCGCCGCCACGCGGTAAGCTTCGGCCATCGTTGGGTAATTAAAGGTTGTATTAACGAAGTATTCGATAGTATTGCCTTCGCCTTTTTGCTCCATGATGGCCTGGCCGATGTGGATAATCTCCGCTGCGCGCTCGCCAAAGCAGTGAATACCGAGAATCTGCCGTGTATCACGGTGGAAAAGTATCTTCAGGCTCCCCACGTTCATGCCGACTATCTGCGCCCGAGCCAGATGTTTGAACTGTGCGCGCCCAACCTCATAGGGCACTTTCATCGCGGTCAGTTCCTGCTCGGTTTTCCCCACCGAACTGATTTCCGGAATCGTGTAGATCCCCGTCGGGATATCCTCGATAAGATGCGCACTGGCATCGCCTTTGACGATGGCCTGCGCTGCCAGCCGTCCCTGATCGTAGGCCGCCGAAGCCAGGCTGGGATAACCGATGACGTCACCTACGGCGTAGATATGCGCCAGCGCGGTTTGATACATGCTGTTGACTTTCAATTGGCCGCGCCCGTCGGGCACCAAACCGATTTTTTCCAGCCCTAACGTTTCCGTGTTGCCGGTGCGGCCATTGGCGTACAGCAAGCAATCGGCCTTCATCTTTTTACCGGATTTAAGATGAACAATGACGCCGTCGGCGGTTCCTTCGATCGATTCGAACTCTTCGTTATGGCGAATAACAACGCCATTGTTCCAGAAATGGTAGGAAAAGGCGTCGGACATTTCCTGATCGAGAAATGCAAGTAACCGATCGCGGGTATTGATGAGATCCACCTTCACGCTCAGGCCGCGAAAGATAGAGGCATATTCACAACCGATGACCCCTGTGCCATAAATAATCACATGTTGAGGTTCGTGATCGAGTTCCAATATGGAGTCGCTGTCGTAAATACGTGGATGTTCGAAATCCACATTGGTCGGGTGATACGGCCGTGAACCCGTGGCGATGATTATATGGGCGGCAGTGAGCATATCTTGCGTGTTATCGGGATACTGTACGGCAATCGTGTGTTCATCGATAAAATGGGTTTCGCCTGAAAATATCTCGCAATGGTTACGTTCGTAAAAGCCCTGCCGCATGCGCGTTTGATGGCCGATTACACTGTCGGCGTGGCGCAGAATGTCGGAAAAGGAGGAGCGAATAGGGCGTGCGTTATCGCTGTACAATGGGTTCTGGTTGAATTCGATGATGCGGCTGACAGCATGGCGCAATGCTTTGGAAGGGATGGTTCCCCAGTGAGTACAACCGCCGCCAACGTTGTAATATCGCTCGATGACGGCCACTTTGGCACCCTGTTTCACCAGCCCCATCGCGGCACCTTCGCCGCCCGGGCCGGAGCCAATGATGATGGCATCATAATCAAACTGGCGCTGAGTCTGTGCTTGTTGTGTCATGGTAGGGTAATCCTGTTTTTATACAAGCCGATAACGCTATTGTAACACCGCCGCGATTATAACCCAATTCATCCCTGCTATTTGTATGACAATACCTCTCCCATTTTCAATATGGCAAACTTTGTCTCAATATGTCGCAAGTAAAGTTTGCTATAGTGCTTTCCTGGAGAAGAAAGCGGATGGTGTAAGCAGAATATGGGTGTCGGAACACAACATATGGGTGTCAGAGCACAACAAAAAGAACGCACTCGCCGTTCCTTAATCGAAGCTGCTTTCAGTCAACTCAGTGCCGAACGGAGTTTCGCCAGCTTGAGTTTGCGTGAAGTCGCGCGTGAGGCGGGCATCGCTCCCACCTCTTTTTATCGCCACTTCCGCGATGTCGATGAATTGGGTTTGACCATGGTCGATGAAAGCGGCCTGATGTTGCGTCAATTGATGCGACAGGCTCGCCAGCGCATTGCCAAAAGCGGTAGCGTTATCCGTACGTCGGTCTCAACCTTTATGGAATTCATTGGCAATAATCCTAATGCGTTTCGCCTGTTGCTGCGTGAACGCTCGGGTACGTCCGCCGCGTTTCGTGCTGCTGTTGCCCGTGAAATTCAGCATTTTATTGCGGAGCTGGCGGACTATCTGGAAGTGGAAAATCATATTCCGCGTGAATTTGCGGAGGCGCAATCCGAAGCCATGGTCACGATTGTGTTTAGTGCTGGCGCAGAAGCGCTGGATGTTGGGCTTGAGCAGCGACGGCAATTGGAAGAACGCCTGGTGTTGCAATTGCGCCTGATCGCCAAAGGGGCTTACTACTGGTACAAAAAGGAACATGAGAAGGAAGTGAATATTTCTGACGCGTAGCGGTGAGCCTGATGCGGTCTATCCTGTTCCAAACTCTTGAATGTTCAAAACCATGGGAGACATCATGACAAAATACCCTCATCAAGAAAAAGGCACCCTCGTTTTGGCGTTGATCGCAGGCTTGTCGGTCAATGGTTCATTTGCCGCTTTGTTCAGTTCCATCGTGCCCTTTTCTGTCTTTCCGCTGATTGCCCTTGTGCTCTCTGTATACTGTTTACACCAACGTTATCTCAATATAGAGATGCCGGAAGGCATGCCGTTACTGGCCGCAGCCTGCTTTTTGCTGGGGCTGTTGCTGTATAGCGCGCTGGTTCGCGTCGAATATCCGCAGATTGGCTCCAACTTCCTGCCTTCATTACTGTGCGTTGTGTTGGTGTTCTGGATTGGCTTGCGGCTCAAAAAGCGCCGTCCGGTAGACGACGCTCCAGCATCCTGAGTGACTGAGTTCCAATGGGAAGAAGGGGATTACGCTTTCTTCTCTAACAGCACGCCGCATTCCATATGGTGGGTATAGGGGAACTGGTCGAACAGCGCCAGACGGGCGATGTGGCGTGTTGTCATTAGCCGAGCCAGATTGTTGCACAGGGTTTCCGGGTTGCAGGAGATATACAGAATTCGCGAGTAACCCTGCACCATGGCCAGTGTTTGGTCGTCCAGGCCGCTGCGCGGTGGATCGACAAAAATGGTGTCGCACTGATACCCAGACAAATCGATACCCTGCAAACGCGTAAATTCACGCTTACCTTGTAGTGCCTGAGTGAATTCTTCCGCCGCCATACGGATAATCTGCACGTTATCAATCTGGTTCGCAGAGATATTGAATTGTGCCGTGGCGACAGACGGCTTGGCGATTTCGGTGGCCAAGACGCGATTGAAATTACGCGCCAGCGCCAGTGAGAAGTTGCCGTTGCCGCAATAAAGCTCGAGCAGGTCGCCTTTCGAGCCCGCTGTAGCATTCAGCGCCCACTCCAGCATTTGAATATTGATGGCGGCATTCGGTTGGGTGAAGCTGTTTTCCACCTGACGATAGATCATCTCACGCCCTGCTACTGGCAGGCGCTCATCGACATAATCCCTGTCCAGACAGATTTTGGTTTTCGTTGCCCGACCAATCAGTTGCAGAGCGAATCCTTGTGCGCGCAGCGTATCCCGCAGTGTGCGCGCCTGTTGCTGCCACTCTTCGTCCAGCGCCTTGTGGTAGATCAGCGTCACCACCACTTCACCGCTTAGGGTCGACAGATAATCGATCTGAAACAGTTTGCGGCGCAGTACCAAATCGCTGCGTAGCGCATCAAGCAGTATGGGCATTAGTCGATTAATCAACGCGCTGGCAGCAGGGAATTGATCTACTCTGATCCGCTGTTTGGTCTGCTGATCGAACATGATGTGGTAGAGATCGTCCCCGTCGTGCCAAATGCGAAATTTGGCCCGCATGCGGTAATGATTTACCAGGGAACGGAACACCTCTGGCTCTGGTGCGCCAAAGGGCACCATCATCTGCCGTAGACGTTCCGTCTTTTCCGCAAGCTGGTCGTCGTACTGTTCGATGGGCAGGTTCTCTGGCGTCATGGTGTTCTCGGCTACAAAACGATGAAAAGAAGTTTACTGGGCGGGATTGTAGGGCATCTCTAAGGGATGTCCAGCGTTGTTGCTGCGATAGCAATTTCACATCGTGGAAGTCTAGACATCCGTAAGCGGCCATCGTAGCATAGCGTGCCGGTATCACAATGTGTGCTAACACAACGTGAACTAAAAGGGAACCCAGTGAAAACCTGGAGCTGACGAGCAGTGGGAAGGGAAACGACAGCATTGAATGCAGACACTGCCTGTGGGCGGGAAGTCGTCGTTTCTGATTGCAACAGCAATGTCACCCGAGCCCGAAGACCTGCCGGTTTACGTCGCAATGTTCACGATCGTCGCGAGCTATCGATTGTGGTAATGCGGCATCCGCAATGTGATTTGGATGCTAACTACATGTCTTATAAAAAATTATCGCTGCTGGCGGCGCTCTCTGCCACGGCTTTTTCTGGCTGGGCGCAGCAAACTGACAACAACACCATGGTGGTTACCGCTAACCGTTTTCAACAGCCGGTAAATAGTGTGCTGGCGCTTACAACCGTGGTTACTCGCGAAAATATTGATCGTTGGCAGGCTAAGAGCCTGACCGATGTGATGCGTCGTTTGCCTGGGGTGGATATTGGGCAGAATGGCGGGTTGGGGCAGAAAAGTTCGATGTTTATTCGCGGAACTGAAAGTAGGCATGTGCTGGTTCTGATTGATGGTATTCGTTTAAATCAGGCAGGTATTAGTGGTTCATCAGACCTTAGTCAAATCCCCATATCTTTAGTGCAACGAATTGAATATATTCGCGGTGCACGTTCTGCAGTCTACGGCTCTGATGCCATCGGTGGCGTGGTAAATATCATCGAAGAATGGCACTACATTAACTGCTGGCGTGGGATCTAATGGCTACCAATCCTACGATGCATCAACACAACAGTTGCTAGGTGACAGCACAACGGCAACGTTTGCAGGAAATTATAAATATACTAAAGGGTTTGACGTCGTTGCTAATGGTAATAGCGATCCGGCACAACCCGATCGTGATGGATTTATGAGCAAACTACTTTATGGAGCAGTTGATCATCAATTCAATGAAAAAATTAGCGGATTTCTGCGCGGTTATGGGTATGACAACCGTGCTGACTACGATAGCTTTTATAATTATTTAAATAACTCACTGCAAGATACACGTCAGCTAGATAGCCAAACGTGGGATACAGGGCTTCGTTTCTAAGATGGTATTTACAGTACGCAACTTATTGGAAGTTACAGCCATGGCAAGGATTATGATTACGATCCGCGTTTGGGAATGCATGATTGCAGTGCGAGGTTAGTCGATTCCCAGCAATACAAATACCCTGCAAGTAGGTACAGGCACTGTAAGTGCAGGTGTTGATTGGCAGGAGCAGGTAATTAAACCTGAATCAACAACGGTTAACAGAGAAGAAAGTCAGAATAACACCGGTCTTTATCTTACTAGTCAGCAACGCTTCAATTCTATTGTTCTTGAAGGTTCCCTGCGTGGTGACGATCATTCTGAGTATGGTTGGCATAACACATGGCAAACGGGTGCTTCGTGGGAGTTTATCGACGGATACCGATTGATCGCTTCCTATGGTACTGCGTTTAAGGCTCCAAACATGGAGCAATTGTACGCTAAATCTGGCAGTAACCGTGACCTTAAACCAGAGGAAAGCAAGCAGTGGGAAACGGGGATTGAAGGCCTCAGTGGACCAGTGACGTGGCGTATTTCTGGTTACCGTAACGACATAGATAATCTGATCGATTCAACCAGCGGCACCAACTGGGTTTATCAAAATACTGGCAAAGCTAAAATCAAAGGTATCGAAGCAACGGCAGCGTTTGATACAGGTCTGTTAGGTCATCGTATCAGCTATGACTACGTATCAGCTATGACTACGTTGATTCTCGTAATGCCATTACTGATGTGCCACTGACCCGTCGCGCAAAGCGGCAAGTTAAGTATCAACTTGATTGGCAGATACAAGACCTGGATTGGAGCTTAACATATCAATATCTGGGTAGTCGTTATGATAAAGACTACGGTGTCTATGTCCCAGCCATTGATGACTACCAAACCGTCAAACTCGGTGGCGTAAGCCTTTGGGATCTCGCTGTATCATATCCTGTCACCTCTCATCTCACAGTTCGTGGTAGAATTGCCAACCTGTTTGATAAAGAGTACGAGGCAGCATATGGCTATCAAACGGCAGGAAGAGAATACTATCTCTCAGGAAGCTACACCTTCTAACCTGCCCGCCCGCCCCACGGTGTTGGTGTTTGACTCCGGCGTGGGGGGGGTATCTGTGTATAACGAGATTTGGCAGTTGCTGCCGGATCTTCATTATATCTACGCCTTCGATAACGAAGCGTTCCCCTACGGTGAGAAACCGCAAGACTTTATCGTTGAACGTGTGGTTCAAATCGTTTCTGCAGTACAAAAGCGCCATCAACTGGCTGCCGTCGTTATTGCCCGCAACACCGCGAGTACCATTTCGCTGCCCGCATTGCGCGAGCGGTTTACGTTCCCGGTCGTGGGTGTTGTGCCTGCCGTGAAGCCCGCCGCAAGGCTGACGCGCAATGGCATCGTCGGTGTTCTGGCGACGCGTGCCACGGTGCAGCGCGCCTATACTCACGAACTAATTGCCCCCGCTTTGCTACGGACTGTCAGATATTGCTACTTGGGTCGGCGGAGCTAGTGGAACTGGCGGGGGCTAAGTTGCAAGGGGATAACGTATCGTTATTGGCGTTGCAGCAAATTTTGCACCCTTGGCTGAAATTGCCTGAGCCACCGGATACTGTGGTGCTTGACTGTACGCACTTCCCTCTATTAGCCGAAGAGTTACAGTTGGTGTTGCCAAATGGTACTCGACTGGTGGACTCAGGAGCGGCGATCGCCAGAAGAACGGCATGGCATCTCGCTAATCTGGAACAACCACTGGCTCTGAGCACGGAAAAAAATCTGGCTTATTGCATGACGATTACGCCTAAAGTGGCGACCCTGTGGCCCGTTTTACAGCGTTTTGGCTTTGAATCGTTGGAAAAACTACCGCTTTAATGGCTTTTTGGATGAATAGTAGGCACTCAGAAATAAAATTGAAATTAGCGCTTGTCAGGGCGCGAGAAGTGTCTATACTGCGCCTCCACTGACACGGCAACAGCGATTCGCGGTTGCGAGGTCAGTTAGAAAGTTGAACGAAAGATGTTGACTTTCTAGCGGA
>NZ_JBLLJS010000006.1:0-13109 GCF_047692315.1 Symbiopectobacterium sp. | reverse complement strand
GCAGCCAGCAACTGGTCGCTTTTAGTCGGGTCTGTTGAAACACCCACATCGGTCATAATGGCAATAATTTCAGCCTGCACATTTCTAATGGCAGACTGGGCATTATTCATAAATAACGCTGTGACAATGGTTCCCAGCTCTCCCGTTAACGGATTCCCGTCGTGAAACGTATTATCAGGCGATTCAACGGGGGGGCATCTGATTTTGCATAATTAACGGTCCTGATACGAAAAATAACAAAATGTGTGAGCGGGTTTCAGGTCATTGAATACCGATTCAATAACCGTGTCGCCAAACGACAATAGCCGCTCGCCAACTGCTGATAATCCTGTTCTGAAAACATATTTTCTTACCTGAGTCCCCGTGATATTGACGCGCCATGCCCACATCACATCATGATGCATCAGTGATTCGCCGCATCGGCTGATACCGGAACGAAAGGGACGTAATTCATCAATCGTGATGGTGTAGCCGAGACGGTCTGCAAGACGGGTAAAATAGGGAATACTGAGCCCACCAGTTTCAGCCAGCTTGAATAACACGTTTTCCAGGCGTTGCTGGTAATTGCTGTCTGCTATCAGTGTAATATCGAGAACGCGCTCCCAGTCGGTCAGCAGGCTTTGTGCATAAATCGGCGTGATAGCCCCTAAAACACGGTCTGATAACAGCGCTGCGATAATTGCGTCTGTGGCATCAGCCAGCGAGGCACCATTTAATAAAACACCAACAGTAATATCGATATTCTTGATGGTGGGGCCGAGTACCATTGTGTTTTTTGCCGTCACAGGACGGACGTCATCAATATATGCTTATACGGCGCTAATGATTTCGTCGGACGGCAGACCGTTTGCGGAGGTGATCACCACATCCACCGCACCCAACCCGCGACGCAACGGATAGACATAGGCCGAGGTAACGCCAGTCACACTCATCGCCCAGCGTTTATAGTCATATTTATTGCCACCGGCGGGCGGACGCCTGATCAACTCAAGGAGACGGGCCAGCATTTCCGCATCCGTCTCCCTGTCGGTTCCGCCCGCCATCACACTTATCGTGGCGGTACTGTCAAACCCAAACGGCGCACTGGCGAATGTCCCTACCGCTGTGGCCGTCGTATTGCCTGCTGCGCCGCTGGTTGATGCAATGGCAGGAATAACCACCGTTCCATCAGAGCCGACCTTTCCTGCTGCCGTTGTCGTATAGGACAGACTGCCAACATTGATAACCAATCCTGCTACCGCAGGTGCGCCCACATTGCCGGATGCGGTTATTGTGCCAACCGCCGTAGTCGCTGCCTTACGTGAAATATCCCGTAAGCGGCAGTGCATTTCGAGGAACTCGGTATCGGCGGTGTCGGGGAAAATCTACCGGACAATCCAGCCTTGATGCTGATAAACGCCGGTAATGACGCTGGCAACTGACAAGGCCCGGACATAATAATAGCTGTCCTGGCCGATATCGGCGTCGGGTAACAGGTTACGCAGGTCGCGTAATATCCGGGTGCGAGTTTCCTCAAAGGCGGGTGTGATGTGCGGCATCAGCTCACCCTCACCGGATGTTTAAAGGGTTGTTTTTGGCCGGTGGCATCAATAACTTCAATCAGCAGGATGGCCCAGCCGGGATTCCCGGCAGAGACAGAGACTGAAACCGACGTGGCGCGGCCATCATCAACAAGGGGTTGCAACGCTTCTTCGGCGTATTGTTGTGCCAGTTTGTACACGCGGGAGACGTCTTTTTCCCGCGCCAGCAGGTGCAGTCGGGAGCCCAACAAGGGGTCAGCCCACCATGCGCCCAGTGGCGTCATGAGGCGTAGGTAAACGGCATTGGATAATGTCGTTGTCGTCGTTCCGGTGTAGTCACCGGTTGTCGGGTTCAGTAAATTATCCATGCCGCCAGAATGGCTGCATGGAGACAAGGGAGGTAGTGGAAGGGGTTCAGTGGTTAAGAGGGATTTGCCGGGCCAGTCTTACCGCCCGAGTCGCCGTCATGATCATGGCGTTTCAGGCTAATATTACCGGCCTTGACATCACCGTCAGTTGAATAACTGCCGCCGGTTTGCGTGACACTGCCATTAAACGAGGCACCGTCGCCACCTTTGATTGCCATGCCACCGTTGCCGGTGATTTTGCTCTGTGCGGTGACCTGCTCACTGGCCGTGACCATCGGGTCTTTTACCACCGCTTTCATACCGTGCTGGCCGGTCTCGGCTACGCCGGTACTCAGTTCAATATCGCTGTCTGCATCATCCCCCACGTCGATAATCGCGGTTTGTTTTGTGGAAGAATGCGCGTGGCTTTGGGCTAATACCGTCAGTTCTGAAAAGGATTTGTCTATTGAGCTGGCATCAGACAGCGACAGCACGTTATTGCCTTTACCATCCATACGCAGAACCAGGGACGCGACCGGCGGGCGGGTGTAATCCGGGCCACCGATGACCAATGTCCCATCCGGTGCGAACCACGGCCATAATCCCCGCGCGGCACAGGCACGCAGCAGCATGTCCCATGCGCGTTCGCCAGGCTCTGCGCTGATTTTGTCACTGCGGATCGTTCCCTCGGACTCAATGCGGATCTTCGTGATACCCAGAGGGCGCACGATTTGGGCTACCACATCAGGCAGCTCCATCTGGCGGGCGGTGAGTATCGGCGCGGCGCAATCGACCAGAACAGCAGCACTGTCACGCCCGGACAGCGACAATGTGACACCGCCACGTGCCACGGAGCGCTGAACGCTGTCAATGCGCCCGGTCAGCACGGTGTCATCGCCCACCTTGACCATTACCGGCGCACCGCGCACCACGTCGGCAGGAAATTTCCCCTCGGGCAGTCCCAGGCTGACGCTCCAGGCGTCGGCGGGGATCAGGAAGTCGGAATCAATCTGGTAGCGTGACCAGTCGCCGTGCTGTTTACCGTTGATGATAACGGACACCGTCGCATTATCGGTGGCCGGGTTATTCTGCGTAGGCATTCAGCACGTCCCCCATCTCCAGGTTATTCGGGTTACGTAATTGCGGGTTGAGGCGTTGCAGCTCTGCCGCGCGGGAATAGTCGCTGTACCAGCGGTGAGCCATGAGGTGAAGGTTGCCGGGGGCGGTGACGGTTTTCTGCATCAGTTGGGGTTTTTCATTGATCACCGCTTCGGCCAGTGACTGCACCGCTGCCGCGACAGTCGCCAACTGGTTGATAACCGGCTCATACGACAGTCCTAGGGGCTGCGGGCTGCTGCTGATTTCGTCCATCGCCGGTGCGTAAGTTGCTCGGGTGATGTCGATGGCGTCCTGTATCATCTGCCGAGTTTCGTTGGCGATCTTCTCGATATCCACCGGTGTTAATACCGCCGTGAGCGCACTATCACTGAGGATCGTGCTGGCTTCATCAACAGCCTCCAGTGCCACGGCCACAGCCACAATCGTTGTCAGTTCGACAATATCGCTGGCGACCAGATTCTGAGGCATATCGACGGGTGTATCGATACTCCCGGTCACCAGATTTACCAGCATTGCCTGGGCAGTCTGCAACGCCGCATAGGTATTTGCCCAGTCTGCCATGATGACGGCGGGTGCGGCGGTGTAATTGGCGGTAGCAATCTGCTGTTGAGTAACCGCCGTTGATACACTGCTCTAGGTCGATGACGTGGTCGGATTATCGGTCGCGCCGCCACCAGAGGAACTTCCCCCGGATGCGTTGCTGCCCGACGATGACGTCCCGGCCAATACTGTACCGCCGCCGCTGTTGACATAGGTTGTGTGCAACGAGCTTTTTGACGCGCCCATTTTTAACGACAGCGCAGAGCGCAGGTCACTGAAAAATGCCGAGGGAGAATTGATAAAATCGGTGGTGCCGCTGATAAACCCGCTTATATCACTGCGGAAAAGGGTGATTATGTTGAGTGCCTCTGTCGCCAGGCCGCGCACTTTATTCATCATCTTACGCGCCGCACGCAACGGTTGCGTGACGTTCTCCATCAGGGTATTGGCGCTGTCGATCAATGCCTGTGACTGATTAAAAATCTCGTCGGCTTTAGATAATGGGTAGTCTTTGACGAAAAACGGGTTGCCGGTTTTGGATTGAACGAACTGAATATCTAGCGTGCAATAATCAACATATTCAGCATCATGGTTAATCTGAAACACATTCACCAGCATATTCGGCATTGAGCCAAAAATCGGGTGTACCAACTCGGCGGCACCGCGCTTTCTTAACGCCTCACGCAGCAATTCAAGGCGTGACTCGTAATCATCGCCCCAGATGACCGCCTGAATTTGAACACTGTGCGGCTTGAGGCCCAAATCCTGAATATCCGCGCCGTCTATATTGGGATATTCATGCTGGGCCATGTCACGCTGCGCACTGTCACGGGCGTTGATCACATCAAACTTAACGCCCCGATAAGAGGCATCCTGTAACGAATCCTCCCAGGCCATTATTGGTACGCTCCGTTTGAACCGCGCGTGGCCTGCTTACCGTTGAACTCATTGACGGTTTCAGCCAGGACGCGGCCACCCACCTCAAGGCGGATCGTTGCCTGTATCGGGCACTCAGGTTGTTTGGGCTGAGCCAGGGCTGGTGTGGGGCGCATCCAGTCGGGCAGACCGAGCGCAGCAGGCGGCAGGCCATTGCCGATACTGGTTGGCTTGCTCCACCATGTCGAACGCTCATCATTGTTATCGGTTGAGACCTTCAGCGGTTCAATACGAACGACCGGAACGGGGCGAACACCCGCGCCGGTATCCGCTGACGCGTTAGGAACTGGCGGCGGGCGAATGCCGGTGTTTGCGTTCAGCAACGGAAACGTTGTTAGCGCGGCGGTAATATAGCCTGGCAGTCCATAGCTTTCCAGCCTGGGGATATCAATTGAGCGGGGTTTATTCCACCACGTCTTGATTTCGTCCCAGGCATCCAGTGCGCCAGGCTGCGCCCGCATCGAATCCTGTAGCCGCTCTGTATCGCTCGCATACTGATTCGTAGATAGCGGCTGGCGAGCCTTGTTATCACCACGTTCGACCTGCACCAATGGTGCATCCTGTGTTGCCTGATAGACAGAAAGAGGGACTAATGCTTTTCCGGCAAATCGACTCAGCAAATTAGGCATACGTGAACCAGGGGGAGTCACTGTCGGTGCGTTAGTACCTGGCGGAACCGGAGGGTCGGGTGGTGGATTTATCCCGCTACCTGAGAGTAACTTCCATGCAGCGAGAACGCCTCCGGCAGTTACTGCACCAGCCCCCAGCGCTTTAATACCTATCGTTGCACCAGAAAGCGCTGTGATTAACTCTGGGTATTCTTGGGCGTAGCTGGTCAACTTAGAAACCAAATCGCCGTACCAATCGGCTAGCGGTTTTGTGGCGTCTTGTTCTGAAAAAAGCTTCTCTGATTCAAATTGCTGTGATTTGTACGCCGACGTCGATGATATCACCGCAAATAAATCGGCACCTGCGCCTGTCGCGTTTTTCGTACCGGCAATTTGTTCTTTGATAAAGTCTTTTTTGAGGATGCTCGTTTTTAACGCCATCCCAGCCTGCTGGTCAGCTACAATCTTTGACGTGATGGATGAAATCACCAAATCAAGTGATGCAAGAATGTCCTTTTCTTTATCAGTACCTTTGTATTTTTGAGCCGCAGCACGCAGCTTCTGCACACGCTTGTCCGATGAAACAATACCGTCCACCGCGCCAGTGAACGCATCAGATGCACTGACACCCTGCAAACGCTTCCCGGCCATATAGTCGGTATAACCAACTGTACGGCCATCTTTCATGCGGAACTTGTAGCCTTTCAGGGCATTCTGCGTGTCTGCACTGGTGTATTTATCTAGCAGGTTGTTAACGTTTGTCGATGCAGCACTATTATCTCCTGCTGTCTCCGCGTTAGCCTGAAGCATAGCCAGCAGTTTATCCAGGTCATTCAGACCGGACATACCTACAGAGTTAGCTTTAGTCATAGTCAACGACAACGAACGGGCCATATCTGCCAGCTCATATTTCCCGTTTTCACCTGAGCGAATGGCTTTGTCGTAAACTGCAGGCAGATCTTCAGCTTTAATCCCAAAGTTTTTAATTGCGCCAATACCAATCTGTGCCAGATGTTCAGGGTTAGCACCCGATGCGCTGGCATACTTCATAATATCTGGCAGCATTTTTATCGCAGCATCTTCATCCAGACCGCCCGCAAAGAGAGCCCCCAGCGTAGTTTGCGCGGCCTCTGGTGTTCCACCGCCATAGCGAACAGCTTTCCTTATTGTGTTGTTAATCACTGGGATTTTCTTAATGCGCTCATCCGAGGGGAGCGCGTTGTATGCGGTATTCGCAATCTCCGCATTTTTACTTTCAAACGCCATTTGCCGTTGAACGGGGTCTTTGATTACCATTGTTGCGGCAGTAACCCCACCCGCTACAGCCATTGCACCAGAGCCAACCGCACACAGCTTGTCCATGCGGCTCATGGATTGAGCGACACCGCTTAATTCAGTGCGTAACCGACTGACACGGTCTGTCATCGCACTGAACGCGCGTGATTGCTCGCTGGCCGACATCACGCCCATGCGGGTTAGGCGACTATACGCGGCAATGGTTTGCTGAATTTCACGCTGGATCTCGCGCTCAGAACGGATACCGAGCGTTGAGCGGGCACTGTTGGCGCGTTTAAACTCTTCGCTCAACGCGCGGGACGCCCGGATGCCTTGCTGGCTATTCTGCAACTAGGTGCGGGCCAGTGCGCCGGAGGCATTTTGCGCCGCCTTGGTCTGCTCCACAGCATCCTGCATCGCTTTGCGCAGCACCTTTGAGCCGGTATCACGGGCCGATAGTGTCAGGGCCATTTGCAGATTGCGGGCCATTGATTATCTTCTCCCTTTCTTGTTGGGTTTTCTGGGGCGTTTCTGGCGCATTGACTTCACGCGGCGGGTTGACTATTCCCCGGCTGACGGATTTTTACCGTGCAACCGAGCCAGTGCCTGGATATAGCCGTCCAGCTCTGAACGGCTTATCGCTTCTATTTGCTGCTTTTTGCTGCTTTGTGATGCCGTATTTTCCGAGGGCGAGGATGACGCTGCGGTATCCGGCGAGGGCGCTCTCGATTCCATCAGCTTTTTTTAAGGGCTGAGATTTGCGCGTCGATGAGGTCAAAATCATCGTCAGACAACTGCTCCAGTAACAGTTCCGTTGTCACTTTTTCCGCGTCGATACCCTCAATTGTCACCACCCGCGCCAGAATACCGACGCGGTAGTGCATCCCTGCGGCGACACCTTCCGTGGTACCTTTTTCGTCCTGGGTTTCCTCCAGTGCGGCGATGGTATCGCCTACCACCGGGAGACGAACGGTGAACGCAAAATGACGTTTACCGTCCAGCTCGACGCCATACAGCAATGAACCTTGTTCCGTCACGATCATTCCTCCACCCGACGCAGCGCCTGGAACGTGATATCACGTTTGGCTTCATTTTCGACCGTATACTGCGCACCGACCTGGGTACTGTACGCATCCCAAAACGACACCTTCTTACCGCCACTGCCGGAGAGCGGGTATTGCGTGATTTTCACGCCCTCCA
This sequence comes from Symbiopectobacterium sp., assembly GCF_047692315.1. GTDB lineage: Bacteria > Pseudomonadota > Gammaproteobacteria > Enterobacterales > Enterobacteriaceae > Symbiopectobacterium. The sequence goes on along the minus strand of NZ_JBLLJS010000006.1, from coordinate 5,564 downwards.
TACCCTCCCAGTCCAGATCGCCGGTCAGGGGGATCACCACCGATACCGTGACCTGATATTCCCGGATGCCGCGTGAAAACCCTTTCGAGCGCCCGGTTTTGTTCATCGTCTTGACCGGTTTACGCCCGGTCTGCGTGTCTTCTTTCAGGTCGGTACACTCGATTTCCTGTCCGTTGATCTCGAGGATGATTGCGCCGACATACTCTTCTAAGGCCATGCTATGGACTCCTTACAGCAACAGGTCGATACGACCGGCGAAAATATGCAACCCGTTCACAACATCAGCCGGGATGCGGCCATTGAGTCGATTGCTATCCTGCGAATCACGCTCGATGATCAGCGCGGCTTTGTTCGCGTCCACCTCTTCGATGATCTCCAGCTCTTTGAGCTTGTAGAGCACATCCAGCAGCTCGCTGCGCACCCGGTCTGGGGTGCGGGAACTCAGCTTGTCGCGCGGAAAACGCAACGCGATACGCTCACGGCATGCCTTGCGCACATAGTCGAGGGTGCGAATAGTAGTGATATCCAGCAGCGACACATCATCAACACCTTCGGCGTTCTTGGTGTAGGTGGTGATCGCCCGGACAATCTGCACCGCGTCACCGGGGCCGACTTCAAACGGGGTCAGCCCGTTATACAGGGCATTCTCTTGCTCATTACGCCCCGGACGATCCGCAAGCGCAGTCACATCCAGTGTGCTCATTGCCAGCGTGTTTAACGGGCGGGTGGGGTCTTCTTCGCTGGCGATGACGGCGGCATAGGCTGCCGCAATCTGCGCAGGCGTTTTCACCGAGCCGTTATGCCAGCCCACGGTAATACGGCCACTGTTGATGCTGGCCGCAAGCGTTGTGCCGGTGGACAGGGATTTAGGCCAACCGGCTACGCCGATTGCGCCGCGCTGCTCCAGCGGGCCGCTCACATTGTCCAGGTGCGTGCGCAGGGACTCTAACGCCGCCGACGTGGCGTAAGGACTGACCACAATGTTATGACCGGCGGCAAACACCGCCGCCAGGGCGGGCGCAATATCCGGGTCGATGCCGCCACCACTCATAGCCGCCACGGCAACCGTGATGCCTGTTGCCGAACTACCGGCACGCAACTTGATATCGTTGCCCGCTGCGCCCTTGTTTTTTGCGGTTAACGTGACAACACCTGCCGCCGTGACCGGAAGCGCGGTTTTTTGTGCGATGGCGGCATTCAGCGCCGCCGCCACTGTTGCCGCCGTATCGTTAGCGGAAATCGCCACATCGACACGTACCGTTCCCACCCACAGGCTGAGCGCCCCCGATGCCGTCGCCGTACCAGTGACGGTTAATTTACCGCTTGATGCCGTTGCCGCGCTGTCATCGCTGATCCCGATAATCTGCAACTGCAAATAACTGTTACAGCCAATCGCCTCAGCGGCCATGAGGTGCGCCATCGAACCACGCCCGAACAGGGTAGCGGCCTCTTCATCAGAGAACACATCGACAGCCTGGAGCGGTGTTGCGGTTCCGGTTTCCAGCATCTGCGCCAGCATCAATACGGTTTGCTGATTGCCGGGTAGCGTGCGCACTGCCAGCCGGGTATTAAACTCAAAGTATTTCCCTGGTTTGCGAATGCTGCTGCCGATTTGGTAAAACTCGACGTTAGGACTTGCCACGGTTCACCTCCTCACCGTCATCGGTTACTGCTTCTGCCGCTTTGCCTTTTTTTGCCGCCGTGGCGGCTTCACCGCCGGGGACGATCAGCAAGTCACCTGCACCAATCTGGCGCAGGTAGTAGGCCGAACGCGCCACCGTAACGACCTCATCCGGGCCGATGTAACGGTGCGGGTTATCTTCACGCGGCACCTGAATACCCGGTGCCGCCTTAACCTTGATTGTCATGATGAATAATGTCCTCTGCATCCGGGTTAGCCGGAGTCTGGGGAATGTCATAGCTGAGGCGGGTACGTAACCAAGCCGGATCATCGGGACTGGTTTCACCGCGATAGCCGTTAAAAATGCTGTCCGGGTGGAACGCTGAGGGGCCGTCAAGCGGGTATTTGCCGTTCTCAAGTGCGGTTTCAAACCATCTGGTGTCGAACTCGCAGGCGAAAACAGACAGTGCCTGGCGCTCTAACTGGGTGTTAAACAGCGAACGCACCCGGCCAGGCATCAGGAAATCGACCTTCAGCCCGAACTCGGCGAGGTCTTGCCCGGACAACAACCGGCGCACCGCACTGACCATGCGATAGGTGCCCACTTCATTGAGGTTTGCACCGCCGTGGCGCGAGGCTTCTTCGCTGCGTACAGTGCGCTCACCGACGATCACCACAAACCGCCCGGTAACTTCATACTTGCGTTTACCGATATTGGCGTTTTTGGTGTTCTGGATGCCGCCGAACGTCACCCACACGGCAGGCATGGCACGGGCGACGTCTTCCGGCTCGCCGTCCAGTTCGCCACCGTAGGAGCACACGTTCGCGGCCATGCGGCCCATGCCTTTTTGCAGACGCTCGATCATGCCATTCTCAATATCGCGGATAATCAAAATGCACCTCCCCCGGTCGCATCCCGGTCAAATGCGCGACCCGCAGACTGAAAACGTGCGCCGGAGCTGGTCTGCTGAACCACCTGGCCGTCCGGCATTTTGCCCAACGAGATCTTCCCGTCGGCGACGCGCTCCAGATAACAGATAGCGTCTTCGTAGCGCACGCGAATTTCCTCGGTCATCTGCGTACCCGCACCGCACAGCAGGTAGCGGGCAATATCACAGCAGCGACCAACCAGAATTCGCGGCGTATCCTGCCACGGCACCGGATAACGCCCCGCCAGATAGCTATCGATTCGGCACTGGCGCGGTTTAACGCGCCATTCATGGCTTCATCATCAATGTCGCCGGTGAAATCGCGGTCAGTAAGCGAGCCGCACTCCTTCTCACCAAACGCCAGCACCATATCGTCACGGGTCGCGTACATTATTTTTTTGCCTTCGCCGTGTCCGTTGCGGCCAACTGCGCCTGAAGCGCATCACGCTCGGTAGTCAGCGCCGCGTTGCTTTCTTTCAGCGCATCAGCCTCAAGCGTTGTAATACGCTCGCGCGCGGCTGCCAGTGCGGCAGCGGTATCGCCATCGGCCACGGCATCACCGCTGACGCGCGTGACGATCAACTGCGGCTCGCGCTCCAGCGTCGCCAGCTCTGCGGCGGTGAAACGGTCATCGGGGTACGTCCGCGTTGTGGCGCTGTGCGCCATACCGCAGGGGCGGAAACCGTCAACTCGGGCAGTGATTTGGATCGGCATTATGCGTCCTCCCCGGTTGAGCCATACGCCATCTGCCAGAACGCGTAACCGCTGTTGGCGCGGGCTTCTGCACCAAAACGGAACTTCTTGCGCATGTACACGTTGTCGCTGTTGTAATCGGTCTGTTCAACGAATTCCGGCTTTTTACGCTCCTGGTAAATAATGGGCTTAACCGGCTTGCTAGTATCGAACAGGAACCACTCGGTATCGGTTTTCAGTTCGGGGACGACCAGCACTTCCGCCGTAACTTTGTACGGGTTCGGCGTGTTATCCGGGAAACGGTCGGCGGTCATCAGATAGTTGGCCTCGTCCTCCAGGGCGGGCGGAACAACCAGAAGGCCGGGCAGGATTTTGAGTGACGCACCTTCCTCGTCTTTCATGTTGCGCAGGGCTTTACGTGCCGCGCCGTAACTGGCCTGTGCGGCGGACAGCTTTTTCGTGCCTTTATTCGATACAGACTTCCCTCTGACGGGGTGATCGGTATCAAAGAACGGCTGGCCGTCATAACACAGGTTCGTGAAGCCGTTGCTGACCAACGCAAACACAATGTCGGCGGGCAGAGCTCTGCGGCAGACTGGCCTGCCGCCTGCGCCTGGATTGCATACCCCATCAGTTGATCGTCGTCGATATCGTTGCGATCAACCTCGACGGTGGCCTCCCAGTCCTTGTTGCGGATGGTGTAATTAAACGAGGCCAGCGATTTGATGACCTTGTCGCCCACCCATTCACGCATTTTCGGGAAGCGCGACAACCAGGAATAATCGTTTTCCTTGCCCGTTGACGGCATGACCATCGCTACCTTTGTCCAGTCAGACGGCGTTTGGGTAAACGCTTTCTGAAAGGTGGCTTTCAGGTTGACGAAAATCTGTTTGACGTTCTTTACATTCACTAACACGGTGTTTCTCTTTAAATCAGAACCCAGACGCCATCTCTGCCGACAGCCTGAACCTTACCGGCAACCGGGCGGGCATCCTCATTGCTGGTTTTGGCGACGGTCTGACTGTCAACGACATGGCAGTCTTTGCCGACGTCGGCCTGTGTCACCGCATCCGCGCCGTGATTGGCAAACTGCCATGCCCGGCCACGTCGCAGCAGCGCATCCACGCCGCCATTTGCCCCCGCGCGGTTATCCACCCAGCCGTCACTGACGCCGAGGGTGATTTGTGCGGCAGTTGCTGTCGCGGGCACCGCATACCCGCCTGCATTGGCGGCGATGATATGCCCGCCAAAAATCTCCGTAGCCGCCGCGACAGGAACGGGGAACAGCAGCCCGTCTCGGTGAGGCGTATTGCGATCACTCATTGCCTTCTCCTTTTACAAACTTTGCGACATCAGCCGGATTGGTGCCCATCATGGCGCAGATGGCGACATCAACTACCTCGTCGTCATGGCTGGTTTCGGTTTTGGGTTTAACGCCTGCGGGCGGCTGCCCCCCGGTCTGGGTGGTGGTCAGCGCGGCGATTTTTGGCGCGTTGTCCAGGAACGCTTTCAGGCTGTCCGGGGATGATTTCGCCAAGGATTCCGCCCAGGATTTTTGCGCCGGAAGTAAACGGCCATCAGACAGCGCAGCGGTGATAAGCTCCGCGCTCTGCTGCTGCGCCAGTGCCGCGACATTGTTGTTCGCGGTTTCCAGCGCCTGGGCGACGGATTGCTGCATTACCTCAACCGGCACCCATTTTGCCGGGTCGGGATTGGCAACCTGCGCGGTAAGCACGGCAACGCTTGCGGCATCCGCCGTCAGTTTTTCAATCAGATTGAACGGGGTCGCAGACAGCGTTTGAAATGGACGCTGCTGCCGTTCCGGCTTCACCGCCGGTCAGTTGATCAATCAGCTTGTTCAGCTCGGCGATGATGTCCTCTGCCGTTGCCGTAATCGGCAAATTCAGCATCCAGCGCAGACGCTCCAGTAGTTCGTCCATAGTGTCCTCTTGGGTTGATGATGTGACGGCCAGGAGTGAGGCTGCGGCAAGCATGACCTCATCCATCCCGTCAACAGCGGGGGTGTTCGTGAGCGCGGCGTGCAGGAGCTGCAAGACGCGGCCTGATTTGTCGTAGGAAAAAACCGGGGAAATAAAGCGATATGAACCGTCGGCAATCATCGGTGCGGCTCTGTCTGTCCAGGTAACATCCACCGCAAACAGACCGTCACCTTCGCGCCACTCCAGTTTTTTAAACCAGCCGGAAGCTGGGGCGGGTTTACCATTTTTAGCCGCACGCAGGGTCTGGTGTTCATAATCGATAACGTAAGGGGTTTGCTTGCTGGGTGTCAGCCGCTGCGATCAATGCCTGTGCTACCTCGG
>NZ_JBLLJS010000005.1:0-157987 GCF_047692315.1 Symbiopectobacterium sp. | reverse complement strand
ACCTCCAAGCCCATTTTTGTTTATTTTTTATCCATTGATATCAAATCGATAAATTAGCATTAACTCTATGAAATCCCATGAGTTCCCGCTAGATCCCGCCAATTCCCGGAAGTATCAAATAAATCACCTCTCTATACATTGGCGCTCACTTCCTGCCACATCGCGCGCCGCCTCTTCTACCTCGTCAAGCAGAGTAAGCTGTTCTTTGACTTCTTCATTAAACCAGTGGCCAACGGCTTCGTGCCCCATTGACATACGCACAATGACCTGGCCTGAGACATCCCGTAAAAATTCATAATCCATGACGCCATCCTCCCATGGTAGTGCTTACTATCAAGTGTAGCGGGCCACACTGCATCGCACAGTGATAGCCTGCAAATATTGCAAGGTCGCGTAGCGCGGCGGGGATGATACCCGTTATTGCTGTCAAACGCGCACGTTTCTCTGGAAGAAAGAAACAATCAATACAGTGACAATAAGCCAGTAGCTTCCCCCCGGCTTAAAAAAGAAATGTTTTACACTCGCCACACATGAAATCGTGCACGGAGCCAACATATGGATATACCTGGCGTAGCGGTAGGGGAAATCCCCCCCGAGAGACGACCGTATTTATGAGGATTCAAAAGGAAGGCCGGTTGGCATCGCCGCCATCATTAACCGTATCACCAACACCATTGAGCTCCCCCCAGATAACACCCTCAATGACACCGGAGGATAAACGCATTCTGGATTATCTGTTTAAGCGTTGCATGGACCATGCAGAGACCTGTCTGCGTTCTCATCGGCGATCGGCCAAAAAAAAGAGCCCATATCATCATGGGCTCTTGTCTTATCCATCAAGCGAAGAAACTAGACGGCGCTTTGGAAAATCACCCCGTCCGCTTTCGCCGTATACTGATCCAGCCGATCGAAATTCAGGTAGCGATAGGTATCCTGCGCGGTTTTATCCACCTGGGCCATCGCGGCGAGATATTCGTCAGGCGTCGGCAGTTTGCCCAGCAGTGAAGCCACCGCCGCCAGCTCAGCAGATGCCAGATACACATTAGCGCCGGTACCCAAACGGTTCGGGAAGTTACGGGTGGAGGTAGATACCACCGTTGCGCCATTGGCCACACGCGCCTGGTTGCCCATGCACAAGGAGCATCCCGGGATCTCAACGCGCGCCCCGCTCTTGCCAAACACGCTGTAATAGCCCTCTTCCGTCAGTTGCGCCGCGTCCATTTTGGTCGGCGGTGCTACCCACAGGCGCGTCGGCAGTTGGCCTTTGTGCTGATCCAGCAGTTTACCCGCTGCACGGAAGTGGCCGATGTTGGTCATGCAGGAGCCGATAAACACTTCATCAATCTTCTCGCCCTGAACATCCGACAGCCAGCGTGCATCGTCCGGATCATTCGGTGCACACAGAATCGGCTCTTTGATTTCTGCCAGATCGATATCGATCACCGCGGCATATTCTGCATCAGGATCGGCTTCCAGCAGTTGCGGATCGGCCAGCCATTTTTCCATGCCCTGCACGCGACGCTCCAGCGTACGACGATCGCCATAGCCTTCGGCAATCATCCACTTGAGCAGCACAATGTTAGAGTTCAGATACTCAATGATCGGGGCTTTATCCAGCTTGATGGTACACCCGGCGGCAGAACGCTCTGCTGACGCATCGGTCAGTTCAAACGCTTGCTCCACTTTCAGGTCAGGCAAACCTTCGATTTCCAGAATGCGACCAGAGAAGATGTTCTTCTTGCCTTTCTTCTCAACGGTTAGCAGACCCTGTTTGATGGCATACAGCGGAATGGCGTGCACCAGATCGCGCAGGGTAATCCCCGGTTGCATCTTGCCTTTAAAGCGCACCAGCACCGATTCCGGCATATCCAGCGGCATCACGCCGGTGGCGGCGGCAAAGGCCACCAGCCCTGAGCCCGCCGGGAAAGAGATACCGATCGGGAAACGGATATGGGAGTCACCGCCAGTGCCTACCGTATCCGGCAGCAGCATGCGGTTAAGCCAGGAGTGGATAACGCCATCGCCCGGACGCAAGGAAACACCGCCGCGGTTCATGATAAAATCCGGCAGCGTGTGATGCGTGGTGACGTCAACCGGCTCCGGATAAGCGGCCGTATGGCAGAATGACTGCATCACCAGATCGGCGGAGAAGCCGAGACAAGCCAGATCTTTCAGCTCATCACGGGTCATCGGGCCGGTGGTATCCTGAGAGCCTACGGAGGTCATCTTGGGTTCGCAATACTGATCCGGGCGAATCCCGGCAACGCCACAGGAGCGCCCCACCATCTTCTGCGCCAGCGAGAAGCCGCGCGTGCTCTGCGCCACATCCTTCGCCTGACGGAAGACATCACTCGGCGGCAGGCCCAGCGCTTCACGCGCTTTGGTCGTCAGGCCACGCCCGATAATCAACGGAATACGACCGCCCGCTCGCACTTCATCGAGCAGTACGTCGGTTTTCAGTTCAAAGGTTGCCAGCACTTTGTCGCTGTCGTGCAGGCGAACTTCGCCTTTGTAGGGGTAGTAGATGTCGATAACATCGCCCATGTTTAATTCATTAACATCGACTTCGATCGGCAACGCGCCCGCATCTTCCATGGTGTTGAAGAAGATAGGCGCGATTTTGCCGCCCAGCACCACGCCACCACCGCGCTTGTTCGGCACGTGAGGGATGTCTTCACCCATAAACCACAGCACCGAGTTGGTGGCGGATTTACGGGAAGAACCGGTACCGACCACGTCACCCACATAGGCCAGCGGGTATCCTTTCTGGTTGAGCGCTTCAATCTGTTTGATGGGGCCAACGGCACCGGGTTGATCCGGCGTAATGCCATCGCGGGCGTTTTTCAGCATTGCCAACGCGTGCAGCGGGATATCCGGGCGGGACCAGGCATCGGGTGCCGGAGAGAGATCATCGGTATTGGTTTCACCGGTGACTTTGAAAACGGTGACGGTAATTTTATCCGCCAGTTGAGGGCGAGACAGGAACCACTCGGCATCGGCCCAGGATTGCACGACACGTTTGGCGTGCACATTGCCCGCTTTGGCCTTCTCTTCGACATCGTAGAAGTTATCGAACATCAATAGCGTGTGCGACAGCGCATCGGCGGCGATCGGCGCCAGTGCATCATTATCCAGCGCTTCAATCAGCGGATGAATGTTATAACCACCTTGCATGGTGCCAAGCAGTTCAACGGCTTTTTCCGGGCTGACCAACGGAGAATGGGCCTCCCCTTTAGCGATAGCCGCCAGAAAACCGGCTTTTACATAGGCCGCTTCGTCAACGCCCGGCGGCACGCGGTTTACCAGCAGATCCAGCAACACCTCTTCTTCGCCAACAGGCGGTTTCTTCAGCGCATCCACCAGCGCTGCCATCTGTGAAGCGTCTAACGGCTTGGGTACGATGCCCTGTGCAGCCCGGTCGGCCACGTGCTTGCGATATTCTTCTAGCACGATTCTCTCCTCGCTCTCATTGTCTTCATTATGTCCGGCGCTCTTGCTCCCGGTTGTGATGTCCATACCCGGTTACGCGTCAGGCGATGTTCCCTCCGCCTGTGAAAATGTAGGGTGGCGTACCCGGCAGTAAGATCGTCATGCACTCCAGCATATCAATTTTTGAACGCTTTGTTAATTCCGTTTACATAAACGCAACATTGCCTGCCCGCGCAAATGCACAAGCCCTATGAAGTATGACGGGTATAAACGTTTTTTTACTTGAGCATACCACGAGCGCCCCTCGTCGACATATCCCCCACGCGCGATTGGGGTTTACATTGGGTAACTTTCAACAATTTCAGCTTGTTATGTCGTAATCGACCTATAAAAAAGACGTATGTAAGAATTCTCGTATCTTGCCGTAGCTTAACATCACTAGGGGTTAGAAAATGGATAGGTATAATCATGTCTTTTTTACGCAATATGACCATCAGAAAGGTGCTGCTGATGGTATTGACGCTGTTTCTTTTGCTGTGGGGAGGCGTGGCATGGTTTACGCTCTCCGCCCTTAATCAGGCAACGCACTATTTGATCGTAGGCAATACCCAGGTGGAGGGGTTGAATACGCTGACCAAGGGCGCGAACCAATCCATGAACACGGCAATCCGCCTTAATCAGGTGGTGACACTGATGCAAAGCGGCAAACTGACCGATGTCGATGCCACGCTGGCGCAGGCCGTCGACGAATATAACAACAGTGCGGCCAGTCTGGACGCCTTTAAAGTCATGCACCATCCTCAGGTTGCACAGCAAACGGTAGATGAAACGGCGCAGAACTGGCAGAACGTCCTGCAACAGGGTCTGCAACCGATGATGAGCGCGCTGCAAGAGAAAAAATTTGCCGAATATCGGCGCGTTTTCCGCGATGATTTTCATCCGCTGAATGAAAAATTCATTGCGGCCGTCAATAGCTATCAAGCGGTAGCCGCCGATAACCAGACAGTGCAAACCATCGATCGTCTGGTGTCATGGTGCAAAAACATCCTGATTGTGGCACTGCTGGCGGGGGCCTTGATCCTGCTGCTTACCGATCGCTATCTGGTCGGTTACGTCATCAAACCCCTCACCGCTATCCGCCGCCACTTCCGCACCCTGACCGAAGGCAAACTGGAGAAGAATCTGGACGGTTTTGGTCGCAACGATGCCGGACAACTGGTGCCCTATTTACGTGAAATGCAGGACAGCCTGAAGGCGACGGTGATTGCCATTCGCGGCAGCGCAGATGCCATCTACGTGGGTACGTCAGAGATCTATGCAGGCAATAACGATCTCTCCAGCCGCACCGAGCAGCAGGCTGCCGCATTGCAACAAACGGCGGCCAGCATGGAGCAACTGGGTACCACGCTCAAGCACAACACCGACAATGTCCATCAGGCAACGCGTTTGGCAGAAAAGGCCACCGGCGTGGCGAAACAGGGCTGGGAAATGGGCAAAGAGTTGGGTGACATTATGGACAGCATTGCCGCCAGCTCGCATAAAATTACTGACATCACCGAGCGCTATCCGCTCATCTCCATCAAGAGTGAAATGGTGGACAACCACCGCAATATCTCGTGCATTTCCCACCAATTAGTCGTCGGTGACAAGCTGCGCTTCACCGTGTAATCACTTTTTCGTTCTGTTCATCGCTTCCTGTTACGGCTTAAATCGGGATCCGCATCGCGGGTCCCGATTTTTTATAGTCGCGTGTATTGCTATAAATGTATCTCAATATTATACACATTAAAAAATACATTTAAATATATTTAAGACTCAATGTGAAAGACACGACGTGATAACGCCAATGTCAGCAGCGACCGAAGAGGAAAAGTGATGAGTATTAAAGACATTATTAGCGGCATCGTAGCAAGCAGAGCGGAGAAAGGGGGCGTAAAACACATTTACTACGTCGCCTGCGGGGGCTCCTATACGGCGTTTTATCCGGCGAAAGCCTTCCTTGAGAAAGAAGCGCAAACGGTTTCTGTCGGGTTGTATAACAGCGGGGAATTTATCCATAACCCGCCGGTAGCGCTGGGTGAAAATGCCATCGTGGTTGTGGCGTCTCACAAGGGAAATACGCCGGAAACCATTCAGGTGGCAGCGCTGGCGCAAAGTCGAGGCGTGCCGGTTATCGGGTTAACCTGGGTGACGGATTCCCCGTTGGTGGCTCACTGCGATTTTGTGGAAACCTACAGCTTTGGCGACGGCAAAGATATCGCGCAGGAGAAGACGCTGAAAGGGCTGATCAGCGCCGTAGAAATTCTGCACCAAACGGAAGATTATGCCCATTATGATGATTTCCAGGATGGTCTGAGCAAAATAAACCGCATTGTTTATCGTGCCTGTGAACACCTGAGCAAACGGGCTGCGGCGTTCGCTCAGGAATATAAAGATGACAAGGTGATTTACACCATGACCAGCGGAGCCGGTTACGGTGCGGCCTATTTGCAAAGTATCTGTATTTTTATGGAAATGCAATGGATCCACTCCGCTTGTATTCACAGCGGCGAGTTTTTCCACGGTCCTTTTGAAATTACTGATGCCAACACCCCCCCTTCTTCTTCCAGGAGAGTGCGTTTCTTGGGGGCATTCGGTCATGACGATGCTGCTCGCCACGTGCGGGCGACACTGCGCGAATTGGCCATCGATACGCAGCGTTGCCGTCACTACGACGGCGAGAACGGTTATGCCCGCATTCGGTTGAATCAGGGAGACCGGGAGTTTGTCACCAGCAATAAGAATGGCGTACTGCGCGAACATCCTCTGCATTTGACACCCGAGGATTTGGATTATATCGCGCAGTTCGACATGGCGCATTCCAGTTTAAACGGACACCTCGAAACGGAACTGGAGAAAATAAAACAACGCAACATCACGCTGTCATTTGATTTCTCCGCACGCGGAACGGATGACTATTTTAAACAGGTTTGCCCGTGGGTGGATTATGGTTTTGTCTCCTGCGGTGCGCTAACACCCGATGAAACACAAACAAAAATAAGGCAGCTTTATGATTACGGTTGCCGCCATATTATCGCCACACGGGGACATGAACATGTTTATTACTATTCTGAAAAAACACGCATCACCTGGCAGCCTGAATATATCGAACCGGTAGATACGCTGGGAGCCGGAGATGCATTTTTAACCGGCTTTATGCTATCGCTGTTAACCGCCAAACAGTCCGAACCGAACGAAGACACCGTTCTTCGCGCCATGACGGCTGGCGGAATATCGACACGCCATGTTCTTAATCACTATGGTGCCTTCGGGTTCGGGAAACCTTACAACAAAATCCACACAGGGAAGCATTGTTGTAGAATAATGCCCTGGGTAAGAAAATTCTATATTTACTTAGTGCTGATACTGTTGATAGTCTGGGGGAATCCTTTAAGCAAGCTGGTTTTGGTGGTCAGATTAAAGCGTTATCCAGTAAAACCAGTAAACAATTTCAAGAACAGAGTGTTTACAAATCGCATAACTAAATAGGTGATTTCATTAAACGAGGCGACATATTGGGTAATGAAGAGCAAGTCATCAGAGATTAAATATCAATAGAAACTGCAGGCAGATTTTATAGCCGCAACAGTACTTATAGCCACTCTAAACCAGCGGCGGCTATAGTTCGTTAATCGGTTATCGCTTTCAGGGGCATGTCATTGGATTGGCTATCACATAATCTTTATCACTAAAACATTGTGAGTTCATTCCTCCACCACTGCCATTCCAGCTCGGCCCAATTAAAACGGGGACAGGAACACTGACCGGACCATTATTTATAGCCCCATGGATAACACTGGCTGCGGCACCTAACCCTGCACCAACCCATGGTGCCGCTGGGCTCCCAATCCAGCGTCAATAGTAATATCCTTGATAATTTGTGCGTTTGCCGGGTCAATTGCTGGGCCGTTACCACCTGAAACTAAATCAACTTCAAAAGAGCTTAATTCTTTCATTTTTAATCCCTAATCTTTAATAGTATTAGAAAACACCCATAAAATAATCAAGTTAAACGAGACAAGAATAAAAGACCCTATTAAATTCGCAATGCTAAAAAAACTTCTGATATTATACATTGAGAATTCATTAAAAAATAGTGAGTAACAAAATACAAAAACATAGCCAAGACTGCTATAGCAAAAGAAAAAAATAATTTTTACCATTAGTTTCTTATCTTTCAAAAACAACGCAAGGACCAAATAATTTAAACACTTAAAAAACAAAGGGACAACATAGATGCTAAATATCATTTAATAGCCCTCATTGATCAAAGCGAACCCCTTGTTTAAGGCTTTCTTATGGTTAATGACCGTTCCTTTCCAGCCAAACTTGGAACTCAGTCTATATGTCTTGCTCTTCCCTAATTAATCGAATTTAGGTTATATGTCATCAGCCAAAATACCTAGAAAACGCTGTATTGTGCGCAAGTATGCCCTATTGCGATAGAGATACCTGTTCAAAAAACAGGCTTACTGTAAAATATTTTCCAATCTGCAATCTGCCCCCAATTCGGGCTGATAGCGATAATAAACGTATTTTATTTTCGCCGTTTTAATCCCCCCCCTCCCCCTGACCAGTGGTCGGGGGGAGGGGGGGGATTAACGCCATAGTTCCAATAGGAACTACATCATCAACCGCCCTCACCCGGAAACACAACCCCCCACTGCCGCCGCAGTTCATCCATCTGTGCCATAATCTCCAGACCCTCATCCAGCGGCATAAGCTCGCATTCGGTTTTGCCTGCGCGCAGGCACGCCATGACGGCGGCTGCCTGGTAGTTATAGCCATTTCCCTCAAGCGGGAATGTTACCGTTACGGGTTCTTCACCTATCACCGCCAGCGTGGCGGAGGTCGCTTTGGAGAATTCAGGAATAACGATCGTCCCTTTATTACCGATAATTCGCGCTTCTTTTTGCGTCGGTGTGTTTATTGAGCGGGACAACACCGCCACTTGTCCATCAGGATAGAGAAGAGCCATGGCAGAAAGGTCATCCACACCGGTTTCGTACAGGCTGGCAACGCCGGTAATCGTGGACGGAATCTGCCGAAAGACCCAGGAAGCAAACGAGATAGGGTATACACCCACATCCATTAACGCGCCACCGCCACGATGCAGACCCATTTTGCGATCCTCGGCAGGTCCTTCACGACGAAAACCGAAATCAGAACTGACCATGCGCACCGGGCCGATGGCGTCAGCATCGAGCCATTCACGCACCTGACGATAAACCGGGAAGAAGCGCGTCCACATACCTTCCATCAGAAAAAGATTTTTTTCTCGTGCGATACGGATCACTTCCGCCGTTTCATGACGATTCAGGGTAAAGAGCTTTTCACACAATACGGGTTTACCGTGATCCAGGCATAGCAGAACATTGTCTTTGTGGGCACTGTTGGGGGCTGCGATGTATACCACGTCAACATCCGGATCGCTGACCAATGCCTCATAGCTGCCGTAGTATTTCTGCGCGGGAAAATTATTGCCAAACTGTTCGGCATTTTGCAAAGAACGAGAGCCTACGGCATAAAGCTCCGCATCCGCTAGCTGGCCCAGCCCTTGTGCGAAGCTTTTCGCAATGGTGCCGGTACCCATGATTGCCCATTTAATGGTTGCCATCTCTTTTCCTCAATCAACCTGACCTGTTTTTAAAATACCGTTTTGATTTTGGATGTATAGCAGGAAAAGAAAAAAGTGTTAGCGTGCTAGCTTTTGTCGATAGCAAAAAACAGATAAAAAAAATCCGGCACCTAAGCGCCGGATTTTCATGCCTGCAAACCTGAAAACTTATTTTTTCTTCGCTTTCGGGTTCGGCAGGTCGGTGATGCTGCCTTCGAAGACTTCAGCCGCCAGGCCAACAGATTCGTGCAGCGTCGGGTGGGCGTGAATGGTCAGCGCGATGTCTTCCGCATCACAGCCCATTTCGATCGCCAGACCGATTTCGCCCAGCAGCTCGCCGCCGTTGGTGCCGACAATCGCACCACCAATAACACGGTGAGTTTCTTTATCGAAAATCAGCTTGGTCATACCGTCTGCGCAGTCAGAAGCGATGGCACGGCCAGATGCCGCCCACGGGAAGGTGGCAGTCTCAAAGCTGATGCCTTTCTCTTTCGCTTCTTTCTCTGTCAGACCAACCCATGCCACTTCCGGTTCGGTGTAGGCAATGGATGGGATCACTTTCGGATCGAAATAGTGTTTTTTGCCCGCGATAACTTCAGCGGCCACATGACCTTCGTGCACGCCTTTGTGCGCCAGCATCGGCTGACCGACGATGTCGCCGATAGCGTAGATGTGCGGCACGTTGGTGCGCGATTGTTTGTCAACGTGGATAAAGCCGCGCTCGTCAACTTCCACGCCCGCTTTACCGGCATCGAGGTTTTTACCGTTCGGTACACGGCCGATAGCCACCAGCACCGCGTCGTAACGTTGCGGTTCAGCAGGGGCTTTCTTGCCTTCCATCGAGACGTAGATACCGTCTTCTTTGGCTTCTACCGCCGTCACCTTGGTTTCCAGCATCAGGTTGAATTTCTTGCTGATGCGTTTGGTGAAGACTTTAACGATGTCTTTATCCGCTGCCGGGATCACCTGATCGAACATTTCAACCACGTCGATCTGAGAACCCAGTGCGTAATACACGGTGCCCATCTCCAGACCGATAATACCGCCGCCCATCACCAGCAGACGTCCCGGAACGCTTTTCAGTTCCAACGCATCGGTGGAATCCCACACGCGCGGGTCATTATGAGGAATAAATGGAAGCTGAATCGGACGAGAACCTGCGGCGATGATCGCGTTATCAAAGTTGATCACGGTTTTACCTTCGGCACCGTCAACTTCCAGCGTATTTGCACCGGTAAATTTACCCAGGCCGTTGACCACTTTCACTTTACGGCCTTTCGCCATACCGGCCAGACCGCCCGTCAACTGGATGATAACCTTCTCTTTCCACAGACGGATCTTGTCGATGTCGGTTTGCGGTTCGCCAAATACGATACCGTGCTCCGCCAGCGCTTTCGCTTCTTCGATAACTTTTGCTACGTGCAGCAACGCTTTAGAAGGGATACAGCCCACGTTCAGACACACACCACCCAGCGTGGAGTAGCGCTCTACCAGTACGGTTTCCAGCCACAGGTCCGCGCAGCGGAACGCTGCAGAGTAACCCGCAGGGCCAGCACCCAGTACCACTACCTGAGCTTTAATTTCTGTACTCATCATGACCTCTTAATTGATTTCCGGCGGGTCTGTGACGTCATTATTATTGAGTCTTAACGCCCTCTTCCACCGGGACGTGTCTTTGCCGCTGTAGTTTACAAAATCGTTAACAATTTTGAAACAACGAGCGACTAACGATTTGTCCTTAATCACTGACAGCTGTAACAAATAACAGCTTATCAGAAAAAAGCCGACCGTAAGGCCAGCTTTTTCGATTACATCACCAGGCGGCGGATGTCAGACAAGGTGTTGTTGATGATGGTGATAAAGCGAGCACCATCAGCACCGTCAATGACACGGTGGTCGAAGGACAGAGAGATCGGCATCATCAGACGCGGCGTACACTCTTTACCATTCCAGACCGGTTCCATCGCAGACTTGGACACACCCAGGATAGCCACTTCCGGCGCGTTGACGATTGGCGCGAAGTGCGTGGTGCCGAGACCACCGATGCTGGAGATGGTGAAGCATCCACCCTGCATTTCGCCAGCGGTCAGCTTGCCGTCACGGGCTTTCTTGGAGATGGTCATCAGCTCGCGAGACAGCTCGATAATGCCCTTCTTGTTCACGTCTTTGAACACCGGAACCACCAGACCATTCGGCGTATCAACGGCAACACCGATGTTGATGTATTTTTTCAGCGTCAGACGTTGAGCATCTTCAGACAGCGAGCTGTTGAAACGCGGCATCTGCTCAAGCGCAGTGGCAACGGCTTTCATGATGAACACCACTGGGGTGATCTTCACGTCCAGTTTGCGTTTTTCTGCTTCCACGTTCTGCTGTTTACGGAACGCTTCCAGATCGGTGATATCGGTTTTGTCGAAGTGCGTAACGTGCGGGATCACCACCCAGTTACGGCTCAGGTTGGCACCAGAGATCTTCTGGATGAGGCCCAGTTCAACTTCTTCCACTTCACCGAACTTGCTGAAGTCCACTTTCGGCCACGGCAGCAGACCCGGCAGAGAACCACCGGTCGCAGCGCCCACAGCAGGTGCAGACTCAGCGCGTTTGACCGCATCTTTCACGTAAGCCTGAACGTCTTCGCGCAGGATACGACCTTTACGGCCGCTGCCCTTCACTTTCGCCAGGTTTACACCGAACTCACGCGCCAGACAGCGGATGACAGGCGTAGCGTGAACGTAAGCATCGTTCTCAGCGAATTCACCCTTGGCTTCTGCCTTGGCAGCCGTCGGTGCAGGTGCAGCGGCTTTCGCCGGTTGCGCTGCCGGAGCGGCTTCTTGTTTAGCAGCCGGAGCAGCAGGCGCTGCGCCTTCCACTTCAAACACCATGATCAGCGAGCCAGTTTTCACTTTATCGCCGGTGCTGACTTTAATCTCTTTCACGGTGCCCGCGAACGGTGCCGGAACTTCCATAGACGCTTTGTCGCCTTCCACGGTGATCAGCGACTGTTCAGCTTCTACTTTGTCGCCCACCTTCACCATCACCTCGGTGACTTCAACTTCATCTGCACCGATATCCGGTACGTTGATTTCGATAGCCATTACTCTTTCCCTCTTATGTTAAGCGCGGGTTAACTTTTTCAGGATCGATGTTGAATTTCTTGATGGCTTCAGCCACCACAGAAGCTTCAACTTCACCGCGTTTAGCCAATTCGCCCAGTGCGGCAACTACCACGTAGGAAGCGTCCACTTCGAAGTGGTGACGCAGGTTTTCACGGCTGTCAGAACGACCGAAGCCATCAGTACCCAGTACGCGATAATCGCTGGCCGGAACGTAAGTACGTACCTGCTCGGCGAACAGTTTCATGTAGTCAGTGGACGCAACAGCCGGTGCATCGTTCATCACCTGAGCGATGTACGGTACGCGCGGCGCATCAGTCGGGTGCAGCATGTTCCAGCGTTCACAGTCTTGACCATCGCGCGCCAGCTCCGTGAAGGAGGTTACGCTGTAAACATCGGAACCGATGCCGTAGTCGTTGGCCAGAATCTGTGCCGCTTCGCGAACGTGACGCAGGATAGAACCAGAGCCCAATAGCTGAACTTTGCCTTTCGCGCCCGCTACCGTTTCCAGTTTGTAAATACCCTTACGGATACCTTCTTCCGCGCCTTGCGGCATGGCTGGCATGTGGTAGTTTTCGTTCAGCGTGGTGATGTAATAGTAGACGTTTTCCTGCGCTTCACCGTACATACGCTCCAGACCGTCCTGCATGATCACTGCCACTTCGTAAGCGAAGGACGGATCGTAGGAAATACAGTTCGGGATGGTCAGCGACTGAATGTGGCTGTGGCCATCTTCGTGCTGCAGACCTTCGCCGTTCAGCGTAGTACGACCAGAAGTACCACCGACCAGGAAGCCGCGCGCCTGTTGGTCACCCGCTGCCCAGCACAGGTCGCCAATACGTTGGAAACCGAACATGGAGTAGTAGATGTAGAACGGAATCATCGGCAGGTTATTGGTGCTGTAAGACGTTGCCGCCGCCAGCCAGGATGCGCCTGCGCCCAGTTCGTTGATGCCTTCCTGCAGAATCTGACCTTTCAGGTCTTCTTTGTAGTAAGCCACCTGCTCACGATCCTGCGGGGTGTACTGCTGGCCGTTCGGGCTGTAGATACCGATCTGACGGAACAGACCTTCCATACCGAAGGTACGCGCTTCGTCCGCGATAATCGGAACCAGACGATCCTTGATCGACTTGTTCTTCAGCATCACGTTCAGGGCACGCACAAAAGCGATAGTGGTAGAAATTTCTTTGGTTTGTTCTTCCAGCAGAGAGCTGAAGTCTTCCAGCGTCGGCAGTTCCAGTTTTTCGTCAAAGTGCGGCTGACGAGACGGCAGGTAGCCACCCAGAGCCTGACGGCGCTCATGCAGGTATTTGTATTCATCAGAATCTTTATCGAAAGTGATGAACGGCAGTTTTTCGATGTCGGCATCAGCCACCGGCACGTTGAAGCGGTCGCGGAAGTAACGCACGCCGTCCATGTTAACTTTCTTAACCTGGTGAGCGATGTTCTTACCTTCTGCCGCGTCACCCATCCCATAACCTTTGACGGTATGCGCCAGAATAACGGTCGGTTTGCCTTTGGTGTCTTGCGCTTTTTTCAGTGCAGCGAAGACTTTCTTCGGATCGTGACCACCACGGTTGAGGGACCAAATCTGATCGTCGCTCCAGTCTGCAACCAGTGCAGCCGTTTCCGGATATTTGCCGAAGAAGTGCTCACGCACGTAGGCACCGTTTTTGGATTTGAACGTCTGATAGTCACCGTCAACGGTTTCATTCATCAGTTGGATCAGTTTACCGCTGGTATCTTTACGCAGCAGTTCGTCCCAACGGTCGCCCCACATGACTTTGATCACATCCCAGCCAGCGCCACCGAAGATGCCTTCCAGCTCGTTGATGATCTTGCCATTACCGGTAACCGGGCCGTCCAGACGCTGCAGGTTACAGTTGATGACGAATACCAGGTTGTCCAGTTTCTCACGGGTCGCGATGGTAATCGCGCCTTTGGATTCCGGCTCATCCATTTCACCGTCGCCCAGGAAAGCATAAACGGTTTGTTTGGAGGTGTTTTTCAGACCACGATTTTCCATATATTTCATGAATTTAGCCTGATAGATGGCGCCAATCGGGCCAAGACCCATGGATACTGTCGGGAACTGCCAGAAGGTCGGCATCAGTTTCGGGTGCGGGTACGAAGAGAGCCCCTTGCCGTGTACTTCCTGACGGAAGTTGTTCATCTGATCTTCAGTCAGACGCCCTTCAAGGAATGCACGTGCGTAAATGCCCGGAGAAATATGGCCCTGGAAATACACCAGATCGCCGCCGTCCTGCGCATTGCTGGCACGGAAGAAATGGTTAAAGCACACTTCGTAGAAGGTCGCGGAAGACTGGAAGGAAGCCATGTGGCCGCCCAGTTCCAGATCTTTCTTGGACGCGCGCAGCACGGTCATGATGGCGTTCCAACGAATAGCAGAACGAATGCGGCGCTCAAGGTCCAGGTTACCCGGATAGGCGGGTTCGTCTTCCACTGCAATGGTGTTCACGTAATTGCTGACGGCGCTTCCCACCCCTACGTTTACGCCACCCTTGCGCGCTTCTGACAATACCTGATCGATCAGGTACTGCGCACGTTCAACACCCTCTTCACGGATAACCGATTCGATCGCCTGTAGCCAGTCGCGAGTTTCGATCGGATCCACGTCATTATTCAAACGTTCTGACATGGTTTATTCCTTATCTGTTTCTAATCAGTTAATTTTCTAGAGCCTGTCTTGCTGCGCTCTGGCACTGTTGCCCAAGCATAAACTGTGGTCAAAGCACGGTAAGACAGGTCCAATCTCGTCATTTACGCATTCAACGCCCCAATCAGAGCGCTCAATCCTTGCGTTGCTGGAGCCGACGTAGCGAACGCTCTCTTCGGCTATGTTCCCGGTTAAGATCCAGCAGTACTTCCTCAATAAACGCCAGATGACGATGCGACGCTTCACGTGCCTTTTCAGGCTCGCGGGCGACAATCGCCTCGAAAATCCCGGCGCGATGACTGCTCACCTGAGCCAAAACCTCCCGGCTCAAGTACAACAATTCAAAATTCTGCCGTACGTTCTGTTCCAGTAACGGTCCCATCATACAGCGTAGCAAATGTAGCAAAACCACATTGTGCGTTGCTTCTGTGACAGCCACTTGATAATGCATAACGGCTTCTGACTCTGCGACCAGATCGCCTGAGGCCCGCACCTGCTCAATCTGCGTGTGGCACTCGCGGATGCGCTGGAAATCTTCTTCCGTCCCACGTAAAGCCGCATAGTAGGCAGCAATGCCTTCCAGCGCATGACGGGTTTCCAGCAGATCGAATTGAGATTCAGGATGGGTGCTCAGCAGTTCCGACAACGGGTCACTCACGCTCTGCCACAGGTTGTTCTGGACAAAAGTCCCACCACCCTGACGACGCAGCAGCAGACCTTTCGCTTCTAAACGCTGGATAGCTTCTCGCAGAGAAGGGCGGGAGACATCAAACTGTTTCGCCAGTTCGCGCTCCGGGGGGAGTTTCTCGCCGGGGCGCAAGGTTCCTTCGAGGATCAAAAACTCCAGCTGTTGTTCAATCACATCTGACAGTTTGGGCTGACGGATCTTGCTATAGGCCATGGTAAGTGTTTCTCTGCGAAGTGCGCGGAGTCAATTGGTAATACCAATTTCAAAAACGTGACGCTAAAGTAACAAAGTATTCACCTTCTGTCCATAAGGACGTTGAGCTAAATCATGATTCCCACCAGATTTTAACAATTGCACGATCCGATTGGGTCAAAGCCCCATATTCATCTGGATCTACCCGCAGCAACCCTATAAATGTTTTAACTTTTATGAAACGGAAACCAGTCGATGCTGAACCGTTCAACCTGCAATAAAGTGAATAAAAAATCATATTTATTGAATTTAAATACAGACAGAGTTTATGAAGTCAAGGTTGGTGACACTTATTGTTAACATCACGCACTTTTCAAGCGGTGATATTTCCAGCAACAAAACGCCATACACAAAATCATCAACCTCCTCGCTTTTGCCAAAACAAAATCAGCTATAGCCCATCAGTTTTACCCTCTCGATTTGGCGAAGGACATCACTGATTGCGGCGTCATAAACCTGCAACTTCATCTTGAGGGTGCGTATACGTTCGTCTGTCTTTTATGCCCGATTTGTATATTTTTCATATTTTTTATCATACGTATCAATAGAATAAGAGATATCTTTCTCCAAAGTCATTCGGCACCTTTCGGTGAGACACAACCCATCACGACTCCCTTTTTTCAGGGCATTTTTATATTCTTTTAACGCAGCATACGCATTACAATAATCGATGAGAGTGCTCTGCCACTTTTTTCCTTGTGCGCTGGGGATTTCCCTTTCAATGTACTTTCTTCGGCCATAAACGCGTTGCGTTCCAAAATATTTCTTGGCGTAGGTATCACCAGAGAGATAACTTTTCCATGTTGTCGGCCCAAACCCGATATCTTTGGCACTGTATATTTTGTTATCCGCCGCCAAACGCAGAATATAATCCAGATTAGAGATGTTTTTCTGTGCATGGCGCGAAATTTCGCTAAGTTCGTTATAAAAAGACGCTACATATCTCTTTGTTTCGGATAAATTATTGTTAACTTTCTTTATCACTGTTTCAGCATCATCATTGAGCAATGCTTTCAACTGCAAACTACACTCTTCACTTTTACGCTTAAAACATTCCGCCTTATCTACATTGCTATTTTTAATCTCTGTATGTTTTAAAATCTCTTTTTCGATAAGTGATTTCTCGATTTTTATCTGATTCAAATTATTTTTATAACGACTAATATAGTGATCTCGCAAATTGGGATCTTTAGTGACCTGCCTCTTCAATGCTTCGGATATTACCGTTAATTTATCCTTTTTCTTGTCATAATGTTTAGATTGCTGGTTAATGAGTTTTTCAAACAACGGCGCAAGTCTTTTATCCATATCATAATGATCTTTTATTTTCATGCGTCTAAATAAATCAAGACCATTTGTGGCGAAATCTAATCCTTTGGCGACCTTCCCCATTTTATCTAAATCATCATGGCTTATTCTATCCCGATGATTAAAGGATAGGTAAGTAGACATAAACACATCGACATCCACACGCTCAAATTTAATGGGCATAGCGAAGCATACTCCTGTTAAAAAACAAGTTTCTAAGAGGCTATGATGTAATGTTATCGACACCATGTATTCCATAAAGCGTTCATTAAATTTAACGCTATTTTGATAAAAATAATAACGACAAATTCATCAGCTATATTTTACGGATTTATCACCACTTAGAGATACGCCAATTTAATGCATGACTTGCGATAGCAATCGCGCATCATTGCATCCAAGATAGCGTCGAGAGAGCATCGACAGTTTCCAGGCTGGTCTAAAAATGTACGCACACCCTATTTTCGTGGGGTTGATCGGCAAATCGCTGCAAGAAATCAGTGCAATCTCTTTCGCATACCACTATTCTCTGTCAAACGGTAGTCATCCACGAATTTTCGTTTATTGGGTGCCGTAAAAATAACATTACACTAACGTAAAAAGACGCGAACAAACTTATCGCGTCTACTGCGCTCTGACAGAGGGTCACATTAATGGATGGTCAACAACACGACGGGACGCTGAAACGCGGCTTAAAAAACCGTCATATTCAGTTGATTGCCCTGGGTGGTGCCGTCGGCACCGGGCTGTTTTTAGGGATTGCTGCCACGATCAAAATGTCTGGTCCTTCCGTGCTGCTGGGCTATGCCATCGGCGGTATTATCGCGTTTTTTATTATGCGTCAATTGGGAGAGATGGTCGTCGAAGAACCTGTCGCGGGCTCTTTCAGCCATTTTGCCTATAAATATTGGGGCGATTTTGCCGGGTTTGCTTCCGGCTGGAACTATTGGGTGCTCTACGTGCTGGTTGCGATGGCTGAGCTGACCGCTGTTGGTATCTATGTGCAGTACTGGTGGCCGGATATCCCCACCTGGGTTTCTGCGGCCGTGTTTTTCCTGGTAATTAACGCCATTAACCTTGCCAATATAAAAGTGTACGGTGAAATAGAGTTCTGGTTTGCCATCATTAAAGTGGCAGCGATTATCGGCATGATTGTGTTTGGCGGCTGGCTGCTGTTAAGCGGTCAGGGCGGACCAGAAGCCACCGTGACCAATCTGTGGGCGCAAGGCGGGTTCTTCCCCAATGGCGTCAACGGTCTGGTGATGGCGATGGCGGTAATCATGTTCTCATTTGGCGGCCTGGAGCTGGTGGGTATCACCGCAGCAGAAGCCGATAACCCGGAAACCAGTATTCCGCGCGCAACCAATCAGGTTATCTACCGTATTCTGATCTTCTATATCGGCTCGTTGGCCATTCTGCTGTCGCTCTACCCTTGGGGGAAAGTGGTGGAAGGGGGTAGCCCGTTCGTTATGATCTTCCACGAGCTGGACAGTAATGTGGTGGCAACCGCACTAAACGTCGTGGTGTTGACAGCAGCATTGTCGGTATACAACAGCTGCGTGTACTGCAATAGTCGTATGCTTTACGGCCTTGCCAAGCAAGGTAACGGCCCGAAAGCGCTGCTAACCGTCGATCGCCGTGGCGTTCCCGTCATTGCTATCGGTATTTCTGCCGCCGCAACAGCGCTGTGCGTTCTAATCAATTACCTGATTCCGGGGAAAGCCTTTGAGCTCCTGATGGCACTGGTGGTATCCGCATTGGTCATCAACTGGGCGATGATCAGCCTGGCGCACCTGAAATTCCGTAAAGCAAAAGAGCAGGAAGGCGTGCAGACCAAATTCAAAGCGCTGCTATATCCGCTGGGCAACTATATTTGTCTGCTGTTCCTTGCGGGCATTTTAGTGATTATGTATCTGACGCCGGGAATTCAAATTTCCGTGCTGTTGATTCCTGTATGGCTAGTAGTGCTTGGCATCGGTTATGCGGTAAAGCAGAAAAAACAACGCATTGCGGCAACCCGCTAAGCGATATGACAACGGCACCTTTGGGTGCCGTTTTCCTTCCTCTGCATTGTTTCTTCGTCGCTTAGCTACGCTTAGGTTCTTATCGTGAGCGTGGGGCTGTGAGGAGTGTTGATGTGAGAAGCAATACTTGAACATGTGTACATTTAATCGAAAGCACGGGTTGAGACTGTACTTTAGTACATCTGGTATTTATAAATTAAAAGAATTATCGTTACCTAATAAAAATTAGAGGATTTAGAAAAAAAAAGTGATCCTCAAGAAGAGGATCATATGCCAAATTGGCCAACACCAGGGAAAAATTTCGCATATTATTGCGAATAACGCATATGTTGTCAATCGCTGGCCATTCTCCGTCGAGTTAATTAGGAATTTATATACACTTCATTTATATTGAAAGCGTAGCAAAATCATTTCACACGCAACAATTACCCATATTAACAATACCTACCTAAATATTTACATATCATAAACTCATCTCCATTTTTTAAAAACTTAACTGACTGTAAGATAAATCCTACTTTTCGACTAAAAAAACACGTTTAATACGTATTAATAACACAAGCTAAATTTATGCTATAAGTCATGACGATTCCTATTTATCAATGGAGAGAAATGCATGCCTTATTTATTTTGTAATAATGCAACAATTAACACGTTAATAAAAACCACTTAGAGAAAAAATTAAATGAATATAGCAAAACCAAATTTGCTTATGCGGTAATGAGCAAAAAAATCCAACTAACTTTTCAGTAATATCAAATAAGAAAGAATGATTTTCATTTTATACAAGAAATAATTATCAATTTATCGATCCTGTGCTCATTACCGCATCATGCCGTGTTACCCCCTTTGCTTGGGATGAAAGTATCACTGTGGGCACAGAAACGAAACAAAATACACTCTTCAAGATGGCCAAATACTATAACATACTCAATGGATATACTTTTCTGCTTCACGATCACTGCGACAACCTTGCTGTTTTATCGATTATCATGGATAAATATTGTGATAATAATATGGAGAGCACAATCAGTGATCATAAAAACGATCTCCAAATGTTGTTATTAACAGCTCATGATAAATTGATGAACCTCTATCATGAAGAAAACAACGCTGATAATGTTAGTACACACAAATCAAAAATTTCTTCTCAAACAGAGAAAATGAAATTCTCTATTGGGCAAGCATTGGTAAATCTTATCAAGAAATCGCTATCATTCTTACCATCAAACTTACCACAGTGAAATATCACATGGGCAATGCTATCAAAAAATTAGGCGTTAATAATGCCAAGCACGCAATAAGACGAGGGGTCGAGTTAAAACTCATTAGGCCTATTCCCCTCTATATCAATGAATAAAATGTGGTCCTTGAAAAAAACAGCACAAGATGAGATATGCTTTGCCGATGCTACACATCTTGTGAGATATACAATCAGTCTCAAATCAAAGCAAGGTGCCATAAATCGTCAGCACAGCCACCACCGACACTTTTTTCGCCAATATCACCGCAGCGCGCGGCGCATCAATAGGATCGGTGTGGGATTCTCGAGCCAAAGAAAACTGTGCCAGTTGAGTGACAACCCAATAGGGGGAATGGTGCAGATCGCCCAGCGATGCCAGCTAGGCCGGAAGCGCTTTTTCGCCGTGGCCCAGCAGCGCATAGGTAATACCCACCAGACGTGCCGGGAGCCAATCCAGCCAGCGCAACAAGGCGTCTATCCCCGACTGCGCGCGGGCCAATGGTGTATGGTGCCGCGCCAGACAGGTTTGGCGAGCACGTAAAATTGCATAGCCAACCAGCGCTATCGGCCCGTATGGCCCAGCGACAACGAACCAGAACAGCGGTGCCAGATAAAAGCGAAAGTTAAGCCACAGCAGTGCATTCTGCAATTCACTCAACTTTTCTCTTTCCGTGGCATCGAGCGGCAAACCATGGATTAAAGCTAGTTCTTCTGCCAGCGCCTGCATCGCATCATTTTCACCACGTTGCGCTGCGGCAAGGTAATTCTGATAATGCTGTCGCACCTCGCCTGCGCCGATACAAAACAGCGCAATGGCTATCCAGAGCACCAACCCGACCAACCCAAACAACAGCCCCTGCACCAACCACAGCAATGCAGCTGTCGCGACCATCCCCAATAACGCCAGCAGCAGTGTCTGCAATAACGAGGGGGCAGAGAGGCGGCGAAAAATCACTTCCAAATGCGAGTCGATCTGCCAGCGATCGCTTTTCTTGAACAAACGCTCCCACGTCAGGGCCAGCAGCAGGGTAAACAGGATCATGAGCGCTCACTCCTCTTAATCGTCAATATCCGACACCTGAATTAGCTGGTGATAGTGCTGCCAATCAAATGCCGGGCCGGGATCAGTTTTACGCAGAGGGGCGATATCACTGTGCCCGGTTATACGCGGTGGCATAATGGGGTAAATATCCAGCAACAACTGGGTGATACGTGCCAGCTGTTGATACTGTTCCTGAGTAAAAGGTAGCGTATCAGTGCCTTCCAGCTCGATGCCAATGGAGAAATCGTTACATCTCTCACGACCTGCAAACTGTGATACCCCGGCACGCCAGGCGCGTTGGTCAAAAGGAACGTATTGCACAATGCAGCCATCACGGCGAATCAGACAATGCGCGGACACTCGCAAATGGCTGATATCTTGAAAATAGGGATGAGCGTGAGGATCGAGCGTCCCGGTGAACAGTTGATCGATATAGGGGCCGCCAAACTCTCCGGGCGGTAAGCTGATATTGTGTATCACGAGCAAGGAGGGAAGCTCTTCGTCAGGGCGCGCGTCACAATGGGAGGGAAGGCACCCGTTTTACGCCAGTTAACCAGCCCGCTTCCAATTGCATACCACACGCTCCCAGAATAAATTGTGTCACGCTATTATCACCCAGCTTTGGTTATTTTCCTAGCGAGGCATCCATAACATAGTTATTAACTCATTAAAATATAACAAATTTATTAAAATTCGCTTCTTTTCTGCGATATCGATTGCAGATTTAAAGAGAATCGTGCAATCCACACCGTTCGCTGTGACGCGACTTTCCAGTTATCTAATCCAGCACTCGCCCTTCCATCGCCTCTCTTTTACCTTTATGCCAAACCTGCTGACGGATAAAAGGACGATGATGACCACAGAGCACGGATTCACCCTGGTTGAATTGATGATCGTTATCGCGATTCTCGCCTCCATTGGTATCCCGGCTTATCAGGGATACCTGCAAAAGGCCGCCATGACGGACATGCTACAAACGCTGGCACCGTATCAAACCGCCGTTAATCTGTGTGCGCTGGAAAACAGCAGCGTTGTACCTTGTAACACAGGAAGCCAGGGCATTCCCACAGCTAGAGGTTCACGTTATGTCAGCAGTGTCACTGTAACACAAGGCGTGATTACGTTGACGGGACAGTCTGCCTTACAAGGGTTGAACGTGACCTTAACACCACGCTGGGATAGCGGCAGCAGTTCTGTCATCTGGAGTCGAAACTGTCAGGCAGCAACGCAGTCCGACAGCTTGATCGCTGCCTGCCAGCGAGTATTCCGTTTCGATGATGCCCCGGAGTGAACATGAGTACTTACGCCCCGCTGGATCAAGAACTCAAACACCTGTGCCAACGCTATCAGGCGCTGTTGCTGACGCTGGATGAACAAACGGTCACCATCGCCATCACCGGAGACGTTCCTCCGGCATTGCTAACGGCGCTGAAATTCGCCAGCAATCGCCGCATCGAGGTAGAACAGTGGTCTCAGGCCAGACTGGAGCAGGCTTTACGCCCTG
This sequence comes from Symbiopectobacterium sp., assembly GCF_047692315.1. Taxonomy (GTDB): domain Bacteria; phylum Pseudomonadota; class Gammaproteobacteria; order Enterobacterales; family Enterobacteriaceae; genus Symbiopectobacterium. Next base: position 135,051 of record NZ_JBLLJS010000005.1, on the reverse strand, counting down.
CACCTCAGGCAGCAGAACCCGACGCAGTGTTCAGCGTAACACCCGCGACCGTGCAAGCAGACGAAGACACGCCCGTCATCCACTATATCAATCAAACGCTGGCGCAGGCTTTCCAGCGCTGGGCATCTGATATCCACTTTGAACCCATGGCGGATAGCTATCGCGTGCGAATGCGTATTGATGGCGTATTGCATATTTGCACTTCACCGCCGTTAGACTGGGCGGCACGTCTTACTGCGCGGCTAAAAATCATGGGGGAATTGGCTATCACAGAGCGCCGTTTACCGCAAGACGGTCAGTTTTCTTTTATCTTCAATGCCCAGACATTCTCTTTGCGCATCGCCACACTGCCCGTACTGGAAGGCGAGAAAGCGGTACTGCGTGTATTACAAACCTACCAACAGATGCTTACCCTCAACAGTTTGGGTTTATCTCCAGAGGCGTACACCTGCCTGACACAAGCGTTGCAGCAGCCGCAGAGCATGATCCTGGTTACCGGACCGACGGGAAGCGGTAAAACGGTTACGCTCTACAGTGCGATATGCTGGCTTAACGAGAGTCAACGTAATATTTGCAGCGTGGAGGATCCGGTTGAAATCCCGCTGCCGGGAATTAATCAAACCGTGTTGAATGTCAAGGCAGAACTGGATTTCAGTCGCATTTTGCGCGCATTGCTGCGCCAGGATCCTGATGTTGTCATGATTGGCGAGATACGCGATCGAGAAACAGCGGAAATTGCCGTTAAAGCGGCGCAAACCGGGCACCTGGTATTATCGACGCTACACACTAATTCAGCGATTGAAACCCTGACCCGGCTCGGGCATCTGGGCATTCCCGGCTATCTGCTTGCAGGCGCGTTGACCTTGCTTATTGTCCAGCGTCTGGTGCGGCGTCTCTGCCAGTATTGAAAAGCGCCCGCTTCGCAACCCTTACTTTTTCCCGATACGCTGTGGGCGACCCCTTTGCCGCATTGGGAGGCACGAGGCTGTGAACACTGCTTGAGCGGTTATTATGGCCGTATTGCGCTGTACGAACTGCTGCCGCTCACCCCAGCACTGCGACAGGCATTGAGCAGTGGAGCCAACGCGCAAGAGATTGCCGCGCTCGCCAATGAGATCGGCTATGACACACTGTTGATTTCGGCATTACATCGCGTTTCTCAGGGGGAGACATCCGCCGCCGAAATGTATCGCGCCATTGGCGCATCGCCATAATCTCATTGAGTATGAGGTCATGTCACAAAAACTCTATTCCTGGCTTGCCATCACACCAAACGGCGAATTGCTACGTGGAGAAAGCATCGGCAGCGCACGCCAGCAGATCTATCTGCGTTTGACCCAATTGGGATACCAACCGCTGCGCTTGAAATACCGACAGACCCTCACACAGCGATACTGGAAAGCAACAACACGTATCGCCTTGTTTAAACAGGTTGCTGCGTTGTTACAGGCTGGCCTGCCACTACTGAATGCGTTGAGACTGCTCGCCGAACAGCATGAACTGCCGGGATGGCGATGCTTGATTAATACACTGGCTGATGATGTTGCCGAAGGCGAGTCCCTTTCCGATACCCTGCGCCGCTATCCACAGGTGTTTCCCGCGCTTTATGCCACGCTGATCGCCGTCGGGGAGATGACCGGTAAGCTGGATGTTTGCTGCCAGCAGTTAGCCTTACAGCAAGAGCAGCAGCTTCAATTGCAAAAGAGAGTGAAGCAAGCGTTGCGCTATCCCAGCTTTGTACTGGGCGTGACCGTAACGGTGAGTATCATCATGCTGATATGGGTCCTGCCCGAGTTCGCCTCCTTGTATGATGCCTTTGAAACACCGCTGCCGAGGCTCACTCAACGCGTTCTGGCACTGGCGGATGTGGTGGAACATCACAAGGCACTCCTGTTCACGCTGCCTGTTAGCCTCGCACTGGGCTACCCGGTTTGCCGTAGGCGCTACGTCACCCTGCGGAGAAGAGAAGAGCAAATATTACTGAAAATCCCACTGCTCGGTACGCTGGTGTGCGGGGAGGCACTGAGCTATCTTTTTACCCTGCTCGCCTTGACGCAACGTGCCGGACTCACGCTGCCCTCGGGGTTGGCAGCCGACGCCACCCTCCCCTATTTTGCCTATCAGGAAGCATTAAACGCGATTCTGCGTCATATCGAACAGGGGAATTCCCTGCAACAGGCGTTAACGTCTCACGGCACGCTATTCCCGCCCCCTTGTACGCAGTTAATTCGCGTTGGAGAAGAGACTGGGACGCTGGATAACATTTTCAGCCAGCTCGCACAGTGGCATTAGCAGCAGACAACACAGCGCGCGGAAACGCTGACCCACTCGTTGGAACCCCTGCCGATTGTATTGGTAGGAGGAATTATCGGCACCCTGGTGATCGCGATGTATCTGCCGATCTTCCAGCCCGGAAATCTGATGGCGAATGCCTGATGCCCTCGCCATCTTTATATTGGCAGCACAATTTGTGTGCTATGCGTTGCCATTATAAATACGGTTTTCCTGCTCGGCAACGCGAATAAACGTGGTGCGTTTGGTGAGCTCTTTCAGGCGAGAAGCGCCAACGTAAGTGCACGCCGAGCGCAAACCGCCCAGAATATCACGCACCGTGTTGTCAACCGGCCCGCGTAGCGGCAACTTGACGTTTTTCCCTTCTGCGGCGCGATACTCTGCCACACCGCCGGAATGACGCTCCATCGCGGAGGCCGAACTCATACCGTAGAACAGCATCAGTTTCTCGCCGTTCTCTTCCACCACTCGGCCTTCGCACTCCTCGTGGCCCGCCAGCATTCCGCCGAGCATCACGAAATCCGCACCGCCGCAAAATGCCTTCGCGACATCGCCCGGCATCGCGCAGCCACCGTCGCTGACGATCTGCCCGCCCAAGCCATGCGCGGCATCCGCACACTCGATCACCGCAGAGAGTTGCGGGTAGCCCACACCGGTTTTCACCCGGGTGGTGCACACGGAACCAGGGCCAATGCCCACCTTGACGATATCCGCGCCAGAAAGAATCAGCTCTTCGACCATTTCACCGGTCACTACATTCCCGGCACAAATGACTTTATCCGGCCAGGCTTCACGCGCTTTTTGCAGGAAATTGACAAAGTGCTCAGAGTAACCGTTGGCCACATCGATGCAGATAAACTTGAGTTCCGCCGACGGCGCTAGGATCTGTTTAACCTTGACGAAATCCGCCTCCGACGTACCGGTAGACACCATCACATGACGTAACACCGTTTCAGGTGCGTCTTTCACGAACTGCGCCCACTGCTCCACGCTGTAGTGCTTGTGCACAGCGGTCAGCACATCAAACTCCTCCAGCGCACGCGCCATGCGAAAGGTACCTACGGTATCCATATTGGCGGCAATCACCGGTACACCAGACCATGTGCACTGGGCATGAAGGAAAGTGAATTGGCGTTCCAGTTCAACGTCAGAGCGACTTTTCAAGGTTGAACGCTTAGGACGAATAAGGGCATCTTTAAAACCGAGCTTCAAATCTTCTTCAATACGCATGACAGTTATCTTCCTGGTTATAGCGGCGAGTGTGCCAACAATGCGGCCACGTAAAGTACAGAGGGAGAAAGCCATTCCCAGTTACCTCATCATACGCAGTAATATTGCAACAACAAGACTGCGAATTTCCCTTTATTTGGGCTAGAATCCCATAAATTTACCTGCTCATTTTCACACAAGGCATTATGACCTATATCGTAGCCTTAACGGGGGGTATCGGCAGCGGTAAAAGCACCGTCGCTGATGCATTCGCCGCCTTCGGGATCCCGATTGTCGATGCGGATATGATTGCCCGTCAGGTCGTTGAACCGGGCACACCAGCGTTATCTGCTATTCAGGCGCATTTTGGTAACGATATTCTGAATAGCGATGGCACCTTGAACCGTGCGATGCTGCGCCAGCGCATTTTTTCCGCCCCAGAGGAAAAAACGTGGCTAAATGCCTTATTGCACCCATTGATTCACGCGGAAACACGGCGACAATGGCAGCAAGCAAAAGGTCCTTATGTGCTGTGGGTGGTGCCGTTGTTGGTGGAGAATGGGCTGCAATCCCTGGCGCAGCGTGTTGCGGTTGTGGATGTGGACAGAAATACGCAGATGGAACGCCTTCCCGCTCGCGACAGGGTAAATCGCCAGCAGGCTGAGAACATACTCGCGGCACAGGCGACCCGTGAACAGCGGTTGGCCTGTGCTGATGACATTATTGATAACAACGGTCGCCCCGGGGCGTGGATGGAGCAGGTTGCCGCGTTGCACCAACGCTACCTCGCCCTTGCCGCCGAAAGCGACCGACAGGACAAGTAACAATGAGCGATGCCCTTTCCACCGTGTTGTTTGAATACCCGCTAAATGAAAAAACGCGTACCTGGCTGCGTTTGGAAGCCCTGCTGCAACAGTTGCATGAAAATCACAGTTGGTCAGATATGGGCAGTGCGCTTGCTTTTTTCCGCGCAGTCGTCGATTTGCTTGATGTATTAGAACGCGGAGATATTCGCACTGAATTGCTCAAAGAGCTGGAGCGTCAGCAGCAAAAGCTGCTGCAATGGAGTGATGTGCCAGGCGTCGATCATGACCGTATTCATGCCTTGCGCCAGCGCTTGAAGCAGCTCGCATCCGTGCTGATGTCCGCACCGCGTATGGGGCAATTTCTCCGTGAAGACAAGCTGATCGGCATGGTCCGACAGCGTCTGAGCATTCTGGGCGGGTGTTGCAGCTTTGACGTGCCGACTCTGCATCTGTGGCTGCACCAGCCGCAGATGCAGAAGCAACAGGTGATAGATACCTGGCTCCACTCGCTTTCATCGCTTAAAAATTCACTCGATCAGGTGCTGGAACTGATACGTCACTCCGGTGCATTTCGGGCACAAACCAGTTTGAATGGCTTTTTTCAAGATAACGCCGTGGATGCCGATCTGATTCGTTTACAACTGGCTATCGAGCTTCAGCTCTACCCGCAGGTCTCCGGCCACAAGACGCGCTATGCTATCCGCTTCTTGCCGCTGGACAGTGAAAACGGCCAGGTTCCCGCGCGCTTGTTATTTGAACTGGCATGCTGTTAACCGCCATTGCTGTAGGATTAAACCATGGATAACGAAACCCTCACTGTCAACTGCCCCACCTGCCACAAACCTGTTGAGTGGGGAGAAAACAGCCCTTACCGCCCGTTTTGCAGCAAACGCTGCCAGCTTATCGACCTAGGGGAATGGGCGGATGAAGAAAAACGCATCCCGAGCAATGAGGACATCTCAGACAGTGACGAGTGGAGCGAAGAACCTCGCCATTAACGGCGGGGCTACACCTTTTAGCAATGAGTTTCCTTCAGCCAGCGGATCATCTCCGCGTTGGCGGGAGGAAATTCATCTTCCAGCAGTGACGCGGCATCCAGCCAGCGAGAAGGCTGTCCTTCACGCCCATAGGGTTCTCCCTGCCAGCGCTCAACCATAAAGAAGTGCAGCGTAATCGTGCGCTCCTCGGTTTCCACGGTTTTACTGTTCAGTGCTTTTGGTGCCAGTGCTTCAATCCCGGCTTCTTCACGCAGTTCACGAATCAGCGCTTGCTCAGCGGTTTCGCCCGGCTCTACTTTCCCGCCGGGGAACTCCCACGTTCCCCCCATATGCACCCCCTGGGGGCGACGGGCGATAAAAAACTCGCGTTGCGCATTACGAATAATGCCTACCGCAACGTTCAGGTGTTTGCGCACAGCTTTACTCCTCCATATTCCACCCAAATAAAAGGCGGTCATCGACCGCCTCTTCGTTATACACAGTGAGAGAGGGATTAGTGCTGTAAGCGGCCATGACACTGTTTGTACTTTTTACCGGAACCGCACGGGCACGGATCGTTACGGCCAATCTTGCGATCGCCCTGCCCGGCTGCCGCTGCTGCCGCGCTGATTTGATCGTCGCTCTGGTGGCTCAGCTGTTGTTGACGTGCCAGACGTTCCGCTTCCTCACGACGCTGTTGTTCCAGCGCTTCAACTTCTTCCGGCATTCTGACCTGCACCTTGCTCAACGTGCTGATCACCTCATATTTCAGGGATTCCAGCATGTTGGCAAACATGGAGAAGGATTCGCGCTTGTACTCCTGCTTCGGATCTTTTTGCGCGTAACCACGCAGGTGGATGCCTTGACGCAGATAGTCCATTGCTGCCAGATGCTCTTTCCACAAGGAATCCAGCGTTTGCAGCATGGCACCTTTCTCAAAGTTGCGCATCACGTCAGTGCTCACCACATCCTCTTTGCGCTTATAGACATCGACAGCTTGTTGCAAAATGCGCTCACGCAGCGTCTCTTCATGCAAAGTATGCTCTTCATCCAGCCAGGTGGAAATCGGCAAATCGAGGTCAAAATCGTTTTTCAGACGTTGCTCCAGCCCTTCGATATCCCACTGCTCTTCCAGAGACTGCGGCGGAATGTGGTTATCAATTGCCAGCTTGAACACATCTTCACGGATGCTGTTGATGGTTTCGCTGATATCCGCCACATCCAGCAATTCATTACGCTGGGTATAAATGGCGCGACGCTGATCGTTGACCACATCATCATATTCCAGCAACTGCTTACGAATATCGAAGTTGCGGCTTTCCACCTTACGCTGGGCGTTGGCGATCGCTTTGGTCACCCACGGGTGCTCAATGGCCTCACCCGGTTTCATACCCAATTTACGCATCATGTTGGAGACGCGATCGGAGGCAAAAATACGCATCAGCGCATCTTCCATCGACAGATAAAAACGGGAAGAACCCGCATCCCCCTGACGACCAGAACGACCACGCAGCTGGTTATCGATACGGCGTGATTCATGGCGCTCGGTACCGATAATGTGCAAACCACCGGCAGCCAGTACCGCATCGTGACGCACTTGCCACGCGGCTTTGGTTTCGGCAATCGCGGCTTCATCCGGATCTTCCAGCAGAGCCAGATCGGCCTGCAAACTCCCGCCCAGCACGATATCGGTACCACGGCCCGCCATGTTGGTGGCGATGGTCACCGCGCTTGCCTGACCGGCCTGCGCAACGATATCCGCTTCCTTGGCGTGGAATTTGGCGTTCAGGACGTTGTGTTTGATGCTTGCTTTGGTCAGCGCTTCTGACACCACTTCCGATTTCTCGATGGAGATGGTCCCCACCAACACCGGCTGCCCTTTGGCGCTACGCTCTTTAATGTCTTCGATGATCGCATCGATCTTTTCCTGCTCGGTCATGTAGACCAGATCGGGCAAATCTTTACGGATCATCGGGCGGTTGGTCGGCACCACGATGGTATCCAGCTTGTAGATGGAGCTGAATTCGAACGCTTCGGTATCAGCGGTACCGGTCATCCCGGCCAGCTTTTCATACAGGCGGAAATAGTTCTGGAAGGTAATCGAGGCCAGCGTCTGGTTTTCATTCTGGATCTTCACGTTCTCTTTGGCTTCAACCGCCTGATGCAAACCATCAGACCAGCGACGCCCCTGCATGGTACGGCCGGTGTGTTCATCCACAATGATCACTTCGCCGTCTTTCACGATGTAATCCACATCACGGGTGAACAGTACATGGGCGCGCAATGCAGCCGTCACGTGGTGCATCAACATGATATTCGCCGGAGAGTAGAGCGATCCTCCCTCTTCCATAATACCCTGTTTTACCAGCAGCTCTTCCACCAGCACCAGACCGCGCTCGGTCAGGTTAACCTGACGCGCTTTTTCATCTACCGAGAAGTGCCCTTCACCGTAGAACGTATCTGAATCTTCTTTTTCCTGACGAATCAGGTGCGGAATGATTTTGTTAACGCGAATATAGAGATCGGAGCTATCTTCCGCCGGACCGGAAATGATCAGCGGCGTACGCGCTTCATCGATCAGGATGGAGTCCACTTCATCCACCAGCGCATAATACAGTTTACGCTGCACGCGCTCTTCCGGGCTGAATGCCATGTTGTCGCGCAGATAGTCAAAACCGTACTCGTTGTTAGTCCCGTAAGTGATATCGGCAGCATAGGCTTCGCGCTTGGCCGGTGCAGGCATGCCCGGCAGGTTGATGCCAACCGTCAGGCCCAGGTATTCAAACAACGGGCAGTTATTTTCGGCGTCACGCTGTGCCAGATAGTCGTTCACCGTCACCACATGCACACCACGCCCCGTCAGGGAGTTCAGGTAGGCAGGAAGCGTTGCGGTCAGGGTCTTACCTTCACCGGTACGCATTTCTGCGATGCAACGTTCGTTCAGCACCATGCCGCCCATCAGCTGAACGTCAAAATGGCGCATACCAAACACACGTTTACTGGTTTCACGCACAACCGCAAACGCCTCAGGCAGCAAGGCTTCAAGGGTTTCCCCTTTCTCAAGACGGGCGCGGAACTCAGCGGTTTTCGCTTTCAGTTCATCATCCGACAGCGCTTCGATTGCGGGTTCCATACGGTTGATCACGTCAACGATTTTACGCATACGACGCAGCGTACGATCGTTACGGCTGCCAAAAACTTTAGTCAGGATACTGGTTAACATAATGATTTTATTCTCACGTAGGCCGCTGTATCAGCGACGATACGATAGCTACTCATAATTCCTTTCATCACAGATCGAAAGATCGGCGAGAGAAGCGGTGTTCGCGTTTGCATTCAAAACAGTGGCAATCGCCCCTGTTCGTCGTTATACGCCAAAAAAACGCGAGTGAAACGGCGTGTCAGGCAGAAAATGCTGGCCCGGCGCGGATGCCACGGACCTGAGACAACCACAGCCCGGTACGATGAGGAGAAGCAGCAAAAACGAGAGTGCCGCGCGGTAAAGGGTGCAACGCCGAGGGTGTTTCCGGCAACGTCAGCAGCGCATTGAGCGTATCCAGTATCACCAGAGGATGCGCACTCAGCGCCGTCTCGGCCGGGGGCAATGCATGTGCCTGAGGCACCGTCAACGCAAAGGAGAGATGGCGAATAACGGTGCGGATGGCATGTTGATGCCAATAATCGATACCAAACGAGGTGCGGCGATGCACCTCTTTCAAACTGGCCAGTTCGGTCAGGCTAAAAGCAACGGGATTCTGGCGACTGATACTGGCCGTTGCATTTGACGCAGAGGCATGCTCGTTGGACTCGTTCAGGCTGTTCGGCAGGCTAAGACTGGCCGCGACCATCCCCAACAGGAGATGCGGCCAAAAATAACGTCTGCCAAATTGTCGCCAACGATTTAGAATACCCATGACGAGTTTATGTGCCCACCGGAGCCTGATACCTATGCATGATAGCCGCCCCCAATCACTGGAGTCTCTGTTCGATAGCGTGTCAGGGGGAAATAAAGGTCCCTTGCACGATGTCCAACAGCGCGCCATCGCCTTGTTAAAACTTAATCGGGCCGTTAAAGGCTTACTGCCTTCCCAACTGCACCCGTGGTGTCGCGTCGCCAATTACCGACAGGGCCACCTGATTCTGGAAACCGCCAATGCAAGCTGGTTAATGCGGTTACGTTATGAACAACCGACCTTACTCTCAGCATTGCGCGCTCAGATATTACCATCATTGGCATCAATCGACATCAGGATTAATCCCGCGCTGGCCGCAAAAGGGGATGAAACTGTATCGGGAAAAGATAATTTCCGTGCAGAAAGCGGGAATTCAGATACGCCGCCCCGACAACTGAGCGAACAAAGCGCCGAAACATTAAGACATTTGGCCAGTCACAGCCCGGAAAAACTGAGGAAGATATTAGAAAGGCTGGCTTCACTCGCCGGAGAGGGTACGAGTAAAACCAGCCAACAGAAAAAATAACGTGTTGTATTCGCCTGAACGACTACACAGACGCCCGTTGTCGGTTATGCCAGCACCGTAGAAGGCGCTTTGAACGCCAGCGGCACTTCGCGCTCATTTTCAAAGGTCACGTATTCCCACGCTTCCTGTTTAGCCAACACCGCCTGCAACAGTTTGTTGTTTAGCGCATGACCAGACTTGAACGCAGAGAACGCACCGATGATGTTATAACCGCACATAAACAGGTCGCCGATGGCATCCAGCATTTTATGACGCACAAACTCGTCTTCAAAACGCAGGCCGTCTTCATTCAGCACACGATAATCGTCTACCACGATGGCGCAATCCATACTACCGCCCAGGCACAGGCCGCGGGATTGCAGGTATTCGATATCGCGCATAAAGCCGAAAGTACGCGCACGGCTGATCTGGCGAATAAACGCATCGGCTGAGAAATCCAGGCAATAACGTTGAGCGCCCGCATCGATGGCCGGGTGGTTGAAATCGATGGTGAAATCGAGGCTGAAACCGTTATACGGCGTCAGCTCTGCCCATTTGTCACCGTCTTCAACCCGCACTGGCTGTTTGATGCGAACAAACTTTTTGGCGCAGTTCAGCTCTTCAATACCGGCATCAAGCAGCAGGTAGACGAACGGGCTGGCACTGCCATCCATAATTGGAATTTCCGGGGCATCAACATCAATCACGATGTTATCGATACCCAACCCCGCCAAGGCGGCGTTCAGGTGTTCCACCGTTGATATACGCACGTCATGCTCGTTTACCAGGCAAGTACAGAGCATGGTATCACGCACGGATTTGGCATCAGCCGGAAAATCAACCGGTGGATTCAAGTCAGTGCGGCGATAGATGACCCCGGTATTCGCTGGTGCAGGTCGCATCGTCAGCGTGACTTTCTTGCCGGTGTGCAAACCGACGCCCGTCGCCTGTACGATACGCTTTAATGTACGTTGTTTGATCATCGTATTATCTCGCAATGTTACTGAACCAACCGTCCTAGCTTACACCAGGATCGGCGGGACAGTTTAGCACAAAGAGCGGAGATTCCAATCACAAGGCGGAGGTTAATCCGCCTGTTTGCGCAAAAATGCGGGAATATCCAAATAGTCAGGCTCTTTGCTGGTTTGTGCCGTTTGGTCGTTAACCACCTTGGCCACCGGCTTTTCCTGCGTCAGCGGCATCATGCCGTGCTGCTGGTAACGGTGATCCATGACCGGCTGGCTCGCTTGTTTATTGGTCACCAGCGTAATTTCCGGACGCTTGTCCATGCCGATCCCCGTCGCCACCACGGTGACGCGCAGTTCGTCGTTCATGTCCGGATCCAACGAGGTACCGATAACCACGGTGGCATTGTCAGACGCGAACGCACGAATGGTGTTACCCACAGTTTCGAACTCATCCAGACGCAGGTCAAAGCCCGCGGTGATGTTAACCAGCACGCCGCGTGCGCCAGACAGGTCGATATCTTCCAGCAGCGGGCTGGAGATCGCCATTTCTGCCGCTTCTTCGGCACGGTCTTCACCGCGTGCCACGCCGGAGCCCATCATGGCGTAGCCCATTTCTGACATCACGGTGCGCACGTCAGCAAAGTCCACGTTCATCAGACCAGGACGGGTAATCAGCTCTGCGATACCTTGGACAGCGCCTTTCAGTACATCGTTCGCTGCACCGAACGCGTCCAGCAAAGAAATGCCGCGACCCAGCACTTTCAGCAGTTTGTCGTTGGGGATGGTGATCAGCGAATCCACGTGCTTGGACAGCTCGGCAATCCCCTGTTCGGCAAACGCCATGCGTTTTTTGCCTTCAAAGTTGAAAGGCTTGGTCACCACGGCAACCGTCAGGATGCCGAGATCTTTCGCCACTTCAGCTACCACTGGCGCAGCCCCGGTACCGGTGCCGCCGCCCATGCCGGCCGCGATAAAGACCATATCAGCACCTTCAAGCGCAGCGCGCAGTGCTTCACGGTCTTCTTCCGCCGAGTCACGGCCCACTTCCGGGTTAGCGCCTGCGCCCAGCCCTTTGGTGATACCGCTACCAATCTGAATCGTCTGGCCCACCGCGGTTTTGCGCAGTGCCTGCGCATCGGTGTTCACCGCGAAGAATTCGACACCTTCGATGCGCTCGCGCACCATATGTTCGACTGCGTTACCGCCGCCACCGCCGACGCCGATGACTTTAATCACCGCGTCGTTGGTTAACTCCATTGGTTCAAACATGATTTCTCTCCGTTTTGTGCCTGTACCGCGAGACCGTCAAGTGTGCCACACGATCTCTGATAAACATTAAAATTCCTTTCTCAGCCAGCTATTGATGCGTTTAAACCAATTGCCCACTGAGCCGCGTTTTTCTACTTCGTGCTCACCGCCCAGGTGAGACTCTTTGCCGTAATGCAGCAGCCCGACCGCCGTCGAGTAGAAGGGCTCCTGCGCATAATCCGTTAAGCCTGTTATATTCAATGGCTGACCGATACGCACCTGCGTGTGGAACACGCGCTTGGCACACTCAACCAGCCCGTCGATTTGAGCGGCACCGCCCGTCAGCACAATCCCTGCGGCCAGATGGTGTTTCACGCCCTGTTGACGTAGCTGCTCCTGCAATTGCAAAATTTCATCGTTCACCAAATTGAGCAATTCGGTGTAACGCGGTTCAATCACTTCTGCCAGCGTCTGCCGTTGCAGACTGCGCGGCGGCCGACCGCCAACGCTCGGCACTTCCAAATTCTCATCTTTGCTGACGATCGCCCCTAGTGCGCAGCCGTGACGCACCTTGATGGCTTCCGCATCCGTGGGCGGCGTACCAAACGCATAGGCGATATCGCTGGTCACCACGTTACCCGCATAAGGGATCACTTTGGTGTAGCGCAGTGCACCACCGGTATACACCGCAATATCCATGGTGCCACCGCCGATATCTACCACGCAAACGCCCAGTTCACGCTCATCTTCAGTCAGCACGGCATAGCTGGAAGCCAGACCGGCAAAAATCAGTTGGTCTACTTTCAAACCGCAGCGCTCTACGGCTTTGACAATATTTTTCGCCATATCGTTATGACAGGTGATCAAATGCACCTTTGCCTGCATGCGCACGCCGGAAAGCCCGATTGGGTTCTTGATCCCTTCCTGGTAATCAATGGCGTACTCCTGCGGAATCACATGCAGAATGCGGTGTTCATCACGCACACGCACCGATTTCGCGGTGTGCACCACGCTCTCCACGTCATCCTGCGTCACTTCTTCTTCCGAAATCGGCACGATACCGATTTCATTCTGGCAACTGATATGCTTGCCCGACAGCGCCAGATAGACGGAAGAAATTTGACAATCCGCCATCAGTTCAGCCTGGTCAATGGCCCGTTGCACGCATTTTACAACGGACTCCAAATCGTTAACGCCGCCTTTATCCATCCCGCGTGACGGACAACTGCCCACGCCAATGATATTGACCATGCCATCGGGCAGAACCTCCCCTACCAGCGCAGCCACTTTTGCTGTACCGATTTCCAGCCCAACTACCAGTTTTCTGTCCGTCGACTTGATCATTGTTGTTTAGCCTGTGCCTGATTCTGTTGCTAATTACCGTTCTGTTTTTGATCAACGTCTTTTCGCTGAGCGTTTCCCTGCTGCTGATCCAGCAGAGGCGGTGCCCACCCTATCGCGGCACCGGTGTCGTAGCGTAAGTCCACGTAGCTAACACGTTTGTTGTCGTTCTGGGCCTGCCGTTGCAATAACGGATAGAGCTCAAGAAAACGTTCCAAACGTCGGGCTCGCTCATCACGCCCCAATTCCAGACAGATGTCGTCTTCCAGCCCTAACTGCCACGAATGTCGTGCACTCATCGCCACCATTTTTAATGTCAGCTTATTGCTTGCCAACACCTGACTCATGGTGCGGTATCCTTCCAGCACATCTTCTTCACTGCCTTCTGGCCCATACAGCAGCGGCATTTTGCGATTACCGACGCGCTCTGCGGGCACACTGAAGGAATTTCCCTCTGCATCCACCATAAGCAGATCATTCCACCGTGCTACGGGCACATATTCAACCAGATGAATCTTTAATTCGTCTGGCCACTGCTTCCGTACGCTGGCCTGTTTAATCCACGGCAGACGTTCAATCTGCTGCTGGATCACATTCACATCCTGCGTCATAAAGGTGCCCGGTGACCCCAGAGACAATATCGCCTGGCGAATATCATCATTGGTGGTGTAGTGCCGTTCACCGGTCACCACCAGGCGGGACAGCGGTAGCCGGCTAGCATCTTTCATCCACTGCAGCACCATCCAGCCGCCCCACAGTATGGTGCCCAGCACCATCAGCAGGAACAGCACCCCCGCTAACTGCCCACCATTGCTGCGACGCCCGCCTTTCGGCTCTTCGTCGCGTCCGCGCAAATTCCGCGCCGCCTGCGACATATCAAACAGCCGAGGCCAGGATCTGCGCGACAAGCTGTGAGAAGCTCATCCCGTGCTGTCGCGCTGCCATCGGCACCAGACTGTGATCCGTCATGCCTGGTGAGGTATTCACTTCCAGCAGGTAAAATGCACCGTCGGCGTCCTGCATCAAGTCAACTCGCCCCCAGCCGCGACATCCCAATGCTGCAAAGGCGGCCTGCGCCAGTTCACCAATGGCCTGCTCCTGCTCGACGGCCAACCCACTGGGACAAAAGTACTGCGTCTCGTCCGAGAGGTACTTGGCGTCGTAATCGTAAAACGTGCCTGCCGCCTGAATACGGATGGAGGGCAAAACCGTCTCGCCCAACAGCGCTACCGTGTATTCCGGCCCACTCAACCACTTCTCAACCAGCACGTCGTCTTCATGGCGAAAAGCCGTTTCCAGTGCAGCCACCAGCGCATCCTGCTGCGTCACTTTGCTCATGCCAACGCTGGAACCTTCACGGCTCGGCTTCACCATCAGCGGCAACCCGAGGTGTGCACAGGCTGTCTGCACCTGTTCAGGCGTTAACGAGCGATACTGTGCCCGCGTTAATACCACATAAGGCACAATCGGCAATCCCAACGCCTGCCACACCAGCTTGGTGCGCCACTTATCCATGGTCAGCGCTGAAGCCATCACGCCGCTGCCGGTATAAGGCAGTTGTAAAAACTCCAGTACCCCTTGCAGCGTGCCGTCTTCACCGCCACGGCCATGCAGCGCGATAAACACTTTGTCAAACCCCGCCTCTTTCAGGCGAGTGACCGGAAAATCGCGCGGGTCAATGGCTTCGGCATCAATTCCAGCCTCTTTTAATCCGGCAATCACCGCTTGCCCGGAACGCAGTGACACTTCACGCTCCGCCGACGTTCCGCCCAGCAGTACTGCGACTTTTTCCGCCATACTCACTCCGCAACCTGAGGTTGTAAGCGGGTATCCGCCAGTTTACGCGCCAGCTTACCAACATTACCTGCGCCTTGAATCAGCACCAGATCGCCATCCTGCAACGTCGGTGCCAGCAGCGTGGCCAGCATATCCGGATCGGTAACCAGAATCGGATCAACCTTGCCACGTCCACGAATGGTTCGGCACAGCGAGCGGCTATCTGCTCCTGGGATCGGACTTTCTCCCGCCGAGTACACATCCAGCATCAGCAGTACATCCACTTGCGACAGCACGTGGGCAAAATCATCATACAGATCGCGCGTGCGCGTAAAACGGTGCGGCTGAAACACCATCACCACGCGTTTTTCCGGCCAGCCGGCACGGGCGGCTTTGATTGTCGCATCCACTTCTGCCGGGTGGTGACCGTAGTCATCCACCAGCATCACGCTGCCTGCGCTGCCATTCACCGCAGCCAGAGGGAATTCCCCCAGAAAATCGAAACGACGTCCGGTTCCCTGGAAGCTCGACAGCGCGCGCAAAATTGCCGCGTCGTCAATGCCTTCTTCCGTCGCCACCGCCACGGCTGCTGCCGCATTCAGTGCGTTATGGCGACCCGGCGCATTCAGCGTAACCTGCAACAGCGGCTTACCCTGACGTGCCAGCGTAAAGTGCCCCTGCGCGCCGGACTGCCGGTACTCTGCGACACGCACGTCGGCATCGTCGCTAAACCCATACGTAGTGATATGACGTCCCACGCGCGGCAGCAATTCACGAATCACCGCATCATCCACGCACATCACTGCACGCCCATAAAACGGCAGGTTGTGCAAAAAGTTGATGAACGTCTGCTTTAAATTTTCAAAATCACCCTGATAGGTATCCATATGATCTGCTTCGATATTGGTGACAATCGCCACCATCGGTTGCAGATGCAGGAAGGACGCATCGCTCTCGTCGGCTTCCGCAATCAGGTAACGGCTGGACCCCAGACGCGCGTGCACGCCAGCCGCTTTTACCAGACCACCGTTGACAAAGGTCGGATCCAGACCTGCCTCGGCATAAATACTGGCCACCATCGCCGTGGTTGTGGTTTTGCCGTGCGTTCCGGCAATCGCGATACCGTGGCGAAAGCGCATTAACTCAGCCAGCATCTCCGCGCGGCGGATCACCGGAATACGCGCCTCGTGGGCTGCAACGATTTCCGGGTTATCAGCATTAATGGCGCTGGAGACCACCACCACGCTCGCATCTTTCACGTTCTCAGGGCGGTGATGAAAATAGATCTGCGCCCCCAGCGCCGCCAACTGTTGTGTCACCGCATTCGGTGCCAGGTCAGAGCCGCTGATGTGGTAACCTTCATTCGCTAACACTTCGGCAATACCGCCCATGCCAGCACCGCCGATGCCGACAAAATGGATGTGCCGCACGCAATGCATTTCGAGCACGATGGAACGCAGTTTTGCCAATTGCTGTGTATTCACTTTTTCTACCGCTACCTTTTCACTTGTACTTCATTCACTTGTCATGAGGAGGATGAACAACCTTCACCCCACGCATTCTGCGCTTTCCGGTGCGCATTAACGCGCTGCTGCGGCCACTTCTGCGGCTACGCGTTCGGTGGCATCCGGCATCGCTACGGAACGGGCGCGCTGCGCCATATCGCGCAGCGTGGCGCGATCCCAACCGGATAGCACATCGCTTACTGCATCCACACTCAGCGTGGACTGTTCAATAATTTTGGCGGCACCCGCCTGCTCCAGCGGCAGCGCATTCCAATATTGCTGCCGGTCTTTGTGCTGAAAGGGCACAAACAGCGCGGGCAAACCGGCGGCGGCAATCTCACTGACGGTCAGCGCACCGGAGCGGCATACCACCACGTCAGCCCAGCTATAGGCTTGCGCCATGTCGTCAATAAATTCGGTGACCTTGTGCTGTGCGGCACCTGCCGCTTCATAAGCCTGCTGCACCTCGGCCAAGGTGCCTTTGCCCGTCTGGTGCCAAATCGTTACGTTGGCACCAAGTCGCGCCGCGACGTCCGGCAACGTGCGATTCAATATCCAAGCACCTTGACTCCCGCCTACCACCAGCACACGAATCGGGCCTTCACGCCCGGCCAGACGCTCGTCCGGTGCGGGCAAAGCCAGCACATCGGTGCGAACCGGGTTACCCACTACGTCAGCATTGGGAAACGCACCGGGGAAAGCCTGCAATACCTTGCGCGCAATGCGCGACAGCCAGCGGTTGGTTAACCCTGCAATGCCGTTTTGCTCATGTAACACCACTGGAATACCGCACAGCCACGCCGCCAGACCGCCCGGCCCAGACACATAGCCTCCCATGCCCAGTACCACGTCCGGCTGGTAGCGTTTCATAATCACTTGCGCCTGACGCACAGCGCGAAAAATACGTAATGGTGCACACAACTGTGCGACAATACCTTTGCCGCGCAAGCCAGAAATGCGAATAAAATCAATCTCAATGCCGTTTTTTGGCACCAAATCGGCTTCCATGCGATCGGCGGTTCCCAACCAGCGAACCTGCCAACCCTGCGCCATCAAATGATGCGCGACCGCCAGTCCCGGGAAGACGTGTCCTCCGGTACCACCAGCCATCACCATCAAGCGCTTACCTTCGCCACTCATTTGGCACTCCTCGTGAACGCCTGCGCCTTGGTCAGGCGCGTCTCAAAATCGATCCGCAACAACAATACGATCGCGGTCGACATGATGATCAAACTCGAGCCACCGTAACTGATTAACGGCAGCGTCAGCCCTTTGGTAGGCAACATTCCCGCGGCAGCGCCGACGTTTACCAGCGTTTGGAAACTAAACCAGATGCCGATAGAACACGCCAAAAAGCCGGAAAAACGCTGATCGATCTCCAGTGCACGCTTGCCGATGGACATGGCCCGAAAAGTGACGAAGAATACCATTAACAGCGCCAAAACCACACCGATATAGCCGAGCTCTTCACCTAAAATGGAAAAAATAAAGTCGGTGTGCGCTTCCGGTAAATACTCCAGTTTCTGCACCGAGTTTCCTAATCCTTGTCCCCATAACTCACCGCGACCAAATGCCATCAGCGATTGGGTTAGTTGGTAACCACTGCCAAACGGATCGTCCCACGGGTTCCAGAACGAGGTCACACGGCGCATACGGTAAGGTTCTGCCACAATCAGCAGCCCGACGGCAAACATGCCACAGCCAATGATGGCGAGAAACTGCCACAGTTTGGCCCCCGCGAGAAACAGCATCGCCAGCGTAGTGATAAACAGCACCACCGCCGTTCCCAGGTCTGGCTGTGCCAGCAGCAGCACGGCCAGCACCACCATCACGCCCATCGGTTTGCAAAAACCCCAGAAGTTGTTACGTACTTCTTCTACCTTGCGCACCATGTAGCTGGAGAGGTAGCAAAACAACGCCAGCTTCGACAACTCCGCCGGCTGCACACGCAGCGGCCCCAGCGCAATCCAGCGCGAAGCACCATTTACCGAACTGCCTACCACCAGCAGCACCAGCAGCATCACCAGTGTGAGTACCAGCAATATCGGGCTGTAACGTTGCCAGACTTCCATCGGCACGCGCATGGTGATCAGTGCCAACGCAAATGCCAAACCAATATAGAACGCATCGCGCTTGGCAAAAAAGAACGGGTCGCTGGTCAGACGCTGCCCCACAGGCATGGATGCCGATGTCACCATCACGAACCCAATGACTGCCAGCCCGAACGTCAGCCAGAGCAGGGTGCGGTCATACATCACGATGCTCTGCACATCGCTTTCCCGCGTCCCCATGACCCAGCTTTTCAGTCGTTCAATCACTGACAGCCCAATAAAACGCATCAGCCAAGCTCCTCCGCCAGACGGGCGAACTCATCGCCACGGTGTTCGAAACTCTTGAACTGATCGAGGCTGGCACACGCCGGTGACAACAGCACCAGATCGCCCGGTACCACTCGCGTGGCAAGCAAGCGCATCGTCTGTTCCATCGTCTCGGTTTGCTCGGCAATCTCAGGACGCAGCGCCGCCAGTTGAGCGCCATCACGCCCGAAGCAATACAGGCGGATATTGTCACCCTGGACATAACGCAGCAGCGGCGAAAAATCTGCCGACTTGCCGTCGCCACCCAACAGCAAATGCAGTGTACCTTCGACCTGCAACCCGTTGAGCGCCGCTTCAGTGCTGCCGACGTTGGTCGCTTTGGAATCGTTAATCCAGCGCACGCCGTTACGCTGCCACACGCACTGGAAACGGTGCGGCAAGCCGGTAAAGGTAGTGAGCGCCGTCAACGCCGGGGCGCGTGGAATACCCACCGCATCCGCCAATGCCAGCGCCGCCAGCGCGTTGGTGTGGTTATGCTGCCCCACCAGAGAAATCTCTTTGGTATTCAAAACGCGCTCGCCTTTCACACTCAGCCAGTTTTCGCCCTGCTGGGTGTTGAGGTGATAGTCTCCCACATCAACGCCAAAACTGATGCAGCGCGTATCCGCACCTTTGATCGGCATGGTCAGCGCGTCATCCGCGTTCACGACACACACCTGCGCATTGTCATAGATACGTAACTTGGCAGCACGATACTGCTGAATACCAAACGGATAGCGGTTGGTATGATCTTCCGTCACGTTGAGAATGGTGGCGGCCGCAGCGCGCAGGCTGGAGGTGGTTTCCAACTGGAAGCTCGACAGTTCCAGCACGTAAAGCTGGCACGGCTGTTTGAGCAGCGTCAGTGCAGGCAGGCCAATATTCCCGCCAACACCCACCTGCCAACCGGCCGCCTTGGCCATTTCACCCACCAGCGTGGTGACCGTGCTTTTACCGTTGGCACCAGTAATGGCAACGATCGGCGCCTGCGCTTCACGGCAAAACAGCTCGATATCGCCCACAATCTCCACGGCAGCGGCATCCGCCAGCGCCGGTGTTGCCAGTGCGATGCCAGGGCTGGCGACAATCAGGTCGGCTGCCAACAACCAGTCTTCATTTAACGATCCCAGATGGCGATCAACCTCGGCAGGCAGCTTATCCAGACCAGGCGGACTAACACGGGTATCCACCACGCGCGGCGTGACACCGTGCGTCAGGAAGAAATCAACGCAGGAAAGCCCGGTGATTCCCAGGCCAATAATGACAACGTTTTTACCCTGATAGTCCATCATAGTGTTACCGTACCTTCAGCGTTGCCAGGCCAATCAGCACCAGCATCAGCGAAATAATCCAAAAACGCACAATCACGCGCGGCTCTGGCCACCCTTTGAGTTCATAGTGATGGTGAATTGGCGCCATACGAAAGATACGCTGCCCGCGTAGCTTGAATGAACCGACCTGAAGGATTACCGACAGGGTTTCGACCACGAACACCCCGCCCATAATCACCAGCAAGAATTCCTGACGCAGCAGGACGGCAATGGTCCCCAACGCGCCGCCAAGGGCCAACGAACCTACATCGCCCATGAACACCTGTGCCGGATAGGTGTTAAACCACAAGAATCCCAACCCAGCGCCCACAATTGCCGTACAGACAATAACCAATTCACTGGCGTGGCGGATGTAAGGAATATGCAGGTAACCGGCAAAATTCATGTTACCCGTCGCCCACGCCACCAGCGCGAAGCCCGCCGCGACAAACACCATCGGCATGATCGCCAGGCCATCCAGGCCGTCGGTGAGGTTAACCGCGTTACTGGTGCCGACGATGACAAAGTAGGTCAGCAAAATGTAGAGCAAGCCCAGTTGCGGCATCACATCTTTAAAGAAGGGCACCACCAACTGCGTGGCCGGCGTGCCTTTACCGATGGCATACATGGTGAAAGCCACCACCAGTGCAATCACCGATTGCCAGAAGTATTTCCAGCGTGCAATCAAGCCCTTGGTGTCTTTGCGCACCACTTTGCGATAATCATCGACAAAACCGACGATACCGTAGCCCAGCAGCACCAACAGCACGCACCACACATACAGGTTGGAAAGATTGGCCCACAGCAACACCGAAACAATAATCGCTGCCAGAATCATGACGCCGCCCATGGTAGGCGTGCCCCGTTTACTGAAATGAGATTCTGGTCCTTCGTTGCGCACCACTTGCCCAATCTGCAATTTTTGCAGCCAGGCGATCAGGTGCGGTCCCATCCATAAGGAGATCACTAACGCGGTCAGCAGGCTGACAATGGCGCGAAACGTCAAATACGAGAAGACGTTAAAGCCGGAATAAAACTTGACCAGATGTTCGGCCAGCCACACTAACATGCTGCATTCTCCTGTAATGCGTGTACCACATGCTCCATCGCAGAACTCCGGGAGCCTTTAACCAAAATGCTGATCGTTGCGTGCGCAGACAGCAACGTTTTCAAACGCGCTACCAGCGCCGCCCGATCGGGAAAATGTTCGCCACATTCGCAGGCCGAGCTGATTGCCTGACTCAATGTGCCAATGCTCAATACCGCGTCAATGCCAGCATCACGCGCCGCTTCACCCACTTGCTGATGACACGCCTCAGCATCCTCACCGAGTTCACCCATGTCACCCACGACCAGCACGCGGTAACCCGGCATCTCTGCCAGCGTGTGCACCGCCGCCGTCATCGACCCGACATTGGCGTTATAACTGTCGTCCAGCAGCAGTTTGCTCGCCGCCAGCGTGATGGGAAACAGCCGACCCGGCACAGCCTTCAACTGCGCCAAGCCGTCTTTCACCTGCTGCAATCCTGCGCCCACTGACATCGCCAATGCGGCTGCCGCCAGTGCGTTCGCCACGTTATGTCGACCCGGCAGCGGCACGTTGACTTCCAGCGAGCCAAACGGCGTATGCAATTCAAAGAGGGTGCCCGCGCCTTCAACGCGAATATCACTGGCGTAATAGTCAGTGTTTTCACCTTGCTGCGGCGAAAATTGCCACACCGTTTTGTCGCGCAGCACGTCATGCCAACTCGACAGGTCATTGCTGTCGGCGTTAATCACCGCGATACCCTTGGTGGGCAACCCGTTGAAGATTTCCCCTTTAGCCCGCGCCACGCCTGCCAGCGATCCAAAACCTTCCAGATGGGCTGCTGCCAGATTATTCACCAACGCGCTATCCGGACGCACCAGATTGGTGGTGTAGGCAATCTCACCAATATGGTTCGCACCCAGTTCAATCACTGCGAAGCGATGCTCCAGCGTAAGGCGCAGCAGCGTCAACGGCACGCCAATATCGTTGTTGAAATTGCCGTCGGTATACAGCACGTCGCCACACTGGCGCAAAATCGCTGCCGTCATCTCTTTGACGGAGGTTTTGCCAGAAGAGCCCGTCAACGCCACCACGCGCGCAGAGGATTGACGACGCATCCAGGCACCCAGCTCGCCCAACGCCAGACGGGTATCGCCCACCAGCAGTTGCGGTACGTCGATAGGTAAGTGCTTACTGACCAACAGCGCAGCCGCGCCGCCGCGCACGGCCTGATGGGCATAATCATGAGCGTCAAACTTTTCACCGCGCAGGGCGATAAACAGGCAACCCTGCGTCAATTTCCGGGTATCGGTACACACCGTATCCACTGCCACATCTTCACCGAGGAGCGTGGCATTTAACGCTGTGGCCAGTTGCTGCAACGTGACGCGAATCATGCGATCACCCCCAGCAGACGCGCGGCAGTCACGCGATCGGAATAATCGAGGCGCTGGTTACCCACCAGTTGATAATCCTCGTGGCCCTTGCCTGCAATCAGCACCATATCATCAGGTTTGGCCTGCATAATGGCGCTGGTCACCGCTTCGGCGCGACCGTGAACGGCCAGTACCCGTCCGGCATCAACCAGACCGGCGAGAATATCTTTCACGATAGCCTGCGGCTCTTCACTGCGCGGGTTATCGTCCGTCACCACAACACGATCGGCCAGTTGCTCCGCGATGGCCCCCATAAGTGGGCGCTTACCTTTGTCACGATCGCCGCCACAGCCGAATACACACCACAGTTGCCCTTTACAATGCGGGCGGGCCGCCGCCAGCGCTTTCTCCAGCGCATCCGGCGTATGGGCGTAATCCACGATAACGGTAGGTTTACCCGGCGCTTTAAACACTTCCATCCGGCCGCAAACCGGCTGCAATTGTGCGCCCGTTTCAGCCAATCTATCCAGCGGATAACCAAGAGAAAGTAACGTTGCCAGCGCCATTAGCAGATTACTGACGTTAAATTTACCGATAAGGCGACTTTCGATACGACCGCGGCCCCAGTTGGAATCAAACGCAATCGACGCGCCTTCATCGTGATAATCAACCGCAGTGGCCTTCAGCCAGCGTCCACGGCATCCCGGTACCAGATTATTGTGCAGCGTCACCGCCACGGCATCCGGCAACTGCGCCAGCCAGCGCTGTCCCACTTCATCGTCGGCGTTAATGATCGCCTGACCCACTTTATGTTCCGAGAACAGAGACCACTTGGCGGCCTCATAGCTTTCCATATCGCCGTGGTAATCAAGATGATCGCGACTCAGGTTGGTGAAAACCACCGCCGCGAACGGCAACGCCGCAACGCTATGCTGCACTAACCCGTGGGAGGAAACCTCCATCGCCGCAAAGGTCGCTCCTTGTTCGACCAACTGATACAGCACATGCTGTACGTCGACTGCCGAGCCCGTGGTGTTCGCGGTGGGATTGACGCGCCCCAACAGACCATTACCCACGGTGCCCATAACGGCGCTGGTATCGCCCAGAAGTTGGCTCCATTGGGCTAACAGCTGTGTCGTGGTGGTTTTGCCGTTGGTGCCAGTGACCCCGACCAGCCGTAATTTTTCAGCAGGCTGCTGATAAAAGCGCCCCGCCAGTGCAGATAAACGCTGGTTCAGGTTACTCAGATACACGACGGGAACGCCGTGCATTTCACGCACGGTGCCATCGGCAGCTTCACCGTCTGCCTCTGCCACCACGGCTGCGACCCCTTGCGCAATGGCCTGGGGAATATAGCGACTCCCGTCCGCGCTGTGGCCAATCACGGCCACAAACAGATCGCCCGCCGCTGCAACACGGCTATCCAGCGTCATTTCCCGCAGTTGGCGTGGTGGGACATCCTGCACCCACGGTGCCAGTAAATCGCACAGATTACGATCTGCCACCTGAAACTCCTTTATGGTTAATCACAAAATCATTTTTATCGCCCACGGGAGCGCATCCGGCTCGATGTTCATGGTACGCAATACGCCGCCCATGATGGCCCCAAACACTGGCGCAGAGACCGCACCACCGTAGTAGTTACCCGCCTTGGAATCGTTAATTACCACCACCAGCGCGAAGCGCGGGTTGCTGGCAGGCGCAACACCGGCGGTGTAGGCAATGTATTTGTTGATATATTTGCCATCAGGGCCGACTTTTTTCGCCGTACCGGTTTTGATGGCAACACGATATCCCTTAATCGCCGCCTTGGTTCCCCCGCCGCCCGGCAAGGCAACGCTCTCCATCATGTGCACCACCGTTCGTACGATGGGTTCGGCAAAGACGCGCTCCCCTGGCACCGGTGGATCGACTTTGGTGATAGAGAGCGGACGATAGATACCATAGCTACCGATGGTGGCGTAAACGCGCGCCAGTTGCAGCGGCGTCACCATCAATCCATAGCCGAAAGAAAAGGTGGCCCTCTCTATGTCAGACCACCGTTGTTTTTGAGGATATAAGCCACTGCTTTCTCCGACCAACCCCAAATTGGTCGCTTTTCCCAAGCCAAAACGCGAGTAAGTTTCTACCAGCGCTGAGGAGGGCATCGCTAACGCCAGTCGTGAAACACCGACGTTACTCGACTTCTGTAATATCCCGGTCAACGTGAGTTCCGCGTAGCGGGCGACGTCTTTAATCTCATGACCGTTGATGTAATAGGGCAATGTGTTGAGCAGACTGTTCTCTTTCACCACGTTACGTTGCAGTGCCGTCATCACCACCATGGGTTTTACCGTCGAACCCGGTTCAAAAATGTCGGTGATGGCGCGGTTACGCATGACGTCGGTGGGGGTGCCCGACAGATTGTTCGGGTTATAGGAAGGGCTGTTGGCCATCGCCAACACTTCGCCGGTGTTCACATCCACCAGCACGGCAGTGCCGGATTCCGCGTTATTGAACGCCACCGCGTTATTCAACTCGCGGTAGACCAGCGCTTGCAGGCGTTCGTCAATGCTCAACATCAGGTTATGCGCCGCCTGGCTGTCAACCGAAGAGATATCCTCAATCACGCGGCCAAAGCGATCTTTACGCACCGTGCGCTCACCCGGTTGCCCGGTCAGCCAGCGGTCGAAGCTTTTCTCAACCCCTTCAATCCCCTGCCCGTCAATGTTGGTAAAACCAATCAGATGAGACGTCACCTGACCTGCGGGATAATAGCGACGTGATTCCTGACGCAGATAAATGCTAGGCAGCTTGAGTTTGTGGACATATTCGCTAATCGCGGGATTCACCTGACGCGCCAGATAGACAAAGCGCCCTTTCGGATTGGCGTTAATTTTTGCCGCCATCTGGTCGAGTGGCAGATCCAGCGCATCAGAAAGCGCTTTCCAGCGGGTATCGAGCGACACGCCGCCGTGTTCGTTTAACTCTTTCGGATCGGCCCAGATGGCGTTAACGGGCACACTAACCGCCAAAGGACGCCCGGCGCGATCGCTGATCATGCCGCGCGCGGTGGGAACTTCCTGCACGCGCAGGGAACGCATATCCCCTTCGCGCACCAGTTTATCCGGGTTGATCACCTGCAAATAGGCGGTGCGCAACATCAGCCCCACCATCGCCAGCAATATGCCTGAACAAAGCAACGCAAAACGCCAGCTTACAAAGCTGGCCTTATCTTCCTGTCGTTTCAACTTTCCTGTGCGCGCTGCTTTCATGCCAAATGAGTACCTATGCTCTCATGCTTAACCAGATTCACTGTTTGACTACGATATTTTCCTGCGCCGGGTCCACGTGCCCCATATGCAGTTTTTCCGTTGCGATACGTTCCACCCGGCTGTGATCGCCCAAGGCGTTCTCTTCCAGGATCAGGTTGCGCCATTCGATATCCAACGCATCACGCTCCAACAACAACTGTTCCCGCTGCGCGGTCAACAGACGCGTCTTGTGCGCCGTCGTCACTACCAGCACCGCAGACACCAACGAAGCAATCAGCAGTAGCAGCGGCAACTTGCCGTGACGAAGAATGTCCTGGCCGATAATCCCCGCCAGGCTGTGCCGCTCATTTCTTATCATTCCGGTAGCCGTTCCGCGATACGTAAAACGGAGCTGCGCGCTCTCGGGTTTTCTGCCACTTCCGCTTCCGGCGGCATCATCTTGCTAACCGTTTTCAGCGTCTGACCGCCTTGTGCACGCAGCTGTGCTTCGGTAAGCGGTATTCCCGCCGGCACCTGCGGCCCGCGGCTGTGATGACGCATAAAGCGCTTCACAATACGATCTTCCAGCGAATGAAAGCTGATGATCGATAAACGCCCTTGCGGTGCCAATACGGTCAGCGCGCCGTTAAGCGCCTGCTCGATTTCGTCCAACTCGCTATTGATATAGATACGGATCGCCTGAAAGCTGCGCGTCGCCGGGTGCTTGTGCCGCTCTTTCACCGGGCTTGCTGCCGCAATCAACTCGGCCAACTCACGCGTGCGCGTCATCGGCTCTGTGCGGCTACGTTCAGCAATCGCGCGCGCGATGCGTTTGGCAAAACGTTCTTCACCGAAGGTTTTCAGCACCCAGGCGATGTCATCGGCTTCTGCCGTTTGCAGCCATCCGGCAGCCGACTGCCCGCGCGTCGGGTCCATGCGCATGTCCAGCGGCCCATCACGCATAAAGGAGAAACCGCGCTCAGGATCGTCTAACTGCGGCGATGAGACGCCCAAATCAAGTAGCACACCGTCAATGCGCCCGGTTAATCCCAGCGTATCCACGTAGCTTGCCAGTGCTGAAAAAGGTCCGTGAACAATAGAAAAGCGTGAATATTGAATGGCCTCTGCCGCAGCAATGGCTTGAGGATCGCGATCGATGGCCACAAGGCGTCCTTCCGGTCCAAGACGAGAAAGGATCAAGCGCGAATGGCCACCACGGCCAAACGTGCCATCGATGTAAGTGCCGTCAGCGCGGATATTGAGGCCATTCACCGCTTCATCCAACAGCACCGTGGTATGGTTATAATTTTCCGGCATGTATTTCTTTCAGCATGACTACGGTGATAAATCCTGCAATCTCTCCGACAACGGAGCCTCAGAGGATTGCTCAGCGTCGATATCGTCCTTGACCTGTTGATACCAGGCCTGCTCATCCCACAGTTCAAACTTGTTGAACTGGCCGACCAGCATCACTTCTTTCGTCAGGCTCGCATGTTGCCGCAGCGTGCTGGCAATCAGCAGACGCCCGGCATTGTCCATCTGACACTCACTGGCATGCCCCAACAGCAACCGCTGCACGCGGCGCTCAGCAGGGTTCATGCTCGACAGACGCGACAATTTTTGCTCAATCACTTCCCACTCAGGCAAGGGGTAAAGCAGCAGACAGGGCTGATGGAGGTCAATGGTGCAAACCATCTGACCTTGCGATGTCTCCGACAGCGTTTCCCGATAACGGGTAGGAACGGCGAGCCGACCTTTACTGTCGAGGTTAATCAGCGTAGCCCCACGAAACATGCTCGAGTTACCCCTTCATTACCCTTTTCACCACTTTATCCCACAAATTCCCACATTGAAGAGTTTACGGAGGGTATGAAAACCTTGTCAAGCCAGAGCGGGCGCGCTTTGGAATTATTTCTGCCTCAAGATGGACATGAATGCAGTAAAAAGGAATAACAGCCGGAAATTAAGGGGGATTAACGCCATGAAAATTTGAGGAAAAATTATTTCTGGATAAACAATCAGAAAGAGAGTAATAATTCCTCATTTTTACTTAAATTTACCATTAATCATAAAACGCTCGTGACATCATCGTCGCACCCGCTATCCATAACCCGCGCCGAGCGCATGCCTGCGGCATACTCCAGCCAGATACCGGTCACATTTTTACCCTAAAAGTCGGTCAGCCCATTCCTCTTTTACAATGATGTCTGCGCGCTATTCTATTTTCTTTTTACCAATGATGCTGCCAATTTTTCTTTATTTAAGGTTACGAAAAACAATTGGGGCTTTTTACCCGCATCAACTAAATTCGCGGGTTAATTATTATATTATAAGAGTATTCCTAAAACCCATACTTTCGGCACTGCTATTTGGGTTAAGAGAGAGAGCGATTTTTCTCTCGTAAAGGGGCATCCAAACTGAAAAAACACAAGCAATTGTTTATAAATACAATTCTACGCTTAGCCGCGCTTAATAAACCGCCATGCCACCTTTCTTCTATTAAGTAGCGCCCATAAGAAAAAAGCATGAAAAAATAAAAATTAATCGCTACTTACAAGTTCAACATCCAGTGAAGTACACTACGCACATAAAATACACCAACACAATTAACTGCATTTTCCCATTTAACTGTATAACGGGTTCTCTCTGCATGTTCTCCCCTGGCATGTTCTCCCCTGAATCCCTGCTACGTAGTGCGGTGGCGGACACAGTCGCTATGGTAATCTACTGTTTTATAATGGGTATGCTAATCGAGATCCTGCTGTCTGGCATGAGTTTCCAGCAGTCGCTTTCCTCGCGACTGGTGTCGATACCCGTTAACATTGTTATTGCCTGGCCCTACGGCCTGTACCGCGATCGCATCCTGAGCCTGTCTCAGCGCTACGTGACTCACGGCACCTGGGTAAAAAATCTGGCAGATCTGTTTGCCTACGTCAGCTTGCAATCTCCGGTGTATGTCGCCATCCTATGGTTCATTGGTGCCAACCCGCAGCAGATCGTCGCAGCGGTAACCAGTAACGTTATGATATATATGGTTATGTTTGTCGCCTACGGTTACTTCCTCGATTACTGCCGCCGCCTGTTTCGCGTCGCCGTGCCGGGCTGAAAATCGGGCCGACACTGCAACTATCGCTAAAATGCAGGCAACAAAAAAGCCATCCTGTGTCAGGATGGCTTTTTATTAGGAATAATCCCAAACTAGCGACGACTGAGTGAGCCACGTCGGTAGAGACTGCGCCGAATGCGCGTCAAACCGGGCTTGGGCTTCTTCGGTTCATCCAGGCTCGCCAGCACCAGCTCCAACACCCGCTCGGCCACTTCACGATGACACTGCGCCACTGACAGCACCGGGCATTCAAGGAAATCCAGCAGTTCGTTGTCACCGAAGGTGGCAATCGCCAAATTGTTTGGCAACCGCCCGCTCTGCTTCAGGGTAATGTCCATCACCCCTTGTAACAGCGGAAATGAGGTAGTGAACAACGCCTGCGGCATGGGGTGATGCTGCAAATACTCTTCAAAAGCCGCCGCTGCCGCCGAACGCTCGTAGCTATTGGCATAGAGGAAATTCACCTGACGCGGATCCTCGGCCCACGCCATGCGGAATCCCTGCTCGCGCAAGAAACTGACAGAAAGCTCCGGCAGCGCCCCTAGATAGAGCACGGACTCCGCCGGGATCTTGCGCAGTTCCCGCGCCAGCATTTCCGCATCTTCACAATCCGCTCCCACAACGCTGGTGAAGTGCTCACGATCCAACGCGCGATCCAGCGCGATAATCGGCAAGCTATCTCCAGCCCAACGCTGGTAGAACGGATGCTCCGGTGGGAGCGCCGTCGACACGATAATGGCATCAACCTGACGTTGCAGCAGATGCTCAATGCAGCGCATTTCGTTATCTGGCTGATCTTCAGAACAGGCAATCAGTAATTGATAACCGCGCTGACGTGCCTGACGCTCAAGATAATTCGCAATTTTGGTATAGCTGGTATTTTCCAGATCCGGAATCACCAGCCCGATAGAACGGGTACGCCCAGCGCGTAATCCAGCAGCCACCGCATTGGGATGATAATTGTGCTCGCGCACCACCGACATCACTTTTTCTACGGTTTTATCACTGACGCGGTATTGTTTGGCTTTGCCATTGATAACGTAGCTGGCGGTAGTGCGTGAAACGCCCGCAAGGCACGCGATTTCATCCAGTTTCACGTTAGCCCCTTTAAATAAGCTGGATAATAAAAAATAGGGATGTCCATATTTTAAGCATGGATATCGTGTAGATCTAACCGCAGAAGCTGATAATCAGCAACCGCTTTATTGTTATTCGGGGTTATCGAGACAAAAATAAAAGGCTCGCCAGCACGACGAGCCCCTTTATCATAGATCAGCAGAGAGGAATTTAGCGCATAATCTTATCGCCGTGTGACACGCCAACGATACCGGAACGCGCAACTTCAACAATTTCTGCCACATCACGCACCGCACTCAAGAACGCATCCAGTTTGTCACTGGTACCAGCCAACTGTACGGTGTAAAGCGTTGCGGTGACATCCACAATCTGACCACGAAAAATTTCCGTACTGCGCTTCACTTCTTTCCGACCATAGCCCGTGGCCTGCAATTTCACTAACATGATTTCACGCTCAACGTGCGAACCTTGTCCCAGTTCGCTCACGCGCAGCACGTCTACCAGCTTATGCAGTTGCTTCTCAATTTGCTCGATAACCTTGGCATCGCCCACCGTCTGGATGGTCATGCGCGACAGCGTCGGATCGTCGGTCGGCGCTACCGTCAGGCTTTCGATATTATACCCACGCTGGGAAAACAGGCCGACAACGCGCGACAATGCCCCAGATTCGTTTTCCAATAACACAGATAAAATCCGGCGCATGATCAGGTCCTCTCCATTTTGCTTAACCACATTTCATCCATGCCGCCACCGCGGACCTGCATGGGATAAACGTGCTCACTGCTGTCGATGGTGATATCGACGAACACCAGCCGGTTTTTCACCGCCAGTGCTTCGCTCAGCTTGCTTTCCAATTCCTGCGGCGACGTAATGGCGATGCCAACATGCCCATAGGCTTCCGCCAGTTTGACGAAATCCGGCAGCGACTCCATGTAGGAGTTGGAATGTCTTCCTGAGTAGATCATATCCTGCCACTGCTTCACCATGCCGAGGAAGCGGTTGTTGAGGTTGATCACCACGACAGGCAAATCATACTGCAACGCGGTAGACAGCTCCTGAATGTTCATCTGGATACTGCCATCACCGGGCCAGGACACCCGCTCGATGCCAGATAGAACGCCTTCTTCAACACCGTTGGCACATCTTCAGCCTGCTTGACCAGAAAGCTGTGCTTCACGACCGGACGCGAAATACCGACCATGTCGCATTCCTGAAACGCGTCATAACCGATAAGCGATGTCGCTACCTGGCCAGATAACACCACCATCGGGATGGAATCCATGTAAGCCGTGGCAATGCCGGTAATGGCATTGGTGGCACCGGGGCCCGAGGTGGCCAGCACCGCGCCGACATCGCCGGTGGCGCGCGCGTAACCATCCGCCATGTGAACCGCACCCTGTTCGTGGCGCACCAGGATATGGTCAATGCCGCCCACGGTGTGTAGCGCATCGTAAATATCCAATACCGCCCCGCCCGGATACCCGAACACATATTTCACGCCCTGATCGATCAACGATCGAACCACCATTTCGGCGCCTGACAACATCTCCATGGGATTGCCTCTTTTCGTTCTGATAGCGGCGTCGCGGCACTGGCATCACAGCGCGACGCGCGTCATTGTCTTATCCAGAATTTGAATATAGCCGATTACCATAACGTTAGACGATGACACAGGCAAACGAGGGAAGCGAGAGGGGGCACTAGCAGGAAACGGGTTTACACCGTCGGAAAGGATTCGCTTAAGATAAAACGCTGAGCGGCGTCATCGCGGATGGTGATTATTCCGCGATGGCAGAGAATTGCAGCGAGAAATTTTCATCAAAAAAGTTAAAATTTCGTGTAGACCGCCCGCTGCATATTGACGCTATTTCATTCGCCGTACATGGCATCGATTTCCAGCTGATAGAGCTGTGCGACAATCTTACGCCGCAGCTTCAATGTCGGCGTCAATTCGCCGCTCTCCATAGAGAAAGGGGTCGCCAGCAAGGTAAAGCGTTTGACCTGCTCCACCCGCGACAGCTCTTTTTGCATCTCACGCGGGCGTTGTTCAAACAGCTCAATAATGTGACTGTGGCGTAACAGCTCAAGGCGATCGTGATACTTGAGATTGACCGACAGCGCGTACTCTTCCAGCGCTTCAAAGCAAGGCACAATCAATGCAGACACGTATTTTCGGGCATCGGCGAACGGCCACCTGCTCGATAAAGCGGTCTTGTCCTAACGTGCCTTCCAGATGCTGCGGCGCGATATATTTTCCGCCGGAGGTTTTCATCAGGTCCTTCAGCCGCTCGGTGATATGCAAGTTACCCTGCGCATCCAGTTTCCCGGCATCGCCGGTTTTCAGCCAGCCATCTGCGGTGAACGCCTCAGCGGTCTCCTGCGGGAGGTGGAAGTAACCACGCATCAGCGTAGCACCGCGCACCTGAATTTCGTTTTCGTCACCAATGCGCACTTCAATACCGGGCAGCGGTGTGCCAATAGAACCCAGACGCACTTTGCTCTCTTCCCAACAGATACCGTGGTACAGGTTTCCGTCATGCCGTAACCGTAAATGATGCGCACGCCCATCGACTGGAAAAACAGAATGATATTGTCATCCAGATGCGTACCGGCCGCGGGCATAAAGCGAACCTTACCGCCAAGCAGTTGGCGCAATTTGCTCAGCACCAGACGATCGGCTACGCGGTGCAGCAACGCCTGCAACGGCGAGCGTGATTTACCCGCAATGCGTGCCAGAAACGTTTTGCGACCCTGCGCAATAGCCCAGTTAAACAGCGTGCGGCGATACCAAGGGGCCTGTGCGACTTTTTCGTGGATGGCGCTATACACTTTCTCATAGAAGCGCGGCACCGCACACATCACGGTCGGTGAGACTGCCTGCATGGCATTGCGTACCAGATTGGTATCGGTCAGATACACATTTTGCGCACCGGTATGCATCATATAAAACGACCAGGCGCGCTCAAACACATGGGACAGCGGCAGGAAACTCAGTGAGATATCGTCCTGCGACACGCAAAGGCGCTCATCGTGCGGCTTAAGCACCATCGCCATGTTGGCGTAATCCAGCATCACGCCCTTCGGTTCGCCAGTGGTGCCGGAGGTGTAGATCAGCGTGAAAAGATCGTCCAGTCGGCGCTCATTGATGCGCTGTTGCAGCGCAGGCTGCCAGTAGGCGTCATCCACATCGGCTTCAAAGGCTGCCAGCGTTAACGCCAATGGGCAGTGATGCAGGTTTACTGTGTCATCGAGCACAATAATGCGCTTAAACTGCGGGCACTCCGGCAACAGCGCCAATACGGCATCATATTGCGGCTGTGAACCGACAAAAATGGTGCGGATATCCGCGTCATTGATGATAAACGCAGCCTGTGTGGCAGTGTTGGTGGCATAAATCGGCACGGTCACACCACGCACATACCAGCGTAGCGAGATCCGCCAGTGACCAGTTCAGCGAATTATGAGAGAACAACGCGACACGCTCTTGGGCATCAATCCCCAGCGAGAGCAGTGCACAGGCGATGCGGCGGATACGCACACCGGCCTGAAACCAGGTGAGCTGCGTTTCGCCAGCAGCAGACCATTCACGCAGTGCGGTACGGCCGGAACAATGGGCGATCTGGTGTTGGATGCGTTCAACCAAATGGTATTAACAAATAGGTAGACATAATAAAAATGAGCCTGAGAAATTTCAGCGTACAACTGTTTATTATTTTGGCGCAGTCTACTGATCTTGCCAGAAACCGCAACGATCTTTCACATTGGCATGATGGAAGGTTGACACCACGCACATCTGCTCGTTGGCGCTGCCCGTATGCTTTGGCGAAGCAAACGATTTCGTCGCGAGATAAAACCGCGCACGACGCGATTGCCACAAATGCTTGACATACCCACAAGAATCAAGTACCAATAAAAGCACGAGCGATGTCATCCCCGCGGTTGAGCGGTGTGTGGCAAATTTAATAGCTAACGAGATCAGACGAGACATCATGTTCAAACACACTTTCCTACTAGTCCTACTACTACATGCATCAACATTGCGCGGTATGCCTGTGGGTGAAAGTCAGAGCTGATTTCACGTTACACAAAACGAAGAACCCGCGCCGATGCGCGGGTTTTTTTTACCCGTTCGGCGCTCGAATAAACACGATAAGGAATCTTTCCAATGAGCCAGCAGGTTATTATTTTCGATACCACGTTGCGTGATGGTGAGCAGGCATTACAAGCCAGCCTGAGTGTAAAAGAGAAACTGCAAGTGGCCTACTCGCTGGAAAGATTGGGCGTGGACGTGATGGAGGTGGGTTTCCCCGTCTCTTCGCCGGGCGATTTTGAATCGGTGCAAACCATCGCGCGTCAGATTAAAAATAGCCGCGTGTGCGGTTTGGCACGCTGTGTCGATAAAGATATCGATGTCGCCGCCGAGGCGCTGCGCGTTGCAGAAGCCTTCCGAATTCACGTGTTCCTGGCCACCTCTACCCTGCATATCGAATCCAAACTGCGTTTGTCGTTCGAGCAGGTGATTGAGAAAGCGGTTCACTCCGTGAAACGTGCGCGTAACTACACCGACGACGTAGAGTTTTCCTGCGAAGATGCGGGCCGTACGCCTATCGATAACCTGTGCCGCATTGTTGAAGCTGCCATTAACGCCGGTGCCACCACCATCAATATTCCGGATACGGTCGGCTACACCACGCCGTATCAGTTCGGCGGCATTATCTCCACCTTGTACGATCGCGTGCCTAACATCGACAAAGCGATTATTTCTGTGCACTGCCATGACGATCTGGGCATGTCGGTTGCGAACTCCATTACCGCAGTTCAGGCCGGGGCGCGTCAGGTAGAAGGCACGATGAACGGTCTGGGCGAGCGTGCAGGCAATACGGCGTTAGAAGAAGTAATCATGGCGATTAAAACCCGTCAGGATCTGCTGAACGTCCACACCAACATCAATCATCAGGAAATCTATCGCACCAGCCAGTTGGTGAGCCAGATTTGCAACATGCCGATCCCCGGCAACAAAGCGATTATCGGCTCCAACGCCTTTGCCCACTCTTCCGGTATCCATCAGGATGGCGTGCTGAAGAACCGTTCCAACTACGAGATCATGACGCCGGAATCCATCGGCCTGAAAGAAGTGCAGTTGAACCTGACCTCCCGTTCTGGCCGCGCGGCGGTGAAACACCGCATGGAAGAGATGGGCTATCAGGACAGCGATTATAATCTGGATACGCTGTACACCGATTTCCTGAAGCTGGCCGACGAGAAAGGCCAGGTGTTCGACTACGATCTGGAAGCGCTGGCCTTTATCAACAACCAGCAGGAAGGCGCGGAATATTACCGTCTGGAAGGTTTTAACGTGCAATCAGGCTCCAGCATGATGGCGACCGCTTCCGTACAGTTAGGCTGTGGCGATGATGTACAAGCCGAAGCCGCTACCGGCAACGGCCCTGTCGATGCCGTTTATCAGGCAATTAACCACATCACGGGCTACGGCATTGAACTGGTGAAATATCAGTTGTCCGCCAAGGGCCAAGGCCGCGATGCGCTGGGACAGGTCGATATCGTTGTCGATTATCAGGGACGCCGCTTCCACGACGTGGGCCTGGCGACCGACATCGTCGAGTCTTCTGCCAAAGCGATGGTCAACGTATTGAATAACATCAAACGCGCACAGTTGGTAGAACAAGAAATTCAGCGTTTGCAGCACCACAACAAACAACAAAATAGCCAGGAAACAGTGTGATGACAAAGAGTTACCATATCGCCGTCTTACCCGGTGACGGCATCGGCCCGGAAGTCATGGCGCAAGCCCATAAAGTGTTAGACGCGGTTCGCCAGCGTTTCGGTTTGCGTATCACCACCAGCGAATATGACGTCGGTGGCATCGCCATCGATCGTCAAGGCACGCCGCTGCCGCCCGCCACCGTCGCAGGCTGCGAGCAGGCTGACGCCATTTTATTTGGCTCGGTTGGCGGCCCGAAATGGGAGCATCTGCCGCCCGTGGAGCAACCGGAGCGCGGCGCGTTGCTGCCACTGCGTAAGCATTTTCGCCTGTTCTGCAACCTGCGCCCGGCACGCCTGTATCAAGGGCTGGAAGCATTCTGTCCACTGCGCAGCGACATCGCCGCTAACGGTTTCGACATTCTGTGCGTGCGTGAACTGACCGGCGGTATCTACTTTGGTCAACCGAAAGGTCGTGAAGGCAGCGGCCAGCACGAGCGCGCGTTCGACACCGAGGTGTATCACCGTTTCGAGATCGAGCGCATCGCCCGCATTGCATTTGAGTCGGCACGCAAACGTCGCAGCAAGGTGACGTCCATCGATAAAGCCAACGTGCTGCAAAGCTCCATCCTGTGGCGCGAGATCGTCACCGAAGTCAGCAAAGACTACCCGGACGTAACGCTGGCGCACCTGTACATCGACAACGCCACCATGCAGTTGATCAAAGACCCATCCCAGTTCGACGTGATGCTGTGCTCCAACTTGTTTGGCGATATCCTGTCTGACGAATGTGCGATGATCACCGGTTCGATGGGCATGCTGCCTTCCGCTAGCCTGAACGAACAAGGTTTTGGCCTGTATGAACCGGCGGGCGGCTCTGCACCGGATATCGCGGGCAGAAACATCGCCAACCCTATCGCGCAGATCCTGTCGTTGGCATTGCTGCTGCGCTACAGCCCGGAAGCCGATGACGCAGCCAACGCCATCGAAAATGCCGTAAACACCGCGCTGGCCGAAGGCTATCGTACCGGCGATCTGGCTGGCCGTGACGGCAAAGCCATCAGCACCGATGAAATGGGTGATGCCATTGCTCGCTTTGTGGCGCAAGGGGTGTAACCATGAGCAAGACCTTATACCAGAAGTTGTTTGATGCCCACGTGGTGTACGAAGCGCAGAACGAAACGCCGCTGCTGTATATCGACCGCCATCTGGTGCATGAAGTGACGTCGCCGCAGGCTTTTGATGGCTTGCGTGCCATGGGGCGCAAAGTGCGCCAGCCGGGCAAAACCTTCGCCACCATGGATCACAACGTTTCCACCCAGACTAAAGACATCAATGCCTGCGGTGAAATGGCTCGCATCCAGATGCAGGAACTGATCAAGAACTGCGCAGAATTCGGCGTGCAGCTGTACGATCTGAACCACCCGTATCAAGGTATCGTGCACGTTATCGGGCCGGAACAGGGCATGACCCTGCCTGGCATGACCATCGTGTGCGGCGATTCCCACACTGCGACCCACGGCGCCTTTGGTTCACTGGCGTTTGGTATCGGCACCTCCGAAGTGGAACACGTGCTGGCCACACAAACCCTGAAGCAGGGTCGCGCCAAAACCATGAACATTGAAGTGACAGGTCAGGCTGCGCCCGGCATCACCGCAAAAGACATCGTGCTGGCGATCATCGGTAAAACCGGTAGCGCGGGCGGTACCGGTCACGTGGTGGAATTCTGTGGTGACGCCATCCGCGCGTTGAGCATGGAAGGCCGCATGACGCTGTGTAACATGGCGATTGAAATGGGTGCCAAAGCCGGTTTGGTGGCTCCGGATGAAACCACCTTTGCCTACCTGAAAGGCCGTCAGTTCGCACCGAAAGGGGCTGATTGGGAAGCCGGCGTAGCTTACTGGAGCACGTTGAAATCGGATGCAGACGCCGTGTTCGACACCGTCGTCACACTGGACGCCGCCGATATCGCGCCGCAGGTGACCTGGGGCACCAACCCCGGTCAGGTGATCGCCGTGAACCAGAATATCCCCGATCCTGAGTCCTTCAGCGATCCGGTTGAGCGTGCTTCTGCCGCCAAAGCGCTGGCCTATATGGATCTGCAACCGGGCATCAAGCTGACCGATGTCGCCATCGACAAAGTGTTTATCGGCTCCTGTACTAACTCGCGTATCGAAGATTTGCGCGCTGCCGCCGCTATTGCCAAAGGGCGTAAAGTGGCCGCAGGCGTGCAGGCTATCGTGGTGCCCGGCTCCGGCCCGGTGAAAACCATGGCGGAGCTGGAAGGTCTGGATAAAGTGTTTATCGAAGCCGGGTTTGAATGGCGTCTGCCGGGCTGCTCCATGTGTCTGGCGATGAACAATGACCGCCTGAACCCCGGTGAGCGCTGTGCATCCACCAGCAACCGTAACTTTGAAGGCCGTCAGGGGCGTGCGGGCCGTACCCACCTGGTCAGCCCGGCGATGGCTGCCGCCGCCGCCGTGACAGGGCATTTTGCAGACATCCGCGAATTGCCTTCGTCCGCGAATTAATAAGGAGACGCCTGATGGCTAAATTTACCCAACATACCGGGCTGGTCGTGCCGCTGGACGCCGCCAATGTGGATACTGACGCGATAATCCCTAAGCAATTTTTGCAGAAGGTCACTCGCACCGGTTTCGGCCAACATCTGTTTCACGACTGGCGTTTTCTGGATGACGCAGGGCAGCAGCCCAACCCGGAGTTTGTGCTGAATAAACCGAGCTACAAAGGCGCCACTATCCTGCTGGCGCGAGAAAACTTCGGCTGTGGCTCTTCCCGTGAGCATGCGCCCTGGGCACTGACCGACTACGGTTTTCACGTGGTTATCGCCCCAAGCTTCGCAGATATTTTCTACGGTAACTCGTTTAACAACCAGTTGCTGCCGGTAAAACTGAGCGAAGCGGATATCGACGACCTGTTCAAGCTGGTCGACGGAACGGAAGGCATTACCTTCACGGTGGATCTGGAAGCGCAGACGGTCGATGCCGGCGGGAAAAAATACCCGTTCGAGATCGACAGCTTCCGCCGTCACTGCATGATCAACGGGCTGGACAGCATCGGCTTGACGTTGCAGCATGAGGATGCCATTGCGCGCTACGAACAGCAGCAACCGGCGTTTTTGCGTTAAGCCACACAGGTTCGACAACTAAGGCACCGTAGAGCGGTGCCTTTTGTTTTAAAGGCCGGTCTGCTCGCCAAAAGCGTCCCTTAGCGCCTCCACAAAGCAACGAATCTTGACTGTTTGCCGCCGTGCCGCAGGCACTAACACATGCATCGGGCGGGCTGGGCCTTGATACTCCGGCAACACCTGAACCAAACGCCCAGCTTCAATCTCTTTGCCCAACACATCGGCGGGGCCCAATGTGACGCCGTAGCCCTCTATTGCCGCATACAACAGCGCTTTCCAGTCGTTAGCACGAAACCGCCCGGTTGGCCTGACTTCTTCACTTTGCCCTTCACGCTAGAACAACCAGCGGCACGGCACGGTGGGCGTCCACTCGCCATACACCAGACAGGCGTGATGCGCCAGATCGCTGGGTTTCTCGGGAAAACCTTCGCGCGCCACATAGGCGGGTGATGCGCAGGCAATCAGCCGATACGGCCTTAACGGCCAAGCGATCATCGAGCTGTCGGCCAGTTCACCGATGCGCACGATCACTTCAAAACCCTCCTCAATCGGATCGACCATGCGATCGTTGAGCGTCAGTTCGATCTGCGTATCCGGATAACGATCGAGATAACGGGTAATAAAGGGCGCCAGCGCATAAGCGCCAAAGGTCACAGGCGCATTGACCCGAATCGTCCCTGACGGCGTTGCTTTCATGTCCAGCGCAATAGCATCTGCCGCTTCGGCTTCCGCCAACACTATCTTGCAGCGTTCATAATAGCTGCGTCTGATATCGGTCAAACTTTGACGCCGCGTAGTCCGGTTTAGCAATCGTGCGCCCAGACGCTCCTCTAGCCAGGCAACATTCTTAGCCACCCCTTGCGGAGAAAGGTGCAACACATCTGCCACCGCGGCAAAAGAGCCCAGCTCAGCGGCTTTAACAAAGATGTGCATGCTGGTCAGCCGGTCCATCATTCACTCCGTTTGGTTGTTTATTTATGTGCCATTTGTGATTTTATCTTATTTTCGTGGTGAATTACGCTCCCTCTTGATGAATGACTCAACAGGAGAGCAGAATGAAAATAGGCATTATTGGCGCAGGCTTTGTCGGGCGGACGATTGCCACGCTCGCGGTTAAAACTGGGCATCAGGTGATGCTCAGTAACTCACGCGGCCCGCAAACGCTGTTCAGTTTCCGCTCCATGGTGGGCTGCCAGGCAGGAACGGTGCAAGAGGCCGTTCAGTTTGGTGATAGCCGTTCCTCTGACAGCAATCGATCAGTTGCCTGCAGAACTTCTGGCCGGCAAGCAGGTGCTCGATGCCGTCAACTATTACCTATTACCCAGAGCGTGGCGGCCAGGTTGATGCACTCGACAGTGCACAAACCACCACCAGCGAACTGCTGGCAAGCCATTTACCCGACGCCATCATCACCAAAGCGTTCAATGCCATTCCGATGACTCAACTGGAAAGCGACGGCCTGCCTGCAGGCAGCCCCAACTGCCGGGCATTGCCATTGGCTGGGGATAATGCGCAAGGCAAGCAGATTGCCAGTGAATTGTACGAGGCCTTTGGCTTTGATGCCGTAGACGTTGGCGCGCTCGCTGAAGGATGGCGTTTTGAACGGGGTACACCTGCGTACTGCGTGCGCATGACCAAAGAGGCGTTGCTGGCGGCACTGGAAGGCGTGCAACGCAACTGACGGGCAATAAAAATGCCAGCGGCGCAAGCCGCTGGCTGGTGAAAAGCACCATTACTCAGAAGTTTCTCTACTACCAGAACAGCACTAGAGCCAGTGCCGGTACTCTTCTTCCGACATCGCATCGGTATGCCACTGTGTCACTTGCTGTAACAGCGCCAGCTTTTGCTGGGCACTGATCCTCCTCAGCCAGCAGCCAGGGCAATGCAAGAAGTAGTGCCGGTAAAATTGATTGAGCCGTGAAATCGCCATCAGCCACCTCCGTGCTTTCCTTGTTGTGCAGTATCGCCGTAATATAGGGAAAGATAAATTGATGACTTTGGCTCACGGAGTTCCTCTTTTATGTCTTCAATACGTTTGCAACAGCAATTTGTACGCCTCTGGCAGCGCTTTCAGGGACAGGATACGGACACCACGCTCGAAGAGTTAGCCGGGGTATTACGCTGCTCGCGCCGTCATATCCGTTCACTGCTCGGGGCCATGCAGAAAGAGGGATGGCTGCTATGGCAGGCGGAAGCGGGACGCGGCAAACGCTCGCGCCTCAGTTTTATCTATATCGGGTTAACGCTGCAACAACAGCGCGCTGAAGACCTGCTGGAGCAGGATCGCGTCGAACAACTGATCCAGTTGATCGGCGATAAAGAGACCGTACGCCAGATGTTGCTTTCCCATTTGGGCCGCCGTTTTCGCCAGGGCAAACATCTGCTGCGCGTACTCTATTATCGTCCACTGCGCAACCTGCTGCCCGGTTCTGCGCTTCGACGTTCAGAGATGCATATCGTCAGGCAGATCTTCAGCGGGTTAACCAAAATAAATGAGGAAAATGGGGAAATCGCACCGGACCTCGCCCACCACTGGCAACAAATTACACAGCAACAATGGCGCTTTTATCTACGCCCGGCGATCCGGTTCCACGATGGACGCGAACTGATGATGAAGGATGTTATCGTCTCGATTATGCGTTTGACGTCGCAGGCGTTGTTCTCACATATCACACGCGTGACCTCTCCCATTCCCTTTGTTATTGATGTGGAACTGAGCGAACCCGATGGCTGGCTCCCTTGGCTGCTCGGCAGCGCACATGCCATGATCCTGCCCCACGACTGGCAGGTACAGGCAGATTTTGCGCGCCACCCTGTCGGCACCGGTCCCTATGCGGTGGAGAAAAACAGTTATATCCAATTGAAAATAAAAGCCTTTTATGACTATTCGGCTACCGGGTGCTGATCGATGAGGTCAATATCTGGGTGCTGCCAGATGCCTCCGAAGAGCTGCCCGTATCCATTCAGGTACAAAGCGACACGACCACGCGAGACGAGTTGGAAAGCCGCATGGAGGAAGGGTGCTATTTCCTGCTGTTTGATACCCGCTCCGCACAGAGCGCGAATAGCGAGGTACGCCGCTGGATCAGTCAGGTTTTCCACCCCATTGCTCTGCTCAGCCAGACCGACAATACGCGCCGCTATGACTGGTCACCGGCATACAGCCTGCTGCCACGCTGGCACCACCAGCGTCTCGTCAACCTACAGCCCAAACCCGCCGGACTGACTGAAGTGACGCTGACGTTTTATCAGGAGCACCCAGAGTACCGCATCATTGGCGAGATAATGCACGACCTGCTGGCGCAGCAGGGCGTTACCCTGCATATACAGAAAGTCGACTACGAGCAATGGTATCTGGGGGAGGCGGAAAGCGACATCTGGCTAAGCAGCGTCAATTGCTACCCACCACTGGAGTTCTCGCTGTTCGCACTGCTGTATGAGTTACCGCTGCTGCGTCACTGCCTGAGTGATTCGTTACAAGAAGATGTGCAGCGCTGGCGCGGTCAAACGCTCTCTATCGCTGACTTCAGCCAACGTCTGATTGAAAGCGGTGAGATCCACCCGCTGTTTCACCACTGGTTACAGTTGCAGAGGCAGCACAGCATGCGCGGCGTGCGCGGCGTGCGCATGAACATGTTGGGCTGGTTCGACTTTAAATCCGCCTGGTTTGTGCCGCCGGAGCACGACGCTGACTTTCCCTGATGCTACAAATCCGTTACAATAATGACGTTCTCAACGGGGTGCAGGCCGTTTGTTGATGATATCGCATTGTCAACGCACGGTATTTATGCTGAGAAAATACCCGTCGAACCTGATCCGGTTAATACCGGCGAAGGGATTTGAGAGTGCATTCGCCTGCCTCAAAGTCCTTTGCCACCCTAATACACCCAGGAGTGCAAAGTGTTACAGTCGCTATTATCCCGTTTATTGCTTCCCGTGCTCGGCCTCTCTGCCCTGCTGCTCGGTTCTGCTTCCTCTATTGCCAAGCCTGCATTGACCGTTTACACCTATGATTCCTTCGTTTCTGAATGGGGACCCGGCCCGGCCATTAAAAAAGCCTTCGAAAAAGAGTGCGACTGCGAGTTGAATTTCGTCGCACTGGAAGATGGCGTTGCCCTGCTTAACCGCTTGCGCATGGAAGGCAAAAACAGCAAAGCTGATATCGTCTTAGGGCCGGATAA
Organism: Symbiopectobacterium sp.; assembly: GCF_047692315.1. Taxonomy (GTDB): domain Bacteria; phylum Pseudomonadota; class Gammaproteobacteria; order Enterobacterales; family Enterobacteriaceae; genus Symbiopectobacterium. The sequence goes on along the minus strand of NZ_JBLLJS010000005.1, from coordinate 91,935 downwards.
CAACCTGCTCAAAGCGGCATCGGATACCGGGCTGTTTACTGCACACAATGTGAAAACAGGCGAGTTAACGCTGCCGGGAGGCTGGGATAATGCCACGTTCCTGCCTTACGATTACGGCTACTTCGCATTCGTCTACAACAAAGACACGCTGAAAAATCCGCCAGCCAGTCTTGATGCCTTGATCAACAGCGAGCAACCGCTAAAGGTGATTTATCAAGACCCGCGTACCAGTACACCGGGGCGGGGCCTGCTGCTGTGGATGCAAAAGGTCTATGGCGATAAGGCGCCCGACGCCTGGCAAAAGCTGGCGCGTAAAACCGTTACCGTCACCAAAGGGTGGAGTGAAGCTTACGGCCTGTTCCTCAAGGGCGAAGCGGATATGGTGCTGAGCTACACCGCCTCTCCTGCCTATCACATTATCGAAGAGAAAAAGCATAACTACGCCGCGGCGCTGTTCAGCGAAGGCCACTATATGCAAGTTGAGGTTGCCGGGCAGTTGACCGCCAGCAAGCAGCCGGAACTCGCGAACCGCTTTATGCAGTTTATCCTCAGCCCGACGTTCCAAAGCCTGATCCCGACCACCAACTGGATGTATCCGGTCACCGGTGTGGCATTGCCGGAAGGGTTCCAGTCGTTGGCGCGCCCGGAAAAAGCGCTGTTCTTTAGCGCACAGGAAGTGGCGGATCTGAGCGGGCAGTGGATTCAGGCATGGCAACGCGCCGTCAGCCGCTGATCCCACGCTGGCTCTGGCCGGGGCTGTTCACCGCAGCATTGCTGATCGGTGTTGCCCTGCTCGCTTTTGGCGCGCTTTGGCGTCAGGCACCTGACACCCCATGGCAAACGCTGTGGGGTGACAGCTATGTGTGGTACGTGGTGCGGTTTACCTTTTGGCAGGCATTTCTCTCGGCGGTATTCTCCACGCTGCCCGCCATTGTGCTGGCGCGTGCGCTCTACCGCCGCCATTTTCCTGGCCGAACCTGGCTGCTGCGCCTGTGCGCCATGACGCTAGTGTTACCGGTGTTGGTGGCGGTATTTGGCATATTGCGCGTTTACGGGCGACAGGGCTGGCTGGCACAAGGCTTTAGCGCGCTCGGCTTCGACTACGCGTTTTCCCCTTATGGCTTGCAAGGGATCCTGCTGGCCCACGTGTTTTTTAATCTGCCACTGGCGACACGCCTGCTGTTGCAAGCATTGGAGTCCATTTCCACTGAACAGCGTCAGTTAGCGGCACAGCTGGGCATGAATGCCTGGCAAACCTTTCGTATCATTGAATGGCCCTGGCTGCAGCGTCAGATCCTGCCCAGTGCGGCACTGATTTTCATGCTCTGCTTCTCCAGTTTCGCCACCGTGATGTCGCTCGGCGGCGGCCCGCGCGCCACCACTATCGAACTGGCTATCTATCAGGTATTGAGCTTTGATTACGATCCGGCGCGTGCCGCAGGACTGGCGCTGATCCAGATGGGCTGCTGTCTGGGTTTGGTGTTGCTGAGTCAACGCCTCGGATCGTGGTTTGCCGTTGGCAATACCCAGCAATTGCGCTGGCGCAACCCACAGGATTCACTGGGCGGATGTCTGGGCGATACATTGATTATCTTCGCAGCACTGTTATTGCTGCTGCCACCCTTGCTGGCCGTAGTGCTGGACGGCCTCAACCCGGCGGTGCTGACGGTGCTAAAACAGCCCGCACTGTGGCAAACGCTGTGGACATCCCTGCGTATCGCGCTCGGTGCAGGCGCGCTTTGCGTGATATTGACTCTGATGCTGCTGTGGAGCAGCCGTGAGCTGAAACTGCGTCAGCAGCGGCAGCGGCTGGCTGGGCAATTGATGGACATCAGCGGCCTGCTGATTCTGGCGATGCCGGGTATCGTGCTGGCGACCGGTTTTTTCCTTTTTCTCAACAATACGATCGGGCTACCGGCATCACCGTATGGGCTGGTGGTCACCACCAACGCGCTGATGGCGATCCCCTATGCGCTCAAGGTGCTGGAGAACCCGATGCTCGACGTGGCACAGCGTTATAATCCCCTGTGCCAGTCTCTGGATATCCGCGGCTGGCATCGCCTGCGCCTGATAGAGCTGCGCGCCTTGCAACAACCGATTGCGCAAGCGATGGCGTTTGCCTGCGTGCTTTCGGTAGGCGATTTCGGCATTATTGCCTTGTTTGGTAATGAGCAGTTCCGCACGCTACCATTCTATCTTTACCAACAAATTGGCGCTTATCGCAGCGCAGACGGCGCGGTAACTGCACTGTTACTGATGCTGCTTTGTTTCGCGTTGTTTACCGTGATGGAGAAATTGACCCTGTGGCAAAAACGGGCGGACCGACATGCTGTCGTTGAATAAACTCACTTATCTCTATCAACAGGCCCCCATGCAGTTCGATGTGAACATCGCTGCGGGAGAACGCGTTGCCCTATTGGGGCCAAGCGGTGCGGGTAAAAGCACACTGCTCAGTCTGATTGCCGGGTTTTTATTACCGGACAGCGGCGAACTGTGGCTCAATGGCAACGATCACCGTAACACGCCGCCCGCCGAGCGTCCGGTGTCGATTCTGTTTCAGGAAAACAACCTGTTCCCGCACCTGACGCTGGAGCAAAATATTGCGCTTGGCCTGCACCCCGGTTTGCGTCTCACAGCGGCGCAGCGTCAGGCATTACAAGCGATTGCTGAACATGTGGGCTTAAGCGATTTGTTGCAACGCCTGCCCGCGCAGGTTTCCGGCGGTCAACGCCAGCGCGCCGCACTGGCGCGCTGCCTGCTGCGTCAACGCCCTATCCTGCTGCTGGATGAGCCGTTCTCCGCGCTGGACCCGGCGCTGCGTCAGGATATGCTCACGCTGGTCGATAAGGTGTGCGAAAAACAGCAGCTGACGCTGCTGATGGTCACTCACAATCTGGATGATGCGGCGCGTATTGCCCCACGCAGCCTGCTGTTGGTCGAGGGGAAAATCGCCTACGACGGCCCGACAATGGCGCTGTGTGACGGCAGCAGCGAAGCGGCGCGGATACTGGGTATCCGTGGCGCGCGTGACTGATCGTCCACGCGGTTTCGATACTCAGCATCGGGTATTCTGTGAGCTGAATAAAATTTTCAGATTTTATTCCTTGTGGGTATCGCGCCTATTGCAACGCCCGTGCTTATACTAAAATAGCTAACTAACTTACTGATTGACAGGATCCCCGTGAGACACTCCGCTGCTATGACTTCTGCACTACTACACACCGCGCATGTTGACGCGGTCGTCGTCGTGCGCGTGGTCGTGGTGGTGGTCGTCGGCGACGCGCCGTAACGGGTTCCGAATCACAGCACGATTCCCAAACCCCGCCGGCGCAAGCCGGCGGGGTTTTTCGTTTTTACCTCCCCGCTCCGCAACCGCACCGGCCCAGATGAAGGATATTACTATGCGTTATACCGGAGCACAGTTGATCGTCCGGCTGTTGGAACAGCAGGGCATCACCACGGTAGCGGGCATTCCTGGCGGTGCGGCACTGCCGCTGTACGATGCGCTGGGGCAGAGCAAAACCATTCGCCATATTCTCGCTCGTCATGAGCAAGGGGCAGGATTTATCGCACAGGGCATGGCGCGCGCCAGTGGGAAAGCTGCCGTTTGTCTGGCCTCCAGCGGCCCGGGAGCCACTAACCTGCTCACGGCGATTGCCGATGCGAAACTCGATTCCATCCCTCTGGTGTGCATTACCGGTCAGGTCTCCTCGACCATGATCGGCACCGATGCCTTTCAGGAAGTGGATACCTATGGCATTTCCATCCCCGTAACCAAGCACAACTATCTGGTACGGGACATCAACGAACTGCCGCGCGTGATTTCAGACGCGTTTCGCATCGCGCAATCAGGGCGTCCGGGCCCGATGTGGATCGATATTCCGAAAGATATTCAAACCGCCACGATCGAATTGTCTGAGCTGCCTGCCATTGCAGAACCCGATCTCACGCCCGCCATTGATGCACAAGCCATCGCGCAGGCAGCCGCGATGATCAATGCAGCCAAACGCCCGATCCTCTATCTGGGCGGTAGCATCATCAGCAGGCGATTGCACTCGCCGAACGTGCCAACCTGCCCACCACCATGACGCTGATGGCGCTCGGTGCCATGCCGACGGATCACCCGCTGTCACTCGGCATGTTAGGCATGCACGCTGCCCGTTCCACTAACCTGATTTTGCAGCAGTCAGATCTGCTTATCGTGCTGGGTACGCACGCGCTTTGACGATCGCGCTATCGGCAAAGCGGAGCAGTTCTGCCCGGACGCCAGCATCTGCTGTTCGCCGCCGCTCATGGTGCCCGCCATCTGATGGCGACGTTCCTTTAAGCAAGGGAACAGGGCGTACATCTTTTCGCACAGATAATGGAAATTGACCGGATTGTTGTACGCCCCCATTTTCAGGTTTTCTTCGATCGTCAGGTTGGTAAACACCTTGCGCCCTTCCGGCACCAGCGCCAATCCTTTGCGCACAATTTGGTGCGTTTGACTGTGCGTGACCTCTTCGTTAAGAAAAGTCACCGTTCCCGACGATTTCACCATGTTTAGGATGCCGCTCAGCGCCGAGGTTTTACCCGCGCCGTTACTGCCAATCAGCGTAACGATTTCGCTGTTGTTCACCTCGATATCGACGCCTTTCAGCCCCTGAATCAGCCCGTAAAACACCTGTAGATTTTCGGCCTTAAGCATAGTCGATATCCCCCAGATAGGCAGCGATCACCGCTTTGTCGTTGATAGCCTCCTGCGTCTTCCCGCTAAACAGAGGTTTGCCGTAGTCCAGCACCATGACACGTTCACACAGCGTGTTGACAAACGACATGTCATGTTCGATCAACAGCACCGTCAGTTTGAAGTCATCGCACATTTTGAAAATCAACTGCGCCAACTCGCTGGTCTCTTTCGGGTTCATGCCTGCAGCGGGCTCATCCAGCAGCAATGACGGTGAGGTCGCCAGCGCACGGGCGATCTCGACCTTGCGCTGGTTGCCGTAGCTGAGGTTAGTGGCCAACGCATTGGCATGCTGGGCGATGCCGATATACTCCAGAATCTTCATCGCTTCTTCTTTAGCTTTACGTTCTGCGGAGAAGAAACGCCCCATATGCAGTGCCGCCTCGATAAACGAGTAGTGAATCGCACGATCGAAACCGATCAAGACGTTCTCCAACACCGTCATGGAACCGAACAGGCGGATATTTTGAAACGTGCGCGCAATCCCTTTGTTGACCACCACGTTCGGCTTAAGCCCTGTGATGGTTGTGTCACCTAAACTGACGCAGCCCGAGGTCGGCTTGTAGTTTGAGGTGATCACGTTGAACATGGTGGTTTTACCCGTCCCGTTCGGCCCGATAAGCCCAAAGATTTCGGCCTCGTTGACGCTGAAACTGACGCCATCAATCGCGCGCAGTCCGCCAAACTGCATCACAATGTTATCGACGTTGAGAACCGTTTTATTTTCCATGGCGGCGCTTCCTGTTGATTTCCCAAATCTCCTGTTTCCCCAGTAACCCTTCACGGGCGAACAGCATGATGATCAGCAACACCAGTGAGAACACCACCATACGCAAGTCCGGGTGCGAGCCCAGATCCTGACCGAACAGGTTGAGCGGCTGATCGAGGAAACGCAGCCATTCACCGCTACCGACCACAATAATGGTGCCGAGAATAGCACCGGTGGTGCTGCCCAAACCGCCCAGCACGATGATGATCAGCAGTTGGAACGTCAGCATGAAGTCAAACAGATCGGGAGAAATGATGGTCAGCAACGACGCCAGTAGCCCGCCGCCGATACCTTCAAAAAAGGCACTGGTTGCAAAGGCATAGGTTTTCATGCGGAAGGTGTTGATGCCCATGGCGATCGCCGCATCTTCATCATCACGCACCGCCTTCATGGCGCGGCCATATTTGAAATACACCACCTGCAACACCAGTACGATGGCGACCAGTGCCACCAGCCCGCACCAGAACAGCATATTGCTGGCCTGCGGGATCTCATTGATACCAATGGCACCATTGGTGATTTGCGGATTATTGATCGCCAGAATTTTGATAATAAAACCAAACCCCAAGGTCATAATGGCCAGATAGTCACCACGCACCCGGAACACCGGAAACGAGAGACATACCGCCAGCACGGCAGCACACAGCCCGCTAATCAACAGCACCGGTAAAAATGAGGTATGGATAGCCAAAATGAACGGGCTGGGCGTAGCCATTTCGTACATGTTGGTTTTAGCATCGGCCGTTAACAGCAAAATCTCGGTCACGTAGGCACCCACGGCAACAAAGCCGTTTGGCTCCAGAGAGAGCTGCCCGGTGACTCCGTTAATCAGGTTGTAGCTCACCGCCAATACCATAAAAATGAAGATGTTGCAGATAATGCGAATGATGTAGTCGTTAAACAGGTTCTGGAAAACGCTCAGTATCAACACACTGACAACCAGCAGCGCTGCATAACAAAAAAGCTGAGAGAGAGACGTGGCTGGCATTTTCATCAGAAGCGACTCCTTTCCAGCCGTTCGTCGCCCATGATGCCGACCGGTCTGAATAGCAAAACCAAAATCAAAAACATAAATGCAAAAGCGTCTTTATAGCCGCCCAGTTCCGGCACGGCGACAACGGCCACCACTTCGGTAAACCCCAGAATAAAGCCACCGATCACGGCCCCCGTGACACTGCCGATCCCACCGAGTACCGCTGCGGCAAAGGCTTTAAGGCCGATCAACACGCCCATCAGCGGATCGATAGTCGGATAACTGGTGGCGTAAAAGATCCCGCCGAGTGCTGCCAGTGAGCTGCCGAGCGCAATGATATGGTTGGCATCGATCCCCATCAGGCGCACGGTGTTTACATCAAAGGCAACGGCGCGGATAGCCATGCCTTGTCGTGTGCGGTAGAGAATAAATAAGATCCCGGCCAGCAAAACCAGCGTCACCAGCGGCACAATCCAGGCCACGTTGGTGATGATGCTGCCCAGCGTGATCGTACGGTTGAAAAACGGCGGCGTTTCAAAGAAACGCGGGCTGCCGCCAAACAGCACGGCAAAGAGAATAGCTGCCCCGAAGGGCAGCGCAAAATAGGTGGTACCAAACAGGGCAAGAAATGCCCCCACCATCATGATATCGGCATGGGCAAAGTTGATCAGACGCAACACGCCATACACCATGGTATAGCCGATGGCGATCAACGCGTACATACTGCCCAAACTCATGCCGTTAACGACCTGTTGGAAGAAAATGGCTGCATCCATTTTTCAGGAACTGGGTGCGGAAGGCTTTGGAGAGGCCAACGGAGTAGTCGTTACTGCTGTCATACATGATGGCCGCTGTTTTGGCACCCAGGTCGCGCGATGCCAGATTGGCTCCGACGATGCCCTGAAAGCTGTCAGAAAAACACACACGGCTCACATATTGACGGCCACGGGTCATGCGGTCGTTGGTGGCGGTGGGTGAAACCAGAGGGGTTTTGGTATCTTCCGCCATTTTGGTCATTGCCAGCGTATTGGTGGAGGTCACCTCACCGATCACCGCATCCACTTTATCGCTTGAAATCAAACGCTGCATGGCGTTGGCCGCTTCTACTTTGTCGCTCTTGTCATCAATGATGATCAGTTTGATGGTATCGCCATTTTTCAGCGTCGGCTCCATTCTGTTTACCAGCTCAACGCCTTTCTGAGAGGGCTGACCATATCCGCTGAGCGGGCCGCTTAACGGTAACACTACGCCGATTTTAATTTCTTCCGCCATCACGTTGGCGGCACCCATGACAGAGGAAACCAATGCTGCTACCGTCAGTTTGACCAGTTTGTGATTCATATCATCGCCTCATCAGTAATAAGAGATTACGTCCCTTTGGTAGAATTGAGCCAGAGAGTTGGCCCTGTGCGTCTATCAGTTAGCGTGCCACAGGGATATATTCTGTTAGCGGAGAAAGAATCAGCAACAAATGTGCCAGAAGTAAAATTCGGCAATCAATTGATTGATAAAAATGGATAAAATTTGGGAAAGAATGAGGAATGGCGGACAATTGAAAAAGCGCAGTTAAGTACGTTGCACCAATTCGATTCGTGCGTGCCAGCTAAAAGTGCAGTCGGTGGAAATATAACTTTCTATTAAAAATCAATTAACCTTTTTAGCGGTCATAGACATTTTTCTTATTTGCAAAGCCTATGCTCGCTGAGCCAGTGCGAATTCATTATCACGTTTATATTTCAGCACTGGCGGCATTCATCGCATTTTAAAATTTTTAATGCTGCAAAATTATCATTAACCCCTATTTTTTATTTTCTGCTCCATGACGCCACTGTAAGGTTGCGGGCAAATAACGTTGCAACGAGGTAGGCTCTTCATCATTCACCAACTGCGTGATCATTTCGAAGCAGTGATAAGCCAGTTGGCGGCAATCCTGCTGCACAGTATCGATACGAATAGACAGAGAATCATACAGATAGTGATCGTCGAAACTCGCCAGATGAATATCACTATTGAGCAGGTTATGCTGGCTCATGTAGCGCAGTACCCCTTCCAGCAAACCACAGGCAGCGGTAAACAATGCTTTGGGCGGGCGGCCGAGTCGCGCGCACAGCGAAGCAAACATTTCATAGCCGCTGCTGGGATGGTCATTGCCGTGAATAATCCACTCCGGTTTCAATTCCACACCGGCACGTGTCAGCCCCTGCCGAAACCCTTCCAAGCGATCGCGCGTAGGTGACAAGCGAGACTGCCCGCCGAGAAAATAAAATTCATCAGAATGCTGGCGCGCAATGCGCTCGACCAATTGCGCCGTGGGAGTAATGGAATCGGTGATCACAAGCGGCAACGTTGTGTCATTCATATGCCTGTCAAACAGCACCACCGGCAGTTGCTCATTGAGCTTGATATAATCGCTGTCGCTCAGCATGCTGGCAGCCACAATCAGTCCATCCACCTGACGAGCAACCAGATTGTTGACAACAACCGTTTCCTGACCGGGATTCTCATCGGTGCAGGAGATAAGCAGCTGCAATCCTGCTTCTCGACACAAGTTTTCCAGTTCATGAGAGAAAACGGCAAAACCATAGTTGGTGATTTCCGGCACCACCAGCCCGAGCGTATGGCTACGGTTATCACGCAGCAGCCGCGCATGGATGCTGGGCTGATAATGCTGCTGCTGAGCAATGGTAAGGACGCGTTCGCGAGTTTCCTGTGCGACACGCAACTCTTGCCGCGCCCGTTAAGTACCAGACTGGCAGTCGCTTTAGATACTCCCGCCAGCGCGGCGATATCACTAATGGTGATGCGTTTGGTTTTTCTCACAACAGTGCGTCAGTTAGTAAAATAATCCCTCATTTTACCATGCATGATCGCAACGACCAGTAGCGCGCTCGCAGATTCGTAGCGCCACTCAACACCAGCGTGGCGGGATGCGCGGGGAAATAGCGGCTGCTCATCACGCCTTCCCCGCCATTGATGAAAATTTCTACGCTGGAACGATCGCACAAGATGTGCAGTTCGCGTACCACTCCCGGCCAGTAGCGGTATTGCTACTCACCGGTTACCCGGCTAAGTCTGGCCAGACGCAGACCATCGGATTGCCACGTGAGTATCAGCGTATCCGCAAAATTGAGCATGACCGGTCCCTGACTGCCCAGCTCCAGAGCCTGTGCATCCAGCACTGGGGCGTCATCAGCAACGCCTTGCCAGTTTTGCTCATTCTCACGCAATCCCTGTAATTCGCGTATCGGACGTTGGTAAAGCTTGCCATTGCATTGCGACAGCTCTCGCACGCAGGTCATCTGGTGAATCCAGCCATGCGCGGTAGTGGGTTGAGACATCTCTTCGCCATCCGGCACGCCCATCCACCCCACTAGTAGGCGTCGTCCGTCCGCGCTTAGCGCCGTTTGCGGGGCATAAAACTCGAATCCGGCGTCCATCTCCACCAAGGAACCGTGGCGGTAAGTGGCCCGATGGTAATCAAGCTCACCACATAAATAGGCGCTTGGGTAACTGTTGAGAAAACGCTTTTCTTCACGCGCCACGCCCTGCGGGCAAACAATCAGAAAATCTTTCTCACCCAGAGTGAATAGATCCGGGCATTCCCACATAAAGCCGGCATCGCCAAGCCCACCGATTCCACTGCCGGCTATCTCACCAAGCCGTTGCCACTGCATGAGATCGTCAGAGCGCAGGAGCAACACCTTTCCCTGTTTTTGGTGGTCCTGCGCGCCCAGCACCATGTACCAATGCTGCTGGTGATGCCACACTTTCGGATCGCTCACATGGCCGGTGTACCCTTCCGGCAGTGGGATAACCGGCCCCAGCTTGTCGAAACCACCCTCGGCGTTTTGCACCGCCAGACAGTGCGCCCCCCGTTATCAAACTTGACGTTGCCGGTATAGCATAGTGTCAGTACACCTTGATTATCCACCGCACTACCGGAATAACAGCCACTGCGGTCGTACTCGCGATCCGGCATCAGCGCGATAGGCTCATGCTGCCAGTGCAGCAGATCCGGCGAGCTCCAATGCCCCCAGCATTTATTTGCATGCTGGCAACCAAGGGGATTCCACTGATAAAACAGGTGATAACGCCCCTGGAAGTGAATAAAGCCATTGGGATCGTTCAGTAGTCCGGTCACCGGGGCCAAATGCCAGCCGGGGTAGTGGCTGTCTTGCTGAGCCCGTGATTGACCTTTCATCACTGCCTGCAAAATGGCAGGCAGCAGAGGTTGTAGCGTCATTACTCTGAATCCGTTTTGTATTTGAGTAAGTAAGAAACAACAAACGCCGTACCGAAAGCGATGATCATCCCGATGATATAATTAATCAACGAATTGTCCTGTACGATCGCCATACCCGGTATGCCGGTTAATCCCACTGCCGTCATGTACACATGCACAGAGACCACCCAGGCACCGCCAATCAATGCCGTGATAAACGGCTTCACAAAGCGCAGATTGATACCGAAAATTGCCGCCTCCGTAATGCCCAACAGAGCGGAAAACGCAGAGGGCAAGGCAATCGCTTTGATCTTCACGTCCCGGGTTTTAAACTATACCGTCAGGCAGGCCCCGCCCTGCGCCACATTGGCCATCGCCCAGATGGGCAGCAAAAAGTTGACGCCAATCGACGGATTGCCGAGCAGCCCCGCTTCGATGGCATGGAAACTGTGGTGCACACCCGTAATAACAATAGCGGAATAAAGCCCACCGAACAGCAATCCAACCAACCAACCTGCGTGCGCGATCAGGCTGCTGAGCACAAATGAGATGCCATCTCCCAGCGCACGGCCCGCGGGCCCGATGATCAGCAAGGCGATAAATCCGGAGATAATTACCGTGAGGAAAGGCGTCAGGATAAGATCGAGCGCATCAGGAATCACCCTGCGCAGTTGCCGCTCCACGATACTCATAAACCACACCGCCAGCAGCACCGGACACACCGCCAGCAGCACCGGAAAGACCGTGCCCTGATAGCCGATCATCGCCACTTCAAGGCCGAAGAAGTTCATGGTGTGAAAACCCGCCGCAACACCCCACCAGGCATTAGTGAGCGCGGGATGCGTCAGAATGCCCCCCAGCGTTGCACCAAGATAGGGGTTACCACCAAACTCACGCGCCGCGGTGAAGCCGATTAAAATCGGCAGAAGGCGGCGGAACTGCACATGTCCAGCATGATGTAGAGTGCATTATCCGCACTCACCCACCCGTAGGTTTTCACCATGCCGAGCAGGCCCATCAGCAAACCGGATGCGACGATTGCAGGGATAATCGGCACAAAAATATTAGACAGTAAGCGAGCAATACGCTGTAGCGGATTCAGTTTGCGCGCAGCGATGTTTGCCGCATCCGCTTTGCTGGTTTCGCCAATCCCCGCAACCTGAATCAGCGCGGCATAGACTTTGTTAACGATTCCGGTACCGAAAATAACCTGCAACTGTCCGGCATTGCGAAAACACCCCTTAACCCCATCCACTTTACCGATCGCAGTAATATCCGCCTTGGCATCTTCCACCAAGACAAGACGCAGGTGCGTCTCGCAGTGAGCGGCGCTGGCAATGTTCTCTTTTCCGCCCAGCAACGGCAACAATGATCGGGCAATCTGTTCAAAGTCCATAGCAACCTCTGTGTTTTAGTTATTTTCGTTATCAGTGCCCCTGGCGAAGTGACCTCCGCCAGGGTGATGTCATTAGAACCAGGTTTCCATCTGTACACCGAAATTCCACTCGCCACCGGCGACAAAGCCATTGCTGCCAAAACTGTCGCTTTTGGCATAATTATCCAGCCGGTGATCCCAATCCATCCAGGTAGCAAACAGACGAATCTCCGGACGTTTAAGGAATTCCCCAATGTCTCCTGCTTTTAGCGTCGGTGCGACAGTAAGCTTGTAGAAGTTACCGCTGACCGCATTGCGACTGTTGTAGCCCTGCGGCCGCAGATCCATATATTGATAGCTGCCCTCATATTGCATCTCAAAGTTACTGGTGATTTCTTGAATCAGCCGCAGGTTCAGCGTTGCCCACTCGTAGCTATCCCCTTTGACGTAGCGATCCTTGCTGGTTTGCGCCAGCAGCGCGGGCGCGATATGCCAGCCGCCGCCGAGAGGCGTGATGCCGTAGCTCGCCAGCCGCCAGGCATTCGCGTCTGGCAACAGCGCGCCGTCAGAACCGATCGATTTCACCTCCGCCCCTAACCCGTGCCCATACAGCAGCGCAGTCTTGGATGTGCTTTCGCGCACACCATAGAAACTCTCATTGTGTAACCCAAGCAGGGCGTGGACCCCGTTGTTGGCAGCATCGCCCTTCACCAGATGGTTATCCACATCGCGCCGCGCATCGTTATCCTTGGCGCGCATGCCGCTCACCATCAGTTGAACCGGCCCCTGAAAATGATTAAAGCTGAGAATGTAGTTCTGTGCCGTATTCTCGCTGTTCTCAATATCCCCGAAAGTACGGCCATAAACAGAGAAATTGCTATGGGCGTTACCATCCCAGCGCATATCGTAGATACCGGCACCGGTCCCCGCGAGGAATACCACATCGGAATCAATCCAATGGATATCGAAGTTATCGCGATCGAAGCATTTCCCCGCCCACACCGTGCTGTCTTTAAACGCCCCCGTGAAAGTCGGCAAATGGCCAAGTTCAGTAAACGCCTGACGCAGATTGAGATCGCTGCTGGATGCGGTCCAGTCGTTATAGCTGTGCTGCCCAATAGCTGCGCTGCCCATCGGCCAGCATCACCTTGAAACGAGTAGTCGCACCGCTCGCCAGCGTCCGTTTATGTTCAAGGTTTAATTCAACGTAGGTATCCGGCTCGTTACCCAGGCGCCCGACATGACCGCCGGTTTCCCCCGCAGGCGTCACCGAGGGGCCACCCTGCGTTTTTGCCGCTGCGGCCCGGTTTTCCGCCATGCTCGCGCGCTGTTCCGCAGCCTGAAGGCGCCGCTCCAGGGCCATCAGGCGCGCTTCAATACTGTTTTTGCCTGCATCAGCAATCGCAGTACCTGAGCCCATTAACAAGCCGAGGGTAAGGGTAAGAGTACTTTTTTTCATTATTTTGTCTCCCTAAGGAAGCATATGTATCGGTACATTAATTGGCTAAACCGGTTTAGTCATTGTGAAGCAAGTCGCAAAATGCCGATCAGATGCGAGGTTCCTCAGGAGAGCGATTGCTGAAGTTGTCCAAGATAAGGCAGCACAGTCATTGCGCCTTTTGCTGTGGTTGCCAGCGCACCGCAGAGCTGTGCGTAGCGAAGGTGTTTAGCAAGCTCAGTAACATCGTGTGGCAAACCGTGTTCCGCCAATCCCCACAGCAGCCCGGCGACAAAAGCATCTCCAGCGCCCGTGGTGTCCACACTCACCACCGGCCTCGCTGCATAATGGTGAATTTCACCGTTAAACCACGCGAGTACGCCAGACTTACCCTGAGTAACCAACAGCAGTCTGATGCCATTTTCCTGCGCAAGCCTGGCCATACTATGCTGTACGTCCTCACTGCCGGATATAAACAACCGTTCCTCTTCCGACAGCTTCACAACATCAGCCAGAGGCAGCGCCTGCCGCAGACACTCTCGCAGTAACATTTTGTTTGGCCAGAGATCTTCACGGATATTCGGATCGAAACTGACGAAACCGCCTTGAGCACGCATACGCGTCATCGCGCTATAGGTTGCGGTACGCGATGGCTCGGCAGACAAGGCTATCGAGCAGGCATGCAGCCATTCGCCGGTCTGAAATACGGGCAAATCCGCGGTTTCCAGAAACAGGTCCGCGCTTGGGCGTACCATAAAGGTGAACAAACGTTCCCCCTGTTCGTCCAGGGCAACAACAACGGTTGAGGTACGGTGCGCGGGATCGCAACGCAGGTAGCGGATATCAACCTGTTCATTCTGTAATGTCCGTCTCATAAAGTGGCCAAAGGGATCATCCCCCACACAGCCAATAAAACTGCTTTGTCCCTTCAACCGCGCAATGCCCACAGCCACATTGGCAGGCGCACCGCCGGGGCACTGCAACAAACGGCCCTGGCCTTCAGGGAGTAAATCCACCACTGCATCGCCCAGCACCCACACTCTTGCTGTCATGATTGTCTCCTGGTAAACCGCAAGCTAAACATTAATTAAAACGTTTTAGCTATGCATATAGATATTACGGGAGACCTGACGAATGCATAGCTTAATATTTTGATTCAAATCACAATAAAAATAGAAGGGATTCATGAATGATTAAAATAATGAGAGGAACCACGTAATAACTTTTTTAATACAAGTATGTGTTTGTATATATTATTTTTATCTCTAGCCATGTTCAAAAAGTGTTATGTTTGTTACTGATAAATGACGCACTTGCATCATTTTCTCTTCTTCTGACAATAACCCGATTAATACCACTCTCATTATTTCCTATCTGACAGATATTTAATAAAAAAATCCGCCCAGACTTGCATTTCCGAAATGCGTTAACCGCAAAGCAAGACGACAATAATTCGGCTATCCGGTAAAAGATGAAGGTATACATAATAGGCAACAACCCTTATCATGAATAACCTTTTCGCCAGGCTCTTTGTCCAGATTTATGTCTTCTAGCGTATTTCATCATGTCGGATTACGCCGTTTAATCCTGCTATTGGCGGTAATGGGCGCCCTGATCACGCTTGCGAATAGCTTTTATGCAACTTATCGCGTGCAGCGTGAATTGTTGATTACCAATACGCTGGAATCAAACCGGGTTTACGCCAGCAAACTGACCGCTGAAACGCAGACCTTTTTTGAAAATGCACAGCAGCAGTTGGCCTACAGCGCCACGATCCTTGCAGAAGACTTTAGCGACACGGTTAACCTGGTACAAGAAGCCGATCGGCTGCGTTTGCAAACCCACAGTTTTAATTCGGTACTGGTTGCTGATGCCAAAGGTGTGGTGCGCGCCACCTCACCGGATACTTTCCAGCTTATCGGGCAAAGGCTCACAACCGAAGGCGCACTGGCCGCACTTAAAGAGCGAGTGCCGTTGATCAGCCAGCCCTATGTTTCTGCGGCTGAGAACCTGATTGTTCTGATATCCAGCCCCATTTTCGATCGCGCCGGGCGCTATCTGGGATTTGTCGGTGGTTCGATCTATCTAAAAAAACTAGCATTCTGAATACGTTACTCGGACAACACTACTACCGCGACGGCCCCTATATCTATGTTACCGACAGCCAGCGGCACATGCTCTATCACAAAGACAACGGGCGTATAGGGCAAACTGAAACCAACAATTTGATCGTCCCCCATCAAGGCCCCACTAACGGCAGCCAACAGATGGTGAATTACGTCGGCGAAAAGATGCTGGCAGGTTTTGCCATCGTCCCGGCCACAGGCTGGGAAGTTGTCGCGCTGCGGCCTACGCTAGAGACACTTAAGCCACTCGATGGCTTGATGCTCAACGTCCTGCGTCACACGCTGCCATTGGCACTGCTGACCATTCTGTGCGTATGGCTGCTGGCTCGTCTGATTGCCCAGCCGTTGTGGCTGCTGGCGCGCAGCGCCAATAAGATGGATGCCAACGACATCTCTGAGGACATCGACAAGATCTCGTCCTGGTACTTTGAGGCCACACAGCTCAAGCAGGCCATGCTCATTGGTATCAACCTGTTACAGCAAAAGATTGGCAAGCTGCGCTTCGAAGCGCAAACCGATCCAATGACCGGCCTGTACAACCGCCGCGGGCTGGATACCATTCTAAAGTATTGGCAGACCCTGCACCGGGATTTCGCCATTATCGCACTGGACATCGATCACTTTAAGCGTGTTAACGATACCTTTGGTCACGATACGGGCGATGCCGTCATCAAGTTTATTGCGGAGCAACTGCGAGCAGGATCCCGTGACAGCGATATTTTGTGCCGCAGCGGCGGTGAGGAATTCTTAGTACTGCTACCGGAAACCTCGCAGGATATCGCTGAGCAGATTGCCGAACGGCTGCGTACCAGCACCGAGGAGATGTCATCGCCTGCCGGAAACATCACCATCTCACTCGGTGTTTCCCTGTGGCTAGCGGGTAAAAACGGCGATTTCACCATCGACCAGGCACTCAAGCTGGCCGATAAAGCGCTCTATCGCGCCAAACAGGAAGACCGTAATCGCGTCGTGCTGGCCCCAAGCGTGTGAAGATAACGCGGTGTAAAGATAACGCTAGACTGTAACTGTATAAATAACCATACTTAATACTTCTCTCTTGGCTGAGGTATTCAAGCATGCCGCTGGCGTCTCAGGGATTTATCCTTACCCGACACTGGCATGACACCCCGACAGGCATTCAGATTGATGTCTGGCTGGCCACCGACAGCGGCCCAATGTTGGTCTCATTGCCACCACAACAGGCGGTGGCTTTCATTCCTGCTCAGCAACAGGCGCGCGCCGAAGCGCTGTTGAATGCCGATACCACAGCGCCCCGCAAACAGACGCAACCTTCACTGCGTCCTTTAACGTTAAAGGATTTTCACCATCAGCCGCTGTTGGGTCTCTATTGCTCCCATTACCGCCAACTGCTGGCGTTAGAAAAGCGATTGCAGGAAGCGGGCATTACCGTCTATGAAGCGGATATCCGCCCACCCGATCGCTATCTGATGGAGCGTTTTATTACGGCTCCGGTGTGGTTCAGCGACCAGGCCGCCGGGCCGGGCGCGGTGGTTCAGGCGCAAATGAAGCCCAGCCCTGACTATCGCCCCACGTTAAGGCTGGTGTCGCTGGATATAGAAACCAGCCGCCACGGTGAGCTTTACTGCATCGGACTTGAGGGCTGCGGGCAACGTCAGGTGTATATGCTGGGGCCGGAGCGCCCTCTGCGCCTGACTTTGCGCTGGAATATGTCAACAGTCGCCCGCAATTGCTGGAGAAGCTCAACGCCTGGTTTGCACAGCACGATCCTGATGTCATCATCGGCTGGAATCTGGTGCAGTTTGACCTGCGCGTACTGCAAAAACACGCCGAGCGTTATCGCATTCCCCTGCGCTTAGGGCGCGGTAATCAGGAACTGGAGTGGCGCGAGCACGGTTTCAAACAGGGCCATTTCTTTGCCAGCACGGCGGGACGACTGATCGTAGACGGTATTGAGGCTTTAAAATCCGCCACCTGGAACTTTCCCTCGTTTAGCCTGGAGTATGTGTCCCAAACGCTGCTGGGCGAAGGCAAACTGTCGGATAATCCCTACCAGCGCATGGATGAGATTGAGCAGCGTTTTGCGCACGACAAGCCTGCCCTCGCCCGCTATAACCTTCAGGATTGCGAGCTGGTCACGCGCATTTTTGAAAAAACCGATCTGATGCCATTCCTGCTGGAGCGCGCCACCGTCACCGGATTGGCGGCAGATAGCAGCGGCGGGTCGGTCGCGGCATTTAGCCACCTGTATCTGCCGCGCATGCACCGCCTCGGCTACGTTGCGCCCAATCAGGGAGAGGTTGCCGTGGAGGCAAGCCCCGGCGGCTTTGTGATGGATTCAGTGCCCGGGCTGTACGACTCGGTGTTGGTGCTCGATTATAAAAGCCTGTATCCCTCTATCATCCGCACTTTTCTTATGACCCGGTAGGGCTGGTTTGCGGCATGCAGCAGCCGGATAGCGATGCGTCAGTGCCCGGCTTTCGCGGTGCCTGGTTCTCACTCCAGCAACACTGCCTGCCCACCATTGTGGAGCAGATTTGGCAGGGGCGTGATGCCGCCAAGCGCGCAGGTAACAAACCGCTGTCACAGGCGCTGAAAATCATCATGAATGCTTTCTATGGTGTGCTGGGTGCCAGCGGCTGCCACTTCTTTGATCCACGGCTTGCCTCCTCGATTACGCTGCGCGGCCATGAGATCATGCAGCAAACGCGCGCGTTGATTGAGGCGCAAGGTTATCAGGTGATCTATGGCGATACCGACTCCACCTTTGTCTGGCTTAAACGCGCGCACGATAACGAGAAAGCCATTGAGATCGGCCGCGATCTGGCACAGTTGGTCAATCGTTGGTGGCAAAACCACCTGCAACAAACACTAGGGCTGACCAGCGCGCTCGAGCTGCAATTTGAAACCCACTATTGCCGCTTTCTAATGCCGACCATTCGCGGTACGGAACAGGGCAGCAAGAAGCGCTATGCTGGTATGGCGCAGACGCCTGACGGGGAAAAAATCGTTTACAAAGGGCTGGAAACGGTACGCCCCGATTGGACACCGCTGGCACAGCAATTTCAGCAGCAGCTTTATGAGCGTATTTTCCGCCAACAGCCTTATCAAACCTGGCTGCGGGAATATGTCGAAAAAAACCTGAACGGCGAATTTGACGATCTCCTGCTCTACCGCAAACGGCTGCGTCGGCCGCTCAGCGACCACCAGAAAAACGTACCGCCACATGTCCGCGCCGCCCGGCTTGCTGATGACTATAACCGTCAGATAGGTCGTCCACTTCAGTATCAGAACGGCGGTTGGATCAGCTATGTGATGACGCTCAACGGCCCGGAGCCCATGGAAACCCGGCATTCAACTCTGGACTATACTCACTATGTTGAACGCCAGCTTCGTCCGGTGGCCGATGCCATTCTGCCGTTTTTACATGATGATTTTTCCAACCTGGTTACCGGCCAAATGGGATTATTTTAAGCGTTGAGTGGATGACGAATGCCGCGCCTTCTATTACCATACACCCCTTTCAATGCCTGGCTGAAAACGGGTATGCGTTACCACCACTAATCATTCATCTCTAAAGGGATTAACGACAGGGCTTTTCCCTGTCCGACATGCCCAACAATGACAAATATCGAGCTACGAATTTATGCTTTTTACACTTGGTCAACGCTGGATCAGCGATACGGAAAGCGAGCTGGGACTGGGCACGGTTGTTGCTCTGGATGCGCGCATGGTCACACTGCTTTTCCCTGCAAGCGGAGAAAACCGCCTCTATTCGAGAAGCGATGCCCCGATCACCCGTGTCATGTTTAATCCAGGCGATACCGTGACCAGCCATGAAGGCTGGCAGCTCAGTGTCAGCGAAACCCGCGACGAAAACGGGCTGATTGTTTATATCGGTGAACGCACAGATGATGGCACAACGGCTGAACTGCGCGAAGTGATGCTGGACAGCAAGTTGACCTTTAATAAACCGCAAGACCGCCTGTTCGCCGGGCAGATCGATCGCATGGATCGCTTTGCCCTGCGCTATCGCACGCGCCTGCACCAACAGGCTCAAGCGTTGCAGCCTTGGGGCGGCCTGCGCGGCATGCGCGCCAGCCTGATCCCTCACCAGTTGCACATTGCGCGGGAAGTGGGTCAGCGCCATGCGCCGCGCGTGCTGCTGGCCGATGAAGTAGGTCTGGGCAAAACCATTGAAGCCGGGATGGTTATCCACCAGCAACTGTTGGCCGGGCGTGCTGAACGCGTGCTGATTGTGGTGCCGGAGACCCTGCAACACCAGTGGCTGGTGGAGATGCTGCGCCGCTTTAACCTGCTGTTTTCCCTGTTTGATGATGAACGTTACGCCGAAGCCAGACTCGACAGCAGCAATCCGTTTGAAACCGAGCAGTTAATCATCTGCTCCCTCGGTTTTGTCCAGAAAAATGCCGCGCGTTTTGAGCAATTGCTCGCCGCGCAGTGGGATTTGCTGGTGGTGGACGAAGCGCACCATCTGGCCTGGAGCGAAGCAGCTCCCAGCCCCGAATATCAGGCGATTGAACAGTTGGCGCAGCGCATTCCTGCCGTACTGCTGCTGACGGCAACCCCTGAGCAACTCGGTCAGGAGAGCCACTTTGCTCGCTTGCGACTGTTAGATCCAAACCGTTTCCACGACTACCACGAATTTGTCAAAGAACAGCAGCAGTATCGCCCGGTGGCGGATGCCGTTGCCTTGCTGCTTGCCGACGAGAACCTCAGTAAAGAGGAGATGAATCTGCTCACCGAATTGCTGAGTGAGCAAGATTGTGAACCGTTACTCAAAGCGATAAACAGCAACACGGACGATCGCCAAACGGCGCGTCAGGAACTGATTGCCATGCTGATGGACAGGCACGGCACCAGCCGCGTGCTGTTTCGTAACACGCGCCAAGGCGTAAAAGGCTTCCCGCAGCGTGTACTGCACCAGATCAAGTTACCGCTGCCTGCGCAATACCAGACGGCAATTAAAGTTTCCGGCATCATGAGCGGCAGTAAAACGCCGGAAGCGCGCGCGCGACATGCTGTACCCGGAACAGATTTACCAAATGCTGGAAGGTGACGACGCTACCTGGTGGAGTTTCGATCCGCGCGTTGAGTGGCTGCCCGGCTACCTGACCGCCAATCGCGATAAAAAGATATTGGTAATTTGCGCCAAGGCCGCCACCGCTTTGCAGCTTGAGCAGGTGCTGCGCACGCGCGAAGCGATTCGCGCCGCCGTATTCCACGAAGGGTTGTCTATCCTTGAGCACGATCGCGCGGCGGCCTATTTTGCTTCGGAAGAAGATGGCGCACAGGTGTTGATCTGCTCTGAAATCGGTTCCGAAGGGCGCAACTTCCAGTTCGCTAGCCATCTGATCATGTTCGATCTGCCGTTCAATCCGGATCTGCTGGAGCAACGCATCGGACGTCTGGATCGCATCGGGCAGACGCAAGAAATTCAGGTGCTGGTGCCCTATCTGGAAAACACCGCGCAGGCACTGCTGGTACGCTGGTATCACGAAGGGCTCGATGCTTTTGAGCACACCTGCCCGACCGGGCGCACCATTTATGATGCCCATTACAGCACACTGATTGAACGCCTGAGCGCCCCTGGAGAAAGCGACGGGCTGGATGAGTTTATTCGTGCCTGCCGTCAACAACACGATGCGCTGAAGGCACAGCTTGAATTGGGCCGTGACCGCCTGCTGGAAATGCACTCCAACGGCGGTGAAGCCGCACAGGCGTTGGCACAATCCATCGCAGAGCAGGATAACGACGTAAGTCTGGTGACCTTTGCCCTGAATCTGTTCGATATCGTCGGCGTGAATCAGGAAGATCGCAGCGATAACCTGATTATTCTGACGCCTTCCGATCATATGTTGGTGCCTGATTTTCCCGGTCTGCCGCAGGATGGCTGCACCATCACCTTCGAGCGCGAGCAAGCGCTGTCGCGGGAAGATGCACAATTTGTCAGTTGGGAACATCCACTGATCCGCAATGGCATGGACCTGATTTTGTCAGGCGATACCGGTAGCTGTACGGTCTCCTTACTGAAAAATAAAGCGTTACCTGTGGGTACTCTGCTGGCTGAGCTGGTCTACGTCGTGGAGGCACAGGCGCCGAAACAGTTGCAGTTGACGCGCTTCCTGCCGCCCACTCCGCTGCGTTTACTGATGGATCGCACAGGCAAGAATCTGGCACCGCAGGTCGAGTTTGAAAGCTTCAACCGTCAGCTCAACGCAGTGAACCGCCACACCTCCAGTAAGCTGGTGAATGCGGTGCAAGCCGACGTTCACAGTATGCTACAGCAGGCTGAAGCGCTGGTTGCCACTCAGGCACAGCAGTTGATTATCGACGCGCAACAACAGGCCGATCTGCAACTGCGCCGCGAACGGGAACGGCTGGAAGCTCTGAAAGCCGTTAACCCGAACATCCGTGACGATGAACTAATCGCGCTGGAAACACAGCGGGAACAGGTGTTGCTCAACCTGCATCAGGCCAACTGGCGACTGGATGCCATTCGTTTAGTGGTGGTATCTCACCAGTAGTCAATAATGCTCGCGGCAACGGTCTCGCCGTTGCCGCGGCAGGAGCCATCATGGAACCCTATAACCCTCCACGCGATCCCTGGTTGCACGTGCTGTATCAGGATCAACACATTATTGTGGTCAACAAGCCTAGCGGGTTACTCTCCGTTCCCGGCAGAGCCCTTGAGCACCGCGACAGCATCATGAGCCGTATTCAACGGGATTTTCCTCAGGCAGAATCCGTGCATCGTCTCGATATGGCCACCAGCGGTGTCATCGCCGTTGCGCTGACCAAAGCGGCCGAACGGGAACTGAAACGCCAGTTTCGTGAGCGCGAGCCGAAAAAATCCTATATCGCACGGGTATGGGGATGGCTGGAACACGATGACGGGTTGATCGATCTGCCGCTGATCTGCGACTGGTCAAACCGTCCGAAACAGAAAGTCTGTTTCGAACAGGGAAAACCCGCGCAAACCCAGTATCAGGTGCTGGCTCGCGATGCTGATGGCACCACGCGCGTTAAGCTGATGCCGATTACCGGACGTTCACACCAGCTGCGCGTGCATCTGCTTGCGCTTGGGCACCCGATTCTCGGTGATTGTTTTTACGCCCATCCCGAAGCGAAAGCGCTGGCACCACGCCTGCTGCTGCATGCACAAGAATTAGCCATCACACATCCCACTTTCGGCACGCCGATGCATTTTCGCTGTGAGCCTGATTTTTAAGGTAATCTGGGAAAAAATGCGGGAAAAACCGGAAGGGCGTTACTTGGCGACGTGGCTGTTCTTCAAAAACTCATAAGCCGCCTGAATGTCTTGTGCCTTGCGTTTGGCCATGTCCATCATGCGCGGGGAGAGCCCCTTGCCCGCCAGTTTATCAGGATGGTGTTCGTTCATGAGTTTGCGATAAGCGCGTTTCACCGTCGCGGCGTCATCGCTGGTGCGCACGCCCAGCGTGCGACAGGCACTCTCCAGCGTGGGGCCTCGTGTATAAGGTGATTGCTGCTGACGCTGCCCACCCTGCGATTGTCCGCCATAAGATTGCCCGCCGTTGGACTGATTGCGGCGCTGGTATGATTTGCCATTCTGCTTTGACTGATGCTGCTTCGATTGACTTTGCTGTGATTGGCCTTGCTGGGACTGACGTTGCTGCCCTTCCATATTGCGCATGAAAAATTCGAATTGTTCACGGGTTACGCCCAGTTCATCCGCGAAAACATACAGTAAGCGACGTTCGTTCGGGTGCAGTTCCCCATCATTAAACGCGACCTGAAGCTGGATATCGAGAAACATTCTGATCATGTCGAAGCGGCCGAGACAAGCATCGCGCAGCTTACGCAGCTTGGTACGCACGGGAAATGCACTTGATTTTCCGTCACGAAATGCCTGCTGCGCCGCCAGACGCGCCTCACCGAACAGCTCCAGCCTGTCCATCATCAAGGTGGCAGCCTGAATATCCGCTTCGGTGACGCGCCCTTTGGATTTGGTGAGGTGCCCCATGGCCTGAAAGGTAGTAAGGAAAAACAGCGCCTGACGCGTGGACTGTGCGGAAAAAAAGTCACGGCGACGCGCAGCCCTGGCTCTGTCAACCATATGGCCCATCAGCACACCCGTAATCACTCCCCACACGCCGCCGGACATAATACCCAGTATCAAGCCCAGCAACTTGCCCCAATAGCGCATATACTTCCTCAAATCCTCATGCCGTCGGCCAAAAATTGCTTTATCATACCCATCATTTAGCGTTGCACCTAACGGCAGAGCAGAGAAACAGTGGGGAATTTACACTGGCGCAACGTAAGCCAGTGATATAGTCTCTGACCATTTGCCGGCATGATGCCCTTGATGACGGAACACCGATACCGCGTATGAAAAAATGTTTTCCAACTCTGCTGGCCAGCTTGATTGGGTCGGCGCTCTACAGCCAACACGCGTTGGCCGATCTTGCCGCCCAGTGCCGGCTTGGCGTTCCTACGTTCACACGGCCGCTGGTTACTGGCGAGCCCAATACGCTCCCGGTACATATTCAGGCTGACAAAAGCGAAGCCAACTATCCGGATAACGCCCGTTTCCTGGGTAATGTCAACATCGAGCAAGGCAATAGCCGTTTGCAGGCCGATCAGGTTGAGCTGCGCCAGACCGGCACTGACGCTACGGGAGCCCCCGTTCGTACCGTCACTGCCACTGGCAATGTCAATTATGATGACAACATGGTCATCCTGAAAGGTCCCAAAGCCTGGTCTAACCTGAATACGCGAGATACCGACGTCTTTCAGGGCGATTACCAAATGGTTGACCGTCAGGGCCGTGGCGATGCCGATAAAATGCAAATGCGCGGTGACAGTCGCTACACCATTCTGGAAAACGGTTCTTTCACTACTTGCCTGCCGGGTGATGATAGCTGGAGTGTCGTCGGTTCGGAAGTGATCCATGACAGGGATGAGCAAGTTGCTGAAATTTGGAATGCGCGCGTCAAAATTGGCGACGTTCCGGTATTCTACAGCCCTTACTTGCAACTGCCAGTGGGCGACAAACGCCGCTCCGGTTTTTTGATCCCGAACGCCCGATACAGCGGCAGCAGCGGCTTTGAACTGATCACGCCCTACTACTGGAATATCGCACCCAACATGGATGCGACCATTACGCCGCACGTACTGACCAAACGCGGCGTACAGTTGCAAAACGAGTTCCGTTACCTCGCCGCGCCGGGCACCGGTACCGTGCAGTTGGACTGGCTGCCGAATGACAGAGCCTATCGTCGTGACAACCCGGACGACAAAGATACCCGCTGGCTGTTCCACTGGCAGCACGAAGGTATCATGGATCAGGTGTGGCGCTTTAACAGCGATTACACCAAGGTCAGTGATATCAATTATTTCAAAGACCTCGATTCTGCTTACGGCTCCACGACCAGCGGCTATGTGAACCAGAAATTCAGCGTCGGCTATGCCAATCAGGATTGGGACGCCACGCTATCAAACAAACAGTTCCAACTGCTGGCAGCCAACACCAATAATGATGTCTACCGCGCCGAGCCCCAACTCGACCTCAACTACTACCGGGGGAATATCGGCCCGTTCGATATGCATCTTTATGGCCAGGCGGTAAAATTTACCAATATGAACAACAACCGCCCCGAAGCGACGCGCTTCCATGCCGAGCCTACCCTCAATCTGCCATTGACCAACCGTTGGGGTAGCCTGAACACCGAAGCCAAGCTGATGGCGACCCATTACCAGCAAACCAATCTGGAACGCTTCCGCACCGATCCCAATCCACAAATCAGCAACATCAAGCGCGATGCGCTGAAAGATTCGGTCAATCGCGTTTTGCCACAATACAAGGTTGACGGCAAACTGGTGTTCGAACGCGAAATGGATTGGCCCAACGCCTTTACCCAAACGCTGGAGCCGCGCGTACAGTACCTGTATGTGCCTTACCGCGATCAGAGCAGCATTTACACTTATGACTCCACGCTGCTGCAAAATGACTACACCGGTTTGTTCCGCGACCGCAGTTACAGCGGGCTGGATCGCATCGCGTCGGCAAATCAGGTTGCGACCGGTTTGACCACCTGCGTTTATGATCAAAATCTGGTGGAACGTTTTAATGCTTCCGTCGGTCAAATCTATTACTTCGATCGTCCCAGAACCGGGGATAGCACCACGGTAATGGACAAAAACGACGATAACGGCAGCCTGGTGTGGGCCGGTGACAGTTATTGGAAGATTAACGATTTGTGGGGCATGCGCGGCGGTTTGCAATATGACACGCGCCTCGAAAGCATTTCACAGGGCAACGCGGTGGTGGAATACCGCCAGGATATCGAGAAGTTGGTGCAGTTGAACTACCGCTATGCCAGCAGGGAATATATTCAAAACTCCGTGCAAAATCTGTTGGCAAGCCGAGCCTATCAGCAGGGCATTTCGCAGGTGGGGATCACCGCCAGTTGGCCGATTGCCGACCGTTGGTCCGTGGTTGGTGCGTATTACTACGACACCAAAGCGAATCAAATCGCCAACCAGCGTATCGGCTTTCAGTACAACACCTGTTGCTGGGCCGTCAATATGGGCTACGAGCGGAAAATTACCGACTGGAACACCAACCGGCAGTCCAGTGAGTATGACAACAAATTCTCGATCAATATCGAGTTACGGGGTTTAAGCAGCAATGAAACGCTGGGTGCGCAAAAAATGCTGCGCTCAGGTATTCTGCCATATCAACGCACATTCTGATGCTGTCGTGCGCG
The DNA here is from genome assembly GCF_047692315.1 of Symbiopectobacterium sp. Taxonomy (GTDB): domain Bacteria; phylum Pseudomonadota; class Gammaproteobacteria; order Enterobacterales; family Enterobacteriaceae; genus Symbiopectobacterium. The sequence goes on along the minus strand of NZ_JBLLJS010000005.1, from coordinate 65,552 downwards.
CGTGGAATAAACGGTAACACATCAACTTTTAATCCGCCTTGCGGGTGAAACTAACGGGAAAGGTATGAAGAACTGGAGAACGCTTATCCTCGGGCTGGCCCTCAGCGCCAATGCAGCAGTTGCTGTGCCACAGGTTGTTGATAAAGTCGCCGCCGTCGTGGACAACAGCGTCGTGCTCGAAAGTGATGTCAGCACGCTTTTACAGTCCGTGAAGATGAATGCGCAGCAAGCGGGACAACAGTTGCCGGATGAGAATACGTTGCGCCACCAGATCCTCGATCGTCTGATTATGGATAACATCATTTTGCAAATGGCAAAAAAAATGAATATCCAGATCAGCGATGCACAGTTGGATCAGGCCATCAACAATATTGCGGCACAAAACCGCATGACGCTCGACCAGCTAAAAAGCCAGCTGGCTTATGAGAATCTGACCTACAGCACCTATCGCAACCAGATTCGTAAAGAGATGACCATTGCCGAAGTGCGCAATAACGAAGTGCGCCGCCGTATCACTATCCTGCCGCAGGAAGTTGACGCGCTGGCGAAACAGATTGCCAATCAGACCGGCGAAGACGCTGAGCTAAACCTGAGCCACATTCTGATCCCACTGTCTGAGAACCCGACACAGCGGCAGGTCGATGATGCGGAAAACCTGGCCAACTCGTTGGTACAACAGCTTCAAGGCGGAGCTGATTTCGCCAAACTGGCCATCGCACACTCTGCGGATTCGCAGGCGTTGAAAGGTGGACAGATGGGCTGGGGTAAACTTCAGGAAATCCCTTCCCTGTTCGCTGAACGCCTGACGCAAGCGCAAAAAGGCCAGGTGGTCGGCCCGATTCGTTCCGGCGTTGGCTTCCATATTTTGCGCGTTAACGATATCCGCGGCGGCGATAAATCCGTTTCAGTTACCGAAGTGCATGCACGCCACATTCTGTTGAAGCCTTCCGTAGTGATGAACGACAGTCAGGCACAAGCCAAACTGGATGAGGTTGCGCAGCAGATCAAACGCGGCACCACCGATTTTGCCGCTCAGGCTAAACAGCTTTCGCAAGATCCCGGCTCGGCAAATCAGGGGGGAGATCTGGGTTGGGCAACGCCGGATATGTACGACCCGTCATTCCGCGACGCGCTGATGAAACTGCGCAAAGGGGAAATCAATGCTCCCGTCCACTCCTCATTCGGCTGGCACTTGATCCAACTGTTAGACACGCGTCAGGTAGACAAAACCGATGCAGCGCAGAAAGATCGCGCTTATCGCATGCTATTTAACCGTAAATTCTCCGAAGAGGCGCAAACCTGGATGCAAGAACAGCGTGCCGCCTCTTACGTGAAGATCGTTAACGGCAGCGACAGCAGTTCGGCGCAATAATCATGACCGTGTCTCGCATCGTCATCACGCCCGGCGAACCCGCCGGGATTGGGCCAGACCTTATCATTCAACTGGCTCAGCGCGACTGGCCGGTAGAACTGGTGGTGTGTGCCGACCCCGCATTGCTGCACAGCAGAGCGAAACAGCTTGGCCTGCCGTTAACGCTGCGAGACTACCAACCCGGTACACCCGCTATTGCGCAACGAGCAGGTTCGCTAACGATGTTACCGGTTTCGTTATCCGCAGAGGCCTCCCCCGGCGAGCTTAACGTCAGCAACGGCCTGTATGTGGTGAACACCCTGGCACGCTCCTGCGACGGTTGCCTCTGCGGTGAGTTTGCCGCGTTAGTGACCGGGCCGGTACACAAAGGGATCATTAACGATGCCGGCGTGCCTTTCAGCGGCCACACCGAGTTCTTTGCGGACCGCAGCGGCTGTGAAAAAGTGGTGATGATGTTGGCGACCGAGGAGCTACGGGTAGCGCTGGCAACCACACACCTGCCGCTGGCCGACGTTTCCCGCGCTATCACCCGTGACAGCCTGCATGAAGTGATCGCGATTTTGCAACGCGATCTCCAGCAGAAGTTTGGTCTCGAACACCCATGTATTTATGTGTGTGGCCTTAATCCCCACGCGGGGGAAGGCGGCCACATGGGGCGCGAAGAGTTGGATATCATCATCCCTGCGCTGGATGAGCTGCGCGCAGAGGGGATTAATCTGGTCGGCCCGTTGCCAGCAGATACGCTATTCCAACCCAAGTATCTAAAAGAGGCAGACGCCGTATTGGCGATGTATCATGATCAAGGGCTGCCAGTATTGAAATATCAAGGGTTTGGGCGAGCTGTCAACATCACGCTCGGCTTACCTTTTATCCGAACGTCCGTCGATCACGGCACCGCGCGCGCGCTCGCAGGTTCCGGTGACGCGGAGCCGGGCAGCTTTATCACGGCATTGCAGCTTGCCATCAACATGACTCAACACCATAACGAAACACCGTAATGAATAATCGCGTCCATCAAGGCCACTTTGCCCGCAAGCGTTTCGGGCAGAATTTTTTAAACGATCAGTTCGTGATCGAGAGTATTGTCTCCGCCATTCATCCGCAGGCGGATCACGCCATGGTGGAGATCGGCCCCGGCCTCGGCGCGTTAACGCGGCCCGTTGCCGAGCACCTTAACCAGTTTACAGTTATTGAACTGGACCGTGACCTGGCGGCACGCTTAATTGTGCATCCGCAGCTCAAAGACAAGCTGACCGTGATCCAGCAAGATGCAATGACGGTAAATTTCGCCAAGCTGTCACAACAGATTGGTCAACCCTTGCGCGTTTTTGGCAACTTACCCTACAACATATCAACACCGTTGATGTTCCATCTGTTTAGCTATACTCAAGCTATCCGCGATATGCACTTTATGTTGCAAAAGGAAGTGGTGAACCGCCTTGTCGCAGGCCCGAACAGCAAAGCCTATGGCCGATTGAGTGTGATGGCACAATACTATTGTCAGGTGATTCCGGTGCTCGAAGTGCCACCCACCGCCTTTACGCCACCGCCTAAAGTGGATTCTGCTGTTGTGCGTCTTGTTCCTCATGCCGTACAGCCTTATCCTGTAGCTGATGTCCGCGTGCTCAGCCGTATCACTACCGAGGCATTCAACCAGCGCCGTAAAACCTTGCGCAATAGTCTGGGTAATGTGTTCAGCGTAGAGCAGCTTGTCGCGCTTGAGATTGATCCCGCTGCCCGTGCGGAAAATGTCTCTGTAGAGCAATACTGCCGGCTGGCCAACTGGCTGTCTGAGCATCCGCCAACGCAGGAATAACTGGAAGTGTCGCGATGATTAATACGCCCCATGTTTGTGTTCAGGTTCAGAGTTTTTATGTCGAAGCGCAGTCCGAGCCCGATGAAAGCCGCTTTGTCTTCGCTTATACCATCACAATCCGTAATCTGGGGCGTAATCCTGTCCAACTCCATGGGCGTTACTGGATGATCACCAATGCCAATGGGCGTCAAACTGAAGTTCAGGGGGAAGGGGTGATTGGGGAACAGCCCATTATCCAACCCGGTAGCGAATTTCAATACACCAGCGGTACGGTGCTGGAAACCCCGCTGGGCACGATGGAAGGCTATTACCACATGATCGATCATGAAGGCGATGCGTTCCAGGTTCCTATTTCTGTTTTTCGTTTAGCGATCCCTTCACTGATTCATTAATTATGTCTACCTACTTAATTGGCGATGTGCACGGCTGCTTTGACGAGCTAAAGGCGCTGTTGGCGCAAGTTTCTTTCGATCCGGCGCACGACAAACTGTGGTTCACCGGCGATCTGGTTGCACGCGGTCCGGCGTCATTGGAGGTATTACGCTACGTGCGTTCGTTGGGCTCTGCCGCACAGATGGTGCTGGGCAACCACGATCTTCATTTGTTGGCGGTTTATGCCGGTATCAGCAGGAACAAACCGAAAGATCGGCTTAGCGATCTGCTTAATGCGCGCGACGTCAATACCTTGATCAACTGGCTGCGCCGCCAACCGGTGATGCTGGTTGATGATGATCTTAAACTGGTTATGGCCCATGCGGGAGTAACGCCGCAGTGGGATCTGGCCACCGCGCAAATGTGCGCACGAGAAGTGGAAGCCATACTCAGCAGTGACAGCTATCCCCTGTTTTTGGATGCCATGTATGGCGATATGCCCAATCACTGGAGCCCGGAGCTGAGTGGTTTGCCGCGTCTGCGTTTTAGCACCAACGTGTTTACCCGCATGCGTTACTGCTTCTCCGGCGGGCAGTTAGACATGATATGCAAAGAAGCGCCGTCGCAAGCGCCTTCTCTACTGAAGCCGTGGTTTCACTTGCCCAGCCCGGTTGTAGAAGGTAATGCCGAAACGCCGGGCTATGCCATCGCATTCGGCCACTGGGCATCTCTGGAAGGAAAAGGGACGCCAGATAACATCTATGCGTTGGACACCGGCTGCTGCTGGGGAGGTGAATTGACGATGCTGCGCTGGGAAGATAAACAGATCTTTACTCAGCCGTCATTGGCGCAAGGAATGGCAGCCGTTGGCGCAGAATAAGTAAAAAACGCGCGCGGCCTGATCTCCCCGCGCGTACGCGTATCCTGTTAACGCCTTTCGAGAATCTCAAAGCAGTAACTGTGCGAGTTCTCCTCATCTGCATCATGAAACTCGCTGAACACCGATGACCACGCGTCCGGTTCATACTCCGGGAAATGGGTATCGCCCTCCACTTCGGCATCGATGTGCGTCAGGTACAAGCGCGATGCGCGGGGCAGCATCTGCTGATAAATGCTGCCACCACCGATAACCATCACCTCTTCCGCCCCGGCGGCAGCCTCTAACGCCGCCTCAAGGGTCGCCACCCAGGTCACTCGCTCATCATCACCAGGATGACGACTTACCACGATATTCTTTCTTCCCGGCAACGGTTGGCCGATAGACCGAAAAGTATTACGCCCCATAATAATGGGTTTATTTAACGTCTGGCGCTTAAACCACGCCAGATCTGCCGGCAAATGCCACGGCATGGCGTTTTCCATACCGATAACGCGATCCACCGCCAGTGCTGCAATCAAACTAATCACCATGGTAAAGCCCTATAGCTCAAAAATTGCAGACACTATACGGAAAGGTGATGGGTACGTCGATACGGAGATTTTCTGATGGGCAAAATAAGCCGAATCTGAACGCCGCTACACGCCGGGACGTTTGCGATACAGCCAAATCCCCGGCAGTGACAACCCGATAGACAGCGCACCAACGATAAAAGAGGCCTTGAGAAAATGCGTGATCAGCACGCGCATCAAGGCTTCGCTGTATCCCTGATGGGAAAGTTCTACCAGCGAGATCATTGCCGTATAAGCCGAGATACCGGGAAACATCGGAATCACCGCCGCGACGGTAAACACTTTCGGATGCGCCAATAGCCAGCGCGACCAGCGAATCCCAATCACCCCGATCAATATTGCCGCCAAAAACGATCCCCACTCGATGGCATGCCCATCTGCACACACAGGAAACGTACGCCGTGTCCCGCGCCACCCAGCAATGCACAATAAGGCAGCGCTTTGACCCGCACATTGAACACCATAGCAAAACCCAAAGCTGGCACAGCGGCCAGCAGGACATCCTGCAACAAGCCCCACAGCAGCGTTATGCCCATGTGCGCAGCCCCCATATCGCCATCGCAGCTACCACACCAATGCAGGTCGCAAGCGTCAGCAGGCTGGCAACCGCCCAGCACGCCAGCCCGAGGCGTGAGGAGAGTTGCTCAACCACCATGCTCTCTGCACCGTGCTGCAACAGCATCAGCGCGCATTGGATACACAGCCGGGTGATTTCCCGTTGCTGTGGTGTTTCACTGACCATACGAAGACCCTGACTTATAAAAATTAAGACACCCTAAATAAAGCAAGGAGACTTGTTAACACAACGCGCCCAGATTGCCAATATTGCTGACAAGAATAAAATCTTATGAGTGCATCACGATCGTTACCGCGTTAAGATCGTCGGCACAACCTTTTTCTTCCTAATCACCCATTGGGACGCTGTTGATGCTTGAAACCTCACTGTTTGTCGCCACCATCGCGACGCTGGGTATGCTTTCGCCCGGCCCAGACTTCTTTCTGGTGATTAAAAACGCCGCACGCTATGCGCGCTTGCCTGCCATGATGACGGCCCTGGGCGTGATCGCAGGCGTAGCAACCCATATGGCCTATTGCGTCGCCGGGCTTGCCGTCGTGATCACCACCACGCCGTGGCTATTCAACATTTTAAAATACGCTGGCGCACTTTACTTGATCGTGATCGGTATTCAGGCATTACTCTCACGGGGCGGCAGCAAGCTGAACGTTTCTGCGCTACCGCGCCAAGAGGTCAGCTTAAAAAAGCCTTCCTGCAAGGCTATCTGTGCAATCTGCTGAACCCCAGAGCCACCCTGTTCTTTCTTGCCATGTTTACCCAGGTGCTCAGCACTCACCCCAGCATCGGGGAAAAACTGTGGTACGCCTTTATTATCTGGGAGCTCGCCGCCGTCTGGTGGCCACTGCTGATGCTCCTGTTTCAGAGCGGCCCGGTACGCCGTGCATTGGAAAAAGCGCAAAAGCTGGTCGATAAGCTGCTGGGCACAGTGTTAATCGCACTCGGTATTAAGGTGGCTCTGGGGTAATGCGTTTCCTGCGTACAATATCTATCGCCCAAATGGAACCCTCCGCGTGGCAGAGCGTTTTCTACAGACACAAAAAAGCCAGCGCTCTCGCGCTGGCTTTTTCATTAGCACAAATTAGCCTTTAATCTGTGCGTGCATCTCCTGCACCGAGGTCACTTTCTCAGTCGGATCCGCGTTCAGGGCCATCGCCGTCGCGAAGCCGCCGTTCATGGTGGTGTCATAGTGCACTTTATACTGCAACGCGCTGCGGCGAATCAGCTTGGAATCTTCAATCGCCTGACGCCCTGCGGTGGTGTTGACAATGTAAGTGTACTCGCCATTCTTGATACGGTCCTGAATGTGCGGGCGCCCTTCATGCACCTTGTTCACCAGACGCGGGTTGATACCGGCTTCACCCAGCTCAATTGCAGTACCGTGAGTCGCGTCCAGCTCAAAACCATGCTTAAGCAACTTGGCCGCCAGATCCACGACGCGTGCTTTATCCCCCTCGCGAACAGAGAGCAGAGCGCGTCCTGATTTCTTCATCGGCGAGTTGCTGCCCAGCATCGCCTTGGCGAACGCTTCTGCAAAGGTGCGGCCCACTCCCATCACTTCCCCGGTAGAGCGCATTTCTGGCCCCAAAATCGGGTCAACGCCAGGGAACTTATTGAACGGCAACACCACTTCCTTCACGGAGTAATACGGCGGGATAACCTCTTTGGTGACACCCTGCTCCGTCAGCGTCTTGCCCGCCATCACGCGCGCGGCCACTTTCGCCAGCGGTACACCTGTCGCCTTGGAGACAAACGGTACGGTACGCGCTGCACGTGGGTTCACTTCAATCAGGTAGACTTCGTTGTTCTTCACGGCAAACTGCACGTTCATCAAACCACGCACGCTCAGTTCGAACGCCAGCTTTTCTACCTGCTGACGCATCACATCCTGAATTTCCTTGCTCAGCGTGTAAGCAGGCAACGAACAGGCAGAATCACCAGAGTGCACGCCCGCTTGTTCGATGTGTTCCATAATGCCGCCAATCAGCACACGTTCGCCGTCACAGATAGCGTCCACGTCCACTTCGATGGCATCATCCAGGAAACGGTCCAGCAGTACCGGAGCATCCTTAGACACGCTGACCGCAGTCTGGAAATAGCGGCGCAAATCGACTTCGTCATAGACGATTTCCATCGCACGGCCGCCCAGCACATAGGAAGGACGAACCACCAGCGGATAGCCGATACCACGCGCCTTCTCCACCGCTTGTTCGATGGCGGTTACGGTGGCGTTTTCCGGCTGTTTCAGACCCAGACGATTCACCGCCTGTTGGAAACGCTCGCGGTCTTCTGCACGGTCAATGGCATCCGGACTGGTGCCAATCACCGGTACACCCGCAGCTTCCAGCGCACGCGCCAGTTTCAGCGGTGTTTGGCCGCCATACTGCACGATAACGCCTTTCGGTTTCTCGATGCGGACGATTTCCAGCACGTCTTCCAGCGTGACCGGCTCGAAGTAGAGGCGGTCAGAGGTGTCGTAATCGGTTGAGACCGTTTCCGGGTTACAGTTAACCATGATGGTTTCATAACCGTCTTCACGCAGCGCCAACGCGGCATGCGCACAGCAGTAGTCAAACTCGATGCCCTGTCCGATACGGTTCGGCCCGCCGCCCAGAACCATGATCTTGTCACGATCCTGATTCGGGTTAGCTTCGCACTCTTCATCATAAGTGGAGTACATATAAGCGGTATCGGTGGCGAATTCTGCCGCACAGGTATCGACGCGCTTGTAGACCGGGTGCAGGTCATATTTGTCGCGCAGTTTGCGGATTTCGTTTTCAGATACGCCTGCCAGCTCCGCCAGGCACGCATCGGCAAAACCTTTGCGTTTCAGGGTACGCAGGAAATCGGCAGTCAGCGCAGTCGCGCCCTTCTCGGTGACCTGCTCTTCCAGACGCACTAGCTCTTCAATCTGCACCAGGAACCAGCGATCGATATTGGTCAGGTTAAACACGCCATCCACAGACATGCCGGCACGGAAAGCATCTGCCAGATACCAGATACGCTCAGCGCCAGCGTCTTTCAGCTCGCGGCGGATTTTGGTCAGCGCTTCCGGATCGTCCAGATCCACTTTCGGATCGAAGCCCGTTGCGCCGACTTCCAGACCACGCAGCGCTTTTTGCAGCGACTCTTGCTGGGTGCGGCCAATTGCCATCACTTCACCGACCGATTTCATTTGGGTGGTCAGGCGATCGTTGGCACCGGCAAATTTTTCGAAATTAAAGCGTGGAATCTTGGTAACAACATAGTCAATTGACGGCTCGAACGACGCCGGAGTACGGCCGCCGGTGATGTCGTTCATCAGCTCATCCAGCGTATAGCCTACGGCCAGCTTGGCGGCAATCTTGGCAATCGGGAAGCCCGTCGCTTTGGAAGCCAGCGCAGAGGAGCGCGATACACGCGGGTTCATTTCGATAATGATCAGGCGACCAGTTTTCGGGTTAACCGCAAATTGCACGTTGGAGCCGCCGGTTTCTACCCCGATTTCACGCAGTACCGCCATGGAGGCGTTGCGCATGATTTGGTATTCCTTGTCAGTCAGGGTTTGCGCCGGAGCAACGGTAATGGAGTCACCGGTGTGGATACCCATGGCATCCAGGTTTTCGATGGAACAGACAATGATGCAGTTGTCCTTCTTATCGCGCACCACCTCCATTTCGTACTCTTTCCAACCGATGAGCGATTCATCAATCAGCAGCTCTTTAGTCGGTGAAAGATCCAGACCGCGCGCGCAAATTTCTTCAAACTCTTCACGGTTATAGGCTATGCCGCCGCCGCTACCGCCCATGGTAAAGGACGGACGAATGATGCAGGGATAGCCCACATCGGCGGCCACAGCCAGCGCTTCTTCCATGGTATGAGCGATGCCGGAACGCGCGGTTTCCAGGCCAATTTTCTTCATGGCGATATCGAAGCGGCGGCGATCTTCCGCTTTATCGATAGCATCAGCGGTCGCACCGATCATGGTAACGCCAAATTCCGCCAGCACGCCCTGACGCTCCAGCTCAAGCGCACAGTTCAGCGCAGTCTGACCGCCCATGGTCGGCAGCACCGCATCTGGACGCTTTTTTTCGATGATTTTGCGCACCACTTCCCAGTGGATCGGCTCAATATAAGTGGCATCGGCCATTTCCGGGTCGGTCATGATGGTGGCCGGGTTGGAGTTCACCAGAATGACGCGATACCCCTCTTCACGTAACGCTTTACACGCCTGCGCACCCGAGTAGTCGAATTCACATGCCTGACCGATAACGATCGGGCCCGCACCAAGGATCAGGATGCTTTTAATATCTGTACGTTTTGCCATTTTTCTGCTCCCGATTATTTACCATTGGCACGATAAGATTGAATCAGTTCGATAAAGTGATCGAACAAAGGGGCCGCATCGTGCGGACCAGGGCTTGCTTCCGGGTGTCCCTGGAAACTGAACGCCGCTTTATCCGTGCGATGAATCCCTTGCAAGGAGCCGTCAAACAGAGATTTATGCGTCGGGCGCAGCGTCGCAGGCAGCGAGTTTTCATCAACAGCAAAACCGTGGTTCTGTGCAGTGATCATCACGCAGTCAGCATCCAGATCTTTCACCGGATGGTTACCGCCGTGGTGGCCAAATTTCATTTTGACGGTTTTAGCACCGCTTGCCAGCGCCAGCAGTTGGTGGCCAAGGCAGATGCCAAATACCGGAATGTCCGTTTCCAGGAAAGATTTAATCGCCTTGATGGCGTAGTCACACGGCTCCGGGTCGCCAGGGCCGTTAGAGAGGAAAATGCCATCCGGGTTCAGTTTCAGCACCTCTTCTGCGGAGGTCTGGGCAGGCACAACCGTCAGACGGCAGCCACGATCGACCAGCATACGCAGGATGTTGCGCTTCACACCGTAGTCATAAGCCACCACGTGGTACGGCAATTCACTTTCCGCTTTGGCGGCAGGCAAGTCACCGGTCAACGTCCAGCTGCCTTGCGTCCAACCATAACGTTCCTGGGTCGTTACTTCTTTTGCCAGATCCATGCCCTTAAGGCCTGGGAACGCTTTGGCTTTTTCCAGTGCCAGCGCCGCATCCGGCGCATCTCCGGCAATAATGCAGCCATTCTGCGCCCCTTTCTCACGCAGCAAGCGAGTCAGCTTACGCGTATCGATATCGGCGATGGCAACGATGTTATTGCGTTTCAGGTAATCCGACAGGCTCTCTTCATTACGGTAGTTGCTGGCAATCAAAGGCAGATCGCGAATAACCAGGCCTTGAGCATGAACAGAGGGGGATTCTTCGTCGCTGGCGTTAGTGCCGACATTACCGATATGGGGATAAGTGAGAGTGACAATCTGGCGGGAATAGGAAGGATCAGTGAGGATTTCTTGATAACCGGTCATCAACGTATTGAAGACCACTTCCCCCACTACCGCTCCCTCTGCCCCGATGGCACGACCGTGGAATTGGGTTCCGTCTTCCAGAACCAATAGCGCTGACTTAATCAAAATACCCTCCAAGGAATAAACAATCACATTATCTGCATATTAATTCAGATTAGCCACTCCAAATCAATGCAAAAATGACCTTTTGGTAAACTTTTGGCAAATTGCGCGCATTTTAATGAGGGTCGTTCAACTTGTCCACTCCAACCGACATTTTTCTTCATTTTTTATGGCTTACAACGTAACTGACTTGTCACAGCCATAAAAAAGGCAAAGTAAACAGTTGCCCGGCTACATTTTTAGCCAGGGGGAAATATTCGACCAGTATATATCAGACAAGGCAATGGAAGGTTAAAAAAACGCCACTAACGGCATTAAAAACGAATAAAATAAAATATTTTTGACGGTTATCATCAAAAATAAAAAAAGGATGTAAAATTAAAAAATTATTTAAAATAAGCCATCCCATTCAATAAATTAAGTATCATATAAACTCAAATATCATTCAAATAAAGAACATCCCTCATATCAAAAAGACCTTCTTTTTTATCTTTCAACCAAATTGCAGCGCGAACAGCACCATTAGCAAAGGTCATACGGCTGGAAGCCTTATGGCTAATCTCAATGCGCTCGCCAACATCCGCAAACATCGCGGTGTGCTCACCGACGATATCCCCGGCACGCAAGCTGGCAAAACCGATACTGTTTGGCACGCGTTCACCAGTGTGGCCTTCACGTGCATAGACTGCACAAGTTTTCAGATCGCGCCCTAACGATCCCGCAATGGCTTCTCCCATCGCCAACGCCGTACCTGACGGTGCATCCACTTTATGACGGTGGTGCGCTTCGAGAATCTCGATATCCGTGTAGTCGCCCATCACCATGGCTGCTTTCTCCAGCAATTTCAGCATCACGTTGACACCCACGCTAAAGTTGGCGGCAAACACAATCCCAATTTCCTGGGCAGCAGCACTGATGGCCGCTTTGCCGGCATCATCAAAGCCTGTGGTTCCGATAATCATGCCTTTGCCATGCTGACGGCAGAATGCCAGATGGGTTAATGTGCCTTCAGGACGCGTAAAATCGATGAAGATGTCAAAATCATCACGCACCGCATCCAGCGAATCCTGCACGGTAACGCCCAGCGTTCCCAGCCCTGCCAGCTCTCCGGCATCAACCCCAACCAGCGATGAGCCCTCGCGCTCCAACGCCGCACCGAGCGCTGTGCCCTCCATCTGCGAAACAGCCTGGATCAGTTGACGCCCCATTCGACCACCGGCACCGGCAATCGCTACACGTATTGCATCCTTCATCGTTATCTCTCTTTTTTCACTTGCGCCGTAAAAACGTTCTCAGGTTAGCGGGCCAACGCCATGGCTGCCAGCGGATTTCACGCAGGATTAGAAATTTCTGACAAAAAGGGGGAATAATCAGTAAAAGCTATTAGTCAGGAGGCGATCGCCACACGCTGACAGATAAATCCACTCGTATATGCCTAATAGGTCATTACGCATAATCATGCAGTTTTTATGCATCAGAAAAAGGCGGGAATTAAGGTAAAAAATAGCAGGGATAACACCCTGCTATTTTTTTAGAATGCCTCACTCAGTGTCAGTCAATTTGCTTCACTTCCACGCGCAGCTCTTTCGGCACCTCAAAGACAATATTCTCTTCACGCCCTTCCAGTTCCAGCGCGACTTTTCCGCCAAATGACTTAAGGCGTTCAATCACCTGCTGAACCAGAATGTCCGGTGCAGAAGCCCCCGCGGTTACGCCAACGCATGTGGCCTCTGCAAGCCAGCGCTCCTGAATATCATTCGCGGAGTCGATGAGGTAAGCGGGTATGCCTGCTCGCTGGGCCAGTTCTGCCAACCGATTGGAGTTGGAGGAGTTTTTCGACCCCACGACCAGCACCACGTTTGCGCGTTCAGCCAGGTAGCGCACGGCTTCCTGACGATTGGTGGTGGCATAGCAGATATCGTCTTTGCGCGGGCCGATAATCTGTGGAAAGCGTTCACGCAGCGCGTCGATCACAGCGGAGGTATCATCGACCGACAGCGTGGTTTGCGTCATAAAGCAGAGGTTACCCTCATCTTTCACCTGCAAATTCCACACATCTTCTGGAGACTCCACCAGATACATGCCACCGTCATCGTTGCTGTACTGCCCCATGGTGCCCTCCACTTCCAGGTGGCCCGCATGACCGATCAGGATAGCTTCTACCCCTTTACGGCTGGCGCGCGCCACCTCCATGTGTACCTTGGTCACCAGCGGGCAGGTAGCATCAAAGACGGTCAGATCGCGATTCTTCGCCTCCGCCCGCACCGCCTGAGACACACCGTGCGCAGAGAAAATCAGGATCGCCCCATCGGGAACTTCGCCGATCTCTTCAATGAAGATCGCACCGCGTTCACGCAAGCCATCCACCACATAGCGGTTATGCACCACTTCGTGGCGCACATAAATCGGCGTGCCGTAAATTTCCAACGCGCGCTCGACAATGCTGATCGCCCGATCGACTCCCGCGCAGAAGCCACGCGGATTAGCCAGTAAGATTTGCACGCTCAACCTCCTGCGCGACAGGATCGATATCTATCACCTCAATCTCAAAGCTTACACTATGACCAGCAAGCGGGTGATTGAAATCAACCGTGATCGATTCTTCCGCCACTTCACGGATTACACCAGGCATATCATTACCCGCCACGCCGCTGAACAACATGATGGTGCCCACTTCCGGCACGCCGGTCTGGGCAAAATCGCGGCGCAGAAAGAACTGGATCAAATCCGGGTTGGACGGCCCGAAGGCCGATTCCGGCGGCAGCGTGAAACGGTGCTTATCGCCCCGGCGCAAGCCGAGGAGTTGCTGTTCCAGTGCCGGAGATAAGCTCTCATCCCCCAGGCGAAACAGCGCGGGTTTACCCCGTTCGCGGGTCGATTCCACGACGCTGCCATCTTCCAGCGTCAGCACAAAATGCAGCAATACGGCGCTGGTATTCTGTACGCTTTGCGTCATGCTTGCCCCTTCGGCTTCGCCGAGGCGTCGTGAGGTGCCAGAAAGCCTTCCAGCACCACCAGACCCGCCCCGATGCAGATGGCCGTGTCCGCCAGATTGAACGTAGCGAAGTGCCAGTCGCCGACATAGAAGTCAATATAATCGACCACAAAGCCGTGCCACGTCCTGTCGAACAGGTTCCCCAACGCACCACCGATAATCAGCGCATAGGCAATATTGCTCAGCTTCTGATCGGCACGGTTGCGGTACATCATTACCAACAGTGCCACCACGATCATGATGGCTACGCCAGCAAAAAACCACCGCTGCCAGCCGCCTTTATCCGCCAGAAAGCTAAACGCCGCGCCATAGTTGCGGGCATAGTGCAGGTTCAACGAGGGAAACAGCGCCCAGGTTTCACCCAGCTCACAATTCGCTAGCACCCAATGTTTGACGGCAAGATCTACCGCCAACACTACCAGCACCAGCCACAGCCAGCGCAACCCACTGGAACAGATCGATTTATTCATCAGACAAATTTACGCTCTTCGCCATTACCGCCCACATTTGTGGCACAGCGTCCGCATACCTCTGGGTGCGCAGCATCCACACCGATATCGGACTCGTAGTGCCAGCAACGCGGGCACTTGTGCCCATCCGCCTTGCTTAAGGCAATTTTCAGGCCAGAGAGTTCACTCGCCTGCGCATCCGCCGGAGCATCTTCATAGCGTTCAACCCGAGCCTTGGAGGTCAGCAGCGCAAAATGCAGCTCCTGTTGCAGACGGCCCAGCTTCTCAGTCAGTTCTGCATCGGCATAGAGCGTTACCGCCGCTTCCAGCGAGCCACCAATACGCTTGTCGTTACGCGCCTGCTCAATCACCTTGTTCACTTCGGCACGCACTTCCAAGATGTCGGCCCAGAATGCATCGTTCAGGGTTTCATCTTCCTCCAGCCCGAACAAGGCGTCATACCACTCTTCGGTAAACACGTACTGCGCGCGTTTGCCCGGCAGGTAGCCCCAGACTTCATCGGCGGTGAAGGACATGATCGGTGCCATCCAACGCACCAGCGCTTCCGCAATGTGGAACAGCGCGGTCTGACAGCTACGGCGTGCCACACTGTCATGCTTGGCGGTGTACTGGCGATCCTTGATGATATCCAGGTAGAACGAGCCCATTTCGATGGAGCAGAACTGCATCAGGCGTTGCACCACGCGGTGGAAATCGTAGCTTTCGTACGCTTCAACGATCTCTTGTTGTGCGGCTTGCGCACATCCCACAGCCCAACGATCCAGCACCACCATCTCTTCCGGCTTCACGCTGTGCAGCGCCGGATCGAACCCATTCAGATTCGCCAGCAAGAAACGCGCGGTGTTACGGATGCGACGATAGGCATCGGCAGAGCGTTTGAGGATCTCATCGGACACCGCGATCTCACCGGAGTAGTCGGTGGAACCGATCCACAGACGCAGAATATCCGCGCCCAGCTTGTCCATCACGTCTTGCGGCGCAATGGTGTTGCCGATGGATTTGGACATCTTGCGGCCCTGACCATCCACGGTGAAGCCGTGGGTCAGCACCTGGCGGTACGGCGCTTTGCCTTTGATCGCGGTAGAGATCATCAGCGAGGACATGAACCAGCCGCGATGCTGGTCAGAACCTTCCAGATACATATCGGCCGAATGCCCTGCAAATTCCGGGCGCACATCCACCACAGAGGCGTGGGTCGATCCGGAATCGAACCACACGTCCAGCGTATCCGGCACTTTGACATAATTGGCAGCGTCCGCCCCCAGCACGTCGGCCGGATCAAGATCCCACCATGCCTGGATACCGTCTTGCTCAACGCGTTTAGCCACCGCTTCGATCAGCTCCGGCGTGCGCGGGCGCAGCTCTTCGGTCTCTTTGTGGACAAACAGCGCCATCGGCACGCCCCAGGTACGCTGGCGTGAGATACACCAGTCTGGGCGGTTGGCGACCATTGCCTCGATACGCGCCTGACCCCAATCCGGGATCCACTGCACGCCTTTGATTTCAGACAGCGACTGCTGACGCAACCCTTTTTGATCCATGCTGACGAACCACTGCGGCGTGGCACGGAAGATGATCGGCGACTTGTGACGCCAGCAGCACGGATAGCTGTGTTGCAGTTTTTCCACATGCAGCAGCGCACCTCTGTCACGCAGCATGTCAACGATGATGTCGTTGGCTTTGAAGACGAACTTGCCGTCCAGACTCGGGTGTGTGCCCGGCAGATAGCAGCCGTTCGGGCCGACCGGGTTGGCGATTTCGAGCTGGTATTTCTGGCTGATGACGTAGTCATCCGGGCCGTGACCGCCCGCGGTATGCACCGCACCGGTACCGGCATCCAGCGTGACATGGTCGCCCAGGATCGCCGGCACATCGAAATTCAGGAGCGGGTGATTGAAACGCAGCAATTCGAGATCCGCGCCCTTGCACTCGCCCAGCACGGTCCAGCTTGCCACACCCAGGCGCGCCATTACACTGTCCACCAGTTCGGCGGCCAGGATTAGCGCTTTGCCTTCAATTTGCACGAGTTGGTAAACGAAGTCGGCATTCAGAGAAATCGCGCGGTTTGCCGGCAGCGTCCACGGGGTGGTGGTCCAGATAACCAGCGCAATCGGGCCTGCAACGGAAGCTACACCGAATTTTGCCGCAACAGTTGCAGCATCGACGGCAGCAAAAGCCACATCAATAGACGGAGAGGTTTTGTCGTAATACTCCACCTCAGCTTCCGCCAGTGCAGAACCACAATCGGCGCACCAGTGCACCGGTTTAGCTCCTTTATGCAGATGCCCGTTGTCGATGATCTTGCCGAGGGCACGAATGATATTCGCCTCGGTGTTGAAATCCATGGTCAGATACGGGTGATCCCAATCGCCCAGTACGCCGAGACGGATAAAATCTTTCTTCTGCCCGGCAACCTGTTCCGCAGCATACTTGCGACATGCCTGACGAAACTCCGCCGCGCTCACCTTCTCGCCCGGCTTGCCAATCAATTGCTCAACTTTCAGTTCGATAGGCAGGCCGTGGCAGTCCCACCCCGGCACATACGGCGAATCGTAGCCGGACAGCCCTTTGGATTTGACAATAATATCTTTCAGAATCTTGTTAACTGAGTGACCAATGTGAATGTTGCCATTCGCATACGGAGGACCATCATGCAGAATGAAGGCTTTCTTGCCCTTTTTCGCCTGACGAATAATTCCGTACAGATCCTGTTCATACCAACGTTTCAGCATGTCAGGTTCACGCTTGGCCAGATCGCCACGCATCGGGAACCCTGTTTCCGGCAAATTCAGGGTAGTTTTATAGTCACTCATTAGATTCTCGATTTAGTTTCGGCCATACCTTGGGGTATGAATATTACACCGGTGCTGCTAACCCGAAAAACCTCCGGGCCGTCAACACATCCTCGGCGATTTTCTGCGTCAATGCCTCTAGCGACGCAAACCGCTGTTCATTTCGTATTTTCTTACACAGCGCCACTTCGATGTGACGCCCGTACAGATCCATGGCGACATCCAGCAGGTGCACCTCTAACTGCTGACGTTTATCGCCGTCTACCGTTGGCCGGGTGCCAATATTGGCGACACCGGGAAACGGTGTCGGGCCGAGACCGTACACTTCGACGGCATAAACCCCACTGACTGGCGACACCTGGCGTTTCATCGGCAGATTAGCGGTAGGAAACCCCAACGTTCTGCCCAGCTCTTTACCATGCACCACGCGCCCGGAAATGCTGTAAGGGTGGCCCAACAACTCCTGCGCCAGCGGCAGATCGTCATGCAGCAATGCGTCACGGACTGCGGTGCTGCTTACGCGCTTACCACCATTACAGAACGTTGCTGTGCTAATCACCTCAAAACCATGGGCTTGCCCAGCCCTCTGTAATAACAGGAAATCACCGCTACGACCAGCCCCGAAGCGGAAGTCATCCCCCACGACGAGAAATTTTACACCGAGCTTTTCCACCAGAAGATGACGCACAAAGTCCCGTGCATCGTGTGCGGCGAAGGCGGTGTCAAATTTGACGCACAGCAGCTCATCCACACCTGCGCGCGCCAGATAGTTCACCTTGTCCCGCAGCCGTGTCAGCCGAGCGGGAGCCTGCTCAGCGGCGAAGAGCTCAAGCGGCTGTGGCTCGAAAATCATCACCATCACGGGCAAATTACGCGCCTGCCCTTCCTGCTTTAACCGCTCAAGCAGCATTTGGTGCCCACGGTGTACGCCGTCGAAATTGCCGATGGTGAGCACACAACCATAATGGCGTGCCCGAAGATTGTGTATACCGCGGATTAGCTGCATGGCGACTCAGGAACAGTTTGGTTAACGATATGGAAATCGGCGGATTATACCTTGTACAGCGGTTAAGGTTAAGGCTCGATTCACGCCTTTTGTCACGCAATTGCTCGGCAGTGCCTACCGATCGCGCCATGAACCACCTCCACTGCTTTGCCCCGCGTGAGCAAAAATTCTTCTTTCTTATCAAAACTTCGTCAGGTAAACGTGAATTTCTGTCGGGAAACACTGTATTCCAGAGCGCGAAGCTGTTAAAATCCTGCGCCATCACAACGTAACAAGCGTGGCGTACAAACGGCGCTTATTTGCACAAATCCATTGACAAAAGAAGGCAGAACGGGCATATTCCTCGGCCTTTGAATTGTCCTTGAAAGAAAATATTTGGGAGTTGGACCTTGGCTAATATCAAATCAGCTAAGAAACGCGCTGTACAGTCTGAAAAGCGCCGCAAGCACAACGCTAGCCGTCGCTCCATGATGCGTACTTTCATCAAGAAAGTATACGCCGCGATCGCTACTGGCGATAAAGAAGCTGCACAAAAAGCGTTTAATGACATGCAACCGATCGTGGATCGTCAGGCTAGCAAAGGTCTGATCCACAAGAACAAAGCTGCACGTCATAAATCCAACCTGGTTGCTCAGATCAGCGCACTGCAGTAATTGCTTGCGTAGACATCTGTCTTCCTTGTTGTAAGAAAAAACCGGCTTAGGCCAGGCCGGTTTTTTTGTTTCTGTGCATTTAACCCCACGCATCACCACGCCCTCTGCTGTTACCCTGCCATTGTCATTTTTTTATGTCGTTCCGTTCTGTAAGGCGCTTTTTTAATAGCCGAAAATAGCTTCGAAATTATGCTGGCATGTTTACAGTATCCAGCATTAATGAGGTTTCTTATGGTAGCCGCACTCCCCAAAACGAGTTCCCCCATAGTATTGAATAACCAGGAGCAAACCGCTCAACAGGCGCCATCGATAAAGATGCCGAAAACCGCTTCCTTCAACACCATGAACGGGCTCGGCAGCACAGCAGGTCAACACACCGAAGGGCAGACCCGAAATAAATGCGATGATAACACCGCCAAAAAATAACACATTTGCGCAGTGCATTAACCCATTCACGTACTGTACCCAATCTGCGTGCGGTGACAATGTTTAACCAGAAAAAACACACCGCAACGACATCTCTTGCTTCCAATACAGAGCAACACGCTTACGAGGCGGCACCTTCCAGCGCCGAATTCTCCCGACAAAAAATTATGACAACGCTTGCACATGATGCGGAGCGTCAGGTGAACAAATGCCATTTACTAAGATTGGGCGCAGAAAAGCGATCGACACGGCCAGCCATCTCCCAGCCCATGCTCGGCAAGCTACCTGCAAGCAATATCGCAGTCGCATTAACTGCCACCTCCCCCAAGGAAACACTCACAAAAGCAGAAGCGATTGTTGATAACGCCGTCACGAAATTTGGTATTGTAGAAAAAGGCATGACAGATCCCAAATATGCCAGCCAGGCTATCGACTCAGCCCTATCCGCTATCTATAGCAACCATAAAGACAATTTCTTAAAACGCCTGGAGCAGAGTGCCAAACCTGTTCAGAATGAACTGCTCAGCACCCTCCCCGATAACACGAAGCGGGAAATTCGACAGGTGCTCTCCGGTGCTCAAACCTCGCAGCCACAGCAAACAAAGACGAAAGTCACAGGCGCACTGGACAAGTTGGAGCAAATAAAAAATAAACCGTTCGTGAAAGCGTTTGGGATGAGCAAAGTCGTAAATCTACTGCAAAAAGGGATAGTCAGAATTGCGGGGCGCGGCTTGTTCAGAAACAGCCTGCAAGACGCTGTCGCCAACGCCTATCAGGAAGGGCGCAATGCCAGTCTAGCCAAGGGATCGCTAAAGGCACTTGACGCCGTGACACAAGAAATCACACAGCATCAACGTGGTTCTGCTGGAGCACGCGCAAGCAGTATGCCCTACCCCTACACCGCGCTTGAAACCGTTACCCACCAAGCGGTGCTCAATCATCTCTTAAAAACCAAGGGCCACGCGCGCGATAATGGAAACACCCTCTCAGCGGCTGCGCAAATTGCTTACCATAAAGGACTTTGTGACGGCATTCGTAACGCCTATCTGCACACTATAGGCACTGCCGCACAGGAAGCGGGCCTTTCCGGCAATGCACCAGACAGAAGCGACAAAGCCTTCACGCCAACCGGGGCCGGTGCTAATCCGTATATCAGGCCAATGTTAGACGCGGTGGCTCAGCTATATCCCGACGCCTTGATGAACCCGGAAATTAAAGAGCAACTGTCAAAACATGCCCACGATCGGTTAATAGCAGAAATAGACGTTTTATCACGAGATTTAAAACCCATACTTGTGAACATGTCGCATCCAGAGTTTGATAACAATCCGGCGTTGAAAACTAAACTACAAAATTTAATGAACCATTCTTCAAAGTGCTTCACGGATAATCTGGCAACGATTTCTACCCGTTTTGAAGGGTTGAATCCTTATTAATGCTATTGGGCCAGCGGTTTATTAAAGCGGTACGGCCCCCTCCTCGATTAATATCATATAACCTAGCTCTCAGGAGGCTATATGCGAGCAGCCATATCAAGTAACATTAGCGCATTAATGAAAAAATTTACGCTACCATTACAGCCGTCATTCACAAAAAATACATCTGTTGGCGTTATCAAACATGATTTTCAAAAAGCGTCAAACAGCACAATAAAATTCACACATTCACCCAATGAGTCATTTAAAGCCCCGGCCAACCAAATGCCGCTCAGTGAACGCAAGGTTATTTATGCGCGGAAACTCTCAGACAGTTTCGCGAGCAAACACGGTAAATGCCTACAGGATCTGAACAGCCGCTTAGCCGCAGGTCGCCCTTCGCCCATTAAAAAGCCTCTCGTTGCAACACCTGCGCCAGCACCTGTCACGGTGAGCACGTTCACTCCGCCAGCGCCCGTAAAACTGGGTAAAATGGGGATGCCACCACCGCCTATGCCGCCAGCATCGTATGTGCCGCCGAGAATCATCCAGATAGATACGGTACGTTCGGAACCTGTGGTACGAGAAAAGAAAAGCATTAAACCCGAAACAACGCCGAAATATAATTCAGTCATGGATGAGCTCAAAAAAAGATTTGAAGCCTCCAATAAAATACAAGAAAGAAGCCACTAAAACGCTTCAGAACAAAAATATGGCGCGAAATCTCGCGCCATTGAATACAAACTACGCTTTTATTTATTAGTCCGTAAAAATCTTTTCATTACTCCGTAGCGATATAGAATCCATCAAGGTAACCATCACTGCCTATGTTTCCATGTTCACTTTGATAAGATTGGTGTCTGGCAACAATGTAATCCTTACCCTTGTATTTTATATAATAAGGATGCACCAAGCCTTCAACGGGCAATATTCTTGTCGTGGTTTTTTTATCGATATCGGTTTTCCAGACACAGGCAACCCCACCATCATTGTCAAAATAGAACGTGTTTTTATCTCCCTACGTATAACGACGATCATAAGCCCATTGAGATGATTTATCATCTTGTGGATCTAATTGAGGAAGGAAAACATCAACGCCAAGATCAGGCCTGTCTGATGGGAAATAGTAAATACTGTCAGTTGCCGCAATGCGCCATTTTCCGTCGGGTGAGCCCGCTTGACTGGTACAGGTTGAGATACCACAGTACCCATTCCATTCTTCACTATTTTCTTCACTACCTTCTCTGAAAGTCGTTGCCGGAACTTCTTTTGCTGTCGAAAGCCCTTTATCCGACACCTCTATTTCAAATTGCTTTTCATAATGGAATTCACTACGACCATAAGTGATGGAATAGCTAATGATATTATCATCCGTCACATTATAGTTCACCACCGGGGTATATACGGTAGTCATCTTGTAATCATAGAGCGCAACAAGTTTTAATTCATTGCTGTGAGGCGTCGAGTCGGTATACATATAGATTTTAGCATTCGTCGAATTCGCCACTGAAAAGAATATCGCTAAATCACCATTGATAACCCTATGCGTTAAAAGACGCCAGTAACCATTATTTTCATCATACTGCCGCATATCACCACGATAACGAAATAGTCTTTTTATCTTCCACGGCGCTTCATCAATGGCGAATCCTGATGCGGTTGTCATACCTTTTTGTAACGGCTTATCCAACCATTTGCCAAACAAGGTTTTAATAGAAGAAAAATTATGAACCATTTCAATATGTTGAATCTGCCGTTGGTATTCAGATTTTATGCAGTCAACATCAGTGCCGCACGCATTTCTTCGTGCCAACCATTCACGCTACTCCCTCATCAAAGAACCTTTAGCAACACTATTATCCAAAGCGATCGCGTAACGCTTATTCGCGATGGTATCGATACCACTCAGAGAAGGCGTATTGCATATTGTCTTTTCGGTTTCATTCAGGTTTTCGAGCGAACAGTTAAATCCGGCGGCCTGAACATTTGCATAGCAGGCTAATAGTGCCGAAAACAACATGATTTTTCCCAGTTTTATCTTTTTCCCTAATTATTTCCCTATAAAATCCAATGATATTGGTTCAAAGAAATCATTAGCAAGAGCAGGGATATAAATTTGGCCTATTAGGATCATGTTGATGAAAACTCCGAGCATAAAAAAACCGGTGATGTATCACCGGTTTTTTTATCTGAGCATTTGACCTTAACGGGTCAAATCATCGAAAAACTTTTTCACACCATCGAAAAAGCTTTTGGAACGTGGGCTGTTTCTCTCTCCGGAAGGCCCACCAAAGCTCTCTTCCAGTTCTTGCAATAGCTGTTTCTGGCGATCGTTAAGGTTAACCGGCGTTTCGACCACGACACGGCACAGCAGATCCCCTTGCGCGCCACCGCGTACCAATTTCACACCTTTGCCACGCATACGGAACAATTTTCCGGTTTGTGTTTCCGCTGGCACCTTCAGTTTCACGCGGCCATCCAGCGTCGGCACTTCAATCTCGCCACCTAATGCCGCCATCGCAAAGTTGATAGGCACTTCGCAATAAAGATTGTTCTCTTCACGTTGGAAGATCGGATGTGGCTTAACCTGCACCTGAACGTACAGATCGCCCGCCGGTGCGCCGTGCTCCCCGGCCTCACCTTCACCAGCCAAACGGATACGATCCCCCGTATCCACGCCAGCGGGGATTTTCACCGATAGCGTTTTACTGGTTTCAACTCGGCCATGACCATGACATTTGTTGCAAGGATCTTTAATAATCTTGCCACGCCCATGACAGTGCGGACAGGTTTGCTGAACGGTAAAGAACCCTTGACGCATCTGCACCTGACCATTGCCGTGACAGGTTGGGCAGGTTACCGGTGAGCTGCCCGGTTTTGCACCGCTGCCATGACAGGAATCGCACTCTTCGAGCGTCGGAATGCGGATCTCTTTGGCGACGCCACGAACCGCTTCTTCCAGCGTCAACTCCATGTTATAGCGTAAATCGGCACCGCGGCTGGCACGCTGACGACGTCCACTGCCGAAAATATCGCCGAATACGCCGCCAAAGATATCGCCAAAATCTGCGCCGCCGAAACCGCCAGCAGCACCGCCGCCCATACCGCCTTGCTCAAACGCGGCGTGGCCGTACTGATCGTAAGCCGCCCGTTTCTGCGCATCCGTCAGAATTTCATAGGCTTCTTTGATCTCTTTGAATTTTGCTTCAGCGCCTTTATCACCGGGGTTACGGTCCGGGTGATACTTCATCGCCAGGCGCTTGTAGGCCTTTTTGATCTCCCGCTCATCGGCCTCTTTAGCAACGCCTAGCGCTTCGTAATAATCTTGCTTCGCCATGTTTTTTCCTGCCCTCAACATGCGTGCACGGGCGCAGAGTTTCCTCGACGCCCGTGCCTGGTTTGCCAACAACGCCTTATCAGCGTTACTGCGCCCGCCTAAGGGCGATTATTTTTTGTCTTTCACTTCTTCGAATTCAGCGTCTACAACGTCGTCTTCTTTACGCGCGGCGTCATCTGCACTGCCTGCTCCAGCAGCTTGTGCCTGCTGTTGCGATGCTTCCAGCAGTTTGGCAGACGCTTCGATCAGCGTTTGGATCTTCGCTTCGATATCCGCTTTGTCCTCATCCGCTTTGTCCTCGCCTTTTAGTGCACTTTCCAGCGCTTTCAGGGCATCTTCAATCGCGGTTTTATCGTTAGCGGCCAGCTTATCGCCAGACTCTTCCAGTTGCTTACGCGTGCTGTGCAGCAGGTGATCGCCCTGATTGCGCGTCTGAACCAGCTCTTCGAATTTACGGTCTGCTTCTGCGTTCGCTTCTGCATCACGTACCATTTTTTGGATTTCATCTTCATTTAAGCCAGAAGAGGCTTTAATGGTGATGTTCTGCTCGCGGCCACTATTTTTGTCTTTAGCGGAAACGTGCAGGATACCGTCAGCATCGATATCGAAGGTCACTTCGATCTGCGGCATACCACGCGGCGCAGCCTGAATACCATCCAGATTAAACTGACCCAGCGATTTGTTGTCATGTGCGCGTTTACGTTCGCCCTGCAACACATGGATGGTTACCGCGGACTGGTTATCTTCCGCCGTAGAGAACACCTGGCTGTGCTTGGTCGGGATGGTGGTGTTCTTGGTAATCAGCGGCGTCATCACACCACCCATGGTTTCGATACCCAGCGACAGCGGGGTAACGTCCAGCAGCAGCACGTCTTTAACGTCACCCGCCAACACGCCGCCCTGCACCGCAGCACCAATCGCCACAGCTTCATCCGGGTTGACGTCTTTGCGCGGTTCTTTGCCAAAGAAGTCAGCCACTTTCTTCTGCACCAGCGGCATACGGGTTTGTCCACCCACCAGAATTACGTCCTGTACGTCAGAAACGGACAGCCCGGCATCCTGCAATGCCACTTTCAGCGGTTCCAGTGAACGCGTCACCAGTTCTTCTACCAGCGACTCCAACTTGGCGCGCGTCACTTTGATATTCAGGTGTTTCGGCCCGGTAGCATCCGCCGTGATGTACGGCAGGTTAACGTCAGTCTGCTGCGCAGAAGAAAGCTCAATCTTGGCTTTTTCTGCCGCTTCTTTCAGACGCTGCATAGCCAACGGATCGTTGCGCAGGTCGAAGCCTTGTTCTTTCTTGAATTCATCAACTAGGTAGTTGATCAAACGGCCGTCGAAGTCTTCGCCACCCAGGTGGGTATCACCGTTGGTTGCCAGTACTTCAAAGGTTTTTTCGCCGTCAACTTCATCGATTTCGATGATGGAAATATCGAACGTACCGCCGCCCAGGTCATAGACTGCAATGGTACGGTTGCCAACTTCTTTATCAAGACCGTATGCCAGCGCAGCCGCTGTCGGTTCGTTGATGATACGTTTTACTTCCAGACCTGCGATACGGCCCGCATCTTTGGTCGCCTGACGCTGCACATCGTTAAAATACGCCGGCACGGTGATAACCGCTTCGGTGATGGTTTCACCGAGGTAGTCTTCCGCCGTTTTCTTCATTTTTTTCAGCACTTCAGCAGAGATCTGCGGCGGTGCCATTTTCTGATCTTTCACTTCCAACCAGGCGTCACCGTTATCTGCCGCAACGATGTTGTACGGCATGATGTTGGTATCACGCTGCACTTCTTCATCTTTAAAGCGACGGCCAATCAGACGCTTGATAGCAAACAGGGTATTTTTCGGGTTAGTGACTGCTTGACGTTTAGCAGGCTGACCAACCAGAATTTCACCATCTTGCGTATAAGCAATAATAGAAGGCGTTGTGCGATCGCCTTCGCTGTTTTCCAGTACTTTAGCCTGCGTACCGTCCATAATCGCTACACAAGAGTTGGTTGTACCCAGGTCGATACCAATAATCTTACCCATCTAAACATCTCCACTAAAAAGTCGTATTCGGTGTGGTCGTTCAACCTACTATGCGGGCGAAAAGGGGATTTTCAACTCAGCCAGGTGAATTTTTCAGTTTCTGCCCCCACGAGGTCTCCTCATCCACACGGCGTTCTCAGATACCACGGGCAAACTCATGCTGCCCAGCATATCCCGTTACAAGAGGTCAAACCGTTTCGGTTGGAAATAAGATGGGGACGGCAATTTCCTCATCAAGGGGGGGAGCGAAAAAAAATGCAGACGATCCCCTTTATGATCAAACTATTCCTCTTGCGCCTTGTTGTATCCGCGCAATCGTCCCGCTATCATGCCGCGCCGCAATTAAAATTTTTTTAGAAAATTTCACCGTTGCGTTGTTTTCATTGTGACATAGCTTTCACTGTTACATAGCAATGGCCTACCGGGACGACGAGCAAGGACAGCTCGCCAGAGATCAGGAAACACCGACAGAGCGCGGCATCGAGCAAGCTACACAACTCCACTATTGTATTCTGAGGATTTATGCAAACGAACTCGCTGGCGAATCCCGGGTCCGTTAGGGCTGATGGGCTTCGGGATGACCACCATTCTTCTTAACCTGCACAACGCGGGCTTTTTCCCACTTTCTTCTATTATTCTCAGCATGGGGATTTTCTACGGCGGCATTGCCCAGATCATCGCTGGGCTGTTGGAATACAAGGCCCCCCAACGGGCGGTCCAGGTAGCCTGCGGCAAAGATACCGAAGGTTTGCAACTGGCGCAGCCACTCAGGGATGTCTGGAGGGAAAAAGAGCTCGCCAATCACCGCGGCGAAAAAAACGAAAATGATGAAATCGTAAAACTCCAACGCGCCGCCCAGCGCCGCCAGGGAGAGCGTTTTGTAATCCTGACCGTTCAGTTGGCGCTGTTTTTGTAGCAATGGCTGTGCTGACGATTGTTGTGATGAAAATTGATTGTGATGGAGCGTTATCACCGTTCATAAGTTACCGAATAAGGCCAGAGTGAGAGAAAAATAATTTGCCGTCCTTGTGTAAAGCTAAGATTACTATAACGACTAAAATTTTACACTCCAGCAAAGCTGTAGCCTATGTTTAAAATTTCCCAACTTTAGCTTTTTGTGTCGCGGATCGCATTCTTGGGACGAAATGCTGCTACCACTTGCGGATCGGTTTCCACATAAGGTCCTTCCAGCAACTGTATACAATACGGTACACTGGCAAAGATTCCTGGCACCACCACGTTTCCAGCATCATCTTTCAACCCTTCCAGCGTCTCTTTGATGGATTTAGGTTGCCCCGGCAAATTCAGGATTAACGCCTGTTTGCGAATAACCCCCACCTGACGCGATAAAATCGCCGTAGGAACAAAGCGCAAGCTGATCTGGCGCATCTGTTCGCCAAAGCCCGGCATTTCGCGATCGGCCACCGCCAACGTGGCATCCGGTGTGACATCGCGCCGTGCCGGTCCTGTACCGCCCGTTGTAAGCACCAGATGACACTGACGTTCATCCACCAGCTCACACAAGGCTTGCTCAATCAACGGTTGCTCATCAGGAATGAGACGAGACTCCACGACAAATGGCGTGGTCAGCGCAGTCGCAAGCCACTCCTGCAAAGCAGGGATGCCCTTATCTTGATACACCCCGCTCGAGGCGCGGTCGGAGACGGATAACAGACCAATACGCAGTTCATTCATAACAACATCTCTGTCAGTTAAAATCTGATTTTAACAATCTTTTCCCTGCATGAGGGCAGCACATCATTTAACAAGCTACGTTATCGGTAATAATGTGAGTTAAGCGGGTTTTTATGCCGCCAAAGAAAAAAGATTGCGTTTATATTTAAAGTCACGGCCACTTAGCGCAGACACTGAGTATGTTAGCGCATTGCTGGCGGCAGCTGTACGCGCGAGTACCAAGGAAACCGTTCATGGCTGGTCTGAAATATCAATTGCTCAAACTCATCTCTCACCCGGTATCCGTCTTCTTTTTCTTTGGTTCCGTCGTTTTTTCTGCCGCCCTGTTTGTCATCTACCACGAACGTCAGGCCGAATGGGATACTCAGCGGTATAACCTTGATAATATTATCCATATATATCAATCTTATAATACCAGTAGTGAAGTGAAAGACAGCGATATTCGCTTTCTTAGCGGCTCTTTCTTGCAGGTACGCGTCAGAACGCTGGGCTTCAACACGCGCGACACACAAGCGGAATGCATCAGCCATCTGTCGCAGTTGGATTTAACCTTCAATGACATGACCGTTCTCCACCTGTGCAAAGACAAACTGCCCGCCATGGGAGAATACGCAGGCAAGGGAACCTACACCACCATCTTTCCGCTGATGTCGCCGCTGGATGACGCTTACTGGGTGGCAGAACGGGCCAGAGTGGCGGTGAGTAATGCCACCAGCGCTTCCTCTTCGGGCCAGAAGATGAAGCTCTCCGTCAGTATCGGTCTGGTGGAGTATCACATCGCGCAGGAAGATCTTGCCCAGGTAATGAAACGTGCAGATGAGAAGCTCTATCTGGCGAAACGTGAGCGTAACCGCGCGTGACCAAACAGCAATAACAAAAAGGCCGGGGAAACCCGGCCTTCTGCGTTTTCTGCTTTGATTACAGCAAGTCTTCAATCATTTTTTCCAGCTTTCCCTGATCGATAGCAAACTTGCGGATACCGTCCGCCAGTTTGTCGACGGCCATCGGATCCTGGTTGTGCTGCCAGTAGAACTCGGCTTCGGTCATTTTCGCCGGGCGCGCTTTGATCTCACCGCTGTAGGAGAGTTTGTGCGGCACATCGCCGGTGGATTCCGACAATTCTTTCAGCAACGCCGGCGCAATGGTCAGGCGATCGCAGCCAGCCAGCTCAAAGATTTCGCCACTGTTACGGAAGCTGGCCCCCATTACCACGGTTTCGTAACCATGCGCTTTGTAGTACTGGTAGATTTCAGTGACGGAGATAACGCCCGGATCTTCCTGCGGCGCATAGTCTTTCTTGTCGGTGTTGGCTTTGTACCAATCCAGAATACGGCCAACAAACGGGGAGATCAGGAATACACCCGCTTCCGCACACGCACGCGCTTGTGCAAAAGAGAACAGTAGCGTCAGGTTACAGTTGATGCCTTCTTTTTCCAACTGCTCGGCGGCACGGATACCCTGCCAGGTTGAAGCCAGTTTGATCAGGATGCGATCGTTACTGATGCCCGCATCGTTATAAAGCTTAATCAAACGTTTAGCCTTGGCAACGCTCGCTTCGGTATCATAAGAGAGGCGAGCATCCACTTCCGTGGAGATACGTCCCAGGATCAGTTTCAGGATTTCCAGACCAATATTGACGGCCAGTTTGTCCGTGGCATCGACAAGCTGCTGTTCCCGTTTGCTGCTCTGCTCACGCGCCCATTTCACCACGTCTTCAATCAAAGAGCGGTATTCAGGAATTTGCGCCGCGTTCAGAATCAGGGAAGGGTTGGTGGTAGCATCCTGCGGTTTGTAGAGCTTCATCGCGGCGATATCGCCGGTATCAGCCACGACCGTGGTCAATTGGCGTAAGGAAGTCAGTTTATCCGTCATGTTGGCATATCTCGTTGTGGGTATATGAACTTCGTCTTGTGTTTCGCACTTATAAATTACTTATGTTTCGATAATAACACGCACTGCCCCCCGTGCAAGACAGCCTTTTCCTGTTGCAGCCATTGCCCCTTTTTTCCGTGTTTTTTGCTACAGTACTTGCAACAAAGACAGGGGAGCCATGCCATGTTAATCACCATTTCGCCAGCGAAAACGCTGGATTACATCAGTCCTTTGGCCACCGAGCGCTATACGCAACCCGTGTTGCTGGACCATGCCAGCGAACTGATTGCCCTGTGCAAACGGCTCACACCCGCACAAATCGCCTCGTTGATGGGCATCAGTGACAAACTGGCGGATCTCAACGCCGGACGTTTCAGCGAATGGCAGCCCCATTTCACACCAGACAATGCACGTCAGGCACTATTGGCCTTCAAAGGCGACGTGTATACCGGGCTTGCCGCAGAAGATTTCAGCGAAGCGGATTTCGACTTTGCCCAGCAGCATCTTCGCATGTTGTCTGGGCTGTATGGCGTGTTACGTCCGCTGGATTTGATGCAGCCATATCGGCTGGAAATGGGTACGCAGCTGGAGAACAAGGCCGGCAAGGATCTTTACCACTTCTGGGGTGATACCATCACGCAGCACCTCAATCAGGCGCTACAGGCACAAGGGGATGACATTCTCGTCAACCTGGCGTCAGATGAATACTTCAAATCCGTCAATGTCAAAAAACTCAGCGGTACGCTGATAAAACCGGTCTTTCTGGATGAGAAAAACGGCAAGTTCAAGGTGATCAGTTTCTACGCCAAAAAAGCGCGCGGTTTGATGAGCCGTTTTATTATCAAAAACCGGCTGGCGCAGGTTGAGCAACTGCAAGATTTCAATCTGAAAGGTTACTTCTTTGCGGAATATGGCGAAACCGAGCAGGAGCTGATCTTTAAGCGCCACGCGCAGTGAGGGTTACCGTCCCCCGCGCTGGGCGGGGAACGATGAACAACGGAGGTTACTCCGGCAGCGCCATCAGGAACTGACGAAGTTGCGCGAAATCTGGCGCAAAGTTGTGCGACAGCAATTCCAGATCCGCACGCTGTGCCAGAGCTTCCGGCAGGTCCAGCGTTTTACCCAGAATCTCTTCTACGCTCTCTTTGAACTTTGCCGGATGCGCAGTCCCCAGGAACAAGCCGAACTCGCCCGGCTGTAGCTGGTCGCGCAGCAGACGATAAGCAATTGCCGCATGTGGCTCAAAGGTGTAACCCAACGCGTCCAGCTCATGCATGGTCGTTTTGGTCACTTCATCACTCACCGCACCAAATCCCAGCGTTTGCAGCGCCCAGTTTTTACGACGGAACAGCTCCTCTACGCGCGGCCAGTTGTTCGGCTGGCTGACATCCATGGCGTTAGAGAGCGTTGCCACCGTCGGGTTGGGAGCCCACTCGCCGTTGCTGAGATAACGTGGCACAGTGTCATTGGCATTGGTGGCGGCGATAAAGCGCTTGATCGGCAAGCCGAGGGATTTTGCCAACAGACCTGCGGTCAAATCACCGAAGTTGCCGCTCGGCACCGAAACCACCAGTTGCTGACGCGCTGCGGCAGGCAACTGTGCCACGGCTTCAAAGTAATAGCAGATTTGTGCCAGCAAACGGCTGATATTGATGGAGTTGGCAGAGTTCAGACCGATAGCCTGCTTCAACGCTCCATCATCAAACGCCTGTTTCACCAACGCCTGGCACGCATCGAAATCACTGTCGATCGCGATGGTATGGATGTTACCACCCAGCGTACAGAACAGCTTCTCCTGCAACGGGCTGATTTTGCCACGCGGATACAGGATCACTACACGCACGTTTTCCAGACCGTAAAACGCGTGCGCGACTGCCGCACCGGTATCACCGGACGTTGCCGTCAAAATGGTGACTTTTTCCCCATTGGACACTTGTGCCAGCATCTGCGCCATAAAGCGCCCGCCAAAATCCTTAAACGCCAGCGTCGGACCGTGGAAGAGCTCCAGAGAGGCGATATCTCCAGAGACCTTGGCAACAGGAGCCGGGAAAGTAAACGCCGCTTTAACACGTTGATAAACCGTTTCCGGCGCAATCTCATCACCCAGATAGGCAGAAAGAATGCGGCTGCTGCGCGTAACCAGATCCAGCGCCAGCAGGTCATCAATTTCCGTCGAACTGAATTCAGGCAGTTCCAGCGGGAAGAACAGCCCTTGCTGGCGTCCAAGCCCTTGTTTGATCGCCTGCGCGAAACTGACCTGCTCGTTGTGATCTTTTAAGTTGTAAAGTTTCATGCCTTATCCCAATTGACGCGCGCCTGTCGTGTCCAGACGGCAAATATGAACAAACCCTTCATCGTTCTGCAAATAGTTATCTTGCAGCCAACTGGCCAGACGC
Organism: Symbiopectobacterium sp.; assembly: GCF_047692315.1. Lineage (GTDB taxonomy): Bacteria > Pseudomonadota > Gammaproteobacteria > Enterobacterales > Enterobacteriaceae > Symbiopectobacterium. Next base: position 33,412 of record NZ_JBLLJS010000005.1, on the reverse strand, counting down.
TGCGCTTTTTCCAGATCGTCGCACACGGAAAACAGCGTTGACCCTGAACCGGAGATACCGCACGCCAGCGCGCCGATATCTTTTGCCGCCTGACGCGCGTCGGCAAAGCCGGGCAGCAAGCGCGTGCGGTACGGTTCGGCGATCACGTCCTGCATCAACGCAGCGGCCAGCGCGGGCTGGCGGGTGTGGCAAGCGTGAATAAAGCCCGCCAGATAACGGCCATGGCTAATGCAATCCTGGCGGCGATACTGCGCGGGCAGAATGGCACGCGCTTCCGCGGTGGACACTTTGATCCCCGGATAGGCCATTACCCACAGCCAATCGTCAAACGCAGGCACCGGCTGGCTGATGATACCGTTTTGCTCGATCATCAGTTGAATACCGCCCAGGAAGCAAGGCGCGACATTATCGTAGTGCACGCTACCGGAAATACGCCCTTCCAGCTCACCCATCAGCGCCAGCAAACGCGTATCATCCAGCGGTTTGCCACAAAATTCGTTCATCGCCATCAGACCGGCGACTACTGAACAGGCACTGGAACCAAGACCAGAGCCGATCGGCATGTTCTTTTCCAGCGTCATGGCGACAGGAATGGTTTTCCCCACTTCCTGACAAAACCGTTCCCAACACTGGTAGACAATGTTCTCTTTCGGCTCACTCGGCAGCTTACCCACAAAACGACCTTCATTGCGCAAGCTGAAGCTCTCAGCCGCCGTTACGGTCACGCAATCGCCCAACAGCGAGCCATCAACAGGCGTAACCGCCGCGCCCAGCACATCAAACCCAACGCTGACGTTGCCAATCGACGCGGGCGCATAAATTTTAACCATTATTATACTCCTGACTTCCATGACAGCGTGCGCAACAGATCGGCAAAGACACCGGCCGCTGTCACATCATTACCCGCGCCATAGCCGCGCAGCACCAGCGGCAGTGGCTGGTAATACTGGCTATAGAACGCCAGCGCATTCTCACCGTCTTTCACTTTGAACAGCGGATCGTTACCGCCCACTGCGCTAATTTGCACTTTGCAGCGCCCTTCTTCAATCACGCCGACATAACGCAACACTTTACCTGCTTCCTGCGCTTGTGCCACTTTTTCACTAAATTGCGCATCCAGCTCCGGTAAACGCGCCATAAAGGTGTCAACATCGCCCGAGGCATCAAATAACGGCGGCAGCACCGATTCCACTTCGATATCGGCCAGTTCCAGCTTATAGCCCGCTTCACGTGCCAGAATCAGCAACTTGCGCGCCACATCCATACCGGACAGATCGTCACGCGGATCGGGCTCGGTGTAACCATTGGCTTTCGCCTGCAACGTAGCCTGCGACAAGCTCATCCCTTCATCCAGCTTACCGAAGATAAAGGAGAGCGAACCAGAGAGAATCCCGGTGAAACGCAGCAGCTCATCCCCAGCATTCAACAGGTTTTGCAGGTTTTCAATCACTGGAAGCCCGGCGCCAACGTTGGTGTCATACAGGAATTTACGACGTGATTTACCGGCAGCGCTGCGCAGTTGCTGGTAGTAGCTCATGGAGCCGGTGTTGGCCTTTTTATTTGGCGTGACCACATGGAAGCCATCTGCCAGGAAGTCGGCATACTGATCGGCCACCGCCTGGTTGGAAGTACAGTCCACGATAACCGGGTTAAGCAGGTGATACTCTTTCACCAGACGAATCAGGCAACCCAGATTGAAAGGTTCGCGCGCCTCATTCAGCGCTTCGCGACATGAATCCAGCGCAATGCCGTTGATATTGGTCAGCAACGCTTTGGAGTTGGCAATACCACAGACGCGCAGATCGATATGTTTCTGCTTCAGCCACGGCTGCTGGCGATGAATCTGCTCCAGCAAGGCTCCGCCCACACCGCCCACACCGATAACGAACACATCGATCACCTGATCGGTATTAAACAGCATCTGGTGTGCCACACGCACGCCAGTCACCGCCACATCGTTATCCACCACGACAGAGATGGAGCGTTCAGAAGATCCCTGCGCAATCGCGATAATATTGATATTGGCACTGGCCAACGCGGAGAACAGACGGGCGGAAAGGCCGCGCAGCGTGCGCATACCGTCACCCACCACGGAAATAATCGCCAGACGTTCGGTGATATCCAGCGGCTCCAGCACGCCGTCTTTCAGTTCCAGATAAAATTCATCTTCCAGCGTTTTTTGGGAACGCGCCAGCTCGCTTTGCGACACGCAGAAACTGATGCTGTACTCGGAAGAGGACTGTGTGATCAGCACCACGGAGATGCCCGCACGTGACATCGCAGCGAACACGCGAGCCGCCATCCCTACCATCCCCTTCATGCCGGGACCGGAAACGTTGAACATCGCCATGTTGTTCAGGTTGGTGATGCCTTTTACCGGATATTGGGTATCCGTGCTGTCCAGACCAATCAGTGTGCCGGGTGCTTGGGGGTTTTCGGTATTTTTAATCAGGCAGGGAATTTGGAACTGAGCGATGGGGGCGATGGTACGGGGGTGAAGCACTTTGGCGCCGAAGTAGGAAAGCTCCATCGCTTCCTGAGACGACATGGACTTCAGCAGTCTCGCATCAGGCACCTGACGCGGGTCACAGGTGTAGACACCGTCCACGTCAGTCCAGATTTCGCAACAGTCGGCGCGTAAACAGGCGGCCAACACGGCAGCAGAGTAATCAGAGCCGTTGCGGCCCAGTACCACCAGTTCCCCTTTATCATTACCCGCCGTGAATCCCGCCATCAGAATCACGTGATCGGACGGGATCCCTTGCTCGGCGATGCGGCGCGTGGATTCAGCGATATCCACGGTAGATTCCAGATAATGGCCCTGCGCCAGCAAGCGTTTTACCGGATCGATAACCGATACTTTATAACCACGTGCCTGGAATACGGCTTCCATGATGGCAATCGACAGTTTTTCGCCACGGCAGATGATGCTGGCGTTTACGCTATCCGGGCACTGCCCCAACAGTAAAATTCCGTGCAGAACCTGTTTCAGTTGGCCAATCTCTTGTTGTACCAGCGTGGAGAGGCGCTCATACGGGAAACCCGGCTGGGATTCCGCCAACCCTTTTAGCAGAGAAGAAAAGATGGTTTCGGCATCGTTGATATGCGGCAGAATGTCTTGGCCGGCAACGGTTTTATCAATCATCGCCACCAGGTGGTTGGTGATTTTCGCCGGGGCAGACAACACGGTGGCAACCTGTCCCTGACGCGCATTGCTCTCGATGATATCGGCAACGTGCGCAAAACGCGCCGCATTCGCCACGGAAGTCCCGCCAAATTTCAACACTCTCATTTTTATCTCTTCTCCTGAGTTTCAGTCACCAAAACGCGCCGTGCGCTTTTGGCTGCCGCTGCTGGCGGCCCGGGTCGGCGGAGCCTGCTCTCTGCCGTAAAAAAAAGCCCGCACTGTTTAGGTGCGGGCTTTTTCAGATTCTTTTCTACGCGTCAACCCGCACCGTTACTGGTAATAATGGTGGTGGTCAGGCTGATATGACGCATGCGTAAAGGACTCTCGATCAACAAATCGGTTTCTATCCTCTATTAGTTAAGGCAATCGCGACATGAAGTCAATGGATTTCTTTTTTTCATATCACTTCAGTGCCTTCTCAATATCATGCAACAGCGTGTGCAGCATGGCGGTGTCTCGCTGCTGTAACAGCCCGATACGCTGCATTAGCCAGTCACGCAGTTTCTCGTCATCTTCTACCTGCAGCGCCACCAACTGCCCAGCCTGCGCGGCTTCGGCAGGCTCAGCCTGCACCTGCATCAGTTGCGCCAACTGGTAACAATAGACCATGACGGCCTGCCCTAAATTCAGTGACGGATAGTCTGCCTGCATCGGCACGCCCGTCAGGATATCCGCCAGCGCCAACTCGTCGTTGGTGAGGCCAGAATCTTCACGACCAAACACCAGCCTGCCGAACCGACCCACTGCTGTTTCTCCTGCATCAGCCCCAGCAACTCTGCCGGCGTGCAGTAATAGTGGAACTTTGCTCGCGAGCGTGCCGTCGTGGCGACGGTAAAATCAACATCGGCCAGAGCGTCAGCAAGCGAAGGGAAGCAAGTCACATTGTCCAGAATATCACCAGCCCCGTGCGCCACCCGGCGCGCGCCGGGCTCAAGGTGCGCCTGGCTGTCAACGATACGCAGTGAATAAAATCCCATGGTTTTCATGGCTCTGGCTGCCGCCCCCACGTTCTCAGGCCGGGCTGGCGCGACCAGCACAATAAAAAACTGCACAAAACCTCCGAAGAAGAGAAAATGGCTGGCGGACGGGCGATAAGCAGTATGCGCCTGTCATCCATTTTTCCTGTTAAAATTAACAAAAATGAAACATTCGAACGCAACGCCACGGTAAAAAGCACTGATGGGGCTTCAGAATGGAGAGTTACGGTAAAAATCATTACATCCATTTAAATATCAATGCATTATCGTTTAAGCATTGATAATCAACGTGCAGCATCTCCTCTTGCACACCGCGCTGCTGAATCGTATACAAATCGGGCAGATTGTGACTTAAGCTGGCAATCTTATAAGTATTTTTCACAAAATAGTTAACGTGCTACAATGAAATTTGATATATGTCAACGGAACCGTAGATTTGTGAGCGATCAAAATCGGCGCTTACTGTTATGTTGCTGTTAACAAGGTTAAACTATGCACCACTTTAGGCGTAGTTGAGTTAGCCTGATTATCATCTGATATCGCCGGTTATCACGTAGAAAGCACTGACGCTACCCGCGTTACTGATTCACGCGGAATTTTGTCAGCGTCAGACAACCGACACGCGGAGATGTCGTTGCTTTAGCAACGTGCCGTATCGGGTGAAGTCAGGCATGCACCAGGAACGTATTTGCGTACTTTAGTCTACATTGCGAGTGTGAGCGTGTTCTTTGCGCCCCAAACTCCGGTAAGGGCCCTATAACCTCACGCCGCACCGCGCGTGCGGGCATGAAAATACCGATGGCGACTTCTGTACTTCCGAATTCTATAATTAGTTGGCAATTTTAGGTAGCAAACATGCAGACCCCGCACATTCTTATCGTCGAAGACGAGTTGGTAACTCGCAACACCCTCAAGAGCATCTTTGAGGCTGAAGGATATGTCGTTCACGAAGCCACCGATGGCGCTGAGATGCACCATATTCTTTCCGAACATGATATCAATCTGGTCATCATGGACATCAATCTGCCCGGTAAAAATGGCCTACTGTTGGCACGCGAACTGCGTGAACAGGCCAGCGTCGCGCTGATGTTCCTGACCGGACGTGATAACGAAGTGGATAAGATCCTCGGCCTGGAAATCGGTGCGGATGATTACATCACCAAACCGTTTAACCCACGCGAGCTGACTATCCGTGCGCGCAACTTGCTCTCTCGTACCATGAATCTGGGCGGAGTGAGCGAAGAGCGTCGTCTGGTAGAAAGCTACCGCTTCAATGGTTGGGAACTGGACATCAACAGCCGTTCCCTGATTAGCCCGGCAGGCGAGCAGTACAAGCTGCCGCGTAGCGAGTTTCGCGCCATGCTGCACTTCTGCGAAAACCCCGGCAAAATTCAATCCCGTGCCGAGCTGTTGAAGAAAATGACCGGCCGCGAACTGAAACCGCACGACCGTACTGTAGATGTGACAATTCGCCGCATCCGTAAGCATTTCGAATCCACCGCCGACACGCCGGAAATCATCGCCACCATTCATGGCGAAGGCTACCGTTTCTGCGGCGATCTGGAAGACTAACCCATACGGTAAGTCATTGATGACGGCCCGAAACCCTTCAGGTCTCGGCCTTTTGTTTTATGTCCCAGCATTTATTGCCTGAGAACTACTCGCTCTTGCCCCAGGGAATGATCGGCACCGCGCTCAAGGCGTTTTTCGGCGAACCATCCACCAGACGATCGGAGTAGGTCAGGTAGACCAGCGCATTGCGTTTCTCATCATAGAAACGTACCACCTGAAGTTTTTTGAACACCAGTGAGGTGCGCTTCTGAAACACCACGCTGCCGCCATCGCCGCTTTTCTTGACCTTGTCCGACAGGGTAATCGGCCCTACCTGCTGGCAGGAAATCGCCGCGTCGGAGGTGTCTTCCGCCAGACCTAACCCACCTTTAATGCCGCCAGTTTTGGCACGGCTCAAATAGCAGATAACGTTCGCAACATCAGGATCATCAAAGGTTTCCACCACAATTTTATGTGTCCGGTCCCAGCAGTTTGAAAACCGTATCTACAGAACCAATCTGTTCCGCCTTAGCGACGCTACCCACGGTCAGCAACGCCAAACAGGCTCCCATGATTAATGCGTTTTTCATCGATATTCTTCTCTGTCTGGAAACAAGTTACGGGGGCTTTTACCACCCGGACGATACCGCTACTAGATATATGGCCGAAATATGCAAATTCCACCTGATTGTTTGTTTAAATTATTCAAAAATCTTAAGCGGTGACAACGGCAAAAAGTTGCTATAATGCCCGATCTCTATGCGCTTCGTGCTTTGTGTGTTCTATCGAGGATGTTCTATGGATCAAGCAAGTATCATACGTGACCCGCTGAATTGGCTGGAAAATCACCTTGACCAACCACTGTCGCTGGATAACGTGGCAGCAAAAGCTGGCTACTCCAAATGGCACTTGCAACGCATGTTCAAGGATGTCACCGGGCACGCTATCGGCGCGTATATTCGCACACGTCGTTTGACAAAGGCCGCCATGGCACTTTGTATGACCGGCAGGCCGATCCTCGATATCGCGCTGCAATACCGCTTCGATTCGCAGCAGACGTTCACCCGTGCCTTTAAAAAGCAGTTTGCGCAGACACCCGCCTCCTACCGCCGCGCCGAAGAGTGGAACACCTATGGTATTCGCCCACCATTGCGCTTGGGTGAATTCACGCTGCCGCAGCCCGAGTTTGTCACGTTGCCGGATACGCAGCTCGTGGGTGTCACGCAAAACTGCAACTGTTCTCTGGAACAGATCTGTAATTTCCGCACGGAAATGCGCGTACACTTCTAGCGTCAGTACCTTGGCGAGGCCAAATGCATCCCCCCCTTGCTGTATAGCTTGCACCATGCCCGCCCGAGCAAAGATAAAGAAGACGAACATGATGTGCTCTATACCACTGCCGTGGAGCCAGAGCACGTTCCGGAAGGGGTTCACCCCGGCGAGCCGATTACATTACCCGGCGGCGAGTACGCATTGTTCGTCTATGAAGGCCCCACGGATGAGCTACAGGATTTCATTATCAGCCTGTAGACACCTGCCTGCCCACCTTCGAACTGACGCGCCGCGATGGCTGTGACGCAGAACGCTTCACCCCGCAAGGGACGAAAGAAGACGGACCACCGAAAGTGATCCGCTGCGAATACCTGATCCCTATCCGTCGCTAAGCGCGCTCACCGTTAACGCTGGAATTCATCCAATGCCGGGGTATCAAGATGAGACACATCCCCGGCCGTTTCCACAACCCAGCCGGATGCCAACCACGGGCTCTGCTGATAATCGATGCGGGAGAGCGAACAGTTACGCAGCCGTAAACGGCGTTCTGCGCTGGAGGGCAGCCCAAGGATGGTGCTCAACAAGCAACCGAGGGCCATTCCGTGACTGACCAGCAACGGACGACTGCCGGGCGGCAGTGCCAGGCAGCGATCGAGCGCCTGGTGCATACGCGTTGCCATCTCCGCCATGGATTCCCCCTCAGGAATACGGCCATCCGGCGTGCCATCCACCAGTTGCTTACGCCATGCTTCCTCTTGTGGGCTGAGCGTATCGATGTCGCGCATTTCCAGCACGCCCATATTCAGCTCACGCAAATTAGGGTCTTCAACCACTTCACAGTGGCGGCAAGACTGCGCAATAATCTCCGTAGTGCGGCGCGTCCTCCCTAAATCGCTGGTAAAGATATGCGTGATGCCTAGCGTTTTAACACGGTTCGCAACCTGATAAGCCTGCTGTTCACCTTGCGCGGTCAACTGACTGTCAGATTGTCCCTGAATACGCCGAGCCACGTTCCATTCTGTTTCACCGTGGCGAACAAGATATACCTGTAACATCGCTTTTTTCCATTATACTGCGTCAAATTAACTAAAAGAGTATAAACCATTATGTACCATGTTGTCGCTGCCACTACCAACCCGGCAAAAATTAAGGCTATTACACTCGCATTCACGGATGTCTTTGGCGAAGAAAACTGTCGCATCGAAGGTGTTGATGTCGACAGCGGCATTTCTCATCAGCCCTTGGGTTCCACTGAAACGCATACCGGAGCCCGCAACCGCGTTATGCGCGCCCGTCAGGTTCGGCCCGAGGCCAATTTCTGGGTCGGCGTTGAAGCTGGCATTGAAGATAGCATGACCTTTGCCTGGATGGTGATTGAAAACCCACATCTGCGTGGTGAATCACGCTCCGCCAGCCTGGTGCTGCCGGAAAGTATATTACAAGGAATCAAGGAAGGAAGAGAGCTGGGAGACGAAATGGCACGTTTGACCGGCATTCAGGACATTAAACGTCAGGGCGGCGCGATTGGGGTGTTCACCGACAGCAAGCTGACGCGCACCAGCGTCTACTATCAGGCGTTATTGTTGGCGTTGGTACCCTTCCACAACCCCATTTATAGCCAGCCGAGCTAACCCGTTTAAGGGGCGCGATGCCCCTTAACATCTGCAACGTCCCACTTATCTATTTGCCATCAGGCAGCAGTTGTGTTTCCAGCCACTGCTTCAGCGCAGGCGGTGCGGCCTTTAAACTGTTGGAACCACGCGTGATGGTAGCAATACCGGCACCCAATTCGTTTTTCAATTCACGCTGGCTCATCTCTCCTCGCATCAATTCCTGAATAATGCGCACACGCGTCGCGAGCGCCGCGCGTTCATCCGGCGTCAACAACAGTTGTAACAGAGGGTGATGCAGATCTTCCGTCACGGAAAGCTTCAGCAGCTCGACAAATTTGTGCCAATCTTCATTGCCGTGTCCAGAAAGCGCGGGATCGGTATGTGGTAAAGGGGTCATAGCAGGCTGCCATACTCGTTAACGAGTATGGCAGCCTAGCATAATCAACGGAAAATCACCGATATCGTGCATGAAAAATCGCGTCGACGGCACAAGACCTAATAACGCTGCCCCCACTCTGCTGGCGTCAATACGTTGTCATTTTGATGCAAAAAGTAGCGATAGAACGCATCGTAGGCCAGCACGTTTTTCACATAGCCACGCGTTTCCGTAAATGGAATGCTTTCAATAAAGGCAACCGGATCGAGACGCCCCGCGCTGTTTTTCAGCCAGGTGTTCACCCGCGAAGGCTTGGCATTATACGCCGCGCTGGCAAGAATGCGGTTGTTATTGAAGGTTTGGTAGACGTCATCCAGATAGGTGGTGCCCAACAGAATATTGGTTTCGGGATCGAACAGCTGGCTGCTGTTTACATAGCCGCTCACGTTGCCCTTCTTCGCTGTATGCTGCGCGGTGGCAGGCATCAGTTGCATCAGCCCGGACGCTCCCACGGGAGAGCGCGCCTAAGGGTTCCAGGCACTTTCCTGACGAGCAATCGCCATCGCATAGCTCTGCGCAATGGCTTTCCCTTGTGTCATTCGCTGGAAGGTATCACGCCATGCCAGCGGAAAACGCTCTTCCAGATTGTCCCACAGCTTGGCCACAATGGTCGCCTGCACGCTGAGATCGGCCCACCCTTGATCAAAAGTGTAACGCGCCCTGACGTGGCTTATCACTGTTTGCCACCAGCTCCCCACATTCACTGCGCGCAAGATTGTCCATACCCCAATACATTAGCTCACGCACGCGAGCAATTTCCGGCCGTTGCGCCAGGGTTTTATCCGGGGTGGACGACGCGATGGTCAACGGATAAGGGACACCTAACTTCTGCGCGGCGACCATCGGGTAGAACCCACGCGCCTGCATCAGCGATCGCAGTATGGCTTCGCCATCCTGACGCTGCCCGTTATCTAACAGCAACATGGCTTGCCAGTAGCGCCATTCATCTTTCTGTTGCGCCTCAGCCGGAAGTTTAGCGAGCCAGAAGCGCAGTCCCGCCTTGTCACCTTCACCGAGCGTCATACGTACCCTGCGCTCAATCAAGCTGGTTGATTGGCTGCGTTGCGCCACGGCATCTCGCCAGGCTGCCTGTTCTGGAGTCGCCCCCGTCCCCATCCAACGCCAGGCCACCACTTCTTCCATCTCGCGTCGATCGGCCTCGCTCATCTTTTGCAGCCGCACCAATACGCTAATAAGCGCACGGGCGCTCTCTTCACCCTGCCGGGCCAGTTGGCGGAATGCGACCAGTGTTGCATTGCGCGTGAAATCGGTTGATCCTACGCTGCGAGCAAAGCGCTCTACAGTTTTGGGATCGTTCTGCAATTTCATCAGCGCATCGCTGATGGTACGGTAATCAGGAGGAAGCTGTTTCACCAGATAGTTCACCAATCCGGTGCTGCCCTCGTTCATTGCCAACCGAATGCGCTCCAGTACGGTGATCGGCGTTTTCTCACCGGCGGCTTCCCAGACAGCAAACAGCTTATCGCAGATGGTGGGCAGCGAACGTCCGTTCAGCCAGATGGCCTTTGCGTCATCCCACACGCCCTGACGCTGTCCCGTCGCCCAGCGCGCATAGACATGATTACAGTGCGCCGCAACCGGTTTGGGTGACGTTGGTGCAAACGCCAACAGGCCCGACCAATCCTCGCGGCGAGCCAGCTCATTCACAAACAGGGATTTCAGGTTACGCGCAGGAGGTAGCGTTGGATAACGCGCCGTGAATGCACTGACTTCGCTGCTACTTACCTGCCCCAGCGATTGCGTTAACGCACGGTATTCCAGGTAAGGATAAAGTGGGTAATCGCGCAGGGTTAGCATCAACGCCTGCACGGTATCCATCTGATTGTTGTCCCAGGCCTGCTTAACTTGCTGATAGCGCTGGCGTTGGGCATCCAGCGTATCCGCCATGGCTGAGCTTGTAACCCCCTCCAGACACAGGATGGCAATGCGCGCCCAACGCCCCATGTTACCCTTCATCCAAACCACCTCATCCAAAACGGTTACCAACATGCATTTGCACATCACTGATAAATTTCGCATCATCCAGACGACATTTGCTGCTCTCCAGTTTGGCACAGGATGCACGGTGGCAATATATCGCAAAATGTAATAAAATGTCAAGAAACGTAAGGATAACCGTTTAGAAATTTCAGGTTGGGTGCGATGCGTAAAAACGCAGCGCCTGGAGCCATTTCACAGAGTGACAGACAGTAAGGGATGATGGCTGGGATCGTACGGCGAAACCAGCTACACTCCGCATCAGCATAACGATAAATCGAAGAGGGCGACGCCCCACCTTCATCGTTAACCTCGATGCAGCGCGGGCTACGCACTGCATCCTTTAACCCATAGAGAGGCGAAGTCGCAACGTGGCTCAATACGTCTATACTATGCACCGCGTCGGCAAAGTGGTTCCGCCGAAGCGCCATATTTTAAAAAATATCTCCCTTAGCTTCTTCCCAGGCGCAAAAATTGGCGTGCTGGGTCTGAACGGCGCAGGGAAATCCACCCTGCTGCGCATCATGGAGGGGATTGATAAAGACATCGAAGGGGAAGCGCGCCCGCAATCCGGCATCAAAATCGGCTATTTGCCGCAGGAGCCGCAGCTCAACCCTGAACACACGGTACGTGAATCCGTCGAAGAAGCGGTATCGGAAGTGGTCGGTGCGCTCAAGCGTCTGGATGAAGTGTATGCACTGTATGCCGTCCGGATGCAGATTTCGACAAGCTGGCTGCTGAACAGGGCAAGCTGGAAGAGATCATTCAGGCTCACGACGGCCATAATCTGGATAACCAGTTAGAACGTGCTGCCGATGCGCTGCGCCTGCCGGAATGGGATGCGAAAATCGCCAAGTTGTCCGGGGGCGAGCGCCGTCGCGTGGCTCTGTGTCGTCTGCTGCTGGAAAAACCAGACATGCTGCTGCTCGACGAGCCGACCAACCACCTGGATGCGGAATCCGTGGCCTGGCTGGAACGCTTCCTGCACGACTTCGAAGGCACCGTGGTCGCCATTACCCACGACCGTTACTTCCTCGACAACGTCGCGGGCTGGATTCTGGAGCTGGACCGCGGCGAAGGCATTCCATGGGAAGGCAACTACTCTTCCTGGCTGGAGCAAAAAGACCAACGTCTGGCGCAGGAAGCCTCTCAGGAAGCGGCTCGCCGTAAATCCATTGAGAAAGAGCTGGAGTGGGTGCGTCAGGGTGCCAAGGGCCGTCAGGCCAAGGGCAAAGCCCGTCTGGCTCGCTTTGAAGAGCTTAACAGCACTGAATACCAGAAACGTAACGAAACCAACGAGCTGTTCATTCCACCAGGTCCACGCCTGGGCGACAAAGTGGTGGAAGTCACCAACCTGAGCAAGGCCTATGGCAAGCGCCAACTGATCGACGGCCTGTCGTTCTCGGTGCCGAAGGGTGCCATCGTTGGGATTATCGGCCCGAACGGTGCCGGTAAATCAGCGCTGTTCCGTATGATGTCCGGTCAGGAGCAGCCAGATGGCGGTACCATCGAGCTGGGGGAAACGGTAAAACTGGCTTCTGTCGATCAGTTCCGCGACAGCATGGACAACACAAAACCGTTTGGGAAGAAGTTTCTGGCGGGCTGGACATCATGCGTATTGGCACCACAGAGATGCCGAGTCGCGCCTATGTTGGCCGCTTCAACTTTAAAGGTACCGATCAGGGCAAACGTGTCGGCGAGCTGTCCGGTGGTGAGCGCGATCGTCTGCATCTGGCGAAGCTGCCGCAAGTGGGCGGCAACGTCCTGCTGCTCGATGAACCGACCAACGACCTGGATATTGAAACCCTGCGCGCGCTGGAAAACGCCCTGTTAGAGTTCCCCGGCTGCGCCATGGTGATTTCCCACGACCGTTGGTTCCTTGACCGTATTGCCACCCACATTCTGGATTATCAGGATGAAGGCAAGGTGGGCGTTATCAGAGTTTTGCTTCACCGTGGCCGTCAGCTGTTCCATGCTGGCTGCCGTCTCTTCTAGCGCTGCTGCCTGCTGCTCCGTACGTGAGGGGAGATCTACGTTACCGGCGGAAATTTCCGTGGCACCCTGATGAATTGCCGTTGCACCTTCGCGCACCACGCTAACCGTTTCCGCCAACGCGGCCTGCATGTTCTGGACGTTCTGCCCCAGAATGCCAATCTCGTTACGCCCCATTTCACTGGCGCTTTAGGTTAAATCCCCGGCGGCAATACGTTGAATGCGAGTTACCAACCGATCCAGCGGAGCCAATAGCGCATTGCGAATAATCACATAGATGATCGCCGCCATAACAATAGAAGCCACAAAAGAGAGCGCCATCAGCATGCCGCGACGAGAGTTAGCCTCGGTATGCTGATTGATTTGCGGTGCGTTATCGGTCAGATAACGCACCGATTGCGCGTAGTTTTCGTCCAGTTTGCGTGCTTCATCGCTTTCCAGCGAAATCACTTCCTCGAATTCGCCTCTCTTCGCTGCCTCGATAATCAGCTTGACCGCCCTGTCGCGGTACGCGGCATAATTAACAGCCAGTTCATCATCCAATCCGGCGGGTGCGTTGAATTTATCCGGCCGGGCCAGATATTCATCGAAGCGTTTTTGTGAGCTTTTTACGCGGTTCTCCGCCAGTGTCAGCGCGCTTTTATAGCCTTCAGCATCACCAACGCGTTGCGTCGCCGCCGCCTGAACCAACAGTTGGCGAGCAACACGCAGTTGATCCATGCTGATGCTGATGCCGGCTCGCACATCAGGAACCAGATTGGCCCGGTCTAATGCATCATTACTCTGTTTGAGAAAATAACTCGCCGTGCCAATGGAGATAGCGAACAGCAATAAAATAATCGTTAACAGACTAATAAATAGCGTAACAAGTCTGATGTTATTGATATAACCTGAATTTCCTTTTATCTCGGACATGACTGTTATTCTCACTTCGACAACGGCTGGTATGGATATCCCTTCCGCAACGCATAACGAACAACCTTGGCGTTACTAAAAAAACATCGTCGGATTCATGTTTTATCGGCAATGGTGTGAAAACATCCACTTCTAGGTCGTGATCATAATCACATTTCAAATAAAGTGTTGTTATATTCCTAAAAATAAGAAATTCACTTTCACATTATATAATGCGGCACGCAATCAGGATGAAAATGGCGTCGGCGTGACATATTCCGCCAGCGCATCATGTTGCAGCACAAATTCGATAAAGCAGGCCAAAGAAGGGGAATTGAGTTTTCTACTGGGGGACACCAAATAGAGTTCATTGGGCTCCGCGCGCCATTCTGACAACACGCGTACCAAAGGCCGGGGCAGATCGACACCCTCGACAAGAAAAGCAGGCAACAGGGTGATGCCCGCGCCCGACATCGCGCATTCACGGGCATAGAGCAGATTGTCCGTAGTGTGCGTCAACGGCAACAGCCAGCGATAGTCATCACTGCCGCGTTGCAATGACCACTCCGCCCAGGCGCGATGGGCAATACATTGATGAGACTGAAGCTGCTGCGGATGGACCAGCGCAGGATGGCGCGCCAGATAGTGCGGAGAGGCCACCAGGTAACGCGGTGTCACGCCCAAGGGGCCTGCCAATCAGTGAAGAGTCCTGCGGCTTACCGGTGCGAAATGCCACGTCAAAACCTTCATCGACTAAATCCACCAGCGTGTCAGAGATGGCAATTTCCAGAGACACGGCGGGAAAGCGGCGCTGAAACTCGGTGGTCAACCGCACCAGCAGCGTAGCGCCAAAACCGGCAGGGCTGGTGATGCGAAGCCGCCCACTCGGATTATCACGCAAATGTTGAATAGCGAGATCGGCGCGCTCACTGGCCTGCATCATCTCCTGGCAGTGGATCAGATAGCGCTCGCCAGCAAAGGTCAGGCTGATCTTACGCGTAGTGCGGTTTAGCAGCCGCAGCCCAAGCTGTTGTTCGAGCTGACTGATACGCAAGCTGAGGCTGGATTTGGCCATACCGGCCTTAAGCGCCGCCTGTGTCACACTGCCGCATTCGGCCACCAGCGCAAACAACGCCATATCTTGCCACTGCCTGAACATGGGGGGTTTAAACATGATTGTTCGCCTACAACAAACACTTCGTTAATGATTGTCCATCTTATCAGCACGATGGGTTCATTCTACACTTTTCTCATCGAAACAATGAGGAACACATCATGACCGTACATGCTATTGCCGTTGACCCACAGCATCCTGAACGTTTTATCGCCATTACCCAAGAGCAGCCACAGCCGGGCCCACACGATCTGCTGGTTGAGGTAAAAGCGGTATCCATCAATCCCGTCGATACCAAAGTACATGCCGGGTTGCGTAAAAACGGGTTAACCGAACCGCGCATGCTAGGCTGGGATGCCAGTGGTACCGTGCTTGCCATTGGCGAGCGCGTCAGCGGTTTTCAGGTGGGGGATGAAGTTTGGTACGTGGGCGATATCACGCGCTCTGGCAGCAACAGTTCTCATCAGTTAATTGATGCACGTATTGTGGCGCACAAACCTGTCTCTCTCGACTGGGCTGCTGCCGCTGACCGCGCTCACCGCCTGGGAAGGGCTGTTTGAGCACCTTGAGATTCAGGACGCTGATGCAGGGAAAAACCTGCTGATTATCGGCGGTACAGGCGGCGTCGGCTCTCTTGCGATCTCACTGGCAGCACTGCGCAGTGAGGTCAAGGTGATTGCCACCGCATCTCGTCTGGATTCGGCCGAATGGTGCCGCCAACGCGGCGCGGATCTCGTCGTTGATTATCGCGATTTGGTCGGTGAGCTGAAAAAAGCAGGCATCACTCAGGTGGATTATATTTTCTGTCTGAACGACACCGACGGGCACTGGAGCGCGATAAGCTCCTTGATTGCACCGCAGGGCAAGATCTGCACCATTGTTGAGAACGAACGACCGCTGGATCAAAACGAGCTAAAGCGTAAGAGTGCCTCGCTACATTGGGAATTCATGTTTACCCGCAGCATGTATCAAACGCCGGATATGGCGCAGCAAGGGAAAATTCTGCAAGAGGTGGCGCATCTGGTAGATGCGAGCAAGCTGCAAGGTACCGCCAGTGAAGTATTGAACGGTTTAAGCGTTGAAACGCTGCAACAGGCTCACGCCAAAGTGCTGGAAGGACATATGCGCGGCAAGGTAACTATCGCGTTGTAAGTCTCTTTTAAGCAAACAGCCCCAAATGGAGCTGTTTGTGATGACGTTAAACGCTCAACGAACACTTAGAACAGCAGGCGGGCGCGAATGGTGCCAGGAATCGCCTTCATCAGTTGCAGTGCCGTATTCGCCGCATCCGTTTCCACGTCGATCACCACATAGCCGATATCCGCGCTGGTTTGCAGATACTGAGCCACAATGTTGATACCTTGCTCGGCGAAAATATTGTTGATTGCCGTCAAAATACCCGGACGGTTTTCGTGAATGTGCAGCAAACGTGCGCGATCGCTCTGAACTGGTAGGGAAACTTCCGGGAAATTCACCGCAGAAAGCGTCGAACCGTTATCAGAGTATTTTGCCAGTTTACCGGCCACTTCCGTAGCGATGTTCTCCTGCGCTTCCTGAGTGGAGCCGCCAATGTGCGGCGTCAGCAGCACGTTGTCGAACTCCAGCAACGGAGAAACAAACGGATCGGTATTGGTTGCCGGTTCTTGCGGGAACACGTCAATCGCGGCACCGGCAATGTGTTGGCTACGCAGCACTTCGCACAATGCCGGGATATCGACTACCGTACCGCGCGATGCGTTGATCAGGATAGAACCCGGTTTCATCAGCGCCAGTTCTTCTGCGCCCATCACGTTCTGGGTGCTCGCGGTTTCCGGCACGTGCAGGCTGACCACGTCGCTCATGTTCAGCAATTCGGACAGATGACGCACCTGCTGAGCATTGCCTAACGGCAGCTTGCTCTCGATGTCGTAAAAGTAGACGTGCATCCCCAGACTTTCCGCCAGGATACCCAACTGGGTGCCAATGTGGCCGTAGCCAATGATGCTCAGTTTTTTGCCGCGCGCTTCAAAGGAGCCCACAGCTTGTTTGTGCCATACGCCACGGTGCGCTTTCGCATTGGCTGCCGGAACGCCGCGCAACAGCAGCAGCATTTCACCAATCACCAGTTCCGCCACGCTGCGGGTATTGGAGAAGGGAGCGTTGAACACCGGAATACCGCGCTTGGTCGCGGAAGGCAGCTCTACCTGGTTGGTGCCGATGCAAAAACAGCCCACCGCAACCAGTTTTTCTGCGGCTGCAAACACTTCTTCCGTCAGGTAAGTACGGGAACGCAAACCGACGAAATGCGCGTCACGGATGGAGGCTTTCAGCGCTTCCGTATCCAATGCACCTTTATGGTATTCAATGTTGGTGTAGCCTGCTGCGCGCAGGTTTTCCAACGCGCTCTGGTGAACCCCTTCCACCAGGAGGAATTTAATCTTGTCTTTTTCCAGTGATACCTTTGCCATTTCCCGACCTTATTTTCAGACTTCAGATGCCAATGAGCCAGCCAATTTGCCAAACAGCCTCTGCCAACATAACAAAAATTACGCCAGCAGCAAGACAATCGATTGCTTACCCGATTCTGCCAACGGCATCACAGACTCCCTTTTACAGTAAAAAAATAGGGATAAAGCATCGCCTTGCCAGATGTGCGGGGAACAAAATAAGAAAAAGTGATATTAAGTACCAAAAGTGAGACTTTAACAATAGCGGGGTTTTTAAGCAAAAAAAATCGGACGTTAACATCATGCCAACACCCGACGCTCAGGGGAGAGATTACTTCAGGGTTTTCACCCCGTCTGCCGTACCTACCAACGCAACGTCAGCGCCACGGTTGGCAAACAGACCGACAGTCACCACACCCGCAATCCCATTAATGCGGTTTTCCACCGCAATGGCATCAGAAATATCGAGGTTGTGCACATCGAGGATCACATTGCCGTTATCCGTCACTACGCCCTGACGATAAACCGGTTGGCCACCCAGTTTCACCAGTTCACGCGCCACATAAGCGCGCGCCATGGGGATAACTTCTACCGGCAACGGAAATTTCCCGAGAATATCCACCTGCTTAGAGGCATCGACAATACAGATAAACTGACGCGCAATGGCGGCAATGATCTTCTCACGCGTCAACGCCGCGCCACCACCTTTGATCATTTGCATATGCGGGTTGATCTCATCAGCGCCGTCCACATAGATATCCAGTTCATCAACCTCGTTACTGTCGAATACCGGAATGCCTAAGCTTTTCAGTTTCTCGGTCGACGCCACGGAGCTGGATACTGCGCCTTTAATCTGGTGTTTGATTGAACCCAGCGCGTCAATGAAGTGCGCTGCCGTTGAACCCGTTCCTACCCCAACAATGGTATCCGGGCGGACATAATCCAACGCGGCCCAGCCGACCGCCTTTTTCAGTTCATCTTGTGTCATGGTCTTTATCGTGCCTGCAAATTACAGTGAGAAGAGAGAGGCGTATTATAGAGCAAGCGCCACCAGAAACGACGCCAATCGCCGCGCGTCATCCGATTATTTTCGGCCATGAGTGTGAAATGAGACAGATTTTTAGCGTGTTCAGGCGGAAAAATGTGGCATAGTGCAAAGATCAAGTTTTATCCATAGGAAATGGCACCTTCATGAAACGACCGGACTATCGCACACTTCAGGCTTTGGATGCCGTGATCCGTGAGCGCGGATTTGAACGCGCCGCGCAAAAATTGTGCATCACGCAATCCGCCGTTTCGCAACGCATCAAGCAGTTGGAAAATCTGTTCGGACAACCCCTGTTGGTCAGAACCATTCCACCGCGCCCCACGGAACAAGGGCAAAAATTGCTGGCGCTGTTGCATCAAGTGGAGTTGCTGGAAGAAGAGTGGCTGGGCAACGATGCCAGCAGCGATATCCCGCTGTTGCTATCGCTTGCGGTCAACGCCGACAGTCTGGCAACCTGGCTGTTGCCCGCGCTGCAACAGGTGCTGGTCGATTCCCCCATTCGTCTTAATCTGCAAGTGGAAGATGAAACCCGCACCCAAGAACGCTTGCGTCGTGGTGAAGGGGTGGGTGCAGTCAGTATCCAGCCGCAACCGTTGCCGAGTTGTCTGGTGGATAAACTCGGGGCGCTGGATTATCTGTTCGTCGCCTCACCGGATTTCGCCGCGCGCTACTTCCCGAATGGCGTAACCCGTTCCGCCTTGTTGCGTGCACCTGCCGTTGCCTTTGACCACCTGGATGACATGCATCAGGCGTTCTTGCAGCAGAATTTCGATCTCTCGCCCGGCAGCGTGCCCTGCCATATCGTTAACTCGTCAGAAGCCTTCGTGCAACTGGCGCGACAAGGCACCACCTGCTGTATGATCCCTCATCTGCAAATCGAAAGAGAATTGGCAAGCGGCGATCTGGTCGATCTGACGCCGGGCCTGTTCCAGCGCCGTATGCTGTACTGGCATCGTTTCGCGCCAGAAAGCCGGATGATGAGAAAGGTCACGGATGCCCTGCTCTCGCACGGGCATCGCGTATTGCGCCAATCCTGACGCCTTTCAAAAAGGCGTTACTGATTGGGTTGCAGCTCGAACACCACGTCAACCTGATCGTCAAACTGGATGCTTTGCTGTTCGTAAGTCTGCGCCACACCAGCCTCTGCGGCGACGCCCGCCGCTTTAAACATACGGGCCATGGGAACCGGCTGATAGTTGGCAACCTGGTAGCGGATGCTGTAAATCGGCCCTAGCTTGGCGTTGAATCCGGTTGCCAGTGCTTTTGCCTGGCTGGTCGCCGTTTCTATCGCCCGCTGACGAGCCTGATCGCGATAGGCTTCCGGGTTGGCAACCCCAAGCTCCACGCCACGGATTTCCGTCAACCCAGCGCGCAGCGCACCGTCCAGCAACGCGTTTAGCTGATCCAGTTGGCGTACCGTTACCGCCACCTGACGCACCGCGCGATACCCTTTCAGTTCAGAGCGACCATCTTTCAGAAAATCGTATTCAGGATGGGTGCGCAGGTTTGCTGCGCTGATGTCTTTTCTTTCAATACCGTGTTTTTCCAGATAGGCGAAATATTGCGCTACACGATCGTCCACTTGCTTCTTGGCATCAGCCACGTCTTTCGATGAAACGCTGACCTCAATCGCCAGATTCGCTATATCCGGAGTGGCATCTACGCTCGCTTTGCCAGATGTCACAATGTGCGGTCCGTTCGGCAATTCAGCGGCCTGCCCGGACAACGGAAGCGTACCTAATCCTAACAGGGCGGCTATCGCCAGTGCTTTTTAGCTTCACAGTGTCGTTTCTCCTGATTCCATTTGATATTGCGCCGTTGCACGCCAAGATTACGGCTACGCGCCTGTGCTGTGGATCTGCATACTGTCATAGGTAAGCATAGTGCACAGGCTAGGTTGGCTTAAATATAGGTGAATTCCGGAATACCGTAAAAAAACGTCAAGTTACAGCACTATTGCATGCCAGAATGTGCGAGTTGCAGCGCAATACTCCACATGATTATCCCAACAAAGGCATTAATCACGTGCTGCGCTTTGGGCGTGTTCAACCACGGGGCCAGCCAGGACGCCAGCAACGCCAATGCAAAGAACCACAGGAATGAAGCAGTAATGGAGCCCAATGCAAACCAACTGCGCGCATCGGGCGCCATCTGTCCGCCAATGCTGCCCTGTACCACGAAAGTATCCAAATAGACATGCGGATTCAGCCAGGTCAACTGCCAATACAGTGGCGATAACGCGCCAGCGGCTTTGCCGCGCAATCTCAACGCTCACCACGCTAAGCTAGCGGTTGAAGACCACTTTGAACGCGCCCCAACCGTACCAAAACAGAAAAGCAACGCCTCCCCAGGTGATCAGTGACAGCAGTAGCGATGACTGGCTCAGCAACGCACTGCCGCCAAAGATACCGGCACAGATCAAGATGACATCGCTCAATGCGCACAACAGGGCAATCATCAGATGATACTGACGCCGAATCCCCTGATTCATCACGTAAGCGTTTAGGCATCCGTGCGCTTAGCACCGGATGCCTAAAGAGGATTAACGAAAATTACTCGTGAGTTGATGCAGGCTTGCTTTGATGCAAATGCACATCCATTTGCGGATAGGGGATACCGATGTGATGGGCATCCAGCGCGCGTTTGGGGTTTTCCAGCAGATCCCAGTATACCGCTTGCGCGTTACCGTTGGTGGTCCAGACCCAGACAACAAAGTTGAGTGAAGACGCAGCCATCTCGTTCAGGCGAATAGTGACGCCTTTGTCATGCTGAATACGCGCATCTGCGGCAACAATATCACCCAGAAGGGTTTTTACCTGATCAATATCTGCATCATAGGCAACGCCCACGATCAACTCTACACGGCGATCCGGCTCACGGCTGCTATTGATGATATTGCCTGCGATGATTTTACCGTTTGGTACCACAATCACCTTGCCATCACCGGTACGCAGTGTGGTCGAGAAAATCTGACCTGAGTAACAACCCCCGCAACGCCGCCCAGATCGACGGATTCCCCCGTACGGAACGGGCGGAACATCACCAGCAACACGCCCGCCGCGAAGTTTGACAGCGATCCTTGCAACGCGAGGCCAACGGCCAAACCCGCAGCACCGAGCACGGCAATCACCGATGCCGTTTGTACTCCAACGCGGCTCAATACCGCAATCAACGTAAAGGCAATAATGCCGTAACGCACCAGTGCGGCGAGGAAATCCGCCACGGTGGTATCAATTCCCCGCGCCACCATCACTTTACTGATGCCATTCGATACCACACGCGCCACCAGCAGGCCGATAAGCAAAATGATAATGGCAGCCACCACGTTTACCGCATATTGCAACAGCAGCGCTTCGTTGTTGACGCCCCATACGGCTCAGACTTTCGGTTACATCCAGTTCTTCGCACTCTCCCATTTTTTGCATTTCTCCCTTTGAAAGGGATCGTTCACACCCAAAATAGCCCTTGAAGCAGGCCAGAAAAAATTAAGGCTCCTGATAAAAGGAGCCTCTTATTTTCATGCATTGTTTGGCAATGCACTTATTAATATAGATTACAGTACGTCGATTGCGTTCAGTTCTTTAAACGCTTTTTCTAAACGCGCAACCATTGTTGCCTGGCCAGCACGCAGCCAAACGCGCGGATCGTAGTACTTCTTGTTCGGCTTGTCTGCGCCTTCCGGGTTACCCAATTGCCCTTGCAGGTAGCCTTCGTTTTTCTTGTAGTATGCCAACACGCCTTCCCAGGTTGCCCATTGGGTGTCGGTGTCGATGTTCATTTTTACCACACCGTAGCTAACGGCTTCAGCAATCTCTTCCGCCGTGGAGCCGGAACCGCCGTGGAACACGAAGTCCAGGCTGTTGTGCGGCAGGTTGAATTTTTTGGAAACATATTCCTGCGAGTTGTGCAGGATTTTCGGCATCAGTTGCACGTTACCCGGCTTGTAAACGCCATGCACGTTGCCGAACGACGCCGCGATGGTGAAACGCGGACTGATGGCGTGCAGTTTTTCATAGGCATAAGCCACATCTTCCGGCTGGGTGTAAAGTGCAGAGTTATCAAGGTGGCTGTTGTCCACGCCATCTTCTTCACCACCGGTGCAACCCAGTTCGATTTCCAGAGTCATGTTGATTTTTGCCATGCGCTTGAGGTATTCGCTGCAAATCTCGATGTTTTCTTCCAGAGACTCTTCCGACAGGTCGATCATGTGGGAGGAGAACAGCGGTTTGCCGGTTGCAGCAAAGTGTTTTTCGCCGGCTTCCAGCAGGCCATCCAACCAGGGCAGCAGTTTTTTGGCGCAGTGGTCAGTGTGCAGAATGACCGGAATGCCGTAGTGCTCAGCCATCAGGTGAACGTGTTGTGCGCCAGAGATGGCACCGAGGATAGCAGCTTTCTGGCCTTCCGCTTTCAGGCCTTTACCCGCTGTGAACGCGGCCCCCCCGTTAGAGAACTGAACGATAACCGGTGCGCGAACTTTCGCTGCCGCTTCCAGCACCACATTGACGGAGTCGGTACCGACGCAGTTGACTGCGGGCAGAGCAAAGCCATTTTCCTTTGCTACTGCGAAAACTTTCTGAACGTCATCGCCAGTGATGACACCAGGTTTTACGAAATCAAAAATTTTAGACATGTTACGTGTCCCGTCTCGTTGGCCGTGGAGGGTTGAGATAATGATTACGGGCCGGACGCACAGCGCCCGAACCCACCGCTGCCCACTCGATGAGCAGGCAACGGGCTGCCGGGTGACACCCCCGGCAAAGCGGCATTACTGCTTAGCACGCCCTTCCAGCATGACTACCGCAGGCAGTTTTTTCCCTTCAACGAATTCCAGGAAGGCACCACCGCCGGTAGAAATATAAGAAATCTTGTCTGCAATGCCGAACAGATCAATCGCTGCCAGCGTGTCGCCACCACCAGCGATGGAGAACGCGTCGCTGTCTGCAATCGCCTGAGCGATGATTTCAGTCCCTTTGCGGAAGTTCGGGAATTCGAACACGCCAACCGGGCCGTTCCACAGAATGGTCTTGGCATTTTTCAGAATGTCAGCCAGGCGCTCTGCAGACACATCACCCAAGTCCAGAATCTGTTCATCATCTTTGATGGCAGTAACAGACTTCAAGGTTGCGGTTTCGGAGAATTCCGTTGCCACACGCACATCGCTCGGAACCGGAATATCGCAGGTTTCCAGCAGTTTTTTCGCTTCAGGGATCAGATCCGCTTCATACAGGGATTTGCCGACATTGTGGCCCTGTGCAGCAACAAAGGTGTTGGCAATGCCGCCGCCGACAATCAGTTGGTCAGCGATTTTGGACAGCGAGTCCAGCACGGTCAGCTTGGTGGACACTTTGGAACCACCAACAATAGCCACCATCGGACGTGCAGGATTGCTCAGCGCTTTACCCAGTGCTTCCAGCTCATCTGCCAACAGCGGGCCTGCACACGCGATATCAGAAAACTTGCCAACACCGTGGGTAGACGCTTGCGCACGGTGTGCTGTACCAAACGCGTCCATCACGAACACGTCACACAGCGCAGCGTATTTCTTCGACAGCACTTCGTTGTCTTTCTTCTCGCCCTTGTTGAAGCGAACGTTTTCCAGAACCACCAGTTCACCTTCGGTAACATCAACGCCATCCAGATAATCCTTCGCCAGACGCACTGGAGAAGAAATTTTTTCTTTCAGATAGTTAACTACCGGCAGCAGGGAGAATTCTTCGTTGTATTCCCCTTCGGTCGGGCGTCCCAGGTGGGAAGTCACCATGACACGCGCGCCTTGTTTCAGGGCGATTTCAATGGTCGGCAACGACGCACGGATACGCGCATCAGACGTCACTTTACCTTCTTTTACCGGCACGTTCAGATCCGCACGGATCAGTACGCGTTTACCAGCCAGATCCAGATCGGTCATCTTAATTACAGGCATGGTGAATCCTCTTGTTGATTCTCTTATAAAGTTGTGTGATCGAGATTAAAATCCCTGATAATTCAATTACATATAACTAAAAGCCACAGGCCACCATCGCTCGGATGGTATCCAACATGCGATTGGCGAAACCCCATTCGTTATCGCACCAGACCAGCGTCTTTATCAGGTGCGATCCACTGACCCGCGTCTGCGTACCGTCTACAATAGCACTGTGCGAATCGTGATTAAAATCGGCTGAAACTAAAGGTAATTCCGTATAGTCAACTATACCACGAAATGCTCCATGCGCTGAATTTTGAAAAATCGCATTGATTTCATTAATATTTACCGCTTGCCTTACCGTTACGCTCAAATCAATCGCGGTGACGTTAATCGTTGGCACACGCACTGAAATCGCCTCAAAACGGTTAGTGAACTGCGGAAAGATACGCGTAATGCCTGCCGCCAGTTTGGTATCCACCGGAATGATGGACTGGCTGGCTGCACGGGTACGGCGCAAATCGCTGTGGTAGGCGTCGATCACCGGTTGATCGTTCATCGAAGAGTGAATCGTGGTGACCGTGCCGCTTTCAATACCGAACGATTCATCCAGCAATTTAATAATGGGGATAATGCAGTTGGTGGTACAGGAGGCGTTAGACACAATGTGGTGTTCTGGCTGCAACGTCTCGTGGTTAACGCCAAACACGATAGTGGCATCGATATCGTTGGCACCGGGATGAGAAAACAGCACTTTCTTGGCACCGGCGGCCAGATGCGCCTCGCCGTGCGCACGACTGCCATACACACCGCTGCAATCCAGCACCACGTCCACGCCTAGTTCTCGCCAAGGCAGCCCCTCGATCTCACGCTGGTGCAGCAGCAGAATGGTGTCATCGCCCACGTAGAGCTGATCGCACTCCTGGCGCACATCCCAGGCAAAACGTCCATGGCTGGTGTCATATTTCAGCAGGTGCGCCATGCCTTCTGCGCTCGCCAGCTCGTTAATTGCCACCACGCTAATATCAGCCCGGCGCCCGGATTCGTACAGTGCCCGTAACACGCTTCGGCCAATACGGCCAAAACCGTTTATCGCAATACGAATTGTCATCTCATTCTCTGTATCAAGCTGAACACTCGAATAGGTAAGCTGTATAGAATAATCAGTACCAACACTGGAATAAACCGTTACGTAAGACTATTCTCGGGCAACGCCCCTGCCCTTAGCAATCCATCTGCGGGATAAATTCGCCGCTATTCGGGATCAATCGCCTTAATTACGCCAAATTAAACGATTCAGCTAGCATAATGCAAATTTTCAGCAAAGGAAATATCTCTACCAGAGCGCTTGCAGAACAGTGACGTAGTTCAAAGAAAATGCGGTATCGGCATGGCAAGAAATCGCATTTTGCCATGCCGAGGTGTTTATCAGGCAGGATCTACGCGCAGGAGAGCGGGATGGCGCAGCATCTCAGCCAATGCCAACATCGTTAATGATTGCCCATAGGAGCGTTGGCGAATGGGCACATCGGTATATTCTGGCAACGTCATAAACACCGGCGTGCCGGAAGAGACTTCTGCCAACTGCCCCTGCTGATCGATGCGCGCCAGCAATGCATCAATGGCTTTAATGCCCGCATCGGCAAAGCGGCTATCCAGAATGCCTAACCGATACCCTTTCAGAAAGGCGTAGGCGATCGCCGCCCAGCCATTGCCCCGCCCCCATAACGCACCGGCAAAGTGGTGTTTTTCTGTGAAGTGCCAGCCGTGCCGCCACAGACCGCTAACAGGATCGCTTAAAAATTGCGTATGCAGCAAGAACTGGTAGATGACCTCTTCGCAATAGGCGGGCTTGTTGAGAAGTTGCCCGGCCTTAACGTGGAACAAGCCGTCCATAAACAGGGTATCGACCCACAGTTGCCCTTCATTATTACGCGTAGCAGTGGTGTGGGCGAACCCGCCCATTTCGGTACGCAACAGCCCTTGCTCAATCCACTCGCCGTATTCATTCACCAACGCGCGCCACTTTGCATTTTCCTGTTGTTTCAACAGCGACACTAACGTCAGCATCGGCGCAACGTGGTTGACATTTTTTACTGCCGCCTCTGCCTGATGGCGTTCAAACCAGGCGCTCAGGTAGTCGACATAGGTTTGATCCCCGGTCGCTTCGTACAAGCGCCAAATGCCATATAACCCCACCCCTTGTGACCAGTCCCACAGTTCAATCTACATATCCGAACCATAGGCACCAATCGATTTGAGATAAGCGTCATCCTCACGGATGGCGATGATCTCCTGATACAGCGCGGCGAGTTTCCCGGTAATGACTGATTTATCCAGCATGTGTCTCTTCCTGAATGTTGGGCTACAGAGACGCGCTTAACGGCAACGTCTCTGTAACGCGGGGAGGCTATTCCCCAATAGCGATATCGACCTCACGCAGCTGCTGTTTCATTTCTGGGCTGGGCGGCGTCGCAGGTGCAGACACAGCAGCCGAAATCAGTGAGCCGGTAAGATGAATCGCTTCTTTTATCAGGCCGGTAAATGGAACTTCGAGGGTGTAGATCTTCGACAACACGGCCAGACGGCGCAACAGCGCTTGCACCGCAACCATATCTTTGGCCAGAAATGCTTGATAGATGCCACAGGTAATTTCCAGTGCAAAATTGGAGGTGGCTGGGATCACGCCATCGCCGCCGAGCAACAGCGTATCGATAGCATACTCATCAAACCCGCAAAAAACCAGAAAATTAGGATGACGGCCTTTCACTTCCGTAATCACCTGACGAATATGGCTCATGCAATCGACAGTATCTTTGATACCCACAATATTGGCGCAATTGTCAGCCAGGCGACCGATCAATTCGACAGAAAGATTCTGTCCGGTCAATACCGGGAAGTTATATAACAGTTGCGGAATAGCCACAGCATCAGCAATAGACTTATAGTGATTATAAAGGCGTTCATCAGACATCAGCGCGTAATAAGGATTCACAATCATCACCGCATCAGCGCCAATATCTGACGCGTGTTGCGTTAATGCAATAGCCTCTGCCGTGGAACAGGATGCCGTACCGATAATAACCGGTTTGCGCCCATTCACTTTTTCTACGCAAAATTCAGCAATCGCTTTGCGCTGCTCCTGGGAGAAATTGGCAAACTCTCCCGCACTCCCCAAAAATAAAAAACTGTTTATGGCAGAGTCAATTAATCTTTCAATTAATATTCCCATACCTTCCGGATCAAATTGACCTTTTTCATCAAGAATTGTTGGAACCGGAGGAATAACACCCGCAAGTGTTTTAAACATAAGTCACCACCTTTTTCCGTATGTGGAAAATAATATTATCGCTATAATGGAGGTGGGCGCGCAGCAGGCCGCCCGAATTAAAACCAAAATCAATTACTGTTATTTTCTTCTAACGCTTTCAGACCAGCATTGATAACTTCAAGAATCTTATCGGTGTCGTAAATGCAGCCCTTCCTGGTTCCCCCACTGGCAGCCTGCAAAGCGGCCCACAAACGAGTGTCATCGGGTAAGTCTGGATGCGCCCGTAATTCAGGATGTACCGGGCGTCTCGCCAGCACGGCGGCACCTTCTTCGGGAGATAGCGGATGCCCTTCTGTACCAATAAAATTAATGGAGCCGACCAGCTGATTCCGGTCAATGATCATTTCAATGATGTCGCCATCGCGCAGCTTGCCAATCGGCCCCCCGCCAAGGCTTCCGGCCCGATATGACCGATACAGGCACCGGTCGACACGCCAGAGAAACGCGCATCAGTCAGCAGAGAAACATATTTGCCATAACAGAGAGATGTTTCAGCGCTGACGTGAGCTGGTAGGTCTCTTCCATCCCGGTTCCCGACGGCCCGCCGCCAATAACCACCATCATGTCACCCGCCTGAATCGCCCCCTGCTTGATGGCACTGATCCCCGCCTTTTCTGAGGTAAATACTTTAGCCTTGCCGGTGTGACGGTAAATGCCCTGCTCATCCACCACCGAGGCATCGATCGCCGTCGATTTAATCACGGAACCTTCCGGGGCAATGTTACCGGAGGGGGAGGTAATGGTGGAGGTCAAACCGCGCGCCTTGGCTTGCTCTGGGCTCATGATCACTTCATCAGGCTGGACACCATCGCATTCCACCAGCAATTCGCGGAAACGGCGTCGACGTTCAGAGCGTTCCCACACATCGAGATTATCGCCCAGGGTTTCGCCCGTCACCGTTAGCACATCCTCATGCAGCAACCCGAGTTTGCGCAGATGCAGCATCACTTCCGGTACGCCACCGGCCATAAAGGCCCGAACGGTAGGATGGTAGTCCGGTCCATTGGGCAACACACTGACCAGTCGCGGTACTTTGCGGTTGATTGCCATCCACTGCTCAACGGTCGGTGTTTTGCAGCCCGCTGCATGGGCAATCGCAGGAATATGCAACAACAGGTTGGTTGAGCCGCCAAAGGCTGCGTGTACCGTCATCGCATTCTCAATAGCTTTGTCGGTAATAATGTCCTTGGTGGTTAACCCTTTGAGCTGCATCAGCAGCGCTGCTCTGGCAGACTGTCTGGCGATGTCCAGCCACACTTCCTGCCCGCCGGATGGCGCCAGTGCAGAATGGAGCAATGCCAGCCCTAATCCTTCTGCCACCACCTGCGACATCCCCGCAGTACCAAGGAACTGACAGCCGCCCCCCCCGGAGAGGCGCAAGCCCGGCAGCCCAGTTCGGCGGCCTCTTTCAGGCTCAGTTCATGATTGGCAAAACGGGCACCAATCGTCTGAATTTTACCGGCATCCTCACCGTGCGTCGGCGGCAACGTTGCGCCACCGGGAACGATGATGGTCGGTAAATGGTGCGTCGCCGCCAGCGCGATCATCATCGCAGGCAACCCTTTGTCACAGATCGCTACACCAATCACGGCTTTACGGGTGGGCAAAGAGCGAATCAACCGCCGAAAGACCATGGCCGCATCATTACGGTAGGGCAAGGAGTCAAACATGCCGGTTGTCCCTTGCGAACGACCATCACAGGGATCGCTGACATAAGCGGCAAACGGCACGCCATTCTCTTTGGCGATGGTTTCTGCGGCAGCGCGCATCTGCAAGCCGATTTCCCAGTGCCCGGTATGGTATCCCAACGCAATGGGGCGGCCATCCTCTGCGCGAATACCTCCTTGCGTGCCAAGGATCAACACTTCGGTGCCGAGCAGTCGGTTTGGATCCCACCCCATTCCCGCGTTGAGCGTTAAGCAAAAAATATTCCCGCTCGGTGAATCCACCAGCATTTCTGGTGTTAACGGCAGTGCCCCAGCCGGACCTTCTGCATGCGTCTTGATATTGTAGATACCGGGATCTGCGCTATTAAAGATAACGTTAAGCGACATGATGGGAACTCCTTAATAACCCGTATGCCTTACCCAAAAATACAACCGAAAAACCATTATCCTGCCGATGGCTTTGTGATGCTGTTAAGCCATCGGTATTTGAGGAAATATGACTACGCCAGAGAAATATTTCGTTCCGTTTTTGCATCAAAGATATGGCACTTATCCATATCAAACTGGAAATAGACCGTCTTATGCATAGCGTTGGCGATAATCACTCTGGCCTGATCCGAAGGCATACGGCAGGTCAGTTCAAAATTATCCACCTTTAAATACATAAAGAATTCGTGGCCCATATTCTCCACGCGAATCAATTCGCCCTGAGAATGGTTTTCGACAAACTGTGTTAATGAAACGCTGACATACTCTGGGCGCACACCAAAAAACACATCCTGACCGAGATAGGCTCTAACGTTATCCTGCTGCGATGCATTAAGCGCCAATGTAGAATTTCCGACAGCCAATGCCACCTGCCCGTCCCGCTCCACCAGCTTGCTCGGTTTGATGTTCATTTCCGGCGCGCCGATAAAGCCTGCTACGAACATGTTTTTCGGGTAGTGATAGAGGTTATCCGGCGTATCGACCTGCATGATGTGGCCCAGCTTCATCACGCAGATACGGTCACCCATGGTCATGGCTTCGGTCTGGTCATGGGTAACGTACACGCTGGTCGCGGGTTTGCCGCTTTTCTTCGACTGCTTGTGCAGATCAGAGATACGGATACGCATGGAGGCACGCAGTTTGGCGTCCAGGTTGGATAAGGGTTCATCAAACAGGAACACATCCGGTTTTTTCACGATGGCGCGACCGACTGCGACACGCTGCGCCTGACCACCGGATAACTGGCGCGGCAGACGGTCCATCAACTCTTCAAGTTCAAGAATCTTGGCCGCTTCGTTAACCTGCTCGTCGATCTTCTCTTTCGGCAATTTCGCCAGTTTCAGACCGAATGCCAGGTTCTCGCGCACCGTCATATGTGGGTAGAGCGCATAGTTCTGGCTGGAACACCATCGCGATACCGCGATCTTTCGGCACCAGATTATTCACGATGCGCTCACCGATACGGACTTCACCGCCGCTAATTGTCTCCAGACCCGCCAACATACGCAGGGTGGTGGATTTCGCACAGCCCGATGGCCCGACGATAACCATGAACTCACCGTCTTTGATGGTCAGGTCGATACCGTGAACCGCTTTGAAACCGTTGGAGTAAACTTTCTCCAGTTTGTTAAACGTAACTTCAGCCATGATAAATCCTCAATTAACCTTTAATTCCGCTGCTGGTGACGCCCTGTACGAAGTAGCGTTGAGCAAAGAAGAAAATAATGATGGGCGGCAGAATAGAGATACTCGCCATCGCCAGAATTTCATTCCACGGCGCGCCTTCCGTCACGTCGATGGACATTTTCAGTGCCAGTGCTATCGGATACTTATCTACGCTGTAGACGTAGATAAGTGGACCGATAAAATCGTTTATGGACCACATGAACTGGAACAGGGCCACAGAAATAATGGCCGGTTTGAGGATCGGTACTACCACATACCACAGCACCTGAAAGGAGTTGCAGCCATCGATCTGCGCCGCTTCTTCCATGTCACGCGGTACACCGCGCAGGAACTGGATCAGCATGAATACGAAGAACCCCTGCGTTGCAAAGGCCAACGGAATATACAGCGGCATGTAACTGTTCAGCATGCCCATTTCACGGAACATGATGTATTGCGGAATCAACAACACGGTACTGGGCAGCAACATGGTGGTAATCAGCGTGGCAAACCAGAATTTCTTCCACGGTCAAAGCGGGCAAAACCGTAGGCCACGATGGTTGAAGTTGAGGATGAACGCAATGCCTAATGCAAACGCCAGCTTCTACAATGGAATGGTCAGAAAGACATAGGCAAAGGTCACGCCCATGGATTTCCAGAACAATGCGTCTTCCGTCAGCATATAACGGTAGTTTTCCACCCCGTTAAATACCGGCGGATTCATTAAATCATATTCAGTAAAGCTCAGTACAAACGATGAGACAAAGGGGAATGCCGTAAATATCAACAGCCCTATAATATAGGGTGAGACATAGGCCAGTACCAATAGCTTGTTTTCATTCATGGGTACTTACCTGTTGAGATGCGAGAGGGTAAATTTATTTACCCCTTCACAAATAAAAACCCTGGTGTTGAATATCCCCGCTGATTGACTCATATCAACGGGAACGTGCGTAACAAATAAAAAAGACATTCTTATCGCCGGATGTGAGTGTGGCATTCACCCGGCGCTATTTATTTTTTGCAGAAAATCAGCGTTTTCTGTCAAATATTATCAAACTTGATCAGATGATTCTTTTCAGTACACGTTCACCGGCTTTCGGGAAACTCGTAGCGACGTCTTCGATAGACATTTTGCCGCAATCATATTGTTGGAGATAATCCAGGAATACGGACAGCAGCTTTTGGTTCTCAAAATAAGGTGAGACTTTTACATCGCCGGTCAGTTTATTCACTTGCTCCAATGACTAAGCTTGAATATCACCGCTTTTCAATATGCCCTCTTTTCCAGCGTCGCTACGGCGATTTTGCTGAGAGGGATGCCGCGTTGCGGCCCCATGGTTTTGATACCGGCAGGATCGTTAAGCATAAAGTTAATAAACTTGGCTGCTTCTTCTGGGTGCTTGGTGCTGTTCCCGATAGAGAAAATCTGTGAGGGTTTAAAGAGCAAACCGGAGTCTTTAGCACCTGGCAACATTGGATACGGTCCGTCCAAGAACCAGCTGTGACGGCGCTTTGAGGCTATCAGCATAGGTGCCTTCCGTCGTCCAGATATAGGTTCCACCCAGTTTGCCTTCCAGCCACGGGCGGATCTCCCAGGCGTTGGCTTTACCAAATGCGGTAAAATACTTCATGGAAGGGATAACGTGGTTATCCACCAGTTTTTTATACAAACCGAAGAATTCCAGCCACTGCTCCGGCGTGTAATTAAATTGCTTTTTCTCTTCATCGATGGTCATGGGCTTTTCACTGATAACATCACAACCCAGCTCCATAGCACGCACAATATAGTGATGGTGTGTGCGGTCAATGGAGGTGACGATGACGAAAAGGCTTTGGAAAAAAAGCTCAGTCATATAAGCTGGCAAACGAAAACCGCCAGCACACTCACAACGCCAGAAGCCTATCGCCAGCATCTGATCAGTGTGCGTCAGCAAGGATGGGCGTTTGATAACGAAGAAGATATCGTCAGGCCGCCTCGATTACCGACAGCAGCGGGCAGGTCATTGCCGCCATCAGTGCCGTTGGCACGGTGTTAGATATCGATCCGGCAAAGTTACAGTGGATTATCGATCCCCTGTGTCGCACTGCCGCCCATATCTCTTGGCAACTGGGGAAGCGAATCAGGCATAAAAAAACGGCGTCTATCAGACGCCGTTTTACACTGTTAAACGCGGTGGCTTATTTCAGCAACGCGCTGGCTTTTGCCACCACGTTATCAACCGTAAAGCCAAACACCTCGAACAGTTTTTCCGCCGGAGCCGACTCGCCGAAGCTGGTCATGCCCACAATCGCGCCGTTCAGGCCGACATACTTGTACCAGTAGTCTGCAATCCCCGCTTCGATCG
>NZ_JBLLJS010000004.1:0-10314 GCF_047692315.1 Symbiopectobacterium sp. | reverse complement strand
AAAAGCTATTTCTTGAGCTGTATAATGTGATTTCAGGTTAATCCTACTCATATTCGTTAGTTCCACTGACCTGAAAATGGTTTATGATAACGAGTCGGCCATATCTGTTCAGGCGGAATTCCGATTGCATCTGCGATGATTTGTTGATAAGGCTTACACGGTGTGCGCAGAACGCTTTTCAGCGAGTATTTTTTGTAACCAGCCTGGAGCGACAGGGTACGAAAGGACAGCCCCAGCTTATGGATCTCTGCCTTGATGATTTCAGGGTGCCAATCTGACACCAGATCTTCTTTTCTGGTCATCGTTCCTTTATCCTGAAAAGTTACCCGCGCGGATAACTGCGTGGTTATCTCTACGGGTAAAGAATAGATCACCAAAAAATACCAAATAAAAGTATTTTATTTATTTTGGTGCTTTATTTAAAATTTATTATTTTTCATAACATTAGGTGAGAAAGAACCTCATATGAGAAAAGAACGCAAAGGTACTTTTCAAGAGCAAGACAAAGAACCTGTCATTGCTCGACTCGCTCAACTGATTCGGAGGCACCCATCAAGAAGCGCCGCCGCAAGGATTTGGGGTATTAACATAAACACGCTCAATAGCTATTTTAAAAGTGAAAGTAATCCTCCAATGCCACGTGAAAATTTATTGTCGCGTATTGCCGAAAGCGAAGGAGTAAGCCTGGAATGGTTGAAAACCGGATTAGATGAATCACCAAAAACACCAGGAATAACTAGTTATTTTGGTGATTGTCTATCGGAAATGCTCTCGTTCCTAACGCAAGAAGAGCGGCGGCAATTAGCTTCCGTACTGGCACGCAAGGGGGTTGAAACCGTCCTTTATCTACTGGACGAAGACAATATAAGGCTGTTGCAACTCGACCGAGTTGTTAAAGCAAAAATCCTAGGTATGCAAAGCAACGCTGCGGCAGCGCTAAACGATGAGCGGGCTAAAGAGTGTGGTTCCGATAGTGAAGGTGGGCAGCATCGGCCAGCCTGACAGGCGAACATAAGCGGGCTGTTTAGTTTATCGGTGGGCGATCCGAAAACTTCAATGGCCTGCGTTATCACCACAATAGCTATGATTTACTGTAGAATGATTTAAGAGCGTTTAAACGCCGCTTAAACTGGATCGAACGACGATCAAAGTTGTGCAAAATGTAGTGCAGAAATAACCGGTTTTTTCCATTTTCCCGCCGGGCTATGCAAAAGTCCTCAATCCGTTCAATGCCGCGTCATTCAAGGCGTCGCGCTATTTCAGACTTTCCTTTTAGCTATGCAAAAATGATCACTCCCCCACATTCCGAGCGCAAAATGATGATAGTGGTGGCGACATCAATGATTGGGTCCGTCACCATTTATATACTGATCTTCTTCACGCTGCGTCGCATTCGCCGTCAGGTGGTGGTACCGCTCAGCAAGCTGATGGCGGCCTGTGCTGCGGTTGAGAAAGGCTATTTCACTCATGCGCGGTTGGATACGACACTGCCGAATGAACTGGGGCTACTGGTGCAAACCTTCACGCGCATGACGGATGAGCTGCACAAGGTGTACCGTTCGCTCGAGGAGAAGGTTCGGCAAAAAACGCTGCGCTTACAAGAAGCGAACCGCATGCTGAAGGTGCTGTATAACTGTTCGCAGGCGCTGAATGTGAGCACCATCGACAGGCACTGTTTCCAGCGCATATTGCAGATTGTCCACCGCTATGAAACGGTTGGCTGTCTGGAAATGTGTGTCGGTGAGAACTGGCGGCTTAGCGAAGGTAAGGCGAATGAGTTGGCGGAGTGGCAGACATTGCCCATCCGTTTGCAAGACGTCGAATTTGGGCAACTGCGCTGGCAGGCGTCCACGCAGCAGCCGTCGACGCAACTGATGGAGAGCGTTGCCAACATGCTGGGGCGCGGTCTCTATTTTAATCAGGCTCAGAAGCATTACCAACAGCTGTTGCTGATGGAAGAGCGAGCCACGATCGCCAGAGAACTGCATGACTCGTTGGCCCAGGTGCTTTCGTATTTGAATATCCAACTGACGCTGCTCAAGCGCGCGGTATCGGAAGAAAATGTGAAGGCCAGGCATATCATCACAGATTTTGAGCAGGCGCTGAGCGATGCTTATCGTCAGCTGCGCGAGCTGTTGGTGACGTTCCGTTTGACGTTGCAGCAGGCGGATTTACCTGCCGCATTGCAAGAGATGATTGAACCGCTGCGTGCGCAAACCAGCGCGAGCATCCAGATTGATTGCCGCATTCCGACTCAGGCGTTGGATGCGGCGCAGCAGGTCCATTTGTTGCAAATTATTCGTGAAGCGGTGTTGAACGCCATCAAGAATGCGCAGGCAAAGACCATCGTTGTCAGTTGCCGCACTCAGCCCGATGGTGGCCACTGTGTTGATATTCGTGATGATGGACGCGGTATCAGCAGTCACGAAGAGCCGGCGAGGCATTACGGCCTGAATATTATGCATGAACGCGCCGAGCGTTTGGGGGCAAGCCCTCTATCGGTTCCAATCCTGAAGGGGGAACGCAGGTTAGCGTTTGTTTTTCAGCGCCAGCGACCGAGCACAGCAGTACGAACGATATAAATGATAAAGAAGAATAATATTCATCCTTTGGGAGTGGGTAATGTCAGAAAAATTGAGCTATCGCGTGATGATTGTCGACGATCATCCTCTTATGCGTCGGGGAATCCGCCAGTTACTGGAAACCGATGATATCTTTGAGGTGATTGAGGAAGCCAGTAATGGTATGGAGGCACTCAGCCTCGCCAATCGTGACTCACCCGATATTATTTTGCTCGACCTCAATATGAAAGGGTTAAGCGGACTCGATACGCTCCACGCACTGCGGCGTGATGGCATCTGTGCGCGCGTTATTGTGCTGACTGTGTCGGATTCGCCGGGCGATATTTACGCGCTGGTGGATGCAGGGGCGGATGGGTATCTGCTTAAAGACAGCGCGTCGGAGAACCTATTGGCAGCGATCCGTAACGGCGACGCCTTTAGTGAGCAGGTGAAGGCGGTTTTACAAAACCGCATGGCGGTACAGGACATCCCCTCGCCGTTTACCGTGTTAACCGAGCGTGAACTGGACGTGCTTCAGGAGGTGGCATCGGGGCTATCCAGTAAGCAGATCGCATCAGCGCTGTTTATTTCGGAAGAAACCGTGAAAGTGCATATCCGCAATATCCTGCGCAAATTAAACGTGAGTTCGCGCGTGGCTGCTACCGTGCTGTACCTGCAAACGTGCGGGCTATAATGGTATGGGGATCAGATCTTCGGTTTTTTGATCAGCGCCCACTGGATCGACAACACGCTCAGCATCACGATAATCAAGCCGGGCAACGCCATTCCCTGAATGCGCTGCCCGAAGAATACCCACCCCAGTACCACGGCCGTGACCGGGCTCAGCAGGCTCATCGCCGATACCGCAACCGGTGAAAGACGGCGAATGCCGCGAAACCACAGCCCGTAGGCCAGCATCGCGCCTGCCACACACAACCACAAATAACCGGCAATCTGGGTGGCTGTCAGCCTTGGCAGCGGTGGATCGACCAGCAGCGCTACCGGTAATAAAAATACCCCGCCGAGCAGTAACTGCCATCCGGTCAGTGCCATCACAGGCATCGAAAGCGACCAGCGCCGCGACAGCCAGGTGCCCAAAGCCATGCTGACGGCACCCAGAAACGCTGCGCCGATCCCAATGGTGTCTAATACCGTTTGTGGCGAAAGCAGTAACATCGCCATACCGATAATACCGGTAAACGTCGCCAGGACGGCGGTCATCGGGGATCGTTGCCGGTCAATACCCCAGGCCAGCAGCATCACCAGCAGCGGTTGTATCGCACCGATAACGGCGGCCAAACCACCGGGTAAACGGTAGGCAGCAACAAATAACAACGCCTGAAACGCACCGATATTGAGGATTCCGGTGACGATGAGCTTCCACCATTCGTCCCGCAAGGGGAAATGGCGACACCATAACAGCAGCGCAAACCTGGCAGGCAGGACACGCAGCAGCGCCGCGATAAAGGGCCTGTCGGGAGGCAGAAATTGTGTGGTAACGATATAGGTTGTGCCCCAAATCGTGGGTGCCAGTGCGGTCAGGAGCATATCGAAAAGGGGATAACGTGACAGAAAGGCCATGATTTTATCTTTGCTTCAAGCTAAATTAGTGAGCAAAGTATGCAGTGATAATTATCTTGATGTCAAAATAATTGAGCGAAAAATGACAAAAACACATCAGGCGGATGCCGTTGATCGGATTTTAGAACAGTGGAAGCGTGAACGCCCGGATCTGGATTGCAGCCCGATGGGGCCAATTGGCCGCCTGAAACGCTGTGCGTTGTTGCTGGAGCCGCGTGTCGATGAGGCCTTTGTTGAACATGGGTTGGTGCGCTGGGAGTTTGATATGTTAGCCACGCTGCGGCGCGCTGGCGCGCCCTTTGTTCTGTCCCCCACGCAGCTGTTTTCTACCCTGATGATTACCTCTGGCACCATCACGCACCGACTGAAAGCGTTGGAAAAACGCGCGTTTATTTCGCGATTGCCCAATCCGGAGGATGCACGCAGCATGCTGGTGGCACTAACGCCACAAGGACGCGAAGTGATCGATCGCGCCGTTGAAACCCATATCGAAAACGAGCGGCAACTGCTGTCCGGACTATCCGCTGCACAGCGCCAGCAGTTGAACGAGGCGCTATCCACCTTGATGCGGCTGCTAGAGGAAGATTGACCCCTGTCGATACGATCGTCAGAAAAAATCTAGCGTAAGGTTTTGCGCCGTACGGGAAGGGCGTTGAACACCCGTCGGGAAGGTGTGCCAGTTGCCGGGGAGATCACCAGTTCGCACGCGGCTTCCGCCATCTCTGCCAATGGCTGAGCGAAGGTGGTTAAGTCATAGCCCAGCCAACTGGCCTGTTCGATATCATCAAAACCAATGACGCTAATCTCTTCTGGAATGCCCAGGCCGAACTCGTGCCGAGCCGCGTCGATAAAACCGCAAGCAATCAGATCGGTGACGCAAAACACCCCATCCGGGCGCGACTCTGCACTTAACAATTCTCGCGCGGCGGCGACGCCAGTAGGGTAGCTGGCACTGCCCGGTCTGGTCAGAGTGACGTTAACATCACGTTCGGCTGCCGCATCGAGAAAGCGCGTTTCGCGGATCACCATGCTGGGAGAACGTGCCGATGACGACACCAGCGCAATCTGCTGACATCCGGCGGTGAGCAACAGGTTTAACGCGTCGGCCATCGTCGAACGGTAGTCAATCTCGATATTGTCTGCGCCCTCAAACTGTCCCATACGGTTAATCAAAATGACCTGCTGCCCGCTTTGCAGACAGGTTTCAATCAGCGCGCCCGGTGGTTTACCTGATAACACAATCGTTGCCGTCGAGCGATAATTCAGAGTTTGCTGCAGGGCGTCCCTGACGCTCTCTTCACCATCGTCGGTGTTGATCACCATCACCACGCGTCCGGCGTTGTTGAGGCGACGGGTGAGGTGTTCCAGCAGACTGGCCTGATAAGGCGCGGCCAGATTACCGCCGAGAATACACACCGGGCGACAGGCCTCTTTGGGGAGGCCGCGTGCCAACGTTGACGATACCCTGCAACAAGGCGATGCGGTGCGTTAACCATGAAACAAAACGGTCTGGATACCATGTTCAAAGATAAACGACTCGCACTGGCATTCGCGGCTTGCTGTTTGGTGGCGTGCCAGGCTCCGGTGACCACGCTGTCGGAGGTCGAGCTCACTGCATCAGCGCAACGCGGTAACGGTGAAGCGCAGTATCAGTTGGCGAAACAGCTGGCGGGGCAGGGAAAGTATCCTAAAGCGATGAAGTGGATGCAGCAAACGGTCGATGAGACGCAACGCGCTGCGACGCGTGAAATGCGTGCGGCGGCGGCCCTGCAAGTCGGCGACTGGTATCAGGCTGGGCTGGGAGAATCGAAAAATGTTCCCGCAGCTCGGCGTTGGTGGAACACGGCCTCGCGCCTTGGCAATGGTGAAGCGGGGTATCGTCTGGGAACGGATTGTCAGGCGCAGCATCAGGGCAAGCTGGTTGCCGCTTGTCTGGATGGTTTTGAAACGTCTGCGGCCAATGGTTACGCCCCGTCACAGCTGAGGGTGGCGCAGTGGCATGCCAGTCGCACTGGCGGTGAAGCTGAGGCAGTCAATTGGTTGCAAAAGGCCGCTGAGCGCGATAACCGTGATGCGCAATACCAACTGGCAAAACGCTATGAACAGGGCAACGGCGTGGCGGTTCGGCGCGATGTGGCGGAGCGCTGGTATTTTCGCGCGGCAACGCTCGGCCAGCCGCAGGCGCAACTGTGGCTGGCGCAACACGAAGATGGGCAGAACGTACTGGCCTGGTATCAACGGGCTGCGTCGAACGGTGAGCCGGCAGCTCAGCTGTGGCTGGGCAAGGCGTATCGGGAAGGCAAATTGTTACCCACTGATGGACAAAAATCCCACGACTGGCTGACGCGCGCGGCGGCAGGGGGATCGGGTGAAGCCAACTATTTACTCAGCCAGCAACAAACCCGGCACGAAGGGCGCGAGCAGTTGTTGCAGCAATCCTCTGCGGCAGGATACGTGCGTGCGCAGCGTGAATTGGGTGACGTATTTTTAAAACGTAACGCGCTGGAACGCGCGCGCGAAGAGTACGCCAAGGCTGCGGCGACCGGTGACACAGCTGCTCGCGTGGCCTATGCCGACATGCTGCGGCTTGGGCAGGGCGGCAAAGCCGATTATGTGGCGGCGGCAAAACAGTACCGGCTGGCAGCGCAAGCGGGGAGTCGCATGGCGCAATACCGCATGGGCATGATGCGCCAGGACGGTATGGGGGTCCCGCGTAACCGCATTCATGCTTATGCCTGGTACGCCATGGCGGCGACCGAAGGGATGAACGACGCCATCCACGCACGCAACGATCTGGAAGCGGTGATGCAACCCGATGAAATTAAAGCCGGGCAGCGGCTGGCGATGCACTGGTCGTCAGGGAAAATGGAAGAGTAGAAAATGGATATTTATTTGAATCAAAGAGCGGCTAACAACCAATACTATTATGCATTGGGGCAAAGTGCGGCTTTCGATCTGCTGAAGACTGCCAGGATTGTCGCTTCCCGGCATATCAGCGATCTCTTTCTGAAAGCCAAGTTTGAAGAGGAGATTCGACGTTTTTCTGAAGGAAACCTGAATGCTATCCGAAGTGCGTCAAGCACATCGGAATGCCAGCAAGCCATTGACAACATTAAAGGCGAATGTGCCAATATTGAGCGGCAGGGAACGATGCTTTCGCTTGAAAAAGCAAAAGTTTTTATCACCGTCAGTATGGAGAAAAGAGAAAAGGAGATTGGTTATACCATTGATGCTATTGGGGTGATGCTTGGCGGAGTTCAATTAATCTCGGGTATTGGTATATTTGCTGCTGCGACTACCTATGTCGGCCGACTTATTGGTGCACATATTTTGTTAAATGGCGCCAGTTCGGCAAAAGAAAGTTTTGATCATCTTTTAGGGAATGATAACGCCGTCGGCTTTATGAAATCTGGTTACATAAAGACAGCTGAGTTTTTAGGGTTTGATAAAAAATCAGGTTTGCTCGCGTATCATTCTGTAGATCTTGTTACTTCATTTTATGGCATTGTTAAACTAACGCTAAAACCAGATGCTTGGCGATTGTTTAGATACATTCCTAGTGATTACTATCGAAAGATAAACACCATGAGCAGAGCCTCGCTCACGCTAAAAATGATAGGCGCAGGGAATAAGATACGGGTTATGTCTGATATATATAACGATGATACCTATTAGTCTAAAGGGCTTCTTAGCCCTGTTTTTCATTTTTTTTACAATATAGCGGTAAGATTTGTAACTCAATGGTAAAGGGCCAATGTAATATGTACAAAAAAGGCCAACGAGGGTCACTGAAAAATTGGTTATAAAAGACGTTGCGTGCATGGGATATTCTAAATAAACATTAACGATGAATGCTCCAATTATTAAGATAACCCCCAGGCATCCGTTATAAAAACGGTTTTTAAAAGTATGTACTAAGGAATATAATGTTTCTTCGGTATCACCATCCTCAATACCACGACTGATGACTTTTTCATATGGTTAATGTCTTTGGCGGTAAAGCCATTTTCCAATAATTCTTTTTCCATTTCATTATTATTCATTTTTAATCCTTAATTGATCCCATTGGTTGCGTGACAGAGCTATAAGCTTTAATAAAAAGCAATGTCTACTGTTTATGTTTTAGTTCTATCTTCTCTCTTTTTCAAGAAAAAGTACGATTTATACGACAAATTCATTGGTCCAAGATGGAAAACAAAAAGTAAAGATATAAATGTGGCGAAAAAATAAACTACGACTTCTGTGAAATCTTGAGGTACTTGTAAAACCATGTTAACAATGAACACGGCAATAATGACAAAAGCGAGAAAATATCCATTGTAAAATCGTTGTTTTAAAATATGCGCCAAGGAAAACAATGTTTCCTCAACGTCACCATCTTCTACGCCACGTCTAATGATCTTTTTCATATGCTCGATATTCTTGGGCGTGAAGCCATGTTCCAGCAGTTTTTCTTCCATTTCATCGTTGTTCATGTTTGATCCTTCACTTTTTTGGCTATCACGCTAGCGTATCGCATTCTATCTGCTTGGACGTAGAGGTCTTTACCGTTTCATCTACGCCAACTTTTTACATTATATCAATAAATGGCATGATTCCAGACGAGAAAAGAGCTGGTGCGCGCCATCACGTGTTCGTAAGTTATTGACGCAAATTTAAAGGAAACACTTTCTTGCGGTTGGGTTTCATTGTGCGTCAGTGAATTAGGATA
Organism: Symbiopectobacterium sp.; assembly: GCF_047692315.1. Classification (GTDB taxonomy): domain Bacteria; phylum Pseudomonadota; class Gammaproteobacteria; order Enterobacterales; family Enterobacteriaceae; genus Symbiopectobacterium. The sequence continues at coordinate 1,461 of NZ_JBLLJS010000004.1, read as the reverse complement.
AAAGAATTGAATATCATTGATAATCGCCTCTTTTAGCAGAATTTTGAAATAAATCTCATTGCCTCCAGACTGCGATGTTCTGTAGAACAGCAATTCGCATTCGAGCTTCTCATTATCATTGAGGGCCTGAGCCAAAAGCGGGGTAGCCTTGTCGATGGGTTTTCTGATTTCAACCGGGCTCAGCGCGACATTCTCCTCACGCGTTATTCTGTTCATCAGCTCATAAACAAAAATTTCATCTTCGTGTGCAGTCTGGTATTTGTTACCAATAGACTCAACCGTAGAGCTGCCGGCAGAAATAAGCCCTTGCTTTGCCCCGGTAAGTTTTAAATAGATTAGATTTGCCATAAATAATGCCTTCGCAGACTCCTTATGATATCCCATGATCCTTTTTTCAATGGGAGGGTAATTTCGACATTTTTTATCGAAGGAGTCAAGATTTGTTATTTGTATGATAAGTACCAAATTAATTGCTTTGGCAATAATTATTCTGTTAATTAAATCTGTATTAACAATAACCATATGGCATTCCTAATTCGCGAAGTCAGATGCACCCGATATCAGAGTGTCGCCAAAATTATCAGAATAAATGGTAATTCTGCGCAATTCCTTGCTCACTTATTAGCATAAATCTCTGTTTACGCAATGTTTGCAAAATATTCGCGAGGTTCGCGCAACTTATTGCGCAAATTTACGTTAGTGAAGAAAGGTTTTTAATTTTTTATTAAAAAATCAATGGATTAAAAATTGGCATGTTCGTTGCTATTCAGACGGCGAGGTTAACACATTCGTTTTTAACCCACTTTTTGAACAATAAGGAGCAAGACTATGCCAACCCCATGTTATATCAGCATCGAAGGCAAAACGCAGGGCAATATCACCGCAGGTGCATTCACTTCTGATTCCGTCGGCAACATTTATGTGCAAGGCCACGAAGACGAAATGCTGGTACAAGAATTCCAGCACATCGTTACCGTACCGACCGATCCGCAATCCGGTCAGCCTTCTGGCCAGCGTGTGCACAAACCGTTCAAGTTCACCGTTGCCCTGAATAAAGCGGTGCCGTTGATGTACAACGCCCTGGCATCCGGCGAGATGCTGCCGACGGTGACCCTGAAATGGTACCGCACCTCTGTGGAAGGGAAGCAGGAACACTTCTTCTCCACCGTGCTGACCGATGCCACCATCGTGGATATCGACTGCCAAATGCCGCACTGTCAGGACTCGGCCAAGCTGGACTACACCCAGCTGATCCAGGTTTCTCTGGCGTATCGCAAAATCGATTGGGAACACACCGTTGCCGGAACCTCAGGTTCTGATGACTGGCGTGCGCCGGTCGAAGCCTAAGCGCAGACGCGTAACCCGGCCATTGTGCCGGGTTTTCTGCGTTTGTTATTGCAACCGTTTTTATTCACCAGCAACACAACAGCCAGCACGGGCGCGGGGGGTTTGGGGCCCCCC
>NZ_JBLLJS010000003.1:0-176512 GCF_047692315.1 Symbiopectobacterium sp. | reverse complement strand
CCCATGCCGAACTCAGAAGTGAAACGCCGTAGCGCCGATGGTAGTGTGGGGCTTCCCCATGTGAGAGTAGGGAACTGTCAGGTTTTAATTAAGCGAAGGGGCTGTCCGAAAGGACAGCCCCTTTTTGCTGTGCGTGGTTTTGTATCATGGAGCGCAATTAATCCCACATATTTTATATGTATTAATTTGCCTCACTTCCCACGGCTAAACGCCTGAAAATGGCTGAATGAATTAGCTGTAATTATGTACAAAACTATCGTAATACCAGGTTGTGAGCTTGCTCATCCCACCTCGCCAATATTTCAACTAAAACAGATAAGCCCCTGACAAAAACCTCAGGAGCATGTCGTGTCTCTGTACAACCTGCACGCATTGACGTGGGGTTAAAACCTGCAAACAAGCCAAAAAGCTGTCGGCTGCTCATAAAGGAGTAGATTATGTATAGGCGTTTACTGGTCGCAATGGCTGTCGCTACAGCATTATGTGGCGCAACACAGGCGTCGGCGTTAACCGTAGGGTTTTCGCAAATCGGTTCCGAATCGGGATGGCGCTCTGCTGAAACCAAAGTCTCTAAACAGGAAGCAGAAAAACGAGGTATCACGTTAAAAATAGCGGATACGCAACAGAAACAAGAGAATCAGATCAAAGCAGTAAGATCGTTTATTGCACAAGGCGTTGATGCGATTTTTATCGCGCCCGTGGTCGCAACAGGATGGACGCCGGTACTTCAGGAAGCCAAGGAAGCAAAAATACCGGTATTCCTGTTGGACCGTATGATCGATGTTAACGATCCCTCTTTGTATACCGCCGCTGTTGCCTCTGACAGCGTCTACGAAGGTAAGGTTGCTGCCGAATGGCTGCTGAAGGATGTGGCAGGCGTTGTTGAGCTGCAAGGCACGGTAGGCTCGAGCGTCGCAATAAACCGCAAAAAAGGGTTTGTTGATGGCATCGCATCTTCGCCGAATGTGAAGATTATCCGTTCGCAATCAGGCGACTTTACTCGCAGCAAGGGTAAAGAAGTGATGGAAAGTTTCATCAAGGCAGAACAAAACGGCAAGAATATCTGTGCGGTTTATGCCCATAACGATGATATGGCGATTGGTGCAATTCAGGCGATTAAAGAGGCTGGATTAAAACCGGGTTCACAAATTAAGGTCGTTTCTATCGATGCCGTTCCTGATATTTTTAAAGCAATGATCGACGGTGAAGCAAATGCTACGGTGGAGCTGACGCCAAATATGGCTGGCCCGGCATTTGATGCATTAATTGCATTGAAAAAAGAAGGAAAACAACCGCAGAAATTTATTCAAACTGAATCAAGATTATTATTGCCGGATACAGCACAAGCAGAATATCAATCCAAAAAAGACCTTGGTTATTAACCCTGATAACGATGGCGTGCAATACGCCATCGTTACCCCATGTTTTATGACCATTAAATCAGGTTGTGACCAATAGGTTTTTTGACCAACACCCAAACGCAAGTGGCATAGGTGAGTCTGATGGACACTGAATCGCTGTTGGATATCCAGGGAATGAGCGTCGAATTTTCTGGCATAAAAGCGTTGGATAGCGTCGATTTCACGCTGCGCAAAGGGGAGATCGTCGCCCTGTTAGGAGAAAACGGTGCGGGAAAATCGACGCTGATAAAAGCGCTGACAGGGGTTTATCGGCGGTCGGCAGGGGCGATTTTTCTCGAAGGCAAAGCGATCGATCCGTTAAACACAGCGCACGCGCAATCATTAGGTATTGGTACCGTTTACCAGGAGGTCAATCTATTACCCAACCTGTCGGTGGCGGCCAATTTGTTTTTGGGCCGGGAACCCTTGCGCTTCGGCATGGTTGACCAGAAAGAAATGGCGCGGCTTGCCAGAGAAATCGTCGCCTACTACGGGTTACGGATAGATGTCACTGATCCTTTGGGCAATTACTCGATCGCCATTCAGCAGATCATTGCCATTGCCCGTGCGGTCGATCTTTCCGCCAAAGTGTTGATCCTCGATGAATCCACGGCCAGTCTGGATGCAAATGAAGTCGATATGTTGTTCGGCATTCTTTCTCATTTGCGTGAACATGGGGTGGGCATGATTTTTGTCACCCACTTCCTCGATCAGGTTTATCGCCTGAGCGATCGTATCACCGTGTTGCGCAACGGCAAACTGGTGGGTAGCGAAATGACGGCGGCGTTGCCGCGTATCGATCTGGTACAGATGATGCTAGGCCACAGTTTCGATGAGTCGCTGTTAAAACGTTCGGCCCATGCGACTGAAACGGGCGATCCACTGGTGGAATTCCGTGGGTATGGTTGCCGTGGCATCGTTGACCCCTTTGATTTATCCGTTGCACCGGGTGAAATCGTTGGGCTGGCCGGATTACTCGGTTCAGGCCGCACTGAAACCGCACAGCTTATCTTTGGCATAAAAACGTCGGACAGTGGCGAAGCGAAGGTTAATGGACAACCGGTTTCGATTCGCACTCCGCGCAAGGCGTGTAAGCTGGGTTTTGGCTACTGCCCGGAAGACCGTAAAACGGAGGGGATCGTTGGTTCTGCGACCATGCGTGAGAATATCATTCTGGCGCTACAGGCTCAGCGTGGGTGGTTACGTCCACTGGCGTTAAAAGAGCAAACTCGCATTGCAGAAACCTTTATTGAGCGGTTGGGGATCCGCACGCCGAGCCCTGAGTAGGAAATTCAGTATCTTTCTGGCGGCAATCAGCAAAAGGTACTGCTCTCACGCTGGCTGGCGACAGAACCCCGCTTTCTCATTCTTGATGAGCCGACGCGCGGTATTGACGTTGGTGCTCATGCGGAAATTATTCGTCTGATAGAAAAACTGTGTGAGCGCGGTATGGCGCTACTGGTTATCTCGTCCGAGCTGGAAGAACTGACCGGTTATGCCGACCGCATCATTGTGTTGCGCGACAGAAAACAGGTGGCACATCTGGCGCATCATGAAATTTCCGTTGCCGCCGTGATGCAGGCCATCGCGTTACAACCGGGAGGTGCGCATGACGGACAGCCATGTTAAGCCCGCGCGCCGGGTGCGTTTAGGCGTAAAGATTGCGGCGTTGGTGGTTATCTTGTTGATTGATAGCCTGGTTGCGCCCAACTTCTTTTCACTTCATGTGCAGGATGGCCGCTTGTTCGGCAGCCTGATCGATATTCTGAATCGCGGTGCACCGGTCGCGCTGCTGGCATTAGGCATGACACTGGTGATTGCTACCGGTGGCATTGACCTCTCGGTGGGGGTGGTGATGGCGATTGCTGGCGCTACCGCCGCGAGTCTTGCAGCGCAGGGATATGCGTTACCGGTGATTTTACTGGCGGCAGTGCTCACCGGTGCGGTGTGCGGGCTATGGAATGGCTTTCTGGTTGCTGTATTACAAATACAGCCGATTGTGGCGACCTTGATGCTGATGGTCGCGGGCCGTGGCGTTGCACAGCTGATTACCGAAGGGCAGATTATTACTTTTGCGCATCCTGCGCTGGCACATTTGGGCAGCGGCTCGCTGTTCTATCTCCCGATGCCAGTGATTATCGCCTGTGCCATGCTGCTGCTCTGGCTGCTGACACGCAAAACTGCGCTGGGCCTGTTTATCGAAGCGGTAGGGATCAACGTGCGTTCGGCCAGAAATGCAGGCGTGAGCACACGTTTGGTATTGATGTCCGTCTATGTCATCTGCGGTATCTGCGCTGCGGTTGCGGGTGTCATCATTACGGCGGACATTCGCGGCGTAGACGCGAACAACGCCGGTTTGTGGCTTGAACTGGATGCCATTCTGGCGGTGGTTATCGGCGGCGGCTCTCTCTTGGGGGGACGTTTCAATCTGCTGCTTTCGGTGGTCGGGGCATTGATTATTCAAAGTATGAATACCAGTATTCTGCTGGCAGGGTACAAGCCGGAGCTGAATCTGGTGCTTAAGGCGTTGGTGGTGTTGGCAGTGCTGATTATGCAGTCTCCACGCTTCTCGCTGCGCCGCCTGTTGCGGAGGCAAGAATAATGCTGAAACGAAATATTCCGCTGTTGATTACGCTCGGCGTTTTTATTGTCGGCTATCTGTTTTGCCTGAGCCAGTTTCCCGGATTCGCCTCCACGCGCGTGTTCTTCAACCTGCTGACAGATAATGCGTTTATCGGGATCGTGGCAGTCGGCATGACCTTTGTGATCCTTTCCGGTGGGATCGATCTCTCCGTTGGCTCAGTGATCGCCTTTACCGGCGTGCTGTTAGCCAAGCTGATTGGCACCTATGGCATGCACCTAGCCTACGCGTTTGCGCCTGGCGCTGGTGATGGGGGCGGCGTTTGGCGCGCTGATGGGCTGGATCATCGATACCCTGAAACTGCCCGCGTTTATCATCACGCTGGCCGGCATGTTTTTTGTGCGCGGTATGAGCTTTATTGTCTCTCAAGAGTCGATCCCTATTGAGCATCCTGTGTATCAACAGCTTGCCGGATTAGCATGGCGGGCGGGCGCCTGACTTTTTTGGCGTTGATCATGTTGATGACGGTGATCGTCGGGATGGTATTGGCACACCGCACCTGTTTTGGTAACCGCGTCTATGCGATTGGCGGCAATATCACTTCAGCCGAGCTGATGGGAGTGCGAGTGAGAAAAACCACCATCCAGATTTACATGCTCTCCAGAACGCTAGCAGTGTTGTCAGGGATTGTGTTCTCACTCTATACCTCGGCAGGCTATGCGCTGGCGGCAAGCGGTGTGGAACTGGATGCGATTGCTGCCGTGGTGATTTGGTGGCACGCTCTTGACCGGCGGTGTGGGTACCGTACTGGGGACTTTCTTTGGTGTGCTGATTCAGGGGCTGATTCAAACCTACATCACCTTTGATGGCACGCTCAGTTCCTGGTGGACCAAGATCGTGATTGGCATCCTGCTGTTTACCTTTATCGTTTTGCAAAAAGGACTGAGCGCGTTTTGGGTCGCCAAACGCGCCTGATAGCGCTATGTGGCTCATATCATGTCGGCAATAGGGGTTTTAAGCAGTTGACGGATTAACGCCTGCTGGTCGCTGTTTTGCAGCCAAACGGCATACAGCGGGCGGATCACTGGCGGCGTATGCTGCTGAACGTACAGCAGCGGATAGATTTTTTCCCAATGGCACGGAAGAAAGGCACAGCCGCCGGTCGTCAGCAACAGCTGGCGCGTCAGGTGCGCAGAGGTGGTTGTCAAAATGGGAAGCTGTTCGTTGCTCAACAACCGCCCTTCATGCTGATGAAAATCCGCGCCCCATTCCAGTTTGATGAAAGGCCGTTCGGTCTGTTCCTCGTCTTGCGTCGCAAATAAGGCCAAGGAGAAATTTCCTAAAAGATGACTGGTTAACTCCTCCATCTTCGGCTGCTCGGTGGTAATTAGCAGGTCTAGCCGCCGTTCGTGTAACTGCTGCACCAGAGAGTAGCGCTGAGCAATGCGCGCTTCAAGCTGGAGCAGCGGGCGCTGCTGATACAGCGTTTGCAACCAGGGCGTCAGGTATGATTCCCACAGCGATACTGTCGCGCCAATGGACAGCAATTGATGTTGCTGCGAGCGCGCGACCTCTTTTTTGGCCAGTTGCCAGGTGCCCATCAGGTTCTCTGCGTAGGGCAACAGCCGCTCTCCTGCTGGGGTGAGACGAATATTATTGCGATGGCGAGTGAACAAATTTGCACCAAGTTGGTTTTCCAATTGGCGAATACGAAAACTGACCGCCGATTGAGTCAGATAGAGCGATTCTGCGGCGCGTCCAAAATGCCGCGTCCTGCTGACTTCCAGGAAGGTTTTCAGTAATTCGGTATCCACGCCCATCTCCAAAAAAAATTTGTCGTGATGATTTAAATTTTTTGTTTTACAGAATGTCAAGCCTATCTAATACTCCGCGCCATAAACAGCACGACCATAAAAGAATTAGGAGCGTGTAAGATGGCGGAAAGCTTCTCTACAATGAATCGTTTTTTTGATAACAAATCGTACCCACGCGGTTTCTCTCGTCACGGTGACTTCACGATTAAAGAAGCCCAGATGCTGGAGCGCTATGGCTATGCGTTGAATGAGCTTGACCTGGGTAAACGTCAACCGGTGACCGAGGAAGAGAGCCAGTTCGTCGCCATGTGCCGCGGTGAGTGTGATGCTTCCACTGACCTGGAAAAAACCTGGGCCAAATACGTTGCGCGCATTCGTCGTCCGAAGCGTTTTCACACGCTCTCTGGCGGTAAACCGCAGATGGATGCGGTGGAAGAATACACCGATAGCGACGACTAAGTTTTTTACTCGCGGGGTCAGCGGCCCCGTTTTTTATGTCTGCGCTTTACCCTAAATCGCGGTGTAAACGGCGCAGCAACCTGTCCATGCAGCGATAACTGATCGCCTCCGCCAAAAATGGTCGCGCTGGATATCCGGTTGTTGTGCCAGATCGGCGATGGTCCTCGCCACCTTCAATATGCGGTGCCAGGCGCTAACCGACAACTCCAGCTTAGTCATTAACGCCTCCAGCCAGGCGGCATCCTCTACTTACAATCGACAGTGAATATCCATCTCTGGTGGCGTCAGTTGCGTATTGATTTTTCCAGCCCTCTCGAGCTGCTGGTGCCGTGCTGCCAACACGCGCGCTCGCACCTCGGCACTGCACTCTCCCCGCCGCCCTTGCTTGCGTAGTGTACCGGGCGGCGGCAACGGGACTTCAATCGACAGATCAAATCTGTCGAGAAACGGCCCGGAAAGTTTCCCCAGATAGCGTAGGATCTGTTGTACCGGCAGGCGGTTATGGACCCCCTGATAGTGCCCTGAAGGGCTAGGGTTCATGGCGGCGACGAGCTGAACGCGGGCTGGATAAGTGACTTTGGCCCGCGTGCGGGAAATCACGATTTCACCCGCCTCCAGCGGTTCGCGCAGGGCATCCAGTACGCGCCGTTCAAACTCGGGCAACTCGTCGAGAAACAGTATGCCGTTGTGCGCCAGCGAGATCTCCCCCGGTTTCGGCAGAGTGCCGCCGCCCACCATCGCCGTCATCGAGGCGCTATGATGCGGGGTTCGGAAAGGGCGGGTATGCCAGCTGCCCGGCGCTGCGTCCACCGCACCGATCAGGCTATTGATGGCCGCGATTTCCAGCGCTTCCCCACTTCTCAACGGCGGTAACAACCCGGCCAACCGACTGGCCAGCATGGTTTTTTCTGTACCGGGTGGCCCCATCAGCAGCAAGTTGTGGCCGCCAGCGGCGGTGACTTCGAGCGCTCGCTTTCCCTGCTCTTGTCCAATGATATCCCCCAGATCCGGGCCGCAGGCGGGCGCGGGTGTGAGGACGTCTACTGCTTGGCTACAGATCAAAGGCTCACCGCTGTGCAAAAAGGCACACACTTGAAGCAGGTGCTCTGCCAGCAGCACCTCAGCTTGCCCGATAAGCGCCATTTCCTGCTGATGGGGCAGTGGCAAAATAAGCTGGCGGCCCGCCTTGCCTGCGGCGATGGCGGCAGGGATTGCGCCGGTTACCGCACGTAGCGTACCGGATAAGCCCAATTCTCCCAGAAACTCATACCGTCCTAACGCCTTGCCGCAAATCTGTTCCGAGGCCGCCAGAATCGATAGTGCAATCGGCAGATCGTAGCGCCCGCCCTCTTTGGGCAAATCTGCCGGAGCGAGATTGACGGTGATCCGCTTGGCAGGAAAGGTGAACCTGGCATTGAGCAGTGCGCTACGTACCCGATCCCGCGCTTCCTTGACGGTGGTTTCAGGCAGGCCAACCAGCGTCAGGGCGGGCAAGCCGTTGCTGATATGGGCTTCGATTGTCACGCAAGGGGCCTGAATGCCAATCATTGCGCGGGTATAGGTCACAGCCAGCGACATAACGCTCCTCCCTGTTAATTCCGGCAGCGTGCGTCATCCTGAGTCCAAGGGGCAGTACAAAAATAACGTTGTCAGCGACGGCTCGCACGAAGGTCGTTGCCATGCAGTGCGTTCCATCTGGGATGGGCGTTGGCTTGCAGGTCTTACGTGAGTCGATGGCGTCGTCGATGAAACTCTGAAGAAAAAGCACAATATGAATAATTGTTTATATCTATATGATTAATTTGTATTTAACGCAGGTTTTTTCATCAGATTTTGTGGCGCGCTAGAAAAAAAATATTGTCAGTAGCGCTAAGTCTGTGGTAACTCTGTAGGTATTCGTTCGACAGTGATTACAGAACAAACTATTTATGAAAGCGTTCTCTCTCGTGATTAGCCTAGTCATTATTAGCGTGGTGGTGATTATTAACCCACCGTGCAGGGTGTCGCTGAGACGAAGAATGGCTTAAAATCAAGCCGTAATTCAAAAAAACCCCGCACCGTAAGGTCGGGGGTTTTTTGTTGGGCGGTGAAAACTACAGAAGGGAGTGGGGCATGTCTTACAGCATAAAATCCTGTTTCTCCCCGGCAGCGTCGGGGAAATAAACTATGAATGGGGCTCAATGGGTGGTGCAAGCGTTGCGGGCGCAAGGTGTCGATATCGTGTTTGGTTATCCTGGTGGCGCGATCATGCCGGTTTACGATGCACTCTACGACGGCGGCGTTGAGCACCTGTTGTGCCGTCATGAACAAGGCGCTGCCATGGCGGCGCTCGGTTATGCCCGCGCGACCGGCAAGGTTGGCGTGTGCATCGCCACCTCTGGCCCCGGTGCCACTAACCTGATCACCGGGCTGGCAGATGCGCTGCTGGATTCCGTGCCCGTCGTGGCGATTACCGGGCAGGTGGCTTCACCGCTGATCGGTACTGATGCATTTCAGGAAATCGATGTGCTGGGCCTGTCGCTGGCGTGTACCAAACACAGTTTCCTGATGGATTCGCTGGAATCGCTGCCGGAAATCATGGCTGAAGCCTTCGCCATCGCCAGCAGCGGCCGCCCCGGCCCGGTGCTGGTTGATATCCCGAAAGATATTCAGTTGGCCATCAGTGAGATAGCCCCGCAGTTTACGCCAGTTGATGACAGCCAGCCGGCGTTCCCGGAGCAGGCGATTGCACAAGCGCGCGCCATGCTGGCGGCGGCGAAAAAACCGATGCTGTACGCGGGCGGTGGCGTGGGCATGGCGCAGGCAGTGCCCGCGCTGCGCGCATTCATTGCCGAGACGGAGATCCCTTCCGTCGTGACGCTGAAAGGGTTAGGTGCTGTGGATGCCGAGCATCCGCACTACCTCGGTATGTTGGGCATGCACGGCACCAAAGCGGCCAACCTCTCGGTGCAAGCATGTGACCTGCTGATTGCCGTCGGTGCTCGTTTTGACGATCGCGTGACGGGCAAACTGAATGCGTTTGCGCCGCACGCGGCGGTGATTCATCTGGATATCGATCCGGCAGAGTTGAGTAAACTGCGCCAGGCCAACGTGGCGCTGCCGGGCGATTTGAACACGCTGTTGCCCGCACTCGCCCAGCCACTGGCGATTGACGCCTGGCGTCAAGAAGTGGCTGCGCTGAAGGCTGAATACCCGTGGCGTTACGATCATCCGGGGGCAGCCATCTATGCGCCCGCGCTGTTAAAAACCCTGTCTGAACGCAAACCGGCGGAAACCGTGATCACTACCGATGTCGGCCAACACCAGATGTGGGCCGCGCAGCATATGCGTTTTTCCCGTCCGGAAAATTTCATCACCTCCAGCGGGTTAGGCGCCATGGGCTTTGGTTTGCCTGCGGCGGTGGGGGCACAGGTTGCCCGCCCTGAGGATACCGTAATGTGTATTTCCGGTGACGGCTCTTTCATGATGAATGTGCAAGAGTTGGGCACCATCAAGCGAAAACAGCTGCCGATAAAAATCGTGCTGCTGGACAACCAACGGTTAGGCATGGTTCGACAGTGGCAGCAGTTGTTCTTCAATGAACGTTATAGCGAAACCAACCTCTCCGATAACCCCGATTTTCTGACCCTGGCAAGCGCTTTTGATATCCCAGGGCAACGCATAACCCGAAAAGATCAGATCGATGCCGCGCTGGATGCCCTGTTTAGCAGTGATGGGCCGTATTTGCTGCATGTCTCTATCGATGAACTGGAAAACGTCTGGCCGCTGGTTCCACCGGGCGCCGGGAATGAAACCATGTTGGAACGTACCGAATAATGGCAGGAGAACAGAGAATGACGCACCATCAACTTTCCATACAGGCCCGTTTTCGTCCCGAAATGCTGGAGCGCGTGCTGCGCGTGGTTCGCCACCGCGGGTTCCGGGTTTGCGCCATGAACATGATGACGGCCGCCAACCCCGACCACATCAATATCGAATTGACCGTTGCCAGCCAACGGCCGGTGGATTTATTGTCAACACAGTTAAGCAAGCTGCTTGATATCGCTTGTGTTGAAATACAACCCCACACATCACAACAAATACGTGCCTGATGGCATCAAAAAGGATAAACAGAATGACGAGCAAAGCTGGTTTTATTTGGTTCAATGGTGAGATGGTGTCGTGGGCGGAAGCCAAAGTACACGTAATGTCCCATGCGCTGCATTACGGTACTTCCGTGTTTGAAGGGGTGCGCTGTTACGATTCCCACAAAGGCCCGGTGGTGTTCCGTCACCGTGAACATATGCGCCGCCTGCACGACTCCGCTAAAATTTACCGTATGCCGGTGCAGTACAGCGTGGACGACCTAATGGAAGCCTGCCGCGCTACGCTACGTAAAAATGACCTGAAAAGCGCCTATATCCGTCCGCTGGTGTTTGTCGGCGACGTAGGCATGGGCGTAAATCCGCCGGCAGGTTACGTCACGGATGTCATCATTGCGGCATTTCCCTGGGGCGCTTATTTGGGCGAAGAAGCCCCGGATCAGGGGATTGATGCCATGGTGTCCTCCTGGAACCGTGTAGCAGCCAACACTATTCCGACGGCCGCAAAAGCGGGCGGTAACTATCTCTCCTCCTTGCTGGTGGGCAGCGAAGCACGTCGCCACGGCTATCAGGAAGGGATCGCGCTGGACGTTAACGGCTACGTCTCTGAAGGTGCAGGTGAAAACCTGTTTGAAGTGAAAGATGGTGTGTTGTTCACCCCGCCGTTCACTTCCTCAGTGCTGCCGGGCATCACCCGTGATGCCATCATCAAACTGGCGCAGGATCTGGGTTTGGAAGTGCGCGATCAAGTGCTGTCGCGTGAATCGCTCTATCTGGCGGATGAAGTCTTTATGTCTGGCACTGCCGCGGAAATCACCCCGGTGCGCAGCGTGGACGGTATTCAGGTCGGCATTGGCCGCTGTGGCCCGGTCACCAAACAACTACAAAAAGCGTTCTTCGGCCTGTTTACTGGCGAAACCGAAGACAAATGGGGCTGGTTAGATCAGGTTAACCCGTAATCGTCACAAAAAAGATTAATACACCCCTTTCCCTTGCCTCCTCGGCTCAAACAAGTCTGTCGGTGTGAGTCACCGCCGAAGGAGCAGGAAAGGGGATGAAACACACACTGGAGTAATCAGAGTATGCCTAAGTACCGTTCAGCCACAACCACGCATGGCCGCAATATGGCGGGTGCGCGCGCCCTGTGGCGTGCCACCGGAATGACCGACGCCGATTTCGGCAAGCCGATCATCGCGGTGGTCAACTCGTTCACACAATTCGTTCCGGGCCACTTTCATCTGAGCGACCTGGGCAAGCTGGTGGCGGAGCAAATCGAAGCCGCTGGCGGCGTGGCCAAAGAGTTCAACACCATTGCGGTGGATGATGGCATCGCGATGGGGCACGGTGGCATGCTCTACTCCCTGCCGTCGCGTGAGCTGATTGCAGACTCGGTTGAATACATGGTGAATGCCCACTGTGCCGATGCGATGGTGTGCATTTCCAACTGCGACAAAATCACACCCGGAATGCTGATGGCCTCGCTGCGCCTGAACATCCCGGTAATTTTCGTTTCCGGCGGTCCGATGGAAGCCGGGAAAACCAAGCTCTCTAACCAACTGATCAAACTGGATCTGGTGGATGCCATGATCCAGGGCGCTAACCCGAACGTCAGTGATGCCGATAGCGATCAGATCGAACGCTCTGCCTGCCCAACCTGTGGCTCCTGTTCCGGTATGTTTACCGCTAACTCGATGAACTGCCTTACAGAAGCGCTGGGCTTGTCACAGCCGGGCAACGGTTCGCTGCTGGCGACGCACGCCGATCGTAAACAACTGTTTTTGAATGCGGGTACGCGCATCGTCGAACTGACCAAACGCTACTACGAGCAGGATGACGCCAGCGCGTTGCCGCGTAATATCGCCACCAAGGCCGCGTTTGAAAACGCCATGACGCTCGATATCGCCATGGGCGGCTCCACCAACACCGTTCTGCACCTGCTGGCCTCCGCGCAGGAAGCGGAAGTTGACTTCACCATGGACGACATCGATCGCCTGTCACGCCGGGTGCCGCAACTGTGTAAAGTGGCACCGAGCACGCAGAAATACCACATGGAAGACGTGCACCGTGCGGGCGGTGTGATCGGTATTCTGGGCGAACTGGATCGCGCGGGCTTGCTGAACCGCGATGTGCGTAACGTGTTGGGCAAAAGCTTGACAGAAACGCTGAACGCCTATGACGTGATGCTGACCGATGATGAAGCGGTGAAAAGCATGTATTCCGCAGGGCCGGCGGGCATTCGTACCACGCAGGCGTTCTCGCAGGATTGCCGCTGGGATTCGCTGGATACCGATCGTGAAGGAGGCTGTATCCGTGCCCGCGAGCACGCCTACAGTCAGGATGGCGGTCTGGCGGTGCTGTACGGCAACATCGCAGAAAACGGCTGTATCGTAAAAACCGCCGGTGTGGATGAAGGCAGCCGGGTATTCCGTGGCCCGGCGAAAGTGTACGAATCTCAGGATGATGCGGTAGACGCCATCCTGGGTAGCAAAGTGGTTGCGGGCGATGTGGTGGTTATACGTTACGAAGGGCCGAAAGGCGGGCCGGGCATGCAAGAGATGCTTTATCCGACCAGCTTCCTGAAATCGATGGGATTGGGTAAAGCCTGTGCGTTGATCACCGATGGGCGTTTCTCCGGTGGCACGTCGGGCCTTTCTATCGGTCACGCTTCGCCGGAAGCGGCAAACGGTGGCACCATCGGGTTGGTGGAAGAGGGGGACATCATCGCCATTGATATTCCGAACCGTACCATTGAGCTGGTGGTGGCAGAAGATGAATTGGCACGCCGTCACGATGCGGAGCTGGCACGCGGCGATGCAGCCTTTACGCCGAAAAATCGTCAGCGTCAGGTGTCTTTCGCACTGTGTGCCTACGCCAGTTTGGCGACCAGCGCAGACAAAGGCGCAGTGCGCGATAAGAGCAAGCTGGGAGGCTAAGTTCAATGGCGGTATCACTCCCTCTCCCCGACGCCCCGTGCGGCGCGGAGTATTTGCGCGCGGTGTTGCGCGCGCCGGTGTATGAAGTGGCGCAGGTGACGCCGCTTCAGCCAATGAATAAGCTCTCGACTCGTCTCGGCAACACCATTTTGGTGAAGCGAGAAGACCGGCAACCGGTGCACAGCTTCAAGCTGCGCGGTGCGTATGCCATGCTGGCAACGCTGACCGATGCGCAGAAGTCACAGGGCGTGGTAACTGCCTCCGCCGGTAACCACGCTCAGGGCGTTGCGCTCTCGGCCAGTAAGCTCGGCATCAAGGCGCTGATCGTGATGCCGGTTGCCACGGCGGATATCAAAGTGGATGCGGTGCGCGGTTTTGGTGGTGAAGTGCTGCTGCACGGCGCCAATTTTGATGAGGCCAAGGCCAGAGCGATTGCGCTGTCGCAAGAGCAGCATATGACCTTCATTCCGCCGTTCGATCACCCGGCAGTGATTGCCGGGCAGGGCACGCTGGCGATGGAGTTGTTGCAGCAGGATGCGCATCTCGATCGCGTATTTGTGCCCGTTGGTGGCGGCGGTCTGGCGGCGGGTGTGGCAGTGTTGATCAAGCAACTGATGCCGCAGATCAAGGTGATTGGCGTCGAGGCGGAAGATTCTGCCTGCCTGCGTGCGGCATTGGATGCCGGGCAGCCGGTGGATCTGCCGCGCGTTGGACTGTTCGCCGAAGGTGTGGCGGTCAAGCGTATTGGCGATGAAACCTTCCGCCTGTGCCAGGAATATCTGGATGATGTCATCACCGTGGACAGCGATGCGATTTGTGCGGCGCTGAAGGATATCTTTGAAGATGTGCGTGCCATTGCTGAGCCGTCTGGCGCACTGGCGCTGGCGGGGATGAAGAAGTATATCCAGCAGCACGGCATTCAGGGCGAGCATCTGGCGCATATTCTGTCGGGCGCCAACGTGAATTTCCACGGTTTGCGTTACGTCTCCGAGCGCTGTGAGCTGGGCGAGCAACGCGAAGCATTGCTGGCAGTGACCATCCCTGAGCGCAAAGGAAGCTTTTTGACCTTTTGCCAACTGCTGGGCGGTCGCTCGGTAACTGAGTTCAACTACCGTTACGCGGATGACAAAGAAGCCTGTATTTTCGTGGGCGTGCGTCTGACGCGTGGACATGCGGAGCGGGATGAGATTATCGCTGAACTCGCCGCGGGTGGTTATCAGGCGGTCGATCTCTCCGATGATGAAATGGCGAAGCTCCATGTGCGTTACATGGTGGGCGGGCGTCCTTCCAAGCCGTTGCGGGAACAGCTTTACAGCTTCGAGTTTCCGGAATCTCCCGGCGCGCTGCTGAAGTTCCTGCACACGCTCGGAACGCATTGGAACATCTCGCTGTTCCACTATCGCAGCCACGGCACCGATTTCGGTCGCGTGTTGGCTGCGTTCGAAGTCACCGAACGCGATCCGGGGTTTGAGCAACGCTTGCAGGCGCTGGGTTACGAGTGCCATGACGAAACCCAAAATCCGGCGTTTCGTTTCTTCCTGGCCGGTAACGCGGCTTGATGTCACAGCGCCCGACGGTGGAATTTCGCCGCCGGGTGCGCTATCGTGGTTGCCATTCAAGGGATTAGAAATGGCAGACCATCATGACGACGTTCAACGGTTTCTCGCAGCAGAGCCTCACCTTTCTTCAGCAAGTTCGGCAGGAAAACAGCAAAGAGTGGTTTGACGACAACCGCGCGATATACGATGAGACGCTGGTTGCCCCGTTCCGCACGCTGGTGGAGGCGCTGAGCCTGACGATGCTGCCGATCGACGATCAGTTTGAAGTGCGTCCTGCCATTGGCAAAACCTTGTCGCGTATCCATCGTGATACCCGTTTTCTCACGACAAATCCCGTTACCGCAGTCAGATGTGGCTGACATTTAAACGCCCGCGTAAAGACTGGACGGATGCGCCGGTGTACTTTTTCGAAATTGGCCCCGATTTCTGGCGCTACGGGTTGGGATATTACAGTGCCACGCTCGATACCATGGAACTGTTTCGCCAGACGCTACGCGACAACCCGCAGGCCTTTTTGGCAATGGCTGCGTGTCTGGAACCGACCTTTACGCTGGAAGGTGAAAGCTATAAGCGCCCGCTTCTCAAAGATCAGCCTGCGGAATTGGCGACCTGGTACAACCGCAAATCCTTTGCCGCCATGACCACGCGACAAGATATGGAAGCGCTGTTTTCTGCTGATCTGGTGACTACGCTGGCGCAAGGTTTTCGCCAGCTGGAGCCGCTGTATCGTTATCTGATGGGGATTGAGAGCATGAAGCGGCTGACGCCTGAGCAGGAGGAAGGGCGCTGGTCGAGCTTTCCGGCGTCAGCGCGTTTTGAACGTTAGGTTTTTGCCGCGTCATCACCATGTTGAACAGGTAGCTTTCGCCCTGCGTGTCGAAGGTGGAAATAATACGTAGTTCATTGTCGCTCACGCAGGTAAACAGGATCTTGGTGGTGCCGCCAAAACTGCTCTCTCTGCGACCAATCGCCTGCGTATCGCTCATCTGGCGCGCGGTGAACTCACCGTCATCCAGCCGGTTGGCGTAGCGGAATGCGACGGAAATGTTGCCGCTGATTTTCCCTTTCTCCTGCGTCATATCCAGCGTCATATCCAGGCCGACCCATTATAGGGCGCTTTCTGGTCGTACATTTCCTGAAAATAACTGCCGAGGTTGTCGTACTCTTCCTTGGTGAGATCCTGCAAATAATCCTCGTAGCTGAATGCGCCGTGGAAACACCCGGTATTTTTGATCGGGGTAATCGGTGTTGGCAACGCATGCTGGGCGACCTGATTGAGGTAGCGCAGTCGGTTGAGCTGTTGCTGATAACGCTGGCGCAAACAATCCTCATCCTGACATTGGTTACGCATGGTGAGCCAACTGCGCTGAAACAGGTTTAACACCTGTTCAAAGGGCTGACTCTGTGTATAGGTAGTCAGGGCTGCCCGCGCGGTCTTCCACTCCTGGGCCAGCTCATCATCCAACTGACCGAGTAGGGGGCTTTGGCAAATCTGCTTTTCCTGCGCACTGGTGGCATTGGCGCAGTCGAATGAGACAGCCTGTGCATGAGGTACAAACGCACCAGCTGCCAGTGCCGCCACGGCAGAGAACACAGAGAGCTTCATAGGGGATCCTGTTTCATCCCTTGAGCAATTAGTGTTTGTTATACAGCCATATGCGTCCCTCCGCCAGTCCAGTCCGTTAACTTAGTTTGTCGTAACCGTCCGCTGTAAACACATTCTATTTCGTGCTGACCCTTTCGGTTGCATGCTGTGTCGCCGACACGGGTCGTTGTTTTCAGAAGCGAAAACTGATATTTGGTGCCGCTGACTGGCGTTAAACTACCCATCGACCGACTCAGGTCTTTGACTGATTTTATTCGCTATACTGAGGCGTGTCGTTCCGCTTATCGTGCCGTGCACATCGGTGTTTGCGGGCGACAGCAAGGAGGCAAAAGCTCTGTATTTTGCATCGATGGTACCCTCGTCATTGTGGCATTTCCTGCGAAATTAAGGGGGGTGACGGTGCAAGTACGCAGGGAATCAGCAAAAGATTCATGATGATCTGGCTGAAACGACAGAGCATCCCCATGATGAGTCCCTCCCATTTAACCGCGCAACGCTAAATGCAAAATAAGAAAAAATTAGCGTAAATATACAATTTCTACTAATTTGCGTTTTTAATAATTTTTTTGCACTATCAGGCCAAGAATATTTTGGCTTTTTTTTACGGCCTATAAAAATAGTATTGCAGTGAAGGACGAAGAAATGTCTAAAAATAAAAGGAAAATTGACTTTGTTGAGCGGTTTTTTTTCGGTTCCGGGACCGTGCTTGCTGTTGTCTCATCGCTATTAATGGCGCCGCAGGCTCTGGCCACTGAGACGGTAACGCGCAATCCCGACGTGATGGTGGTCACTGCGGAAGGGGTGAAAAGCGCAGCGGCCCCATTACGTGGAAGGGTGGCGAAGCAGAGCGCCGCCGGAACGAAAACGGAAACGCCGCTGGTAAAGACGCCACAGTCGATTGCGGTCGTTACGCGTGCTCAAATGGATCAGCAGCGGGTGACATCCGTTTCCGATGCGTTTAATTACTCTGCCGGTATGCTTCCAAATTATCGGGGTTCCTCCAACCGCAATGACGAAACCATCGTGCGTGGTTTTCACTATGCCCCCAAATTTCTTGACGGGCTGAGTTTTGGTTTAATCGGGCAAGGTGCGGGAATTGGGAAGATTGATCCCTGGCTGTTAGAACGCGTTGAGCTGATTCGTGGCCCGGTTTCTGTCATGTATGGTCAGGTCAATCCTGGTGGCACGGTGGTTATGACCAGCAAACGCCCCACCGCAGAAAGTATTCGCTATGTGCAGTTTACTGCGGGCAATAAACGCCTGGGTGAAGCGGCGTTTGATTTCGGCGGAGTGCTGAACGATGACAGTTCGCTGTTATATCGCTTGAACGGTATAGCCAGTACCCGGCAGCAATTTGTTAAAGATGCCCGGCAACAACGTATGGAGATTGCCCTGCGCTGACCTGGTTGCCCAATGCAGACACCAGCCTGACCGTGTTGACCAGCTACCAAAACGACCCCGAAGTGGGTTTCCGTAATTTTTTACCCGCCTACGGCACCGTGTTTGCTACCAACGCGGGTTATATTCCTTACGATCTGAATGTCAGCGATCCGAATTACCATCAATCAAAACGCGAGCAGGTGGCGTTCGGTTATATTTTTGAGCACTCCTTTAACACTGCGATCTCTGTTCAACAGAATCTGCGTTACTCACAACTGCATGATAAATATAAATCCCTGGTTTACAGCACCGGTGGCAGCGCCACGGATACCACGCTAATACGTAGCCAGCAACGCGAACAAACCGATGCTGATGAACTGGGTATCGACAACCAATTGAAAGCGACCTTCGCGACCCGCGCGGTGAACCATACCCCTGCTAGCCGGGTTGGATTACAAATGGCAGAAGCGCGACGCCCGATTCTGGTTCAATACTGGCGATAAGTACAATTTCGACTGGGCCCATCCCAGTTATGGCGGGGCCTACCTGGAAAATGACAGTGATTTGTCCCTCGCTCGCAGTGCGTTTAAAAAGCTCGATCAGGTGGGGCTCTATTTACAGGATCAGGCGGTGTGGCAACGGTGGAACCTGTTGCTCTCGGGGTGTCATGACTGGACGGAAATACGTACCTACGAGCGCACGCTCAACAATGCTAAAAGACAGTCCAACGATGACGCCTTTACCGGTCGTGCGGCGCTGCTGTATGCATTTGATAATGGCGTCTCGCCCTATCTCAGTTACAGCACCTCATTTGAGCCCAATCTGGACAGCGGCATTCCGGGCTCGGCATCCTTTAAACCCACAACCGGCGAGCAACTCGAAGTGGGGATGAAGTTTCAGCCTGCGGGGAGCGAGACACTGTTAACCCTGTCGCTGTTTGATATTACGCAGAAAAATATCACCTCGTGGAACAGCAAACTCAAGTTCAACGAGCAAATCGGCAAAGTCAAGTCACGTGGCGCCGAAGCGGAACTACACACCCAAATAACGCCGGCGCTGAGCCTGATGTCGGCTTACAGTTACACCGAGGCGGAAACGAAAGAGAGTGGCAACGTGAGCACACCGGCAGGGAACAGGCCAGCGGCGACCCCACGCCATATGGCCTCTGCCTGGGGCAGCTATCACTTTCACAACGGTCCCTTGGCCGGGCTGACGCGGGGAACCGGCGTGCGTTATACCGGCAGCAGCTATGGCGATAACAAGGAGAGCTTCAACGTGCCGCATTACATCCTGTATGACGCGATGGCGAGTTATCCTCTGGGCGCTCAATCGCCACTGCTGAAAGGTGCGGTGGTACAACTCAATGTCAGCAACCTGACCAATGAACACTATGTGGCCTCTTGCAGCAATAACGAAGCCTGTTTCTACGGCGTTGGGCGCACAATTATCGCCACCCTCAGCTACCGTTGGTAAACCTTCAAACGTTGTCCTGCAAGATATGCCAGAACGCGGCAATCAGTGGTTCATTGAGTCGCTTTTTTTGCACGCATACGCCGAGCTCAAACGGCTCCATGGCTTGCTCCAGCAGTACAGAGACGCGGTTGCGCACCGGCTCCGGGCTGTTTTCCAGCACTACGTCCGGGATCAGAGAGATGCCGCAGCCGAGTGCTACCATAGAAACCATTGCCTCATGCCCGGATACGGTAGCGTAAATCAGCGGGTTGGTGATGTGATGACGACGGAACCAGACATCGATACGTTTTCGCACTGGGCCGTGCTCAGGCAAAATAAACGGAATCTGCGCCCAATCTGGATTGGGTTGCCGTACCATCGCCTGCACCGGTGATGCCAGCGCCGGGGCAATCAGCACCAGCGGGATCTTGCCGATAGGCATAAAATCAATGGTGGTGGGCAAGGTCTCCGGGTGGCCTGCAATGCCGAGATCGGCCTCATTGGACTGCACTTTTTCCACCGCATCTGCGGCATCGCCGGTAGTCAGCTTGATTTCGACTAACGGATGTTGAGCGCGAAAACGATCGAGGATCGGTGGTAAATGGCTGTAGGCTGCGGTCACAGAACAGAAAATGCGCAGCTCGCCGCTCAATGACGGCCCGCGTTGTCCAATCGCGTGGCGCAACTGCTCGTAGTGCAGCAGCGTTTGCTGAGCAAACTGCTTTAGTTGCTCACCGGCATCGGTGAGCTGCACGGTGCGGTTATCACGTAAAAACAGGGTTTGCCCGACATCCTCTTCCAGCCGTTGGATCTGGCGCGATAACGTTGAGGGACTCAGGTGCATGGCTTTGGCGGTGCGTCCGAAATGGCGGCTGTCGCACAGGTGCAGAAACAGTTTTAAATCTCGTAAATCCATGTGCGCGCGGCCTCATTTTCGTCTTGCAGTTATTGCAATGTCATATTGTTAATATATCAATTTAAGCAATATTTTTCCTGTCATATCATGAGAGCATTCAGGCTTCCATGACAGGAAACCTCTTCTGAACACTCGCAATTAACAGATTAAACGGAGTTGTGCATGGCTAACTATTTCAACACCTTGAACCTGCGTCAGCAGTTGGCGCAATTGGGTGTATGTCGCTTCATGGGGCGTGAAGAATTCGCAGACGAAGCTAACTACCTGAAAGGTAAAAAAGTGGTGATCGTCGGTTGCGGCGCGCAAGGGCTGAACCAGGGGTTGAATATGCGTGATTCCGGGCTGTATATCGCCTATGCGCTGCGTGCAGAAGCTATCGCGGAAAAACGTGCTTCATGGCGTAAAGCGACGGAAAACGGCTTCAAAGTGGGCACGTATGAAGAGCTGATCCCGCAGGCAGATCTGGTGGTTAACCTGACGCCGGACAAACAGCACTCTGCGGTGGTACAGGCCGTTCAGCCGCTGATGAAACAGGGTGCATCGCTGGGTTATTCTCACGGCTTTAACATCGTTGAAGTGGGTGATCAGATCCGTAAAGACATCACCGTGGTGATGGTTGCACCGAAATGTCCGGGCACCGAAGTGCGCGAAGAGTACAAACGCGGCTTTGGCGTTCCGACCCTGATCGCGGTTCACCCGGAAAACGATCCGAAAGGCGAAGGCATGGCGATCGCCAAAGCCTGGGCAGCCGCTACCGGTGGTCACCGTGCGGGCGTACTGCAATCCTCTTTCGTTGCAGAAGTGAAATCTGACCTGATGGGCGAGCAGACCATTCTGTGTGGTATGTTGCAAGCCGGTTCTTTGCTGAGCTTTGACAAACTGGTTGCCGAGGGTACCGATCCGGCCTATGCGGAAAAACTGATTCAGTTCGGCTGGGAAACCATCACCGAGGCGCTGAAGCAAGGCGGTATCACGCTGATGATGGATCGCCTGTCTAACCCGGCGAAACTGCGTGCTTACGCGCTGTCTGAGCAGTTGAAAGCCATCATGGCACCGCTGTTCCAGAAACACATGGATGACATCATCTCCGGTGCCTTCTCCGGCGGTATGATGAAAGACTGGGCCAACGACGACATTAAACTGCTGACCTGGCGTGAAGAAACCGGTAAAACCGCGTTTGAAAATGCGCCGCAGTTCGACGGTAAAATCGCTGAGCAAGAGTATTTTGACCACGGCGTACTGATGATCGCGATGGTTAAAGCGGGTGTGGAACTGGCGTTCGAAACCATGGTAAGCGCTGGGATCATCGAAGAATCTGCTTACTACGAATCGCTGCACGAACTGCCGCTGATTGCTAACACCATTGCGCGTAAGCGTCTGTATGAAATGAACGTGGTTATCTCTGATACTGCAGAATACGGTAACTACCTGTTCGCCAATGCAGCAGTGCCGTTGCTGAAAGAGAAATTCATGGCCTCACTGCAAGCGGGTGATATCGGTAAACCGGTGGCAACCAGCAGCGTCGATAACGCGCAACTGCGTGATGTGAATGAAGCGATTCGCAACCACCCGATCGAAGCAGTGGGCAAGAAACTGCGTGGCTACATGACTGACATGAAACGCATCGCGGTTGCAGGCTAAAAGCTAACGTATCAAATCTGAAAACAAAAGGGCGCAACCGGTGGTTGCGCCCTTTTTCATTTGAGAGTGTGTTGTGTCTTAGCGGCTCTGGAACTGCGCTTCCGCTTTGTGGAAACGCTCAACTACTGCGCTGGACGGTGCGCGCCCATTCAGACTAACGATAAAGATCGCCAGGCTGGCAAAGAGGAAGCCAGGGATGATTTCGTACAGATTAAACCAGGCGTACTGCTTCCAGATAATCACCGTAGCTGCCCCAACCAGCATACCCACCAGCGCGCCATTGCGCGTCATACGCGGCCACAGCAGGGATATCAGGATCACCGGACCAAACGCTGCACCAAAACCGGTCCAGGCGTAGCTGACTAGTCCTAACACACGGTTTTCCGGGTTCGCAGCCAATATAATTGAAATGACGGCGATCAGCAGCACCATAATGCGCCCTACCCATACCAACTCACGCTGTGACGCGCTCGGGCGGAAGAAGGGGCGATAAAGGTCTTCGGTGATGGCACTGGAACAGACCAGCAGCTGGCAGCTCAGGGTGCTCATCACCGCCGCCAGAATGGCGGAAAGCAATACGCCTGCGATCCACGGGTTAAACAGCAGCATGGAAAGCTCGATAAACACGCGCTCGGCATTGTTTGTGACGTTGCCCGCTTGTTCCGGGTGATTGCTGAAGTAGGCGATGCCGAAGAAGCCCACGCTCACGGCGCCGGCGAGACACAGGATCATCCAGGTCATGCTGATGCGGCGAGCGCTACGAATGGCGTGGTGAGAATCTGCCGCCATGAAACGCGCCAGAATGTGCGGTTGGCCAAAGTAGCCCAGTCCCCAGCTCATCAGAGAGATGATGGCGACGATATCCAGCCCCCTGAACATATCCAGATTAGCCGGATTTTTCGCCGCGATAACCAGCAGAGATGCATCGATCCCATCCAGTGACAGAATCACCATCACCGGCGTCAGAATCAGCGCGAAGATCATCAGTGTGGCCTGTACGGTATCCGTCCAACTGACCGCCAGATAGCCGCCAATAAAGGTGTAGGCGATGGTGGCTGCCGCACCGGCCCACAGCGATGTGGCGTAGCTCATGCCAAAGGTGCTTTCGAACAGACGGGCACCGGCAACGATGCCTGAAGCGCAGTAAATGGTAAAAAACACCAGAATAATCAGAGCTGCAATGACTCTCAGGATTTTTCTGGTGTCTTCGAAACGGTGTGTGAAATAGTCTGGCAGGGTGAGCGCATTGTGGTTCACTTCAGTGTGAACGCGCAGACGACCTGCAACCCAGCGCCAGTTGAGATAAGCGCCGATAGTCAGGCCAATAGCGATCCAGCTTTCGGAAATGCCGGAAATATATATCGCGCCCGGCAGTCCCATCAGCAGCCAGCCGCTCATGTCAGAGGCCCCCGCTGAAAGTGCCGTGACCACGCTGCCCATTCGGCGTCCACCCAGGATATAGTCGCCCAGGGTGGTGGTTGAGCGATAGGCGGCCAGGCCGATCAAGACCATTCCGAAGATATACACCAGAAAGGTCACCAGCATGGGTGTACTCATTGTCATTAGAATCTCCAAGTTAAAGCGCCCTGTCTATCCCCATCATGCTAGGGCATAAAGGCAAATCATATTGTTGGTTTAACCTGACGGGAACGACGTCAGGCAAAGCGCAGTCTGCACGATAGCGCATCCGTCGTGCAGACTGTTTTTTCTTATAATGCAATGCGTTAACGATTTGTTATATTTTTCCGTCGCGCCAATGTTATACACTTGTTAACTGCATTGCATCTTATGGCAACTCGCAAAAACCAGGTTGCATAATCCGATAACGGCGGCTAAGCTTCGAAGGCATACCTTCAACAAATCAACGTTATCCGATCCCTCACTATCGATGATTATCTTGGCTTCACTGGAGTGAAACGATGGGATTCTCCACTATAGCGGTAAAACTCGACGACGCGACCCGCGATCGTATCAAACGTACGGCGCTGCGCCTTGATCGCACATCGCATTGGTTGATTGAGCACGCCATTTTTTGTTACCTCGACGCCGTTGAAAGAGACGGCAAGGCACCTGACATCACGCCAGCTCATGGTGTGGTATTCAATCGCGCGCCGGAGATTATGCCGCAATCTCGTCAG
The DNA here is from genome assembly GCF_047692315.1 of Symbiopectobacterium sp. Lineage (GTDB taxonomy): Bacteria > Pseudomonadota > Gammaproteobacteria > Enterobacterales > Enterobacteriaceae > Symbiopectobacterium. The sequence goes on along the minus strand of NZ_JBLLJS010000003.1, from coordinate 152,551 downwards.
GAAGGAAGCTATCAACCGTTTTTAGAATTCACCGACACGCTGTTGCCCCGTTCGCCGCTGCGTGATGCTATCACGGCGGCATACCGTCGTTCCGAGCGTGAAATGGTGCCGCTGCTGCTCGAACGGGTGGAACCCATGGCTCCGATGGCTCCGGCGGTGCAGAAACTGGCCTATCGACTGGCACAAACGCTGCGCCTTGAACAGCAAACCCACGGGCGTGCGGGACGGGTGCAAAGTTTATTACAGGCCTTTTCCCTTTCCTCTTCAGAGGGCATTGCGTTGATGTGTCTGGCAGAAGCGTTGCTGCGCATTCCCGATGCTTCAACGCGCGATGCGATGATTCGCGATAAAATCAGCAGTGGAGACTGGCATTCCCATCTGGGGAAAGGGCGATCGCTATTCGTCAATGCGGCGACCTGGGGGCTGTTGCTGACCGGAAAACTGGTTGCGACGCACAGCGAAACGCGTTTGGCGCATACCCTGAAGCAGCTGATTAACAAAGGAGGCGAACCGGTTATTCGACTGGGGATGGACCGCGTTATGCGCCTGATGGGTGAGCAGTTCGTGACCGGCGAAACCATTGATGAGGCGTTATCCAACGCACAGCACCTTGAGCAGCAAGGGTTTCGCTACTCCTATGACATGCTGGGCGAAGCGGCATTAACCGCGCAGGATGCGGAGGCTTACCTCAAAGCTTACCAACAGGCGATTCACGCTATCGGCAAAGCGTCCGCCGGGCGTGGAGTGTATGAGGGGCCGGGGATCTCCATCAAGCTGTCGGCGCTGCACCCGCGTTACAGCCGCGCGCAGTACGATCGTGTCATGGAGGAGCTTTATCCCCGCTTGCTGGCGCTGACGCTACAGGCGATGCAGTATGACATTGGCATCAATATTGATGCGGAAGAGGCTGAGCGGCTGGAAATTTCCCTCGATTTGCTGGAGCGGTTGTGCAATGAGCCCTCGCTGGCGGGTTGGAAAGGGATTGGTTTTGTGGTGCAGGCCTACCAGAAACGCTGCCCGTTTGTGATTAATTTCCTGATCGATCTGGCACAGCGTACCCAGCGACGCCTGATGGTGCGACTGGTGAAGGGGGCCTACTGGGACAGCGAAATCAAACGCACGCAGATGGACGGTTTGGAGGACTACCCCGTCTATACCCGCAAAGTCTATACCGACGTCTCCTATCTGGCTTGTGCACGCCAGCTGCTGGCGGCACCGGATGCCATTTATCCGCAGTTTGCTACACACAATGCCCATACCCTGAGCGCCGTGTATACGCTGGCCGGAGAAAACTATTACCCTGGCCAATATGAATTTCAATGTCTGCACGGCATGGGCGAAGCGCTTTATACGCAGGTCGTCGGTCCTGAAGACGAAGGTAAGCTGGCGCGCCCCTGCCGGATCTATGCCCCGGTTGGCACCCATGAAACCTTGCTGGCTTATCTGGTGCGGCGTTTATTGGAAAACGGTGCTAACACCTCGTTTGTCAATCGTATTGCCGATGCAGACGTTCCACTGGAACAACTGATTGCCAGCCCGATAGGTGAAGTGCAGGCGCTGGCTTACAAAGAGGGCGCTCCCGGCTGCCCGCATCCGCGGATTCCTTTACCCGCAGAGCTCTATGGCACTGAGCGCTGCAACGCGCAAGGCGTTGACCTGACCGATGAACGTGGCCTGGAAATACTCGCTTCGGCATTACGTGCCGATGCCGCTCGGGTATGGCATACGGCACCCATCATGGTTGATGTGCCATCGCCAAAGGCGGCTCGGCCAGTGACCAATCCAGCCCAGCAACAGGATGTTGTTGGCTACGTGCGCGATGCCAGTGAGGAGGATGTTCGCATTGCGTTGGGCCGCGCGGTGCAAGCGGCGGAGCGGTTCACCGCAACATTGCTACCCGAGCGCGCGGCCTGCCTGCAACGTGCTGCCAGCCTGCTGGAGGAGGCGTATCCACAGTTTATTGGACTGTTGGTGCGAGAGGCGGGAAAAACCGTGCCGAACGCCATCGCTGAAATACGTGAAGCGGTGGATTTTTTGCGTTATTACGCGCAGCAGTCTGTCGCCGTGATATCGGAACATGCTTGCCCGTTAGGCGTGGTGGTTTGTATTAGTCCGTGGAACTTCCCGCTTGCCATTTTTACTGGCCAGGTTGCTGCCGCGCTGGCGGCGGGTAATGCGGTACTGGCAAAACCGGCGGAGCAGACGCCGCTGGTTGCCGCGCTGGCGGTGCAACTGTTGCATCAGGCTGGCATTGCGCCTGATGTGTTGCAACTGCTGCCCGGCACAGGCGAAAGCGTCGGCGCGGCGCTGGTGGAGGATGCGCGCGTCAACGGCGTGCTGTTTACCGGCTCCACGGCGGTTGCCAAACGCTTGCAGCGCACTCTGGCAGGCAGGCTGGATGCCCATGGTCGGCCTGCGGTGCTGATCGCCGAAACCGGCGGTATGAATGCCATGATTGTCGACTCCTCAGCCCTGACGGAGCAGGTGGTTAGCGATGTTATGGCTTCCGCTTTTGACAGTGCAGGGCAGCGTTGTTCGGCACTACGTCTGCTTTGCCTTCAGAATGAAATCGCAGATGCCACGTTGAGCATGCTACGCGGGGCGATGGCACAGTACCGCGTGGGCAATCCCGATCGGTTGGTGACGGACTGCGGCCCGCTGATTGATGATGATGCTCGCGAGCAGATTGAGCAGCATGTTCACATGATGCGGGCTAACGGTCATCCGGTCTTTCAAGCGGCTTATGGTGTACAGGCATACGTGACTGCATGGCGACAAGGCACCTTTGTTCTGCCGACCCTGATTGAACTGGATAACGTTACCCTCTTGCAGCGAGAGGTCTTCGGTCCAGTGCTGCACGTGGTGCGCTACGCCCGTGAAGAGCTGGATACCTTGATTGAGCAGATCAACGCCTTGGGATATGGGCTAACGTTGGGTGTCCACTCACGCATTGACGAGACCATTTCACGTATTACGCAGCGGGCACATGTGGGTAACCAGTACGTTAACCGCAATATGGTGGGTGCTGTGGTGGGCGTACAGCCGTTTGGCGGTGAAGGGCTGTCCGGTACCGGGCCGAAGGCGGGCGGGCCGCTTTATTTGCCTCGCTTGCAGGTAGCATTACCCGGTGCATCAAGTGCAGCGAGCAACGCACTGGGCGTGGATGCTTCATTGGCAACAACGCCCGAACGCGCGGCTTTCGCTATGCTGATTGACTGGGCGCAGCGACAGGCGCGATCGGTGCTGCTAGCGGCAGCACAGCGTTACCGCGCCTGGGGCGCTGTCAGTGGGGTGATCCGCCCGTTGCCCGGCCCGACCGGAGAGCGCAATACGTATATGTTGACGCCTCGCGATAATGTGCTCTGTCTGGCCCAGGAGAGTGACGATATTCTGCTACAACTGGCCGCGCTGCTGGCCGTGGGCTGTAGCGCGTTGTGGCCCGAAAGCGAGGCGTTACGCTCTCTTGCTCGCGGCTTGCCGCAGGAAGTGCAAAACCGCATACGCTTTACGCCCGAATGGCAGCAGGAAGGTGAGAGTATTGATGCTGTTATCTGTCACGGCGATAGCGAAATGCTGCGTCAGGTGAGTTACCAGCTTGCGCAATCGGAGGGGGCTATTGTTCCCCTGCTGGGATGTGAGTCAGGCAGTGACAACATACCGCTGGAGCGGTTGTGGCATGAACGTGTGCTCAGCGTGAATACGGCGGCAGCAGGAGGAAACGCCAGCCTGCTGATGATGACAGAGTAATTACCCTGTATGCGTCGTGCAGAGCGCGGCGCAGCAATGCAAAACACTCAGTTGCGGTACAGTACCTTGATGATATGGTAACCAAACTGGGTTTTTACCGGACCGAAAGGTTTGAGTAACTCGCAGGAAAAAACCGCCTTGTCGAAGGCTGGCACCATCTCGCCCTGACGAAATTCGCCCAAATTTCCCCCATCCCGTTTAGACGGGCAGGTGGAGTGTTTTTTGGCTAACTGCTGAAAGTCTGCCCCTTGCGCTAGTTGGTCCAGTAAATCATTCGCCTGTTGTTCTGTATCGACCAGAATATGCAGTGCAGATGCTGTTTTCGCCATGGGAATACCTTTGATATGAGTAATTAGCGTGAATTTAGCTGGCCTCACTCACGCCGCTGCCGATGGCTGGCAATGTAGCACGATGCGCGCACGAAGTGAATCGGGAAAGGGGAAATCCCGTCATCAAGATCTTCCTGGCTTTCTGCTACAATCGGCTTCCGTTTTTATTGTGAGTTGAACGCCATGCGCCTGAATCCCAGTCAACAACATGTTGTCGAATTTGTTACCGGCCCTTGTCTGGTGCTGGCTGGTGCGGGGTCGGGTAAAACGCGCGTGATCGCCAACAAGATTGCTCACCTGATTCGCCAGTGCGGCTATCAGGCGCGTCATATCGCGGCTGTGACTTTTACCAACAAGGCGGCGCGCGAAATGAAAGAGCGTGTGGCGCAAACCCTGGGGCGAAAGGAGACGCGTGGGCTGCTGATCGCGACTTTCCACACGCTGGGTCTGGAGATCATCAAACGGGAATACGCAGCGCTGGGCATGAAGGCGAACTTCTCGCTGTTTGACGATCAGGATCAGGCCGCACTGCTTAATGAACTGACGGAAACCTGGCTGGAAGGGGACAAAACCCAGCTACAGCAACTTACCTCAACCATTTCCAACTGGAAAAACGATCTGATGAACCCGTCACAGGCGGTGGCATCGGTGCAGTCGGAACGCGATAAGCTGTTTGCGCACTGCTATGGCCTGTATCACGATCATCTGCACGCCTGTAACGTGCTGGATTTTGACGATCTTACCCTGTTGCCGACGCTGCTGTTCAAACGCAATGAAGAGGTGCGAGAGCGTTGGCAAAACCGCTTGCGCTATCTGCTGGTGGATGAATATCAGGACACCAACACCAGTCAGTATGAGCTGATCAAACTGTTGGTAGGCGCGCGCGCGCGTTTTACCGTGGTCGGGGATGACGACCAATCTATCTACTCTTGGCGCGGTGCCCGCCCGCAAAATCTGGTGCTGCTCTCGCAAGATTTCCCCCAGCTTGAGGTGATCAAGCTGGAACAAAATTACCGTTCCTCGGGCCGTATTCTCAAGGCCGCCAATATTCTGATCGCCAATAACCCGCACGTCTTTGAAAAAAGGCTGTTTTCAGAATTGGGTTACGGTAGTGAACTGAAGGTAATTACCGCCAATAACGAAGACCACGAGGCGGAACGGGTGGTGGGGGAACTGATCGCCCATCACTTTATCAACAAGACGCAGTACAGTGACTATGCGATCCTCTATCGCGGCAACCACCAGTCGTGGCTATTTGAAAAGATGCTGATGCAAAACCGCATTCCCTATTGCATCTCGGGTGGCACATCTTTCTTTTCCCGCCCGGAAATCAAGGATCTGTTGGCGTATCTGCGTGTCCTGACCAATGCGGATGACGACAGCGCATTTCTGCGTATCGTGAACACGCCTAAGCGAGAAATCGGCCCCGCTACGCTACAGAAACTGGGGGAGTGGGCTAATGTGCGTAACAAAAGCCTGTTTACTGCCAGTTTTGACTTGGGGTTGGAGGAGCACTTGTCTGGGAGTGGGCTGGCTTCGCTGCAACGTTTCACCCACTGGATGGGGGAAATTGCTCAGCAGGCGGAGCGGGAGCCCGTAGCGGCAGTGCGCGATCTGATCCACGGGCTGGATTATGAAAGCTGGCTATATGAAACCTCCACCAGTCCGAAAGCGGCGGAAATGCGCATGAAAAACGTCAATCAGCTGTTTAGCTGGATGACGGAAATGCTGGCGGGCTCAGATCTTGATGAGCCGATGACTCTGACGCAGGTAGTGACGCGGTTTACTCTGCGAGACATGATGGAACGCGGCGAAAGCGAAGAAGAGCTGGATCAGGTGCAACTGATGACACTTCACGCCTCCAAAGGGTTGGAATTCCCTTATGTGTATCTGGTGGGCATGGAAGAGGGGTTACTGCCGCATCAGAGCAGCATTGACGAAGACAATGTGGATGAGGAGCGCCGCCTGACGTATGTTGGCATCACGCGCGCACAGCGTGAGCTGGTCTTTACGCTGTGTAAGGAACGTCGTCAGTATGGGGAACTGATGCGGCCCGAGCCCAGCCGTTTCTTGCTGGAACTGCCGCAGGACGATCTGCAATGGGAGACGGCGCGCAAAGTGGTCAGTGCGCAAGAGCGGATGCAAAAGGGACAAAACCATCTGGCGAACCTGCGCGCACAGCTGGCGCAGGCGCGCGGCAATAAATAAAGAGTAGACAGCAGTAAAACGCGGGCAACAGTAAAAAACCAATAGTGAAGTGGTTAGCTCGCCGTTTCCTCAATCACCAGCGGCCAGTGAGCATAACCTTGCCAACGGCTCTCTTGCTCCAACGCTTCGGCGCGCAGGGGATGTGCCGCCAACCAACCCGCGGGTAACTGGACATGCAGGGTGTCTCCTTCTGCTCGCAAAACAATCTCCGGCAAGGTGTCATCGCGGCGGCGGCTGGCGAAAATAATCGCCAGACGCAACAGGCGGCACAAGCGCTGCGCAGGCAGCACCGGCATGGCGTTTTGCTGATTCAATGACTGAAGGTCGATCGCACCACTTTGATTTAACAGCAGAATGGCCAAAAGTTTTTTCTATGCTGGGGTGAAACCGGGAAGATCGCTATTGCGGATCAGATAGGCGGCGTGTTGCGGAGCATTGCGGAAATCGACGGCCAGACCGATTTCATGCAGAAAACCGGCGCTGTGAAGCAGGTCGCGACATCGGTGATCTAGCGGCTATGCCTGCGTGAGTTGATGCAAAAAATTGTCGGTCAGCGCGCTGACGCGATGGCCTTGTTCTCCGTCTAGCAAGTAGCGGTGTTACAGATTGATCAGCGTACGCTGGCGAATATCTTGCTCAACGGGCAAGTGCAGCATCCCATACACCAATCCTTCACGCAGTGCACCACCGGCCAGCGTCATGCTCTGAATGTCGAGTTCCTGGAAAATGGCCAGCAGAATGGAAAGCCCGCTGGGGAATACCAGCGCTCGCTCCAGTGTCAGGCCGTCAATTTCCAGCTCTTCCAGCTTGTGACATGCAATGGCGTGCTGTTTCAGGGCAATCAGCTTGTCGAGCGTGATGTGCTCGTCCATGCCTGCGGCCACCATAATCTCTTGTAGCGCCTGCACCGTATCGGATGCCCCAACGCACACCTGCCAGCCTTGCTCACGCAGTTGGGCGGCCACGGGGCGTATCATGTCGCGCGCAGCTTGTTCAGCGCGAGAAAAATTCTCTGCCGTAAGGGTGCGATAGCTGAAATAACGCTCCAACCAAGTTACGCATCCCATAGGCAGGCTGAGTAGCCGCGTTGCGTGGGCTGCCGTCCCGGTCGCCAGTTCGGTGCCGCCGCCGCCGATATCCACCACCAGGCGTTTTTCTGGCCCGCCGGTGGTATGCGCCACACCCTGATAAATCAGGCGTGCTTCCTCTTCACCGCTGATAATCTGAATCGGCAAGCCCAGAATCTGCTGCGCCTGAGCCAGAAATTCATCGGCGTTGGTGGCGAGTCGCAAGGTCGCCGTGGCCACAACGCGGGTTTGCGCCTGAGGGATATCCTGCAAACGTTCAGAAAACAGGCGTAAGCACTGCCAGCCGCGCTGCATAGCTTCCTGTGATAAGCGATTATCACGATCCAGCCCTGCCGCCAAACGGACCTTGCGCTTAATGCGCGCCAGTGTCTGAATGCTGCCGGCGCTCTCTCGCACAACCAGCATATGGAAGCTGTTAGAGCCCAGATCGATTGCCGCATATAGCGAGGAAGCCGTTAGCATGGACGCTTAACTCGTTCTTTTACGGTTGCCGCGCGGTGCGCCGCTACGACGTGGCGGGCCACCGCTGGTGCGCGTGCGGGGTAACCGCTTCGGCGCAGGCAGATCGGTCATCAGTGCATCGCTGTTGTATTTACTCACCGGGATCGAATGACCCGTGTACTGCTCAATCGCGGGCAGATTCAGCGCATACTCTTCACAAGCCAGGCTGATGGAGAAACCGCTGGCCCCGGCGCGTCCGGTACGGCCGATGCGGTGCACGTAGTCTTCGCAATCGTCCGGCAAATCATAGTTGAATACGTGGGTTACCGCTGGGATGTGCAGGCCGCGGGCAGCAACGTCGGTTGCGACCAGAATATCCAGGTTGCCCTGCGTGAAGTCATCCAGAATACGTAAGCGTTTTTTCTGCGCCACGTCACCGGTCAGCAGACCAACGCGATGGTCGTCCGCAGCCAGATGGCCCCAGATATCCTCGCAACGGTGCTTGGTGTTGGCGAAAATGATGCAGCGATCCGGCCACTCTTCTTCCAGCAGCGTTTGCAGCAGGCGCATTTTCTCTTCGTTTGACGGATAGAACAGCTCTTCCTTGATGCGGTGACCGGTTTTCTGCTCCGGCTCCATTTCAACGTATTCGGCATTGTTCATCTGCTCAAACGCCAATTCACGCACGCGATAAGACAGCGTGGCCGAGAACAGCATGTTCAGGCGCTGCGTAACAGGCGGCATGCGGCGGAACAGCCAGCGAATATCTTTGATAAAGCCCAGATCGTACATTCTGTCGGCTTCATCCAGCACCACAACCTGAATGGCGCCAAGGTTAATGTGATTCTGCTTGGCGTAGTCGATTAAGCGGCCCGTGGTGCCGATCAGGATATCCACACCCTGTTCCAACACTTTGAGCTGCTTGTCGTAACCGTCTCCGACGTAAGCCAGACCCAGTTTCAAGCCGGTCGCTTCCGCCAGCGCCTGCGCATCCGCGTGGATTTGCACGGCCAACTCGCGGGTGGGCGCCATGATCAGCGCGCGCGGCTGGTTGGTTTGACGCTCTGTCAAAGCAGGGTGCGACAAGAGATAGTGGAAAGTAGACACCAGAAATGCCAGCGTCTTGCCAGTTCCGGTTTGTGCCTGACCCGCGACGTCCCGGCCAGCCAAGGCTAGGGGCAGTGCGAGAGTCTGAATAGGCGTACAGTTATAAAACCCTTTTTTTCCAAGGACTTTGATTACCTGCGGGTGCAGCGCGAAGTCGGAAAACTTCTGTTCGGTCAAGTGTGTTTTGCTCATAGTGTGGTAGAATATCAGCTAACTATCGCTTTACGAAAGCGTATACAGTGAAATAAAGTCAAGCTTTGTTGGTTAATGCTACACCAACCTGCTAAAGATAATCCTACGGAGTAAAAAATGAGCGATAAAATTATTCACCTGACAGACGACAGTTTTGAAACGGACGTGTTGCAGGCCGAAGGGGCAACACTGGTTGATTTTTGGGCTGAATGGTGTGGTCCCTGCAAAATGATCGCTCCGATTCTCGATGAAGTCGCTGATGAATTCGAAGGCCGCGTGACCGTAGCCAAACTCAATATTGATGAAAACCCGGCAACGGCACCGAAATACGGCATTCGTGGCATCCCGACCCTGCTGCTGTTCAAGAACGGCGAAGTGGCGGCAACGAAAGTGGGCGCGCTGTCCAAAGGACAGTTGAAAGAGTTTCTGAACGCCAATCTGTAACGCCCGGCAGATTTACTAACCATACTTCATCGCACAAAGCGGTCAGTGAGGATTTCTCGTATTGACCGCTTGCCGCATGTCATGAAGCGTGCTAGATTCATCAATACTGCATATCGTACTTGCCTATGTTTAAGCTTTGCGGGCTTGAGCCTGAAAGTTTGAATCTATAGCATTACTCACTGTATATACCTTAACGCTGCCGGTTCGTGACAACAGATCGCACAAACACGGCATCAGAATCTGTAGCGTGGTCAGGCAATCTAAAAGCATTACATTAATTGGTTTCAGGTGTCTTCGATCTCTTGCCGTCGTTTTGTATCGGGCTTGCGTGGTCAACGTGTGACACGTTCACGTATCAAGCCAAACGGAATGGTGTGATTGAGGGCAGTTTATGATAGTGGCATGGATGACCCTTGCCATCCCATTCACGCTAATTGTTCGAGATTTACCCCGAGTTTAAGAACCCACCACTATGAATCTTACCGAATTAAAGAATACGCCAGTTTCTGAGTTAATTACTCTTGGCGAAAACATGGGGCTGGAAAACCTGGCTCGTATGCGCAAGCAGGATATTATTTTCGCCATTTTGAAGCAGCACGCAAAAAGTGGCGAAGATATTTTCGGCGATGGCGTGCTGGAAATCTTGCAGGATGGTTTTGGTTTCCTCCGCTCCGCAGACAGTTCCTACCTCGCCGGTCCCGATGATATCTACGTTTCTCCCAGCCAAATCCGCCGTTTTAACCTTCGTACTGGTGACACCATTTCAGGCAAGATTCGTCCTCCCAAAGAAGGGGAACGTTATTTTGCCTTGTTGAAAGTCAACGAAGTCAACTACGACAAACCTGAAAACGCCCGCAACAAGATCTTGTTCGAAAACCTCACTCCGCTGCATGCCAATTCGCGTCTGCGCATGGAACGCGGTAACGGTTCTACGGAAGATTTGACGGCGCGCGTGCTGGATTTGGCTTCTCCGATTGGCCGTGGTCAACGTGGTCTGATTGTGGCACCGCCGAAAGCCGGTAAAACCACGCTGCTGCAAAACATTGCGCAGAGCATCGCGTACAATCACCCTGACTGCGTGCTGATGGTGCTGCTTATCGACGAACGTCCGGAAGAAGTGACCGAGATGCAACGTCTGGTGAAAGGGGAAGTGGTCGCGTCTACCTTTGACGAACCCGCCTCACGCCACGTTCAGGTTGCTGAAATGGTGATTGAAAAGGCCAAGCGCCTGGTCGAGCACAAAAAAGACGTTATCATCCTGCTGGACTCCATTACCCGTCTGGCGCGAGCCTACAACACCGTGGTACCGGCTTCCGGCAAGGTGTTGACGGGTGGTGTGGATGCCAACGCCCTGCACCGTCCGAAACGCTTCTTTGGTGCTGCGCGTAATGTGGAAGAGGGCGGTAGCCTGACCATCATCGCAACGGCGCTTATCGATACCGGTTCCAAGATGGATGAAGTGATTTACGAAGAGTTCAAAGGTACAGGCAACATGGAACTGCACCTGTCACGTAAAGTCGCTGAGAAGCGCGTCTTCCCTGCTATCGACTACAACCGTTCCGGTACGCGTAAAGAAGAGCTACTCACCACTTCTGAAGAACTGCAAAAGATGTGGATTCTGCGCAAGATCATTCACCCGATGGGCGAGATCGATGCGATGGAGTTCCTCATCAACAAGTTGGCGATGACCAAAACCAACGATGAATTCTTCGACATGATGAAGCGTTCATAAGCCAGACAGGCTCTCGGGGAAAACGCCACGCGGGTCGTGGCGTTTTTTTTAGGAACTTACCGACCTTTACACTACGTAGCCTTTTTCCAGAGTATTCTAGGATGTCCCGGCGCCATGCTTTCCGTTATGGTACGCACTGATTTGATGGCGTCATCATAACCCCGCCGCAAGTGCCTGCTTTATGCATGCCTGTGCGATAACGTCGGCCGCATAATGATGTTGTGGTGAACGCCCTGTTATGGCGAACGATTCTGTCGCTGTGACAGCCTGCGGCGGCTTGTAGCCATAAACGGTAAACTTACTCGCTATGCGTCTAGAGTTATTATTGATTTTCCTGTTTTCTTTGGCTTTTCTACTCCTTGCCCATCGCGTGGCGGGGCCGCTGGGTCTTGTCGATCGCCTCAACCAGCGTAAACGTCACCAGGGATTGATTCCGTTGGTAGGTGGCATTTCCGTCTATGCTGGCTTGTGCTTTACCTTTCTGGTGACAGACTTCTACATCCCCCATTTCCACTTTTACCTGCTGTGTGCGGGTATTTTGGTGTTTGTTGGCGCATTGGACGATCGCTTTGATATCAGTGTTAAAGTGCGTGCGCTGGTGCAGGCGTTGGTCGCTGTTGCCATGATGTTCTTTGCCCATCTTTCATTGCGTAACCTTGGGGAGTTGTTTGGCCCGTGGGATATGGTGCTAGGGCCTTTTGGTTATCTGGTGACGCTGTTTGCCGTGTGGGCGGCTATCAACGCGATTTAACATGGTCGATGGCATCGACGGCCTGCTGGGTGGCCTTTCCGGGGTTTCATTTGGCGCGATGGGCATCCTGCTTTACGGTTACGGCCACCATAATCTGGCACTGTGGTGCTTTGCCATGATCGCGGCCACGCTGCCGTATATCTTGTTAAATCTCGGTTTCTTTGGTCGCTGCTATAAAGTGTTCATGGGCGATGCAGGCAGTACCATGATAGGGTTCACCGCCATCTGGATTCTGATGCAATCAACGCGGGGTAAATACCATCCCATTAACCCGGTAACGGCGCTGTGGCTGATCGCCATTCCGCTGATGGACATGGTTGCCATCATGTACCGCCGTCTACGCAGGGGCATGAGCCCTTTGCGCCGGATCGTCAACATATCCATCACTTACTGATGCGTGCCGGTTTTACGCCGCATCAGGCTTTTGTGCTGATCACGATGGCAGCGGTGTTGTTGGCGGGCATTGGCATGGCGGGAGAATACTTCTCTTTCATTCCGGAATGGGTCATGTTGGCACTGTTTTTACTGGCCTTCGGGCTTTGTGACTACTGCCTGAAGCGAGCCTGGCGCGTGGCGCGCTTTCTGAAACGTATGAAACGCCGGACGCGCCACCGCGACGATCATCGACACTCAACTTGAAACCACATCACTTTGGGGAAGTAATGAAACACGAAAACTCTTCTAACGGAAAATCTGGCGAAACCCATGACAACGTGCGTAATGGGCATGCTAGTATCGAGAATGAACTGGACATTCGTGGCCTGTGCTGTGCGTTGTGGCGGGGAAAATTCTGGATTGCCGGCGTGGCGCTGGCTTTCGCGCTGATGGCGCTCGGGTACTCCTATCTTGCGCGCCAGGAGTGGAGCGCCACGGCATGACTGACCGGCCCGGCGTTACGTTGCTGGGAGGCTATTATCCGCAGCAGCAGTTCTTGCGCAATCTGGATGCCAAGGCCTTTGCGTCGCTGCCGTCTGAGCCTCTGTCGGTGTCAGCCAAGGTCTATGACGAAGGTTGCCGCGTATGACACTCGGCGCGATTTCTGGCTACAGAGCGACTACTATAAATCGTATCAGGAAGGTGATGCCAAGGCGGATGCGGCCTTGCTGGACGAGCTGATTGCCGATATCCAGTTTACCCCGCGTGACGACGGCAAAAAGACCTTTGACATCGTGCGCCTGACGGCAGACAACCCTGCCGCAGCCAATCGGCTACTGCGCCAATATATCGAGTTTGCCAGCCAGCGCGCAGCGCAACATCTTAACGATGAGCTTAAAGGTGCCTGGGCAGCACGTAAGGTCTTTTTGCAGTCGCAGATCCAGCGTCAGGAAGCGGTCGCACAGGCAATTTTCGATCGTGACCTGAATAGCGTGAAAATGGCGTTGAAGATTGCGCAACAGCAGGGCATTAGCCGCAGCCAGACTGATACCCCTGCCGAAGAATTGCCTCCATCGGAATTTTCCTGCTGGGACGCCCGATGTTGCAGACGCAATTGGAGTCTTTGCAGGCCAGCGGCCCTCGCTATGACATCGATTATGACCAAAACCGCGCAATGTTGGCGACATTAAGCGTTGAGCCAATGCTCGATGCTGCATTGCTGACCTACTGTTATCTGCGCACACCGGAGGAACCGGTGAAGCGAGATAGCCCGCGCCGCCTGTTCTTGATGGTGATGTGGGGCGTCATCGGTGCATTAACCAGGGCGGGTATTGCATTGGTTCGCCGTAAGTAGCGGCGGCTGGTGGATTGACTGTTTGCGCCGCCTGAAAGGGCTGCCCCTAACCTGATGAAAGAGATTCATTGTGAAAGTGTTGACTATTTTCGGCACCCGGCCAGAAGCCATCAAAATGGCCCCTCTGGTTTATGCCCTGGCTCAGGATGAAGCCTTTGAATCGAAAATATGCGTAACAGCCCAGCACCGGGAGATGCTGGATCAGGTGCTGCGTTTATTTGCTATTACGCCGGATTATGATTTGAACATTATGCAACCGGGCCAAGGGTTGAGCGAGATTACCTGCCGCATCCTTGAAGGGTTGCAGCCGGTATTGACCGCGTTCAAACCCGATCTGGTGCTGGTGCATGGTGATACCACCACCACGCTGGCTGCCAGCCTGGCGGCGCTGTATCAGCGTATTTCTGTCGCCCATGTGGAAGCCGGGTTGCGCACCGGCAATCTCTACTCCCCCTGGCCGGAAGAGGCGAATCGAAAGCTGACCGGTCATTTGGCGACGTACCACTTTGCGCCAACCGAGCGCGCGCGATAATCTGTTGCGGGAAAATCTCGGCGATCGGCAGATCGTGGTGACAGGAAATACGGTTATCGATGCGCTGTTCTGGGTGCGCGATCGTATTCTTGGCGATGAAACATTGCGTCAGTCCCTGGATACCCACTACGGTTTTCTGGATGCGAGTAAAAAACTGATTCTGGTTACAGGGCATCGTCGTGAAAACTTTGGTGATGGTTTCGAGCGTATTTGCACTGCGCTGGCGAGCATTGCTCGTCGCCACCCGGAGGCGCAAATCCTGTATCCCGTATCCTGTATCCCGTGCATTTGAACCCGAATGTGCGCGAACCGGTGAATCGCATTTTGAACGGCATTGATAACGTGGTTCTGATCCCGCTGAAAGAGTATTTGCCGTTTGTCTATTTGATGAACCGGTCATACCTGATTTTGACCGATTCTGGCGGCATTCAGGAAGAAGCGCCCTCATGGGGGTGCCGGCGCTGGCGATGCGCGAGACCACAGAGCGGCCAGAAGCCGTAGAAGCAGGAACGGTGCGACTGGTTGGCACAGAAGTTACAACGATTCTGGATGCGGTATCGCAACTGCTAACCGATAACGCGGCGTATCAGGCAATGAGCAGGGCGCATAATCCGTTCGGTGACGGCACCGCGTGTCAGCGTATTATTGCCGCGCTGAAGAACTCCTTGGTAACACGATAATGATTAATATAATTAAAATCAATACGATAGTGGTAATTGGGCTGGGCTATATCGGTCTGCCGACCGCAGCTGCTTTTGCCTCACGTAAAAAGCGGGTGATTGGAGTGGATATTAGCCGCCATGCGGTGGAAACCATTAATCGCGGTGAGATTCATATTGTCGAGCCCGATCTGGGGGTTATGGTCAAGGCTGCCGTGGAAAACGGCTATTTAACAGCAACGCACAAACCCGAGGCAGCCGATGCCTTTTTGATTGCCGTGCCTACGCCGTTTAAAGGGGGGCACGAGCCTGATTTAAGTTATGTTCAGGCGGCGGCCTCAGTGGCGCCAGTGTTGCAACCCGGGGCGTTGGTGGTGCTTGAGTCTACCTGTCCCGTGGGAGCGACGGAGCAGATGGCGGCATGGCTGGCCGAAGCCCGGCCCGATCTGACCTTCCCGCAGCAGGCGGGAGACGATGCCGATATTCATATTGCTTACTGCCCGGAGCGGGTGCTGCCCGGTCAGGTCGTCGTGGAACTGATGAAAAACGACAGGGTGATTGGTGACATGACGCCAGCATGTGCCGTGCACGCCAGCGCATTGTACAAGATTTTTCTTGAAGGCGAGTGCGTAGAGACCGACGCACGCACGGCCGAGATGTGTAAACTGACGGAAAACAGCTTTCGCGATGTGAATATCGTCTTTGCCAACGAATTGTCGCTGATTTGTGCCGAACAAGGTATCAATGTGTGGGAGCTGATTCGACTGGCGAATCGTCATCCGCGCGTGAATATCCTTCAGCCTGGCCCGGGCGTCGGCGGCCATTGCATCGCAGTAGATCCGTGGTTTATCGTGGCGCAAAACCTGCAACAGGCACGGTTGATACACACGGCGCGATTGGTGAACGACGGTAAACCGCTGTGGGTGGTCGATCGTGTCAAAATGGCAGTGGTGGATTGTCTGGCGCAGAGTGGCAAGCGTGCCAGTGACGTGACTATCGCCTGCTTTGGGCTGGCGTTTAAACCGGATATTGACGATTTGCGCGAAAGCCCGGCGGTCGAGATTACCGAGATGATTGCGCAGTGGCATAGCGGCACGACGCTAGCTGTGGAACCGAATGTGGCCGCGTTGCCGCCGCGTTTGGCTGGATTGGTGACGCTGACGGAACTGTCAGCGGCGTTGCGTGATGCCGATGTGGTGGTGATGCTGGTCGACCATCGGGCATTCCGCGCGATAGAACCTGAAAAGATAAAACAACAGTGGATTGTAGACACGAAAGGAGTATGGCGTTGAAACGTATTTTGGTGACAGGCGGGGCAGGATTTATTGGATCGGCGCTGGTGCGCTATCTGGTAGCGGAAACGCAAGACAGCGTGGTGGTGGTCGATAAGCTGACTTATGCCGGTAATCTGGCGTCATTGGCACCCGTAGCGGCCAGCGATCGCTTCGCGTTCGAGCAGGTCGATATCTGCGATCGTCCGGCGTTGGATCGGGTATTTGCCGCTTATCAACCGGATTTGGTGATGCATCTGGCGGCGGAAAGCCACGTTGACCGCTCTATTGATGGTCCGGCGGCGTTTATTGAAACCAATATCGTCGGCACTTACCAGATGCTGGAAACGGCGCGCCACTACTGGAGCGCGCTGGATGATGAGAAAAAAGCCGCCTTCCGTTTCCACCATATCTCTACCGATGAAGTGTTTGGCGATCTGCACGGTACGGACGATCTCTTTACCGAAACCACGCCTTATGCGCCCAGCAGTCCCTATTCCGCATCCAAAGCCTCCAGCGATCATCTGGTACGCGCCTGGATGCGTACCTATGGGCTGCCGACGATTATCACCAACAGCTCCAATAACTACGGTCCTTACCATTTCCCGGAAAAATTGATTCCGCTGATGATCCTCAACGCGTTATCCGGTAAACCGCTGCCAGTGTATGGCAACGGTGCGCAGATCCGCAACTGGCTGTTTGTCGAGGATCATGCCCGTGCGCTTTACCGTGTGGTGACGGCGGGAGACGTCGGGGAAACCTACAATATCGGCGGCCATAACGAGCGCAAAAATCTCGACGTGGTGCATACCCTGTGCGATCTGCTGGAGGAACTGGCGCCGCAAAAACCGGCAGGTGTGGCTCACTATCGCGATCTCATTACCTATGTGACCGACCGACCCGGTCATGACATGCGCTACGCCATCGATGCCAGCAAAATGGCGCGCGAGCTGGATTGGAAACCGCAGGAAACCTTCGAAACGGGTATGCGTAAAACGGTGCTGTGGTATCTGAACAACGAAGCCTGGTGGCGCAGCGTGCAGGATGGCTCCTACACCGGAGAGCGGTTAGGACTGGACGCATAGTTGGCGCTGGCCACCTGAGCGTGTCAGCAACATCGGCGCTTACAGCTACATCGACGTTTACAGCAACAACAGGAGAGGCGATAACATCCACGATTTATGCGCATGTGATGCCGTTACCGTGGGAAAGTGAGTTTTTCGCCCTCCCCAGCGCGCGCTTGTTGTTCAGTGATGATGCGCCTGCGTTAACGCCTGCGGCGTTGACGGCGTATGCCGTGGTGCAGGCCAAGGTCGCTTCCAGCGATCTGGCGCAGATCGATGCGCTCTCGGCCAGAGGCTTCCAACTGGCAGAGAGCGAAGTGGATTTGTGTCTGCCGATTGCCGCGGGCGAGGTGACGCTTCCGGCCTGGCCCGTGCGCCCGAATCTGGTGCTTAACAGCGCCAACTACTTCACCTGGGAAGTTCTGAATAATCACTCTGGGCTGGCGATTTCGCCGACGCTGCTGGGATCGCTGGTGGTGATGGGGGGTGCTGTTTATCCCACTCGGTGCCATTGCGGTGGGTGTTATCGTCAAGTGGTTTGATGCGTTGTATGAATTGGGGCGGCGCAGTCAGAACCGCTACAGTGCGGCAGTGCTGCAAAGTTTCTGCTTTGGCGCCGTGTTTAACCTGATTGTGTTGGTGCGCGAAGGCGGCGACGCTTTTGTGTCGCGCGTGGTGTTTTTTGCCTTGGTGTTTGGGCTATGTGTGCTGGTGGCGAAGCTGCTTTACTGGTTGTTTGAAAACGTGGGCTTGATTCGCCAGCGCTGGGCACCGTCCCACACCGTGCCTGTGGCCCTGACGCCACATACTTCGGATACGCCGTAAGGAACCTCCATGAAAAATCATGCTCCCGTCCCTCTCTATCGCATTCGCAATATTCCGTTGCACGGGTTTGCGGATCAAGCAACCTGTCTGGCGTTTCTTTTTGCCGAGGGAGAGGTAAAAACCGGCACGTTAGTCGTGATTAATGCTGAGCAGGATAAGCCGCTGTGGGATTTGATTGCCGAGGCTGAATACAAGTATGCCGACGGCATCAGTATTGTGTGCGCCATCAAACGTAAATACCCGCAGGCGGAGGTCACGCGTGTCGCCGGGGCCGACCTGTGGGAAGCATTGATGCAAAAGGCCGGTGCTGAAGGCACCCCGGTGTTTCTGCTGGGCGGAAAACCGGCGATACTGCGCCAGACGGAAGAGAAATTGCGTAAGCAGTGGCAGGTGAATATCGTCGGCAGTCAGGATGGCTATTTCCCGGCAGAGCAGCGCGACTCGGTGTTTGAGCGTGTGCGTGCCAGTGGAGCACGCATTGTGACTGTCGCGATGGGATCCCCACGCCAGGAGATCCTGATGCGTGACTGCCGCCGCCATCCACAGGAACTCTATATGGGGGTGGGGGGCACCTATGATGTTTTCACCGGGCACGTGAAACGCGCACCTCTGGTCTGGCAGCGCCTGGGATTGGAGTGGCTCTACCGGTTGCTGAGCCAGCCCAGCCGCATTACCCGTCAAATTAAACTGTTAAAATTCCTCGCCTATTACTTTAGTGGACGTTTGTAACGACGTTCCCTCTCTGCGCAGCCATCGGTATTTGTTATGACGATTGGCTCTTAAAATAAAATTGTTATTCTCATTTGATTTTAAATGACTATTTGCTAATCAGACAAAAATGCAGAAGGATATGCTGCCTAAAATGTGCGAACCCGCTCGAAAGCGGGATGGGCACGATAAAACCCGGTATGAAACCGGGAGGAAAACACAACATTTAAGACAGAGGATCTATGGCTAACGAGGAATCGCAAGGCAAGCTCCACCGTGGGCTTGAGGCTCGGCATATTGAGCTGATCGCGCTGGGTGGAACGATTGGCGTCGGGTTGTTTATGGGAGCGGCGAGCGCATTGAAGTGGGCCGGGCCGTCTGTGCTGCTGGCTTATATTGTCGCGGGTATATTTGTTTTCTTTATCATGCGCTCGATGGGCGAAATGCTCTATATGGAACCGGTCACCGGCTCCTTTGCCGTGTATGCGCATAAATACATGAGCCCGTTCTTTGGTTATCTCACCGCCTGGGGCTACTGGTTTATGTGGATGGCGGTCGGGATTTCGGAAATCACTGCTATCGGTGTTTACGTGCAGTACTGGTTCCCGGAATTACCGCAGTGGATCCCCGCTATTGCGTGCGTAGCGCTGGTGGCGCTGGCCAATTTGGCCGCCGTGCGTCTTTACGGTGAAATTGAATTCTGGTTCGCCATGATCAAAATCACCACCATCATTGTGATGATCGTGGTGGGTGTGGGCATCATCTTTTTTGGTATCGGTAATCACGGTCAATCTACCGGTTTCGCCAACCTGACGGCCCACGGCGGCTTTCTTGCGGGCGGCTGGAAAGGGCTGCTGTTTGCGCTGTGTTTGGTGGTTGCGTCTTATCAGGGCGTCGAGCTGGTTGGGATCACTGCCGGTGAAGCCAAGAACCCCAAGATTACCCTCAAGCGTGCGATTAATAACATCCTGTGGCGTATCCTGATTTTCTATGTGGGTGCCATTTTTATCATCGTCACCATTTTCCCGTGGAATGAAATTGGCACTTCGGGCAGCCCGTTTGTGCTGACCTTTGCCAAAATCGGGATTACTGCCGCTGCCGGGATTATCAACTTTGTGGTACTGACTGCCGCGCTCTCTGGCTGTAACAGCGGTATGTACAGCTGTGGCCGTATGCTTTACTCACTGGCAAATAACCGTCAGCTACCTGCCTGGATTGGTAAAGTGACTGCCAGAGGTGTACCGGCCGCGGGCGTCACCGTGTCTATTCTTTGTCTGTTGTTAGGGTCGGCGTTAAACTACATTATTCCTAATCCGGAAAAAGTGTTTGTCTATATCTACAGCGCCAGCGTGCTGCCAGGTATGGTGCCATGGTTTGTTGTGCTGATAAGCCAGATACGTTTTCGCCAGCAGCATCAGGCTCAATTGGCGGGCCATCCGTTCAAATCCGTGCTGTTTCCGTGGGTGAACTATCTGACCATGGCTTTCCTGCTGTGTGTCCTGGTAGGGATGTACATTAATGAAGACACGCGTATGTCTTTATTGGTTGGGGTAGCGTTTCTCGCCGTCGTTAGCGTGATTTACGCTGTGCTGGAAGGGCGTAAAACAGGCATTGACGGTACCGGAAGCCTGATTAACGGGTGGGGAGAGTTGCTGACTGTGTGTTTTCGGCATGAAATGCGCAAAGCATAAGCAAACGCATCATTTCGATAAAAAAAAGCACTAGACAGGCAGAGATTAAATCCGTACTATCCCCACCCGCAACGGCGCTACGCGCCCGTAGCTCAGCTGGATAGAGCGCTGCCCTCCGGAGGCAGAGGTCTCAGGTTCGAATCCTGCCGGGCGCGCCATTCAATTTTGTGCGCGAGAGCTGCGGTGGTACGATTCACCGTAAGGGAAGTACCGGTTTTATCGTTAGTTGTAGATGTATCTAATACATCGCTATGCAGTACATTGGTGGCTATAGCTCAGTTGGTAGAGCCCTGGATTGTGATTCCAGTTGTCGTGGGTTCGAGTCCCATTAGCCACCCCAGATTCAGATGTTCGTGAATGTATGCGAAGGTGGCGGAATTGGTAGACGCGCTAGCTTCAGGTGTTAGTGTCCTTCGGACGTGAGGGTTCAAGTCCCTCTCTTCGCACCATTTCTTAATGATTTCCCCTTCTTTTTTTATTCCCTTGCATTTATCAAAAATTTTCCTTAGTACTGCGCGACGCATCGCCCGCTACGGCCACGTCGTTTGGAAAGCCACTACCAACGCGCTTAATCCGCCCGCCAGTGCGACACAGGAAGGCAGTAGCAAGTAATGGCGCAAGCGAGGATGGAACAGCATCACCGCGGTCACCAGCAGCGCAATCGCCACAATCAGCTTCCAACTGTTGAGTTGAAGATCGAGCAGAGCGAGCAACGGCATCAGCGCGGCAGGCAGCAGAATACCCCAGGCGCTGCTCAGACGTTTACCCAGACACCAGCTGGCACTCCATAACCCGCAGGCAGTAATCATGGCGGCAATCATGGTTCGCCCCTCTATACTGATAATGATAACTACTATCATATGTGAATTTATATCATTTACGTGCAGGCGTAAACCCCGGCAAACGCAGCCGGGGTGGTAGGATAGTGAGAGAAAATACGAGGAAGGGGAATCAGTAGATTGACTGGTACAGCGCCTTAATTTGCTCCAGCGTCACATCGCGCGGGTTGCCGCCGGTGCAAACGTCGTCGAAGGCAGCCTGTGCCAACGCCGGAATGTCCTCTTCCTTCATGCCCACCTGGCGTAGACGTGCCGGAATATCGACATCCTGAGAAAGCTGTTTTACCGCGGCGATGGCCGCTTCTCGCGCTTGTGCGATCGGTATCTGTTGTGAGCCAGCGACACCCATTGCTACGGCGATTTGGCGGAACTTGTCGCTGGTATAGTCGGCATTGAACGCCATGATATAAGGCAGTAGGATCGCGTTTGCCACGCCGTGTGGGGTGTCATAGAAAGCGCCCAGCGGGTGTGCCATACCGTGCACCAATCCTAATCCCACGTTGTAGAAACCCATTCCGGCGACGTACTGCCCCAGCGCCATGGCCTCCACACCTGCGGCATGGCCCGCGACCGAATCGCGCAGCGAACGGCTGATGATCTCGATGGCCTTCAGATGCAGCATGTCGGTCAGCTCCCACGCGCCTTTGGTGGTGAAGCCTTCAATCGCGTGCGTCAGGGCATCCAGACCCGTTGCCGCCTTCAGTGAGGCTGGCATACTGGCCATCATGTTGGCATCGATAAAAGAGACGATAGGAATATCATGCGGATCGACGCAGACGAACTTGCGCCGTTTTTCTTCATCGGTGATCACGTAATTAATTGTGACCTCAGCGGCGGTGCCTGCGGTGGTGGGGATCGAGAAGATCGGTACGCTGGGGAGGCGCGTGGGCGCAACGCCCTCCAGACTGCGCACATCTGCGTATTCCGGGTTGTTGATGATGATACCAATCGCTTTGCAGGTGTCCTGCGGTGAACCGCCGCCAATGGCAATCAGATAATCGGCTTGTGCGGCCTTGTAGCGCTCAATGCCTGCGGTAACTACGCGGATGGTGGGGTTGGGAATCACTTCATCGTAAACCGCATAGGGTAGGCCCGCCTGATCGAGCAGCGCAGTGACTTTGCCCACTACGCCATATTTCACCAGGTCTTTGTCGGTGACCACCAACGCTTTGTGGAAACCACGCCGGGTTATCTCTTCTACGATATGGTTAATCGCCCCCGCACCAAAATACGAGGTTTCGTTAAGGATCATTCTTTGGGTCATCGTCGTAATCTCCATAACATTTTGATTTTAAATGGATGCTGAACGTGGTCGGGTGGCGCAAGCGATCGGGGAGGGAAACGCCCTTAAGGCGCGAAAAGTTAACCGTCATAGCGTTAGCTTCTATGCCATCGATAACGGAAAGACTGTGATGGATCGCTGATAAATGGATATTACCCATTTAATCAGTATGGATATGTGAAAGGAGATTTGCCTTCCTCTCGCTGCCATCTGCTGTGACGCGGTGGCAGTGAGCGCAAGGTGAGTGTGATCGTCGTCATCTTTAGCGCTTTTGATGGCACGGCATAATCGTGGTGTTTGGTTGAAATAATCTAATTTCAGCCAGTTTTTTGCATTATAAAAACTAATCCATTGTAAATGTTTGCGGGTTGATCATCCTCTAATGATGTGAATATTTATGCCATTATTTTTGTTTTAAACTTATCTAATTGGTGTTTTGTTCTATTTAATGATTTTATTCTGGCGAATTTCGTTGTCTTGTGCTCTGGCACTCTTTTTGCCATTCACTGCTGATATATAGTTTAACTTATGACAGAGGGTGTGGTAGGCCCTGTGGCAGAGGTGGTAAGTTCAACGCAAAGAAAGCGTTTGCGTGGCGTATTTTGCGCCGTTCGCAAAGAGAGGTTCGGGAGAAAAAATGACACAGCAAACTCCGTTGTATCAGCAACATCTGGCCGATGGCGCGAAGATGGTCGACTTTCACGGCTGGATGATGCCGCTGCACTACGGCTCACAGTTGGATGAACATCACAGCGTTAGACGTTATGCGGGCATGTTCGATGTGTCGCACATGACTATTGTGGATTTAGACGGTCCACGCGTGCGCGAATTCCTGCGTTATCTGCTGGCGAATGACGTTGCCAAACTCACGCAACCGGACAAGGCGCTTTATACCGGGATGTTAAATGCCTCGGGGGGCGTCATTGACGATCTCATCGTCTATTTTCTTACCGAAACGCATTTCCGGCTGGTGGTGAACTCCGCCACGCGGGAGAAAGATCTGGCCTGGATCGCCGAGCATGCCAAGGTGTTCAACGTGGAGTGGCGTGAGCGCGACGAACTGGCGTTAATTGCCGTGCAAGGGCCGTTGGCCCAGGAGAAAGTGCAGGCGTTACTGAGTGCAGAACAACGCGCGGCAACGGCGGGAATAAAACCCTTTTTCGGCGTACAAACCGGCGACTATTTTATTGCTACCACCGGGTATACCGGTGAGTCAGGCTATGAAATCGCCCTACCAGCGGAGCAGGCGGTGTCGTTCTGGCAACAACTGCTGGCGGCCGGTGTACAGCCGTGCGGCCTCGGTGTACGTGATACGTTGCGCCTTGAAGCGGGCATGAATCTTTATGGTCAGGACATGGACGAAGGCATTTTGCCGCTGGCCGCCAATATGGGTTGGACCATCGCCTGGCAACCGGAGGCGCGTGATTTTATTGGCCGGGAAGCGCTGACACGCCAGCGTAGCGAAGGCACTGAGCAGTTGGTCGGGCTGGTGCTGCGCGAAAAAGGGGTGCTGCGCCATGAAATGCCAGTATGCTTTACCGATGCTAATGGCACCGTACAGGAAGGCATGATAACCAGCGGTACCTTTTCTCCGACGCCGGGCTTCAGCATTGCGTTGGCCCGTGTGCCACAAGGCATTAGTGAAACGGCGCTGGTGCAAATCCGCTAGCGCGAAGTGCCCGTAGAGGTCACCAAACCGGTATTTATGCGCGGCGGCAAGGCGCTGGTTTGACGCCGTGCCCGATCTGACCATGATTATCTATTGATTAACGTTAGCGCGATAGCGCGCAATGTAATACGATGAAGCCATTTTGAAGGAGAGCAGGGCAATGAGCAGCACAATCCCAACCGAGTTGAAATACACCTCATCCCATGAGTGGGTTCAGGCCGAAGGTGAGGGTATCTACCGTGTCGGTATTACCGAACATGCCCAAGAGTTGTTGGGGGACATGGTTTTCGTCGATTTGCCTGACGTTGGCACACAGGTTGCGATGCGCCGTCGCTGAGTCGGTCAAGGCGGCCTCAGATATCTATGCGCCGTTGAGCGGTGAGATCGTGACGGTGAACGATGCGCTGGAAGGACAACCGGAGCTGGTCAACAGCGCTCCCTACGCCGACGGTTGGCTGTTTAGCATCAAAGCGTCTGATGAAAGTGAATTGAGCGAATTGCTGGATGCAACGGCTTATCAGGCGCTGTTGGAAGAAGACGAATAACCTTCTCGCCCCGTGACGGTTTCACCGCACATCACGGGGCAAATCGATTTTTCAGAATGTAAGACGCTGAGCGCAGCCTACCGCGTTCGCGCTTGTTGTTTGCCATGAACGTTCACTTGCTATAAACAATCGCTTGATGCAGGAAATACCCCTAATGACCCAGACTCTCAGCCAACTCGAACATGACGCCGCTTTTGTTGAGCGTCACATCGGCCCTATGCCCGCGCAGCAGGCTTACATGCTTGAAACGCTCGGCGCGGATTCATTGTCGGCGTTGATTCGGCAGATCGTGCCGGCAGATATCCAGTTGCCCAACCCACCAGTGGTGGGAGAGGCGCTGCCCGAGCATCAGGCGTTGGCGGAACTCAAGTCTATTGCCAGTCGCAATCAGCGCTACAAGAGCTATATCGGTATGGGGTACACCGCTGTGCATATGCCACCGGTGATCTTGCGTAATCTGCTGGAAAATCCCGGCTGGTACACCGCATATACCCCTTATCAGCCTGAAGTGTCGCAAGGGCGTTTGGAAGCCTTGCTGAATTTCCAGCAGATGACGCAGGATTTGACCGGACTGGAACTGGCCTCTGCCTCTCTGCTTGATGAAGCCACAGAGGCGGCGGATGCGATGGCGATGACCAAGCGTGTCAGTAAGCTGAAACAGGCTAACCGCTTCTTCGTGGCGGAGCATGTGCATCCGCAAACGCTGGATGTGGTGCGCGCCCGTGCCGAGACCTTTGGTTTTGAAGTCGTGGTCGGCGATGCTGCCGCAGCACTGGAAACGGAAGGCGTGTTTGGCGTGCTGTTGCAGCAGGTGAATACCTATGGCGAAGCGCATGATTATCGCGAGCTGATTGCACAACTGAATGCACGTAAGGTAATCGTCAGCGTTGCTGCCGATATCATGGCACTGGTGCTGCTGGCCGCGCCGGGTAAGCAGGGGGCCGATATTGTGTTTGGCTCCGCCCAGCGTTTTGGTGTTCCGATGGGCTACGGCGGTCCGCATGCGGCCTTCTTCGCCTGTAAAGATGAATATAAACGTGCCATGCCGGGGCGTATTATCGGTGTCTCACGTGATGCTGTGGGTAACACCGCGCTGCGTATGGCGATGCAGACGCGTGAGCAACACATCCGTCGCGAAAAAGCCAACTCCAACATCTGTACCTCTCAGGTGCTGCTGGCAAACATTGCCGGTTTCTATGCCGTCTATCACAGGCCGCAGGGGCTTAAACGTATCGCGGAACGCATTCATCGCTTGACCGATATTCTGGCAGCGGGTTTGCAGAAAGGGGGGTTGAGTCTGTGGCACACCACCTGGTTTGATACGCTGGCGGTTGAGGTGGAAGACAAGAATGCCATCATCGCCCATGCGCTGAATGCCGGGATCAACCTGCGTACCGATCTCTATCATGGGGTCGGTATCACACTGGATGAAACCACCACCCGCGAGGATGTTCAGGCGTTGTTTGACGTGCTGCTGGGAGAAGGGCATGGCCTGTCTATCGATGCGCTGGATGCAGCGCTCAGTGGCGGTTCATCTTCTATTCCTTCTGCGCTGTTGCGCACGGATGCCATTTTGACTCACCCGGTATTCAACCGTTATCACAGTGAAACCGAGATGATGCGTTATCTGCATCGCTTGGCACACAAAGATCTGGCGCTGAACCGTGCCATGATCCCGCTGGGCTCCTGCACCATGAAGCTGAATGCTGCGGCGGAAATGTTGCCGATCACCTGGCCAGAGTTTGCTGAACTGCATCCATTCTGTCCGCCGGAACAAGCGCAGGGTTATCGTACGATGATCGAACAGCTTTCCGGCTGGTTGGTTCAGCTTACTGGCTATGACGCTGTGTGCATGCAGCCTAATTCAGGCGCGCAAGGCGAGTACGCTGGTTTGCTGGCCATTCGCCGCTACCATGAAAGCCGAGGTGATGCTCAGCGCACGTTGTGCCTGATTCCAAGCTCTGCACACGGCACTAACCCAGCATCGGCGCAGATGGCAGGGATAGCGGTAGAAGTGGTGGCCTGTGCCATTTTCTGGCGATCTACCTTTACGTTTAGCCCCTAAATATCAACCTGGCGCCGTTTCTTGGTGAAACAGAAACGGCGCTCAGCGACGATCCTTGCCAGTAATTATTCAGACAATGAATAAGGCAGCGGTTGCAGACTAAGCTGACTTTCCGCTGCATCGCGTACGCGCAATACGCTATCCGCTTCCAGATCGTTATTCAGTACAGCTTGCATCCAAAGTGTACCGTCGCTCAACGGGCAGGCGGCTAACACTGTACCGGTGCGACGCCAGTTTTCCCCCATTTTCAGTTCCAGGTCTTCTCCTGCTTCTGGCTCGCGCGCTGAGGTGCCTGCCAGCCAATAGAGCGCCCGCTTGTTGGCTCCGCGAAATTTTGCCCGCGCCACCATCTCCTGCCCGGTGTAGCAGCCTTTATTAAAACTGATACCGTTAAGTGCCTGTATATTCGTTGCTTGCGGGATGAACTGCGCGCTGTTTACGTTGTCAATAATCGGCAGTGCGGATTCAATATCAAGCGCCAGCCACTGTTGGCTGTCGGCCCACTGCACGCTGTCACCCAGTTTTGCACTCAGCGCAGCGGCACCTTCTTCGTTCAGTACCAGAAGGAAACGTTCAGCAGGGAGAGCAAAATGCAGCAGCGTGCCGAAGGGGTGACTGACAACGGGATGTTCGGTGTCCGGCAGAGTGGAAAAGACCTCGGCTAAACGTTCGCGTATATTGCTGCCCGCGGCACCGATAAGCTGGAGGTTGTCATCTGCGGCAATAGTGGTTTTGGCGAAGACGGCGTATTTTTTTAACTCATTCAATTGCGTATCGCGCAGATTACGGCGCACCAGATAGGCGAAGCCGTCGTTGTGAGCAAACAGGCGCAGGGTGCTCCACATTTTGCCCTTGGCATCACAATGGCCGCAAAGTACATGTTGATCGGGCGCTAACGCGTTAACATCGGCAGTCACCTGGCCTTGCAGGTAAGTGCGTGTGTCTGGACCGGTGAGTGTGACCAGCGCCCAGTCATTAAGCGCTATCAGCGTAGCGGGAAGCTGGGCCGAAGCCGTGATGGAAAGTGATTTAACCGTTTGTGGTGCTGAGGGAATTGGGGTTGCCATGTAACCATCCTCGCGAAGGTACGTTTGCGTTTGGCCTAATGGTAAAAGAGCTTGTGGGGTTTGCAAGCAGTTATTCGTGCCATTGCATCACATGACTTTCAGTTAGCATATTCACAAGCGTTACTGCGCGTGCGTGATGGATAACCTTCTGCGAAGTGCGGATATGCGCTAAAATATGTCCAAATGTTACATTTAGTTGAGTGTTTATCTAGACATCCGAGTTACACTACACGTTGGCGTCGATAAAAAGTAGGAAAAGCAATGGATATCGATAATAAGGCGCGAATTCACTGGGCGTGCCGCCGAGGAATGCGAGAGTTAGATATCGCCATCATGCCCTTTTTTGAACACGAGTATGATGTGCTAAACGATGATGACAAACGTGCTTTTGTGCGTTTATTACAGTGCGATGACCCTGATCTGTTTAACTGGTTGATGAACCACGGTGAACCGGAAGACGGGGAACTTAAACGCATGAT
The DNA here is from genome assembly GCF_047692315.1 of Symbiopectobacterium sp. Classification (GTDB taxonomy): domain Bacteria; phylum Pseudomonadota; class Gammaproteobacteria; order Enterobacterales; family Enterobacteriaceae; genus Symbiopectobacterium. The sequence continues at coordinate 124,087 of NZ_JBLLJS010000003.1, read as the reverse complement.
CTCTCTTATCCAGACGCGAAATAAAGATCGTGGCCCTGTGGCGCTGTGATTTGCGCGTCTCCTGGCGCATGCAGGTATTTTCTTTGCTGGTGCACGGGCTCTTGCTGTTATTGATTCTGCTGGCGCCCTGGCCGGACGGCTATGCGGTGCTTTGGTTATCGCTGATGACGTTGGTGGTTTTCGGGTTTATCCGCAGCCAGCGTAATATCAAAGCGCGCCACGGCGAAATCGTGTTGCAGGATGAAGCGAGTCTTGAGTGGCAGCAGCATCGCTGGCGTATTATCCGCCGTCCGTGGATGTTGAAAAATGGCATCCTGCTGTCGCTGCGGCGTAGCGACGGTAAACGCCAACAGCGGCTGTGGCTGGCATCGGACAACATGGATAAGCAGGAATGGCGACATTTGCGCCAGCTGTTGCTGGAGAGCAAAGAGTGGGCGAGTGAAAACTCGGACGTGCGCTAATTCAGGTTCAGCCGGCAGCACAATGTCGGCTGATGTCTCTCGGGAAATCCCCCGGATGTTACAACTGCTCAGCCATTTCCTGTAAGATCTGCTCGCACCACTGCTGCAACCGCTCATCGCTCACGTCATACTGATTTACCTCATCAAGCGCCAGCCCGACAAAGTGTTTCCCATCCTGCGTGAGCGGTTTGGTGGTCGTGAACTCATAGCCCTCGGTGGGCCAGTAGCCAATAAAGGTTGCACCGCTCACGGCCAGTTGCTGATGCAGCATACCGAGAGCGTCAAGGAACCATTCGCCGTAGCCGAGCTGGTCGCCCATGCCATACAGTGCAATGATTTTTCCTTGTAGATTCAATGAGGGCAACTGCCCCCAGATGGCTTCCCAATTTTCCTGAATTTCACCCAAATCCCACGTTGGGATACCCAGAATCAGGAATTCATACTCCTCCATCTTCAGCGGATCGACATCTTTAACGTTATGCAGATCAACCAGTGATTCGCCCAAAATGTCACGAATCTTCTCCGCTGCCATCTCGGTGTAGCAGGTGCTGGAGCCGTAGAACAAACCAATTTTCATATGCAATTGCAGCGTGTTAAACAAACCTGCCATTAGCCTAACTGAATCTTGCTGCGAGGCATAGCGTGGATGTGGGGAGTGCGTTCTGTGAGAAAAAGCGTGGGAGAAAAAAACGGGCGAAGGCCATTAACCTTCACCCGTATTCACGTTTGCCCGTAATGCTTAGCCGAGTGCTTGGTGACGCGTTTCTTTGGTCAGCAATAATGCGATAAGCGTTAAGGACGCCATGGCGAACAGATAAACACCCACATAGGACAGACCGTAGTTGGCTGTCAGCCAGGCCGCGATGTAAGGCGCAACCGATGCCCCCAAAATCGAGGAGACGTTATAGGAGAACGAGGCTCCGGTATAACGCACTTCGGTGGGGAACAGTCCTGGCAGCAATGCGCCCATCGGGCCAAAGGTCAGCCCCATCAGGCCCAGACCCAGCACCAGAAACAGCATCACCAGCGGTTGGCTGCCAGAGCCTAACAGCGACGGGAATAACATCGCGAACACCAGCATGCCGCAGGTGACGACGATCATGGTCTTGCGGCGGCCATAGGCATCTGCCAGCAGCCCGGCAACCGGAATCAGCAGACCAAAGGCGATAACCGCTACCATCAGCATCCACAGAAAGCTGTTACGGGAGAAACCCAGCCCTTTAGGAATGGGCGAGGTGTCGTAGGTCATGGAGTAGACCGTCATGATGTAGAACAGCGTATAGGTGGCAAGCATGATAAAGGTGCCAAGAATGGTCGCCTTCAGATGTTTGCTCAGCAGCGTTCCCAACGGGATGCGGACTTTTTTACCTGCCTCGATAGCTTTGGTAAACACTGGCGCTTCGTGCAGAGAGACACGAACATACAGGCCGATCAATACCAATACCGCAGAGGCAACGAAAGGTACGCGCTACCCCCAGGTCATGAACTGCTCTTCGCTTAATATCCAGGAGAGCAGCAGGGAGGTGCCGTTGGCAAAGAAGAAGCCGATAGGGGCACCTAACTGCGGGAATGAGCCATACAGCGCGCGCTTGTGGGCTAGCGCATTTTCGGTTGCCAGCAACGCGGCCCCGCCCCATTCACCGCCCAGACCGAGGCCCTGACCAAAACGGGCCAATGCCAGCAGCAACGGTGCGAAAATACCAATGCTGTCATAGGTCGGCAGCAGGCCGATCAGCACGGTAGAGATCCCCATGGTGAGCAGTGAAGCCACCAACGTGACCTTACGACCCACGCTCGCCGAAGTGGCCAAACAGCGCAGAACCGATCGGGCGCGCAACAAAGGCAATAGCAAAGGTCGCGAGCGATTGTAGCGTCGCGGCAGTCGGATCGCCCTGCGGGAAGAAAATGTGCGGGAAAATCAGCACAGCAGCAGTGGCATAGATATAAAAATTGAAAAATTCGATCGCGGTTCCGATCAATGAAGCGACAACAACCTTACTGCGGGAGTTAACCGGGGCTGCGTCCGCCTCTGTATCGAGAGTGGGCGTGATGGTGGCTTGCATAGGACTCTATTATCTTTTTTTATCGACAGAACTGTAATTCTAGTCACAGAAAAAAAAGCATTTCAATGCTAGTCCAAAAAGCGCAAAAGCGGCCACAGAGCCTGCTTTGGTGAGTTGCGCGATTGTGAATACTTCCTGTGAGATAAGTTATGCTTTCCCCTATTTTGTAGCGGCAGCTGCCGAACAATGCAGCATAAAATAAATTTGCATAAAAAATCGTCGGCGTGAATTCAGGTGATGATACTGCCCCTTTCACCGTCACTTCGGGCATAATAACGGCAGGGTTTTACCCTGCACGCAGTGAAGAGAGGGGAAGCGCATGCAAGCACAGGATCGGGCACACATCGAACAGTTTCTTGAGGCTATGTGGCTGGAGCGTAACCTGGCGGACAATACGCTGACCTCCTATCGGCGAGATTTAACCGCACTTGCCGATTGGCTGGAGCATCGTGAAAGTGATTTATTGCAGGTGCAGGCGCTGGATCTGCACGCTTATCTTGCCGAACGCGTGGAGGGGGGATACAAAGCGACCAGTTCAGCACGTTTATTGAGTGCCATGCGCCGATTTTTTCAGTATCTATACCGGGAGAAACGGCGCAGTGACGATCCCAGTGCGCTACTCTCTTCTCCTAAATTGCTGCAGCGCTTGCCCAAAGATCTCAGCGAAGCGCAGGTGAGTGCGTTGCTGCAAGCGCCCTGTGTGGATGAGCCTCTTGAGTTGCGCGATAAAGCCATGCTTGAGGTGCTGTATGCCACGGGGCTGCGCGTCTCGGAACTGGTGGGGCTGACCATGGCGGATGTCAGTTTGCGCCAGGGGGTAGTGCGGGTGATAGGTAAAGGCAATAAAGAACGGCTGGTGCCGCTGGGAGAAGAAGCCATTTATTGGCTGGAGCGTTACCTTGAGCACGGCAGGCCCTGGCTGCTGAACGGGCAGACGCTCGATGTGCTGTTTCCAAGCTCTCGGGCGCAGCAGATGACGCGCCAAACCTTTTGGCACCGTATCAAACACTATGCCGTGCTGGCATCCATTGACAGTGAGAAGCTTTCACCGCATGTTTTACGCCATGCATTCGCTACGCACTTGCTGAACCACGGGGCTGATTTGCGTGTCGTACAAATGTTGTTGGGGCATAGCGATCTTTCAACAACGCAAATATACACGCACGTTGCCACTGAACGGCTGAAGCAGTTGCATCAACAGCATCATCCGCGCGCCTGACATTGCAGGCGAAATAAGGGCCAGATGGCTGAACGCGCCCTTTACAGGCGGAATACACCATGAACGGGACTGAATACGATGAAAAAAGGGCTAATGGCGCTTTCTTTACTGCTCGCGGCGACGAGTAGCGCAGTACTCGCCGACGATGCGGCGATTAAACAGACACTGACCAAATTGGGCATTGAAAAAATTGATATCCAGCCTGCGCCCGTTGCTGGCCTTAAAACGGTGCTGACGGAAAGCGGTGTGCTCTACGTAACTGAAGATGGCAAACATCTGCTGCAAGGCCCGCTCTACGCGCTGGGCGGTGGTGCTCCAGTGAACGTGACCAATCAGATTCTGAAGGGCAAACTGGATGCCTTGCAGGATCAAATGATCGTCTACAAAGCGGCGCAGGAAAAACATGTGATTACCGTTTTCACCGATATCACCTGCGGTTACTGTCACAAACTGCATGAGCAGATGAAAGACTACAACGATCTGGGCATCACCATTCGTTATCTGGCCTTCCCGCGTCAGGGGCTGAATTCGCCGACGGAAAAAGACATGCAGTCTATCTGGTGCACCGCTAACCGTAACAAGGCGTATGACGCTGCGTCTCGCGGTGAGGCTATCTCCCCGGCAACCTGCAAAACCGATATCGGTGCCCATTACGAGCTGGGCATTCAGTTCGGTGTGCAAGGCACGCCAGCGATCGTGTTGGAAGATGGCACCGTTGTACCGGGTTATCAGGCACCTAAAGGGATGTTAGCCATGCTGAACGCACATCGGGCTGCGGCCAAATCTGGCGCATAAATCGCAGGCATATTGATGCCAGCCCATTGAACGAAAAGTGAAAGCGTTCAGTGCAATCAGTCACGCAGTGGAATTGAAAATACAGTGGAATTAAAAACCATACTCCGCCGGCGTCCGCTGGCGGAAGGCAGTGGGCTTCCCGCAACGCTTCCTCCGTTACTACGTCGGCTGTATGCGCAGCGCGGCGTAACAGAGAGCCAGGAATTGGATCGCGGCCTGCGCGGTCTGCTTGACTATCGCCTGCTTGATGGCATTGACGACGCGGTGGTGTTGCTGCAACAGGCGCTGGCAGAACAACGGCGCATTGTGGTCGTGGGTGACTTTGATGCCGACGGCGCGACCAGTACCGCGCTGACCGTGCTGGCGCTGCGCAGCATGGGCGGTAGCCGGGTGACCTATCTGGTGCCGAACCGTTTTGAAGATGGCTACGGTCTGAGCCCTGAAGTGGTGGTGCAGGCGGAGAAAATGGGTGCTGAGCTGATCCTGACGGTGGATAACGGTATTTCATCCCATGCCGGGGTGGATCATGCGCACCAGCGCGGCATTCAGGTGCTAGTGACCGATCATCACCTGCCGGGCGAAACGTTGCCCGCTGCCGATGCCATGATTAACCCCAATCTGCGCGACTGCGCATTTCCTTCCAAATCGCTGGCAGGCGTCGGCGTCGCGTTTTACCTGATGATGGCGCTGTTTGTGCGTCTGCGCGACAGCGGCTGGTTTAGCCAAAAAGGGTTGGCAGAACCGAAGCTGGCGGAACTGCTCGATTTGGTGGCGTTAGGCACGGTGGCCGACGTGGTGCCTCTCGATGCCAACAACCGTATTCTGGTTTCGCAAGGGCTGAATCGCATTCGTGCTGGCAAGTGTCGCCCTGGTATTCGTGCATTGCTGGAAATCGCCAACCGTGATGCCAGCCAACTGGTTGCAAGCGATCTGGGTTTTGCGATTGGGCCACGTCTCAATGCGGCGGGGCGATTGGATGATATGTCGATTGGCGTGGCGTTACTGCTGTGTGATGACATCGTTCAAGCACGAATGCAGGCCAGCGATCTGGATGCCCTCAATCTGGCGCGGCGTGAAATCGAACAAGAGATGCAGTCCGAAGCCATGCAACTGTGCGAAAAGCTGGAGCATGGTCTGGAGCAGCTTCCTCTGGGGTTGGCGATGTATCATCCTGAGTGGCATCAGGGCGTGGTGGGTATTCTGGCATCGCGGCTTAAAGAACGTTTTCATCGCCCGGTGATCGCGTTTGCACCGGCGGGTGAGGGGGTACTTAAAGGTTCTGGCCGTTCGATTCCCGGTCTGCACTTGCGCGATGCGCTGGAGCGTTTGGATACCCGCTATCCGGGGTTGATGGTTAAATTTGGCGGTCACGCGATGGCGGCAGGGTTATCGCTGGAAGAGCATAAGTTTGATACCTTCCGCGAGCGCTTTGGCGAGCTGGTCGGCGAGTGGCTGGATGAATCGCACCTGGAAGGGGTTATCTGGTCCGACGGTGAGCTGATACAAACCGAACTGAACCTGGTGACGGCAGAGATGTTGCGCGATGCCGGGCCGTGGGGACAAGCGTTTCCTGAACCCACTTTTGACGGGCGTTTTCGTATCTTGCAGCAGAAGCTGTTAAAAGAGCGTCACCTGAAGCTGATGTTGGAGCCGGTCAACGGCGGCCCGCTTCTGGACGGTATCGCGTTTAACGTGGATACACGTTGCTGGCCCGACAGCAGCATTCGCGAGGCTGAACTGGCCTATCGCCTTGAGGTCAACGAGTTTCGCGGCAAACGCAGCGTGCAATTGTTGATACAGCATTTGTGGCCGCTGTAGTGAGTGTGGGTAATCGCCCGCATGGGTAAAATTGCGCCAGACGGCTATAAACCTGGCGTGTATTCCGCTAGAATAACGGGTTTATATTTATTCTTCTCCGTCGATTGACGGCTAACGTAAGACGCTAATCATGTTTGAAATTAATCCGGTAAAAAACCGTATTCAGGACCTGTCTGACCGGACAGCTTTTCTGAGGGGGTATCTTTGACTACGATGCTAAGAAAGAACGCCTAGAAGAAGTTAACGCCGAGCTGGAACAGCCCGACGTCTGGAATGAACCTGAGCGTGCACAAGCGCTGGGTAAAGAACGCTCCTCGTTGGAAGCGATTGTCGATACTATCGATCAGATGACGCAAGGGCTGGAAGACGTTTCCTGGCTGCTCGAGTTGGCGGTGGAAGAGGACGACGAAGAGACGTTCAACGATACCATCTCCGAAGTGGATGCGCTGGAAGCCAAGCTGGCACAGCTTGAGTTCCGCCGCATGTTCTCCGGCGAATACGATAGCGCCGACTGCTACCTTGATATTCAATCCGGCTCCGGCGGGACGGAAGCGCAAGACTGGGCCAGCATGCTGCTGCGTATGTATCTGCGCTGGGCGGAAAGCAAAGGCTTCAAGACCGAAGTGATTGAGGAATCAGAGGGTGAAGTTGCCGGGCTTAAATCCGCCACCATCAAGATTATTGGTGACTATGCGTTTGGCTGGCTGCGTACCGAAACCGGCGTACACCGTTTGGTGCGTAAGAGCCCGTTTGACTCCGGTGGTCGCCGTCATACGTCGTTCAGTTCCGCATTTGTGTATCCGGAAGTGGATGACGATATTGATATCGAAATCAACCCGGCAGATCTGCGTATTGACGTGTATCGCGCCTCCGGTGCAGGTGGCCAGCACGTTAACCGTACTGAATCTGCGGTGCGTATTACCCATATACCCACCAACATTGTTACCCAGTGTCAGAACGACCGTTCCCAGCACAAGAACAAAGATCAGGCGATGAAACAGCTGAAAGCGAAGCTGTACGAGTTTGAGATGCAAAAGAAAAATGCTGAGAAGCAGGCGCTGGAAGATAACAAGTCCGATATCGGCTGGGGCAGCCAGATTCGCTCCTACGTACTGGATGATTCCCGAATCAAAGACCTGCGCACCGGGGTGGAAACGCGTAATACCCAGGCCGTGCTGGATGGCGATCTGGACCGATTTATTGAAGCAAGTTTAAAAGCGGGGTTATAACAAGTCACATGGCTGAGTCACAATCACAGGGTGCCGAGCAGGCGCTGGATCTGAACAACGAACTGAAAACGCGCCGTAAAAAGCTCTCGGCGCTGCGTGAACACGGTATCGCCTTTCCTAATGATTTCCGCCGTGATTCCACTTCTGATGCGCTGCACGCGGCTTACGACGATAAAGAAAACGAAGAGCTGGAAGCGCTGGGCATTGAAGTGACCGTGGCGGGTCGTATGATGACGCGCCGCATCATGGGGAAAGCCTCGTTCGTGACGTTACAGGATGTGGGTGGCCGCATTCAGCTTTACGTGGCGCGTGACAATCTGGCGGAAGGTATCTATAACGAACAGTTCAAAAAATGGGATCTGGGCGATATTCTGGGCGCGCGCGGTAAGGTGTTCAAAACCAAGACCGGTGAGCTTTCCATCCATTGTACCGAACTGCGTCTGCTGACCAAGGCGCTGCGCCCGCTGCCGGACAAATTCCACGGTCTGGCGGATCAGGAAACCCGTTATCGTCAACGCTATTTGGATCTGATCGCCAACGACGAATCCCGTCATACCTTCCGTGTACGCTCGCAGATCCTGTCCGGCATCCGTCGTTTCATGGTGGATCAAGGGTTTATGGAAGTTGAAACCCCGATGATGCAGGTGATCCCAGGCGGTGCTTCCGCGCGTCCTTTTGTGACTCACCATAACGCGCTGGATATTGACATGTATCTGCGTATCGCGCCGGAATTGTACCTGAAGCGTCTGGTGGTCGGTGGTTTTGAACGAGTGTTCGAAATTAACCGTAACTTCCGTAACGAGGGGGTTTCGCCGCGTCACAACCCGGAATTCACCATGATGGAGCTTTATATGGCCTATGCCGATTATAAAGATCTCATCGTGTTGACCGAGAGCCTGTTCCGTACGCTGACGCAAGACGTGCTGGGCAGCACTACGGTGCCTTACGGCGATCAGACGTTTGATTTTGGCAAACTGTTTGAAAAGCTGACCATGCGCGAGGCGATCTGCAAATATCGTCCGGAAACCAACGTGGCTGATCTGGACGATTTTGATAAAGCGTCGGCCATTGCTACGTCTCTGGGGATCAAGATCGAGAAAGGCTGGGGTCTGGGCCGTATCGTTACCGAGATCTTTGAAGAAACAGCGGAAGCCAATCTGATCCAGCCGACCTTTATCACCGAATATCCGGCGGAAGTTTCACCGCTGGCGCGCCGTAATGATGAAAACCCGGAAATCACCGATCGTTTCGAGTTCTTCATCGGTGGACGTGAAATCGGTAACGGCTTCTCCGAGCTGAATGATGCAGAAGATCAGGCAGAGCGTTTTGCCGATCAGGTGCGTGCCAAAGATGCCGGCGACGACGAAGCCATGTTCTACGACGAAGACTACGTCACCGCGCTGGAACACGGCCTGCCGCCAACGGCGGGCCTGGGTATTGGTATCGACCGTATGGTGATGTTGTTTACCAACAGCCACACCATTCGTGACGTGATCCTGTTCCCGGCGATGCGTCCGCAGAAGTAAGTTTTTTCGAACTATCGACGGGTAAAAAAAACCATTCTTGCCATGTGGTTTTTTTACCCGTCTCCATCCCCGCGTGCCATGCTGGTAAACCCACAGAGAAAAATGCTACCGTCACTCTTCTGTTTTGGGGGGAAGTGACTCCATGATCACCTATCGTGATGGCTGGTTTGAACTGGCGTTGTTAGAAAATACGGGCGGATTTCCATGCCATACGCATGATGAATATGTGATTAGCGCCAATCTCAACGGCGTGGAGCATGTCTGGCTGGATGGCAACACCTTTGATGTCGATCCCTAGATGGTGACCACCTACAATCCGCATCAGCTACAAAGTGGTGATAACAGCGATGGGCGTTGGCAATGGGCCTCGCTCTACGTACAACCGGGCGCTTTTGAGCATTTCTTTGGCCGCTCCTTTCGGTTTGGTCAAGGCGTACAACATGCCCCCGTGCTGGCTCAGCAGTTGAAACTGTTGGTAAGCCCCGCAAACGAGCCGGGCAATAGCGCGATGTATCAGGAACGGCTGGTGCTGTTACTGGCGGTGTTGATGGACAATGATGCCGGCATCCCCGCACCGTTAAAGATGGTCAGCGAGGGCGGCAGAGTCAAACGCATCAAGGCGCGTTTGCTCAACTGCCTTGCAGAACCGCCAAATCTGGATGCGTTGGCACGTGATGAACACATTACTGTGGCACATCTGGTACGTAGCTTTCATCAGGAAGCGGGTATGCCGCCGCTTGCCTGGCTAATGCAACGCCGCATTGGCAAGGCCCGTGAGCTGCTGCGTCAGGGCATGAGTATCAGCCAGGTGGCTGTCAGCCTCGGCTTTGCCGATCAGGCGCACTTCACCAAAACCTTCAACCGCTTTAACGCCATGACGCCGGGGCGTTTTCAGCGTATCAATTTCTGACAATACGTCTTGCCTTACACCCCGTAGACTTTCGCTTACTGTTTATGTGTGTGGAGCTGTGGCGGTTATGTTGTTGGTTGTGCTTAATGGCATTTTACTCTCCCTCTCGCTGTGTCTGGATTTGGGGATGGTGAATACGGCGATCATTAACCGGGGTATGCGTGACGGGCCGCGCGCCGCGTTTATGATTGGCTTTGGTTCCTGTTTTGGCGATCTGGTTTATGCTGCGCTTTTTGCGTTTGGGTTGGCGGTGATTTTTACCGTGCTGCCCGTGTGCTGGGCGCTGTGGATTGGCGGTGGTGCTATTCTGCTGTTGATGACGTGGAACATGGCGCGCATGGCCTGGCGTGATTATCAGACGCAACGATTAGCACCTGTGGACGCTGATGTGACCGATCTTCCTGCTGTGGCAAAACGGTTTCGTGGCTATGATTTTCTGAGCGGCATGGGGATGGCGCTGGCGTCACCGACGGCGCTGTTGTGGTTTGCTGCGATTGGTGGCTCCATCATCGCGCAGTCAACGGACGGCTCAACGCTGATGGTGAGCGTGTTTCTCAGCGGCTTCTTTATCAGTGGATTGCTGTGGACGCTGTTTCTGGCGGGCATGATCAAGTTTGGCCGACAGGCCTTGCAAGGGCGGCTGACCTTTTACTGCTATGTCATTTCGGCACTGCTGTTTGCCTATTTTTCCGTGCAGGTGATTTACCACGGCTACCAAACGCTGCTGATCCCGCTGACCATGGCTGACTGATTGCTCAGTACGCCACCACTTTCGCCGGGTTTTTGCTTGCCCGGCAAGCGGATAGCGCTATAATGCCCAACGCACACCTGATGCGAGTGTAGTTCAATGGTAGAACGAGAGCTTCCCAAGCTCTATACGAGGGTTCGATTCCCTTTACTCGATCCAAAATGTTGTTTTTTATAAGTTTCCTACAATCATCCCAAACCCGAATGGCGTATGTTTCTCCGCTTACAATCGCTTTTGTGTCTGCTTGCCACTGTGTAAATCACGTATAGCGATACGGCTCGGCCACCATTTTTCCTCTTTTAAACGCAGTGAAAGAGCACGATTCAACTTTCAGTTTTTCTACTGCTATTAATTGTTCAATAACATCATTATTTTTTATGTCTCGGTGTGATGCTGCGTAGATTCATTCATTTATCACTGCTATTAATATTCACAAATAGAAATAAATCTCATTATCATTATATAGATTGTCGCGTAAATTTAGTATTTAAATCTAAAATATCTATATATTTTAGTAAATAACGACATTTCACGATCACATTTCTACCCTTTTTGGGGTAATAGACCTTACCCGCTTGATCGATATCAATCCCACATCATTAGCATGCCTTTATGGTTAGCAAGGTAAGCAAAGTGGGATAATAATCATGAAGAAAATTATTGAAGACCTTTTACACCAGGAAATATCTCGTCGGGACGCAGTGATCGATGCCGTGAAAATCGGCTCGGCGGTAGCGATTACCAGTGCCATCACCTTGCCATTTTCTGCCAATGCACAACCTGCGGTGACACCAACTGGCGTGGTGAACGACAATGAAACCGTTCGCCACAGCGCTTGTTTGGTCAACTGCGGCAGTCGCTGTCCGCTGAAGGTGATTGTGAAGGACGATCGCATCGTGCGTATCGAGCCGGAAGATGCCAAAGATGACAGCGTGTTCGGTGAACACCAGATTCGCCCTTGTCTGCGTGGACGTTCTAACCGCTGGCGTGTTTACAGCCCGGACCGTATCAAATATCCGATGAAGCGTGTCGGTAAACGCGGCGAAGGCAAATTTAAACGCATCAGTTGGGAAGAGGCGACCGCGTTTGTTGCCTCGGAAATGAAGCGTATTGCCGAGAAATATGGCAATGAGGCGATCTACTACAACTACCAATCCGGTGCCTACTACCACAATCAGGGAACGCACGCGTGGAAACGCCTGCTGAACCTAACGGGCGGCTACCTTAACTACCACAATACTTACTCTACCGCGCAAATCGCTACCGCTACGCCGTACACGCACGGTACCCATGTCGGCAGCCACTTTACGCAAATTGCCCATTCCGATCTGGTGGTGTTTTTTGGCCTGAACCTGTCGGAAACCCGTATGTCCGGCGGCGGACAGGTGGAAGAGTTGCGCCGTGCGCTGGAGGCCTCTCAGGCCCGCGTGGTGATCATCGATCCACGTTACACCGATTCCGTCATCACCGAGCATGCCGAATGGCTGGCGATTCGCCCGACCACCGATGCGGCACTGGTAGCGGGGCTGGCTCACACCCTGATTAGCGAGAACCTGATCGACGAAGCGCTGGTCAACCGCTACAGCGTCGGGTTTGATGCCAGCACGTTGCCCGCGTCTGCGGCACCGAATGCCAGCTACAAGGATTACATTTTAGGAAACGGGCCAGATGGCATTGCCAAAACGCCAGAATGGGCGGCAAGCGTCACCGGCATTCCTGCCGTGCGTATTCGTCAACTGGCACGGGAAATGGCGGGCGCGCGCGCTTGCTATATCGGCCAGGGCTGGGGACCGCAGCGCCACGCCAACGGCGAACAAACCGTGCGCGCCATCCAGACGTTGCCCGTGCTGACCGGCCACTTTGGATTACCGGGCACCAACAACGGTAACTGGCCTTACGGTACGCCTTATGGTGTTCTAACCTTGCCGGTGGGCAGCAACCCGATCAAAACCTCGATCCCTTGCTATCTCTGGACCGATGCCATCCTTAATCCCGAGAAAATGACGGCCACCACCATGGGCGTGAAGGGCACGGATAAGCTGCGCGTCGGCATTAAAATGGTGGTCAATCAGGCAGGGCAGGCGCTGTTGAACCAGCATGGCGATATCAACCGCACGCGTAAAATCCTGGCTGATGACACGTTGTGTGAAACCATCGTGGTGGTTGATAACCACATCACGCCAAGCGCCAAATTCGCCGATATCCTGCTGCCGGAAACCAGCTATCTGGAAGCGGAAGATCTGGTTGATAGCTCCTACTCAACGGGCTCGCACAACTACATGATCGCCATCCAGAAAACCATCACGCCGATGTGGGAAGTGCGCAGCACCTACGACATCTGTGCCGATATTGCTGGTCATCTGGGGCTGAAAGAGCAATTCACCGAAGGCCGCACTCAGGCGCAGTGGGTAGAAAAACATTACCAACAGGTGAAAGAGAAGCGTACCTACTTACCGGAATGGTTGGTCGCAAAAGAGAAAGGCGTTATCGATCAACAGATCGCGACGGAAAAACAGAGCATTGCCTTCCTGGATTTCCGGGCAGATCCGCACGCCAATCCGTTGAAAACACCTTCAGGCAAGATTGAGATCTATTCCGAAACGTTGGTCAAACTGGCGCAAACCTGTACGCTGCCGGAAGGCGATCGTATTCCACCGATCCCTGAGTTTTGTGTGGTGCGTGAATCTCACCTCAATACGGCGATGACGGCAAAATATCCGCTGCAACTCAGTGGGTTCCATACCAAGGGACACACCCACTCCACCTACAGCAACGTGCAATTCCTACATGAAGCGGCGCCGGATGAAGTCTGGATCAACCCGATCGATGCCGCGGCTCGCCAACTGAAATCTGGCGATCGCGTGCGTGTGTTTAACGATCGCGGCGTGGTGGAAATTCCCTGCAAGGTCACGCAGCGCATTCTGCCGGGCGTAGCCGCCATGCCGCAAGGTACCTGGACGCGCCTTGACAGCGCGGGCGTCGATGTTGGCGGGTGCATTAACACCCTGACCTCCCAGGATCCTTCGCCGTTGGCGAAAGGCAATCCGCAACATACCAACCTGGTTGAGATTCAGCGCGCTTAAGGGGAAATGACTGATGACACAATATGGCTTTTACGTTGACTCCTCGCGCTGCAAAACCTGTCAGGTCAGCTGCAAGGATAATAAAGATCTGGATCTTGGCCCGAAACTGCGTCGTGTCTATGAATACGGCGGCGGCAGTTGGGTAAAAGAGGGCGAATCCTGGCAAAATGACACCTACAGCTACTACCTGTCGATTGCCTGTAACCACTGTGACGATCCGACCTGTGTCGCTGGTTGTCCGACGGGTGCCATGCACAAGCGCAAAGAAGATGGGCTGGTGCTAGTGGATGAGAACGTGTGCGTAGGTTGTCGTTACTGTGAGATGCGTTGCCCCTACGGTGCGCTGCAGTTTGATGCACAGGCCAAGGTGATGCGCAAATGCGACGGCTGCCTAGATCGTTTGCAGAAAAATCTGCGCCCGATCTGTGTGGATTCCTGTCCGCAGCGAGCGCTGGATTTTGGCCCTATCGATGAACTGCGTGCTAAATATGGCACCGAAAATGAGATTGCACCGTTACCTTCTGCGTCGCTGACGCACCCTAATCTGATCGTTAAACCGCACCCCAAAGCGCGGCCCAGCGGCGATAAAGACGGTGCTATTCAAAACCTGCGGGAGGTGCGCCATGCATGAGTTGCCTTTGGTCTTTTTTACCGTTCTCACGCAGAGTGCGGTGGGGGCGTTTATCCTGCTGTTGGTAGCCGGTGTCGTGAAGCAGGTGGAAGCGCGGCCGTTAGCGATCGGGCTTTTTGCCGCGATGTGTCTGTTCGGTCTGGCCCTGCCGATTGCGGGGCTCCATCTCGGGCAGCCGCTGCGTGCCATGAACGTGCTGCTGCGCGCCGGCCACTCGCCGATGAGCAACGAAATCGTCCTCTCCTCGCTGTTTTGCGCCTTCGGTGGGCTGGGCGCGCTTGGGTTGCTGCTTAATCGCGGCGCACAACGCCTGTTCACCGCGCTGACGTGGGTTGCCGCCGTATTGGGCTAGCCGTTAGCGTATTGGCAACGCTGGCGAGCTTCTGCCTGCGCCCGGGCTACATGGCCACCTTGATGAGCGCAGACAGCGCACTGACCAGTGCACAACTTGCCTGGTTCAGCGCACAGGCGGTGCTGCTCGCCGTGGGTGTGGTCGGGGCGATGGTGCATGTCCGTTATAAAACCGGACGTTCACTGCTGGCCGCCAGTGCGCTGGTGGTGATTGTCGCTGAGCTGGCGGGCCGTGTCGCGTTCTACAACCTGTGGACGTTGCCGATGTAATGCCGTGCCGCCCTGCATGCTCCTGCGCGGGGCGGCATCCTAAGGGGAGAGCCCGATGTCATCTATAGCCGTGTTGCCGCGTTTTCTGGGCGCACTATTCTACTACCCACCTACACACCCCGATGTGCAGGCTATCGTGGCGAGCTTATCTGCGCTGCCTGCGCTTTGTCCCTGGGCAGAACGCAACAAGATGGAAACGCTGTGCCAGCACTGGCCTGTGCCAGAAGCAGAGGCGTTTATCTGGCAATACTCGGTGCTGTTTGAAGGGCAGGGAGAGATGTTTGCGCCTCCCTGGGCGTCTGTCTATCTGGAAAACGATAACCTGTTGATGGGGGAAAGCACTGTTCGTTATCGTGCTTTCCTGCGCCAGCACGGGCTGTCGTTTACCGGTGCGCAGCAGGAACCGGAAGATCAGTTCGGATTGATGCTGCTGGCGCTCGCTGCACTGTTGGAGCAAGAGAAAGAGCAGGCCGCACACACGCTGCTGGAAACGTATTTGCTACCCTGGGGCGATCGCTATCTGGAACGTTTGCAGCAAAATCCGCACAGCCCTTTCTATGCTCAACTGGCAGCCGTAACCCGATTGTTGCTACAGGGGATGCAGCGCCATTACGGGTTGCAACCCGTAATGGCGCGGATGTTTTTCTGATGGAAAAGGATGAGCGCTACTATCGCGGGTATTTGTCTCATCGCTACGTGAGTCGGCGCGGGTTGTTCCGCTCCTTTATCAGCGCATCACGCCACAGTGAGCCACTGCCAGACCGTGCTCAACCACGTGCGCCACTTCCGCCGGGCGCTCAACCTGCACCACAGTTTTACCAACATTGCGATCGTTGCCAGCAGTGCGTTAGCGCGTGCCCAATGGGCGTGTTGATCGTCAATGAAGAAGGTTATCCGCAGTTGGCGATTGAATACGCCAGCTGCGATGGCTGCCAGAAATGCATCACACACTGTCCCTCAGGAGCACTATTACCGCAGGCACACTTTGATACCGGGTTACGTCCGATTGTTGGAGAAGCTTGTATCAGCCAGCAACGCCATTGCCGCAGTTGTATTGAGGCCTGTTCGAGTCAGGCGCTTTTCCTGAGTGAAAGAGGGTTGCCAGAGGCTGACAATGCACGTTGTCACGGCTGTGGAGAATGCTTGATTCAGTGTGAAACCCAGGCAATTTCGTTGATTCCTACCGCATAAAAAACTTATTAATATCAATCCACAAATGCAGCCATTTTCGTGGTTGTGATGGGATATTGATATTTGAATGCAATGTTTTTATGTCAGTCATCTCTATTATTGTTTTTTTAATAAAATATAAATGAATATATAAAATAAACGCCAGTAATTGAACTTTTAATTTAATGGTTATTTTAAACACAATTCTTATGGAGGGTGTTTAAGGTGTTCATCTGGGTTATTTTAGTAACGCGTACCTGTATCATTATTTGTAATGGTTAAAAACAGGGCTCGACTATGTTTATCAGCCGATTTTCTTTCTTATTTCCTCACACGGATAATGGCAATTCAGTTGGTGACACCATGATGTTTTTTACGTTTGTTATTTTATCATCAGGATATTGTCATGCTTGATTTTTTACCTTTCTCTCGCCCTTCTTTGGGAGAGGAGGAAATTGCTGCTGTGAATTCGGTGATGTTATCAGGGTGGATAACGTCAGGGCCAAAAAATCAGCAGTTGGAAGCCGCTTTTCGTGCGTTGACCGGCAACAAGCACGCCATTGCCGTCAGCTCAGCGGCGGGCAGGATGCATGTGGCCTTGATGGCGCTGGATATCTCTCCCGGTGATGAGGTGATTACGCCCTCGCTGACCTGGGTTTCTACCCTCAATATGATTGTGTCGCTCGGCGCGGTGCCGGTGATGGTGGACGTTGACCGGGATACGCTGATGGTCACCCGGAGGCCATTGCTGCGGCCATCACACCGCGCACGCGTGCCATTATTCCAGTGCATTATGCTGGCGCGCCAGCTGGTATGGATGCGATTCGTGCCATTGGGCACCGTCACGGTATTCCCGTTATCGAAGATGCTGCACATGCCGTTGGGGCGGAATATCGTGGTGCTCCCGTTGGCGCGCAGGGCACGGCGATTTTCTCCTTTCATGCCATCAAAAATATGACCAGCGCTGAGGGCGGGTTGGTGGTCACCGACGATGACAGGCTTGCCGAGCGTATCCGCAGCCTCAAGTTTCACTGCTTGGGTGTAGATGCTTATGATCGGCACGCACAGGGGGCAGGGCCCCACAGGCCGCAGTGATAACGCCGGGCTACAAGTACAACCTCAGCGACATCCATGCCGCTATTGCCTTGGTGCAATTCGGCAAGCTGGCACACGTTAATCAACGCCGCAAGGAAATTGCCCAACGCTATCTGTCCGCCCTAGCCGATACGCCGTTATTGCCGCTGCGCCAGCCTGAGTGGCCGCACCACTGTGCCTGGCACCTGTTTATTTTGCGCGTGGATGCTGAACGCTGCGGTATTTCAAGAGATGCGTTAATGGCAGCGCTGCAAGCGCAAGGGATTGGTTCCGGCCTGCATTTGCGCGCGGTCCATACCCAAAAATATTACCGTGAGCGTTTTCCTGCACTTGAACTTCCTAATATGGAATGGAACAGCGAGCGCCTTTTATCCATTCCCCTGTTTCCGGATATGACCCATGACGACACATCACGCGTTATCGATGCGCTGCGCAAACTTGCCTGCGGTTGATATGTTTACCTTGCCACCGATAAAAAAGTCTCGGTTGTCATCCCGGTATTTAACGAGCAGGAGAGCCTGCCCACGCTTATCCAGCGCACGGTGGCTACCTGCGAGACTATGAAATTGTCCTGGTTGATGATGGCAGCAGCGACAACTCGACGCGGCTGATGGCGCAATCCAGCCAAATGCCGGGTAGCCACGTGATCGCCGTATTACTTAACCGGAATTACGGCCAGCATGCCGCCATTATGGCAGGTTTTAGCCATGCCTAGGGCGATTTGATCATAACGTTGGATGCCGATCTCCAGAATCCGCCAGAAGAGATCCCGCGTTTGGTGGCAAAGGCTGACGAAGGATATGACGTGGTGGGCACTGTGCGCCAAAACCGCCAGGACAGCCTGTTTCGTAAAATGGCGTCGCGTCTGATAAACCGCTTTATCCAGCGCACAACCGGCAAGATCATGGGGGATTACGGCTGTATGCTGCGTGCTTATCGACGCCATATTGTCGATGCCATGTTGACCTGCCACGAACGCAGCACCTTTATCCCCATTCTTGCCAATATCTTTGCGCGTAAGGCGACTGAGATTCCCGTAGAGCATGCCGAACGTCTACGTCTGCACGGTGATTCAAAGTACAGTGTTATCGACTTGATAAGCCTGATGTATGACCTGGTGACCTGCCTGACGACAACGCCTTTGCGTCTGCTAAGCGTGATTGGCAGCGCCATTGTGCTGTTAGGGTTCTTGCTGACCTTCGTGTTGGTAGTGTTGCGCCTGATATTAGGGCCCGAATGGGCGGTAGAAGGCGTTTTTATGCTGTTCGCCTTTCTGTTCAGCTTTGTTGGTGCACAGTTCGTGGGTATGGGGCTGCTCGGTGAATATATGGGACGCATTTACGACGATGTGCGTGCTCGCCCCCGCTATTTTGTACAACGTGTCGTTAAGCGCGAAGCCCGCGAAGACGAGATTTGCCAGAGAGTAATTTGAAATGAATACCGTAGTTTTTGCTTACCACGATATGGGATGCGTGGGCATTAATGCTTTGCTGGCCGCAGGATACCGTATCAGTGCTATCTTCACCCATGCGGATGCGCCCGGTGAAAATCCTTTTTTCGGCTCGGTGGCACGTATTGCCGCCAGAACGGGTATTCCTGTCTATACACCGGAAGATGTGAATCACCCGCTGTGGCGTGAACGCATTCGTGCGCTCGCACCGCAGGCCATTTTTTCTTTCTATTATCGCAATGTGCTGAGCGAAGAGATTTTGCAATGCGCATCCTTGGGCGCGTTTAATCTGCACGGCTCGTTGTTGCCGAAATATCGTGGCCGCGCACCGCTGAATTGGGTGTTGGTTAACGGAGAGACGCAAATGGGCGTTACGCTGCACCGTATGACATCGGAACCCGATGCTGGGCCGATTGTGGCGCAAAATCAGGTTGATATTGCTGGCGATGACAACGCGCTCAGCTTGCATCATAAGCTGTGCGAATCGGCAAACAACCTTGTTGTACGATATTTTGCCGATGATTAAATCCGGTAACTATCCGCAGCAGGAGCAGGATCACGCGCAGGCCAGCTATGTCACTCGACGCACGCCTGAAGCGGGGCGGATGGATTGGTCACACCGGCACAAGCATTGCACAACCTGGTACGTGCCGTGACGGACCCGTGGCCGGGAGCCTTTTGCTATGCCGGAGAGACACTCTTGACGGTGTGGTCCTCGCGTCTGCGGCAAGATTTCCCTGCGGCGCCGAGCGGAACGGTACTGTCGGTCTCACCGCTGGTGGTTGCCTGCGGCAGCGATGCGCTAGAGATTGTGACCGGGCAGAGTGACAACAGTGTGTTTATGGCCGGACAACAGCTGGCGCAAACCGTCGGCATGGTGGAAGGTGCCAGACTGAACGCCTGTTTGCCTTTGCGGCCTAAGCGCGTACGCGTGTTGATCCTCGGCGTAAACGGCTTTATCGGCCGGAACGGTTGCTGCAAGATGAAAACTACGAAGTATACGGCCTGGATATCGGTTCTGATGCCATTGCCCGTTTTCTGCTAAACCCGCGTTTTCACTTTGTTGAAGGCGATATCACTATCCACTCGGAGTGGATTGAGTATCACATCAAGAAATGTGATGTCATTCTGCCGCTGGTTGCTATTGCCACGCCGATTGAATACACGCGTAATCTGCTGCGGGTGTTCGAACTGGATTTTGAAGAGAACCTGAAAATCGTACGCAGTTGCGTCAAACACCAAAAGCGCATCATCTTTCCCTCCACCTAGGAGGTGTATAGCATGTGCAGCGATAAGGTATTCGATGAAGATCGCTCATCGCTGGTTGTTGGACCGATTAATAAACAGCGTTGGATCTATTCGGTATCGAAGCAACTGCTGGATCGTGTGATCTGGGCGTATGGTGAAAAGCAGGGACTGCGTTTTACGCTGTTTCGCCCCTTCAACTGGATGGGACCACGGCTTGATAGCCTGGATGCGGCACGAATCGGCAGCTCGCGTGCGATTACGCAATTGATCCTGAATCTGCATGACGTACGCGCAAGCGTCTTTTTCAGCGTTGGGCCCGATAATATGGGGCGTCACCTTTGGCGTCTGGTAAAGCCGGCGTTTCTGTGGAAGATGCTGCGCTCCAATGCCGTTTCTCTGTATGGATGGGATATCCTGCTGGCGGGTACCGCCTGGCCGGGCCGACTGATTGGGCGTGGTAACGCGGGCGTCATGCAACAAACGGCGCTCTTCCATGAGGTAGGGCTCCATGCCTGGGATCATTTCCTGGCAAACCTGGGCGAGCATATGGCGTCCTGAGCAGTTACACCGCCATATCGAACGGGGTAAAACAGCGCTTGAGGATCTGCTGGGTCAGGCCGTCACCTGTTCCGCCGTGGCTGGATGGCGGGCGGATCAGCGCGTCATTGAGGCCAAGCAGTGCTTTGGTTTCCGCTACAACAGCGACTGTCGCGGAAGCACACCATTTCGTCCCCGCCTGGCGGACGGCACACTAGGTACCGTTCAGATTCCTGTCTCATTGCCCACCTGGGATGAGGTTGTCGGTTCCACCGTGCAACCGCAGCAGTTCAACCGCTATTTGCTCAATGCCATGCACAGTGCACGTGGCACGCCTGTGTATACCGTGCACGCGGAGGTAGAGGGCATTGCTTTTCACCAGCAATTCTCGGCGCTGCTCTCTATGGCGCGTCTGGAAGGGCTTCAGTTTTGTCCGCTAGGGGAATTGCTCCCAGCATCCGAGGAAGACTTGCCCGTAGGGCACGTAGTGCGCCGTGCCATTGAAGGACGGGAAGGGTGTCTGGGGTGCCAACAGTGGTTGAATAGTCAACAATATCAGGTCGTTTAGTTATGAAGGCTGTAACATACTCGCTTGCGCTCGCTGCACTGTGGGCGCTCTACTATCTCATTCCGATTGAATATCGTTTGCTCTGGCAACCGGATGAAACCCGTTATGCGGAAATCAGCCGTGGCATGCTGGTGTCGGGCGATTGGGCGGTGCCGCATTTTTTAGGTATTCGTTACTTTGAAAAACCAATCGCCGGTTACTGGATCAACAATCTGGGTCAATGGCTCTTTGGCGATTCCAATTTCGCGGTGCGGGCCGGATCGCTGTTCTCCTCCACGTTGACTGCCTGTCTGGTGGCGTGGCTTTCGTGGCGGATCTGGCGGGACAAGCGTACTGCACTCCTCGCGGCGGTGATTTACCTTTCCTGTTTGCTGGTTTACGGCGTCGGGACTTATGCGGTGCTCGATCCCATGCTTGCGCTGTGGCTTACGCTTGCTATGTGTAGTTTCTGGTATGCCGCTAAATCCGAGTCCGTGCTCAAAAAGGTTATCGGGTATCTGCTGCTTGGTCTGGCCTGCGGCATGGGGGTGATGACCAAAGGCTTTTTGGTGCTGGCCGTGCCTGTCATCAGCGTGCTGCCGTGGGTGGCAGAAAAGAAACAGTGGAAATCGCTGCTGATGTTTGGTCCGTTGGCGGTGCTGAGCGCTGCGGCGGTAACTTTGCCCTGGGCGCTGACCATCGCCGAGCGTGAACCGACCTTTTGGCACTACTTCTTCTGGGTAGAGCATATCCAACGTTTTGCTGAAGAGGGGGCGCAGCACCGCGCGTTGTTTTGATACTACCTGCCGCTGTTTCTGCTGGGCGCGCTGCCTTGGCTCGGGTTCCTGCCCGGTGCGCTGCGCCAGGGCTGGCGTGGCAGGAAAGAAAATAGCGGCCTGATCTATTTGCTGGGCTGGACACTCATGCCGCTGCTGTTTTTCAGCCTCGCAAAAGGAAAGTTGCTGACCTATATTCTGTCCTGTTACGCGCCGCTGGCGGCGTTGCTGGCTCATCATGTGCTGCGTGCTGCGAGCTTAGATACCAGAGCGCTGCGAGCCAATGCAGTCATCAATATGCTGTTTGGTCTTATTGGTATGCTGGCCGTCATGCGGGCAGCATACATCTTCTTCGCTGTAGTGCGAGAGTCGATCGGGCTCAAAAAAAATAAACATTTTCAGGTGTAATTTCTTGTCATTCTTGTGGCAATGGCACTGTGTGAGATAGGTCATAGCATCCTTACCGTAGATAGTAAATAATATAAAACCGTTATCAATAGGATTTGAAGGGATATTCCTACGGCGGCGGAGGGGCGAAAACGGTATCTCAGACACGGTGTCTGACTGACAGAAAAGAGCATTATGAACAACAAATACCTATTGCAAGAAATCCTTGACGTTGAACGACTGCAAACGTTGCAGGATAACTTCAGCAAATCCATGATGATTGCATTGGTGGTTGTTGATGAGAAAGGTGTCCCCGTCACCAAACCCAGCGGATTTTCCGATTTTTGCGCCCGTTCGCGACGTAATCCTGCATTAGCTCAACACTGTTACGACTGCGATGACGCCGGAGGAAGGGCGGCTATGGCGGCTTGCCGCCCCGTGGTGTATCGCTGCTACTGCGGATTCGTCGAGTTTGCAGTGCCGATCATGATTGACAACCACTACCTGGGTGCGTTTATCTCCGGTCAGGTCAAAGTTGAAACCTCAAAAGAGGCAGAAATCCCCTATATTCTGGCGGAAAATGGCGTGTGGGAAGAGAACCCCATGTTGGTGAATTTGCATGAAAACACCAAACGCATGCCCTACGAGTGTTTTGAATCTACCGCCTATACGCTGTTGCATGTCGCGTCTTACCTGGTCGAGCAGGCTTACGCCAACAATATCCAGCGGGAATTGCATCAAAAAGATCTGGCGCTGACCAATGAGTTGCGCAAATGGGTGGACATTGAGCGTTCGCTACACGAGGCGGAATTTAAAGCGCTGTCTTACCAGATCAACCCCCATTTTCTGTTTAACGTGCTCAATACCATTGGTCGTTTGGCGTTTTTGGAGAACGCGCAGCGCACCGAAAATATGGTGCACGATTTTTCAGATATGATGCGTTATTTGTTGCGCAAGAGTAACAACGGGCTTATCACCCTGCGTAATGAAATCAATTACGTCAATAGCTACATATCGATTCAAAAAGTCCGTATGAGCGACCGTTTTGATTATATGTTCAGTATCCCGGATAAATATCTGGATGTGATTTGCCCTTTTCTTATTTTGCAGCCGCTGGTGGAAAACTTTTTTAACTACGTGGTCGAGCCGCGAGAAATAAAAAGTCACATTCACATTAAAGCCACCGACGATGGCCGCGATGTGATTATTGAAGTGACGGATAATGGCGATGGTATTTCGCCACAGGATATCGAGCATATTCTCTCCGGTAATGAGAATCGCCAAAAGGGCGGCATCGGTATCAACAACATTCAAAATCGACTTCAGTTGCTGTTCGGTGAGCGTTATGGTCTGGAGATTGCCAGTCCGCATAAACCGAAGCAGGGAACCTCTATCAAACTGCGTTTCCCGATGCAGGAAGTCCATTAATCCGGGGAGAAACACAATGTACAATTTTGTGATTGTGGAAGATGAACACATTGAATCTGAATCTCTGCGCTGCATGATTTCGGAGCACATCGAAAATGCCACCATTCATGAAGCATCGACCGGACGCAAAGCCATCCAACTGATCGATCAGCTTAATCACATCGACATGATCCTGGTGGATATCAATATCCCGCTGCCGAACGGTAAAGAGGTGATTGAGTACCTGCGTCGTAAAAACGATCAGACCAAGGTGATCGTCACCACCGCCAATGATGACTTCGATATTGTGCGCAGCATGTTAAGCCTGAAAGTGGATGATTACCTGCTCAAGCCGGTCAAACAGAGCATCATGACCGATGTGATCAAGAAAGTGCTGCATTACGATGAGCAGGATAATCAGGTGACGCGCGAGCTGAAACAGAAAGTGTTTGCCCTGATCGACGACGGCGATTATCCCGCCTGGAATGAGCTGGTGTTTCAGACTATTGATGGTGCCTACTGGGATAAATCCGGCGATCGCCGCCAGACGGTGGTGGATTTTCTTGCGCTGTTAGACCAATACGTGACGGCGCAGGGCGATAAGTTTGCCGCCGCTCATTCCACGGCGCTGAAAGGGGTGATGCGCGAAGTCGCCGGGCGCGGTCTGACGGAAGGGCTTTACTATCGCATTCTGCGCGGCGTATTTACCCTGAGCGGAGCGCTGTTTGAGCGAGCATTTAAAAACGCGGCGCCGCAGGGGGATTTTATCGAACGCGCGCGTTACCACATTGAGAAGAATATTTTCAGCAATATCACGCTGGATGATATCGCCGAACGCGCCTTTGTCAGCGTCTGTTATCTGAGCCGCGCCTTCAAGAAGGCCACTGGTACCGGGTTTTCTACCTATGTGGCGAACCGAAAAATAAAAATCGCCAAATCTCTGCTGCAATTCAGTGACTTAAAGGTCAACACCATCGCGTTGGAACTAGCGTATCAGGATGCAAACTATTTCTGCCGCATCTTCAAGAAAGAGACCAATATGTCACCATCCGACTACCGCAAGCTGATGGTATTCAACCCGCAGATAGCCCCGCCGGAAGCGGGGAGCAGCGTAGTGCTACCCGCACGGTGATAACGCAAAATAGTCCAATCTGACAGCAAGAAAGTTCACCGGAGCACATCGCCCCCCCCCCCCCCCCGAGTAAAATAGCGGGATACTCTCAGTGGGGCGAGGCTTGCGTGGACGAGTACCTGTTTACTTCCGAATCGGTGGCAGAAGGCCACCCGGACAAAATCGCCGATCAAATTTCCGATGCGATTTTGGATGCGGTGTTGCTACAAGATCCCTGGGGCCGCGTGGCGTGCGAATGTCTGGTGAAGACCGGTGTCGCCATTGTGGCGGGAGAAATCACCACCACCGCATCCATTGATGTGGAAAGCGTGGTGCGCCACACCATCAAACAGATCGGTTATAACCACTCTTCGCTCGGCTACGACGGCAACACCTGCGGTGTGTTAAACCTGATTGGTCGGCAATCACCGGATATTGCGAACGGCATTCAGGGTGAGGCGTTATCCGAGTTGGGGGCCGGCGATCAGGGGATTACCTTTGGCTACGCCACGGATGAAACGCCGGAATTGATGCCTGCAACCTTGGTCTATGCGCATCAGTTGATGGCGCGTCAGGCGCAGTTACGTAAATCCGGTCGCTTACCCTTTTTACGTCCAGATGCCAAAAGCCAGGTGACGCTGCGCTACCGCGATCGTCAGGTTATTGCGGCAGACACCATTGTCATTTCCACGCAGCACGCTCCTGATGTCTCGCTTGAAACACTACGCGAGGCGGTGATCGAAGAGATCGTCAAGCCGGTTCTTCCCACACGCTGGCTGACGCCGCATACCCGTATTCTGGTCGATCCAGCCGGGGCATTTGTCACAGGGGGCCGGTGGGTGACTGCGGGCTTACCGGACGCAAAATTATCGTCGATACCTATGGCGGCGCGGCTTGTCACGGGGATGGCGCGTTTTCAGGCAAGTGTCCTTCCAAAGTCGATCGTTCAGCGGCCTATGCGGCACGTTATGCGGCCAAGAATATCGTAGCTGCTGGATTGGCGGCGCGTTGTGAGGTGCAGTTGGCCTGGGCTATCGGTGTAGCGCGCCCGGTGGCGGTGCGAATCAACACGTTTGGCACTGAGCGGGTGAGTAGCGCTCGGTTGCAGCAACAGGTGGAAGCACACTTCGATCTCAGCGTCTACGGCATGATTACATCGCTCGATTTACTGGCACCGCATTATCGCCACACGGCATGTTACGGGCATTTCGGGCGCTCCGATTTTCCCTGGGAATTCACCGATAAAGCCGCATTGTTGCAGGATGCGGCTTTATTGGCATAAAGGTAAACAGGAATCGCTTATGGCTAAGCAAAGTTTGGGTCTGATAGAAACCGTGGGGCTTACTGTGGTCGTTGAGGCAGCGGATGCGGCGGTGAAATCCGCCAACGTCAATCTGGTCGGCTATGAGCTGACGGAAGGCGGCGGCATGGTCACCGTGAAGCTGGAAGGGGAAGTGGGGGCCGTCAATGCGGCGATTGTTGCTGCGGGCAAAGTGGGGCAGGTGTATGCACATAAGGTGATTGCGCGTACCGCAGAAGGGATTGAAGCCATCACGCACTCGGCAGAGACGGTAGGCGTTGCCAAACCAGAGCCGCGTGCACCGGAAGCGGCAATCACGCACCCACAGCGCCTGAACCAGAAACGAAAGAGACCACTATTCCGGTGGTGACGCTTGAGCCGAGCGACAATCGGTCGTCATGCGGGGATATCTTTGAGCCGCCAGCGCCTGCGCCACAACCGGCTGTGGAAGCACCTGCTGCGCCGGACGTTGCGCTAAAGGCAGATCCTGAGCTGCCCGCGAAAAAACCGACGCCACGTCCGACGAGCAAGAACACACCGCGTAAGGGCGACAAATAATCACTGCGTGGTTTCTCTTCCCGCTATCCCTGGCAACCGCCGGGTATTTTTTTGTTCTTGTTATTTGGGGTGTGGGCGACTGCACACCCCGTGTCGGGCGCGTGCCACGAGAGTGGCAGAGAGACACCGTGGTTTTCGCGCACGAAACCGTACACTGCACGTAAATAAATCTCCCCAGGTCTTGAGACCATCAATACCGGGGAACCCAAAATCAAAACAACGGTATTGCTGCAAAAAATCCAATGGTTGCCAGCAGGTTTACCAGCGTCGTCATTATCGCGATAGTGAAAGCCGGTGGGTCGATATGGTTGTCACCGTGAACCAAAAACAGGTGGGAAATCAGTTCGCCTAGCAGTGCGCACAGAATGCCGACCACTGCGGCCCAGATCAGGCTGCCGGAGGCCGCCGCCGCCAGTGCAGCCGGTAGGGCGATGTGGTGGGAAACCGGCACCTGGGTATTAAAATGCAGGAATACCAGCGAGAACGCTGAAATCCCAAAGGCCAGCAACGCGCCGCTGCCACCGAACGTATGACCCAGATAACCGGCCATCAACCTAATGCCGATGCCCAATACTGACAACTGCGGAATGCGGCTGTGATAGGGCATCCAGCATTGATCCTGTGGCGGGTAGCAGCGACGAATCCCGGTTTGCGGTGTGCCCAGCAGCCCGGTAGTCCCGAACATCAACCGCACGATCATCCCGGAGATCACCACGGTTAACGCTACCGTGTCGGTCCACGCCAAGCCAGAAGAGAAGGAGGGCACCTGATTGAACAGCCAGGCGATCACAAAACCGATTGCACCAAACGCACCGCCGACCAACAGCACATCGGGTGCGCCCAAACCGCTTAACCCGGCGGTGATATCTCGACCGGAAGCCAGTTTGCCTTTTTTCGCCGCATAGGCGGTTGCCGCAACCCCGGCAGCAAAACCGCCGACGTGTGGGCCGAATACGCCAAAGGGAAACTGAATAAATGTGGTGGCACTGCCGGTGACAATTTGCGATATCGCCATGGCAATCACCAGGAGGCCGACAAACTCAAAGGCCGCAAGGGCGCCTCGCGGCACCGAAAATACCGCCGCCGAAAGCGACTAAAATATCCATGCTGTTCATTACACTCACCTTGATTGTGTGGGTACAAGAAAATAAATAAGCGACGTAAGGCAATAACGTCGGATATGATTGATGTAAAAAAGAATAATTTTTTAATAGTGACGAACTAAAAATCGGGAAATGTGAAAATACATTTCCCGATGAATGCCAAAATATTACCGTTATACTGTGCGATTACCCCCCAATATGGCATTGGAAACCCAATGATTCGATTTCCCGCTTGAGGCTATTTACCGTTTCTTCCGGCACGCTGGGCGCATCGTCCATCGGATATTCACGGCCGAGTAACGTGTATTTATTTTCACCGTAGGTGTGATAAGGCAATAAATGAATGGTGTCGACATTTGACATCATGCGGGCAAATTCGGCGATAGCATGAATTTCTTCGCGATTGTCATTCACTCCGGGCACCAGCGGAATTCTCACGATGGTTTTGGTAATAAATGAAATTCTGATCAGGTTTTCTAATATACGCTGATTATCCACCCCGGTATTACAGCGATGCACGGCCGGATTGATTGCCTTGATATCAGTAAGAGCAAAATCAATACAAGTGAATATGTCTTCAATTGTTTGTTCAGACGTCAGCCCGGTGGTTTCAATGGCGGTATGCCAGCCCTTTTCTTTACAGGCTTTCAGCAGTTCGCGGGCGAATTCCGGCTGCGCCAGCGGCTCGCCGCCGGAAAGTGTAATGCCGCCGCCAGAACGACGATACACGTTCTCTTCTTTTTGCAGCTCTTGCGCCACCTCACGCACGGTGACGCGCTTGCCTTTCATCTCCAGTGCACCGGTCGGGCACACGCGCGTGCAATCGCCGCAGTTAACACAGCGCTGGCGATCGACAAAATGCGGTGCGGTGATGGAAAGCGCCTGATGCTGACACGCTTCCAGACATTTACCGCAGTGGATACAGTCATTCTTTTTGAACAGCAGCTCAGGATTTGGGCGCAGTGATTCCGGGTTGCTGCACCATTTACAAGAGAGCGGGAAGCCTTTAAAAAAGGGGATGGTACGGATACCAGGACCATCGTGCAGGGAATAGCGCTGAATATTAAAAATCACGCCTTCCGTTTCATATTGTACTTTATTCATAACATGGCTCATGGGCGACGCGTACCTTCGGGAATGTGGTGAATCCGGGGCGATACCGGCAGGTATCGCCCCGACCCTCAGCAACGCATCAGAAGTGCTGTTCCGTTCGGCTGATAATGTCGTCCTGTACTTCTTTCGCCAGCACCACGAACTGGGCACTGTAACCGGCTACGCGTACCACCAGATCGTTGTGTTTTTCCGGGTGAGCCTGTGCATCGATCAGCACATTGCGATCCACCACGTTGAACTGGACGTGCATCCCTTTCCGATCAAAGTAGCTTCTTACCATGTCGCCGAAGTTCACCAGTCCTTTGTCCCCGGCCAGTGCAGAAGGCAGGAATTTCTGGTTATACAGAGTGCCGTTGGAGGCGCTGAAGTGATCCAGTTTGGCTACTGAGTTCGCTGCCGCCGTTGGGCCCAATGTGTCCTTGACCTGGCGCGGTGAAACGCCGTCTGCCAGCGGTTCTTTCGCCAGACGACCATCGGGCAGCGCCGCGACGTCTTTACCGAACAGCACGTTAGCGGATACCGGGTAGATACCGGCCTGGAACTGGCCGCCACGCGGGTTAGTGTATTTCTTTACTTCCTGGCAGTAGATCAGCGCGCAGCGACGTGCCACCAGATCAACATCATCAATGTCGTTACCGAAGCACGGTGTACTTTCCAGAATGCGGCGAAT
This sequence comes from Symbiopectobacterium sp., assembly GCF_047692315.1. Lineage (GTDB taxonomy): Bacteria > Pseudomonadota > Gammaproteobacteria > Enterobacterales > Enterobacteriaceae > Symbiopectobacterium. The sequence continues at coordinate 94,511 of NZ_JBLLJS010000003.1, read as the reverse complement.
TTCCTGATGGCGATTTTCGCTGGCACCATAGGTCGGGGTTGCCGGTGCGCTGGTAGAAAGCTGACGATAGACTTCGTTCTTGATCGCCGACGGATCCAGCGTACCGTTCTGTTCCACGATACGTTTCACGATGTCATATACATCTTGCTCATTCAGTGACGATTTCGGCGCAGCAGCGTGAGGTGCAGAACCCACCGGGTAACCGAAGTTAGCATCCAGCACGCCTTTCAGCTCTTGCAGCGTCAGTTTGCGATCTTCAAACACCTGTTTCTGAATGGCGTAAACAGAGTCACCGGTATCGGCCACGCCGAAGGCCTGCGGGCCAGTAAAGTTGTAGATCGCGCCACCGTCTTGCAACGATTTACCGCGACCGATGCAGTCATCCACCATGGCAGAGAGGAACGGCAGTGGGCAGCGCTCGGCGTGCGCGATATCCACGCTGTTACAGGCTTCGACCAACTGATGGACAAAGTGCGCCATCTGTTTTTGGAACGCGGTGTAGAAATCTTCAATGTTACCGAACTGCGGCAGCTCGCCAGTGACCGGCCCCAGTTGCTTGTTGCCAACGCGTCCGTTGTTCAACGTGATTTCCAACACCTTGGCGACGTTGAAGAATGCGGCATCGTGCCAGCCTTCAGTACGGTGCGGCGCTTGCGGTTCCACACAGCCGATGATGCAGTAATCACGCGCATCATGCAGAGAAACGCCACGGTTTTGCAGTACCGGGATGATCACTTCATCGTTGTACATGGCGGGAACGCCGAGCCCCAGACGTGCCACTTCGCATGCGCGATACAGGAATTCGTCCGGTGTGCCTTGCCATACGCGGATCGAGAAAGAGGGCTGCGGCAAGCGAACATGTGCGGTAGCTTCCATACACATGTAGCTCATTTCATTGGTGGCATCGCGCCCGTCTTCCGTTTGCCCACCCACGCACAGGTTTTGGAACACAGCGAAACCCGCGAAAGCCTGCGCCGAGACTTCATCACGCGTTTTGTTGATGTCGTTCAGTTTGATCCAGCAGCAATCCACCAGTTCCTGCGCGAATTCTTTGGTGATGTTTTTGTTGGCGGCGTAATACGGATACATGTATTGGTCGAAACGCCCCGGAGAGATGGAGTGACCGCTGGATTCAATCTGCAACATGCTTTGCAGGAACCAGAAGGTCTGACACGCTTCCCAGAAGGTTGATGCGCCGAATTCCGGTACGCGCTGGCAGTTCTGCGCAATTTGCAGCAGCTCTTGCTTACGCGTTGGGTTGCTTTCCTGTTGCGCCAGTTGTGCCGCATGTTCTGCATAGCGGTGAGCGTAACGGATCGCCGCGGTGTAACTGATGATCACGGAGTGATAGAACTGCTCTTTTTTAATGTAATCCGGTGAGCTGCGATCCAGTTTTTCCAGCGCGCGCTGTACTTCATCAATAATGCCGCGGAAACCGATTTTCAGAATTTTGCCGTAGTCCACGCTGACGTGGCCGACGCCGCCGTAGAAATAGTTGCCGACGGTGAATACGCCACTCGCCATACTCTCTTTGGTGGCATCGGACATATAGGATGCTGCCAGCGCACTGGTGGTTTTGCCCGGCCAGTAGGTGAAGGCATCATGCAGCTCTTTAGCGGTTTCTTTAGGAATGATAAACGGGTCAGCGATACGAGAGCCTATGGTCTCGAACTCTTTTTCCACCCAGTCGTAAGAGAATTCCGGGCAGATTTCAGTAGAGCGCGGGTTTTTGGTTACCGCACCAACGATCAATTCATCTGGGCGAATGGTCACGGGCAGATTGTTGAATATCTTTTCTACCACTTTGGCGCGACGCATAATCGGCGGTAAGCCTTCGGTTTCTTTATAGGCTTCGGCTGCCAATACGGCGCGTTCAGATTCGACATAGGGCTTTGCCGTCAGAATCATATTTTTCAGTCTGACAACGCGGTCGGTCGGATTGGAAAAACCTTTCTCTAACATATCCAGGACTCCTACATATTTAAAATTATTCATGATGTAAGCAATACAGAGGCATCCTTCGGGGAAAAAGGCATACCCAGACTGCTGGAAAATTGCTATACCCGTCATTATTCTCGTTATTCAACGAGTGTTATTCTGGGTAGGGAATACACACTGTGCGAAATATCAATGGTGCACAGTAGTTCCAATCAACGAAATAAACTGACGCAACAGCGCCGGGTGCCCCATCCAGGTAGTTGCCGTAACCAGATGGCCGTCGAGAACGGCTTCGTCATCGACAGCAGAACGATAAATACCGCCAGCCAATTCGATTTCTGGTTTCATGGTGAAATACCCGGTCAGGGTTCGGCCTTTTAAAACGCCCGTGGCCACCAATATTTGTGGACCGTGACAAATAGCGGCAATCGGCACGGAAAAATTAAACGCATAGTGGACAATATTCAGTACGGATTTATTCAGATGCAAATATTCAGGCGCGCGTCCGCCAGCAATATAAAACCCGCAATAGTCCTGCAAACGAATTTCATCAAACGACGCGGTCAGCTGAAACAGATGTCCGGGCTTTTCACTGTAGGTCTGATCGCCTTCAAAATCATGAATGGCGGTTTTAATAAATTCGCCTGCGCGCTTTCCCGGACAGACGGCGCCCACTCGGAAACTCAATGCGCTTAATGCCTGCCATGGCACAATGACTTCATAATCCTCAGAAAAATCACCCGCTAACAGCAGTATTTTTTTCATAGGTTGGTTCTCAGAATGCCGTGTTGTCATTTTCGATCATCCGCATGGCCTCGTTGACCGCAGCGACTTCGCCAAAGATTGCCAGCGTCGTGATGTGCTGAGGGCAACTGCTAAAGATTTCCGAAACCACCACATTGGCGCTTTTGCTGGCCAGATCGGCATAGAAGTAGAGATCCGGTACCGGCAGCATCAGCAGACCAATGGCGTCAATGCGCAACAGATCGAGCCGTGAGCGGAATTCGCCGGGCATTCTTCGCTTCAGCATCGCCACGATGTCGGGTGTTGGTGCATTGATGATTCGTGTTTTCATTGGAAAATTACCCTCAGCCTCGCGACGATTAACGGATATTGAGCGATTCCACCATCACACAACGGAGGGTGCGGGCAAACGACCGTGCGGACGTCAACCCTTCCCCGGTTGGCCCGGCGATGGTGAAGGTGGCATGCCCTTCGCCGCCGCCGATGCCGGCATAAGACGGCCCGTTTTTAACAAAGATGGTGGTTTGAATCAGTTTTGCCATCTTGGTCAGTTTTTCGACGTTGGTGGCGTGCATGATGGCGGTATGATGGTTGCCGTGTTCCACTTTGACGGCCAGATCGATAGCGTCATCGACGTTATCGACTCGGACCACTGGCAGAATCGGCATCATCAGTTCATGCACCACAAAGGGGTGATTTTTTTCCGTTTCGATCAGGATAACTTTTGTGTCCGGTGCGCTGGAGATCCCCAGTTGCTGCAAGATGAAACGCGCATCTTTACCGACAAACGCGGTATTGGGGCCCGTGCCTTTCTCGTTCAGCACCAGTGTTTGCAACTGCTGGGTCAACTGCTTGTCGCACAGCAGGTAAGCACCGCTTTTCTTCATGCAGTGGATCAGATAATCCGCCACCTGATTAACAACGATCACCTCTTTTTCCGCCACGTACGGCAGATTGTTATCGAAGCTGCACCCCTTGATGATATCGCGCGCAGCCCGTTCGATATTGGCCGTCTCATCCACCACTGCAGGCGGGTTACCCGCACCGGCACCGATGGCTTTCTTGCCCGATGACATCACCGTTTTCACAATCGCCGGGCCACCTGTTGCTACCAGCAGGTTGACGCGCGGGTCTTTGATCAAGGCGTTGGAGTTGTCGATGGACGGGGTTGCCACGGTGACCACCAGATTGGCCGGTGCACCCAACTGCGCCAGCTTTTCGTTGATCAGCCGCACCGCGAGGCGCGATACGTTGCGCGAGCGCGGGTGCGGGCTGAACACCACGGTATTGCCTGCCGCCAGCATGCCGATGCTGTTGTTGTTGATGGTTTCCGTCGGGTTGGTAGTGGGCGTAATGGATCCCACCACGCCGAACGCGGAGTACTCGATCAATGTCAGCCCACCGTCACCGTTACAGGCCTTGGTGGCCAGATCTTCCGTGCCCGGCGTTTTCAGCGCTGCGATGCGATTCTTGGTCAGCTTGTCCTCGTAGTTACCCATGCCGGTTTGGGGCAGTGGCTGCACCCGCGCCGGACGCGGCGGGGTTACTGTATTTGCTCAGGATGGTGGAGACCGCCTGGGCGATTTCAAGGTCGTTCATCTTTTGGTTCCTTTCCCCACATCGCACGGCACGCGAGCGCGCCTGACGGATCAGATATACGGCGTTGTTGTCGATCTGATTTCCGTTGGATCTAACGTGGACAGCAATTGCAAACCGACTTCGCGGGCGGCGATCACCGCCTGGCGTACTGCGCCAGAATCTCCAGCGAAGGTGAAAATCACTTCGTTACTGAAACTGGTGCCTTTGCTCGGGCTGGCATATCCCACCGGTTCGATCACGGCAGCCTTGGCGGCGGTATCTGCGATCACCACGCCGATAGCAGCCGGTGAGGCGCAGGTCATGCCGAAAGATTTACCGATGGGGGCACCGAAGGCTTTGTTCAGAGCAAAGCTGGCGCGTGCGGTGTACTGGAATTCCAGGTGACCGGCTGGGGAGCCGTACACATCGCCCATGGTGCGATCGATTTCGTTCAGGGCGACTTCCACGGCGCGGCGGGCATCGGAGACGTCTTCCGCACCGAAGATTATCATACAGCCGTGCCCGCCACCGCCTTCGGTGTCGCGTGCCAGTTCGATGATCAGGGTTTCGCTGTTGGTGACTTTCACTGCTTCATCAGCGGCAAAAATGTGCGGGCCTGCGCTAGTACGTGCGCCGAGAGTACCGATGGAACGGAATTTTTTATCGATATTCATCAGCTCATGCAGTTGGTGATCCACGTTGGCGATCACCAGACCAATGGTGTGGCCTAGCGCTGTACCGACAAATTCGGTCAGGCTGCAGCCCGCGATGCTGCCGAGCGTTTTGCCAGCACGTGGCGCGTCGCTCTGCTTGTTCATCACGTCAGATATAATCTGTTCGACAAGATTATCTCTCATAGGAATAATCCTCGCGGTTTAGGGATCAGCCCAGTGCCTTTGGCAGAATTTTTTCCACTTCGGTATGCGGGCGAGGAATTACATGCACGGAAACCAGTTCGCCGACTTTATTGGCGGCTGCGGAGCCTGCGTCGGTGGCTGCTTTCACTCCACCAACATCGCCACGCACCATCACGGTCACCAGGCCGGAACCAATTTTTTCGTAGCCGACCAGCGTGACGTTGGCGGATTTCACCATGGTATCTGCGGCTTCAATGGCGGAGACCAGACCTTTTGTTTCAACCATACCCAATGCTTCTTGTTGCATATCAACCTCGACGTTTTGTAGTAAAAAAAGTGCGTGGAATCTGTCCGGCGGACCGTGGTCTGCCCTCATTCCGCAACCGGCAGCTAACCGATTTTGCTGTTTTAGGATGTTATGAATATCCCAGCCAAATGTTTTGCCGATGAGCGAGACTTTTTTGTTATCACCTTCAGCGGTGCGACAATAAAATCCACGCTGGTTTATCAGGGCCGTCGCGGCGTGATGCCGTGCTGCCATAAACTGTTAAACGGGTCATATTTCAATAAGATGGTGATGTGTTACCTCACGCCAGCTGCGCAATCTGCGCCGCGTCCATCGCGATCATTTTCTCTTCGTTGGTGGGAATAACCGCGATAGTGGGGAAACCTTCGGCGGAAATCACACCGCTGCGTCCCCCTACCATGTCGTTGTTTTTTTGCTCATCGAGCTTCAGCCCTAAGACAGACGGTCGATGGTCAGCTGGCGGATCAGCGCCGAGTTTTCGCCGATGCCGCCAGTAAACACCAGCGCATCCAGGCGTGACAGAGAGGTGAGGTGGGCACCCAAGTGGCGCGCCAGGCGATGCACCATCACGTCAATCGCTAACCCTGCGCGTTCGTTGCCGCTTTCTCGTGCTTCTTGCAAGGTGTGGCAATCGCTGGAGATCCCGGAAATGCCGTACAGGCCGGAGGCGTTATTGACCGTTTGGTAGATTTTTTCGATAGACTGCTGGGTGCAACTGGCGATATAGGCCGCGGCACCGAAATCAAGATCCCCACTGCGAGTGCCCATCACCAGCCCTTCCAACGGCGTCATGCCCATCGAGGTGTCGACGCTGCGCCCGTTTTTCACCGCGCAGATGGAGGAACCGTTCCCCAGGTGGGCGACCAGAATGCCGTGATCGTCCTGTTTGAGATCCAGCATGGCGCGGGCTTGTTCCGCAATATAGCGGTGCGATGTACCGTGGAAACCGTAGCGTCTTACCTGATACTTCTGCTGATATTCATAAGGGATCGCGTAGGTGTAGGCGGCAGGGGCGAGTGTTTGGTGAAACGCGGTATCGAATACAGCAATTTGTGGCAGTGACGGCAGCAGCGCCTGAGCCGCTTCGATCCCGGTCAGGTTGGCAGGGTTGTGCAACGGTGCCAACACCGACAGCGCCTTAATTTTTTCAATCACTTCCGGCGTAATCAGCACCGAGTGTTTGAAATCACTGCCGCCGTGGGCGACGCGGTGGCCGATTGCGGCGAGTGAATCGATCAGCTGTTTACTACGCAGCGTATCAAATAGCACTTTCAGTGCTTCATGATGGCTGGCGGATTCGAGCGACAGCACTGATTTGTTGCCCGCGCTGTCTTTGAGAGTAATCACCGCGTTATCCAGCCCTAAGCTTTCTGCCAGGCCGAACAGCAGCGGTTGTCCAGCCTGGTCGGGACGTCTCCTGCGGCGGTCTACATCAGAATCTGCTGCGGGCACGGCAGCCGGCGGTAAAACGGGTTTGACGGCGACGGTGGTTGGCGTGCTGTTCCTGTGTCTGCTGTTCCTCTCCCCGCTGTCCTATCTGGTGCCGGGATACGCAACTGCGCCAGCATTGATGTATGTTGGTTTGCTGATGCTGAGCAATGTCGCCAAGTTGAATTTTGATGATATCGTCGATGCCATGTCTGGTCTGGTGTGCGCGGTGTTTATCGTGCTGACCTGTAATATTGTGACCGGGATTATGCTGGGTTTTGGCGCACTGGTGCTGGGACGCATTTTCTCTGGCGAATGGCGCAAACTGAATATCGGTACCGTGATTATCGCTATCGCGCTGGCAGTGTTTTACGCCGGTGGTTGGGCGCTCTGACTGTTCTGATACACCAGTCATTTAGGGGAGCCTGGCTCCCCTTTTTATTCCCGCTGTCTTGACCACATCCAGGGCCGAGACGTTTTCCTCTGATGATGTTACTCATCGATGTCTCCCTTCCCTCATGCTCTTCCCTAAGAGGCTCGCCGTAGTGATTTTATAGCGCAATTATTTGCAGCGTATTCATGCAAAAAAGATGCGTTTTACAATGAAATTTTGCCCCGCTGAGCGATATTTTCATGTAAAATAATAGGGCACTATCTTATAACGGACAAAGGGCAGCTCAGCACGCGGTTAGGTCATTATTGGACATCTCCTAAGGAAAGCATGGAAATCTTTTTTACCATTCTGATTTTAACCCTGGTGGTCTCACTATCAGGGGGTTGTTACACGTATTTTACCCTTCCAAGTTCTTCTACCTTTAATACAAATCGCCCTCGGGGCTATTTTGGCCTGGCCCCAGTTCGGTTTGCATGTCGATTTCAACCCCGAGCTGTTTATGGCGCTGTTCATCCCGCCACTGTTGTTCGCCGATGGCTGGAAAACGCCAACGCGCGAATTTATCAAACACAGCCGTGAGGTGATCGGTCTGGCGCTGGTGTTGATCACCGTTGCGGATGTGGGTTACCTGATTTACTGGATGATCCCGGGCATGCCGCTGGTGGCGGCCGTAGCGCTGTCTGGGATTGTGGGTGAAGATCGCATTCCGAAAAAGCTGATGAGTATCTTGCAGGGCGAAGCGTTGATGAATGATGCTTCCGGTCTGGTATCGCTAAAATTTGCTGTCGCAGTGGCGATGGGCACCATGGTATTTACCGTGTCCGGTGCGACGCTGGAGTTTTTGCAGGTGGCGGTTGGCGGCCTGCTGGCAGGGGTTGGCGTAACCTGGCTTTACAGTAAATCGCTGCGCATCATTAACCGCTGGAGCGGTGATGATGCGGCTACTCAGATTGTGTTGCTGATGCTGTTGCCGTTCGCGTCCTACCTGATTGCGGAACATATTGGTGTATCAGGGATTTTGGCAGCGGTGGCGGCGGGGATGACGATCAGTTACTCTAATGTGATCAGCAACGCGTCGCTGGCGATGCGGCTACGTGCAAACAGTGTCTGGTCGATGCTGGAGTTCGTGTTCAACGGTATGGTCTTTATCATGTTGGGGCTGCAATTGCCCGACATTTTGGAAACGTCGGTGACTCAGGCGGAGCTTGATCCGACCGTTGAAACCTGGATGCTGTTTACCGATATCGCCATTATCTATGGTGCGCTGCTGTTACTGCGTTTCTGCTGGCTGTGGTTTGTGAAATATTACAGCCGCCTGTTTCAGAAAAAACGCCCGATGCTGTTTGTACAGTACACTACGCGTGAAATCTGGATCGCCTCTTTTGCCGGAGTGCGCGGTGCCATAATGCTGGCTGGTGTGCTGTCGATCCCGCTGTTATTAAATGATGGCACCGCGTTTCCTTCCCGCTATCAGTTGGTATTTATTCTACCGGTGTCATCTTGTTCTCTTTGCTGTGTGGGGTGTTGACGCTGCCGCTACTGCTGCGTGGTGTGACGGTGGTGGACAAATCTCCGTATAAAAAAGAAGAGCGGATGGCACGTATGGCGATTGCCGAGGTGGCAATTCGCAGCTTGCAGAAAATGGAAGAGCGTCTGGCTGCGGATCGAGAAGAGAATATCGATGAGCAGGTGGTACGTGAAGTCAGCGCGCGCGTGATCGGTAATTTGCGGCGTCGCGTCGTCGGTGAGAGCGATCTGGAGCATAGTCTGGAGATCGAAAATCTGGAGCGCCGTTTCCGTCTGGCCGCCGTCACCGCCGAGCGCGGCGAACTTTACCACCTGCGTGCGACGCAGCAGATCAGTAATGAAACCTTGAAAAAGATGCTGCACGATCTCGATTTGCTCGAAGCCGTGTTGAGTGAGAAGAGTGTAACTCCGCTTTCGGCTATTTGATGCAGGCTCAATGCGCGTTGAGCCTGCGTTGGCATTCCGTGCTTTATTGACCCCCAGCCAGGCTGTTCCCGAAATGGGCAGATCCCGTATCTGCACCAGCATCGCATGAAAACCCCACGATCGCGAAAAAACCCTACAAAATCTGGCTAATTGTCAGCATTGTAAACTACTTGTCATTAAATGATAATGATTGTTATTATCCTATAACGCGTCGACGCATAAGAAGCCTCCAGACAGGTTATTGCCTGTGTCAGAGTGGCTCTGATTCTGTTATCCAGGATCGGTAGCACGTCAGCACGCGCGTTGTGGTGTAAGCAACCATCGCTTTGACAGAGGGAAAACTATGCGTGTTTTAGTGGTTGATGACGACTCGGTGTTGTGCCATTGGCTTGGTGCAAAGCTGCACTCACATGGTTATGCCTGCAATATCGTTCACGATGGCGAACATGCTCTAAAAGCCATTAAAGATGAAATTTATGACGTGGTGCTGTTGGACCGGATGCTGCCAACCCTGGATGATTTCAGCGTACTGCGTGAACTGCAAGGGTCGCGTCATCCACCCATCATGTTGCTTTCAGCGTTGGATCGCGATGTGGCTCGCGTGATGGGGCTGGAATTGGGCGCCGAAGATTATCTGGGTAAACCGTTTAATTTTAATGAGCTGCGTTTGCGCTTAGGAGATAATGGTGCGCAGAGGAAAACCGCAGGATCCGCCTTCTTCACTGCTGACGTTTGAAGATCTGCAACTTGATCGTCTGCAACGGGTTGCCTGGCGTAGCGGCCAGCGGATCGATCTGACAGATAAAGAGATCAAGCTGCTGATCATTCTGATGGAAAATCCAGGGCGGGTGATCACGCGTACCCTGCTGCTGGGGCGCGTCTGGGGCTATCATTTCGATCCGCAGACTAATCTGATCGATGTTCATATGTCCAAGCGGAGGGCCAAGATCGACAAAGGTTTTCCTCGACTGCTGATCAAAACCTTGAGATCCATGGGTTATGCCCTTGGCGCTGTGGAAAAAACAGATGCCGCGCAGCGCACACAATGAACCTGCTCTGAGACGGCCGGCCAATGGCTGGCGTGAGAAAGTCCGCCATTTGTGCGTGCACGGCGCTAACCGTTATCCGGTGTTTCTCCGCACGGCGCAGTTTCGTCAGTTTATCACGCTGGTGTTTCTGTTTTTGCTGATGGTGTTGTGTTGCATTGTTGGTTTCAGCGTATTGAGTGAAACACTGATCCGCACCCATGTGCGCGACGTCATTTTAGGGAATATCCATGACTACGCTACCCAGTCGCGCCTGACCGACACATCCACGCTGATCGCTCAGCTCAAACGCGATAATCAGGCAAAAACCGATGAATTGCCGATTTTTCTGGTGATGAGCAAGCAGGGCGAGATCCTCTATCACAACGCGGGTTGGATGTTGTCTGGGCCGAGCAGCACTGCATGCAAAATGGATGTTCATTGCCTGAAGGCGTTGCTGGTGGAAAAAGCGGCGCTGGAGGCTGGCGCTCAACGACGCACCGTGCCCGAGAGCAATCTGGTCGGGATGTCGGTGGCGCTGGACGATGGCGGTGTGTTGTTCACCGCCTACAATATTCGGCCGATGCTGGAGCGCATTCACACTATTCCTCTGGTGGCGGGGGCTGGGCTGTTTGTGGTGCTGCTGTTTTCGCTGGTTGTCAGCCGCCATTTCAGTTTGCGTAGCGTTGAGCGGATCCGCACCGCGCTGCACCGTTACAGCGCTGGCGAGCAGTATGTGCGTATGCCGCTCTCCACGCGCGATGACGATTTCCACAGCCTCAGCAGCGACATTAACCAGAATCTGGAACGCATTGAACGCCTGATGGAGCAGGTGCGTAGTACTTCAAGCCATATTGCCCACGAATTGCGCACGCCGCTGACACATTTGCAAAACCGGCTGTACAACCTGACCGAGCGCCAGGGGCTCGAGCATGAGATGCGCTAGGAGCTGCATCAGGCCGTGGAAGAGGTGCACAAGATTCTGGGACTGTTTCGCACGGTGATACGCATCGGTGAAATCGAAAGCGGACGCTGTGTGCATCAATTCGCCTGGTTTGATGCGCGCCCGCTGTTGGAAGAGGTATCGGAGTATTATCAGCCACTGGCGGAAGCACACAACTGCCAATTGGTGATTGATGCACCCGCTGGAACTCCGCTGTTTGGCGATCGTGCGTTGCTGTTTCAGGCACTGGCGAATCTGATCGAAAATGCGCTGAAGTATGCCGCTCAAGGTAAAGTGATCACCTTGAGCGTCACACTTTATCGCGGCTGGACAGCGTTGTGAGTCTCCGATCGTGGCCCCGGTATTCCTGAAAACCTACACGCCACGGCGCTGGAGCGATTTCAACGCCTTGAGGGCGCGCAGCAGCAACCCGGTTTCGGGCTTGGCCTCTCTTTGGTGAAAGCCATTGCCGAGTTGCACGGTGGCCAACTCTGCATGGTATCGGCCAACCCCGGTTTGCACGTCTATTTATGCGTAAAACGCACTTAACACGTCACGGCGTTGATGCCCATTGCGCTACTGGGCGTAGCGATTGGGGATCGCGCTGGCACCCTGTTCTGCACCGGTGATGTTCTCGCGCAGTGCGGTAAACAACTCTCGCCCCATACCAACGTGGGAGGCAGATAAATCCGTGGCGTTGCGCCAGCTCTGCTTCATCGACCAGCAGGCTGATTTCACCGCTGATGCCGTCAACGCGGATCATGTCGCCATCCTGAACTTTCGCCAGCAGACCGCCGACGTAAGCTTCCGGTGTGACGTGGATGGCGGCAGGCACTTTGCCCGATGCACCCGACAGACGACCATCTGTGACCAGCGCGACGTTGATGCCCCTGTCCATCAAGACGCCAAGCGGCGGCATCAGCTTGCGCAACTCCGGCATGCCTATCTCTCTCGGTCCCTGATAACGCACCACAACGACACAATCGTTATCCAGCCGACCCGCTTTAAACGCGGCATCAACATCGTTTTGATCGTTAAATACCACCGCTGGTGCGACGATGGTCTGTCTCTTTTGCGGTACGGCGGAGGTTTTCATCACCGCGCGTCCCAGATTGCCGGAAAGCACCTTGGTGCCGCCGTGTTTGGCGAACGGTTTTTCCAGCGGCGCGATCACCTCGGCATCCAGCGACACCTGTGGGCCGTCGCGATAGACCAACTTGCCCTCTTCCAGGAACGGCTCCTGGGTGTAGCGGTGTAGACCAAAGCCCGCCACAGTGTGGACATCTTCATGCAGCAAGCCGCCGCGCAGTAATTCTCGCACCAGTAACGACACGCCGCCTGCCGCCTGAAAATAGTTGATGTCGCCTGAGCCATTGGGATAGATGCGACACAGCAAGGGTACCGCTTCGGACAGCTCAGAAAAATCATCCCAGGTGACGGTGAAACCGGCGGCTTTTGCCATTGCCACCAGATGCATGGTGTGGTTAGTGGAGCCGCCGGTCGCCAGCAGTGCGACGATGCCGTTAACGATCACCTTTTCGTCCACCAGTTGTCCGACGGGTAGGTAATAGCCCGCTCTTTCTGTCATTCGGGTAACCTGACGTGCCGCCGCTTCAGTCAGCGCATCGCACAACGGAATATCCGGGTAGACAAAAGAGGAGCCGGGCAGATGCAACGCCATGATCTCCATCACCATCTGGTTCGAGTTGGCCGTGCCGTAAAAGGTACAGGTACCAGCACCGTGGTAAGCACTGACCTCTGATTCCAGCAGCGCGTCGCGGCCTACCTTACCTTCGGCATACAGTTGGCGGATACGCACCTTCTCTTTATTGGAAATGCCTGTGCGCATCGGGCCGGCGGGCACGAAAACCGTAGGCAAGTGACCAAAGGAGAGGGCGGCAATAAACAGCCCCGGGACAATCTTGTCGCACACGCCCAAGAAGAGCGCCCCATCAAACATATTGTGTGACAGGCCGATCGCTGCTGACATTGCAATCAGATCGCGGCTAAGCAGGGAAAGCTCCATGCCGTCTTGCCCCTGTGTCACGCCGTCGCACATGGCCGGTACGCCACCCGCCACCTGACCGACAGCGCCCACGGCGTTCAGCGCTTTTTTAATAAGATCGGGGTAACGTTCATAAGGCTGGTGGGCAGAGAGCATGTCATTGTAAGAGGTAATGATGCCGATGTTGCTTTTGATCATGTTCTTCAAATCGGCTTTGTCTTCGGGTGGGCAGGCGGCGAAGCCGTGCGCCAGATTGCCACAGGCAAGCTGAGAGCGGTGTACGGTTTTGCTTTTGGCTGATGCAATCTGTGTCAGATAACGGCTACGTTCGGCGTGAGAACGAGACAGGATGTTCTGGATGACGCGTGCAACAATAGGATTCATGCTATGCCCCATGTGTTTAACATTGATGCTTTGCTTAATTAAAATCAAATGCCAATGATGTCGAACGAAATAATCGGACTACTGTAGCTAGCCTGCGTTTTTATTTTTTTTAAGATGATGAGTACTCTCGCGCAAATAAATGCACGATACGAAATCGTCAATAAATAAAGAGCCCTTTGATACGGAACATTACCGTAAATGGTGTGGGCGCATTAAGGGTTGCCGATGGGTTCATCGCCGCCTTATTTGATTCAGACTGTCATCTTTACCGCTAGCTTTTCTCTCCAATAGACCCTGCATCAGGACGCCCTGACGGTGATGAGACTACTATATACTCAAATGATACCGGTAATAATGGGTTTTACGGTTACGCTTTACTCGATTCAGCCAGGGTGAAAATTATTTTGTGATGAAGATCACTTTGTAACCTACGTTGGCAAGAAAGGCGCAAAACGTGCCATGTCGGTCCGGATTGTCATGGGAGATAATATCTAAAATAATAGTAGAGAAAATAAAAATTAGTTTGGATTTTCGTAGGCGATATTATCCTGATAAATATTATTTATTGGTAAGGTACAAAAAATACAGGCTTACAAATAGGCAACGGGATATTTTTTCCACAGTACTGTCTTGATTATTTTTCACCGATGCGAACGCGCCTGTGTTGTGGCGTTTTTTTAACGGAAAATAAGGGAAAGTAAAGGGTTGTTTCATCATTATTGGTTGTTTGCTTGCTATGTTGATTCAGGTATTGAACGGGTTGCCATCGTGTCACCCATACACAGACAGCGCTGGTTTTCTTTGTTACACTAGAGCACCGGCCAACAATATTTCAATTGATTGAAAATGAAGAAGAAAAGACCAGGCTTACAAGATGTGGCCAATCGTGTCGGCGTCACTAAAATGACTATCAGCCGCTATCTGCGCGATCCGCAGATGGTATCGGCTGCGCTGGATGAATTGGGATACATACCCAACCGCGCGCCGGAGATTTTATCGAATGACACCAGCAAGGCGATTGGTGTTTTGCTTCCTTCATTCATTGACCAACCAGATGTTTGCTGAAGTATTGCGCGGCATTGAACGCGTGACAGATGCGCACGGCTGCCAGACGATGCTGGCGCATTATGGTTACCATGCCGAGCGCGAAGAGATGCGCCTGATGTCACTGCTTTCCTACAATATCGACGGTCTGATCCTCTCTGAACGTTCCCATACGGAACGCACGCGCAAGATGATTGAAGTGCGGGTATTCCGGTCATCGAAATTATGGACAGCGAGTCGCCTTGTATCGATCTGGCGGTGGGCTTTAACAACTTTGAAGCTGCCTATCAGATGACCCAGGTGCTGCTGGCTCGTGGACACCGTTTTCCGGTTTATCTTGGTTCGCGTCTGGATGAAAGTACCTTGATTAAGATGCAAGGGTATGAGCAGGCGATGCGTGATGCCGGGTTGACGCCGCGGGATGTCAGCACCGATCGCCCTTCGTCTTACAGCCTGGGGGGGGGAGCTGATGAGAGAAGCGCGCGAGCGCTACCCGGAAACAGACAGCCTGTTTTGTACCAACGATGATATCGCGATTGGTGCCGCTTTTGAGTGTCAATGGCAAGGGCTGCGCATTCCCGATCAAATGGCGATCGCCGGCTTTCACGGATACGATATTGGCCAGTCGATGGAACCGAAACTGGCCAGCGTACTGACATCGCGTGAACGCATGGGGCAGGTAGCAGCAGAGCGTCTGCTGGTCCGGCTGCGCGGGGAGGCTCGTACCCCGCAGAGGCTGGATTTGGGCTTCACGATCCTGCACGGTGGCAGCATTTGAGCCGTTAGCGACAAAACACAACACCGACGTTGCGCAATGCCGTCAGGCCGCGCGCAACAACTTCATCAAAATCGATATCGATACTCACCACGTCCGTTTCATCCTCGCCAGGTTCTTCCAACGCATCGAATTGACTTTTGAGCAGATCGGTAGGCATAAAATGCCCGGCGCGCGCTTTCAGGCGTTCCAGAATGACCTCAAAACTGCCCTTCATATAAAGGAACAGCATCTCTGGATTATCTTGGCGCAGACGATCGCGATAACGGCGCTTTAAAGAAGAACAGACGATCAAGCCCACTTCATTCTTGTGGCGCAGACTGTAAGCCGCATCATTGAGACGCTCAAGCCAGGGGGCGCGATCGGTATCGTCCAATGGATGGCCGCTTGCCATTTTCTGAATGTTGGCGCGCGGGTGCAGATCGTCGCCATCGATGAATTTAGCGCCCAGCGCATTCGCTGCTCCAACACTGGATTTACCGCACCCAGATACGCCCATGATGATGATGCTTTGTCCCGCCATAGTTTGATCTCTATCTCAAAATGAATATTTAAGCCCATATGATAGTTTCGCATTTTATCACGTTACTGGTAACAGACAGGGGTGTGACAAAAATCACAGATTACCGATGAAGCTAACGAGGGCGTGAACAGCTACTCCAAGGCCTCAGGCTTTGGCCCCCAAAGCTCGGCGGCATGCGCTGCCAGGTAACAAAAAGAACGCTATCTTAATGTAAAAATAGCATTTATAGATCTGACTGTAATAGTTGACAGCATCTGTACGATTCCTATATCGGAGAATTATTATGCCATTAATCATTGTAGCAATTGGGGTTGCGCTGCTGCTATTGATGATCCGTTGCAAATTGAACGGGTTCATTTCATTGATTCTGGTGTCGCTGGCCGTGGGTTTGGCGTTGGGCTACATCACTCAAGGGAAGTTTAACGTCAATGGTGTGATCACCTCGATCAAAAACGGGGTGGGCGGCACGCTGGGAAGTTTGGCCCTGATCATAGGGTTTGGTGCCATGTTGGGCAAACTGCTGGCAGATTGCGGCGGTGCTCAGCGTATTGCGACGACGCTTATCGATAAATTCGGTAAGGGGCGCATCCAGTGGGCTGTGGTATTAACTGGTTTCACCGTCGGTTTTGCACTGTTTTATGAAGTGGGTTTTGTGCTGTTGCTGCCGTTGGTATTCACCATTGCAGCGGCTGCGCGCATCCCCTTGCTGTTTATCGGCGTGCCGATGGCCGCAGCATTGTCCGTGACCCACGCGTTGTTGCCTCCGCATATCCGGGCCCGACCGCTATCGCTATTCTGTTCAAAGCCGATATGGGCAAGACCCTGCTGTACGGTACCTTGATTGCTATTCCGACCGTAATTTTGGCGGGGCCGGTCTATGCGTGTTTGGTTGCCTCCGTTTCGGGGGCAACCAAATCACTTAATGAGACACGCCGCGTGATGCCCCTACGCCAGTTTGTGAGCGAACAAACTGTGCATAGAAACGCCTGCGTTCTTGTTTGCCCTCTTCAGAGTTATCGGTAATCGAGAAGAACCAGATACCAATAAATGCCACCAGCATCGAGAACAGCGCCGAATATTCATAGGGATAGATAGGCGTTGCATGGCCGAGAATTTTCACCCAAATCGTTGGGCCAAGGATCATCAGTATCACTGCGGTCAGCAAGCCCGCCCATCCTCCTATCATCGCGCCGCGCGTAGTCAGCTTCGACCAATACATTGAAATAATGATGATGGGGAAGTTACAGCTCGCTGCGATGGAGAAAGCCAGTCCTACCATAAAAGCAATGTTCTGATTTTCAAACAAAATACCGAGCCAGATAGCGACCACGCCCAACGCCAACACGGTGATCTTCGACACTTTCAGTTCATCACGCTCGGTTGCCTGCCCTTTCTTGATCACATTGGCATACAGATCGTGCGATACCGCAGATGCGCCTGCCAGTGTCAGACCAGCCACTACCGCCAGGATGGTGGCAAACGCAACGGCAGAGATAAAGCCAAGGAAGAAGTTGCCACCCACCGCATCGGCCAAATGCACCGCTGCCATGTTATTGCCACCGATCAGCGCGCCAGCAGCGTCTTTAAAGGCCGGGTTAGCGCTGACCAGCACGATGGCACCAAAGCCGATAATAAAGGTCAGGAAGTAGAAGTAGCCCATGAACCCCGTCGTATAAAACACACTTTTGCGTGCTTCGCGCGCGTCGTTGACCGTGAAGAAACGCATCAGGATATGGGGCAAGCCTGCGGTACCGAACATCAGGCCCAGCCCGAGTGACCGCGCCGAAATCGGGTCTGAAACCAGTCCGCCGGGGCTCATGATAGCGACGCCTTTCGGGTGTACCGCCGTCGCCGCTTTGAACAAGCCGTCGAAACTGAAATTCACCGATTTCATCACCATCACAGCCATAAAGGTAGCACCAAACAGCAGCAGCACGACTTTGATGATCTGCACCCAAGTAGTGGCGAGCATGCCGCCAAACAGCACATACATCACCATCAGAATACCGACCAGCACCACGGCAACGTGGTAGTTGAGGCCGAACAACAACTCTATCAATTTGCCTGCGCCAACCATCTGGGCGATCAGATACAACGCCACTACGACCAGAGAGCCGCAGGCGGAGAGGGTGCGAATCGGTTTCTGTTGCAGGCGGTAAGAAGCCACATCGGCAAAGGTATAGCGCCCGAGATTACGCAGTCGCTCCGCGATAAGAAACAGGATGATGGGCCAGCCCACTAGAAAGCCCAGCGAATAGATCAGTCCGTCGTAACCGGAGGTATACACCAGTGATGAAATACCGAGAAACGACGCGGCAGACATATAGTCACCCGCAATCGTCAACCCGTTCTGAAAGCCAGTGATGTTACCGCCTGCCGTGTAGTAGTCGCTGCGTGAGCGCGTGCGCTTGGAAGCCCAATAGGTAATGTAAAGCGTGCCACCGACAAACAGCAGAAACATGATAATGGCCTGGATATTCAGAGGTTGGCGTTTAACCTCGCCGGTGAGGGCATCCGCGTAGGCCATGACCGGAAGCATAAGACCAATAAGCGGTAATAACAGACGAATTTTCATTACTTAACCTCACTCAGCAGCTTTTTGGTCATACGGTCAAATTCGCCGTTGGCGCGATAGACATACATCCCCGTCAAGACAAACGAGATAACGATAAGCCCAATCCCGATGGGAATGCCGCGCGTGATGGTTGCGCCGGGGGAAATGGGGGTACCCAACCAGCCTGGCGCAAAGGCAATCAGCAAAATGAAGCTGACGTATAACACCAGAACGATCAGAGAAAGTGAGACGGCAAAAAGCTGACGTTTGCGCACCAGTTCCTTAAACACCGAGTGGTTGCCAATGCGTTGGTAGAGGACGTCATTCATCATAAATCTCCGGTAAGTGAGTCTGTATCCGGTTGTGAGTAATAAACGTTGCCGATTTTAGGGTACAGCCAGATAACGCCAGGCCCTTTGGGTCTGGCGTTATCTGCTATCGGTTCGCTTAGCGCGTACTGCGTTTGATGTTTAAGACTGTGGCGTGTCCATGGTTTGTTTCTCTTCCAGCAGTTTTTCAACGACGCCAGGATCGGCAAGCGTAGAGATATCACCCAGATTACTGGTGTCTCCCGCCGCGATTTTGCGCAGAATGCGCCGCATGATCTTGCCGGAACGGGTTTTCGGCAGCGAATCCGTCCAGTGCAGGATATCGGGCGTGGCAATCGGGCCAATTTCTTTACGCACCCAATTACGCACTTCCGTGTAAAGCGCGCTGGAAGGCTCCTCGCCGTGGTTAAGCGTAATGTAGGCGTAGATCTCCTGACCTTTCAGGCTATGGGGGATGCCCACCACGGCGGCTTCGGCGATTTTCGGGTGTGCAACCAGGGCAGACTCAATTTCCGCTGTACCGAGGCGATGACCGGCCACGTTCAGCACGTCATCGACGCGGCCTGTTATCCAGTAGTAGCCATCTTCATCGCGGCGGGCACCATCGCCGCTGAAGTACATGCCTTTGAAGGTCGAAAAGTAGGTTTGTTCGAAACGTTCGTGATCGCCAAACAGCGTGCGTGCCTGACCTGGCCAGGAGCCGGTGATCACCAGATTACCTTCCGTTGCCCCTTCCTGCGGCGTACCCAGATTATCGACTAACGCAGGCTGCACGCCAAAGAAGGGAAGCGTTGCTGAGCCCGGCTTGGTTTCGATGGCCCCCGGCAGCGGGGTGATCATCAATCCGCCCGTTTCCGTTTGCCACCAGGTATCGACGATCGGACATTGCCCGTTGCCGATCTTATTGAAATACCACTCCCAGGCTTCCGGGTTGATGGGTTCGCCCACGGAACCCATGACTTTCAGGGAACGCCGGGTGCTGCCTTCAATGGCCTTGTCACCATCAGCCATCAATGCGCGGATAGAGGTGGGGGCGGTATACAGGATATTTACATTTTGTTTATCAACAACTTGACCAATGCGGCGCGCATCAGGCCAGTTAGGCACACCTTCAAACATCAGCGTGGTGGCGCCACAGGCCAGCGGGCCGTAGAGCAGGTAGCTGTGTCCGGTGATCCAGCCCACATCAGCCGTACACCAATAGATATCGCCGGGATGGTAGTCAAACACATATTTGAAGGTCATCGCTGCATAGACGGGGTATGCACCGGTGGTGTGCAGTACACCTTTGGGTTTACCCGTCGAGCCAGAGGTATAGAGAATAAAAAGCGGATCTTCAGCGTTCATCTCTTCAGGCGGGCAGTGATCCTCAGCATCGGCGATCAGATCGTGTCACCAATGGCCACGCCCTTCGTGCCAGTCGATGGCGGCACCCGTGCGCTGAAAAACAACGGTATGGGCTACTGTTTTGACGCCTGGATTGCGTAACGCCTCATCGATATTCTTTTTCAATGGGATGGTGCGTCCAGCACGGATACCCTCATCAGAGGTAATCACCAGTCTCGCACTGGAATCGATAATGCGTCCGGCGATGGATTTGGGAGAAAAACCGCTGAAAATAACCGAATGGGTGGCGCCAATGCGGGTACATGCCAGCATCGCTACCGCTGCTTCCGGCACCATAGGCGTATATAGATAGCGACCACATCGCCCTTTTTGATACCGAGCGATTTTAGCACGTTAGCAAAACGACAGACACTTTGGTGCAGTTCACTGTAACTCACCGTTTTGCTTTGGGTGGCGTCATCCCCTTCCCACACGATGGCGGTTTGATCGCCAAGCGTTGCTAAGTGTCGATCAAGACAGTTGGCTGCAACATTTAACGTACCCTCCTCAAACCAGCGAATGCGGATATGACCTGGATCGAAAGAGGTGTTTTTAACCGAGTTATACGGTTTGATCCAATCGACGATCTTGCCATGTTCCCGCCAAAAGCTTTCGGGATCTTTGATCGATGCCTGATACCACTCGCGATACTGCTCGGCATTAATCAGGGCGTTCTCCTCCACTGAGGCGGGTATGGTGTGTTTATTATATTGGCTCATAGCGCTCTCCTTAAACATTGTTAAATGTATGTCAAAAAATCGTTAAGTGTAGTGGTGCGCCAGAATTTGTTTCTTTTTTAAGCGATGGATCACGCAATAAGGAGTAACACAGTGAAAGGAAAAGCGTAGAAAATGGCGGGTCGCAAGCGTTTTGTTTTATTTATAAAAAACGAACCAAAACATAATTTGTGACGTGCATCACATTATTGTCGCAAGCTTGCTCGTTCACATGATCGTAAAGCATATAACGATAAATTTATTATTTTCAATAGATTAAAACTATTATTTTTTATTATTTTATCGTCCTTTACGATCAAATAGCATAAAGATACTGCTTATTCAGCCGATAGTGTGCATACCAACACGGGTATATTTTGATCCAGAAGATGCTTTTTGATCGTTTGATCTACAGGTACGTTAAAACTTTAGTACATATGTAAAAAAATGAGAGTGGTGTAAGCGACTAACGCAGTACGGATTCACGGGAAATTTTGGCCTTTTACTTCTACACTTGAACACGGGTTTAACGTTGCAGACGTTGACCTGATCGTTCGGAATCAAAACACAACGTCGCGCTGCTTGAACATCATGCTAACGGAAGTGCAAGATATTGTATCTATCTGTTTTTATTTATTAATTACGGTTTGTGGTTTCGGACAGCATTGAGTGTCTACCGAGTATCTTTCGATCCTGTGGGTAAGTATCACGGATCTGACAGGTACCAGACGACAACACCTCAGTATGTTCGTGGAGTTATCTTGTCATAGCATGAAGCAGAGGAAATGATGAGTCTGATATTTGGACAAAATGAGATCATAGGCATGCTAGCAAACCTGTACAGAATGACAGGTGCGCCGTCGCCGTTATTGATGATAAA
This sequence comes from Symbiopectobacterium sp., assembly GCF_047692315.1. GTDB lineage: Bacteria > Pseudomonadota > Gammaproteobacteria > Enterobacterales > Enterobacteriaceae > Symbiopectobacterium. The sequence goes on along the minus strand of NZ_JBLLJS010000003.1, from coordinate 72,748 downwards.
TGCAAGGTTCTCTGTGCTAACTCTGCATTTAATGCCCATTTCGGGCTACATTCTGAGGCGAATAATCCGGTATCCATTGATGATGTATTGCCTGTAAATGTGAAGTTTGCCTATCAGGATTTCCTGACTAACAGTAACGTTATGAGCACACGCGTGGTGTCAGATCTTTTGTCGGATGGCTTCACGAAAAAGCAGCTAAGCACACTCTCTATTCTTCGAAACTGAATGTTGAAAACCGCGTGTTTTCTCTGATGATTTTGAATCAAGAGATCAATGGACCTGCTCCCGCCATTAACCTTGTTTCTTAGGGAAATAAAACAAGGACGTTCGAAAACTAATAACATGACGGAATTATCGTTTGCTGATGGCGATATAAGCTATGTCTCCCTTGGCGTAGCGAATTTTATTAATGCATCTTAACGCAAATTACTGCGCATTTATTTCGTTTTTCTCGATCGGATAGCACTCGTCGTTTACCAACGCATATAACGGTGTTTCCACTTCTGATACTCCATACGCATTTTTTTATTTTTCTGGTTCCCCTTTTGGTGACCTCCATTGACATACCCATTAACAGCAATGAAAAACTGACAGGGGTATAACAATGAAAGCATGGCGAACCGGGCCGATAACACTGGCGCTGAGGGCAGCACTTTGGGGAATTGCGCTGGGTGGCGCAGCATCGGTCACGGCCGCTTCGGCAGCGGCACAGGAATTTCATGTGACAGCCGGAAGCCTGGCTCAGGCATTAAACCAATTGGCGCAGCAATCCGGCGTTCTGTTGTCTTACGATCTGGTCTTGACCGAAGGTAAACAAAGTAGTGGGTTACAAGGACGCTATGAGGTGGATCAAGGGTTTGCGCAACTGCTGGCAAACAGCGGTCTGCGCGCTGAGCGCCACACTGACGGCAGCATTTCTGTTGTGGCACAGCCCGCAGCGCAAGCTACGGCCGCAGTGCCAGCACGTAACGATCAGATCGTCGTCACTGCGCTGCCAAATACGGCCTTAAAGCTGGATGTACCGGTATCGGAAACGCCGCGCGCGATGTCCGTAGTGACACAGCAGCAGATGGAAGAGCGCGGTGCGAAAAAAGTCGATCAGGCATTGCGTTACAGCCCCGGCGTGTTGGCATCCTATTACGGCTCGGATAACAAAGCCGAGTGGCTCTCCATCCGTGGTTTCAAAGATCAGTCACGTTTCCAGAACGGGCTTGCAGCCATTAATGAGCGCGCTTATTTCGTCCAACAGTTCGAAGCCTTTGGCATGGAGCGGGTTGAGGTTCTGAAAGGACCGGCTTCTGTGTTGTATGGGCAAAACCCGCCGGGCGGTCTGGTCAACATGATCTCCAAGCGCCCAACGCGTTTGCCGCAGGGACAAATCTCGCTGGATTATGGCCCCAATGATTATCGCCAATTGGGCATCGATAGTGCTGGTCCGCTCAACGATGATGGCACGGTGCTCTATCGCGTGGTGGGATTGGCGCGTAGTACCTCAGGTGAAATGGATCATGCCAAGAGTGATCGCTTCTATCTGGCGCCCAGCATGACGTTCCTGATGGGGGACGACACCAAACTGACGGTGCTGGCGAGCTATATGGATACCCATTCCGATGTCACCAGCGGCTTTAAACTGCCGTATGGTACCTTGCATAACACGCCGTTTGGCAAGGTGGGTTACAGAACCTCATTGGGTGAACCTGGGCTCGATCGTAACAACACCCGCCAATTTACCTTGGGCTATGAGTTTACCCACCGTATTAACGATACCTGGACGTTCCACCAGAACATTAACTACAACTATCTGAATATGGATCTGCGTACTGCCTTTGCTTCTAGAAAGTTTAGTGAGCGTGAAGCTCAGCGTGGCATGGTTTACCGCGATGGTTTTGCGCAAAACTGGGCGACAGATAACCGTATGGTAGGGGAGTGGCAGTGGGGCGATGTGGAAAACACGCTGCTGCTGGGCATTGATTACCATCGCTCCAACTCGCAAAGCCGTGATGGTGATTTTTATGATATTGGCGCCATCGATATGTTTAACCCGGTGTATGGTAACGCTGTTCTGCCCCTCAACAATTTGTACTCATATCGCACCGGACGTCACCAAATCGGTTACTACATTCAGAACCAGTTCCGTTATGACGATCGCTGGGTTGCGCTGATTGGCGGCTGTTACGACAAGGCAAAATCGCGCGATCAGAATCTGACCAAAGGCGATGATACGCGCAAGGATGATGACAAGTTTGCCAAAATTGCGGGACTGATGTATCTGTTTGATAACGGCGTTTCGCCTTATATCAGCTATGCCGAGTCCCTTATGCCGGTTCCAAGTGTTGATGGCAGAAACAATCCCTATAAACCGTCAATGGGCAAGCAGACCGAAGTGGGGATGAAGTACACGCCGCACGGCTTTAACGGCTATGCGACTGTCGCCCTGTATAATCTGGTTCAGGATAACGTGCCGACCACTGACCCTGAGCACCCAGGCATCTCGACGCAAACCGGCCAGGTTCGCTCTCGCGGCATCGAGTTGGAAATGAGAGGTGAGGTGGCACGCGGCTTGACGGTGCTGGCTAACTATAACTATGGAAAAGTTGAAACCACCAAATCGCTCAACCAGGCTGAAGTTGGCAAACGCTTTGTTGAGCAGCCATTACAACAAGCATCTGGTTGGGTGAATTATGCGTTCCAGGGGACGCTCTCCGGCTTATCCGTGGGCACAGGGGTGCGTTATATAGGCAGTTCATACGGTGATTCAACGGAAAGTCCTGACCTGAAAGTCCCGGCGTATACCCTGTGGGATGCGATGGTCGCTTATGATTTCACCAAAGATTCGCGCTTGCAGGTTAATGCCACCAACCTCAGCAACCGCGAATATGTCAGCGTGTGTAATTACTGGTGTTACTACGGTGAAGGGCGCGTCTTTAATGCTAACCTGAGCTACCGCTGGTAATTTCTGGCGCGATTGTTTTCATCGATCGTTTTCATCGATCATAAAGCCCTGCTTTCAAGCGGGGCTTTTTCATTTATCACTCATTTGCCGATAGTGGTTGACTTTGCATTTAATGATAATGAAAATCATTTCATTATCATTAAATGAGACACAATGGTGAACGGTCACGCGGCTACCTATGCTGACCCCGTCGAATCCCTGGCGGTACAGCGAATTTATCACGAGCACCATGTCTGGTTACAGGCGTGGCTGCGTCGGCGTTTGGGATGCTCGCAGCAGGCCACCCAACTGCGTGAACCTCGCGCCTGGTTGACCACTGTCGCCCACGGTCTGGTAGTGAATTTCTGGCGGCGGCGCGACATTGAAAATGCCTATTTGCAGGTGCTGGCGGAACAGCAGCTTGAGGTGGAGCCTTCTTTGGAGCAGCACGCAATCATTATTGATACGCTGCTAGAGATTGACCGCATGCTCAGCACGTTGTCAGTCAAGGCCAGGCAAGCGTTCCTCTGGGTACATCTCGATGTATTGACCTATCAGCAGGTGGCCGATCGGCTTGATGTCTCTGATCGCATGGTGAAAAAGTACATGGCGCAGGCCATGTTTGCCTGCCTGACCTGTCAGGAACGCTAATTCCCATCATGCGCTCCGACGATATTCCCCAGGACGTGTTTTACGATGCCGCTGAATGGTATGCCATTCTCTACGCGGATGATTGCACCGTGAATGAGCGCCATGCCTGGCAGCAATGGTTGAACAGCCATCCTCTGCACCAGCAGGCGTGGCAGCGCGTAGAACAGATTCATACCCGTTTTCATTCCGTCGATAAAACCGTGGCTTCCAGCGTACTTAGCCGTCAGGGAACTGAACGCCGTCACCTGTTAAAACTGTTGGCGTTGATGACGTTGCTGGGCGGCGGTGCCTACAGTGTTCCCTGGGAAAACTATGCCGCAGATTATCGCACCGCCAAGGGTGAAAACCGACGCTGGGCGTTGGCAGAGGGCCTGACGTTAAGCCTAAACACCGATTCAGCGCTCAAACGCTACGATCAAGACGGAAAAATTGCCGCGCTGCGACTGCTGAAAGGGGAGTGTTTGCTGGAAAGCACTGAGCCTTACTCGTTGCCGTTTTCCACGCCGCAGGGCGTTCTGACGCTGAATTCGCCCTGTCGGTTTGATGTGCGCTGCGATGAGCGTGAAAGTACGCTGGCGGTATTTAAGGGTGAAGTGCTGCTCCACCCGGCGAAGCAACCGAACGCGGTTGTGCGCGTTAGCGCCGGGCAACAAGTCACCTTTACCGATGCGGTGATCCAGCCCCCACAACCGGTGGAAGGTTTCCGTCAAAGCTGGCTAGATGGCATGTTGCTGGCGGACAATATGCGGCTGGACACCTTGATGTGTGAATATGCGCGCTATCGTAACGACTATTTTCCCCTTGATGACAAGGCGGCGGCTTTGCGTATTTCCGGGGTCTTCCCCTTGCAGGACGACGCGCGTTTTTTCAGCGCCCTGACCCGCACCTTGCCGATAATCGTCGAACGACGCTTTTCCTGGTGGATTACTCTGCGCGCCTGCTAATACCTTTCTGGTTTTTCAAGCAAAAAACGCTAAGAATAGGACAGGGTTAAGCAGATTCATTACCGGGCTTCTTTCTTGCGACATCTCTCGTGCGAATAGTGCGATAAACCGAGTGCTATTCTTGATGCCGTAGATATGCTTGCAGGCCCGCTCGTTACGCATACAGGATGTCGTCATGCAGTTATTAAATTTAAAACAGGCCAGGTGGCTTAGCCTGTGTTTTATGTTTGGGGGATTGCTGCTGCTGTTGTCACTACGGCTGCTGACGTGTTTTATCGCCGGGTTCCTGGTGTATGAAATCGTCAATCTGTTGACGCCTCATTTCCAAAAAATCATCAGTGGCAAACGAGCGCGCTGGGCGGTGGTGGCGATCATCAGTACGCTGGTGGTGAGTGTGCTTAGCCTGCTTTTTGGCAGCCTGACCGGGATCGTGATGCAGGAAATGCGTGATACGTCGGCATTCAATGCGCGTATCGGCGTGATTCTCAATGATGTACAGCGGCACATCATGGTTTATTTGCCGGGTTACTTGCCGGTGAGTGTCGAAGAGCTACAGCACGAATTTATGCGTTGGGTGCAGGAACATATCGTGATGCTGCAAACCATGGGCAAAGATTTTCTGCGCGGTTTTGTCACCATGTTGATTGGTATGGTTTTGGGCGCGATCGTCTCGTTGTACAACGTGCAAGAGGATACGGAAAAACCGCTGCTGAAATCGGAACTGATGCGGCGTGTTTCACTGCTCTCGATGTCCTTTCGCAATATCGTGTTTGCTCAGGCCAAAATCTCCTCGGTTAACACCATTCTCTCAGCGGTATTTATTCTCGGCGTGTTGCCCTGTTTTGGCGTGCACCTGCCGTTTGCCAAAACGTTGGTGGTGCTGACCTTCATCTTTGGCTTGATTCCGGTAATTGGTAACCTGATATCCAACTCCATTGTGTTTATTTCCGGTTTATCGATTTCTCTGCCGGTGGCGTTGGCGGAGCTGGTTTATCTGATGCTGATTCACAAACTGGAATACTTCCTCAATGCACAGATTGTCGGCACCCGAATCAAGGCGCATGCCTGGGAAATCTTGCTGGCGATGCTGGTTTTTGACGCGGCGTTTGGTATTCCGGGCGTGATTGCCGCACCGATTTACTATGCCTACCTGAAAAGTGAATTGAAGGAAGCGGCGCTGATTTAAGGTGGGGAATAGGTCAGCCCGCGAGAGCGGGCTGACAGAAGGCATTACCGTTCAGAAGTGGCAATCTGTGGTGCAGCGGCTTCCGGTTGCACGCCCAGCGGGTTATTACCCCAGCACTGTTCGTATTTCCAGCCAGTCAACTCTTCCGCGACGGCTCTGGCGTGTACCGGCACATCGGCGATAGCACCACCAGCCTTGATACGCGCAATCTCTTCCAGCAGGATGGCGTGGTTTTCACGGCCAAGCTTCATCTGCGTGGTGTAGTAAATAGCGACCAGCGCCAGACCGATAACCCCCCCAGTGAGAACACACCGACAATGGCGAGCACGGCGCTTTCCGGCCGTGCGGCATGGCCGGAAACAAAACCGAATTGGCTCAGCGTCCACCCCATGGCGAATACGATGACTGAACGCACCATTTTGCCCGCGAAGGTCATTGCCCCGGCTTAGACCCCCTCACGGCGACGCCCCGTCAACACCTCATCCACATCGGCCAGGAAGGTGTAGACCGTCCACGGAATGTAGTAGATACCGCCTGTGCTCAAGCCGAAGATGGCAGTGATGCCAAACAAGACGGCAATAGTCGCCCCTTCAGACCAGTTGGTGAAGTAGAGTGCAGCGTAGGCGATAACGCTTACGATCACCACCATCAGCGCCAAACGGAACGGACGCGCAAAACCCATTTTTACGCAGATACCGATGAACGCAGCGGTAGAGATAAGCTGCATGATGGAGCTAAAGCTGTTCAGCTGTGAGACCAGCTCGGTGTTTTGCTTCAACCCGAACACAATAAAGTAGGTGAAGGCGGAAGCGAACAGCCATTCTGCGCCAAAACCGAACAGGTACATCCCCAGGTGCTTGCGGAAAATACGCAAACGGAAGGTGGAAAGCATGTCCACGCTCAGTTTTTTCATGCACCAGTTCATTCAACGGGCGTTCCCAGGACGTGGTGTACAGGGCAATCATTGCCGCGCACATGATGAATCCATGGGTCAGGCCGGTGTAAAAGAACGGCGTAGCAGAGTCTTTACCGTAGATGGCGATAAACTGGCCGGGGATAAAGGCCGCCAGAAAGTTAGCCAGCTTGCCGAAAATCGCTTTAGAACCGGTCAACTTGGAGCGGATCTTGAAGTCGTGCGTCATTTCGGTCGCCAGCGTTTCGTATGGCACCATAATGGAGGTGTAAATCAGCTCAAACAGCACGTAGGTCGCCATGTAGTACCAGAAGCCGAAGCCACTGACCCACAGCAATGGATAGACCAGCACCAATGGTACACCCAGCAGAATAAAGAAACGGCGACGCTCAAACAGGCGACCCAGTCGGGTGTTGTGAAAGTTATCACTGACGTAACCCATCACCGGGTTGCTGATGGCATCGATGATACTGGCAACGGAGAAAATGGACGCCGCTTCAACCAGCGTAAGCCCACAAAAGGTGGTATAGAAATACATCAGTCATGCGCCGCTGATCGCCAGTGCGCCGCTGCCAATCAGGTTTGCGCTTCCTGGCGATCCTGTTTATGTACGCCGACCGGTGCTTCAATGATGTTTTGCAACACCGTCATATGGGGATAGAGGTTGAACTGCTGGAACACCATGCCGATATGGCTACGCTGGCGCGCAATATCGCGTGCTGACAGTGCATAGAGCTTCTCGCCGCGCAACTGGTAGCCGATCTGCTCATCGCCCATCATGATGTAACCTTCATCCATCTCTTCCAGATGGTTGATGCAGCGCAGGAAGGTTGATTTTCCCGAACCCGATGGCCCCAGGATCACCACGGTTTCGCCGCTGTTCACATCCAGATCGATGCCGCGCAGGACATGGTTGTCGCCAAAGTATTTATGAACGTTTCGTGTCCGCACCAGTGGCGGCGTGCCGCGAAAAAACCAGATGTAGAGGCTGGAAAGCCCGCTCAGCAACCGATTGCTGGACATGCGGTCAATCGCCAGCAACAGCCCCAATATAACGCCGATGATCATGGCCACGACGGTAAGGCCCAGGGTCCCAATCCTTCGAGAACGGTTTTCTCGTTGAACCACTGATAAACCACATGCCATTCAAAGTTTTTATTGGTGCTGACGGACCAAAGGACATAAAAAGCGATAACCAGCGTTAAGCCCCAGGAAAGCCGCTGGCTAAAGCGGCTGGGTGGCAGGGCCCTGGCAACATTTCTCAGTGTATCCACGACGAAAGAATACCTCTCAACGTTGTTGGCGGTGTAATAAACGGTTTCTATGCAGAAACGTTGATTACTTGGCTAAATTGACGCCCGGCGCAGGCAGCATGTTGTCTGATAAGTGCCATGTCTTCATGACGGCGGCATAGGTGCCGTTATCAAACAGCTGTTGATAGGCTGCTTGAATCACTGGCGTCAGCGGTGAATCTTTGGCAAACACCGACCCTTGATAGAGGTCGTTAAAACCGTTGTGTTGCTCGGTGCCAGCCAGTTCTAGCTGTCCGTTGGTCTGCTCAACGAAATAGGTCAGCGGTGCCTGAGAAGAGAAGAACGCATCTGCACGGCCAGAGCGCACAGAAAGAATAGAGGTAGGCTGGTCAGTGTAAGACTGCACCGCAATGGCGGGTTTGCCTGCGGCCGTACAGGCTTCCGATTGCTTAACGATCACTTGCTCAGTGGAACCACCGGACATCACGGCAATACGTTTACCGCAGGTATCGTCCAGCGTATTGATTTTTTCCGGGTTACCGCTTTTAACCGCGAACACCACGAATTCACGGACAAAATCGACGAAATCGTTTTTCTCCTGACGTGCAGGGAAATCACCGATTGGCCCCAGCGCAAACTGGTAGCGTCCAGACTGGATGCCGCTCAACAGACCCGATAACTCACTGACGGAAGCATGTTCGATTTTAACACCCAGCAGTTCGCCCAAGGCTTTGGCGAGATCGGCGCTGGCACCATCAAGAGAGTGTGTGCCGTTAACAATCTGGTAAGGAGGGAATGAACCGTTATTGACGGCATTCAGCACGCCGGTTTTTTTCACGTCATCCGGCAAACGGTCATGCAGGCTTTTGTTCAGGGTTTGGGTCGGAATGTCAGCGGCCAGTGTGCTTGCAGAAAACAGTGAACCCATGAGTAACGCGGTATATCCCAGTCTTTTCAGTGTCATGCTGTGTTCTCCTCTGCCTTTATTGGAATGCAGATGTCAGTGATGGTAGTGAAAATCAGTGATGGTGGTGAAAACTATCCTTGTACTTCATGTGGTAAACGCGGCGCAACAAAACGGCGGTTAACCAGTGCCGGTAAAACGTCGCGGGCATAAGCGGTGCGTTTTGGATCGATATCAGCATAGACTAGCGCGGGCGTTTCTGGCGCCTGAACGACCACGACGCCGAGCGGGTCGACCACCATGCTGTTACCGATGTTTCGCACACCGCACTCCCCAACCGCTACCACATAGGTAGTGTTTTCCAGAGCACGGGCGCGTACCAGCAGCTCCCAGTGCGTCTCTTTCAGCGGCCCTTTGATCCAGGCGGCGGGCAGCACCAGAAGATCGGCGCCATCCAGTACCAGACGACGGGCGAGTTCGGGGAAACGGACGTCATAGCAGGTCATCAGACCCACATTCAGCCCGGCGACGTTGACCAACGGCGGAACATCTTCTCCCGGCACCACGTTTTCCGATTCCTTCATGGCGAACGCATCGTACAGATGCAATTTGCGGTACTGCGCGATGATTTCGCCGTTGCGAACGGCAACCAGCGTGTTCCAGACTTTCTCTGTGCCGTTAGGAACGTGGATGCTCATCATGGTGGTCATGTTATTGCCACGACTGGCCGCGAGCACCTGCGTCATAAACGGGCCATCGAGGGGTTGCGCGGCGGTCAGCACCAGCTTGGGATTGGTGATATCACGTGCCAGAATGCCTTCAGGCAACACCAGCAGATCGGTACCAGCCTGTTCGGCCTGTTCCATCAGCGAGAGCGTGGTGATGACATTGTTTTGCCACTCTTTATCTACCGCGAATTGTCCCAACGCAACTTTCATAGCAACCCCTGTTATCCATCACTTAGTTAAGGTTCACATCACTACTGGCATGACCACGGGAACAGCGCTTCAGGGGTTAGGCATTCCTCCGTGATCTTCTGCGCATGCAGTTCACGGGCGAAATCAGCGATCATCACTTTATTAACCTCAAAACCGTTTTCATTCCAGTTGGCGGGCAAATCCTGCGCAGTTCTGCGCAAATCCTCCAGCAGCCACGGCGTGGTGTCGGCATACTTGATGCGTTTGTTCATCCACATGGCGTAGGATTGATCAATCACCTCGCTCAATGCTTCCGGTAGCCAGGGGTGCTCTTGGGCTATCTCGGGTTTGATGCCAAGAACGTGCATTCCCGGGTTGTAACCCACCGCATGGAAGTAATCTAATTCAGCCTGGCGGAAATCCCGCTGCAACTGGCGTAACCCTGAATGCCCGCTGAAATACCCGTCCGGTCCGTCCGGCATAAAGGGGGTGAAAATGGCATCCAGTCCGCCATTTTTCAGCAGCGTGCTCAGCGGTTGTTCGCCGGGCGCGGCTTCAATTCTTCCCGGCTGACCAAACTTGCCAAGTCGGTCAACAATCGGGTGTGCGTCAGTTAAACGGCCGGCGTACCAGTACGCATCTTCTGTTTCCACCCCTTCGCGACGCAGCAGGGCGCGCGTCCAGGTATTGCCAGAGTCCTGCCAGCCGGTAACGCCAATACGTTTTCCTGCCAACCGCGATAACTCGGTCAACAGGCTTTCTTCCGTTGTCAAAATGCAGCGCTGGCGGAACCCCCGCATCAAGAAATGCGGGAGTGCCAGCAAACTTTCATCGCTACGCGCACGGCTTTGCGCGTAGCGGCTGAAAGAGACTTCGCCTGCATCGTAATGCGGGCTGTGGGCTAAATCGTCGGGCAGTGTGCCCACCCGATCGATCGCCAACGTAAAGCCTTTTGGTTTGATGTCGCCTAAAGCGAGTGGGGTAAAATAGTCCCAATCGCGCACAGCTAATCTAATTGTTATTGTCACGTTGTTTTCCCCGGTGAAGGCTAACAAATCCGCACATCTCTTATTATTCGCTTGCTTACAATTGCGCATTTTTTATACGTAATACGACTTTTTTTGATACTAGATCGTCATTTGTATGTGTACAATAAGATTTTTGTTATTGAACAAATTATTTTTCTATAACCACAAAAATCGATCCCAACTGGTTGGCAGGAATGCTTACCAACCCCACGATTCGTGGGATTGCGATGGATATCGCTGCACTGATCCGTGAAGAGCGCATCGCTATTGGCAGCCAGTTGCCGTCGGTTCGGGAACTGGCCGAAGTGCTGGGTGTGAGTCTGGCAACGATTTCGGCTTCCTGGTCTCAATTGCGGCGGCAGAACCGGGATGTGGGTGTGTGGTCAACATGTATCGCCTCGCCCGGAGCATTTCGAGAAGATCGGTAACTTTGGCGACACGATCTTGGCCGATATGACACTTTCAGCGCCGGATCCTGCCTTGCTGCCTAATCTGTCGGCCGCGCTGCGCCACGGTCTGTTAGCTCCGAATTTGAACAGCTACCAGCGCACTGCCATCATCCCGGAATTGGAGCAGACGGTGCGCAGCCACTGGCCTTATCCGGCGGAGGCGTTTATCACGTCGGATGGTGGATTCGATGGTATGTATCTGGCATTGCAGGCGCTGCTGTTCCCGGGTTCGACAGTGGCCGTGGAAAGTCCTACGGCGGCGCGCGTGTGATCATCTGGGGATGAATGCCATTATGGTGGAGTGCGATGTGCATGGCCCTGAACCCGAGGCGCTCAAACAGGCGTTGCTGCAAAAGCCGACGGCGTTTATTTTCCAGCCCAGAACGCATTCGCATACGGGCAACGCCATGAGCCATGAGCGGCTGACCGAGTTGGCCGCGTTGCTTGCCGGGCACGATAATGTGCTGATTCTGAAAGACGATGGCGTTGGAGAATTATCAACCCACCCGGCGATCAGTCTGGGGCGTTACTATCCCGATCGCACAGTGCATATTCGTTCCTACTCCAAAGCCTACGGACCGGATTTACGTTTGGCAGTGATGTCGGGCAGCAAAACCTGCATGGGGGCAGATCTAATCCTTCCGACATTTTGGTGCGGGATGGAGCAGCCGGATACTGTAAGGGGCGCTGGCCTATTTATTGACGGATGCACAAACTCAGCAGAGTATCGCGCATGCGCAAGAGGTTTATCACCAGCGGCGACAGGCGTTAGCAGATGCGCTGGCACGGCGCGGCGTGTATGTGCCGGAAAACGACGGCCTTTGTATCTGGTTACCGGTGCCTTCGGAACGTTATGCCTTGGTGACACTGGCAGCACGCGGCATTGCCGTGCAGCCGGGAGAGCGGGCTGGGGTAAAAAACGGGCAGTTTATTCGGCTCAGCATCTGCCAACTGCCCGATCATCTGGTGGAACCCGTAGCCGAAGCTGTCAGCCAGATTTTTCGCTAGCGCGCGTTTTCCTCACGAGATCCTCGGTTTTCACAGAGGATCTCGTCGGGTATCACGGCCTTATTCTTGCGAATTCTTCTCTGCTTTACCCGCCATCAGCGTCAGGAAATCAAAGCGACGACGCAGATCCAGTTCCGCTTCCTCATACAACCGTGCAGTCTCTTCCGGCATTTGTGTATTCAGCCGGCGGAAGCGCTGCTCTTTCAACAGCGTCTCGCTCAGGCTGCTGGATGGCGGACGCGAATCCGTTACCAGCGCAGGTTTGCCTTCTTCCACACGACGCGGATCGAAGCGATAGAGCGGCCAGAATCCGGTAGCGGTCAATTGACGCATCTGATCGTGACTGAACGCCAGATCGTAGCCGTGCTCTTCACACGGACTGTAGGCGATAATCAGCGATGGACCCGGCCAGGCTTCCGCTTCCTGAATCGCTTTCACCGTTTGGTTAAGCTGTGCGCCCAGTGAAATCTGCGCGACATAAACGTGACCATACATCATCACGTTGGTGCCAAGATCTTTACGCGCCTTGCGTTTACCTTTTTCACCAAATTTGGTGACCGCGCCCAATGGCGTGGCTTTAGACTGCTGGCCGCCCGTGTTGGAATAGCACTGGGTATCCAGCACCAGCACGTTGACGTTTTCTGTCAGGCTCATCACATGATCCAGACCGCCGTAGCCAATGTCATAGGCCCAGCCGTCACCGCCAATCAGCCAGACGGATTTGTCCACCAGGTGGTCGGCGTCGTGGCTGAGCTCCCGTGCAGCCGGTTCATTGAGGCTGGCAAGCTGTTCACGCAACTGTGCGATTTGCTGACGGCGCAGATCCGGCGCGATATTCTCTTCCTGCAATGCGCTCACAAGATCGGCGGGGAGCTGCGGTGCCAATTGCAAGAGCTGACGCAAGGCGCGTTGGCGATGTTGATCCACGCTGAGACGGAAACCCAAACCAAATTCGGCGTTATCCTCAAACAGCGAGTTGGCCCAGGCCGGACCGCGTCCGTTGGCGTCGGTTGTCCACGGGGTGGTGGGTAGGTTGCCGCCGTAAATGGACGAGCACCCGGTGGCGTTTGCCACCAGTAAACGATCGCCATAGAGCTGCGTTAACAGTTTGATATAAGGTGTTTCACCACAGCCGGAACAGGCGCCCGAGTACTCGAACAGCGGTGTAATCAATTGAGACGTGCGGATATCGATACGTTCCAGCTTGCTCTTGTCGATTTCCGGCAATTGCAGGAAGAAATCAAAGTGGGTTTTTTCCACGCTCAGGTTATCCAGGCGGGATTCCATGTTGATGGCTTTGATCTCAGGGTGTTGACGGTCTCTCGCCGGGCAAACCTCGACGCACAGATTACAGCCAGTGCAATCTTCCGGGGCGACTTGCAGTACATACTTCTGGCCACGCATATCACGCGCTTTCACATCGAGCGATTGCAGTGAGTCGGGGGCGTTGCTCATGGCATCGGCAGGCACCACTTTGGCACGGATGGCGGAGTGTGGGCAGGCGGCGACACAGTGGTTACACTGCGTACAAAGCTCCGGCTTCCAAAGTGGAATGGCTTCCGCAATGTTACGTTTTTCCCACTGGGTGGTGCCGGTGGGCCAGGTGCCATCTGGTGGCAGGGCAGAGACGGGTAAGGTATCACCCAGTCCGGCCAGCATGGTCGCGGTCACCGTTTTAACGAAATCCGGTGCGGCATCGGACACCACTGGCGGGCGTTGCGGGCTTTCTGGATTAACAGCTTCCAGCGCAACGGATTCCAACGCCGCCAGCGTGGCTTCCAGCGCCTTCCAGTTGCGCGCGACCAGTTCTTCGCCTTTGCTACCGTAGCTCTTCTCGATGGCGCTACGCAGTTTCTCCACCGCCACGTCGCCGGGCAATATCTGGGAGAGATGGAAAAACGCCATCTGCATCACGGTGTTGATACGCGCGCCCAACTGACATTCGCGGGCAATTTTTGCCGCGTTGATGCAATAGACTTTTGCCTGGCGTTGATTGAGTCCTGCTTGCACCTCTTGCGGCAGGCGGTGCCACAGATCGTCAGCGCTGTACGGGGTGTTAATCAGGAAGATACCGCCGGGTTTCAATCGCTCCACCATGGCGTATTTGTCGATGAACTGCCATTGGTGGCACGCAACAAAATCGGCCTGATCGATGAGATAGGCCGAATTGATAGGGTGTGGGCCAACGCGCATATGCGATACCGTCAGGCTGCCCGCTTTTTTGGAGTCGTAGACGAAATAGCCCTGCACAAACATTGGTGTGCTGGAGCCGACAATTTTGATGGCATTCTTGGTGGCGGAAACGGTGCCATCACTGCCCAGACCGTAGAACAACGCTTCCAATCCGGCGCTGGAGGGGAAATGTTGCTCCGGCAACGGCAGTGAAAGGTGGGTCACATCGTCATAAATCCCAACGGTGAAGCGTGGTCTCGGGTTGGCAAGCGCTAACTCATTAAAGATGGCCTGCACGCACTGTGGTGTGAACTCTTTGGATGACAAGCCATAACGGCCACCAATGGTACGCGGCAGGGTTGCACGCTCTCCACGGGAAAAGGCTTCCGCCAGCGCTGTCATCACATCCAGATAAAGCGGTTCTGCCAGGGCGCCGGGTTCTTTGGTACGATCGAGTACCGCGATGCTCTGCGCGGTTTGCGGCAAGGCGGCGAGCAGATGCTGGGCCGAAAACGGGCGATACAGACGCACTTTGAGCACACCCACTTTCTCGCCGCGAGTCAGTAGGGCATCCACCACTTCTTCGCAAGTACCGACGCCTGATCCCATCAGCACAATCACGCGAGTCGCTTCCGGGTGTCCATAATATTCAAATGGCTGATAGCGGCGTCCGGTCGCCTCGGCAAAGGCATCCATCGCCTGTTCAACATGAGAATAGGTGTTGTTGTACCACGGGTTGGTAGCTTCGCGCGCCTGGAAGAAGGTGTCCGGATTGGAGGCCGTTCCACGGATCACCGGACGTTCTGGTGTGAGCGCTCGCTCACGGTGCGCTGCAATCGCATCC
The DNA here is from genome assembly GCF_047692315.1 of Symbiopectobacterium sp. Taxonomy (GTDB): domain Bacteria; phylum Pseudomonadota; class Gammaproteobacteria; order Enterobacterales; family Enterobacteriaceae; genus Symbiopectobacterium. Next base: position 57,547 of record NZ_JBLLJS010000003.1, on the reverse strand, counting down.
TGAGGCAACAGCTTCAGTAATACTTCATCGCTCAGCGGTTCCACTTTATTAATTTCATGTGAAGTGCGGAAACCGTCGAAGAAATGGATAAAGGGGACGCGGCTGTTAAGCGTCGCGATTTGTGCAATCAAGGCGAAATCTTGCGCTTCTTGCACGGTGTTGGCACACAGCAGAGCACAGCCCGTCTGACGCACGGCCATCACGTCAGAGTGATCGCAGAAAATGGAAAGCGCATGGGTGGCGACGGTACGGGCGGCAACGTGCAGCACGAAAGGCGTTAACTGCCCGGCCAGCTTGTAGAGCGCCGGGATCATCAACAGCAATCCCTGCGACGACGTGAACGATGTCGCCAGTACGCCGGTCTGCAGCGCCCCGTGTACAGTGGCGATAGCGCCGCCTTCAGACTGCATTTCGATCACCCGCGGGGTATCTCCCCACAAATTTTTGCGCTCATCGCTCGACCACGCGGCAGCCTGCTCAGCCATGGAGGAACTTGGGGTAATCGGGTAGATGGCGATGACGTCGTTTGCTCGCCAGGCTACAGAAACGACTGCGCTGTTACCGTCAGTGGTGATCATGATTTAACCTTAACTTGCTTGCTCACAGAATGAAATACGATTGTTTTTTTGCATTATCGCATCAGAGAAATGGATTTGGATGAACCATAATGTGCTCAGATGTATAAATACGCGTGAATGAGCATCTTTTCAGACGAATGTATCACATAACCCAATCACCGCCTATCTTGCGACGGGCATTACCGCCACGTAAATTACAATAATATCAATAAAAATCAGATAGTAACGCCGATATATTGAAAATTGTTAATTTTTTTCTTAAACTGATACTGCCGTGACAAAAAATGCGATATGTTACCTAAACCCCGGTGATACAGAGCTATTTGCCAGGGGCATAATAAGAGGACAGGATGATGGCAGATGAGTTGCAGAACAAACTCGTTACGGCGTTAACGTCTTTGCGTGAGCAGGGGAAAACGCCGACGCAGGCCGTCGAGCATATGATTCAGGCATTGGGCGGGCACTACCATGATATTTCCCGCATTAGTGTATTAAATGCCAAACTGATTGCCGATGTACTGTATACGGTTTATCAGGGAACGATCACCGCTCAAGAGTTGGCGGTGTTACTGCGCAATATGTGTTATGGCGGGCCGGATATCGCTTTGGCAATTCGAACCACCTTCACGACGCAGCGATTGGGGCACTGCTGCTGGATGCACAGGTTTATCCTGAGAGTGAAAAGCACGAGGTGCACCATGCAAAATTTGCTGTACCTGAGTGTGACCAGGCGGTGGAGGCGCTTTACTCCGCCTAGCGATACGATTCGTTGCCGCCATCCCGGCTTCCGGTGTGGCGGTGTAAATGCCTTTCTCCACCTCTCTGTTAGCATATTGCCTGGCATGTATTGCTGATAACAATATCGTCTACTTTGTTACCCGTTGTATTTTATAAAAATCGATTTTTTTCTTGTCCCGAATAGTTTTAATACTGTGCGGTTGCGATCTGTTACGCATAATTATGTGTAGCTGTGTGATTTTGTGGTTTTCAGTTCTATAGACATTGGTTTGCGAAAATCTTCTGCAACGTTGCGGCTTTTACTCCCAGATTGCATGAACTGCGCCTGCTGCGAGCGACATAACATTAAAACGTCATTGCGGTTTTGGAGGTGGAAATGCAAGAGATTATTCGTTATCGCAGTATTTGCGGGGATGATTATCGCCATGTGTGGGTTGTTGGGGATCTTCATGGCTGTTATCAGCAATTGAAACAGCAACTGGTCGCGAGAAACTTTGATGAGCGTTGCGACTTGCTGATTGCCGTCGGCGATCTTATCGATCGTGGGCCGGACAGCGCTGCATGTCTGGCATTGCTCGATGCCCCTGGTTTACCTCAGTGGTCGGCAATCATGAATGTATGGCGCAAGCCGTGTTGCAAGGGGGGAATAGCCACCACTGGCGTGACAATGGCGGGGACTGGTATTTCAATTTGAGTGCGGTGCATCGTCATTCGGTCGATCGACTGATCCATCTGTCGGCATCACTGCCACATATTCTCGAGGTAAAGGTGCAAACACGCCTTTATGTTATCGCTCACGCGGATTATCCAGCCTCGCGCTATTATTTCGGGCTACCGGTTAATGTGGATTATGTAGTGTGGGGGCGAAGGCGATTGCTGCAAGCACAGTCTGGCGTACATCAGCGGATTGAGGGGGCTGATCGCTTCATCTTCGGACATACGCCGGTGGATAAGGATAAGGTTTGCGTGTATGCCAATCAACTCTACATTGATACCGGTGCCGTGTATGGCGGTCCCCTTTCTATGGTGCGACTGCGCTAGTGAGATATCTGTTTCTGCTCACTCCTCTCCTTCTTAACACCCTGTCATCTGCCTGCTGTTTCAGGTAGGTTACGATATTTTACTCACGTTCGATATAGTGCAGTAGCGTGATTTTTATCGCCCAATTAACAAAATGCTGTTCATACTGCAACCTCTCTGCGGTAGCATCGGGGGGCAATGTTGGCGTTTATAATAGGAAAGGATGATGAATATAACTATTTATCCCGCAGAGAAGGCTGATGCGGGCGTAATCTTGGATATGATTATTGAACTGGCGGAATATGAACTTGCCTGTAATCAAGTGATTGCGACGCTTGAAGACATTGAAAAAACGCTGTTTGGTCCTGATGCACGTACGGAAGCCTTAATTTGTGCTATCGATGGGGAACCGGTCGGCTATGCAGTATTTTTTACCAGTTACTCCACCTGGTTGGGCAAAAACGGCATTTATCTTGAAGATCTCTATGTAGCCAAACTATTCCGTCAACATGGCGCAGGCAAGGCGTTGTTAGCACACGTGGCTAAATTAGCGAAAGCCCGAGGCTGTGGTCGCCTGGAGTGGCGTGTTCTGAACTGGAGCCAGCCTGCTATCGATTTTTACGACAGCATTGGTGCCAATGCGCAAAGTGAATGGATTCGCTACCGATTAGACGAGCAAGGTATCGAGAATTTTTTGCGTAAGCACGCCAAGGCGTGAAGTGAATCGACTGAATGATCCGGTGGCCCGCAGTGTGACCACCGGATTGACATTATACACCTAGCTTTTTGTGGTACTCGGCGCGGGTTTTTTTCAGGTTGTCTGTCGCGGTTTTCGCTTCCTGTAATTTTCCTGCATCCACCAGAGCAATGGCATCATCGATCTGCGCAATCAGCTTGCCCAAACCTTCATTAAATACCTGGCTGTCAGCACCTTTGTTAAACTCCGGATCGGCTTTGGCCTTGGTGGCATGTTCCTTCATCGTCTGCAATTCAGATTTTAACGTCGCTGCATCGCTGGTGCTGCTGGCACCTTTATAGCTGCCAGCCATGGCGCGCATTTCTTCTTTTACCGATGCTTGACTGGCCAGCGGCAGTGCCAGAGTGACGCTCGCCAATGCGATGCTTACTGCAATCATTGCTCTTTTCATTGCTTACTCCTGTTGGGTGACTCATTAACGGAAGGGATTCCCTTGTCGTTTTGTTATTGTTATGTGAAAGAGTATTCATGAGTAGCAAGCAGGGTCAAATGGTATATCTGGTTCAATGCATAAGAAAAAAATCTTGCTGCTGTATGTTATTTCTCCCTGTTACCCGTGAACATCTTGAGCAATATGAGCAACACGGTTAACACGCTCTCCAATGCCCATCGCTTCGCTTGTCAGTGAAAATTATTTCCGCTGCTGGTAACCCCGCATCGATTGCGTCACGGCCGAACTGTTTAGCAGTTTTTCCCGCTCTTGCCATACATGGGCAAACAAATCCGTCATTAGCGGATCAAACTTGAGTTTCTTTAGTTTGTAACCGATGCCAAGGGCGGTCATGTAGGTTTCAACGTCCAGCGGTGTTTTGTGCACCAGAAAGATCTCGATAAATTTTTTACCGCGTTGCGCTATGGCCGGGTCTTTTTCCAGTGGAAACTTGTTGTTACGAGGGGTTTGTTGGCAAATGCGTGTGGCAGTTCCCCTCAGTTTGGTATTTTTAAAGATGTCATCGACGGAGGTTACCGCAATACCGATCGCATGGCAGCGGCCCTCATGCCCTTCATCAACCGCGCTGCGGTACACGCTTTTCAAACAAGGGTGTTTCTTTGTTATGTGAAACAAAAATCGCTCTCGTTGTGCTGTCAGTAGAGTGAGGAGGTTGTTTTCAACCTTCTTTATCAGGTGCGGCTCTATCTTTTTGGGAACCTGTTTTTCCTTATGGTCCTCGTATGCAATGAGGGGGCTTAGGCTCGGGGACTTATAGAGCGTGATAGTCATGTCATCCTTCCTTGTTGTTCCTTATGTAAGGAGCCAGTATGCGGTATAGTCGCTTGTTTTCTTTCTGAAAACGTTCCATGTGGTATTGATGCATGAGGGAAAGTCACGCCCTGCGATATTTTGTCTTGTGACGTGTTGCATGGTGTAGCTGTCTAGAATGAGAGCTCGCGAATCAACACTGCCGAGGCCAGTTTCCATCCGCGCACCAACAGGCTTTGTGCCTCGCCTTCCATCACTACAGTGCCGCGTAGCACCTGTTCTGGTGCGCGAAAATCAGGCGGCAGTCGCAGCAGGACGCGATACACTGCCTGTTCTGGGTGGAGTTTACGCTGTCCGTCACTCAGGGTGGCAATTGCACCGCCGTAGAGGGATGCCAGCTCCGGCACGCTGTTCAGGTCGCGCGCGGCAGTGCTGTCAATATCGGCAACGGTGACGGACATTGCCCCGTGGTTAACATCCTGAGCGTAAAACGTACCGGAATTGCCGATGCGTAAGCGCTGCCAATCTCTTTCAGAAACGAAGGCTTCTATCAGACCACCGATGGGCTGGGTGACGATGGCCAGCCATTCACCTTGCCCAAGCCACTCGCCTTCGGACAGCGGCGTGGCCATATCTGCCACCATGCCAGCTATCGGGGCGCGCACCGTTAACTGTTCGGATTGACGCAACAGCACCTGCAAGCGCTGTTGTGCAGCCTCCCGTTCTTGCTTGACGCGCAGGTGATCGCCAGCGGCTTCTTTATTAAACAGCTAAAACGCGCTTTGCCACTCCAACGTGGCGATTTGTTACTCCAACTGTTGCCGCTCGTGGGCCAAAGCTTCAGCTGATAGCTGAAACAGCACCTGTCCGGCCTGACGGGTTGGCCTACCTTTACCTCGATGCGGTCGAGCATAGCGGGCAGCGGCGTGTAGAGGCTACTTTGCTGTTCTGCGCGCAGTAAGGCGGGGGCGTAAACACTTCGTTGCCAGGGCAGCAGCAACAGCAATAGTGCAAGGGTGCTGAGCGTCAGAGTGGTTATCATATTGCGGTTCATACGGTAATCCTTGCGGCGCTGGCTCCACGCGCGCAGCTCATTGACGATGGGCATCACCACGAAAACCCCGATCTCCACGGCAAACAGCAGCATGCCCAACAGTTTAAAGGCCATGTGGTAGACCAGGATCGCGATGCCGGTAAACAGGAACAGACGGTAAACCCATACCGTAAAGGCATAGCCGACCAGCGTGCGCTGCAACCAGCGTGGAAAGGCCTCTGGTGGCGCATCCCTCAGGCCAAACAGCCACTCGCGCATCTGCCAGCGGCCCATAGCAAAGCCGCGTTGTTGCAGGTTTGGCACCTGCAAGGCATCTGACAGTAAAAAGTAACCGTCGAACCGCATCAGTGGGCTTAGGTTGACCGCCAGCGTCATGATCCAGGTGGTGGTGGCCAGCATAAAGGCGGCGCTGCGCAGCATACCATCGGGCAGGAAGCTCCATGCCAATGTGGCCCAGGCTGCTAACGCCAGTTCGGTCAGCATACCTGCGATACCGATGGTCATGAGTTGACGCTGCCGCGTCAGTTTCCATGAGCCGGAGGTATCGGTGTAGCGCATTGGCATCATCACCAGAAATGCCACTCCCATGGTGGCGACGCGCGCGCCAAAGTGTTTACAGGCGTAGGCATGGCCGAACTCGTGCAGGACCTTGGTAAAGCACAATGTGAGCCCGGCCAGTGCGGCACCTGCCAGCGTGAAAAAGTGCAGAAACGTGTGGGTGAAGGTGTCCCATTGACGTCCTGCGAGGAACAGCCCCAACACGCCAGCCAGCAACGTCAGCGTTAAAAATGGGCGGCGATAAAAGGGGGAGACCCAGGGCAGCGTGGCGCTAAGAAAACGGTCCGGGTGCCACAGGGGGATACGGAAAAAAGATAATTTTTCAATAGCATGCGCCACAGTGATACCCGCGAGCGCTGCACTTGCTGAGAAAATTGCGCCAGTGCCTTATCGCCGCTGATGCGCGTCAGGCTGTTGATTTGCAGAAATTGGTTAAAATAGTGCACATCACTTTCATCCAGCACCAGCGTAGAGTTGTGTTGGATGTCCGCAATAATACGCGCGGCGTTATCCAGCGACCAGCGAGACAGCATCGCCATCTCTGGCCAACCGATACGAAAATAGAGGCCGCGTAGCGGATCTTCCAACGTCCAACTGGGGGAACCATCACGGTTCGCCGGGCCTGCATGTAAAATCAACTCATCCCGTAACGGGCTGAGTGCAGTAGCAGAAGATGTTTCCGACCGCCACAGAACGGCCAATCCATTCACTGGCATCGTCAAACACAGCCACACCGTCGCGCGGTGAGGTTAACTGCATACGTTCCAGTTGGCGCAGAAGAAAATCTCGCTCACTTTGCGCCTGCTCGCGGCGGCTTTGCAGAACAGCCAGACTGGCCTTTCTGTTAGCATCAAATAGCGCCTGTTGTTGGGCTTGACGATACTGGGCGTCAGCCGTGGCAAACGTCTGGCGCGCGGCTTCCAGTCGGTTTTCCAGTTCGCGCGCATCCAGCCGCGCCAAGGGCTGATTGGCACGAATGGGCTGGTTGGGGCGCACCAGAATATCGTCTACCACGCCAGCGACAGGGGCGCGCACCATCACGGGTTGATGCGCCACAATCTCTGCCGGGGCCAGCACGGACTGGCGCACCGGGATTAACATCACTAACGCCAATGCCACTGCGCTAAACAGCAAGATGCGACGTCAGTCGCGTATCGAGCACCGCAACGGTACTGTGGATATCGAGTGTGGTGGTGTTGTCGTTGGCATCAACCAGTTGTGTCAGCGTAACGGTGACGGCGCCTTGCGCAACATCGCTGTTCACCACCTGATAGTGGATATTGTCGATCAGCGTGTTTACGGCATCAGGGGTGCTGCTGCTATTCAGCGTGAGGGTGATGGTGGCGGTGCCATCGTTAACCTTCACCTGATAGTGATGGCCCTGCGCTGTCTCCCCTTCGCTGCCGGTCAACACAATGGTGGTGCCATCAATCACCAGCGTTTCATGGGGGCCGGAACGGTCGATCGTGAAAGTCAATTCAGAGAGCGCTGCGCCCGCTTTGCCAAGCCGCACATCCACATTATCGAACAGATCCACCGCGCCTGGCAGGCCGCTGGAGGTAATGGTGGCGGTAGTTTGCTTGCCTTCCGCGCTCAGCGTGGGTTCAACGGGCGTGTCTGTTAACAACGGTGCCACGGCGGTTTCGGCGGATTTGCCGCCGCTATCGCGCACGGTGATGTTCAGATCAACCCGCGTGGGTGCTTCTGCGTTGGTGTTAAGATAAGTGACCTGCTGCAATACTTGATTGGCGATGGATTTGTCCACATCGGCGCTAAAGGTGATGGTCAGTACGCCATCCTGCGCAGCGAAAGTGGCAATGGTCGCCTTGCCTTTCATGACTTTGCCATCTTCCAGACGCAACCCGGAACCATTTTTAAAACCGAATTGATCGTCTGCCGAGGCACCGTTGGCGCGATTTACGGTCAGCGTAGTGCCTTTATAATCCGTTATTTGATCCGCATCGACATCGGAGAAGCTTAATCCTTCTGCGAAGGTGGTTGAGACGTTGGTGGTGTAACCAGCGTGAGGTAGGGATGAGAGAATGGTCAGCCCAGTGGTAAACTGGCTACGCCCGCTGTAGATATTGAGTCCATCGGGTGTGACAGCAATATGGTTGGTACGTACCCCTACATCCTGCTTACTGACATACGTCAATGACCCCGTGGCGCTGTCACGGCTTAGCATTGCCAATACGCTGCCATTAAAACCGACATAAAGTGCTGTGCCATCACTGGATAGCGCCATTTCTCGGATATTAAGAGCTGAAACATTGGTATAGAGTGAGAGGGTGCTGACATAGGTCAAGCTGCCGTCGTTGGCATCACGGCTGAAAATAGAGACGGTGGCCTGCTGCACAGAGCCAACATACACAAAGGAACCGTCGGGTGAAATTACAATATTATGTAATTCAGTCAGATAGATGCTACCGCTTGGTCTTTCACCGCTATCAGGATCTGCAATGATGGTGGCATTGTTAATGAAACCTGTGTAAGTAAGTTCACCTGTTTCTGTGTTACGAGAAAATAGTGTCAACATGCTACCACTACGGTTAGCAACGTAGACCGATTTCCCATCGCCAGAGATCACCATGCCACTGGGGGCATTCATTCCGAGTTCGTTAGTTCCTCCCTGATAGGCTGCCAGATAGGTGAGTGCTCCGGTGCTTGGATCGCGTGAGAATTGACTCAGTACCGATTTACCCGTTGCTCCATCAATACTGGTAACGCCGTTAATGGTATAGAGCGATTTGCCATCGGCCGAAATCACGATTTCGGTAATCTGTGCATCCAGCCCCGTGACATCATTCACGCCTTGGGTTGCCACGATACCCGCGTAGGTGTATTGGCCGGTGGTGGTATCGTAGGTGAAGCGCACCAGCGAGTAGGTGGTGGCATCGCCGCTATGCCCGGCGACGTACAGATCGTTGCCATGCATCGTCATCGTGGTGATACCGCTCAGGCCGTTAGCCTCAATCGTCGCCGTCTCAGGATTGTCGCTTTCACCCTGAATAAAGGTTTGCACCAGGGTTAATTCACCCGTCGTGCTATTACGACTGTAGATACGCAGCGTGCTGTTGCCACCCGCATTGGCCCCGTCACTGCCGCTGACCAGCAGCGTTTTGCCATCAGCGGACACCGCGATAGCGGTGACATATTCGCTGTATCCACTCAGGGTGCCATTGGTGTCGGCACCGGTATTGCTGCAGGTGATCTGGTGCAATACGGCATTGGCATCGGCTTTACTGGCACCCGCCAGGAAGGTGAGGGTGAGCGTGCCTGCGCTTTGGCTGAAGGTGGCGATAGCGGTATCGCCTTTCATGATTTTCCTGTCGATTAGTTGCAGGCCGCTGCCTTGCGCAAAGCCGAATTGGTCGTCGGCTTGCGCATGGGTTGCGCGGGAAAGCGTCAGCTTGGTGCCGTTATAATCTCCGTTGCCTTCTGCCAGACGGTCATTGTTGGCATCAGACAGCGTCAAGCCGTGTGCCAGCGTAATTTCTCCACCACGCAGCAGCGTTTGGATGGGTAAATAGCGGCTGATGCCGTTGCCAGAAACCAGAATGGATTTGCCATCGGCGGTGACGGCGATGTCACCGCCGTTGGTGGTGCCGGTACTACTGCCCGTTAGTGTTAGGCTGCCATTTTCACCCACGGCGTAAACATTCACGGTGCCCGTTGTGGTCGCGGCGTAAAGCTGGGTGCCATCACTGTTGAGTGTCAAGCTGCCAATCTTATCGCTGGTAACGGTGTTGATCAGAGCCAGCGTATTATCGCTGCCTAACTGGTAAATGTCGATATTGGCGCTGGTCGGGTCGCCGACATACAGCAACGTGCCATCTTTTGACGTGGTCATGGCGTAGTCGACGGCATCTTGTCCCGTTTTAGTCAGGGAGATTCCGTCGACGAGTGTCAAAATACCGGTGGTAGCGTCGCGTTGATAAACTTTCAGTTCATGGGGGTAGAAGAAAAGGGCGCCGCTGTGAATCACATAGACATAATCACCCGAGGTGGCAATCATGCCATTCCGGTGTGCGTCCAGTTTTTGTACCTGCGTTAATACCCCGTCGGCATCGCGGTTGTAGACATAGACCTCGCGCCCGTAATTGCTGCTCGTGTCCACATAGACCTGTTTGCCGTCATCGGAAATCGCCAGCCCACCGGTTGAACCGCCGCCTTCCAGTGCGGTGGTGCTGACATATGCCAACTTGCCGTCGTTAACGCTCAGGTGAATCAGGTTACCGTTACTGGCAATGGTATAGACCGATTTGCTATCGGCACTGACCACCAAATGGTTAACGGTGCCGAGATTTTCAACCACCAGGCTCTGCTGCTGGGTTAAACGGCCGGTGCTGTCGACAGCAAAAACGGTGATGGTGTTTGTGTCACCGCTGACGGTGACTTTGTAACTGTTGTCGTGGGTAGCATAGGTCCCAGTGGTCGTGGGTTTCAGTGCAATTTCACTGCCATCAATCATCAGCGCTTGATTGGCTCCGGAACGATCGACGGTAATGACTAGTTCTGTCAGTTCCTTGCCGCTGCTATCAGCACCAGTGTCAGTGGATACGGAAACGTTACTGAACAGATCCACAGCGGCAAAGCCGGTATCTCCATCATTGATCGTGACCGTGCCGTGGGCGGGGGTGGCATCCACACCCGGCGCACTTTCGGTAGGAGCGATGACCTGAGCGGCAACAGCATCAGCTGTGGCGGCGGCGGCGTCAAACATCATGCGCTGTTCCAGCACCCATGCCTGACGGGGTGGGCGCGCAGGTGCAGTACCGGCTTTGGAACGGGAAAATGTCATGGTGTCGTGTCCTTATAAAAGAATCAAATCGCGTCTTATACCCGTCATACTTCACGTTGCATGTGCGTTGGCTGTGTTCGTTATTCGGCCTATCCCTGGGCCTCACCTCTCACGAAGCCGCCGCACGCGGCATTCAAATCTGCTCCCAGCAGATTTGTCACCCGAATCACTGACCTGAGTAAACTCATCGGGATTAATGAACCTCATCCCTGAGGTTCACCCTTCGGGCTAGCGCAAGCGCTGTTCAAAACGTTAACGTTTTGTCCTGCAACTCGAATTACTTAGGGTGTAGCTGGTAAAATACGGTGCTTACTCCACCAACCGCACGTAGCCGCCCTCGGTTTCGATTTGGCTGGCAATGCGATTCAGCCGTTGAATCAATTGATCTTCGACTCCCTCTGCGCCTAACCCTGCGCCATCAACAAAGCTCATGCGTTTCTCACCTTCGGTGCAGATAAGCGGGCCAGGAGTGGCTTCCTCGTCAAACAGGTTGCGACCGAAATCCTCCGGATCGCCGGGGCGAATACCCACGAAATAGAACTTGAGGTTGCGGTCGCGGAAGCTGGCACACAGATCGCAAAAGCGCTTGCGTGCGAACTGGCGTGAAACGTCTGAACCGGTGCTGCCAGAAAACTGATTACGCTTGAAGTTGTAGCTGTCGGTGTCGAACCAGTTGCCAACGGTATTGGCCATCATCACAATCACTTTTTGCCCGTCGCCCTTGCCGTCCTGATTGAAATCGAGCGACAGCTTGGCATCGCCCCAACCTTCCGAACCGCGCATATTGGGCGACAGCGCTGCGGCGGCCCATCCCATCGCAATGGCGTAGTTGACGTTGAAACGCGGAGTGAACTGGGCGATGCGCTGTTCCAGCTTGGTTTCTTCGTTGGTGAGTGGCGGTAGTGCTGCGTTGGGGCAGCCGCGATCGGCCACCATCCAACGCACATCGTTAACGCCGCTGGCCTGGCCGAAATCGGGATTAGGTCCTATCCAGGAGATCGGTTCCGCACCGGGGCTACCGTTCTGCGGCAGATCGTGGCGGTAATAGACACCAAACTGTGCTACTGGCGGCTCATCCCAGAAGAAGTTTTCTTCTGCGCCCAGACCATGGTACATGCACAGCAAGTTTGTGCGCCTGTCGGGAATACGGCGATCGTCCAAGCCGCGATAGCCCGCGCGGAACAGCGTGGTGAGTTCTATCGGGTTGAGCGCGGTAGGTGTCGCCCAGCGACGAATACGGTTGGTATCTTCCGCGTCGTAGACGTTGACCGACTGGCTGTAAGGCACCAGAGAGAGCCACGGGTTGTCTCGCTTGCCGTCGGCTCTGCTCAGCATGCGCTCGACAAATTTGCGACTGACGCTTTTCAGTGCGCGGATATCGGCATCGCTCATTTCACCGGTGACGGGCATCATGAAGGCAATTTCCGTTGGGCGGTTGATCACTTCTGCCGTGGAATAAACTGCCTGTTTTCTGGCACCCAGATTCAGCAAGCTGGGCTGGGTATTGAAGCTGGCTTAGACGGTATAGGTTTTGCGCGTGTCGTTTTTGCGTCCTTCAGTGACGGTGACGTCTTCGCGGGTGAGCTTGTTGTCGAGTGCATTATTCAACCCGAGGTTGTTTTTGACGTATTGATAGGCCAGTTCTTTAATCTGTTCTGGGTCATACTCGTCGCCGTTGATGGTGGCCTGATGCGCGACAGCCAGCGCCGCTGCGTCCGTCGCGCGCTTTATCTGAGTGGCATCGCCGGTGGCGGTCGAGGTATCGACAATAAAGGCGGCGCTGACCAGCAGCGCCATGGTGCCGAGCACGTAGAATGCCGTGCTTGCGCCGGTTTCCTGATGAATAAAAGCGGACTGCGCGGCGCGCCAAAAGGGGCGCATGCTACGGCTGCATTTTTTCAGTTCACTGTTTTTTTTATCGCTTTTTTCATCTTTTAACATCCTGAGTGGCCAAATTTAGTGCATAGGTATCCCGCCCGAATCAGCGGGAAAAAAAGCAATACGACATGGCTCTGTATCGGTGCGCGTGGTTATGGAGGGGTCTTTTTGCCCGTCACGTGTCGTTATGTTTTATCATTATCCAGCCCGGCTTCTTTGCTCAGGGCTTCGTCTAAATCCACTACGCCGATGGCAACCCGATTGATTGCCGTGGCGTGCAACAAGCCACCTAATGACATGCCGCCCAGCAAGGCGACGTCTTTGCCCTGACGACAAATCTCCACCACCAACATGGAGGTGCTCTTGCTGCCGTTTTTGCACCTCGCTCGGGCAGGTCAGGCAGATATGGCGTATTCGGCTGGGTTTCACTCCCCACGCACAGGCCTTTCGCCGTACCGCGACTCAGTTGCCAATAGAGATCGCCCGTCTGGCGCACGTTGCTGATCAGTAACTGGTAATTCCCCAATCCTTGCTTCGGCAATACGGTATCAAGCAGCCCTTGCAGCCCGGTTTCCGTCAGATCCTGCTGCATCGCCAGTATCGAGACGATGGCACCTGCACGTTGCTCCATGCGTGAGCGCTCCAGACCAATGTTGTACATGTCGGCACACAACGAACCGATCGCCAGAACAATAGGAAACGCCAGTGCGGTTTCCACTGCGGCAACCCCGCGGCATGAGGTGCGAAAGCGTTTCACGTAGCGCAACAGCGTCTTAGTCATTGCGTAACTCCGTGCCGAACACGTGCTTGTACTGATAGCGGAAGGTGGTGCCCAGCGTTAATACTTCTGGCAGCGGCGTGATAAACGCCTTTTCAATCTGTACCGTGACGGACCACACCGGCAGCGTGGTAGTGTTCTCTTCGTCATTTTGCGCGTAGTTTGATTTATTACCGCTGGCGGTAAAACCACCTAATTGGTTCAGGTTTTCGAAATGCAGCACATTGACGGTGAGGTTGTCTGCGTTGAGGTAGCCATATGCCGAATCCACCATGCGCGTTTTAAGGCGCGTACTCATCTGCTCCGGGCTGACGGTGTTTAGATTATCGAGGCGGAAACTCTGTACCGCTTTATCCAGCGCAGCGCTGCCGACCGCGATCACCAGCCCAATACGTGCCAGCTCAAAAAGCATCATCACGCCGACCATCGTCACCGATACCAAAAAGGCGACCTCGGTCGCGATCACGCCGTGCGAGGCGCGCCAGCGCAGAGCTTGATGTTGGAGCGTATCGCGCATGCTTGCCATTATTCCGGGTTACTCAGTTGCAGGCGTTGGCGGCTGGAGGCCAGCAGCGTTTCGACACGGGTTTTATCCTGCTGCATCTGTTGCAAACGCTGGTGCAGCGAGGCTACCAAGGCATCAATCCGCTGTGGCTGTGCGATGGCACCCAGCGCAGTGCGCGCATCGTCTTCCCGATCGCTGGCGAGATAGGCCAGCGCCAGATTAAGTTTTCCGGTGGTGTTGCCGTCATCCAGTGAGCGCAGTAGTGGGATAGCTTTATCCGGGTTGCCGCTGGCAAGCCAGGAGAGAGCCAGATTGTTGATGGCAGAGACATCTGCCGGGTTCACCTGCAACGCTTTTTCGAACATCTGACGTGCCTGAGTATGTTGCCCTGCGCTGTCCATCACCACGCCCATACCATTGAATGCGAGCGGGTTGTTTGGCTGCGCTTTCAGCGCACAGGCAAAATCTTTCTGCGCCATGGTGTTACGTCCCAGCGCTAACTGGGCGCGCCCCATGCCTAAACAGACGGCCAGCGCTTCTTCGGGAGACATTTTGTCCGTGTCGCCTCCTAATGCCTGACGTGCCCGGCTGTACAGTTCCAGCGTTTGCTGCGGTGAACGAGCCAGTGCTGCGACGCTGGCGTATTCCAGCATTTCCGCCCCTTTCAGCATGTTACGGCTGTCCAAACGCGTATAGACATCGGTCGCGGCTTCCACCCGTCCCTGATCGCGCAGCAAACGTGCCAGACGCAGTCTTTCGTCTTTATTGCCCTTGATCGCCATTGGACTGCCACAGCCAGCGCCATACTGAGCAGCAACACCGTCAGTGAGAAGGTGCGGCGGCGGTGAGCGATTTTGTTACTCAAGGTTATCTGACCAAACATCTTCACGGACTCCATCGGTTGTTCATTGCACCAGCAGGCGTACCACACGCACCAAAGCGGGGGCAGCCATAATGGCGATAATCGGTGGCAGGATCAGCGTCATCAATAGCACGCTGAGCTGTGCGGGCAGCTTTCCCGCTTTCTCTTCCATCCCTAAAATCAGTGTATTGCGGCCTTCGTCCGCAATAGTGCGCAGCGCCTGAGAGAGCGGGGTGCCGTAGCGTTCTGCCTGAATAAGTGTGGCTACCATGCTTTCGATTTCGCTGACACGGGTGCGCTCCGCCAGGTGCATCATCGCCAAGGTACGATCGGACAAGATCTGCAACTCGGCGGCGGTGTAGTGCAATTCATCCGCCATTTCCGGTGAGGAAAGGCCCAGCTCTTTTGATACCACGTGCAGTACACGCCCGATGGGCAAGCCCGCTTCGGCGCACACTACCATCAGATCCAGCGCGTCCGGCACCGCGCGCGCCAGCTTTATACCAGCAGCACGGCAATCAACGCACCTGTGATAAATTTGCCCATCACCAGCCAGCCCACCGCTTCATGGCGGCGTAAACCGGCCAGATCCAGCATGCGGCGCAGGTTACGGCGATCATGGTCTGAACCCGCCAGTCGCTCGCCTTGCGCTGCGACTGGCCGCAGCAGCGCTTCCAGCCAGGGCGACAATGCCGTTCCCTGACCGCGCAGGATGGTGTCTTGTGAATCCGTCTCGGTGCTCTCGGCAGGCAGGTGTCCACGCAGACGGTTTTCCAACAGTTTGTACTGACGCGCCTTATGTTGCGTACGGCCAAGCACGATGCCAGCGATGATCAACATCAGGGCCAGCAGCAGTAAGGGGTCGCTTAATAACGTCATTTCGGCTCTCTCTTATCCAACCCGCTTGACTATCAAATGGGTCACCAACATCCCCAGCGAGACGCTGCACAGGGCGTAAATCAGCACCGAGGTGCCCACCGGGTCGGAGAACAAAAAGCTGAAATCCTCCGGCGACTTCATATACAAATAGGCGAGGCAGCAGGGGAACATAGCGGCGACAATCTTGGCGGACGCGCGCGCTTCTGAGGTTTTCGACTGCACTTTAAGTTGCAGTTCGCGCCTGTCGCGCAGCGTGGCGGAGAGCCGCTCCAGTGTCTCACCTAACCGACCGCCCGCTTCCTAGTTGATGATCAGAATCACCACGAAGAAACGGTATTCCGCCATCGGTACCCGTGTGGCAGAGGTCTGGATCACCTGGCGCAGGGGAATGCCTAGCTTGAGCCAGTGATCGATGGTTTTGAATTCGTTTGCCAGCGGGCCGCTCAGGTGCTCTGCCACAATGGCGAACGTATTCGACACGGGCACGCCCGCACGGCAACTGCGAGTAATGGCATCGATTGCTGTCTGGATATCATCCGTTCTCACTGTGGCAGTGCGTTGGCAAATCGCGTGGCGCGTCGCATGGTGGTTCCCCCCTATCGGGATGGCGGGCAGGCGCAGTTTATTGAGCGCCCGGTGCCGGAAACCACGCGTGACACACATATCAATGCGCTGTTGGATTATCTGCGCAGCCATCTCGATAAACCTCATTCTCTGGATTCGCTGGCTGCTTTTGTCAGCATGAGTCGCCGTACCTTTACCCGCCACTTTATTAAGGCAACAGGCATGTTATTAAGGCAACAGGCATGACGGTGGGCGAGTGGCTCACCGCAGAGCGTTTGCAGCGCAGCCAGATGCTGTTGGAAAGCAGCGATCATAGCGTCGAGGTGGTGGCGCAAATGGCAGGATTTGCTTCGCCGATTTCATTTCGACAACGTTTCAAGGCCAGTTTCAACCTTAGCCCGAGCGAATGGCGTCGGGCTTTCCGTGGGCCTGCGCGCTGATGGGGTATTGATTCTTTTCTCTGAACGCTTTTGCTGCGCTGTTGTATGTCGAGATAAGTTCCTTCAGCAAGCTTTCCGTGTCGATGTGCTCTCCGGTATCCTCAAGAAAGCGGTCGAAAAACTCGATTACCGAAGGTTCCAGCTTATCGCCAAACGTCTCCACCACTTCTTCCAGCGTATCGCACGGGAAAGTGATGAGCTGCTTTTTCACCGCAGTCACTTCTTTCTCGACTTTATCAAGCGTCTTCTTTTCTGCTCGCTCATCTTTCGCCTTCGCTAACGATTTAAACATCCGTTCAACGTGGTCGGCAGAGGCGCGCTGTTGCAGTGTGGCGATGCGGTTATTGGGTGCAGCTTGAGTGGGTTGGTAGAAAACAACGTTTGTGGCATCCGGGCCCAGCACCCGTGAGCGCCATTGTGCGAGCGTCTCATCAGCGTCGTCGATAGGACTGGGAACATTGATGCGGTGCGGCTCACCGTCAAAATCGACAATCAGAGAATACGTTTTCAGTATGCGATAACAATACTCTTCTTTTTTCATTGTCAGGTCTACGAACGTTGATAATAACTTGTTGTATTTTATATTTTTTATTCTGTTCAAGAGGATTTTGTATTTGTGTGGAACACTTCAGCCTGACCTGAAAGTTACGGGCGCATCAGCGGTTCAATGCCAATCCACTCTTTCCGTGGGTGATAGCACAGAGACATCGGCGGAATCGCCACTTTTTGACCCGCGACCGTCAATTCCCCTAAGTGTATGGTCCACTTTGAGTTTGCCGTGAAGCGTGGCGTTTTGAATATCACATAGACCGAACCGTAATCGTCGTTGTTAGTGAGTTTCGGGATGCGGTGGTGCACTTCATCACTGTTGATGTCGTAAGGGGGCATGCGCGCGTATTTCATATCGGAAATCGGAAAATCGTAGGCGAGCGTTCCGAGAAACAGCTCAGGCTGTGCATTCACCCGAGTGCCATCTTCCAGAGTGACATAAGCCTGCCGGCTGTCGTAGATAACCGGAATGGCGGGTTCACCTTTTTTACCTGGACGAGAAGGGCGCAGGCGGTTTTTGTTATAGGCGATCAGTTGGACATAAAACTCCGGTTTGGCTTCCGGCCCGTTAACGTAAGGAATGGAGAACAGTGTTTGCATATAGCGGGAAGGGGCATAGGAAATCGCGTGATCGTAGAGATAGGTTTCGAGCATCAGGGTGGTTTCCCCCTGCGGGCCCGGCACTTTGAAGCTGTACTCACTCTGGCAAAGATCCGTGTAGGCGGCGCGTTGGCGCTGCATCGGCACACAGGCACTTAGCGATACAGCAATGAGTGCAGCCATCGCAGCGCGCGAATGCCATTGATAAGATGCCATAATTATCCTCTTTTATATTTATTTTCCAAGATATTAGCTTAAGTACGGCCTCTCAAGTGTATTGGCTTTACGTGCATTTGAGCGTCGGCGGAATCTGAAAAGTTACGAATGAAATGATTACCTAAGTTAGCAAGTGTTGACATTGAGCAACGATCCTTTCGTTATATGTGTAAATATATAATGAAATATTGCGTATTCAGGATGATGTTATGCCAGTAACACGACGACGCTTACTTCAGGCGATGGCTGCCGCAGGGTTGCTGCGGGGGTGGCCAGCCTTTTCCGCCGACTCTCTGACGTTTGCTGTGGGAAGCTTACTCGCACCACAAAATATCCACCGCGTTATCAGCGCGGGCGTGCCTGCCGATTTGTTGCTGATGGCTGCGGCACCGGCACCGGAAAAATTGCTGGGTTTCTCTTCCTTCGATTTCTCCCAGACGGGCAAAGATCTGCTGCCGGAAGCGATTACCCGCTTACCTAAGTTGGGCCGTCTGGCGGGACGTGCTACTACGCTGTCGCTGGAAAAACTGCTCGCGTTGAAACCCGATATGATTGTGGATTGTGGCAATGCGGATGAAACCTGGACCTCACAAGCGCAACGGATCAGCACCCAAACACAAACTCCGTGGCTACTGATCAACGGCACGCTGGCGCGCACGCCGCAGCAGTTATAGGAGATAGGGAACGCGCTCGGCGTAGCGTTTCGCACCGAGCCGCAAGCGGAATTGGCGCGTCAGTTTATTGAGCAGGCGCAGTCCTTCGCCCACTCGGATGCAGCCAACGTTCGCTTTTACGCGGCGCCAGCGGGTTGGAAACCGGGCTGGCCGGTTCCTTACACACTGAAGCGGCCGAACTGATGGGGCTGAAAAATGTCGCACAACTGCCGGATCGTCAGGGGTTGGCGCAGGTGTCGCTGGAGAACCTGCTGGCCTGGCAGCCGGACATGATTTTGGTGCAGGAGGCGGCGACCCTGCACACGCTTACTCACGATCCGGTATGGCAGGGGGTGAAGGCCATTGCGCAAAAACGCATCCTGTTTCTTAGCGGCTTGCCGTTTGGCTGGCTGGATGCACCGCCGGGCATCAATTGGCTGCTCGGCTTGCGACGCTTGCATGCCTGGCTGGACAAGGAGGTGGCACGTTCATTCGAAGCAGACATGATGCGCTTTGCCACGCTGTTCTGGCATGCGCCGTTGAGCGAGACGCAGTTTAACCGGATCGTTAACGCGCAATGAGAACGGCAACCCTGTTTACGCTGTTAAGCACCTTGGCGCTACTGTGTATCGCGCTGGCCGTTTTTTCCGGTGCGTATCCCTTAAGCCTTCGCCAGGTTATAGGGCTGTTTTTCAGCCCTGACAGCCATTTGCCGCAAGATCAGATCGTGTTCTGGCAGATCCGCCTGCCGCGTATCGCGGCGGCGTTACTGATTGGCGCTGCGCTGGCGCATGAACTTGCTGACGCTGGCAGACGATGAAGCACGTGCGCTGGGCATTAATGTCACACGCTTGCGCATGGGGCTGATTGTGTGCGCCACGCTGATGACGGCCAGCGCTGTGGCAGTCGCGGGCGTTATCGGCTGGGTCGGGCTGGTGGTGCCGCATATCGGGCGCTTACTGACGGGTAACAACCACCAGCGCTTGTTGCCGGTTGTCATGAGCATTGGCGCCATTTTGCTGCTGCTGACCGATACGCTGGCGCGCGCCCTGAGCGGCACTGAAATTCCTCTCGGCATTCTGACGGCCTTTATCGGTGCGCCGTTCTTCCTGCTGTTGTTGTTACGAGGGGGCCGATGATGTCGCTGCTCGAAGTGCGTCAGGCCACTGTGGGCTACGCCCGCCGCGCGGTATTGCGCGATGTGGTGTTCTCCCTGCCTGCGGGGAGTGCCTGCTGCTTGCTGGGCGCTAATAGCTGCGGGAAAACCACGTTAATGCGCGCCATTCTTGGCGTGTTGCCGCTCCTTTCCGGCGAGATTGTGCTGGCCGATACCCCCTTGCACCGTTATTCAGATGCGCAGCGCGCCAGCGTGATTGCCTGGGTGCCGCAGGCGCATGAAGGCGCGTTCGCCTTTAGCGTGCTCGACATGGTGATGATGGGGCTGACGCCGCATATGAGTACGTTTGCCGTGCCCGGTCACCGAGAACGAGAAGCGACATTGCAGCAGCTAATGGCGCTGGGGATCGCACATCTGGCAGCGCGGCGCTGGAACCTGCTGAGCGGCGGCGAACGACAACTGGTGCTGATTGCCTGCGCTTTAGCGCAAAAGCCGCGCTTATTACTGCTGGATGAGCCGGCTTCCAGTTTGGATTTTGGTCACCAAATCGATTTGTTGGAAACGCTGGTGGCGCTGAAACAGCAGGGGATGACGTTGTTGATGGCGACGCACCATCCCCTGCATGCGCGCGCGATTGCCGACAGCGTGGTGATGGTGGAGCCCGATGGTCGGATGACACAAGGCGCTCCCGCAGAGCAATTGCACACCAACAGGCTCGCAGCGTTGTACCGGGTGACACCCTCGCAGATTCACCGCCATTTGTATGGCACTCATTGATAAGGGATAGCAATGCTGATTGATGACATTGATTTTGCAGACCTTTACCGCCAGCAACTGGCGCTGGCCCACCGCACGGAAAAAACGCCCGATCACTGGGATAAACGGGCGGAGAAGATGGCAGAAAATTGTGCTGCGCCCCAGGACAGCTATCTGCAACAACTGGTGGCGAAGATTGATCTGCGCGGTGCGCAGTCGCTGTTTGATATGGGGTGCGGCCCGGGCACAGTGGCGTTGGCGCTGGCGGATAACATGGAGACGGTGTACGGCGTGGATTACAGCCAGGGCATGCTGGAGGTGGCTGCCCGCCGCGCGCGACAGCAAGGTGCGGATAACGTGAACTGGGTGCGCCGGGCGTGGGAAGAGAGTTGGGACGAGCTGCCGGTGTGTGATATCGCGGTGGCATCTCGCTCGACGTTGGTGGCCGATATGCGACAAGCGATGGCGGCAGGCACGGCTGCGCGTGTATACCACGCATCTGGTCAGCACCTCGTTTATGTCGCCGGTGATTCAGCGGGCGTTAGGGCGCGACGTGGTGGAACTGCCTAACTATATCTATGCCCTTAATATGCTGTATCAAATGGGGATTTATGCACAGGTCGATTTTATCCGTGGACCAAACTGCCAGCAGGATAACAGCACTTATGCACGCTTCGAAGAAAACGTGAAATGGAGCTTCGGGACACTCAGCGATGACGAGCGTGAGCGGCTTTATCGTTGGTATCAACAGCAGGATGTCAGCATGATTGCGCCGCCGAGCCGTGACTGGGCGCTGATCTATTGGGACAGTGTGCCGCTTGGGCAACATCATGATTTTCCTTCCACACGCGCTCACCGACGCCTGGCTACTGGAAGATATTCAGGGCGGAGATCTGACGACGCAGGCGCTCGGTATTGGCGCGCAGCCGGGAAATATCACCTTTTTTCATCGGCAGGGCGGTTGTGTCAGCGGCAGATGCTCACGTCACTCGGGGTTAGCGTGACGGCCTCGGTGAATGACGGCGAGTGCGTCGTTGCCGGGCAGCCCTTGCTGTGTGCCAGCGGCTCGGCTGCTGCGCTGCATCAGGGATGGAAAGCGGTACAGAATGTGCTGGAATGGAGTTGCGGTGTTTCTGGCTATCTGGCACGCATGTTGGACCTGCTGCGCCAGCGCCATCCTGATGGGCATATCTCCTGCACGCGCAAAATGATCCCCGGCACCAAGCTGCTCGCAACGCAGGCCGTGCAGGCCGCAGGAGGGCTGATTCATCGCGCCGGATGCAGTGAAACCATCCTGCTGTTTGCCAATCACCGACGCTTTCTCGCAAACGGTGATGACTGGCCTGCCATGGTGAACCAACTGCGTCGCAATGCGCCGGAAAGAAAGATTGTGGTGGAGGCGGACACGCCGGACGAAGCGCTGGCGGCACTGCGTGCGGCACCTGACTGCGTACAGCTCGACAAATTTACCCCTGAGCAGGCGACGAATATTGCCCGCCTCGCACCCACGCCCGCGCCTGCATGCACGCTGGCGCTGACCAGCGGCATCACGCTCGCCACCCTGCCGGATTATCTCGATTGTGGCATCACGCTGTTTGTGACCTCGGCGCCCTATTACGCACCGCCAGCGGATATCAAGGTGTGTCTGGGGCCAGACTCGCCGCTTTAGTGAAAATAAAAAAGGACATAATAACAATGAGACGTAAGAAAAATTATCTTTACACCGCGCTGTTGCTTGCTTTCGCGCATAACGCTGTTGCTGGGCTGGAAAGCGACACCATGACCGTGTGGTCCAGCCCGGTGCCTGCGGCTACCACCACGGTGCTTAATCAGGAAACCATACAAAAACTGGATAAGCGCAATGTGGTACAGGCGCTGAGCGTGGTGCCCGGCGTGGTATTGCAAAAATCGGGCAATCGTAACGAACAACAGGTCAAAGTGCGTGGCTTTGATAGTCGCCAGGTGCCGGTCTTTTTTGACGGCATACCGGTCTATGTTCCTTACGATGGCAATCTGGATTTAGGGCGTTTTCTCACGTCCGATATTGCGTCGCTGGAAGTCTCCAAAGGCTATTCGTCGCTGCTGCAAGGCCCGAACCAGATGGGCGGTGCCATCAATATTACCAGCAAAAAACCGACCAAACCGCTGGAAGCCAGCGTGGGATATCGTCAGGGTTGGAGCCGCAGCAAAACCAATGCGTTCGATACCCAGGCTTCACTGGGTGCCAGCAATGACATGGGCTATATCCAGCTCAGTGGTGGCCGGGTGAAACAGGATTTCCTCGGCCTGCCGCGCAGCGTGGACAACCCGGTTGCGGGGCAGAATGGCAAGATGATCAACTCCGCGGCTGATGATAAACGCGGGATAGTCAAAGTGGGCTTTACCCCACGCGAAAACGACGAATACGTGTTTACCTATATCAATCAAGACGGCAGCAAAGAGAACCCGCCCTATACGGGCACCAGCGGTCAAAAATTTCGTTATTGGCAGTGGCCACAATACGACAAAGAGAGTTATTACTATCAGGGCACCACGCACCTTGGCGATCGCTACACCTTGAAAAGCCGTCTCTATCGTGATACCTTTGAAAACACACTAATGATGTATAACTCATTGGCATATTTGAAGAATCGCAATGGTAGCTACAGCCATTACGCCGATTTCAGCAACGGAGCCGGGCTGCAACTCTCCGCTGATATGTACACCAGTGATCTGCTCTCGTTTGCCGTGAACTGGAAGGATGATGTGCATAGGGAACGGGGCGCTGTCGATGCGCTGTTTGACCGCTACAAAGATCACACCTGGTCTTTGGCGAGTGAATACCAGTGGGCCGCCGCCGATAATCTCGACGTGGTAGCAGGTATCAGCTATGACTGGCGCGACAGCCGTCAGGGAATGAAACATGAGAAAAGCGGCGATATTACCCATTACGCCAACAATAGCCAGAATGCGTTTAACTGGCAGTTGATGACCAAATATCACTTCGCCAATGAAGATACGCTGTCGCTCTCCTTCTCGGACCGTACGCGTTTCCCAACGCTAAAAGAGCGCTACACCACCTCGAAGCCTGCGTATAACGGCCAGACGGTGCTGGTAAATCCGCATTTGAACTCAGAACGGGCGCAAACGATCGATGTGACCTGGAACGGCACCTTTACCCGCGACTGGGGCTATGATGTCAGCGTCTATTATAACCGCGTCAATGATGCGATTCTGGGGCACACCATTGTGCCAATACCCTGCAAAACCTTAACAGCGGGCGCGTGGACTATACCGGTCTGGATCTCGGTGTAAAAGGGCGCGTGACGGAGATGCTGGATCTTGGCCTGAGCTATGGCCTGATTCATGCCGATGTTAAACAGGACGAAGTGGGTAAAGTGACCGATTTGCCGACGCACACTCTGGTTGCATGGATGACATTTAAGCCTTGGGAACCATTAAGCTTCACACTGTCGCAGGAAGCGCGCTCCTCGGCTTACAACAGCAGTGACGCGAAACAGCGTGCCTCAGGCTTCACCGTGACCAATCTGCGTGCCGATTACGAGGTGGGCCGCGGCGTTAGCGTGAATGCCTCGGTCAATAACCTGTTCGATACCGAGTATGCCTATTATGCCTATTATGCCTATAACGAAGGATTCATTGAGCAGGGGCGCAATTTCTGGGCGGGGATCGCCTACAAGTTCTGATTATCTGCTCCCTGGCGAGCTGGGGAGCACCAGCATTGAGCGTGGAGGTTTTATGGAACACAAAGCAACGCTATCCCATATTTTGTGCAATGCGAAACAAACAACTGTCCCTCATGAGAAGAAGGTGTTTACCGAGCGGGCCTGGATTCATACTCACGGTATGGAAACCGAGCAGGGGGATAAAACCTACTACCCGGATCCGGACTGTGCGCTGTTACACTATGTGTGGGAGCATTATGCCTTCTGGCGGGATAAGTACCCTGATCGCGCCGCGCTATTCGACGCACCGGGAATTTTTGGTGAAAATTTTTCGACGCAGGGTATTACCGAACAGAGCGTGTGCCCCGGTGATATCTTCAAGGTGGGTACGGCGCTGCTTCAGGTATCCTGGGGGCGTATTGCCTGTAATACCATGGCTGGGCGACTGGAAGAGGATGCAGCACCGACCTTGATGCATGCGCAATCCCGTAACGGCTGGTTCTATCGTGTGTTGCAGGAAGGTGAAGTTTACGCTGGTGCCACGCTTGATCTGCTGGAGCGCCCTTACGGCCAATGGCCGCTGAGCTGCGTGCAGGATATCGTTTTCGATCTTGCAGCCAGCCGAGAGGCTCTGGAAGCGGTTTATCAGATTGAAACATTGTTGAGCACCTGGCGGGAACAGATTCGGGAGCGGTTGGAACTGCTCGACCCACGTTGAGAGCCATTAACCTGAGACAAGGATGTTTTTTCGTTGCCACATTTTATGCCGGCTATGGGGTGTCGTGAACACCCTGTTAATGCGTGATAATCATCACAATAAAACGAAAATCAAACAGACCGTGCTTGCAAGTCATACCCGGTTATGGTGTATTTTCAGGCATGGATTGTTACTGTTTTAATAACAGGCAAAACCTAAAAGAGAGAAAGGCTCTTTTAGGTTTTGCTTTTTTTGGGTGAAATATGAGAATATAGCTGGTTCTGAATAACAATGTCATCGTTGCACGCGATTTTAGCGGCAAGGAGTGCGTTGTTATTGGAAAAGGCGTCGGGTTTAATAAAAAAAACTGACGACCTGGTTGATGAAGCCTGTATTCAAAAAATATTTCGGCTCGATGAAGAAAATAGCCTTGATAAAACCAGTGAAGCGTTTAAGGATGTTCCTGAAGTGCTGTTTAATATCGTTCTCGACATCGTCAAACAGGCGACCAGCAAACTCGACAGAAAAATTCATAAAAGCGTTTATGCCTCTTTGCTTGACCACTTAAGTTTTGCTATCGAAAGAACTCGGCAGGGAACCTACGTCGAAAATATGCTGCTGTGGGATATCAAGCGCCTTTATCGCAATGAGTTTATCATCGGCCAATGGGCGATTGCTGAAATTAATGAGCAACTCCACGTTAAGTTGCCTGAAGACGAAGCCGGATTTATTGCCTTGCATCTGCTGAACTCGCAGAAAGACGGCGCCATGCCGGATATTAAAGCAGTGTTGAAAGTTATTCAGGATATTCTGAATATTCTGAATATTGTTAAATACCATTTCAAAATTGAATACGAAGAAGACTCAATCAATTTTCAGCGTTTTGTCACTCACCTGAAATTTTTTGCTCATCGGTTGCTGAGCAATACCTATGTTACCAGCGATGACAGTTCGCTGCATGACGTTGTCGCGTTAAAATATTCTGCCTCTTATGAATGTGCCAAACGCGTGAATAAATTTATTAGCCATGATTATGGCCGCTCGTTAACTGATGATGAAATGATGTTTCTTTCTATACATATTGAACATGTGAGGAAATGAAATTTTAAAGACAATTCTCACGATGGGTTTTAATACGAGCGCTAAAACAGCCGCTTATTCATTCTATGATAAATAATGTTTTTTATGCAAAGGCATAAAAATACGACTATGACTATTATTGAGGTCAGCCCATGAGTAATTTCCGTTTACTTGCCGGGGAAATACTTGAGCTTATTGGTGGTGAAAAGAACGTTGTTTCTTTAACTCACGGTATTACACGCTTAAGATTTTCACTAAAAGATGGAAAAAAATTTAATAAAGCAGCATTGGATAAACTGGATGGCGTTATTTTGGCCGTCGAAAGTAATAACCAATACCAAGTCGTGATTGGCAATGACGTCACTACCGTGTATCGCCTTTTGGTGGACGAGTTTGGGATTAAAGGTGATGTCTCCTCAGACAGTGAAGGCGAATCCGATGGGAAGAAAGGCAATATTGTCGGACGTCTGTTCAATAAAACGTCCTCCATCTTAGTGCCTATTGTGCCCGCATTGGCCGGTGCCGGGATGCTGAAAGCGTTTCTGGTGATCCTGTCGACCTATCACTTTATTGATACCGCAGGCAGTACCTATAAAATTCTGGCGGCAGCGAGCAACAGCGTGTTCTATTTCCTGCCGCTGCTGTTAGCGTTTTCCTGTGCCAAAGCGTTCAATGCGCATCCGTTTGTTTCCGTGGCGATTGTCGGTGCGTTGCTGGAACCGACGTTCACCGGCTTGATGGCGAAGCAGGGGGATATTGTCCAGTTTCTGGGGATTCCGGTGGCGTGAAGAACCCCTATCTGAAAACCACCGAATGGGACTGGCAGATCGATCCGGTCGGGTTGCGGATTGCGCTCAACGATATGTACGATCGTTATCAGATCCCCTTATTCGTGGTGGAAAACGGTATGGGAGTCGTGGATCAGATCGACGAAAATCATCAGGTGAACGATGACTACCGTATTGTATTCTTTGAGTCACACCTGAGAGAGATGCAAGAAGCGGTGAAAGACGGGGTGGAACTGATGGGTTACACCTCTTGGGCGCCCATCGATCTTATCAGTGCATCGACGTCAGAAATGAACAAAGCGTTACGGCTTTATCTATGTCGATCAGGATAACGACGGTAACGGCACGCTGGCCCGCTACCGTAAGAAGAGTTTCTACTGGTATCAGAACGTTATCGCCACCAACGGTGAAACGCTCTAACGCGTGAGTGAAAGGTCAGGGCGCGTGCCATAGCGCCCTGACCGTGGCTAAATAAAGCGCGAGAGACGCTGTTGCAACCGACGATTTTCCTGACGCAGCTGCGCGTTCTCTTCCAGTAATGTCAGGGCCACGGCGATGCCGGGCCAATCCAACTCTAACTCCCTTCTCAAACGCAGTGCGCGCTGCACAATCGCTGCCGCACGATCGTCAAATTGCCAGCATGAATGTTCGTCTTCGCGAGGTTCAATCACGCCCAGGCCGACAATTTTACTCAGATCGTCTTCCGAAACGCCGGTATGCAGGCAAAACTCAGTAACGGTAAAGGTGATGGTTACAGTAGACATTATGCTTTCCCCCATGTCTTGCGAGGATCAAAGGACGACTGAGCGTCTGCCAGTTGTTTCCACAGGACGCGGGTGCTGTCATCGGGGTGCGGTGGCATCACGATTTTGATCACGGCATACAGATCGCCGGTATGGTGTTTGCCGAGAAGCCCCTTACCTTTGATACGCAACCGTTGTCCAGCCTGACTGCCTGTAGGGATTGTCAACAGAATGCTCTCTTTCAGTGTCGGTACGGTGGCCTTTGTGCCCAGCGCTGCTTCCCACGAGGAAAGCGGAACGACAATTTCCAGATCGTGACCCACGATATCAAACAGCGGATGCGGTGCAATATGGATAACCAACCACAGATTGCCATTCGGTCCGCCATGCTCGCCCGGCGTTCCCTGGCCTTTAAGGCGAATGCGCTGACCGTTGCCAACGCCTGCTGGTATCTTCACATTGAGCGTTTTGGGAATTTCCTGCTCTACCATGCCGAAGGCGTTATACACCGGTAGCCTGTAACTGATGGTTTGATTGTGCTAGGTAAGCGTTTCTTCGAGGAATACCGCTACTTCGATTTCAATGTCATGGCCACGGGTTGCGCGGGATTGCTGTGACTGGCGCGCATGCTGACCAAAGATAGAGGAGAAGAGATCGTCAACGTCTTCAGCCTTATAGCGCTGACCACTTTCCTGTTGAGGTTGTCGGTTGAACTGCGGATCATTGCGGTGTTGCCACAGTTGGTCATACTCGGCACGCCGCTGTTCATCACTAAGCACTTCCCATGCTTCAGCCACTGCTTTAAACCGTGCTTCGGCATCGGGCTCTTTGCTGACATCCGGGTGGTATTTACGGGCCAGTCGACGATAGGCGGTCTTGATGGTTTTGAGATCGTCCGTCGATTTTACGCCCATGATGGCGTAATAATCCTTTAATTCCATAACGTAATCTCGCGTAATTCAATAGGTAAATGGGATTCCTGAGAGTGTTTTCACCGCTAAGTGTAGGATAATCCCATGGAATGCATATATCTATCGCAAACCACCAGGTCGATAACCGTACTAAACGTAATGCATTGATTATATTTTATTTGCTGGAAACGGTTGATAACATCAGCAATAATTGCCGTCCGTTCAGCCATTCTCCCCGCCTTGTGGCACAGGATCCTTGCGCGGTTCGGCACTGTTTTTACCACCGTTCGGGGCTCGACGTCATGACCGACAAAAGCAAGGATCTCGCCGCGTTATTTATACCTCACAGAGCATGAGCGCTTGGAACGTCAGATCCGACGTCGGGTTGGCTGCCGTAATATCGCCAGCGATCTGGTGCAGGATATTTTTCTTCGCTTGTGGGAAAAGGCGGTTGAGTGGAAAGGCGACTCTGCCGCTTATCTCACCCGCTGTGCGCGTAATGCGGCAATCGACCATTTGCGGGCGGAAAAAACCAAAGCAGACTACCTTCGAGGCGTGCTACCGGAGCAATACGCTGAAGAGTCGGAGTCACCGTAAGAGATTGTGTCCGCACAGCAGAACATCCATCACATTGATGAAATCCTTGCTGCCTTACCGCAAAAGATGCGGCATATCTTTTTGCTCAATCGGGTTCATGGACGCAGTTTCTCGGAAATCGCTGCGGTGATGGGGATTTCATCACGTGCGGTGGCAAAACATATGGCGCGGGCAGTGGCTGCCTGCGAAGCGCGCATAGGAAGCGAGCACGATGACACCGTCTGAGACGCAGATCCGCGAACAAGCGCGCGACTGGTTTATTTCTCTGCGGGATAATCCTTCGCGCTCTCAGCGTGCCGCCTGTGACCAGTGGCGACATAGTAACCCCGCGCACGATGAAGCATATCGCGCGGTCGAAGCGGTATGGCTGGCAACCGCAGCGCCGGGCAAGCGGCTGGCGGAAAAAGAGTCTGAGGTGCTGGCGGTCTATCTCACCGCAATGAAGCAGGCACAGCGCCATCAACGAGCAAGGCGGTGGCTTGTCTCGGCCAGCGCCTGCTGTGCATTGGTGTTGGTGGGGATTCTCTGGCTGGAAAAAATAATATATTCATAATGTTACGTCGATACACGTGGCGAGAAAAGGCGAACGTCGTGACGTAACGCTGGCAGATGGCTCGCGGGTATTACTGGATGCAGATAGCGCGTTCAGCGTGGAGGTTACACCGCAATTGCGGCGCGTCCACTTGCTGCGCGGTGCCGCTTTCTTTGATGTCACGCCTTCGCAGACTCCCTTTGTGGTGGCGACAGCGGCGGGTGATGTTCGGGTGCTTGGCACTCAATTTGATGTACGGCTGATCGATGACGCCGCATTGGTGACCTTGGCAAAAGGCAGTGTAGCCGTGACGGCGGGTGGGGCAGTGACACCCGCCATGCTTAAGCCCGGACAGCAGGTGTGGTTTAGCGCCACCGTTACCCATGCGCCTGTCAGCGTGAATGTTGCAGATGAAATGGCGTGGCGTGAAGGGTGTTATATTTTCTATCGTGCTCGCCTGGCCGATGTGGTGCGTGAGGTGGAACGCTATCGTCCCGGGCGTATTCTCATCCCGGCGTCTGCGTTGGCCAATGAAAGAGTGACCGGCAGCTTCTCGCTGGCGGATAGCGATGTAGCGTTGGTGTCTTTGCAGGCCAGTGTTGGGTTCCAGATGCGCAAAGTAACTGAACGTCTGGTGATTCTCTATCCATAAAAATTATCTGTTTTACAGTGTATTGTGATTTTTTTATCAAAAAATTTATTTTCAGGGTTCAGTGATCCGTTTTCTCATCCGTGAACTTAGTGAGAGTGCAAATGA
Source organism: Symbiopectobacterium sp. (assembly GCF_047692315.1). Classification (GTDB taxonomy): domain Bacteria; phylum Pseudomonadota; class Gammaproteobacteria; order Enterobacterales; family Enterobacteriaceae; genus Symbiopectobacterium. The sequence goes on along the minus strand of NZ_JBLLJS010000003.1, from coordinate 27,273 downwards.
TAATTACTATTATTAACGTGCTCGCTGTTCATGACACGAGATAAGGATCTCCTCTAATGAAACAAAAAAGAGCACACCAGGCAGGCTACCTATTCGCCACCCTTTTATTGACCAGCTTTAGTGGTGCGCACAGCACCGCAGCGCAGGTTCAGTAGCACGCAGCGCAGCAATTCAGCTTCAATCTCCCGGCGAAACCGGTCACTCAGGCGGTGAACGACATTGGACGTATCACTGGCCTATCCGTTGTTTTCCGTGAAGAACAGAAAATGGCCGCCATTGGCAAACCTGTTCGCGGCACGCTGAGCGCAGAGCAAGCGTTGGCAATCCTGCTCAATGGCACCGGGCTGGGCTACCGCTTTAGTAATGCGACCACAGTACAGATTTATGTATTGCCCCCTTCGACGAGTGCAGCATCAAGGGGAACGTCCGACACCATGGTGGTTCAGGCGCAGGGAAATAGCCGACTTGGCCCGGTGGTGGGTTATGTTGCCAGCAACAGTACCTCTGGCACCAAAACCAACACCCCGCCGATGAGAACACCGCAGTCGGTCAGCGTGATTACCCGCGAACAGGCTGACGCGCAGGGAGCGCAAAGTCTGGTTCAGGCATTGCGCTATTCATCGGGCGTGGCGGCAGAGGTTCGTGGCTCGGCATCGCGTTATGACTTGCCTTATGTGTGTGGCTTCGGTTCGCCAACCAACAGCAACCAGTATCTTGATGGCTTGCGTTTGCTGCGTGGCGGCGGTTATGCCATTCCACAGATTGAAACCTATGGCATTGAACTCATTGAGTTTCTCAAAGGTCCTTCTTCTACGCTGTATGGCGGTGTTACCCCCGGCGGGCTGATCAATGCCATTTCCAAGGTGCCTACCAGCGAGCCGCAGCACGCGGTTGAGATGCTCTACGGCAGCCATAACCGGATGCAGCTTGGTGTTGATTCCGCCGGGCCGCTCAATGACGATCGCTCGTTGCTCTATCGCGTGGTCGCACTTGGCCGGAAATCTGACACGCAGGTGGTTAATACCAAAGAGGAGCGTGTCTACGTTGCGCCCTCTCTGACCTGGATTCCAAATACCGATACCTCATTCACGCTGAACATGAGCTACCAGCACGATCCGGAAGGGGGATACTACGGCGTGCTGCCCACCGTAGGTTCTCTGTGGCCCAGTCCGGCCGGGCAAATTCCGCGTAATTTTAACGACGGCGATCTGGCGTTTGATGAATTTGATCGTAAGCAGAGCAGAGCATGGTGGGGTATCAGTTTGAGCACCGCATCAATGACACTTGGAGCGTGCGCCACAACTTCCGCTATCTCGATCATTCAACGGTTACCAAGAGCGTAGTGACGCCCAGTATGGGTGTCGATGGGCATACGATCGCGCGTTACGCGTTGGGGACTGATGGGTTTGACATCCGATCTGCAACTTCAGGCTGAATTCGATACCGGGCGCTTGTATCACACGGCCTTATTAGGTTTTGATTATCAGGAATCTGACTGGACGCAGATTCGGGATTATCGCTTCCGCTCCGGAGCACTGGAAGGGATTACCGTGGGCAGCGGCGTACGCTATGTCGGCGGCACGGTAGGCGGATATTCGCCGAACGTTTACACCGCCAATGCCACGCGGTTGGACGCGCCGAGTTACACCGTATTTGATGCGTCGGTCAGCTACGATTTCGGCAAAAGATCGGCAACGCTCAACGGGTTAAGTGGCAAGGTCAGCGTCAATAACCTGTTTGATAAACGCTATGTCACTTGCCTGTCCAATAACTTCTGTAACTACGGTAACGATCGCGTGGTGTATGCCTCGCTGGCATCCGCCGCTCTTGCCATCTCGCCTTGCATGGATTGTGCCTATGCAAGTGCTGGCGGCATTCACGGTCGCCATGGTGGCGCTGCTGGAAGGTGCTGCAATGGGCATCCTGTTCGCGATGGGGCTCTTTGTGGCGTTCACCATGGCAACCATGGATATTGCGCTGGATGCTCTGGCGGTAGAACGGATTCATCCGGCCTGGCGACCGTGTGCTGCGGCCTGCAAACTGGGAGCATTATCGACAGGTGCCATGATTGGCGGCGGCGCTTTTGTTGCGCTGTTTCACACCTATGGCTGGAAAGCGATCTTCCTGTGTTATGCCGCCTCTCTCTTGCTGCTGGTGTTACCGGTGCTGCTGTTGATGAAAGAGGTGCCGCACGCTGGCCTTCCAAATGCTGAACGGCGGGACGCGGCGAGCCTGAGCACACTGCTGCGTAACCCCGTGCAGCGCAAGAGGCTGATTCTACTGACGCTGGCGTGCTGCGTTATCTTCCCGATTGCGGGACTGAACCGCCTGATGCTGATTGATCTTAACGTGCCGATGGAGCAGATCGGCGGGATCGTCGGCACGCTCGGCCCCATCACCATGCTGATCAACCGCCGTTATCTCTATGCCGCTGATGAGACGGTGTGGGCTTTCCGGCGCGCTGATGGCGTTCACCGTGCTGGCTTTACTGGCGTTAGCCGCGATGGCGACAGGCTTTGTGATGGCGCTGGCATGGCTGGTCATGTCGGGCGCGATAGCGGTGGGAGCGGCGGTGAGCGCCACAATATTAGGGTGGTCGCGCGGGGCGCAACCCGCCACCGATTACGCTGCTTCTTACGGCGTAGGGCGGTTTGCCAGCACGCTTGGCCACCATTGCGGGGGCGCAAATGGTGAACTGGATTAGCTGGCCCTGGTTCTACGCATCGGGTGCGCTGGCATTACTGATTATCACGGGGCTACTGCGTGCCCCTATGGCAGAAAAGGATGAATGATATGAACCAACAAGGTATTTATTCCGGTGAGCAACTGGACAGTGAAATCTTCGACAGTTCGCGCTGGCCAGTGGTATTCCTGCGCTTTCCCGCATTGGAGATGCCGAATCGCACTGACAGACTACTGGCGGGATTGACGCAAATTTTAACACAGCAGCAGCGCGTGGTCTTGGTGTGGATTCCGGCAAGGCATGGTCATGAAAGAGAGCCGCATGAACAAGAGAAACAGGCATCGCGTTGGATGAAGCAGTATAAAAATGAGCTGCGCGATTACTGCGCGGGCTATGTGTATTTGACCTCCGAGCCTGAAGTGCGCGAGAGCCTGAGCGCCATGTTCCCCAAGGTGAAAAAGATCCTGCCGTTCCCCAAAACGCTGGCCGACGACATGGACGATGCTTATCTAAAAGCTACGGCGTTTCTTGCTCTTAGTAAGGACGCGGCGGAGTAGGTCCAGATGTGTTGCGGATGCATTTCAGCGCCCAATATCATGAAAAAGATCCGCAACGCACTGGCTCCGTATGACGCAATGTCTGCCACCACATCCTCGTCAAGCCAACCCACATAGCCAGGCTGGCTTGGCGTAAAGGGGAAACAGGTTATTTTATCCCCTGCGACGCGATGGTTGAATCGGTCGTTTTACAAAGCTCCTGTTACGTTGCCCTATCATTGTTGTGATCTACCGCCGCTAACGAAACATGCAGATGCTTCAGTCGTTCTAGCGTGCTAACTGGCAAGGCGAGAGCGGTAATTAATTGCGCGGCGATTCAACGATCGTAAATACCCAATCTTTCCGGTACGACCGCTTCCAATAGCTTAATCAGCGCAGGATCCATATAGCGGTAGTCGTCGGGAATATCGAGCACATGGAGTGGTTTGTTTTCGATGATGCGACGATATTCAGCCATTAGCCGGTTTTTGTGTTTTTGTTCCATCACACAAATAACATCAGCCCAGTGAAGCAGGTCATGTGATACGGTTTTTTTTTGCGTTCCGGCTAGTTCCGGCGGAACGAACGGCAAGTGACAAGTGGTGGCGGAACACCTGTTCCGCCGTGGGGCTTCGCCATTGATTACGACTGCATATGAAAAGAACATTCATCGGCAAGCTGATACTCTTCCAGACCGCGCTTCGCCAGTAACTGGTTTGTTACGCGTGGATACTCCATTCCCAGTTGTGCGGCACGCAACACTTTGTCGGAACGTGTGTACAACATCTTCCAGTTTTTTTCGCCACGAAAACGTAAAAGCGCGGTATGAACATCGCGGGATTTATTACGCTGCTTTTGAGCAATGCGCCAATCCCGGTTACGGGTTATTTCCATTGTTTTTCTCTCTCAGATTGATCGGGTTCAGCAGCCGCGACAATCCGAATATAATTAACTTGTTGATTTTATAGCATTAATTTAGGGTAATTCCAGTGCAATGTTGTTTGATTGCTGTTATTGCCATGCCGTTTTTGTTTTCAATTCATCTATATTAGCTCCAATAAAATGATGTTATGGAAAACAGTTCCCCCCCGCCGCCTTAGCGCTAACTACGTTATGATGTGTAGCTTTTGCTATACATGAGGCCATTATGAGAACTGAAGCGAAAGGAACATCGATCAATATCCGCGCTAAAGCATCACAGCGAGAGCTGATTGATGTCGCAGCAAAGCTGCTATCAAAGTCTCGCACTGATTTTATCCATGAGGCGGCATGCCGTGAGGCGGAATAAGTGTTGCTTGCTCAACGACTGTTCTTGGTCGATGAGGCACAGTTTGATGCCTTCATGACCATGCTTGAACGATCAACCCTCTAAACCGCTCGGTATTACGTGTTCTCATCGGTTTTTTGTTTTTGGGTGTCTGTTTCTCTGCTGAGGGTTGTCTTGCCTAAACGGCGGCTCAGGGCACTTTGCGTGATCCCGAGCAGTTTGGCAGCGGCGCTCTGGTTGTTATTGGTGCGAACGAGTGCCTCATGGATCAACTGCTGCGTGATTTCTCTAATGGTGGGCAAGTTTGCCGGAAAGGTAATTCGTTCACTTTGCGGCATCTGTCGGGTCTGTTCTAGCACTTTAAAAAAAGGCGCGAGGGCCAGCTCCCGGCCGTTACTGATTCCAACTGCGGTAAAGGTTAGCGACTTTAATTCGGCAATATTTCCTGGGAAGGCGTAACGCTCTAATCGGCTCGCGAGATCGTGGGGCAGAGCGAGGTAATCCTGGCCCAACTCCTGGCAGGCTATTTCATTAAAATGTTGCAATAACAAGCCAATATCGGCGGTCCGTTCCCTCAGCGGCGGCAGTTTGATGCGTTGTGGTTGCAAGCAGTAGAGCAATCCATGGGAAAAAGCCGTTTGCTCGAGTTGTTCCAGTGGCTCTGTCGTGCTAAACAGTAATCGGCATTTGAGAGCGGTTTCCCGCAACGAGCCCTGTGGAAAATAGCGTTTGCGCTGACACAGTTGAGTGAGCACCCTTTGGGTTTCCGCGCCCACCAGCGTTAAATTATCGAGCAGCAAAAAGCCTGAGCCTGCCATATCGAGCAAGTCCACTTGATTGGCAACCCCAAACAGTTTTTGCTCCAACATCTGCGGGGATACATCGGCCAGTGACAGCGTTAACAAGGGTAATTCTGGGTAAACCAGTTGTTGCAGTGCCTCAGCGAACAGGTGCTTGCCTGTGCCGATTTCCCCTTCAATTAAAATGGGCTCGCGACTATCTTGCAGAGTGGCGGCGAAGTTGAAGCAGTCGTGCATTTTGATGTCAGTGGTGAGGATGCGATCGAATGCGCTCAGGTTTATGCGGTTAAAGAAACCCTCTTTAATTTGATGATAACGCCGTTCTAGCCCGATCATCTCCATAGCGCGGCGGACACATATCAGTAACTGGTCGGTCGAACTGGTTTTGGTAATAAAATCGTAGGCTCCTTGCTTCATGCACTCTACCGCGATTTCGGTTTCATTGAGTCCCGTCAATACGATCACTCGGACATAGGGGGCATGCTCGCGAATATCCCTCAGCAATTGCCGGCCGTCGAGGGCGGGCATGTTGAGATCGAGTAACACCAGCGCGATATCCAAATCGTTGATCAGTTGCATAGCCTGGCGGCTGTTTTCGCAGGTGTAGGTCTTAGCCTCCGGAATATGCCGATTGAGCAACATATCGATGGTGCGTAACCAGCGGGTTTCATCATCGATGACGAGAATATTGCGGCTAAGCTTCATTGCACATTCCTAACAGGATTTTCATTTCGGTGCCGATGTTGGGCTGCGAATGGATAAGCCATTGGGCACCGTGTTCGACAAGAATTTTATTGGTGGTCGAGAGCCCAAGCCCAGTGCCACCTTGCTCGCGCCGTGTGGTGAAGAAAGGCTCGCGAATACGTGCCTGTATGTGCGGCTGCATACCGCAACCATTATCTATGACCTTAAGATATACCCGCCCCTCTTCGACCCCGGTTTCAATCGTCAGCAGCGGGTGGGGTTTATCCATCGCCAGACAGGCATTTTGGATCAAATTGATAAGCACCAGTTGCAGTTCGTCCCCCTTAATTGCAGGAAGTTGAGGATGGAGTGAGAGCTGCAACTGCAAACGTTTGACATTGTTATGGGTTAATCGCAACGCGGTTTCAACAATGTGGTTTAGCGCGACAGGCTTAACATTGCTGAGGCCATAGCGGGAGAAGTGCTTGAGATCGTGAATAATGCAGCCAATACGCTGAGCCGATTCCTGCACCGATTGGCTGGTATAATTAAGCTCCTCAAGCCCCTGTAGCAGCGCCTGCGGTTGCGTGCTCGCCAACGGCAGAGCACGTTGCAGATCGTCGATAATATCCTGCATCAGACTCAGCGCTAATATCATTCCCCGTAAATACTGCCAATAGCTCACTGAATACACACCTTGTTGAACTCTTCCCAAAATTGGTGCTCTCTTTTTTATGGAGAGGAAGGGCCGAAAGCTTTACTTTACGCTGCTACTGAATAAAGGGAAGAGATCAATCTCGCTTTTTGGATTGGATGTAACCCTAAGTGCAGTTAGTTCACAATAGCAGGCTGTTATCTCTTTTTTGACAGTGATATCACATTTAATTTACTTGGCTAATTTTACGGTTAAGTTATATTAGTTTAAAGAGAATGATAATTAATTAATTTTGAGGGATTGAGTTTTGTTGTTATGCAAAAATGCATAATTGGGTATGCAAGGTTCAAAGTTTTTTAAGTTAAGCGATCTATCGCCAAATTTTATCCTCGAGTGTTATCCCCTAAGAAATTATGCGGCGTAAATTCAGGCTGTGAGCAATACGCGTTAGTAACTCCTGAAAAGAATTGAATAACATAGGGGACACTAATATGGATAATAAATTAGATCAAAATCGTCGAGAATTTTTAACCAAGGGAGCAGTACTGGCCGCAGCGGCAGGAACGCTTGCCCTGTCGGCCTCATCTTCGGCCCGTGCCGCAGAGGCGGTGGCCGCAACGGCAGCCACTGCAGCGGCGGAAGAGCCAAAAGCCATCACGGGTTACATTAAAGAGCCTAAAAACTTAAAAGATGTGCTCGGCAATGCCCGTAAAATCATGAGTACTTGCGCGGCTTGTGATGTCGCCGGTGCAGGCCGTTGTAACGGTAAAGGCCCCTGCGGAGAAGGGGGTCCTGGTATGGGCGGTATGCGCCAAAGCTTTGTGCGTCGTAACATTGAAGCCTTTGAAGGCATGAGCCTCACTATGAGCAGCCTGCACAATGTGAGTAAACCGAAAATGGAAACGGAGTTACTCGGCGTTAAATTAGCGATGCCCATTCTGACCGGTGTCACTGGCGGTCTAACCTACAACATGGGGGCTGCCAACAAATTAGCGTTCGATGGCGAAGTAATGACCGAAGATAAATACGCCCGCGGCATTATCGAAGGCGCGGCAAACTCAGGTTGTTTAGGTTGGGCGGCAGACGGTATTGAAGATCCACTCGATACCTACAAACGTCGTTTAGAAGTCGTCAAAGAATTTAAAGGTCGCGCGATTGCGCAAATCAAACCTCGTACGCAACAGGAAATTTTTGACCGTATCGATCTGGTACAGAATGCCGGTGCGCCTTTCTTTGCGATTGATATCGATTCGTCAGGTCGTGCTGCCCGTGCTTTACCCGGCAACACGGTTGATCCTAACGATCTGAAAAAGCTTAAAGAAATCGTTAAATACGCCAAGATCCCCTTTATGGCGAAAGGTGTGATGACGGTTGAAGAAGCCCTGATGTGCTCCGAAGCCGGTTGCGGTGCAGTTGTGGTGTCTAACCACGGTGGGCGCGTACTGAGCTCGACTCCTGCGACTATGCATGTGTTACCCGCTATTGTAAAAGCCGTACGCGATCGCGGTTACAAGATGCCCATTCTGGTCGACGGCGGCGTGCGTGATGGTGGCGATGTGCTCAAAGCGCTGGCCAGCGGTGCTCATGCCGTATTAGTCGGTCGTCCAATGCTGCGTGCCAGCCTCGGCGGTGGTGTTAAAGGGGTTGAGATGCAGTTCAAACGCTTCCAGGGTGAGCTTGAGTCCAGCATGGTGCTGACCGGCACCGCCGATGTGAAGAATGTCGATCCCTCGATTCTCATCCGGGAAGTTTAATTAATATGAATCGCTGTGGGGACCATTAGACAGAAAATCCCCTTGGGAATAGCGGTGGCTGTGTGACTGTTGCCACCGCTTTTCGTATGGACGAGTGAGAGATCAGGAACGCAATGCTTTTTCCATTTCCCGGCGTATCGCTATAGTCAATGTCTGTATCTGCATGTTGTTAAGACGATCAATCTGTTGTTTACGATTCATAGTCTTTGTAACTCGTTCTTTCTTTGGCGTTCGTTTTTCGGGCGGAAATGATCCTGATTGAACCGAATCTATCCGTATGAACCACCAAAAGTAAAATTTGTCCTTCTGCTGCACCTATTGTCTGATAGCGCTTTTTGCCATAACCAAATCGGTTATCACGAGCGCTCAATACACAAGTCAACCCGTACAGACGGGATGACTTGTGGCAGATGAGTATCAGCCTACTTCATCGATAGTGATCCACTGTATCTAACGAAACATTCAAATGCTCCAGCCGTTCAGCCAGCATGAAGGTGAGAATTTCTTTAATGGCGGGATCTTCCTGTTTGATTAATGCATGGGTTAATGCACGGCACTAGTCGGTCACTTCTGTAAGTATTCCGGTAAACCGAACCGTTCACTTTTAGAGATCTTCCGCTTGTTTGCCCTGGCAGAAGCCAAAGAGGGCGGAAAACTGAAACGCTACCGGGTGGCTAACCCCTACCGCACAGGTCATTAATTTTCGTCTGGCCACGTTCACCGGCTCGATCGACGCACCGAAGCAGGACGGCAAACAGGCGTGGTTAGTGACGTTTACCCCGCCGTTCCGCTGCCGGTGCCGATGGTGGGCAGTGAATCGGGTATGTTCCAGTTTCCCCCGGCTGGCACACTGGTTGAGATTGGTTTCACCGATGGTCGGCCCGATCGCCTGTTTGTGCGGCAAACGCTGGCACAGGGCCATAGTCTGCCGGACGTGAAGCCAGGCGAGCAGCTACAGCAGCAGCGCGCGGAAGTGTCGCAGCGCGTAATGGTTGCAGGGGATTGGGAACGGCAGACCGACCAAAGCATTAAAGAATCGTCTATGCGCCGTGATATTACCGCCGATGAAGAAAAACGTACCCTTGTTGCCAGGGAAACCACGATACAGGCAACGGACAAAACTACCGTGCTTGGCACGTCCACGCTACTCGCCGGTGCAGATGGCACCGGGGGATTACAGCCTGGCGACGCAAGCAGGCTACAGAAAAAGTACAGCCTAGTTATTGGTTAATAATATTTGCTTCGTATGGGTACACCAATATCTGGGTTTTTTATTTGAGACTTTTTTCTCCTTAGAACGTGTAAATATTCTATCGTTTATTTTTCGTTTAGTTTTTATTGATACACTTAGGTTAAGACTTGGTGTTAATTGATTCCTAATGCATTATAGTTAAAAAACGTGATTTGATTAGATGCATTAAATGGTTGTTACGGTTTGTTTGAATGTTTTTACGTATGTTTATGTGTCTTTCTCTATATCAAGAGTGTCATACATTGGTTCCTGGTGTTGGCTAAATTTGCCGCCTGGCCCTTGTGGCCAGTTTTTTATTTAAAGGTACTATAGATTGCTGATGTCACTTCGTAAATAGGCTGTTTGTTCAGGGAGGGGGACTGTCCTTTTGGCCAGTGGTAGTCTTAAAAAGACCTTATAGGTGCAGGATATATGAAATTTACATTCGGTTTTAACGCTAGTGACGTTTTATGCTCATTTTTGGAGCAAAAACTGGAAATTATAAATAATGCAATATTTGCCTACAGTATAATCAATAAGGGAAATATTTCAGAGATTTTCATCGCCTCCAACTATCATGATGATTGGGTGAAAATGTATCTAGATAATAAGCTTCAATATGTAGATCCGGTTGTGGTAATGGCACTAAGACGCTGTTCTCCATTCGTCTGGAATGAAGATATGTCAATTTTTTCAAACATAAAATTCACTGAGGTATTTGCTCTGTCTAGGACCTTTGATATCGTAAACGGATATACATTTGTATTGCATGATTATGATAATAATTTAGTGACATTATCGTTACTTATTGATAAGGATGCAAAGAATGAAACCGAGGCTGAAATCAAAAAAAACAAAAGTCAATTGCAGTTATTGCTCATAGAAATTCATGAGAAAACAGTAATGTTTTTTGATGATAATAACAAGGCACCATCTTTGAATGATGCCTTGTTTACTGCAAGGGAAACCGAGGTGTTGTACTGGTGTAGTTTGGGTAAAACCTATTCTGAAATATCCATCATTCTAGGTATTTCGCCGAGAACGGTGAAGTTTCATATGGCGAGAGTGAAATCAAAGCTTGGAGTCGTTAATGCAAAGCAGGCAATCCGCCTAAGCTCGGAGTTAGGTCTAATCAAAAGTCCTAGATCCTTGGGGTAATGATAGTGGCCAAGTGCATAAGTCTAAAGTTGGAGACGATAACGTTGCACTTATTTTGGCTGCCAGTGCTGTTTGGTTTTCTAAAGTAACTGGAAGAAATAATAAATAAATACGTTCCTTTTCCGATAAGTATCCTTCTTTGATGTTCTCGAACTGCCATCCCGCACGTCTTAATATGGATAACATCGCTTTGCTTACGATGGTGTATATACCATCAAACCCATAATGATGGGAGTAATTTATCATAGATAATAGAAGAATTGTGCTAATCGGATAATGGCAACCCAATAGCTTTTGAGCTCTTTCTTTGTGTACAAAAAAACGGCTTGATTCTAGGTAATTCCCTTTTTTAAATTTTATTTTTCCAAAATGTGATTGAAATGTATGTGTTATCATATTAGGGTTTTCTAATTTAATGAATCGCACGCTGCAAATAATGTTTGACTGAAAAACTCCTATCATATAATTTGTGTCTGTATTGTCATACTCATCAAACTCCATATCATTTTCACATTGCACCTGCCAATTCAATCTTTCTTTAAAAGTTTTTTTCCTCAAATGGAATAATTCATCTTTTTTTGTTCTTTAAGTGATTCATAACTGACATCGAACATTTCTAACATGTTATCCTCCAGAGAAAAAATTTATCTATGAATTGCATGAAAAATAAATTGGAATAACTGATTTTAATGCATTCATTAAATTTTATAATTTTATAATTAAACGATTAATCAATTTGAAGCGAAAAATGGTAATTACATGATTTAATCTAGTTACTTTAATTATGAAATCCTAAAGAAGTTTGAAAAAACCACAATCACCTATCTCCTCACTCGGGATTTCTTACACCCATCATAAAGCACAGCAAACGCTCTACGGGCACTGAAAATGAGGCACTCATTCCTAATAACTTGAGGTTACGCATAATATGTACAGCCAGAGTACACACAAAATAAACGCCCGCATGAAAAAACCGGCGCTACACCGCACCCGCCTGCGGTTTTCGGATCAGAGAAATTTTTCAGTTTTATTTTTCTACAAACCAATGCACCAGCCCGTGCCGCTGCTGGGCTTGTTGTGGAAATCCCAAACTGAAATGATTGAAAAGAATTTCAGGTTTTTTCAGTTTTAAGGATCTCGGATGGATCAGGTTAAAAAATTAACCGATAGATATTAAAGAATTTTTTCTGTTTTTCATCGGTTGAATGGATTTAGTTTTGGAAAGTTGCGTGGATGGCGCGAAAGGAAGAAAACCAGGCAGGGCGCTGGCTTTAGGGTAGATAGGGTGATTTAAAAAACTGAAATTTATATCATCTGGCCAAAACCCCAAATACACATATAAACAAAAGTTACCCAAGCGAAAATATGAGGGAAGTAGTGGAATCCAATAATAGGCGTGTCAAATATCCGTAGCGCTAAGAATCTAGTTTTAAACCAGATGCATTGCCAATACCCAGTATTTGAAGGAGTTAGATCTCCGTCTTTGATGTTGGAAGCCACAGGCCCAAAGTGAACACATAACGCTTCATCATTGGTATCATTGCCATAGTAATAAAACATGAAGCGATGTTTAAAGCGCTCACGTTTATAAGACACATAATCATGAGGGGCGGTTTGTGGGATGCTTTCATGAGACCAGCTCCATTTATGTATGTCTACTGCGCCGGGTAGCTTGTAAGACTTTGGAGGAAACACAGCGAGAATTAGTTTAGATGAGTTTACTTTTTCAACGAGCATCTGATCGACTGCTGGCTTGTTGCTTTGGCGAGCTAGCACAAAAAAACGCTGCCAGCTAAAGAGCCAAAAAGCGATCAATATGATAGGGGCAACATGCAGTGAAGTAAGTTTTAGTCCTAAGTTGCCGATTAGGATGGAGTCAGAGAAAGATGCCCACCCCCTAAAAAGAGAATGAGACCAGCGGAGGAAACGATTAATCGTGTGCTGGCTGATTTAATATCTTCCATGTTCACCTGCATATGGCTGTCGCCATTAACATGAAAAAGGGGGTTACGAAAAAATCGTAACCACTTGATTTAATTGGTGGAGCTGGCGGGAGTTGAACCCGCGTCCGAAATTCCTACATCCTGGGTACTACATGCTTAGTCTAGTCTTTACATTTGCTTGCCAGCTGCGGACAGACACGCCACTAACAAACTAGCCTGATTAGTTTTAACGCTTCAACCCTAGGCAGGGCATCCACGCGATCTCTTTTGGGTTTAACCTCTCTTGATCCCCGTCCTAAGAGCGGAGGCTAGGGAGAGAGGGCTCTAAGCAGATTATTAAGCTGCTAAAGCGTAGTTTTCGTCGTTTGCGACTATTTTTTTGCGGCTTTTAACGAGGCCAACCGCCCCTCGGCATGCACCCCGGGTTTCGCAAATCCCGTCGAATCCAGAATCAGCCCCGAAGTATTTTAATAGTATAACAGAACGATGATGCCTGACGCTACCGTTAGCGGTTGGCGTTTTTCATGATGCGCGCTTTATCCATCTGCCATTCGCGTTCTTTGATATCTGAACGCTTGTCGTGCTCTTTCTTACCCTTGGCTACGCCAATTTTCACTTTACACCAGGCGTTCTTCCAGTAGAGCGAAAGCGCAACCACAGTGTAACCCTTGCGGTTAACTCGCCCGTAGAGCGAATCCAGTTCGCGCTGGTTCAATAGCAGTTTACGGCTGCGCGTAGGATCGCACACCACGTGCGTCGAAGACGCCAACAGTGGCTGAAAGGTCGAGCCAAACAGGTAAGCTTCACCGTCACGCAGCAAAATGTAGCTGTCGCTGATGTTGGCTTTACCTGCGCGCAGTGATTTTACTTCCCATCCTTGCAGCGCCAAGCCCGCTTCGAACTCTTCTTCAATGAAGTATTCGTGGCGAGCACGCTTGTTTTGCGCAATGGTGGCGGAACCGGGTTTATAAGCTTTTTTCTTTGTCATAGTGTCGTCATTATACTGGATGTTAAAGGGAAAGACATCACTGCCGCATCAGTGAGCGCACGTTGAGGAAGGGATGCGATCGTCGCCTCAGAATTTTTACCATCCGGGCCATCGGTGCTATTATTCCGCGCGTTTGATGTTATACGGAAAAAGCTATGCCCAAGATTAGTCGCTCTGCACTGGTGCCTTACAGCGCGCAACACGCTCACCGAGAGACAATGCATCAGTATGCAGCTGGTTGATGGCCCGTTCCGTCAACTGAGTGGGGATTGGCGTTTTATTCCCTTAAGTGCGGATGCCTGCAAGGTGGAACTGCATCTGGATTTTGAGTTCACCGATGCATTGATCGAGCTGGCCTTTGGCAAGGTATTTAAAGAACTGGCAAGCAATATGGTGCAGGCCTTCACCCAGCGCGCCAAAGAGGTATACCGTGCCTGAAATCCGTGTTGATGTGGTTTATGCGCTGCCAGAACGCCAGTATGTGCGATCAGTGACGCTGGAAGAGGGTGCTACGGTAGAGCAGGCTATTGCCGCATCAGGGCTGCTGGCATTGCGCACTGATATCGATTTGCAGGTCAACAAAGTAGGGATCTTTAGCCGACCAGCCCGTTTAACGGACACAGTGGCGGAGGGCGATCGCGTAGAGATCTATCGCCCGTTGATTGCCGATCCTAAAGAATTGCGCCGTCAGCGCGCGGAGCGTTCCAAAAAATAAGGCACACTGTGTGCCCTATCATGCGTGTTTTGATCACCACACCAATATCAATTCAGCGTCGGTTGATTCTTCACGTTGGTCAAAATGCCATCCTGGCTGAAGGTCAGCGTCAGCGTTTGCTGTTTCACGGCCTCATGCCCCGGTTGCTGGCGGAAAACGTAGAACCAGGTGTCACTGCCAAAGGGGTCTTGCATCATCGGCGTACCCAACGTATAGGCAACCTGTTGCTTGGTCATGCCGGTGTGGATTTTTGCCACATCAGCCGGTGCCAGATAGTTCCCTTGGTTGATATCTGGACGATAAACCAGTCTTTCCAGCGTAGAACAACAGGCGGTCAGCATAACAACCATCGCGGCGATGACGGTCAGCGTTTTACAGCACATAGTAAATACATTCCTTAAGGGCATAAGTTGCCGATGATAATAGACCTTGCCTGTCTTGAAAACCGGCAAGGCGCTTGTGTGACCACCGGAATGCAAAAAAGTTGATTATTTTTGCCTGAACGCCAACGGTAACAACAGTAAAACGTACTCAGCCATTGGCCATGGTTCGAGATGCCTGCTGTTGTTTTTTTACGCTGCCAGCAACTCTTTGGCGTTCGCCAATGTGTTTTTGGTTACCGCACTGCCGCCCAACAAACGGGCCAGCTCTTGTAACCGTGCGCGTTTATCCAGCGGCTGCATCAGCGTTTCGGTGGCAGCACCGTCGGTATGTTTGCTGACAAAGAAGTGTTGATGCCCGCATCCGGCAACCTGAGGTAAGTGGGTCACACACATCACCTGAGTGGATGTTCCAAGCTGGCGCAGCATTTTGCCAACAATCGCGGCGGTCGGGCCGCTGATGCCCACATCCACTTCATCGAAAATCAGCGCTGGAGTGTCCATTTTACGCGCTGTAATCACCTGAATGATCAATGCGATACGGGAGAGTTCGCCGCCGGAGGCGATCTTCGCCAGCGCCTGATGCGGTTGACCGGGGTTAGTGGTAACCAGAAATGCGATGTTGTCTGCGCCATAGGCAGTCAGGCGTTCCGGTGAGAACTCCACCTCAATGGAGAAATGGCCGTGCGGCATGGCGAGTTCATGCATTTGTGCCGTAATCAACTGAGACAGTTCATGCGCATGGTGCTGACGGCGGGCATGTAACTGTTCCGCTGCATGAAGCGCCTGTTGGTGATATTCGCTGACCGCGAGACTGAGCGTGGCGTGGTTGCTCTCTTGTTCTGCCAGTTGCTGCTGTTCATCCAGCAGTTGCTGGTAGAATGCGGGTAGGTTTTCCGGGGCGACGTGGTGTTTACGCGCCAGCGCCATCTGGCGTGACAAGCGCTGCTCCAGCTCATAGAGTCGGGTCGGGTCAAGATCCGTTTGTTCGCTGTAGTGGCGCAACTCATCGCTCGCTTCGCTGATCTGAATGCTGGCTTCTTCCAGCATATTCAGCACGCTGCCCAATTTTTCATCCATGGCAACGAGCTCACTGAGCTGGTGTTTTGCACTGTGGAGCATGCTCATGATGTTCTGCTCGTCATTTTCGCTGAGCAGTTGCAATGCATGCTGGCTGAGCGACAGCAGCTGGCCGCTGTTAGCCAGCCGTTTGTATTCGATGTCAATTTGCTCGTATTCGTCGGGCTGTGGGGCAAATTCTTTCAGTTCTTTGAGTTGGTATTGCAACAGTTCACGGCGCGCTTCACGTTCGATATTCGCTTGTTGTAACTGTGCCAGATCACGACAACTTTGGTGCCACTGTTGCCAGATTTGTTGCATGGCAGCAAGCAACTGCGGTTCATCGGCATAGGCATCCAGCAGGTGACGTTGGTGTTCAGGTTTAAGCAGCAACTGATGGGCGTGCTGCCCGTGCAGTTGGATCAGGTGCTGGCCCAGCTCACGCAACTGGGATAATGGCACTGCGGTGCCATTGATAAATCCGCGTGAACGCCCGTCGGCACTGATCACACGGCGCAGCAGGCACTCGTTGCTGTCATCCAGTTGGTTTTGCTCCAGCCATGCCCGCGCCGCTGGGGTGTCGTTCAGGGAGAAGCGGGCACAGATATCGGCGCGCTGTGCGCCGGGGCGCACCATGCTGGCATCAGAGCGGTTGCCCAGACACAGGCCCAATGCGTCAATCGCAATGGATTTGCCCGCGCCGGTTTCGCCGGTGATAACGCTCATACCTGATTGAAAATCAATTTCTAACTCACGCACGATAGCGAAATGACTGATAGTGAGTTGCACCAGCATGAATCACCTTCCTGTATGCAATAACAGACTGTAATTGCATACATTATAATGCCATTTTTTAACCAGTAAAGTGGGTGGCGCGAAATTTTAGAATAATTTTTTCGACCACCCCAGTTTTGTGATTAACATATTGAAGTAGCTATAATTTTCTGGGTGTATCAGGTTTAGCGAATATTGGCTGCGGGTAATCAGTACCTCTTCTCCTTCCTGTACTGGCAGCGTTATCTGGCTGTCACAGCTCAACTCCAGATCGTTGGTGATATGCGAAAACTTCAGGCGGATGGTACTGCTGCTATTTATCACCAGTGGGCGCGCTGAAAGCGTATGTGGAAACATCGGCACCAGCGCGATGGCATCCAGTGAGGGCGTCAGAATGGGGCCGCCCCCGGAAAGCGAGTAAGCGGTGGAACCGGTGGGCGTTGAGATAATCAGGCCGTCCGAGCGTTGGGAGAAGGCGAAACGATCGTCAATATAGACTTCGAATTCAATCATATGGGCGACTTTTCCGGGGTGTAGCACCACCTCATTGATCGCCGTGCTGGTGCTGTCCGGCTGATTGCGACGGCAAACGTGCGCTTCCAACATAAAACGACGTTCGCTGAGATAGCGCCCCTCCAGCACTTCAGAGAGCTGCTGCTGCGCCTGATCGGGATCGAGATCGGTCAGGAAGCCAAGATTTCCCCGATTGATGCCAATGACGTCGATGTCATAGCGAGAGAGCACACGGGCAGCACCTAGCATGTTGCCATCGCCGCCGACCACCACGGCCAGATCGGCTTGCATACCGATCTCCGCCAGACTGCCAGTCAGCGCGTCGGGCAGGTTGAGCTCGTGGGCGATATGCTGCTCCAGCATGACTTTATAGCCTTTGCCGTGCAGCCAGTGATACAACATCTCATGCGTTGCCAGTGCCGTGGGGTGGCGCGGGTGGCCCACAATGCCAATGCAATTGAACTGGTTAGTCATCGTTATGCTTTTCCTTACCCTGTGCCGCCCGGTGTCGCGAAATCTGTCGGTATATGTGACTGCTTCTCTTGAATCCCCGGTTTTCATCCCCATAATAAGCGAACAAGCGAGATGAATGCTAAAACCGCGGAGAATTTCATGAGTAGTAAAGAACAGAAGTCGCCTGACGAGCAAGTCGTAGATCAAATGGAAGCGGCACAGGGACAACATGCGGAAGTGGAACCTGCAACGACAGACGTCGCCAACCCGCGTGATGAACGTATTGCCGAACTGGAAGCGCAACTGAACGAACTACAGCAGCGTGAGCGCGACACCGTGCTGCGCGCGCGTGCCGAAACGGACAATATCCGCCGTCGCGCTGAAATGGACGTGGAAAAAGCGCACAAATTTGCGCTAGAAAAATTTGCCGGTGAAATGCTGACGGTGATCGATAACCTCGAGCGTGCGCTGGAAGCGGCCGATCGCAGCAACGAGTCGCTCTCTTCGTTGATTGAAGGTGTGGAGCTGACGCTGAAATCGCTGCTGGATGCTGTGCGCAAGTTTGGCATCGAAGTGGTTGGCGAAGTGAACGTACCGTTTAATCCGGAAGTACACCAGGCCATGACCATGCTGGAATCTGCCGACCATGCGCCCAATTCAGTGATGATGGTGATGCAAAAAGGTTACACCCTGAACGGTCGTTTGCTGCGTCCTGCCATGGTGGCTGTTTCTAAAGCGAAGGGCTAATTTCCCTGTGCGACCCGCGCACGTCCTGAGGCTAAGGGCAGGCGTAACAAATTGAAATCAATAAAAACCCCAAGTGACTTTACCTTGGAGTTTTTTGTTTATATTTTGTTAACAATATGGCAGAGATCACATTTCTATGGGGAAATGCGTGTCTGGGGCTGTGATAGCTCAGGTCTGGCCGTGAAACATTTTTGGTTAAACCTATGTCCCTGCTAACAGTGTTGATTTTGGCTATTGCAGCAATCAGTTTTGCCATTACAAATGCACTTGATAATCATTATCATTCATGACAGAGTGAATCTTATAGAGGTCATTAAGGGTCATTGTATGCCGGGGAGCCGAGTGATAGAGACTGCCAGCCGCACGTCAAGGAAACTTAAGCTTTCCCTGATGGGGCCAGCATTTATAGCGGCGATCGGTTATATCGATCCGGGTAACTTCGCTACCAATATTCAATCGGGGGCGGCCTACGGCTACCAATTGCTGTGGGTTGTGGTATGGGCCAACCTGATGGCGATGCTGATTCAGCTGCTTTCCGCCAAGCTTGGGATTGCCACAGGGAAAAATCTGGCAGAGCACATTCGCGATCGTTTCCCACGCCCTGCGGTATGGGCCTATTGGGTGCAGGCGGAGATCATTGCCATGGCAACCGATTTGGCCGAGTTTATCGGTGCTGCCATCGGCTTTAAGCTGCTGCTGGGCGTTTCGCTGCTCGAGGGGGCGATTCTCACCGGTATTGCTACTTTCCTGATTTTGGCGCTGCAACAGCGCGGTCAAAAGCCGCTGGAGATGATTATCGGCGGGCTGCTGCTGTTTGTTGCTGCCGCGTATATCGTCGAGCTGATCTTCTCGCGTCCTGAAATGGCCTCGCTGGTGCGTGGCATGGCGGTGCCGCAGCTACCCACCTCGGATGCGGTGCTGTTGGCTGCTGGCGTATTGGGAGCCACCATTATGCCCCATGTTATTTATCTACACTCTTCATTGACCCAGCAGGGTGAAGACCACACCCGTGCCGAGCGCTATGCAGCCACCAAAATCGACGTGGCGGTGGCGATGACCATTGCGGGGTTCGTCAATCTAGCGATGATGGCTACCGCTGCTGCGGCGTTCCACTTTAGCGGCAATCAGGATATCGCCGATCTGGAGCGTGCCTATCTCACTCTCGATCCGCTGTTAGGGCGAGCGGCCGCAACCATTTTTGGCTTAAGCCTGGTGGCCGCAGGGCTCTCTTCTACCGTTGTGGGTACGCTGGCCGGGCAAGTGGTGATGCAAGGGTTTATCCGTTTCCATATTCCACTGTGGGTGCGGCGTACGGTCACCATGCTGCCTTCGTTTATTGTGATTATGTCCAGCATGGAACCTACTCGCGTGTTGGTGCTGAGTCAGGTTCTGCTCAGTTTCGGTATCGCGCTGGCGCTGGTGCCTTTGTTGGCGTTTACCGGAAATCGGGCGTTGATGGGATGCATGGTCAACGGACGTTGGGTGCAGAATGCCGGTAATGCGATTGTTTTTATTGTGGTTTCTCTCAATGCTTATCTGCTGATTAGCACATTTTTCCTCAACTGACGCAACGTAATATTTCTCACGCCTAACGGATTGTCGTCACAATAAATGTGATGGCAGTCCATTTTTTTATCAAAAGGCTGGCGCTCATTTTTCCTCCTCTCTATTATGTGGATCATTAATACGAACAGCGTTCGCATATGCGAACAAAAGAGGTGAGAGATGCCAGCTTTTGATTACAGTAATCCCGTCAAATTTCATTTTGGATTAGGGCGACACAAGCAAGTGGGCGACATTGCACGTCCTTACGGTAAAAAGGCGCTGCTGGTTGCGTCAGACAGCTCCAAACCCACCGGGCAGTTGCAGGCGGTGCAGCACTGACTGAAGCTGGCGTAGCGTTAGAGGTTTACGATCGCTTTATGCAAAACCCACTGTCCACGCTGGTGGCTGAAGGCTGTGATCTGGTGATTGGTCTCGGCGGCGGTAGCGCCATGGACATGGCGAAAGGGATTGCATTTTCTGCGGTAAATGAAGGCAGCATTTGGGATTACGTGTTTGGCCGCAAAGTAGGAATAAGCGCGTTGCCGATCATTCTCATCCCAGCCACGGCAGGTACCGGCAGTGAAGCTAACCGCACGGCGGTATTCACCAACCCGGAAACCAACGACAAGAAAGTCTTGGTGAATCCGTTAATCTACCCGAAAGCAGCCATTATTGATCCTGAATTGATGCTGACCCTGCCAAAACGCGTGATCGCCGGGCCGGGCGCTGATGTGCTGTTCCATGCGCTGGAATCCTACATTTCCAAAAATGCCACACCGTTCAGCGAAATGCTGTCCTTGCGCGCTATTGAGCTGATCGCGCAGAACCTGCCGCTGGTCTATGAAGATGTCACCAACGTGGCTGCCTGGGAGAAAGTCACACTGGCCAGCTCATTGGCGGGCATGGCGATTGATTGCGCGGGCACCACGCTGCCGCACGCGTTGCAGCATCCGATGGGCGGTCTGCTGGACGTGGTGCACGCGGAAGGTATCGCAGCCATTTATAAACCCTTTATGGAATATACCTGGCCTGCGGCACCGGAGAAGTTTGCCGCCATCGCAAAAGCCATGGGTGTGGATACGCGTGATATGAGTCAGGATCAGGCGGCAGAAAGCAGCGTGGCTGCGGTTCATCAATTCCTGACCGGCATTAATATGGTTCCTACGCTGACACAATTGGGCGTAAAAGAAGAGCACTTCGATTGGTTGATTAATAATGTCTTAACCACCATGAAAGTCGTGCTGTCGAATAATCCACGTGTACCAGACGGAGAAAAGATTCGGGAAATTTATCAGGGCCGCTTGTAATTCTGTGTGCGTTATCCACCAGGGATAAACGCTTATTTCTCTGGTGTGAGGTTTAATTCATAACGACCCACACCGGACAATAAAAAGCATATTCCGCCTGACGAAATTTTTTTCGTCAGAGGACTTCTGTACCCATTTTTTGATGGCCGTTATAAATGTTACGACAATAAGAGGCTAACTATCATGTTTGTGGTTATTGATTGCGGTTCTACCAATACCCGCCTTTATCTGATCAAAGATCAGGCGGTAATCAGTAAAAATGAAATTCCTGTTGGAGTAAACAGCACGGCAGCGACCGGTAATAACATTGCCTTGAAAGAGGGCATTGCTGCCGGATTCCAACAACTGCTGGCACAGGAAAACCTGACACTCAACGATGTGCGCTTTGCCATTGCTTCTGGGATGATCACCTCTAACCTGGGGCTGGTCGAAATCCCGCATCTGACCGCACCCCGGTCAACATTGATGATCTCGCCACCTTTGCCCGCTAATACCGCGATCCGGCCATTTTTCCCGTTGATATCCCGGTGGTGTTTATTCCCGGCATTAAAAATGCGGCAGGAAAGGGCGGATGGGAAGGGATCGCTTCGCTGGATTTGATGCGCGGTGAAGAAACGCAGGCAATTGGCATATTGAGCCGTCATCAGCCCGCATTGCCGTGCACCATCAGTGAGTTGGGATCGACCACCAAGCTGATTCACATTGACGCGCAAGGAAGACTTGCCGGCAGCATGACGTCGCTGAGCGGTCAGGTGTATGCGGCCATCCTGAAAGAGACCTTTATCGGCTCCAGCGTCAAAAGCGCCGAACCTCAGCCAGATTGCTTCTCTGAGCACATTGCCGACGTGGCCTACCGCAGCGTGCAGCAGAGCGGGCTGTTGCGCACCATCCTGCTGACCCGTTTTATTCAATTCTCACTGGATACCCAACCGGCGGAACGCAAGCTGTTCTGCGAGGCGGCGATTGCGGCTGACGACATGAAGCTGTTTGCCGATGCTCAGCAGCAAGGGTTTGACCTGAACGGTGAGGTGATTTTTGTTGGCAACGCGCAGCGCTGCCGTATCTACCAGCACATGATGAAAAACGTGCTCGACCTGACGCGCCCGGCGACGCTCATCACGGCGCGGGAAGATATTGACCGGCTAGTGGTGGAAGGGGCGGGCTATATCGCCGCTCGCGTTGAACTGGAGCAACAGGGTTAAGGGCAGGAGAGAGAAATGTATTCCGTTACCATAGATACTGGCACAACCAACACGCGCGTTTTTGTCTGGCAGGACAATCGCATTATTGCTGAAGCCAGCTAGGCGGTTGGCGTGCGCGATACCGCCATCACCGGCAGCAAAGAAACCCTGACGCGCGGCGTACAGGCCGCCGTTCAGGCCGCACTGGCACAGGCGGCGTTACCGTCAGATGCTAAAGTGACCTACCTTTCCGCTGGCATGATCACCTCCAATGTTGGGCTGTGTGAGATTCCGCATGTTGTTGCGCCAGCAGGCATTAACGAATTGGCGGCGGGCATGGTGCAACAGGTAATTCCCGAGGTGAGCGATCAGCCGATTTGGTTTGTTCCCGGCATTCGCAACAACGATGGCGTTGTTGCTCCGGAAAACGTCGAAAAAATGGATGTGATGCGCGGTGAGGAAGTGGAAACCATCGGGGCGATTGTCGCGCTGGATATTCGCGGCCCGGCGCTGATTATCCAGCCGGGTTCCCACTCCAAATTCATTAAAGTCGATGCTGATAACCGCATTGAAGGCTGTGTGATGACCATTGCCGGTGAGCTACTGGACGTCATTACTCAGCGCACCATTCTGGCCAGCTCGCTGAAACACCAGTTCGCCAATGAAGTGGAAGCGCAGTATCTGCTGCAAGGCGCGCATGATTGTGCCGCCGTCGGTCTGGCGCGCAGCTGCTTCTCGGTGCGCATTCTCGATATGTTCGCTTCACTGAGTGATAACCAAAAAGCGAACTATTTGCTCGGCGCGGTATTGCAAACGGATATTCTCGCTATCAAAAACAGCAAGGCGCTGAATATCTCCCCGGATGCCACGTTAGTGATTTGCGGCAAGAAAATATTAAAGAACGCCTTTGAAATATTAATTAAGGATGATGCCTTTTTTACCGGCGATGTGGTGGTGATTGATGATAATCGGCCCTCGCTGTCTGGCTTAGGTGCATTGGAAATTGCCCGGGTCAGGAAAATTATTTAACTAACATTCCGCCTTTAAGTAGGCAGAAGAATGTCATTACCTCTTACCCTACAGGTATTATTATAGGAATATCACGATGAGTACTCTGGTTAATACCGATGCCGCGAGTAAAAAAATCGGCAAGAAACGGTGGTTTGTCGTTTTCTTGTTATTAATTGGCGGCATTATCCATTGCTGCACCAGACATGATGAAAGATCTGCATTTGACCAATACCGATATTGGTTTGATGGGGTCCGTATTTGCGCTGATTTACGCCATGTGCCAGCTGCCTTCCGGCTGGCTGGTAGATAAATTTGGGCCGAAGAAAGTCTATGGTTGGGCGATCGGCCTGTGGAGCGGTGCCACCATGCTGACCGGTGCCTGTAGTAACCTGATGACGCTGCTGTTTGCGCGCGGCATTTCTGGATATTACCGAAGCTCCGTGCTGGCCGGGCGCAGCGAAAATTGGTTCCCGAAAAAGGGGCGCGCGTTGGCGACAGGCTTCTGGGATGCGGCTTCCAAATGGGGCCCGGCCATTGCTTCGCCGATTCTGGTGGCCATCATTGTACCGTTCGGCTGGCGTGCTCTGTTCTTTATCGCCGGTGGTATTGGTCTGATCTTCCTGGTGTTTTTCATCTTTGCCTACCATCAGCCGGAAAAACACCCGACGCTGAGTAAAGAAGAGCTGGATTACGTTAAAGAAGGCGGCGGCACGGCAGAAAAGCTGGGCAACAGCGAAGTCACCATTAGCTGGGGCGGGCTGTTCAAGTACAAATGCGTGTGGGGCATGATTCTCGGTTGGTTCTGCTATGTGTGGATGATGAACATCTTCACCACCTTCCTGCCGTTCTATTTGATGAAAACGCAGAACATCGAGCTTAAAGCGTTGGGCATCTACGCCAGTATCCCTTACTTCGGCGGTATCGTCGGGGCCATTGGCGGCGGATACCTGTCCAATTGGTTGATGGATCGCGAAATTTTCAGTGATTCACTGGTTGCCAAACGTGTCACCATCAGTGTCTCCGCGCTGCTGGCAGGCGTTGCGGTAGTGGCTATTCCGTTCGCGACCAGCCTGACCGGTACGCTGGCCTTGCTGGTGATTGCCATAGCGCGGCTCTCGGCACTCTCTGCAATGGGCTGGGCGTTACCGGGTGATGTCGCACCGGCATCGATGGTGGCCTCTGTGGGCAGTATCCAGAATTTCGGCGGTTACTTCGCCGGTTCACTCTCACCGCTGGTGACCGGCATGATCACCGATGCCACCGGTTCTTACACCATGGCGTTCGTCAGCGGCGGGATCATCGCTGGCTGTGCCGCCCTGTGCTACTGGTTCATCTTCAGAAAACCGATCGTCGCTAATGCATGATCGCAGTGAAGGCGGCCTCGCGCCGCCTTTTTCGCCGTTTGTTGCAGTCGATTTAATAGTTAATTAAAGGGTTATAAGATTATCAATGATTAAGCACCAAGTGATTCACGCCATAGAAGAAACGGGCATTATCGCGATTGTCAGAGGGACAAAACCCGAGGAGGTAATCCCCGTTGCACGCGCGCTCTATGATGGCGGTGTGCGTGTGTTGGAAGTGACCTGGCAACACGTCAGGTTATCTGCGCAGTATTGAAGCGCTCACGGCGGAATTGGGCGACAAAATGTGGATCCGGTGCGGGAACCGTTATCAATCCGGTGATGGCGCAGCTGGTGATGGATGCGGGCGCCAATTTTGTGCTGGCACCGGATTTTAATCCGCAAGTGGTCAGCATGGTGCATGAGAAGCAGAAGCTGATGATCCCGGCTGTGGCCACGCCGTCGGAAATATTGCAGGCGTGTCGCATGGGCGTCGATTTGCGTAAGCTGTTCCCGGCTAACGGTCTGGGCGTCAACTATCTGAAAGAGTTGCAGGGGCCGCTTAACAATCTCTCCATCACTCCTGTTGGCGGCGTGACGCTGAATAATGTCGCAGACTTTGCACAGGCGGGTGCGTTTGCCGTTGGGGTGGGCAGCGAACTGATCAATAAAACGTTAGTGGTCGAGCAAGAGTGGCAACAGTTAACCGAGCTGGCACAGACCTTATTACCCGTTTCCGCGAAAATAAAAAGCCAGACTACGTTTCTTATCCTCTTTGATTCGCTATCGCGTTCCGATAAAGGTGATCTGCCGCAATATCAACGCGGGTTGCCCTTATCGGCACTTTTATTTTTTCTTACCGCTATGGTTATCTTGCATAATCCCGCGCAAGCGAATGCATGGGGATGGATGGCGTGGAAAAAATCAATCGCTCGGTGGCCAGAGCGCTGGATATGCTGGAATTGGTGGCAGGAACGCAGGAACGCAGGGACGCGGGATGAGTTAACCATAACGGAAATCAGTACTCAGTTAGGCATACCGAAAAGCACCACCTTCGATATTATTTATACGCTGGTGTATAAAGGCTATCTTGAAATCGCCAATCCTCGTGTCAAATCTTTCCGTCTGGGGCTGAAGTTGTTCCAGACCGGTGCGGTTTATCTCGATCAAACGCCCTTTCGTGAAGCCGCACGTTCCGTGCTGGAGGAGCCGGCTGCCGCCGCGCAGGAAACCTCGTTTCTGGCGATGGAAAACGACGGCATGCTGTAAAGTGGAGAGTGCCACATCAGTGCGCACGTCTGCGCGTATCGGCTCCAATAACCCGCTTTATTGTACCGGTCTTGGCAAGGCGCTGCTGGCAACCATGCCGGATGAACAGGTCAAAGCCATTCTTGATAAAACCGGCGGTTTGCAGCCGATTACTCCCTACACCGTGACGGATGAAGCGCGTTTTTTCGGGGTGTTGAATGAAGCGCGCCAGCGTGGCTACGTAATTGACGATCGTGAGCATAACTCGGAAGTCTTTTGTGTGGCGGCACCTATTTATAACGCGCGCGGCAAGGTACAAGCAGCCCTCAGCATTGCCAGCCTGTTTTCCAAAGTAAAAGATAACCCTGAGCGCATTGCCGAGCTGGGTTCGCTGATCTCAACGGCGGCACTCACTTTATCGCGTCGAATCGGTTTTCGCGGTGAACATCTATATCAGGAGTTTTGTTAAATCAGCCGCGTGGTTTTCGCGCGTGATGGAGGGTTGTGATGTCGTCTCCCATAAAGCTTATTGAAAAGAAACTGCTGTCCGATAACTGGTATGTGCTGCACAAGTACACGTTCGATCTGAAACGCAAACACGGCGGTGTGGTGCGACAGATGCGGGAAGTTTATGACAAAGGCGATGGTGCCACCATTCTGCTCTATAATCGGGAAAAAAAGACGGTGCTGCTGATGCGTCAATTTCGTATGCCGACTTACGTGAACGGGAATGAGAGCGGCATGCTGTTGGAAACCTGTGCCGGTCTGTTGGATGATTTGTCGCCGGACGCGTGTATCCGTAAGGAAGTCATGGAAGAGACGGGCTACATTATCGAGAAGTTCGAAAAGCTGTTTGATGCCTACATGTCACCCGGTAGCGTGACGGAAAAGGTTCATTTTTTTGCTGCAGAATACGAGCCTTCCCAGCGTAAGGCGAGCGGTGGCGGCGTGGAGGATGAAGACATCGAAGTTATCGAGCTACCGTTTACTGACGCGTTGGCGATGATCAAAGACGGACGTATCCACGATGGTAAAACCATCATGCTACTGCATTATGCGCAGCTTCAGGGATGGTGTGCAGCGTGAAACCTATGAAGGGGCGTTTCTGAGGCGCCCCAGTTGTTGAAGTCAGCCCTGGCGTAAGAGCGAACTCGCCACATCCACCACGTTATCAACCGTAAAGCCAAACACCTCGAACAGTTTTTCCGCCGGAGCCGACTCGCCGAAGCTGGTCATGCCCACAATCGCGCCGTTCAGGCCGACATACTTGTACCAGTAGTCTGCAATCCCCGCTTCGATCG
>NZ_JBLLJS010000002.1:0-30854 GCF_047692315.1 Symbiopectobacterium sp. | reverse complement strand
CCCATGCCGAACTCAGAAGTGAAACGCCGTAGCGCCGATGGTAGTGTGGGGCTTCCCCATGTGAGAGTAGGGAACTGTCAGGTTTTAATTAAGCGAAGGGGCTGTCCGAAAGGACAGCCCCTTTTTGCTGTGCGTGGTTTTTCACTTTCTCCTGTTATTTGCGCAGAAACAGCGAACATCAAGACTCGCTTTACATCCCATTTCATTAATGTAATAACCTTTCTCTTACTCCCCGTCTGTGACAACATCGAGAATAACTCGTTGTCACTACGCATTTTTGCACGTTGTTTTCATTGTGTTTTACCAAATTATAACAATTTACTTGTGCCGTATGCATGGGCATAGCGCAGCACGCATTTATCACTCTTATAGGGATTTTTACTATGGCAGATGTAACACCACCGCTTGCGGAGCAACACCTAGACCCCCATGATACGCGCAAGAGGATATTCGCCATTGTGGGAGCCTCTTCCGGTAACCTGGTAGAGTGGTTCGATTTTTATGTCTATTCGTTCTGCGCACTCTATTTTGCCGCAGCGTTTTTTCCTAGTGGTGATACCACCACGCAACTCCTGCAAACCGCTGGTGTATTTGCCGTCGGATTCCTGATGCGCCCGATCGGCGGTTGGCTATTTGGTTATATTGCCGATAAGCACGGTCGCCGCACCTCAATGCTTATCTCCGTCTGTATGATGTGCTGCGGCTCGTTCGTTATCGCCTGTTTGCCCACCTATAGCGTGATTGGCCACTGGGCTCCTGCATTGTTGTTGCTTGCGCGTTTGTTTCAGGGGTTGTCAGTTGGGGGGGAGTATGGCACCAGTGCAACCTACATGAGTGAAGTAGCCGTTGAGGGCAAGCGCGGGTTTTATGCCTCTTTTCAATATGTCACGTTGATTGGAGGGCAGTTATTAGCGCTGTTGGTGCTGGTTATCCTGCAACAGTTGCTCAGCACCGAAGAACTGAAAGCCTGGGGATGGCGTATTCCTTTTGCGCTGGGCGTGGGGCTCTCCTATGCGATAGGCAACGCGCTGTTTGGCGGTTCGGCTGAGTACGTCGCACTGTCGCTGAAATCGGCAGGGATTGAACTACGTTCTTCTGGTATGTCTCTGCCATGTGTCTGATGGCGATGTTTGTTTCTCTGCTGCTGCACAGAAAAGGGAAAGAGGCGCAGATGTAAACGGCGCTGCACAGTGTACAGGATGAAGATTATTCAACTTCGGCCTGTGCGCTGTACAAGTTGCGGAAAACTGGTTATCTTCATGCATCTGGATGTCTAAACGTATAAACGGTTGCAGTGAGGTGTAGTGTCATGCCAATTCGGATCCCTGATGAGTTACCTGCGGTAAGTTTTTTGCGCAATGAGAATGTGTTCGTCATGACCACTTCTCGTGCCAGTACTCAGGAGATTCGTCCGCTAAAGGTGCTGGTGTTGAACCTTATGCCGAAGAAGATTGAGACAGAAAACCAGTTCCTGCGCCTACTCTCCAACTCATCGTTGCAGGTGGATATCCAACTGCTCCAACTGCTGCGCATTGATAGCCGTGAATCCAAGAACACGCCTACAGAACATCTCAATAACTTCTACTGTAACTTTGAGGATATTGAAAACGACAACTTCGATGGTCTGATTGTCACAGGCGCACCGCTGGGTCTGGTGGATCTCTGTGATGTGGTTTACTGGCCACAGATAGCAAAAGTGATCGATTGGGCAAGAGATCATGTGACGTCCACGCTGTTTGCCTGTTTGCCTGTTTGCCTGTTTGCCTGTTTGCCTGTTTGCCTGTTTGCCTGTTTGCCTGTTTGCCTGTTGGGCGGTGCAGGCTGGGCTAAATCTGCTGTATGGCATCCCCAAAATGACCCGCAGCAAGAAGCTTTCTGGCGTGTATGCGCACCACACGTTGCAGCAGCATGCGTTGCTTACCCGTGGTTTTGATGAAACCTTCCCGTCTCCCCATTCGCGTTACGCTGATTTCCCCACAGATATTATTCGCCAGTACGCCGACCTGGATATTTTGTTGAGTCTGATGAAGCCGGTGCTTATCTGTTTGCCAGTAAAGATAAGCGTCAGGTGTTCGTCACCGGGCACCCTGAATATGATACTCATACGCTTGCCAGCGAATTCTTTCGTGACCGCGATGCGGGCTTGAACCCTACCGTACCGTTGAACTACTTCCTTGACGACAACCCGGAAAATGCACCAAAAGCGAGTTGGCGCAGCCACGGGCATTTACTGTTTGCTAACTGGCTCAACTATTGTGTCTATCAGATCACGCCGTTCGATCTGCGTCGCATGAATCCAACGCTGGACTAAAACGTTCTACCGTTTCACTCAGGGTGCCCAATGGTACCATTTTTTGTTGCCATAAATTTTGTTTGAAAATTATTTCCCTGATTTTTTCATATTTTTATTTATTTAAATCATCAAGATAAGTTATTTTTGATTAAAAATGGAAATATTTTTTTATTTTTAATATAATTGAATTACGCTTAATTCTGTTGGTTGAAAATTTCGCCCCTTGATAACCCCTCTCTGTTAACAGGGAGCGCGGCCCTGAGAAAAGGAACCCGAGAGATGACGTAACAGACGATAAGCCGAGAGTTGGTATTCAGTGAACGTTTTGGCGTGGCAGAGCATTCTGACAGAAGAGGCCACCGATTTTTTGGCTGGGTTGGTAAACCGCTTCTTGTTGCTAAGAAACGGACTACTGTTGGAAAGACAGCTACACAGCAGCAGAAGATAGATGCAGGAGAACTGCCCGATTTTATTTCGGAAACAGCTTCCATTCGAAATGCTGACTGGACGATTCGCGGCATTCCCGCAGATTTGCAGGATCGCCACGTGGAGATCACCGGGCCAGTCGAATGGAAGATGATCATCAACGCCCTGAACGCTAACGTGAAAGTGTTTATGGCCGATTTTGAAGATTCTCTGTCCCCTTCATGGGAAAAGGTGATCGACGGTCAGCTTAATCTGCGTGATGCGGTGAGAGGCACTATTTCTTACGTCAATGACGAAGGCAAGATCTACCAGCTCAAACCGAATCCTGCCGTGCTGATTTGCCGGGTACGTGGTCTGCATCTGCCGGAAAAACATGTCACCTGGCAGGGGGAAGCGATTCCCGGTGGACTGTTCGATTTTGCTCTCTACTTTTACCATAACTATCAAGCATTGCTGGCGAAGGGCAGTGGCCCTTATTTTTACCTGCCTAAGTTGCAATCCTGGCGCGAAGCTGCCTGGTGGAGCGAAGTGTTCAGCTATACCGAAGATCGCTTTGATTTGCCGCGGGGCACCATCAAGGCCACGGTGCTGATTGAAACGCTGCCAGCGGTATTCCAGATGGATGAGATCCTGCACGCGCTGCGCGACCACATTGTCGGGCTGAATTGCGGTCGTTGGGATTACATCTTCAGCTACATCAAGACATTGAAAAACCATGCCGATCGCGTATTGCCTGACCGGCTCCGTCACCATGGATAAGCCGTTCCTCAATGCCTATTCACGTTTGCTTATCAAAACTTGTCACCGGCGTGGCGCTTTCGCTATGGGGGGCATGGCCGCTTTTATTCCCAGCAAAGAGCCAGCACGTCATCAGTGGGTGTTGGAAAAAGTTCGTCAGGACAAGGCATTAGAAGCAAAAAATAGCCATGACGGCACCTGGATAGCACATCCTGGCCTGGCGGACACCGTGATGGCAGTTTTTGATGAAGCTTTGGGCGAACGCGTCAATCAACTTGAGGTTAGCCGAGAGAAAGATGCTCCGATTGGTGCGGCAGAATTGCTGGCACCTTGTCCCGGCGAACGCACCGAAGCGGGGATGCGTGCCAATATTCGCGTTGCGGTGCAGTACATCGAAGCCTGGATCTCCGGCAATGGCTGCGTACCGATTTACGGGCTGATGGAGGATGCGGCGACGGCAGAGATTTCCCGTACCTCTATTTGGCAGTGGATCCACCACGGCAAGACGCTGAGCGATGGGCAAGTCGTCACCAAGGCTTTGTTCCAGTGCATGCTGGCTGAAGAGATGCTGGTGATTCAGGAGGAATTAGGCGAGGCGCGTTTTAGCGGCGGACGCTTTGACGAAGCGGCGCGTCTGATGGATCAGATAACCACACAAGACAAACTGATCGATTTCCTGACGTTGCCAGGTTACACCCTGCTTGACTAACCGTGCTTGATAAATAGGACACCCCATAATGACAACCTCTCGTACTCAACAAATTGAACAACTGCAACAAGAATGGAAAACCGAACGTTGGGCAGGTATTAAACGTCCCTACAGTGCGGAAGATGTGATTACATTGCGCAGTTCGTTGAATCCGGAATCGACGCTGGCCCAGCACGGTGCCGCCAAACTGTGGGCGCTGTTGCACGGCAGCGCGCGCAAAGGCTATGTGAATTGCCTCGGCGCACTGACCGGTGGGCAGGCATTACAGCAGGCGAAAGCGGGCATTGAAGCTATCTATCTTTCCGGCTGGCAGGTTGCGGCGGATGCCAATCTGGCGTCCAGTATGTACCCGGATCAGTCTCTCTATCCGGCGAACTCGGTGCCTGCGGTGGTGGCGCGTATCAATAATACATTCCGTCGTGCCGACCAGATTCAGTGGGCCAACCGCATTGAACCCAATGATGATCGTCATGTAGATTATTTCCTGCCGATTGTGGCCGATGCGGAAGCGGGTTTCGACGGGGTGCTGAATGCCTTTGAGCTGATGAAATCAATGATTGAAGCCGGGGCTGCGGCGGTCCATTTTGAAGATCAGCTAGCCTCGGTGAAGAAGTGCGGGCATATGGGCGGCAAGGTGTTAGTGCCGACTCAGGAAGCTATTCAGAAACTGGTGGCGGCGCGTCTGGCGGCAGACGTGATGGGCGTGCCGACGTTGCTGGTTGCACGCACTGATGCCGATGCTGCCGATCTGCTGACGTCAGACTGCGACCCTTACGATCGCTAATTCGTGACGGGCGAGCGCACGGTGGAGGGATTCTACCGCACCCATGCTGACATTGAGCAGGCTATCAGTCGCGGTTTGGCCTATGCCCCTTATGCCGATCTGGTGTAGTGTGAAACCTCAACGCCGGATTTGGCGCTGGCACAGCGCTTTGCCGATGCCATTCATCGCCGATATCCCGGCAAGTTGCTGGCCTATAACTGCTCTCCTTCCTTCAACTGGAAGAAGAATCTGGATGATGCCACCATCGCGCGCTTTCAGGATGCGCTGTCGGAAATGGGCTACAAATATCAGTTCATTACGCTGGCGGGCATCCACAGCATGTAGTTCAACATGTTCGATCTGGCCCATGCTTATGCGCAGGGCGAGGGGATGAAACACTACGTGGAAAAAGTGCAGCAGCCCGAATTTGCCGCCATCAACAAGGGTTATACCTTCTCTTCTCATCAGCAGGAAGTGGGTACCGGATATTTCGATAAGGTGACCACTATCATTCAAGGCGGCGCCTCGTCAGTGACCGCATTGACCGGTTCAACGGAAGAGCAGCAATTCTGATCCTAATCGGCCAGCGTCAGCTGGCCGCCACTGTGGGGCGCATTGATGAGGCGTAATCTGGAACAACTGGTGGCGCAGACCATTCTGCAAGGGTTTGATGCGCAGTATGGCCGCTTTTTGGAGGTGACCGCTGGCACACAGCAGCGTTTCGAGCGGGCTGACTGGCAGGCGGTGCAACAGGCAATGAAGCAGCGTATCCACCTTTATGACCATCACGTTGGGCTGGTGGTGGAGCAACTGCGCTGTATTACTGGGCCACGCTGTTACGACGCCGCTTTTCTCGCCAGCGTGAAAACCGTGTATACCACCTTGCTACCGGACTATCCCCGCTTCGAGATCGCCGAAAGTTTCTTTAATTCCGTCTATTGTCGATTGTTTAATCATCGTGAACTCACGACGGATAAGCTGTTTGTGTTCAGCTCGCAGCCTGAGCGGCGTATGTGCGAGATATCGCGCCCGCTGTGTCGCGATATCGTCCCGCGCGATGGGTGGCACGATACGTTAGATAAATTGCTGTCGGAACTGCCGCTGCGTCTGCCGTGGGAATATCTGGCGCGTGATATCGGCAATATTGTCACCAGCCTGACGCAGGCGTTTACGGCGCAGCAGCTAGCTGAAGCACGCTTACAGGTCGCCAATGAACTGTTTTACCGTAACAAGGCGGCGTGGCTGGTGGGTAAGTTGGTATTGCCTGACGATACGCTGCCGTTTCTGTTGCCTATCCACCAAACCGAGCAGGGCGCGTTGTTTATCGATACCTGCCTGATAAGTAAAGCGGAAGCCAGCATCGTGTTTGGTTTCGCGCGCTCCTATTTTATGGTGTATGCCCCGCAGCCGGGTGCGCTGGTGGCGTGGTTGCGGGATATCTTGCCGGGGAAAACCACGGCGGAGCTTTATTGCGCCATTGGCTGCCAAAAACACGGAAAAACCGAGTATTACCGCGAGTACCTCAACCATGTCGCCGCCTCTAGCGAACAATTTATTATTGCCCCTGGCGTTAAGGGGATGGTGATGTTGGTGTTTACCCTGCCGTCGTTCGATCGGGTGTTCAAGGTTATCAAGGATCGCTTTGCACCACAGAAAGAGGTCAGTGCCGCGCGGGTACGGTCCTGTTATCAACTGGTGAAAGAGCACGACCGGGTAGGGCGCATGGCAGATACTCAGGAGTATGAAAATTTCGTGATTGATAAACGCCGTATCAGTGCGGAACTGCTGGAGGAACTCTACCGCGAAGTGCCTGAGAAGCTGGAAGATCTCGGCGATCAGCTGCTCCTGATTAACCATCTCTACATGGAGCGCCGCATGACGCCGTTCAACCTGTATCTGGATTCTGCATCGGTGCAGCAGCAGAGTGATGCGATTGAAGAGTATGGCAATGCCATCAAGCAACTGGCGGCGGCCAATATTTTCCCGATGATATGCTGTTCAAGAATTTCGGCGTAACGCGCACGGACGGGTGGTGTTTTATGATTACGATGAAATTTGCTATATGACCGAGGTGAATTTCCGCGATATTCCGGCTCCGCGCTACCCGGAGGATGAGCTGGCGAGCGAACCCTGGTATAGCGTCGCTCCCAACGATGTTTTCCCCGAGGAGTTTCGCCAATTCCTGTTTGCCGACAAGGCGTTGCTGGCCATGTTTGAGGAGATGCACAGCGAGCTGTTTTCAGCCGATTACTGGCGTCATTTGCAGGCGCGCATTCGTGACGGCTATGTGGAAGATGTGTACGCCTACCGCAGGCGGCAACGCTTCAGCGTGCGCTACGGTAAGCGTCAACAGGCAGGCTAACGCTGGACGTCGCTTAGCTATAGAAATAGCGAACCACGTGGAAGAACACCGGGGCGGCGAAGCACAGCGAATCGATGCGATCCATCATGCCGCCGAAATCTTTCACGCCGCGATCGCGTTTGATGGCTGACATGCATAAGCCGCCTGTAAATCCCAACAGCGTGATCAACAGTGAGATAAAGAAGGCATCAAGAGGGACAAATGGCGTAACCCAGAACAGCGCGGCACAACCCTTCCACCGTTTTATTCGGGCTCAGTTTAGGCACGATGGCGCGCTTGCCCCACAGCTTGCCGAACACGTACTGCAACACATCAGAAATCTGCACCACAATCATCATGAACAGCACCAGCTTGATGTTCTCACCTTCAAAGCCGGGAATGGAGAGCATCAGGAGCGCCGGTGCATAGCTGACGCAGTAGACGGCGATCATCAGGCTCCACTGAATCTTGGCGCAGCGTTCAAGAAAGTGCGTGGTATCGCTTGCCAGTGCCACGCGGGCGGGAATAAACAGAAAGGCATACACCGGAATGAAAATGACAAACAGGTTGTACCATTCGATCCCCACCAGCAGATATTGCAGTGGCAGAATGATAAAGAAGCACCAGAACAACGCTTCATGATCGTCCCGACACGTGGGCGTCAAGGTCACGCATTCGCGCAGCGCGTAAAACGACATTAGCGCAAACAACACCACGGAACCTATCGGGCCGACCAGCATGGCGATCACGGAGATCGTACACATCACCCACCAGGCGCGGATTCTGGCGTTCAGGTTGGCAATGGTGTCGTTCTGCTTGCGGCGCGAAAGCATAAACCCAATCAGGCTGGCAACCATCAGCAGAATAAACAAACCACCCAACAGCAGGAGCAATTCATTGTCGAATTTACGCATGTGACAGCGCCTCCAGCGCCTGTTTCGCCCGGTTCAGGAAATCGATTTTGGTTTCATCCTGCTCTGGGCCAGAAATGGCCTCGCCAAAGGTGGCGCTACAAATGATAGGAACGACAAGCCTTGAGCCTTTTGGCAGCACGCGATTAAGGTTTTCCAACCATACCGGCACCAGACGCGCATTGGGGTAGCGCTGCATCAGATGGAACAGCCCGCTCTTGAATTCGCCCAAGTCGTCGCCGTTACCGCGCGTGCCCTCGGGGAAAAAAATCAATGACTCCTGTTTTTCCTGCACCGTCACCAACGGAGCCAGCAGATCTTCGCTGGAGAAGGGCGTCCCGGATTTCCGTTTCCGCTCGATCAGCACGGCACCGAAGATGCGTGCAGAGAGATAACGGCGCAGCGCCATGCGGTGTTGTTTCGCCATTGGGCCGCTGAAGCGCTGCACCAATCCGCAGGTACCGCCCAGCAGACGAATATACGCCGTTGCCAGCGCCAGCAGCGCGGCTCCCCAACCAAGAAGTGGCGCGTAAGGAAACAACAGTACGCCGTAGCCGACGCCCAACAGTAGCAAGTATCGGATACGCGATCGGGCAACTCGTTATACACTGCCCCTGCCGGGCTGCGCATTCCCCCTTCGACCGCGACCATGCCATCAAGGAGGTTACAGATTAAACGTCCCTGAATACCGAGCGCGCCAGCGATAAACAGGCCTCGTTGCAGGAGTTCGTTGTCACAGCGCCACACGATGAGAAAACAGAGCGCGCCAAGGGCGGCGAACAGAATACTGAAGAGTGAGATAGCATTGGGCGTATAACCTTTACGGCGTAAATAGCGTGCGGCCGCAGTCGCCCATCGTGTCTCGCGCGCCCGAATCGGGCGGCGATCCTGGATGTCCTTTTCCATAACAGTGTGCTCGTGAATTGAGTTCGAGAGCGCACATTATAGCCAATTTTACAGAAAAATTAACGGGTTCTGCCATAAGCCAGCGTCACTTCCTTGGCGGCGCTGATCACTAACGCCCCTAACTCGGTAACACGATCGTCCGTGATGCGGGAAATAGGGCCGGAGATAGAAATGGCAGCGAACGGTTCGCGGTGCTCGTCGAACAAGCAGGCGGCGATGCAGCGTAGCCCCAGTGCGTGCTCTTCATCGTCAAAGGAATAGCCGCGTCGACGGATTTGCGCCAGATCTTCTTTCAGGTGCACCGGTGATACCAGCGTGGCGTGGGTATAAGCATGCAGCCCTTTACGATGCAGCAGACTGCTTACCTGATCGTCGTTTAGGTTTGCCAGAAAGGCATTTCCTGCGCCTGAAGCGTGCATCGGGAGTTTGCCGCCAATCGGCGCAGACATACGCATAAGCGCAGTACACTGTACCTGATCGATAATAATGGCCTGGTAATCGCTGTGGTCCAACACGGCCAGATTAACGGTTTCGCCAGAGGCTTCCATCAGTTTGCTCAACATGGGGTGCACCATGGCCAGCAGGTTGCGGCTTTGCAGAAAGCTGCTGCCGACGATAAAGGCATGGGAGCCTATGGTCCACAGACCCAAATCCCCCACCTGGCGCACAAAGCCTTGCTGCTGCATGGTGGTCAATAAACGGTGGGTGATGGAGTTAGGCAGACCGGCCTGCTGCGCCAGATCGGTAAGTGCGACGCTGCCGTTGGCTTGGGCAATCAGTTCCAGCAGCGTTAAACCACGTGTCAGCGATTGTACCTGGCCCGTTCCTGCAACGCTGGTGCTGACGGCACCCCGTGGTTTTTTGCCGCGCTTGGCGGGCTCCGGTGGCGTCATATTTCGGCTCCTCTCTTTATAGTGGAATTAGTTTTCATTTTTTCCTCCAGGATTGCAACTATTCTTTAGGTTTCAGGCAGATTAGTAGCGAAAGGCGAAAAAAAGTGGTGAAAGACTGAAAAACTCTCATGTGACGCGGAACGGGCAGATTGTTACGATAAACAATCATAATTTGGATAGATACCAACAAGTTCGGTGGGGTTAGGGTGGCAGAGCAAAAACAGGTAACGGCGGTGAATCGGGTTGCGGCATTGCGTGAGCAACTGGCGTAGCGCATTTTGGTGCTGGATGGCGGTATGGGCACCATGATTCAGGGCTACCGGTTACAGGAAGACGACTATCGCGGTGAGCGCTTTGCCGATTGGCACAGCGATCTGAAAGGTAAAAATGACCTGCTGGTGATCACCCAACCTGCCATTATTGCTGCGATCCACGATGCCTATTTTGAGGCTGGCGCGGATATCATCGAAACCAACACCTTCAACGCTACGCCGATTGCGATGGCCGATTATGACATGGCTTCGCTGTCGGCGGAGATTAACCTGGTGGCAGCTCGCCTTGCCCGCGCCTGTGCGGATAAATGGACGGCGCAAAACCCGGCCAAACCGCGTTACGTGGTTGGCGTATTGGGCCCGATCAACCGCACGGCTTCCATCTCGCTGGATGTAAACGATCCTGCTTACCGCAATATCAGTTTCGATCAACTGGTTGAGGCCTACCGAGAATCAACCCGCGCGTTGGTTGAGGGCGGTGTCGATATCATCATGATTGAAACCATCTTTGATACCCTGAACGCGAAAGCCGCAGTGTATGCAGTAGAAACCGAATTCGAGGCGTTAGGCATTGAACTGCCGGTGATGATCTCTGGCACCATTACCGATGCCTCTGGCCGTACCCTGTCAGGGCAGACCACGGAAGCGTTTTACAACTCGCTGCGCCATGCGCGCCCACTCTCTTTTGGCTTGAACTGTGCGCTGGGGCCGGATGAGCTGCGTCAATACGTGGCGGAACTGTCTCGCGTAGCCGAGTGCTATGTGTCTGCTCACCCTAACGCGGGCCTGCCGAATGCGTTCGGCGAATACGATCTTGATGCCGCCGACATGGCAGTGCATATCGGTGAATGGGCGTGCGCCGGATTCCTCAATATTGTTGGCTGTTGCTGTGGTACTACGCCGCAACATATTGCCGCCATTGCCAACGTGGTTGACGGCGTTGCGCCGCGTCCGCTGCCGGAGATCCCGGTGGCTTGCCGTCTTGCCGGGTTGGAACCGCTGACCATCGATGCGGCAACGCTGCTTGTTAACGTGGGGGAACGTACCAACGTGACCGGGGCGGCACGTTTCAAGCGCCTTATCAAAGAAGAAAAATACGGTGAAGCGCTGGATGTTGCCCGTCAGCAGGTGGAGAGCGGCGCGCAGATTATCGACATCAACATGGATGAAGGCATGCTGGATGCCGAAGCCGCCATGGTGCGCTTTCTCAATCTGATTGCCGGTGAGCCGGATATTGCCCGTGTGCCGATCATGATCGACTCCTCCAAGTGGGAGGTGATTGAAAAAGGGCTGAAGTGCATTCAGGGCAAGGGCATCGTGAACTCCATCCCGATGAAAGAGGGACTCGATGTCTTTATCGATCACGCGCGTCAGGTGCGGTGTTACGGTGCTGCCATGGTGGTGATGGCGTTCGATGAAGTGGGGCAGGCGGATACCCGTGCGCGCAAAATCGAGATCTGTCGCCGTGCCTACCAGATCCTGACGCAAGAGGTTGGCTTCCCGCCGGAAGACATTATCTTTGACCCGAATATTTTTGCCGTCGCGACCGGTATTGAAGAACATAACAACTACGCGGTGGATTTCATCGAAGCCTGCGCGGATATCAAGGAACAGTTGCCGCACGCGATGATCTCTGGGGGCGTCTCGAACGTATCGTTCTCATTTCGTGGCAACGAGCCGGTGCGCGAAGCGATTTACGCGGTGTTCCTCTATCACGCGATTCGCAACGGGATGGACATGGGGATCGTCAACGCCGGCCAGTTGGCAATCTACGATGACTTGCCCGCCGAGCTGCGTGATGCCGTGGAAGATGTGGTGCTCAATCGCCGTGAAGATGGCACCGAGCGGTTGCTGGAAATGGCAGAACGCTATCGCGGCAGCAAAACCGACGATGAGAGCAACAAAACGCAGGCGGAATGGCGCGGCTGGCCGGTAACAAAACGGTTGGAATACGCGCTGGTCAAAGGCATTACCGAGTTTATCGAACAGGATACCGAGGAAGCACGGCAGGAGGCTTCTCGCCCCATCGAGGTCATAGAAGGGCCGCTGATGGACGGTATGAATGTGGTGGGCGATCTGTTCGGCGCGGGGAAAATGTTCCTGCCGCAGGTGGTGAAGCAGGCGGTGGCTTACCTGCAACCCTATATTGAGGCGAGTAAGACCAAAGGCAGCAGCGCAGGCAAAGTTTTGCTGGCAACGGTCAAAGGCGATGTGCATGACATCGGCAAAAACATCGTTGGCGTGGTGTTGCAGTGCAACAACTACGAGATCATCGATCTTGGCGTGATGGTGCCGACCGAGAAAATCCTGAAAACTGCCCGCGAAGAGAACGTCGATATCATCGGCCTTTCTGGGCTTTATTACCCCGTCGCTGGATGAAATTCAACGTGGCAAAAGAGATGGAGCGCCAGGGCTTCACATTGCCGCTGTTGATTGGCGGTGCGACCACCTCGAAAGCGCACACCGCGGTGAAGCTCGAACAGAATTACAGTGGCGCAACGGTCTATGTGCAGAATGCCTCGCGTTCGGTCGGCGCTGTTGTCGGAGGGGCAGCGCGATGAGTTTGTGGCGCGCACCCGCAAAGAGTATGAAACCGTGCGCATTCAGCACGGGCGTAAAAAACCGCGTACCCCGCCGGTGACGCTGGCAGCGGCGCGCGCCAATGACAGCCAGCTTGATTGGGATGAGTACACACCGCCAGTGGCGCACCGTCTTGGTGTGCAAGCGGTTAGCGCCAGCATTGAAACCTTGCGCAACTATATTGACTGGACACCGTTTTTTATGACCTGGTCGCTGGCGGGCAAGTATCCACGCATTTTGGAAGATGACGTGGTCGGCGAAGAGGCCAAGCGTCTGTTTGCCGATGCGAATGCCATGCTTGATACCCTCAGTGAGCAGGGGACGCTGAATCCGCGCGGCGTGGTTGGCTTGTTCTCCGCTAATCGGGTGGGGGACGATGTTGAGGTGTATACCGATGAACGCCGTGACGAGGTTTTGTTGGTTACTCACCACTTGCGGCAACAAACGGAAAAAACGGATTTCCCCAACTACTGCCTTGCAGATTTTGTTGCGCCTAAAACCTGTGGCAAGCCGGACTATCTCGGCGCGTTTGCGGTAACCGGTGGATTAGAGGAAGACGCATTGGCGGATGCCTGGGAAGCGCAGCACGATGATTACAACAAGATCATGGTAAAAGCGTTGTCAGATCGTTTGGCTGAGGCGTTTGCGGAATATCTGCATAAGCGAGTGCGTAAGGTGTACTGGGGCTATGCCTCTAACGAAAACCTCAGCAACGACGAACTGATTCGCGAGAATTATCAGGGCATTCGCCCAGCGCCGGGTTATCCCGCATGCCCGGACCACACGGAAAAAGCGCAAATCTGGCAACTGCTTGATGTGGAAAAGCGCACCGGGATGAAACTGACGGAATCTTACGCCATGTGGCCAGGCGCCTCGGTCTCGGGTTGGTATTTCAGTCACCCGGAAAGTAAATATTACGCAGTCGCACAGATTCAGCGCGATCAGATCGAAGACTACGCTGCGCGTAAAGGTATGTCAGTGGCCGACGTCGAGCGCTGGCTGGCACCGAATCTGGGGTATGATGCGGATTAACCCCCGCATGGTAGGCAAGGATGCCGCTTTGCCCTTATTGCCGACTATCGTGCAATCGAGGTACTCCTGTTCAGGCAAGCAGACAGTCAGCTTGCCTGAATAAAATATAATTCGTATCGATGGATCTATCATGAGTTATGTCTATTCGTTTTTTTCCCTTATCTCACTTATTCCGCTGTATTTTTGGGTGAGGAAGCTCACATCTTCCTTTTACCCCATCACGGTGTTTGGCGGCATACTCGTTCATTCTTTATACGTATTATTTCATATCATCGTATTAAGAACCCATCAGATCCCTATTCTGGGAATCCCCATCGCGGAAGATAATGACTTTATGTATTACGCCCTGCTGGGGTTTGCCATTTTGTGTGCTGTGGTGAGCATGTGTGCACACGGTAAAGAGAGAGATTAGCGTTACAGAATTTAATGAGAATTGTTATCATCTTTGTTGAAGCGATTTCCTTCGAGTGCTAAGGTAAAATCTTGTGGTATTCCCCCTCGACCATTTTCCCAGCCGCGCTGGCCTGACGGTGGACCCCTGACGATGATGAACGCCTATTCTCCCTCGCTGCCTGAACGCCAGTTTTTCGTTGATGATTTCTTTGCCTTTGGCGAACGCTATGGGATCGACTACCGTTTCCCTGCGTTGGCATCCAGCCGCGATCGGTGTAAAGAGCAGCGCGTGGTGGTGCAAGGCCATGTGGAAGAGATGGTGCTCTCTTCCGGCATCAGCCTGACCAGCTCCGATGTACGCGTGATGCAACCCTATGAATCCACCTCGCTGTAGGGCTCGCCGCTTTACACGCTGGTGGTGTTGGGCGGTTGTATCAACCTGCGTGTGAACCAGCGGGAGTTTGTGGTGCGTGCGGGCATGGCATTCAGTACTCGTCTGGGAGAACATGAGGTGATGCATGTGCGTCATGCTGTCGATCACCCGTTGCGGACGCTGGCGCTGGGCATCCATCCTGGTCAGCTTTAACTTCCCCCGTTGCTTGCCGCTTTACTGCATCAGTGGGAACGTCGCGAGAACGCGGCCTTTGTTTGGCCAGTACCTGATTACCTTCTTGCTGGCTTGCAGCAGGCGTTATCTCCTTCGAACGAAAGTCTGGCGCGCCAGTTGATGCTGGAAGGGGCGATGCTGCAACTGCTTGGTCATGGCTTGGCGCTTGATCCTGTGGGGCAACAGGGGCGCATTACTGCACCACCCAGTGAGCGGCGGCTGGATGCCCTACGCGATCAGTTACAGTTGCACCCAGAAAAACCATACACCCTGACGGCGTTAGCTCAACAGGCAGCAATGAGCCCGACCAGCCTGCGCAATAAATTCCGCCAAACCTACGGTATCTCTGTGTTTGATTTCTTGCGCAACAAACGGTTAGCGCTGGCTTACCGTTTGTTGGAACAGGGCCATCCCGTCCAGCAGGCTGCCTGGATGTCGGGATACCAACACGCCACCAATCTTGCTACCGCCTTTCGACGCCACTATGGCATCGCCCCCAGCGATGTCCCTTTCTCCCAGCGATGGACATAGCGGTTAAGTCTCGTTTATTCCACTCCAGGTTCCCTGCTGCGCGTACCTTTGTCATGGCGCATACGTAACCTGTCAGCGCGCATAGCTTGCTCTTATATGAAAACGGTAATAATTCGCATTTACAAGTTCAGGTTAGGCGGAGAAGGGCATGTTGAGAAAAACACGGTTAGCGCTGGTGGTCGGCTATCTGGCAAGCGGATTTGCTGGAAGCGTTCTTGCGCAGGATAACGTTAATGCCGCAACGGATAACGCGACAACGAACAAGCCGGATACGCTGGTTGTCACCTCTCAGGTGCAAAGCGAGGCCACCAAGCTGGCAACGCCCGATATTGAAACACCGCAATCTGTTTCAATTGTTACGCGCGAACAGATGCTACAGCAGGGCGCAACCAATGTGCGTCAAGCGCTGGGTTATACGCCGGGTGTATACAACAATCAGGTGGGCGGCACCAACCGCTTTGACTACATCGTGATGCGTGGTTTTTCGGACGGCAGTCTGGATAACGTGTTCCTCGACGGGCTGAAAATCATGGGGGATACCAACTCCCACAGCTCACTGGTGGTTGACCCTTGGTTCCTTGAGAGCATGGAAGTGGTGCGAGGCCCGGCGTCGGTGCTGTACGGGCGCGCCTCGCCGGGGGGCATCGTGGCACTGAGTTCACGCCGCCCGGCCTTTGAGCAAAGTGGACAAATCAAGTTGTTTGCCGGTAACAACGCCCAGAGCGGCGCAGCGTTTGATGTGACTGGCCCGTTGGACGATGAAGATCGCGTGGCATTCCGCCTTGGCGGGATTGTGCGCAAAGCGGAAACGCAATTCACTACCAAAGAAGAGCGCTATGCATTGATGCCCAGTTTGACCTGGCGCATCAGCGATAAAACCCGTCTGGACCTGATGGCATATTTGCACCGCGATCCGGAAGGGGCAGCCACGCGGGTGTGCCGTATGTATGAAGGATCGGTGGTGCCGCATAATGGCCGCTATATTTCGAACGGCTTCTATGATGGTGAGAAGAGTTACGAAAAATACGATCGTCGCCAGAACATGGTGGGCTACAACATTGAGCACAACTTTGATAGCGGCTGGTCGGTGCGCCAGAAAGTGCGTTACTTGCAAAGCCGGGTGCATTTGGATCAGGTCTATGGCTACGGCTGGTCTGGGAATAGCGATGAGCTGATCCGTTACTACCAGGGGGTGCGCGAAAAACTCAAGGCGTGGACCCTGGATAACCAGTTGGACGGCAGCATTGATACTGGGGCGCTGAATCACCGATTGTTAGTGGGGATGGATTACCAGCAGCGTCAAAATGACGTCAACTGGCCTACAGGACTTTTCTCTAACCTCAATGCCTTCAAACCCGGTATACGGTGCGGGCGCGCTGGACTGGTATGTACCTACACGTGAAAGGCATAAGCTGCAACAAACCGGTTTCTATGCGCAGGATCAGATCTCCCTGGAGCGCTGGCGTTTGACGCTGGGTGGCCGTTATGACTCGGTCAAAATATCGAGCACCAATCAAAGTACGGCGGCGCGCAGCGAGTTGGACGAAGTTCATTTCAGTAAACGCGCGGCGCTGCTTTACCTGTTTGATAGTGGCGTTGCCCCCTACGTCAGTTACTCGACGGCATTTACGCCCACTAACTTTACCGATGCCAACGGCTCACTGCTTAAACCGATGGAAGGAAAGCAGTGGGGAAACCGGGTTGAAATATCAGCCAGTCGGTACGCAGGATCAGTACAGCGTTTCCCTGTATCGCATCAACCAGACTAACGTGGCGACGAAAACCCAACCGAACGATCCTTGTCGTGCCATTGGTGAGATTGAATCGGAAGGGGTGGAGCTGGAAGCGTTAACCCATATTAGCGATAACCTGAGCGTTCAGGCTGCCTACAGCTATAACGATATTCGTTATAAGTTATAAAAAGAGCGAAACAGCCAGTGAGCAGGGTAAGCGGGCGGTGTATGCACCGTGCAATCAGATCAGTGCCTGGGTGAACTATGATGTCACGAGCGGCGTATTGGACGGCTTAACACTGGGGAGCGGCGTTCGCTATGTGAACGGCGTGGTGAGCGATCGTGCCAACACCCATACGTTACCTTCTTACACGCTGGTGGATATGGCGGTGGGCTACGATCTTTCCAAGGTTGGCTTGAAGGGGTTGAGCGCGCAGTTGAACGTCAACAATCTGACGGATAAACGCTATGTCGGTGCCTGTAACTCACTGGATTACTGCTACTTTGGCGCGGAACGCAGCGTAGTAGGCAGCCTGTCGTACTCTTTCTGATTTCTTCCCTCCCCCGACGATCGTTGGGGGAGTTCC
The DNA here is from genome assembly GCF_047692315.1 of Symbiopectobacterium sp. Classification (GTDB taxonomy): domain Bacteria; phylum Pseudomonadota; class Gammaproteobacteria; order Enterobacterales; family Enterobacteriaceae; genus Symbiopectobacterium. The sequence goes on along the minus strand of NZ_JBLLJS010000002.1, from coordinate 13,139 downwards.
GAATTCCGCGCTTTCTCAGATGTATAAATCTTATAATTCACACATTTTGATATTTTATTCCGATTTTTTTATGTATTTGCAAATAAAACGGAATTTTATGAATATAGCGTCAATTAACGATACAAATAATTGTTACCTGCAAAATGATAACCGTATCCGTGTCGAAATGGGAAATGTGGGGTGTGCCACGGATCGGTCATCCGTGTTACACACGGACAGTCTGACGTATTGCTGTGCGTTGGCAGTACTGTCGAAATGGAATGGAAGGTGGTATCAGCAGCGCACACTCACACTGCTGCACATCATCGGTGGTAATCTGTTCTTTGGGATAAAGTCAAAGAGCGATCGTCAACCCAATCATGCAAACCGATGGCTATCGAAACTCAAGTCAGAACTGATCGATGGCGGAAAGGTGATTTTTGCCGGGGGTATAGACTGCTCCTCGGACATGGCGCTTAGCATGAGTATTCATCAAACAGATGCTGATGGACAGAAACCACTGCAAGAGCTGCTCACCACACCGGGAACCGAGATTATGCTCGCCGTAGCGCTCGGCATCACGATTTATCCCAATGGGGCAGTTGTACTTGATTCGACTGGTGCTCGGGGGGAGCTAAGTTATCAGGAGTGTTTGTCAATATTACAGGATCAGGTATAGCGCGGTTTCAATGATATTTCCTGCCACGTTGCGTGGCAGGAAGAGCCTGCGTATAAAACATGAAGGGAATGCACTCAGGTCACACTAATAAAGTCCGACGACCTTCCACCATATTAATCCGGCAGTCATAAATACCGCCTGATTCACCAGACTGATGATGAACCCAAAGCGCCACCACACGGCGGTGGGCACGTAGCCTGCGCCGAACAGAATTGGGCCACGCGCATGGGTATATTGCGTCAGCGAGCAGTACAAGCTGTTGGTAAATGCCAGCATCAGCGCCATCGACATCGGTGGGATCCCGAGATTAATCCCCACGCTTAGAAATACGGCATAGAGCGCGGCGATCTGCGCATTGCCGCTGGCAAAGAAATAGTGAGTATAAAAATAGGCCGCGTTTAACAGCAGCAGCACCAGTACCCAACTGGTTCCGGCCATCAAGTGACCGACGCTGCCACCAATCAGATCGCCAAACCAGGTAGTAAAACCCAGCTTTTTAAGCTGATTGGCCATCATCAGCAGCGCAGCAAACCAGATTAACGTATCCCAGGCCCCTTTTTCACTTTTGATGTCTTCCCAGCGCAGTACGCCGCTCAGCAGCAGGAAGGAGAGGCCCACAAAGGAAGCGGTGGTTGCGTCTACGCCCAGTGCGTCGCCAAAAATCCACAGCACCAGCAGCAGAAGCATGGTAAAGGCCATCAGCCATTCACCACGCGCCATCGGTCCCATTTTTTCCAGTTCGCTAATCGCCAGCTTCGGCGCATCAGGTGTGTGGCGAATCTCCGGTTTGGTCAACCATAGTACCAGCGGTGGAACGATCATCAGGGAGATCAGGCAAGGCACTACAGCGGCCAGAAACCAACTGCCCCAGGTGATGTGCACGCCCGCATTGGCGGCCAGTTTTACTGCCAGCAGGTTGCCAGTGTAGGCGGTCATAAACAGCGCGGCAGTAATATCGTTGACGTTACCGATACAGACCACCAGAAAGGTACCGATTTTGCTGCGTGAGGCATCTTCCGGCCTGGAGTCGAAACTGCGCGCCAGTGAGTCAGCGATCGGGTAGATCACGCCGCCGCAGCGTGCCGTGTTGCTTGGCATGGCGGGCGACAGTACCAGATCGGCAAAGGCCAGCCCATAGGCTAACCCGAGCGTTCTCTTCCCCAGCAGGCGAATCATTTGCAACGCGATGCGTCGACCCAATCCGGTTTTGATAAAGCCGCGCGCGATCATAAACGCCACGACGATCAGCCAAATCAGGGAGCTATTCAGATCGCTCAACGCGGTTTGGATAGCACCACTGGCGCTGGTATCGCCTGCGGCGGCCGTCAGCGCGAACAGCGTCATGCTGATGATACCGATGGCACCGATGGGCAACACGTTAGCCACAATCGAGACGATGGTGGCGACAAAAAGAACCGCAGAGTGCCAGGCCGGAGCGCTGAGGCCGGTTGGCGGAGACAGGTGCCAGAAGAAGGCGGCGACAAGCAGAATAATCACCAAAGCAAGCCAGTTCAGGCCGTACGACGTTTTGGTCTTCATCCGTTTTCCTTACAACTTAATAGGTGTCTGAAGGGGAGGTGTAATCAGTGTAATCCCTATGGGTTACAGGGTCATCAGCGATCATAGCCTCACTGATAAAAAACGCGGGATGAAAATGACACGCTTATTGATTTGAATCGTTTTTTCTAAATATTGTTAGTTAAATAATTATGTGAAGTGCTTCACATTTTAAGTGTGACAAAATATGACAAAGGCAGATGCTACGTGGGATGTGTGAAAAAGAGGCAAAAACGATGAAAATGGCGTGATTAATGACGATGAAACCTATTGGCATCATTTCATTAACGTTGGTGCTTGGTTATGTCCGCGCTATTCCGCTTTCCTGCACGCCGTGCCGATAGGCTCCCGGTGTTATCCCTTGCCACCCTTTGAATGCCCGGATAAAGGAGTTTACATCCTGAAAACCGAGCAAGAAGCCGATTTCTGCCTGTGTGATAGCCGGTTTATGCAGATAGTGCAGCGCCAGTTGCTGTCGGGTGGCATTGAGAATGGTTTTGAATGTCGATGACTCTTCGCTTAATTGCCGTTGCAGTGTGCGTTTGCTTATCGCCAATTGCCTTGCGACATCTTCAACGGTGCACTGGCCCGCGGGAATCCCTTCCAGCAGCACCGTCTTGACGCGATCGCTCATCGTTGCCGTTAAATCCAGCGTCGTCAGACGCTGACGCAAACCGGTTTCGAAAAATGCCCACATCGACTCGTTGGCCGTTAAAAAGGGGCGGAGGCTGTCTTCTTTCGAAAAGGAAACACGGATTGTTTTCCCGTTTTTGGGTCTGACGCCGAAATATTCTGTGTAGCGTTCAATGGGCTCGGGAAGTTCGGGTAAGAGCACTTCGCGAAGGATGACGCGGTGGCGTGTGGCGAGCCTGACCAGTTCCGTCAAGGACACCATCTCTGTCGCTGCCAGGCTATGCGGGATGGTGCCAACGTGCGCGTAACATTGCAGGGTTACCGATGTTTGCTGCGCTGTGATACCAACTGCCAGCGTCATCGGGGCAATCAGCCTCTTGAAGGTCGCCAGACGTTGATAGGCTACGTTGAGGTTTGGGCTGCACAGGCTGGCAAAAATCGGCGGATCGAACGCCTCAACGGAGATGGCCTGTCCTATTGTGAGCGGCAGAGCAAGCGTCTCCCCCGAGGCTTGCTCGATAGCATGCTATAATTCGAAAAACTGAGCAGGCGCAATGGTGACGTCAGGTCGCGAGAACAGATCGGCGGGAAGGTTGGTAAGACGTAGAACCTGTGCCGAATCTACGCCCATGTCGGTGAGCAGCAACCGCCAGCCGGGCTGAAGGGTGTAGCGTGTTTCATCAATGCCCCCTTGCTGGCGGTAGGCCGTTTAGCACCGCGGAATCACATCATTGTCTATCATCTGCTGGAACATGTCTCGAATTGAGGTTTCCAATGGGCGGTATTTCATGCTGAGCGCCTGAACACTCTTGCTGTTGTCAGCTCGCCATGGGAAACCTACGTTGCGCGCCACAAACTGGCGTGTCGTCGATTTATCAGCCAACGGAGCAATCAGCCAGACCAGCCACTTAGGCAGAGTGCGGCGTGGCACGGGATAGGCATTGAAGGCCGGTAACAGCGCCCTGGCAATTTCAGGCAAGCACGTATTATGGCCTGAAATGATATGGCGTCCCTCTGCCTCTGGTAAATACGCTGCCCGTAAGTGGGCTTCTGCCAAGTCCCGCACATCAACCGCGCCGAGCCCGATGTCAGGGATACCGACTTTCATCCGGCCATTTCCCATTTGCTGAACGATGTTGAAGCTCTCTGACGTGCCATGGGGGTTGATACCTGGGCCGATAACGAAGCTTGGGTTGATAACAACCAGTTGCCAACGGGACTGGCGCTTGGCGATGTCCCAAGCCTCGCGTTCAGCCACTGTCTTGGAATAGGCGTAAGGGATGTGTTGCAGCGACGAACGGGTGTTCCACGATGCTTCAGTGAATACGCCATCGGGCGTATTTTCCAAGTCCGCGTTATCAGAATAAATAGCGGCACAACTGCTGGTCAACACAACGCGTGTGACGGATGCGGTTCGGTTGGCCGTTTCAAGAACATTACGGGTTCCTAACTGCGCGGGTTCAACCAACTCCTTTTGAGGATCGTGAATGGCGAGCGTGAATGGTGACGCTGTGTGAAAGACGATACTGCAATTCGCCATGGCCTCGGCATAGGACTCTTCATTCAGCAGGTCAGCGTTGAAATAACGCAGGGTGCCCGGCAGTGTGGCCGCTAATGCATCGAGGTGACGTACTTTATTTCGGTCTGAGGGATTTCGCACTGCGGCATGGACGGTAACGCCTTCTTCCAGTAGCCGTTTCACAATCCAGCCTGCGACATAGCCGGTTGCTCCGGTAACCATCACCGGACTGCGTTTATCAATTTCGAGTTTTTTCATGGTGGAGTCCTTGCAGAGCACCCGACCGCCACCAGGATGGCTGGAACAGGATTGCAGCAGCGTCGAAAGGTTAAAAAGTCACCGGAAAAGACTATCTTAAACCCACTTGCTGCGTCACTGGCAAGGCGTGCCCCGTTATATGCAAAGTGCGCCAACCCATACTCTGGCGGTATGGGTTGGTTAAAAGCGCTTGTTACTGCTTCTCTTTTTCCAGAGATTTTCCTGACCAATAGCCCGCCAGCAGCGAGCCGGAAAGGTTGTGCCAGACCGAGAACAGCGCGCCGGGCAGTGCGGCCAGCGGAGAGAAGTACATCTTGCCCAGTGTGGCGGCAAGACCGGAGTTCTGCATGCCGACTTCGATAGCCAAGGTACGGCAGGTGGACTCATCAAAACCGAACAGCCTGCCACCCCAGTAGCCACCCAGTAAGCCAATGCCGTTGTGCAGGATAACGGCAATAATCACCATAAAACCGACGGAAGCAATATGGCTCTGGCTACCTGCGACAACGGCGCTGATAATCGCCAGAATAAACACCATCGAAAGCGTTGGCAGATAGGGCTCGATGCGTTTTACCACACCGCTAACAGATGGTGAATAATCAGTCCTGCGCCGATTGGGATCACCACGATCTTCAGGATGCTGAGCAACATGCCCATCACGTCCACGCTGATGGCGGCATCAACATAGAGCCGGGTCAGTAGCGGCGTGGCAAAGACACCGACCAGCGTCGAGATGGATGAAATGGTGACTGACAGGGCGACATCGCCTTTAGACAGGTAGATCATCACGTTTGAAGCCGTGCCGCTGGCAACGCTGCCCACCAGCACCATACCCGCCGAGAGGTCTGGCGGCATGTTAAACGCGCGCGCCAATACCCAGGCGGCGAGCGGCATTACCAGATAGTGCAGGAATATCCCGGCGGCAACGGGGGCAGGGCGTGTGAGCACACGTTTAAAGTCCTCGATATGCAGGGTCACGCCCATGGCGAACATAATGAGCATCAGCAGCGTGCTGATATGGGGGCTGATGCCCGTAAAGGTGTCTGGTGACGCATAGGCAGCAACGGAGAGCAAAACGGCCCATAACGGAAACAGGCGAGTCAAAATGGCTAGCATAAAATATCTATCCTTATCACTCTATGATGGTCCAGATAAAAAAACCGGCCTACTGGCCGGTTTTTTTGGGCGCCATGGCGGGGCGTTATTCAAACAGGCTGTGGTGTAGCGTTTGCACCACGCGCTCTGCGTCGTTGCCCGGCACCAGGAAACACAGGTTATGGCTGCTGGCACCGTAGCAAATCAGGCGAATGTTAAACGGCTCCAGTACGCCAAATACCTCTTTGCCGACGCCGCATGCCTGAGAAAGCTGATTGCCGATAAGCGCGACCAGTGACAGGTTCTCTTCCACCTCGACACGGCACAGGGAAGAGAGTTCTGTCAGCATGGCGCTGGAGAGCAGGCTGTCGCCCGCAGAGGTAGAACTAGTGGTGTCCAGCGTCAGGGCAACGTTCACTTCAGAGGTGGTGATCAGGTCCACCGAAATGTTGTGGCGTGCCAGAATGCTGAATACTTCCACCAGGAAACCGCGTGCGTGCAGCATATTCAGGCTATGCAGTGTGAGCAGCGTTTGTTTACGGCGCAGTGCCAGCGCGCGGAACAGAGGCGGGTTTTCCGTTTTGTTGCACACCAGCGTACCGCCGGCAGAGGGCTCCTTGCTGGAGCCAACGAATACCGGAATATCGCTGCGCACGGCGGGCAACAGCGTGGCGGGGTGCAGCACCTTGGCGCCAAAGGTGGCCATTTCCGCCGCTTCTTCAAAGGTGATCTGGTCGATACGGTGTGCAGTGGGCACTACGCGAGGATCGGTGGTGTAGATACCGGGGACATCAGTCCATATATCAATACGATCAACGTTCAACGCCTCGCCCAGCAGGGCCGCGGTGTAATCGCTGCCGCCGCGGCCCAGCGTGGTGGTGCGGCCTTTGGCCTCACTGCCGATAAACCCTTGAGTAATGATCAGACTTTCCGCCAGACGCGGTTGCAACTGGCTGCGCGTTAATGCACCCAGTGTGTCGCAATCCGGCTCTGCGCGGCCAAAACGATCGTTGGTACGCATGATTTTACGCACATCAAACCACTCTGCGCTGACCTGACGCTGGCGCAGGATCTCAACGAACAGCAGCGTTGACATCAATTCACCGTGGCTGACCAACTCATCTGTCAATGCGTTAGATGTTGCGAGCGCAGCGGCTTCAGACAGGCGCGCCACGTTTTCCAGCATGCGATCGATCTCTTCGCGGATCACCTGTGGGTTGTCCAGACGATCGATGATGGCATATTGGATTTGACAAATTTTTTCCAAGTGGACATCGCGTTGCTCTTGCGCCACGCCTTCTGCTAAGGCAACCAGTAAGTTGGTGATGCCAGCTGAGGCGGAGAGTACGACAACGCGCACCGCAGGATCGGAAAGCACAATATCCGCGCTGCGGTTTATGGCATCAAAATCGGCCACGCTTGTGCCGCCAAATTTAGCGATTTTCAGAGAATTTGTTGTAGACATAAATAAAAAACACCTCGTGTCAGGGGCGCTGTGGCGATGGGTGGGTGTCGCACATCAGCCGTCCATAAAATCAGCCTTGGCACAAGGAAAGAGCGGTAAGCAGGGAGCAGGCGTAGATAAGTAAGCGTCACTACGATACACCCAGAAGCGCTCCACCTTGCTGAACGTGCAGTTTGCATTTATTGCCTGCACGTTGCTGGTGACAACCCAGAGGATTCAGCCCCTGTAGTCGATGATGTCATTCCCGTTTTGCACATCATCTCGGTGCCGCTCCCCCTGGTTTATCGTCACTGGATTTACGGATCCTCGGATAAATTACCTGGGCGGCGCTCCTCTTCTGGCTTATGCAACCGCCTTCGGCGTGGATGCATAAGTTCACGCTTACAAATAACGGGTTATCTTCCGGCTGTCAACCCGTAACGACAGGGAAATGCGTAATAGCAAGAAAAGGGATCGCAAGTGATGGTATAAGGGATACAATCGATTCAGCCTTAGCGATTTTATTATCGGAGACAAGAGTGTTGTTATGAAAAATATCAATCCCAGCCAAACTGCCGCATGGCGCGCTCTGCAACAGCATTTTTCCGTGATGGAACAGGTGCAAATCAGCGAACTGTTTGCCCAGCACCCGGATCGTTTCTCACGCTTTTCCGCCACGTTTGATGACCTGATGCTGGTGGACTACTCCAAGAACCGTATTACCCAAGAAACGCTGGATAAGTTGCTCGATCTTGCACGTGAAACGCAGTTGAGCGAGGCCATCGCCTCGATGTTTTCCGGTGAAAAGATCAACCGCACCGAAGATCGCGTGGTTCTGCACGTTGCATTGCGTAACCGTAGCAATACGCCGATTCTGGTGGATGGCAAAGATGTGATGCCGGAAGTCAACGCGGTCTTGCAGAAGATGAAAGGCTTTAGTGAGCGCATCATCAGCGGTAGCTGGAAAGGCTATACCGGCAAGGCGATTACCGATGTGGTGAACATCGGTATTGGCGGTTCGGATCTCGGCCCCTTCATGGTGACGGAAGCGCTACGGCCGTTTAAGAACCACCTTAACATGCACTTCGTGTCCAACGTCGACGGCACTCACATCGCCGAAACCCTTAAAACGCTGAACCCGGAAACCACGCTGGTGCTGGTGGCCTCAAAAACCTTCACCACCCAGGAAACCATGACCAATGCCCATTCTGCGCGCGACTGGTTCCTGAAAACCGCGCAGGATGAGCAGCATATTGCCAAGCATTTCGCCGCGCTCTCCACCAATGCTAGCGCGGTCAGCGCGTTCGGTATCGATACTGCGAACATGTTTGAATTCTGGGATTGGGTCGGCGGCCGCTACTCGCTGTGGTCTGCTATCGGCTTGTCGATTATCCTCTCCATCGGTTTTGACAACTTTGAGCAACTGCTGAGCGGCGCGCACGCCATGGATCAGCACTTTGCCACCACGCCTATCGAGAAAAATCTACCAGTACTGCTGGCGCTGATCGGGATCTGGTACAACAATTTCTTTGGCGCGGAAACCGAGGCGATCCTGCCTTACGATCGGTACATGCACCGTTTTGCGGCCTATTTCCAGCAGGGAAACATGGAATCCAACGGTAAGTATGTCGATCGCGACGGCAATCCGATTATCTATCAAACCGGGCCGATTATCTGGGGCGAGCCGGGCACTAACGGGCAGCATGCGTTTTATCAGTTAATTCACCAAGGGACCAAACTGGTACCTTGTGATTTCATCGCGCCGGCCGTGAGTCACAATCCGTTGGGCGATCATCATGGTAAGCTGCTCTCCAACTTCTTCGCCCAGACCGAAGCGCTGGCATTTGGCAAATCCCGTGAGGTGGTGGAGGCAGAATTTGCCGCGCAGGGCAAAACGGCGAAACAGGTTGAGCACGTGGCTCCGTTCAAAGTGTTTGAAGGCAACCGCCCAACCAATTCCATTTTGTTGCGCGAGATTACGCCTTACAGTCTGGGGGCGCTTATCGCGCTGTATGAACACAAAATCTTCACGCAGGGTGCGATTCTGAATATCTATACTTTCGATCAATGGGGCGTCGAGTTGGGCAAACAACTGGCCAACCGTATTTTGCCGGAATTGGAAAACGACCAGCCGGTGAGCAGCCACGACAGTTCGACCAACGGTTTGATCAACCGCTTTAAAAACTGGCGCGCCTGAGTCGTGGACGCCGATAGGGGGGGAATATGACCCCCCTTTTGTCACCAACATGGAGGGAAGTATGCAGAAACGTGCTTTACTGGGCATCGCCGTGGCTGTTTTACTGGCAGGGTGCAGCACCAGCAAAGAATTGAGTTCCGCCGGGCAGTCGGTCAAGTTTACCGATAAGCAACCCGGCAGTGGATGTCGTCTGGTGGGTCAGGTGACAGACTCGCAATCTACCTGGTTAACGGGTCATGACGAGGGCAATGCCCAGCGCGGCGCGGCCAACGATCTGCGTAACAAGGCGGCGGCGCTCGGCGGCAATGTGATCTATGGGGCCACCAGCTCCAGTGAGAGCTTCTGGTCGAGCTTCGCGCCGCTTGATAGCAAGCTGGTCGGGCAGGTTTATCACTGCCCCTAAGCGACAGGTATTCACAGGCGGGTGATAACCGAACTGCCTGTGAATGCTTTTTTCTAACTGTTCTTGAGTAACTGTAAATCCAGCAGTGTTTTGCTGGCTTCCCCGCCAATCTCGCGCGTCAAACGCGGCACCAGATAACCCGACACCTGCGACAGCAGTTTTTTCATGATGTCGCGCGCTTCTTCATCACTGACCAGAAAATGCGCTGCGCCTTGCACTTTGTCCAGCACGTGCAGATAGTAGGGCAACACGCCCGCGTTAAACAGCGCGTTGCTCAGAGCAGCAAGCGTCGATGCGTTATCATTCACCCCGCGTAGCAATACGCTTTGATTCAGCAGGGTAACGCCAGCCTGACGCAAACGTGCCATACTTTCTTTCAGTTCGCTGTCTATCTCGTTGGCATGGTTGATATGTGTCACCAGCAACACGCTAAGACGCGTTTGTGATAAACGCTGGCACAGCGTCTCGGTAATGCGCGCCGGGATCACCACCGGCAACCGGCTGTGAATGCGCAGACGCTGCACGTGGGGAATGTTCTCCAGTTCGCTGATAAGCCAGTCCAGCTCATGGTCTTTCGCCATCAGCGGATCGCCACCGGAGAAGATAATCTCATCCAGTTCGGGATGCTGGCGAATATAGTCCAGCTCCTGACGCCATTTACTCTTATTGCCTTGGTTATCCTGATAGGGAAAGTGGCGACGGAAGCAATAGCGACAGTTGACCGCACAGCCACCTTTGACCAGCAACAATGCGCGGTTGTGATATTTATGCAGTAACCCAGGCACCACGCTTTGCTGTTCATCGAGCGGATCGACGCTGAATCCGGGCGTTATCACAAATTCATCCTGGGCGGTCAGCACTTGTAGCAATAGCGGATCGAGAGGGTCCCCTTTGCGCATCCGCGCAGCGAACGACCAGGGCACGCGCAGCGGAAACAGCGTGCGCGCTTCGGCCCCTTTGCGTAGCTGAGGGTGGTCATCGAGCGCCAAAAAGTGTAAAAGTTGGAGAGGATCGGTAATGACATCAGCAAGTTGATGCAACCAATCTTCTCTGGGATGGGGTTTTAGGGTTATAATGTGTGCCATTTTTTGGCTGAGTACCAGTATCAAATAGTAGAGGGCCTTTATGGCGACTTATTTTAGCAACGATTTTCGTTTCGGTCTTAAAATCATGTTTGAAGGCGAGCCTTACGCTGTCGAATCCAGTGAATTCGTTAAGCCAGGTAAAGGGCAGGCTTTCGCGCGCGTTAAAATGCGCCGTTTGCTGACCGGCAAACTGATTGAAAAAACCTTCAAATCTACCGATAGCGCCGAAGGTGCCGATGTGGTCGATATGAACCTGACCTACCTGTATAACGACGGTGAGTTCTGGCATTTCATGAACAATGAAACGTTTGAACAACTGGCCGCTGACTCCAAAGCTGTTGGCGACAATGCCAAATGGCTGCTGGATCAGGCTGAATGTATCGTTACGTTGTGGAACGGCCAACCGATTTCGGTAACGCCGCCAAACTTCGTGGAACTGGAGATCGTGGATACCGATCCGGGTCTGAAGGGCGATACAGCAGGTACTGGCGGTAAGCCGGCAACCTTGACCACCGGTGCCGTGGTAAAAGTGCCGTTGTTTGTTCAGATTGGCGAAGTGATCAAAGTGGATACGCGCTCTGGCGAATACGTCTCTCGCGTGAAATAAGCACTTCCCTGCCAAAAAACACCGTCGGCTTTGCTGGCGGTTTTTTTTGGTCAGAATTACACGAATGCTGACAAGTGTCGCCGGTTCCGCACTGACCCTCTATCAGGCCTGTGTCATGGCACAGGAGTGGCTATCGGAAGAGCGCTCTTTCGGATATCGACGTTTGTGTCTGCGAACCTGGAAACACCCGCTCGCAAAGGAAGTCGACCAGCACCCGTACCTTCGGCGACGGATGTTTGCTCGCTGGCCACAGCACGTGGAAAACGCCTGTGCGCTCTACATGGTCGACCAGTATGGGCTGTAACCGGCCATCAGCCAACGGTTCACGGATAGAGAAGTCCGGTAGGTAGGCGATACCTAGCCCTTGCAGGGCGAAGCACACGCGCGTCTCAATGTTGTTGCAGATCATCGCCGTGGGCAGTTGCAACGGCGGTTCTTCGGGGGCAAGCCGCAGTGCCCAAGGCTCCAGCTTGCCACTGTGGGGAAAGCGGTAGTGCAGGCAGCGGTGTCGTAGCAGGTCGGTGGGTACCTGCGGTGTACCATGCCGTGCCAGATAGTCCGGAGAAGCGACCAGCAGCGAGCGGAACATACCAAGCCGGCGTGCGGTAAGGCGTGAGTCGTTGGGCTCACCGGTGCGCACCACAGCGTCAAAGCCTTCTTCAATCACATTGACGATCTGGTCGGTGAAGTCGAGATCCAGCTTGATCTCAGGATAGGCATGCATAAATTCACCGAGTACCGGCAGTACCAGAGAGCTGACCAGAGGCAGGCTCACCCGCAAGCGTCCGCTCGGTGCGCCACTGGCCTGTAGGCCCTGTTCCGCTGCTTCGATCTCGGCCAGAATGCGCCGACAGCGTTCCAGAAACCGTGTGCCTTCGGCTGTCAGTGTGATGTTGCGTGTGCTGCGATGAAACAGGCGCGCGCCCAGCTTATCTTCCAGCCGCGCTACGCTCTTGCCGATGGCCGATGCTGACACACCCAGCAGCCGTCCCGCCGCTACAAAGCTGCGCGTTTCCGCTACCTGCACGAACACTACAAAGCCGTTCAGGCTATCCATATTGCTCTCCGATTGCGGACATTTTATTCCGCATACCAAGGAACTGTAGCCATCTTTTTCTTGAGTCGCAAGTTATCTATCGTCAAGGCATTCCCGATACAACAACCGATGACTCTGAGGATTTTACTGTGACGATTCCTATATTTCCCCTGCGCCCAAGCCTTCCTCTTGCGCATCTATCGACGCGTATCCAGGGTGTAATCCAGCAGGCACTGGATACACACCGTTTAGTCGGTGCTGTTGTACTGGTGGCGTGCGGTGGGGAGTTGATCCACCAGCAGGCGGCCGGCTGGGCCGATCGTGAATGCGCACGTCCGATGGAACTTGGCACGATCTCTCGGCTGGCTTCGGTGAGTAAGCCCATCGTGTCGGCTGCGGCACTGGCACTGGTGCTGGTGCTGGTGCTGGTGGCTCAGGGGCAGATCGGTCTGGATGACGAAATCTCTCGCTGGCTGCCCGAATTCCAGCCTCGGCTGGCCGATGGCTCATATAGCGCGGCAAATCATTTGATACCGAAAGGCAAAATATTTAATACGCTCAAAAATCACACAAATGAAAATTATTTGATACCAATTGCTGTACTGATGTAACGCTTTTATTGTCCCTAAAACATCATGAACTTGGTT
>NZ_JBLLJS010000001.1:0-85604 GCF_047692315.1 Symbiopectobacterium sp. | reverse complement strand
AACCAGAGAACCAGAGAACCAGAGAACCAGAGAACCAGAGAACCAGAGAACCAGAGAACCAGAGAACCAGAGAACCAGAGAACCAGAGAACCAGAGAACCAGAGAACCAGAGAACCAGAGAACCAGAGAACCAGAGCGTTCAATGTGACCAAAAGCTGGGGTTTCCTGCCCTGCCAGCAGTCGTAGCAGTCGTGTTTTTCCGCTGCCGTTACGCCCCACCAAACCGCACAATGAGCCATGAGCACTCCTGAATGAAATCAATAACCATCCCCGATAACGCATTCGCGTTACAAGGATCCGAATTCATCAGTCGTGTTTGTTCATTTTCAGTATGCGCTCCGGTGAGACGAGAAGTTCACCGCTACAAAGGTTAACTGACCCCAAGATCTGTCTCAAGGTTATTTTTTATCTCGTTGAGTAAGCAGATAGAAATCACAACAGGCAGTCATTCATATACGTCGCCCTATACGCAAAAAACCCCGCCAAAGCGGGGTTTTGTTGTGAGTGAAGTCGACCGATAAGCCGGGTTCTGTCGTGGACAGTCATTCATCTAGGCCAGTACTCACGCACTGGCTCAAGCAGCCTACCCGGGTTCAGTACGGGCCGTACCATGTGAACCCCTATTTGGCCTTGCTCCGGGTGGAGTTTACCGTGCCGCGAACGGTTACCCGCCGCGCGGTGCGCTCTTACCGCACCCTTTCACCCTTACCTGATCCCGCTTACGCGGGCCATCGGCGGTTTGCTCTCTGTTGCACTGGTCGTAGGTTTTCCCCTCCCAGGAGTTACCTGGCACCCTGCCCTATGGAGCCCGGACTTTCCTCCCCTCCACTCGTCTCCCCCGAAAGGGACAACAATGAAGCGGCGACTGTCTGGTCAACTCCGGCGCGAATGATAGGCGAATTAGCGCTGATTGTCATCCTCTGCGTCGTCATCCGCCTCATTTTGCGCCAGCGCATAACGATACAGGGCGTTCTTCTTCACGCCGTGGATTTCTGCCGCCAGCGCCGCCGCCTTTTTCAGTGGCAATTCAGCGCGCAACAGTTCCAGGGTGCGCAGCGCTTCCGCTGATAGCACACTCTCATCCGACTGAAAGCCTTCCACAATCAGCACCATCTCGCCCTTGCGGCGATTTTCGTCCTCTTTCACCCAGGCCAGCAGTTCCCCCACAGGGGCCCCCTGAATCGACTCCCAGGTTTTGGTCAGCTCGCGCGCCAACACCACATAGCGCGATTCCCCCAGCACCATTGCCAGATCGGCCAGGCTGTCAATCAAACGGTGGGTGGATTCGTAGAAAATCAGCGTGCGTGTCTCTTCAGACAGTTGCAGTAGACGGTCCTGACGCGCTTTGGTTTTAGCGGGCAGAAACCCTTCGTAACAAAAACGATCCGAAGCGATACCCGCCGCCGATAGCGCCGTGATCGCCGCGCACGGGCCCGGCAGTGGCACCACGCGCACCCCCGCTTCACGACAGCGGCGCACCAGATGGTAGCCGGGATCGTTAATCAGCGGCGTACCCGCATCGGATACCAGCGCAATGGATTGCCCTTGCTGGAGCTTCGCCAGCAGTTGCTCCGCCTTTTGTTGCTCATTGTGATCGTGCAGTGCGAACAACCGCGCACTGATGGCAAAATGTTGCAATAGCAAGCCGGTATGGCGCGTATCCTCAGCGGCAACCACATCCACCCCACGGAGTACGCTCAGCGCACGTTCTGTGATATCGCCCAGATTGCCAATTGGCGTTGGCACAATGTAAAGCATGGATGCAGAAATGTCTGCTTGTTGTTCATGATTCATTGTTTCATCCGGGTTGCCGATTTAATATTGAGCATCTTTATAAAAAAACCACAGGATACAGTATGCTTCCCAATCATTTCGTCCGTTCGCAAACAGGGCGTGTCGCCTCTGTTTTATTCGCGGCGCTGCTTCTTGCGGGATGTCCAGGCCAGGCGCCACAGCCGCCTTCACCTGATGTTCAAGGTCAGGCCGGAGCCTCCTCTTACTACTACCTGCAACAAATGGAGCAAAGCCGAGATAATAACAAGGCTGGCTGGCAATTACTTGCGATTCGTGCCCTTATTCAGGAAGGAAAGCTCCCCCAGGCAACTGAGCAGTTCAACGCGTTGCCTGCACAGTTGGCGCAACCACAACAGCGTGAGCAACAACTGCTGAAAGCAGAAATTGCTGCGGCCAACAATGACAGCAACGGGACGGCTGCCGCACTGCAAGGACTTGACGCCAGCGCCCTCTCGGCCGATCAGCAGGCTCGTTACTATCAGGCACAAATTAACGCCCATCAGGGCCAGCCGTCTGCTGACCTGCTGCGCGCCTATATCGCGCAAGAGCCGCAGCTTAAAGGCGACGAGCATCAAAAGAATATCGATCAGACCTGGGTTGCCCTGACACAAATGTCCCCGCAGGCAGCCAGCAGCGTTCTGATTAACGCCAATGAAAACGTGCTGGCCGGGTGGATGGACTTACTCACTACCTACCAGAACAACCGTGAATCGAGCGATCAGTTGAAATCCGCACTGAGCGACTGGCAAACGCGTTATCCGCGCCACCCGGCGGCGCAAACACCGCGAAAAGCGGTCAGGCCAGCATGACGTATAACGCACCTGCCGATAGCACCTCAGCGACGGCAGATAACGGTGCAGCAACGTCAACCAATGCCCCCTATGCCACGCCTGCCAGCGTATCACCGGCACCGGCGGCCATACCTGAAGCCGCCAGCGGCGTGTCAGTGAAAGTCTACGATACCACGTCACAACCCGTAGCCAATCTGGTGGCGCAAGCACAGCGTGACGGCGCATCGATCATCGTCGGGCCACTGCTGAAAAACGACGTAGAGCAGCTCGCCAGTCAACAAACCACCGTGAACATTTTGGCGCTCAATCAGCCGGAGCATGTGTAAAACACCCCGAACATGTGCTTTTTTGCCCTATCACCGGAAGATGAAGCGCGCGATGCTGCGCAATTTATCCACCGTCAAGGCAAACAGCAGCCGCTACTGCTGGTACCGCGCGGCGTCTTGGGCGATCGCGTCATCAATGCATTTGCCCAAGCCTGGCAGGGCCAGGGCGGCAATACGCTGCTGCAACAACGCTTTGGCAATACGGCAGAGCTGAAACAGGCCATCAACAGCGGGGCAGGGCTGAGCCTGAACGGTCAGCCAGTCAACGTGATGTACTCAGCAGCATAACCGGGCACCACCATTGGCGGATTAACCATCCCGACACAGGTTGAGCCGACCATCAGCACCAGCGGCAGCGGCAATGTCGACGCCGTCTACATTCTGGAGACGCCGGATGAACTGGCACTGATTAAACCGATGATCGATATGCGCACCACCTCGCAGTCACGCCCTGCCCTGTACGCCAGCTCGCGTAGCTTCCAGGCAGGGCTGGGGCCGGATTTCCGTCTTGAAATGGAAGGGCTCCAGTTCAGTGAAATTCCTTTGCTGGCAGGCAGCAACCCTGCGCTGATGCAACAGGTCACCAGCCAGTTCAAGAATGACTACTCGCTGGTGCGTCTCTACGCCATGGGGATGGATGCCTGGGTGCTGGCGAATCACTTTACCGATTTGCGTCAAGGATCTGGCCAGCAAATCGCGGGGGCGACCGGGACGTTAACCGCCACCGCCGATTGCGTTATCAATCGCCAATTAACCTGGCTGCAATATCGTCAGGGCCAGTTGGTGCCCGTTCCCTGAACCGACGAACGACAGGCACCCACTATGAACAACAAGCCCGGCACTATCTGGAACAGCACGCCGGGCTGACGTTCGTTGCCGCCAACGTGAGTTACCGCGGCGGTGAGCTGGATTTGATTATGCGGGATGGGAACACCTGGGTCTTTGTCGAGGTACGTTACCGCAAATAATGCAAAATTTGGTTCAGCCGCAGAGAGTGTGACGCCCCGCAAGCAACAACGGTTACGGCTTGCGGCCGCTCTGTGGTTGGCGCAGCGGCAGCAGAGTTTTGACACGGCGAGCTGCCGATTCGATATACTGGCCATTACTGGCGCACACCATGATTGGTTGCCAAACGCCTTTGGCGCGTAGACACCGCACCTGAACGGTGTAATTGTCAGAAAAAAGATCGCTTTTGCTCAATGGATCGCTTGGAAAATAGGTTAACGCAACGTGCTGGATAGAATAAAAGTCTGTTTCACCGAAAGTATTCAAACACAAATCGCCGCAGCGGAAGCCCTGCCCGATGCGATCGCCAGAGCAGCCACTGCACTGGTGCACTCATTACTCAACGGTAACAAAATCCTGTGCTGTGGCAATGGGACCTCCGCCGCTAACGCACAGCATTTTGCCGCCAGCATGATCAATCGCTTTAAAGCAGAACGCCCCAGTTTACCGGCGATTGCACTAAATGCGGATAATGTGGTCTTAACCGCGATAGCGAACGATCGCCTGCATGAAGAAGTGTATGCAAAACAGGTGCGTGCATTGGGGCAAGCGGGAGATATTTTGCTGGCGATCTCTACTCGGGGCAACAGCCGCGATATCGTGAAAGCGGTGGAAGCGGCAGTGACGCGTGATATGACGATTGTCGCCCTGACTGGCTACGACGGCGGGGAATTGGCAGGTC
Organism: Symbiopectobacterium sp.; assembly: GCF_047692315.1. Lineage (GTDB taxonomy): Bacteria > Pseudomonadota > Gammaproteobacteria > Enterobacterales > Enterobacteriaceae > Symbiopectobacterium. The sequence goes on along the minus strand of NZ_JBLLJS010000001.1, from coordinate 81,006 downwards.
TGCTTGGCCCGCAAGACGTTGAAATTCGTATACCTTCGCACCGCAGTACGCGCGTGCAAGAGGTGCACATGCTGACGGTTAATTGCCTGTGCGATTTGATTGATAATTCCCTTTTTCCACACCAGAACGATTAAGGAGCACCCCCATGAGGATATGTTCTGCATTTGCCGTGCTGTCTATCGCCCTGTTGCTACAAGGCTGTATTGGCGTCGCTGCCGTTGGCGGTGCCGTTGCAACCAAGACTGCGACCGACCCACGCACGGTAGGCACGCAGGTGGATGATGGTACATTGGAAGTCCGTGTCTCCAACGCCATCAGCAAAGACCAGCAGTTGTCCAAAGAGGCGCGCATCGTTGCTACAGCCTATCAGGGCAAGGTGCTGCTGACCGGCCAGGCACCCACCACCGATCTGGCCAGCCGAGCCAAACAGATCGCCATGGGGGTAGACGGTGCCACAGAAGTTTATAACGAAATCCGTAAGGGTACGCCGGTCTCAATGGGTACCGCCTCCATGGATACCTGGATCACCACCAAAGTCCGCTCCCAGTTGCTTGCCACCGATACGGTGAAGTCATCCAACGTGAAAGTGACGACAGAAAACGGTGAAGTTTTCCTCCTCGGTCTGGTCACTCAGCGTGAAGGACGTTCTGCGGCAGAGATCGCCAGCAAAGTGAGTGGCGTTAAGCACGTAACCACTGCCTTCACCTATCTGGAATAGTCGTATTCCCGGTAAGAAAAAGGGCGCCGAGGCGCCCTTTTTCATTCTGCAACACAACCGAATTATGCGCCAGACGCGCTTGCCAGCGAAGAGAGCAGCCAAACGTCACGCCGCGTCTCCTGACCAATCTCGCCGCCCACATCCTGCTTGTCACGCGTCATCCCCAACAGGAAGGTGGAAAATCCCGCTTCTTCAATGCGATTGCGGTAACGCGTATTGCCCTTGGCCTCATCGACCCTGAGCATCAAGGGAATTAACCGCGCGCTTTTCTGATCGAACGATTTGTAAGGCCAGCGGTCATCTTTATCCAGATAGGGGGCCAGGAAATTAAAGGCATTCGCGATACCGCTGCCCTGCGGCGTGCGATAACGCCACAGATCTTCGCTCACCTTATCTGCCAGTATCGCCATATTGGTAATGGCTTGCAGGTTGAAATAGCTGTAGTGGAAGGAGCGAGTACGGGAAAGCTCTTCCGGCTGTGCGCCGTCATCTTGGATCTGATGATTCAGCTTGGTGCGTTGCAGCGCCGCTATCGCAGAGACGACGTCTTTTTTATCGAGATACCAGGCGATACCGGCCACCTGTGCAGCGTACCAGCTACCGTGGTTGTTCTTCGCTTCCGATTCCCGTTTCGCCAGCTTGCTGGCCTGTAACCACTCCAGATACGCCGTCATCCACTCATGCATCTGTGCGTCATCCTCTTTTGTCCATCCCTTGTAATCGCGCAGCATAATGAGCGCATCGACAATACGGGTGGAGAAGTAACGCCCGTCAAGCACCCCCGCACCGCGTCCCGGCGCAATACCGGGTACGCCCTAAGCAAAATCAAGATTGGGGTTCATACGGGTTTCAGGATTGAGGAACCAGGTGCGAATCAGTGAAACGGCCTTATCGGCATAGGCGGCGTTATCGGAGAAGTACCAGGCCAACGTCAGTGTGTAAACCTGCTCGGTAAAATCCTCCAATCGAACGCCGTCGATGTCATCACTCTTGCTGACGGGGTTTATAACGCCGTCACGGCGCACCCAAGGCAATCCATTAGATTTATCGGGCCACCAGTAGACGCTGAGGCTCATATAATCGTGTTTAGAGCCACTGGGTGGCGTCATTCCCTTTTCCGTCACACTGGGATTCGGTTTGTTGAGCGCTTTTTCTGCCTGAGCGATAAGTTCGGTGTAAGCAAGCCGCGTTTGGGGTTTCTCCGAACCCTGTCGCAGTTGCTGCTTGACCGTCATCAGAACCGATTGCTGAAGAAAGGCATAAGGACCATCACGACGTTCCTGTGCCTGTGCCTGTGCCTGTGCCTGTGCCTGCATCACGACACCGCCAATAACCCACAACATCAGCGCACATACGCTTGCCAGCCTGTTAAACATCCCCACCTGCATAACTTCCCCTTTCGACGATAGTCAGACTCACGAATGGCAAAGGCCAAATCAGCCTTCAACGCAGCCCGTTAGTCCGCAGAAACTTTTCGCCCCCTATCTGGGACATTTGACGCAATATCCACTGCTGGCGTTGGCTCACATAGCGTGAAGGCGCATTAACCCGAAAGCGAATCGGGTTTGGCAGCACCGCCGCCAGCAGCGCCTCTTCACCCGCCGTCAAACGACTCGCGGGTTTGTTGAAGAAATGCTTCGCCGCCTGCTGTACGCCAAAAATGCCCGGTCCAAACTCCACAATGTTCAAATAGACCGTCAAAATACGCCGTTTGGTCCATACCAGCTCAACGCCCACCGTAATACCGGCTTCCAGACCTTTACGTAGCCAACTGCGTCCATCCCACAGGAAGAGGTTTTTCACCATTTGCTGTGAGAGCGTCGAACCACCACGCACCCGTGCGCCATCGCGTTCATTGTGCGCCAGCGCGGCCCGGATGGCAGCCATATCAAACCCGGCGTACTCCGGAAATTTTTGATCTTCTGCGGCGATCACCGCCAGCGCCATCACGGGCGCGATCTCATCCATCGGCACCCAGCTTGAGCGCGCAACGTAGGAGAAGTCGCCGCTCTGCCATGACGGCAGAAAACGGCACTGGCACAAACGCAAACAACACAATCCCGGCCAGCCACAGGCCAAGCACCGAGAAAACACCGCGTATCACCCAACGTTTTATTCCGGGGATCACACCGCGTTTTCTGCTACCCCATCTCATTCGGTAAAGCCCAAAACACGTTCAACCAGTTTATCAATGCCTTTGGCCGCTTCGCTAATGGAGTTCGCCAACATGTAGGCAGGCGTCGTCACCACTTTGTGTTGTGCATCAACGACAATATTATCCACCGGGCAAACAATGTGCATGCCACCCATCTCTTCTATGCATTCTGCGGTATCAATATCATTACCAATTGTAACTCTCACCGGTTCACCCAGCAGTTTCGGCAACAGCGCCGGGGCGATACAAATAAAGCCAATTGGTTTATTTTGCTTATAAATTTCTTGTGTGAGTAATGCCAATGATTCGTCAACCTGACACGCCGCGCCTTCGGTAGCGAAATCATTTAAATTCTTCGCCGCACCAAAACTGCCGGGAACAATCAACGCATCCGGTTGGTTGGCGTCGGCCTGGGACAAAGGCTGGATTTTTCCGCGGGCGATGCGCGCAGACTCCACTAAAATATTGCGATTTTCATGAGTTACCTCACCCGTCAGATGACAAATCACATGAAATTGTGGTTTATCTGGCGCAAAGCATATTGCCTGCGCACCCGCGCGACCGACGGCAAGCAGCGTCAGCACTGCTTCGTGAATTTCGGCGCCATCATAGACGCCGCAACCGCTCAGAACGATGCCGACTCGTTTCATCATATTTTCCTTCATTTCATTACATCAACTAATTGATTTTTTGATTGACAAACACTAATCTACATCACACATTTTAATGATTCTTGTAACAAAGATTTCTGCATTTGCTATTTTGTTGCTTGAACGGTTCGTCACCTTACGATGTTGCGAATACTCGCACCTGCTAACTGAAACTGCTGATAATTATCAAGCAGGTGCATAGTTTCCCTAGTGTTGGCGCATAATTCGCGCACCCCGGCCTCGGTCGGGGTCATTTTTTTTTAGGCTCCCGAAAAATCCGTCTCGCCCTCAGCCCATCCTGTTTACACAGCAAAAAATGCATTGGGCTCGCACGTGCCCGCTATTTGCGGGCACGTTTCTCCTGTTCCGCCACCCAGGCTTTCAACACGTCAATATCGTGCTGCCAGTCGTGCTTCAGCTCGTCAATCCACTCCTGCACGTTATCCCACCAGGCTGGCAGCGTCGTGGTCTGGATTTGCTGCGCCACCTGTTGCAAATGGCGCAACCCGACAGAACCTGCGGCACCTTTGATTTTGTGTCCCTCTTCCGCGATGCCTTTCTGATCGCGCGCCGTCATGTTGGAATCCAGCACGGCAAGGTAGCCCGGCATCATCTGCTCAAACATGGCAAGACTCTGATGAATCAGCGACGGCCCGACCAGATCCAGATATTGTTGCAACATGGGAATATCAAGCAACGCTTCTCGAACCGGTTCCTGTACAGCGTCATCCGTCACATCCTGCTCGGGTTCATCCTGATAGTCCCAATATTGTTTGATAACAGCGGTTAACGCAGGCACCGCCAGCGGCTTGCTCAGCACATCGTCCATGCCCGCATCGAGATACTCTTTTTTATCTCGCAACACGTTAGCCGTTAAGGCAATCAGCGGCGGCAGATCTTGCCCGGCGTATTTTTTGCGCAGCTCACGCGCCACGTCCAGCCCGGTCATATCCGGTAGTTGGATATCCAACAGCACCAGATCGAACTCGTCCGGATCGAACATCGTCAGCGCTTCCTGCCCGGTCATCGCCACTTCCACGCTGCTGCCCAGCTTCTCCAACACAGAACGCGCCACCACCACGTTCAGCTCGATGTCTTCCACCAGCAGCACGTTGAGCGCGGGTAACGGTAACTCATCCTCTCCGCCGACTATCACCTCATCTTCCAGCGCAGGGGCAGTGACGGTAAGCGTAAAGCAAGAACCTTTGCCCTGCGTGCTGGTGACATGAATATCGCCGCCCATGTTCTGCGCCAGACGCTTGGACACCGCCAGGCCAATGCCGGTACCGGTCGCCGGTTTACCGCCATGTTTGTCTTTTACCTGATAGTACATGGCGAAGATTTTCTCCAACTCATCTTCGGGAATGCCCATGCCCGAGTCTTCGACATCAAAGCGCAACTGGCTACCCGAGTCATGCCAGACACGCACCACGATGTTCCCTTTCTGAGTAAACTTCGCCGCGTTGCTGAGCAGGTTCCACAGGATTTGGCGCAGACGCGTGCCGTCAGTAATCACTCGCTGTGGCAACGGTGGATGCTGCTCAACGACCAGCTGCAACCCTTTCGGCTGCGCCAGCAGGCCACCAAGATTTTCCAAATCCGCCAGGAAGCCAATAAAATCAATGGGCTGATTATCCAACTGCACCTTACGGCGCTCCTGTTTGTCCATCTCGATCACGTCATTAAAAATATTGCCCAACGTGATAGCGCTGACATGCAGGGTTTTGAGGTATTTTTCTTGTTCCGCATCAAGGTGGGTGTCGAGCAGGATGCGACTAAGGCCAACAATGCCATTAAGCGGCGTACGAAGCTCGTGGCTGATCGTTGAGATAAAAGTGGTCTTCTCCCTGCTGGCGTTCTCTAACGCGTCCTGATAGCGCTTACGCTCGGTTATATCGCGTCCAAAACCCATCAGCCCATGTCGTTTGCCCATTCTGTCGTAGAAAGGCACCTTACGCAGCTCAAAACAGGCTTTACGCCCGTCGGGATAGACCAGCCACTGTTCATAAGTGAGCGACACGTTGTGACGGAAAACTTTCTCATCCGTTTCCATCACTTTTTCCGCTACATCGGGCGTGTAAACGTCTTTTGGAGTCAGGCCAACCAGTTGCTTCTGACTGCGTCCCAACAACAGCTCCATGGCGCGGTTACAGCCGGAGAACTCTTTATTTTCATTATGGTAGTAAACCAGATCCGGCGAGACATCAAGGAACGATCGTAACAATGCCGATTGCTGCTCCAGCTCCACCTGCGCCTGTTCGCGTCCGGCGATCTCCTCTTTCAACTTGCTTAGCATCATCAGGCGCGCCTCTTCCGCTTTTTCGCGATCGGCAATCTCCTGATTGAGCTGGGCGATATTGCCCTTTAGCTGCTCGTTCAGCGTCTGGTCGCGCAGGCGCATCTCCTCAAGCTTCGCCACCAGCTTGGACAGGCGTTGGCGCGACTCCTCCAACTGATCTACCACCACGGAGAGGAAATAGACCGCCCAGGGGGTGATGAACAGGCCGAAAAATACCGAACATACCACATCGATGTCTTCAACCTTGCCGGTCAGCAGCAGCGTCACTGCTATCTGCACGACCATCGCCAGCAGCACCAGCACCGAGGCCAGCAACAATGAAAAACGCACCAGCCCGAGCTTTACCATCAAATCGACGTAGTACTGCGCCAACAACCGGATCTGCTTCATAAAGAATTCCCTTGGATATCCATCGCGCCATCATAACGTAAAACGCCGCATTATGCGGTGAGACAATCACCACAACACGTTCACGTTACCCGAGGATAACCGGTTGATATGGCTGACCGAGCGCAGAGCCTTGCACCCCGTGTGCCTGAAGGTATAAATCCAGCTCGATCATCCCGGTCCAGCGGTTTTCGCACCATAGCGGCGCCAGCAGCGTTGGGCGCCGGGCACTGGCAGAAATGCGGTGGAACACCACCTGCGGCGGTGTATGGCGAATCATTTCGCCCGCCGTGGCGACATAAGTTTCCAGCGGCAATTCATTGAGTCGCCCGGCACGCCAGGCCTTGGCCATGATACTGCCGTCAACGATGTGCAGCGGGTGAAGCTTGATGCCCTCAACGCCGGTGTCCACCACGCGTTGCAGCGTCGTCATGCAGTGATCGGCATTCTCACCGGGCAACCCGACAATCAGGTGGCAGCAGACGCGCAGGCCGCGCTAGTGTGCACGCTTCACCGTTTCCTGATAGCAGGCGAAGTCATGCCCGCGATTGATGCGGTGCAGCGTTTTATCCCAGGCGCTCTGTAGGCCCAGCTCTAGCCATACCTCATACCCTTGCGCATGGTAGCCCGCCAACAGATCCAATACGCTGTCCGGTACACAATCGGGGGCGCATTCCCACGCACAGCCCCACAATCTCCGCTTGTTGCAAGGCTTCCTGATAAAGCCGGTCCAGCATCTGCACTTCACCGTAGGTGCTGGTATAGGCCTGAAAATAGGCCAGATAGCGCTTGGCGCGATTGACCTTGCCCGCCTGCGTGTTCAGTTGCTGTGCGATGCTTTGGCGCCTGCATGGCTTCATCGGTAAAAGAGGCCACATTACAGAACGTGCAACCGCCACGCACGAGCGTGCCATCCCTGTTTGGGCAGTTAAATCCGCCGTGCAGCGTCAGCTTGTGAATCTTTTCCCTATAACGACGTTGCAAATCCCCGCCGAACATATTGATTAATTTTTGCAATTGCATATTCTAACCTACCCCCCGAGGGAAAGCAGACTACCCTTCTCTTCCTGCGTTCGCGATGACCGCGATCAATCACGCACATCCCAATGAAATGAATTTTTATTCGCTTTTAGTGAAAATAAACTCACATTCACACTGATTAAAGTTTCTAATCCCTTACGCGCGCTTCATGAAAAAAAGATGAAGCATTACTTAAAAAGAGTTTCATTAAATATAAAAGTGGATATATACAGCAGAATATTCTATAATGTTAAGAGATAACGCAGCAGGGTGACGAGATGTTCACGCTTTTGCATAGTGATACAGCTCACACTTCATTCGGCAGCCAATGTGCGGCCCAACGGAGTTTTTTCAAAAAAATCATTTATTTTCATAATCATAACTAAAAACCATCCCTTAATCGCACATTTTGCATTGATATTTGACCTGAACTGGCTTTCTCACTAATTTGGGAGTCCGCTGGAAGCTTTCCCGACGAGTCCGCGACTCGTCATATTTTATGCAGTTAGAAAAGAAAGACTCCCTCTTAAAGCAAGTCATAGTCCACTTGTAAGACCGTCACGAGAGGCCGAAGAGAAGAGAACGGCAGAATGCGCGACCCCGTCATCCGCCATCGTTCAACGCCACGGTGCCGAACGAAGTAGGTTGTGAGAGTCACACAGAGCCTGGGGAGGTTCACTGAGATATGTTGTACGATGCATCCCAAGAGAGAGACAACTGTGGTTTCGGATTAATCGCCCATATAGAAGGTGAACCGAGCCATAAGGTCGTGCGTACTGCGATTCACGCACTGGCCCGCATGCAGCACCGTGGCGCGATCCTTGCTGACGGCAAGACCGGCGACGGCTGCGGCTTGTTATTACAAAAACCCGATCGTTTCTACCGACTGGTGGCCGAAGAGCACGGCTGGCGGTTGGCGAAGAACTACGCTGTGGGCATGATGTTCCTGAATCAGGACGAAGATCTGGCCCGCGCGTCGCGTCGCATTGTGGAAGAAGAGCTGCAAAATGAAACCTTGTCCGTGCTGGGATGGCGTGAAGTGCCCACCAATCCGGACATACTCGGTGAAATCGCTCTCTCCTCGCTGCCGCGCATTGAACAGATTTTTGTCAACGCCCCGGCGGGATGGCTGCTGCGCGATATGGCACGCCGCCTGTTCATGGCGCGCCGCCGTATCGAAAAGCGTATTCAGGATAAAGAGTTCTACGTTTGTAGCTTCTCCAACCTGATCAACATCTATAAAGGTCTGTGTATGCCGGCGGATCTGCCGCGTTTTTACCTGGACCTGGCGGACTTACGTCTGGAATCAGCCATCTGCCTGTTCCACCAACGTTTCTCCACCAATACTGTGCCGCGTTGGCCGCTGGCGCAGCCGTTCCGCTATCTGGCGCACAACGGCGAAATCAACACCATCGCCGGTAACCGTCAATGGGCACGGGCGCGTGCGTACAAATTCAAAACGCCGCTGATCCCCGATCTGCAAGACGCCGCGCCGTTCGTCAACGAAACCGGCTCTGACTCCAGCTCGCTGGATAACATGCTGGAACTGTTCCTGAGCGGCGGGATGGATATCGTGCGCGCCATGCGCTTGCTGGTGCCGCCAGCCTGGCAGAACAACCCGGACATGGACCCGGAACTGCGTTCGTTCTTTGACTTCAACTCCATGCACATGGAGCCGTGGGATGGCCCGGCGGGCATCGTAATGTCCGATGGCCGCTATGCGGCCTGTAACCTGGACCGTAACGGCCTGCGTCCGGCGCGCTATGTCATTACCAAAGACAAGTTGATCACCTGCGCCTCCGAAGTGGGAATTTGGGATTATCAGCCGGATGAAGTGGTGGAAAAAGGCCGCGTTGGCCCCGGCGAACTGATGGTTATCGATACCCTCGAAGGCCGCATTCTGCACTCCAACGAAACCGATAACGATCTTAAAAGCCGCCACCCGTATAAAGAGTGGATGGAAAGAAACGTTAAGCGTCTGGTGCCGTTCGAAGAGCTGCCGGACGATCAGGTCGGCAGCCGCAAGCTGGATGACAACCTGCTGGAAACTTACCAGAAGCAGTTCGGCTACAGCAGTGAAGAGCTGGACCAAATCCTGCGCGTACTGGGTGAAAACGGTCAGGAAGCGACCGGTTCAATGGGGGACGACACCCCGTTTGCCGTGCTCTCCAGCCGCCCACGTATCATTTACGACTATTTCCGTCAGCAGTTTGCACAAGTAACTAACCCGCCCATCGACCCGCTGCGTGAAGCACACGTGATGTCATTGGCGACCTGTATTGGCCGCGAAATGAACGTATTTTGTGAAGCTGAAGGCCAGGCGCACCGCTTGAGCTTCAAGTCGCCGATCCTGCTGTACTCTGACTTTACCCAGCTGTTAGCGCAAGATCAGCAGCACTACCGCGCTGAAACGCTGGATCTGACCTTCGATCCGCGCGAGAAATCGTTGCAGCAAACCGTTGAAGCACTGTGTGAAGAAGCTGAGCGCAAAGTGCGTGAAGGGGCCGTGTTGCTGGTTCTTTCGGATCGCGCCATTAGCGAACACCGTTTGCCGGTTCCGGCACCGATGGCAGTGGGTGCCATTCAGCATCGTCTGGTAGAAAAGAGCCTGCGCTGCGACGCCAACCTGATTGTCGAAACCGCCAGCGCCCGCGACCCGCATCACTTTGCTGTGCTGCTCGGCTTCGGCGCTACGGCTATCTATCCGTATCTGGCGTATGAGTCATTGGCACGACTGGTGGATAACCACACCATTGAGAAGCCCTACTGCACCGTAATGCTCAACTACCGCAACGGCATCAACAAAGGGCTGTACAAGATCATGTCCAAAATGGGCATTTCTACGGTTGCGTCGTACCGTTGCTCCAAGCTGTTTGAAGCGGTGGGCCTGCACCAAGAGGTGTCAGCACTCAGCCTCCACGGCGTGGTGAGCCGCATCGGCGGGGCTAACTTCAGCGATTTCGAGCAGGATCTGCAAAACCTGGCAAAACGCGCCTGGCTGAAGCGTAAAACGCTGGAACAGGGCGGCCTGCTGAAGTTCGTGTACGGCGGGGAATACCACGCCTACAACCCGGATGTGGTCAATACCTTGCAACAAGCCGTGAAAAGCGGTGAGTACAGCGACTACCAGCAGTACGCCAAACACGTCAACGAGCGCCCTGTCGCAACGCTGCGCGACCTCCTGGCGATTAAACCGCAGGGAGGCGCAGCTATCCCGGTTGATGACGTTGAGCCCTCCAGCGAGCTGTTTAAACGCTTTGACACGGCGGCCATGTCTATCGGTGCGTTGAGCCCGGAAGCCCATGAGTCGCTGGCAGAAGCGATGAACACGCTGGGCGGCTACTCCAACTCCGGCGAAGGCGGTGAAGACCCTGCGCGTTACGGCACCAACAAAGTGTCACGTATCAAGCAGGTGGCATCGGGTCGCTTCGGTGTCACACCGGCCTATCTGGTCAACGCCGATGTGATTCAGATTAAAGTGGCACAAGGGGCCAAGCCGGGTGAAGGCGGTCAGTTGCCGGGTGATAAGGTTACGCCCTACATCGCCAGACTGCGCTACTCAGTGCCGGGTGTGACGCTGATTTCGCCACCGCCGCATCATGATATTTACTCTATCGAAGATTTGGCTCAGCTGATTTTCGACCTGAAACAGATCAACCCAAAAGCGATGATCTCGGTCAAGCTGGTTTCCGAACCGGGCGTAGGCACCATCGCCACCGGCGTTGCCAAAGCTTATGCCGACCTGATCACCATCGCCGGTTACGACGGCGGCACCGGTGCCAGCCCGCTGACCTCGGTGAAATACGCCGGTTGTCCGTGGGAGCTGGGGCTGGTGGAAACCCAGCAGGCGCTGGTCGCTAACGGTTTGCGCCACAAAATTCGCCTGCAAGTGGATGGCGGGCTGAAAACCGGCGTTGATATTATCAAAGCGGCGATTCTGGGTGCAGAAAGCTTCGGCTTTGGTACTGGCCCGATGGTGGCGCTCGGCTGTAAATACCTGCGTATTTGCCACCTGAACAACTGCGCCACCGGCGTTGCGACGCAGGACGACAAGCTGCGCCGCGATCACTACCACGGCCTGCCAGAACGCGTGATCAACTACTTCAACTTCATCGCGCGGGAAACCCGCGAGCTGATGGCGGAACTGGGTATCAGCAAACTTGTGGAGCTGATTGGTCGTACCGACCTGCTGGTGGAGTTGGATGGGTTCACCGCCAAACAGAACAAACTGGATCTCTCTGCGTTTCTGCAAACCGCGCAGCCGCAGCCGGGTAAAGCGCTGTACTGCACCGAGAGCAACCCGCCGTTCGATGAAGGTTTATTGAACAAGGCGCTGCTGTCTCAGGCACAGCCGCACATCGCGGCGAAACAGAGCAAAGCGCTCTACTTTGATATCCGCAATACCGATCGTTCCGTCGGCGCAACGCTGTCCGGTGCCATCGCCGCTCAGCACGGCGATCAAGGGCTGGCAAGCGATCCGATCAAAGCCAACTTCTCCGGCACCGCCGGACAGAGCTTTGGCGTATGGAATGCTGGCGGCGTCGAACTGACGCTGACCGGGGATGCCAACGACTATGTGGGCAAAGGTATGGCAGGCGGCTGCATCTCCGTGCACCCGCCGGTCGGCTCCGCGTTCCGCAGCCATGAGGCGAGCATTATCGGCAACACCTGTCTGTACGGTGCGACCGGCGGCAAGCTGTTTGCCGCCGGTCGCGCAGGCGAACGTTTCGGCGTGCGTAACTCCGGTGCCATCACCGTTGTGGAAGGCGTAGGCGACAACGGCTGTGAATACATGACGGGCGGTATCGTCTGCGTGCTGGGCCGCACCGGCGTCAACTTTGGCTCGGGCATGACCGGCGGTTTCGCCTACGTGCTGGATGAAGACGGCGAGTTCCGCAAACGCGTCAACCCTGAGCTGGTGGAAGTGCTGTCGGTCGACGATCTGGCGATTCACGAAGAGCACCTGCGCGGCCTGATTACCGAGCACGTGCAACACACGGGCTCGCAACGCGGTGAAGAGATTCTCGCTAACTGGCCGGTCTGGGCATCGCGTTTCGCACTGGTGAAACCCAAGTCGAGTGATGTGAAGGCATTATTAGGGCATCGTAGTCGTTCCGCAGCCGAATTGCGGGTTCAGGCGCAGTAAGAGGGCATTATGAGTCAGAACGTTTATCAATTTATCGACTTACAGCGTGTTGATCCGCCGAAGAAGCCGTTAAAAATTCGCAAAATCGAGTTCGTAGAAATCTACGAACCCTTTTCCGAAAGCCAATCCAAGGCGCAGGCAGACCGCTGCCTCGCCTGCGGTAATCCCTATTGCGAATGGAAGTGCCCGGTACATAACTACATTCCCAACTGGCTGAAACTAGCGAACGAAGGGCGCATTATCGAAGCGGCTGAGCTGTCACACCAGACCAACAGTCTGCCAGAAGTGTGCGGCCGCGTTTGCCCGCAGGACAGACTGTGCGAAGGTTCCTGTACGATCAATGCGGAGTTCGGCGCGGTCACTATCGGCAATATCGAACGCTATATCAATGATAAAGCGATCGAAATGGGATGGAAGCCGAACCTGTCACACGTGAAACCCACCGGCAAGCGTGTCGCCATCGTGGGTGCAGGCCCGGCGGGCCTGGCCTGTGCCGACGTGCTGGCGCGTAACGGTGTACAGGCTGTGGTGTTCGATCGCCATCCTGAAATCGGCGGTTTGCTGACCTTCGGTATTCCGGCATTCAAGCTGGAAAAAGAGGTGATGATCAAGCGCCGTGAAATCTTCAGTGAGATGGGCATCGAGTTCCAGCTCAACACCGAGATTGGCAAAGACATCGCGCTGGAGACGCTGCTCGCCGACTACGACGCGGTATTCCTGGGTGTCGGAACCTATCAATCCATGCGCGGCGGGTTGGAAAATGAGGACGCACCGGGCGTGTATGACGCACTGCCGTTCCTGATTGCCAACACTAAGCAGTTGATGGGCTTTGAAAACGCACCGGATGAACCCTATACCGACATGAGCGGCAAGCGCGTGGTGGTACTGGGTGGCGGCGATACCGCGATGGACTGCGTGCGTACCTCGTTGCGCCATGGCGCAACGCACGTTACCTGTGCCTACCGTCGTGATGAAGTCAACATGCCTGGCTCCAAACGTGAAGTGAAAAACGCACGCGAAGAGGGCGTGGAATTTCTGTTCAACCTACAACCGCTCAGCATCGAAATTAACGGTGCCGGTAAAGCCTGTGGCGTAAGAATGGCGCGCACCGAACTGGGTGCACCGGATGCTAACGGCCGTCGTCGTCCTGAAATCGTCGAAGGTTCCGAGCATGTGCTGGAAGCAGACGCGGTAATCATGGCGTTTGGTTTCCGCCCGCACAAGATGGACTGGCTGGCGAAACACGGCGTGGAACTGGATAGCCAGGGCCGCATCGTGGCGCCCGAGCAGAGCGAAAGCGCTTTCAAGACCAGCAACCCGAAAATCTTCGCTGGTGGCGATGCGGTGCGCGGTTCCGATCTGGTGGTGACCGCCATCGCAGAAGGCCGCAAGGCTGCAGATGGCATCATGAATTATCTGGAAGTGTAATCGGCAACGATAATCAATTAAGGCGGCGCAAGCCGCCTTTTTCTTGAGCGCAATATGCTGATAGCTCAACTGCCGTTGAATTGCTCAAGAATGTCCTGCTCCGTCAGCATGGGGGTTCGCTGAGCGAAATCATAAAAACCCGGTTTGCTTTCAACATAAATCTGGCTCACCAACCGTTTGCGATCGTCAGGGAATATCCCCGCAGACAGCTCATACGTCTGCGTTTCCAGCAACAGGTAATAGAGATGCGTGCCGCAAACCCGGCAGAAGGTACGTTCGGCCCATTCCGACGAACAGTAATGCGTGACATTCTCTTCCCCATGCATAACAAGCCCTTGCTTGCACTCTACGGCCAACAGCGGCCCGCCACTCCATTGGCGGCACATGTTGCAATGGCATACGCTAACATCATGCACGCATTCCCCCGGCACCTCGATAGTCACTGCGCCGCATAGGCACTGGCCTTTGGCCACCTTCATTACTGCCTCCTGCTGCAATCGGTTGAACACTCTTTTTTGCCATAAAAAAGGGGCAAAGCCCACGTTTGCCCCTTTTCTGTGAATATGGTTATTTCACCACGCGCAGCGATGGTCGCCCACCGCGCGGGGCCGGTGGCGGATCGTCATCAGGCGGATTCGCGTCTGTCACGTTATCTTGCTGCCCGTTATCCACAACCGACATCACCACCCCGGGCGTCAATGCTTCACCCTGCGCATCCGTCAGGTTATCCAGCTCATAGGCTGGTTCCGGCTCAAACATGGTGCCAGCGCCATTCTCACGGGCGTATATGGCCAGCACCGCAGCCATAGGTACATAGACCTGACGCGGCACACCACCAAAGCGAGCGTTGAAACGCACACTGTCATCCGCCAACTCCAGGCCGCCCACAGCGCGCTGCGCGATGTTAAGTACTATCTGCCCGTCACGGGCGAACTCCATTGGCACCATCACGCCCGGCAGCGATACATCAACCACCAAATGCGGCGTTAATTGATTATCCAGCAGCCAATCATAAAAAGCCCGCAACAGATACGGACGGCGCGGAGATAGTTGAGACAACGCCATACTGATTTAACCTCGGGTGTGCAAACGGATTTCACGCTCAGCTTCGGTCAAGGATGCCAAAAAGGCATCACGCTCGAAGACGCGCGTCATGTAACCTTTCAGCTCTTTCGCGCCTGCACCGGTCAATTCGATGCCCAGCAGGGGTAACCGCCACAGCAGCGGTGCCAGATAGCAATCGACCAGGCTGAACTCTTCGCTCATGAAATAAGGCGCTTCATTGAACACTGGCGCAACGGCCAGCAACTCTTCGCGCAGTTGTTTACGAGCAGCATCCGCTTCTTGCGCATTCCCCTGCATGATTTTTTTCAGGAGGGAATACCAATCAGATTCGATACGGTGCATCATCAGGCGGCTGGTGCCACGAGCGACCGGATAAACCGGCATCAACGGAGGATGGGGGAAACGCTCATCCAGATATTCCATGATGATACGGGACTCATAAAGCGTCAGTTCACGATCGACTAACGTCGGAACAGAACCGTACGGATTGAGGTCAATAAGATCCTGCGGCAGGTTATCCATATCCACCTGCTCAATCTCGACACTCACGCCCTTTTCCGCCAAAACAATGCGAACCTGATGGCTAAAAATGTCGGACGGACCAGAAAACAGCGTCATCACCGAACGTTTGTTGGCAGCGACAGCCATGAAAACCTCCAAGTTTATCGAGAAATACGACTAATAACTAAACGGCGCTATCCTGCATAGCCCGGACTCACTGTACGTGAATGTCCACAAGAAAAACGTCTGGCGGCATCAACATTCGGGAAAATTACCGGCTGGCATACAGGCACAAAATCGGCAAACAGTTTATCAGATTTTGTGCGTTCTGTGGGGAAAGAAGCGCAATTTCATTGTTAACAATCAGAAAAATAAGATTATTTTTTCATCTTGAAGCATAAAATACAGGCAGAACGAGGTACAGAACACGCGCGTAAGGCAAAAAACCCGGTGTTCGCACCGGGTTTCTTAAGTTGATTTGCAGCGATAAACGCCAGAAATTAACGTTTGGAGTACTGCGGACGGCGACGTGCTTTACGCAGACCAACTTTCTTACGTTCAACTTCACGTGCGTCACGAGTAACGAAGCCCGCTTTACGCAGTTCAGAACGCAGAGACTCGTCATACTCCATCAGCGCACGGGTGATACCATGACGAATGGCACCCGCTTGACCGGAAATACCACCACCTTTAACGGTGATGTACAGATCCAGTTTGCCAACCATGTCGACCAGTTCCAGCGGCTGACGAACTACCATGCGGGCAGTTTCGCGACCGAAGTACTGTTCCAGGCTGCGCTGGTTGATAACGATGTTACCGTTGCCTGGTTTGATGAACACGCGAGCGGCGGAGCTTTTGCGGCGACCAGTGCCGTAGTATTGATTTTCAGCCATTGCCTATAATCCCGATTAAATGTCCAGAACTTGCGGTTGCTGTGCCGCGTGGTTGTGCTCGTTACCTGCGTAAACTTTCAGTTTACGGTACATAGCACGACCCAGCGGGCCCTTCGGCAGCATGCCTTTAACCGCGATTTCAATCACACGCTCAGGACGGCGGGCAATTATCTCTTCAAAGGTCGCTTGCTTGATACCACCGATGTGGCCGGTGTGGTGATAGTAAATCTTGTCGTTACGCTTGTTGCCGGTTACAGCAACTTTGTCAGCGTTCAGAACGATGATGTAATCACCGGTATCGACGTGCGGGGTGTATTCCGCTTTATGCTTACCACGCAGACGGCGAGCCAGTTCAGTAGCCAGGCGGCCCAGAGTTTTACCAGTCGCGTCAACAACATACCAGTCGCGTTTGACGGTTTCTGGTTTAGCTGTAAAAGTTTTCATTAAAAGCTTACCCAATTTAAGTTACACGTTGGTGAATACCCAAACACTTCAATAAGTTCAGAAATAAAGTGTCGAGGTTCACACGGCATCTAGTCCAGCAAACCTACCCCTTCGAATAGCCATGCCGGCGCGATTAACGTTTCGGGAAAAAAACGTTGTTGTAACGTGGGGTCGTAATATTATAGAGAAATCGATAGCAAAGATCGACCCCTTTTCCACTGAGCGCGCGATAAATTACCCGCCGGCCACTTAAGCAAGGTGCGGCTGGCTCAGATATTCTTCACTTTGCATCTCTTGCAGACGTGACGGGCAGCGCTGATATTCGAATTTCAGGTGCTCGCCCTGATAAAGCTCGAACATCGACGTTTGTGCCGCAATCACCAGCTTGACCCGCCGCTCGTAGAACTCATCCACCAGCGCCATAAATCGACGTGCCGCATTTTCCTCCTTTGTTCCCATCACTGTCACATTGTGCAACAGTACTGTGTGATAAAGGCGCGACAGCGCGATGTAGTCATTCTGGCTGCGCGCATCAACACACAGCGTGGCAAAATCGACAGCCAGCACGCCATCACCGGCACTGAGCGTCGGCAAAGGCCGGTGATTAACCTCCAGCACCGGCCCCAGCGCGGCGAATGCCCGGCCAGACAAGCGCGAGAACATCTGGCGCATCGCGGTTTCTGTCTCGGATGACAGCGGTGTCAGGTAAAGGTGCGCCTGCGTTAGCGTGCGCAGACGGTAATCGATACCGGCATCCACATTACGCACCTCGCAGTACTGCTTGATCAGATCGATGGCCGGCAAGAAACGGCTACGTTGCAAGCCGTTACGATAGAGGTTATCCGGAGGGATGTTCGAGGTGGCCACCAACGTGACCCCGCGGGCGAACAAGGCACGCAGCAGTTCCGCCAGCAACATAGCATCGGTGATATCCGTGACGAAAAACTCATCAAAACACAGCACATCAGTCTGCGCCTTGAACCCATCAGCCACCTGCTCCAAGGGATTCGGCTGCCCCTGTAGCTGATTCAGTTCCTCATGCACACGCAGCATAAAACGGTGGAAATGCAGACGCAGCTTACGTTCTGTTGGCAGGCTCTGATAAAACAGATCCATCAGCCAGGTTTTACCCCGCCCAACGCCGCCCCACATATAAAGCCCCTGCACTGGCGTCGCGGGCGTTTTATCCGCCAGTCCCAGCCAGTGTCGCCAGCGGGTAAGCCGCCCGACAGAGGGAGTGTCCTGCGTCGTTGCACGCGCCATCAGAGTCTGATAAATGCCTTGTAGCGCGCTAACCGTTTGCAGTTGAACGTCATCAGGCTGATACTCTCCCGCAGCCACTGCCTGTCGATAGTGTGCCAATGGCCCAGCAAGCGGCAGGGTTGTCGGTTGTATCATCTCTGGTTCTCCATTCATCCGTCATTTCCCGAAAAAAGTTAGTCGTGTTTTATCGCCCGTTACCGGCGATTCGCTCCGCGATCGTCGCATTTTTCCATGATATCACCTGAAAGAGATCCCAATTACCTTACAGCGTCGCGTTTCGGGGCTCCACTCGGGCGGCGTTAGCGGTTATAGTGGCTATTATGAAGTGAAAAAACCCTACGGGACAACGACGTCGAAAGAGGTGTCTTTATGACTTGGGAGTATGCGCTAATAGGATTAGTTGTCGGCATCATCATCGGTGCTGTCGCCATGCGCTTTGGCAACCGTACACTGCGGCAGCAGCAAGCGCTGCAAAGCGAGTTGGAAAAGAGCAAAACGGAACTGGAAACCTACCGTCAGGAGTTGGTGGGTCACTTTGCGCGTAGCACCGAACTGCTGGATAACATGGCGAAAGATTATCGCCAGCTGTATCAACATATGGCGAAAAGCTCCAGCAACTTGCTGCCCGATTTGCCAGTACAGGAAAACCCGTTCCGCTATCGTTTAACCGAAGCGGAAGCCGACAACGATCAAGCACCGGTGGATATGCCACCACGCGATTATTCAGACGGCGCATCCGGACTGCTGCGCGGCGAACGCCCTCTGCGCAAATAATCACTCTGTTCTCTCCTGCGTGAAGGGCAAAATCCTTCACGCAGCTTACGCCCTGTATTTCCCTTCCCTGAACAGCTTTGACGATAGTTACACTCCCTTGACGAAAGAACAGTGAACTTTACACGTTATTCGCTGGTCGACTCTTCACCAGCCGTTTAAGTTTATATATCATCATTTTATTCATAATTGACATTCTGTCGATGGTTCGCAGGTTGTGAGAGATAACTTCAAATGAAGAAAAAATCATTATTATTCAGCGCACTGGCAGTAAGCATGAGTCTCGCATTGTCATCGCTTCCTGCTGCGCACGCCGCCCTGCCCGCCGTAGTGGAGGGTCAACAGTTACCCAGTCTGGCACCGATGTTGGAAAAGGTGCTGCCTGCGGTGGTCAGCGTGCATGTGGAAGGTACGCAAACACAGCGCCGACGCGTGCCAGAAGAATTCAAATTCTTCTTTGGCCCGAATGCCCCTTCGGGAAAACAAAACAGTCGCCCCTTTGAAGGCCTCGGTTCCGGCGTGATTATTGATGCCGCTAAAGGGTATGTCCTGACCAATAATCACGTTATCAACAACGCAGACAAAATTCGCGTACAGTTGAATGACAGCCGGGAATATGAGGCTAAACTGCTCGGTCGCGATGAGCAAAGCGACATCGCGCTGCTGCAACTGAACGATGCCAAGAATCTGCAAGAAGTTAAAATGGCGGATTCTGACCAACTGCGCGTCGGGGATTTCGCCGTTGCCGTCGGTAACCCGTTCGGTCTCGGCCAAACGGCCACCTCAGGCATCATCTCTGCGCTGGGTCGTAGCGGCCTGAATCTGGAAGGGTTGGAAAACTTTATCCAGACCGATGCCTCCATCAACCGGGGTAACTCCGGCGGTGCGCTGGTGAACCTTAAAGGTGAGCTGATCGGGATTAACACCGCGATTCTGGCACCGGGTGGCGGTAACATCGGTATCGGTTTTGCCATTCCCAGCAACATGGCGCAAAACCTGGCGCAGCAACTTATCGAATTCGGTGAAGTAAAACGCGGCCTGTTAGGTATCAAAGGCAGCGAAATGACCGCTGACATGGCGAAAGCCTTCAAGGTGGAAGCGCAACGCGGTGCCTTTGTCAGCGAAGTGTTACCGAAATCCGCGGCGGCCAAGGCGGGAATCAAGGCTGGTGATGTGCTGACATCGCTGGACGGTAAACCCATCAATAGCTTTACTGAACTGCGTGCCAAAATCGGCACCACAGCGCCGGGTAAAACGGTGAAGATTGTCCTGCTGCGCGAAGGCAAACCGCTGGAGCTCTCCGTGGTTCTCGATAACAACACCTCTGCCGCCGCCAGCGCGGAGAGCCTCTCTCCGGCCTTGCAGGGCGCATCGCTGGCGAACGGCCAGACCCAAGATGGCAGCAAAGGGGTACAGATCGAAGAAGTCACCAAAGACACACCGGCAGCACAAGTGGGCTTGCAGAAGGGCGACATCATTATCGGCGTTAACCGTGAGCGGGTAGAAAACATCACCCAGTTGCGCAAAATTCTGGAAAGCAAACCCAGCGTGCTGGCGCTGAACGTGGTACGTGGCGAAGAAACGATTTACTTGCTGTTGCGCTAAACGAGATATTGCTTCAATACCATAAAATCGGACACGGTACATGCCGTGTCCGGTAAACTCATGTTATCCTCCGTCTACCTATCCATTTCCCTGTACGTTTTATGCTCGCAAAACTCTTTCGCTCCGCCATTATTGGTGTGATCGTGGCTGGAATTCTGCTCGCGATCATGCCGTTGCTACGGTCAAATACCGCACTGTTTCCTGCCTCACACAGTATACAGAGCGAAGATGCGCCGCTGAGCTACAATCAGGCCGTTCGCCGCGCCGCACCTGCGGTGGTTAACGTCTATAGCCGAGAATCGACCAGCGAGAACAACGGGGAACTGAATATTCGCCTGCTCGGCTCTGGCGTAATCATGAGCGAAAAAGGGTATGTGCTTACTAATAATCACGTGATCAACAATATCGCGCAGTTGGTTATCTCATTACAGGACGGCCGCGTCTATGAGGCAAGCGTGATCGGCACGGACAAGCTGACCGATCTGGCCGTGGTGAAAGTGGAAGCCTCTAATCTGCCCGTTATCACCATTAACGAGAAACGCACCGCTCATATCGGCGATGTGGTACTGGCTATCGGTAACCCTTATAACCTGGGACAAACCGTCACCCAAGGCATTATCAGCGCCACCGGACGTGTGGGATTGAGCCTGATGGATGGTTCTGGCTCCAGCTTTGGCGGGCGGCAAAACTTTCTGCAAACGGATGCCTCTATCAACCACGGCAACTCTGGCGGTGCGCTGGTCAACACGCTGGGCGAACTGGTCGGCATCAACACCCTGACCTTTGATAAAGGCAGCGACGGAGAAACACCGGAAGGCATTGGTTTCGCCATCCCGGTAGCGCTGGCAACCAAGGTGATGGGAAAACTGATTCGTGATGGTCGCGTGATTCGCGGCTATATCGGCATTAACGGTGCACAGGCGGAAGGCTTGTCACCCAATAGCACGCTGGATGGCAATAAACGCTTGCAAGGCGTGATCGTGATGAATGTTGAACCTGGTGGCCCGGCAGACAAAGGTGGCATGAAAAAAGGCGACGTGCTGCTTACCATGAACAACAAGCCCGCCGTCTCCGTCATTGAAACCATAGATCAAGTGGCTGAAATTCGCCCAGGTACAGCAGTTCCGGTCGCGATTCGCCACGGCGATCAGGAGATGATGCTATCGGTAACGATTCAGGAGTTTCCGGAGAGTTAACGTTGCCAGTATGAGCAGCATCACTGCTGCTCATACTGAAACATGATTATGCGTCGTTGCCGCTCACACGTTCGATGTTCGCACCCAGCCCACGCAGTTTGTCTTCAATGCGCTCATAACCACGATCGATGTGGTAGATACGATCGACGAGGGTTGTACCTTCTGCGATACAGCCCGCCAACACCAGGCTGGCAGAGGCACGCAAATCGGTTGCCATCACCTGAGCACCAGAAAGGGTAGCAACGCCGTGGCAGATCACGGTGTTGCTCTCAATCTCTGCCTGCACCCCCATACGAATCAGCTCCGGCACGTGCATAAAGCGGTTTTCAAAGATGGTTTCAGTGATAACACCGGTGCCTTCTGCTACCAGATTCAACAAGCTGAACTGGGCTTGCATATCGGTAGGGAAACCGGGATGCGGAGACGTACGCACGGTAACCGCTTTTGGCCGTTTGCCATGCATATCCAGGCTGATCCAGTCTTCACCCACTTCGATATCGGCACCTGCATCTCGCAATTTCGCCAACACGGCATCCAGCGTATCCGGGCGAGTGTTACGGCACACAATGCTGCCCCGCGATACGGCAGCAGCCACCAGGAACGTGCCGGTTTCAATACGGTCCGGCAGCACGCGGTAAACGCCGCCACCCAGGCGCTCAACGCCCTCGATAACGATCTTGTCGCTGCCCGCACCGGTAATTTTTGCCCCCATCGCGTTCAGGAAGCCCGCCGTATCAACAATTTCCGGCTCACGCGCGGCATTTTCGATAATGGTGGTGCCTTCTGCCAGCGTTGCCGCCGTCATGATGGTGACGGTCGCCCCGACGCTGACTTTATCCATGACGATGTGCGCGCCCTGCAAACGTCCGTCAACAGTGGCTTTGACATAGCCCTCTTCCAGCACGATCTTGGCACCAAGCTGTTCCAGCCCGGTAATATGCAAATCAACCGGGCGCGCGCCAATCGCGCAACCGCCGGGCAGTGAAACCTGACCCTGACCGAAACGCGCCACCAGCGGCCCCAATGCCCAGATGGAGGCACGCATGGTTTTCACCAGATCGTAAGGTGCGCAGAACACGTTAACGTCACGGGCATCCACATGCACCGAGCCATTACGCGTCACACGAGCCCCTAACTGGCTGAGCAACTTCATCGTGGTGTCGATATCACGCAGCTTGGGAACATTTTGGATTTCTACCGGCGCTTCCGCCAGCAGGGCCGCAAACAGGATGGGCAGGGCGGCATTTTTCGCCCCGGAGATGGTGACTTCACCAGTAAGCCGGGTAGGACCCTGCACACGAAATTTATCCATAGTTAAAGGTTCTCAGCTTGCTAAAAGTATTTCAGGACGCACTGCTATCGCTTAAAAACCGTTCAGCTTGCGATCGCGCTGCCATTCTTCCGGTGTATAGGCCTTGATGGAAAGCGCATGAATGCGGTTGTCCGCAATGTACTCCATCAAGGGCGCGTATACGGTCTGCTGCTGCTTGACACGACGCATACCCGCAAAAATATCCCCCACGGCGACGACCTGAAAGTGGCTGCCATCGCCCGTTACATGGACTTCTTGCAGTGCCAATGCCTTCATCAGCACCTCTTTGATCTCGTTATTTTCCATCGCTCTCGATTCTGTGTTCAGGGGGAGGATTATCAGCCGTGTATCTTAGATGAATACGCCGTTTTCTTAAACAAGGAAATCCCTCTTCGCAGGTGCAAAGAGGGCGGTTTGAAGCTATGCGCAGGAAAGGTAAAGGAAAAATCAAACGACGGGAATAATGTCGTTGAGATTGTAAAGCGCTATCAGCGTTTTTACCCGCTCACTGGCGCCAACAATCGTAAAGGATGCCTGAGAAGTGCTCTGCTGCTGGTAGAGGTGTGTGAGCAATGCCAATCCGGCCGAATCAACCCGCTCCAGCGCGGAGATATCCAACGCGTGCTTGCCCGCTAACAGCGCCTCACGCTGCTGCCAAAACGGCAACAGCGAATCACGATCCAAATCGCCGGACAGCGCCAGCGTCGTGTCTTGCGACGTCCAGCGCAGCGCCTCAGCCATTTTTCTGCTCCAGCGTAATCGGCTGACGCGCGGAGGCTTCCAGCTGTTTTGTCAACCCATCAACGCCTTGCTGACGGAGAATGGCGGCCCATTCGTTTTGCTTGGTAGTGATCATGCTCACCCCTTCAGCGATCATGTCATAGGCCTGCCAGTTACCGGTTTGGCTGTTTTTACGCCATTGGAAATCCAGACGCACCGGCGGTCGGCCGCCATTGTCGATAATCGTCACGCGGATAGGAATGATGTCAGCGCTACCCAACGGTTGCTCAGGTTGAATCTGGTAGTTTTGTCCATGGTAGAGCGCCAACGCCTGACCATAGGCCTGCGCCAAATAGGCTTCAAACGCCTTGAAATAGGCATCACGCTGCGCCGGAGTGGCTTCTTTATAGTAGCGACCCAGCACCAGCGCACCCGCATAGCGAATCTGAACATACGGCAACAGCTCTTCTTGCACGATTTGGCGCAAGTAGTTCGGATCCTGTTTGATACTCGGCTGATCGTTTTTCAAACGTGTGAAGGTTTTTTCCGCTGCATCATTCATCAAGCGGTAAGGGTTGGTTTGATCCACCGCGTTGGCGAAAGGTGCCACAACCAGCAGTGCCACCATCAGTAAACGTTTTAACATGCGGATGTCCTCTTGATTATTGTGCTGCGGCCGGCGCGGAGGCAGACGGCGCTGGTGTCAATGCCGACTCATTTTGCGGCACAGGCTCCGTATTTTCCGTATTGTCAGTGCTATCGCCCCCGCTCTTATATAGGAACTGGCCAATTAAGTCCTCCAGCACCATAGCGGATTTAGTATCCTGGATCACACCGCCATCGGCGAGAATCTTGGTTCCCATCTCTTCATCTTCAAAACCGATATTCAGCGCCAGATACTGCTCCCCGAGCAATCCGGAAGTGCGGATTGCCAGCGAACTGGTGTCAGGAATATGGTCATAGCGGCGTTGGATATCCATGGCAACGCGCGGCAGGTAGGTCTTCGTGTCCAACGAAATATCTGCAACGCGACCGATCACGACACCACCGACTTTTATCGGAGAGCGCGCTTTCAGGCCGCCGATATTGTCAAACTTGGCATACAGCCGATAAGTCTGTTCACTGCCGATAGACTTCACGTCGGCGACTTTCAAACAGAGAAAAATAATGGCGCCCAGGGCGATTAACATGAATACGCCAACCCAGATTTTACTTCGCTTCGTTTGCATCGACTCAGTTCCCAAACATCAGTGCTGTCAGCACAAAATCCAATCCCAATACCGCCAATGACGAGTGTACCACCGTGCGGGTCGTCGCGCGGCTGATCCCCTCTGAGGTCGGGATCGCATCACAGCCATTAAACAACGCAATCCAGGTCACGGTAATCGCGAATACCACACTTTTAATCACGCAGTTCAGCAAATCCTTGCGCCATTCGACCGCGCCCTGCATCGCTGACCAGAAGAAGCCATCGTCGATGCCCTTCCAGCTAACCCCAACCAACGCGCCGCCCCAGATGCCAACCGCTACGAAGATAATCGTCAGCAGCGGCATGCTGATAAGACCCGCCCAAAAACGTGGCGCAACCACGCGCCGCAACGGGTCCACCGCCATCATCTCCATACTGGAGAGCTGCTCAGTGGCTTTCATCAGGCCGATCTCCGCCGTCAGGGCCGATCCCGCGCGACCAGCAAACAACAGCGCCGTCACTACCGGCCCCAGCTCGCGCAGCAAAGAAAGCGCCACCATCATGCCCAGGCTGGCCTCGGCGCTGTAGGTGGTCAACACAAGATACCCTTGCAGCCCCAGCACCATACCGATAAAGAGACCAGACACCAGGATGATCAATAACGACTGAACCCCGACGCTGTGCAGTTGCTTGAGCAGCAGCGGCCCTTGTTTGCGCAGTTCAGGGCGGCCGACCAGAGCATTAAACAACATGAAACCGGCACGACCGAAGGCAGCACCGGTCCGGATTCCCTGGCGTCCAAACGACGCCAATGCTTCTCGTAGCATGAATTGATTAACTCCCGGAGCCTAACAGGCTGGTTTTATAGTCACCAGCAGGAAAGCGAAACGGTACGGGGCCATCGGCAATACCGTCAATAAATTGCCGCACCCGAGGGTCGGTGTTGGCGCGCAGCTCTGCCGCCGAGCCGTGCGCGACAATGTGCTGATCGGCAACGATATAGGCATAATCCGCGATGCTGAGCACTTCCGGCACATCATGAGAGACCACAATGCACGTGACGTCTAGTGCATGGTTCAATTCGTCGATCAGTTTGACCAGCACGCCCATGGTGATCGGATCCTGACCGACAAAGGGTTCATCGAACATGATCATTTGTGGATCGAGCGCGATGGCGCGGGCCAGTGCGGCACGGCGAGCCATCCCACCCGAGAGCTCAGAGGGCATCAGATTGGCCGCGCCGCGCAACCCCACAGCTTCCAGTTTCATCAGCACCGTGCTGCGCAACAGCGCTTCTGGCAGTTGGGTATGTTCACGCAGCGGCCAGGCTACGTTCTCAAATACGGTAAGATCGGTGAACAGCGCACCCGACTGGAACAACATGCTCATCTTTTTGCGCACGTCATACAGCCGGGAACGGGAGAGCGTTGGCACATTCTCTCCGTCAAACCAGATCTCTCCACTGTCCGGTTGGAGCTGGCCGCCAATCAGGCGCAGCAGCGTGGTTTTACCAATACCGGAGGGCCCCATAATGGCGGTCACCTTGCCTTTGGGTACGGTTAATGAAACATCGGTGAAAATGGGCCGCTCGCCACGCGAAAAATTGAGCCCACGAATTTCAACCAGATTAGTAGCATCATGGTTCATGCGATCTTTTCCTTCACTCACTCCCCTTGACGATCGTCGCTGTTATACGTGTATGACGTGCAACGACCGTTGCATTTCCTATCAAGCTTAACGGCAGGTTTCAGGCAAAGCCCGAGTTTTACAAAATATTACCGACAATTCTTACCGAAAAGGGCGGGATCCGGCTGTCATAAGTTTTACTTTTTCTGCCCAGACAGTCAAAATTACTCCTCTACGATGCAATGCAATTTTTGCTCGACATTCGTCCGCGCACCGGTTTGATGCCTAACGAACCGGTGATTATACCTCAATAAAGGACGCTGCATGCTTTTTGCGATAGTTCTCCTGGTTATTGGCTTATTTCTTTTGGTTTATGGCACTGATCGTTTGGTCTATGGCGCAGCCGTTCTTGCCCGCGTGTGGGGCATTTCTCCTTTGATTATCGGCGTGATGATTGTTGGCATTGGCACGTCGCTGCCAGAGTTGGCCGTGTCGGTGACCACTGGGCTGAACCAGCAAACGGACATGGCTGTCGGTAATGTATTAGGTTCGAATATCGCGAATATCTTGTTGATCCTCGTCAGTGCGGCCCTAATCCGCCCGTTGACCTTCCGCTCCGATCTGCTGCGCCGTGAACTGATCCCCATGCTATTGATCACGCTGCTCAGCGGCGGGGTGCTTTACAATGGCTATCTCAGTCGGCTTGATGGCGTCATTCTTCTCGCGGCGGCGGGCGCCTGGATCGTGCTCATGCTGCGTATGGTGCGCCAGGCGCAGCAAGATGGCAGCGACAGCCTGACACGCGAGCAGTTGGCGGAGTTGCCGCAACGGTAACCAAACGGTTGCCGTGCTCTGGCTGCTGCTGGGGTTGATTATTCTGCCGATGGCAGCGCGTATCGTGATTGATAATGCAACCGTGATTGCACGCCATTTCGCCATTGATGAGTTGACCATCGGGTTGACGGTGCTGGCGATCGGCACCAGCCTGCCAGAGTTGGCCACCGCCATCGTGGGCACGCTGAGGACGATATCGCGCTGGGTAACCTGATTGGTTCAAACGTCTTTAATCTGGTTATCGTACTTGGCGTCCCGGCGTTGCTTTCTCCCGGTGCAGTGAATCCTTTGGCATTTCAACGCGATTACGGCGTAATGCTGGGCGCCAGTCTGCTGCTCTGCCTGCGGAAAAAACGCCATATCGGACAAGGTGCCGGAGCGCTGTTACTGTGTATGTTTATCGCTTACCTTGCGACGCTATTTTTGCTGTACTAGCGGCGCACGACTCGTTTCATTGGATAACCCAAATAGTCAGGATTAACAGTTATGTCCAACGTTGAACAACAGCCCGATTTCGATTTTCAACAGGCGGGAAGACACGTTCTCGCCATCGAACGCGACGGGTTGGCCCATCTGGACCAGTATATCGATGACAACTTCTCCCGTGCTTGTCGCACCATGTTCCATTGCCAAGGCAAAGTGGTGGTGATGGGAATGGGGAAATCCGGGCACATCGGCTGCAAGATGGCGGCGACATTCGCCAGCACCGGCACGCCCTCCTTTTTTGTCCATCCGGGCGAGGCCAGTCACGGCGACCTCGGTATGATCACCACACAGGATATCGTGATCGCCATATCCAATTCGGGTGAATCCAATGAAATTCTGGCGTTAATTCCGGTGCTTAAACGCCTGGGCGTATTTCTGATTTGCATCACCAGCAACCCGGAAAGCACCATGGGCAAAGCGGCGGATATTCACCTCTGCGTCCACATGCCGCAAGAAGCCTGTCCGTTGGGGCTCGCCCCTACGTCCAGCACCACGGCCACGCTGGTGATGGGCGATGCGCTTGCCGTCGCCTTGCTACAGGCGCGGGGCTTTACCGCCGAAGATTTTGCCCTTTCTCACCCCGGTGGCGCACTGGGTCGCAAACTTTTGCTGCGCGTAGCAGATATCATGCATACCGGAGACGAGATCCCTCACGTTACGCGGGATGCCTCGCTGCGTGACGCACTCGTGGAGATCACGCGCAAAAGTTTTGGTATGACCGTGATTTGCACGCCGGACATGGTGATCGAAGGCATCTTTACCGACGGCGACTTGCGCCGCATCTTTGATATGCAGATCAACCTGAACGATGCTCGTATCGCCGATCTGATGACGGCAGGCGGCATTCGGGTGACGCCCAATACGCTGGCCGTGGATGCGTTGAATCTGATGCAATCGCGTCATATTACATCGCTACTGGTAGCACAAGGCGATCGGCTGGTCGGCATTGTCCATATGCATGATATGCTGCGCGCTGGCGTGGTGTAACGGTAGACGGGATCGCCGTTCTGGCAATCCCTGATTAATGGTGACATCAAGGATATGTGTTTATGAGTAACCCCCCGGCGCACACCGCCACCTGCTACGGCCCCATCGCTAATCGGGTGTTGGAGAAGGCACAAACCATCAAACTGCTGATTTGCGATGTTGACGGCGTGCTCTCCGACGGCCTGATCTACATGGGCAATCAAGGGGAAGAGCTGAAGGCATTTAACGTGCGCGACGGTTATGGTATCCTCTGTCTGTTAACGTCCGGCATCGAGGTCGCTATCATCACCGGACGTTCCGCGCCATTGGTGGAGGACCGTTGTCGCACGCTGGGTATCACCCACCTTTATCAGGGACAGTCAGATAAGGTTTTGGCCTTCCGCGAACTGTTAGATACACTGTCGCTTTGCGGCGAACAGGTTGCTTATATTGGCGACGATTTGATTGACTGGCCGGTGATGGCACAAGTGGGCCTCAGCGTGGCCGTGGCAGACGCACATCCCCTGCTGCTGCCCAAGGCAGACTACGTGACCAGGATCCCCGGCGGGCGTGGTGCCGTGCGCGAGTTATGCGAGCTTATCCTGCTGGCGCAGGGTAAGCTGGACGAAGCCAAAGGGCTATCGATATGAGTACATCATTACGATGAGTTTGCTACCACCATGAGTACGTTTTTATTATGAATAAGACGAAGCGCTGGCTAACCGCGCTATTGGCGCTCATTGTGTTGATTCTGATTGGCTGGAACCTGACAGATCAGGACAGCGCGCCGCAAACCGAAACGCAGGACAACGCGGGGCCGACCTACACCAGCGATGAAACCACCACGCGCGTGTACAACCCGCAGGGTGGCCTGAACTATCGGCTCGTGGCGCAAAAAGTGGAGTATTTTAACGCGGAACAGCTCACCTGGTTTACGGCGCCTGTCGCTACGCTGTTTAACGAACAGGGTATCGCCACCTGGTCGGTGCAAGCCGACCGTGCCAAGCTGACCAAGGATAAAATGTTGTTCTTATATGGGCACGTAGAAGTCAACAGTCTGACCAATGACTCACAATTACGGCAGATAAAAACCGATAATGCGCAAGTTAACCTGGTGACACAGGATATCACTTCCGATGACGAGGTGACGCTGTACGGAGCCAGTTTCCTCTCCAATGGGATGAAAATGCGCGGCAATTTGCGTAACAAAACTGCCGAATTGATTGAAAAGGTAAAAACCTCTTATGAAATTCAACACCAATAATGCCTGGCGTCGCGCCGCCATCGCCAGCGCGCTGTTAGCGGCAAGCCTGCCTGCGCTTGCTGTGACAGGCGATACCAGTCAACCGATTCACATTGATTCCGCACAGCAGTCATTGGACATGCAAGGCAATACCGTGACCTTTACCGGCAACGTGGTGGTCAAGCAAGGGACGATTGAAGTGAAGGCCGAGAAGGTCGTGGTCACGCGCCCGCAAGGGTCGCAGGGTCAGGAAGTGATCGAAGCCTTTGGTAATCCAGTCACTTTCTACCAAATGCAAGATAACGGCAAACCGGTAAAAGGGCGCGCGCAAAAGGTTCGCTATGAACTGGCTCAGGATAAGATAACCCTGACGGGCAACGCTTATCTGGAACAGTTGGACAGCAACGTTAAGGGCGATCGCATCACCTATCTGGTGAAGCTGCAGCAGATGGAGGCGGTGAGCGATAAAGGCGGACGCGTGACGACCGTGCTGGTGCCCTCGCAGTTGCAAGACAAGAACGGTAAGGCCACCGCGCCATCGTCCCAAAAAGCAAAGCCGCAACCACAGGCAACTGAATAACCTATGGCAACATTAATCGCAGAAAACCTGGCCAAGGCCTATAAAGGCCGTCGTGTGGTCGAAAACGTAAGCTTAACGGTCAACTCCGGTGAAATCGTCGGGTTGCTCGGGCCGAATGGTGCGGGAAAAACCACGACATTTTATATTGTTGTCGGCATTGTCCAGCGCGATTCCGGGCGGATCGAGATTGATGATGAAGAGATAAGCCTGCTGCCGTTACATGAGCGTGCCTGCCGTGGTATTGGCTATCTGCCGCAGGAGGCTTCCATTTTTCGCCGTTTGAGCGTTTACGACAACCTGATGGCGGTGTTGCAGATTCGCCAAGACCTGACGCCGGAGCAGCAGGACGATCGCGCCAATGAGTTAATGGAAGAATTCCATATTATTCATTTACGCGATAGTCTGGGACAATCCCTGTCCGGCGGCGAACGTCGTCGCGTAGAGATCGCTCGCGCACTGGCGGCCAATCCCAAATTTATTTTGTTGGATGAGCCGTTTGCCGGTGTCGATCCGATTTCGGTGCTCGACATAAAAAAAATCATTGGGCACCTGCGCGACAGCGGCCTGGGCGTGCTGATTACTGATCACAACGTGCGTGAAACGTTGGACGTGTGTGAACGCGCCTATATCGTCAGCCAGGGGCAGCTGATTTCCCACGGTTCACCCAGCGAAATCCTGGCGGATGAGCAGGTGAAACGCGTCTATCTGGGCGAAGGCTTCCGACTTTGATACTGTAACGTTTGCAATGGGCGTTACATTTAAGGGAAAGTGACACGAGTTATGAAGCAAGGTTTGCAACTCAGGCTAAGTCAACAACTGGCCATGACGCCACAACTTCAGCAAGAGATCCAACAGGCGCTGGAAAGCAACCCGTTGCTTGAACAAACCGACAGCCACGATGAAATCGATGCTCAGGAAACGAGCGACAGTGAATCACTAGATACACGCGAAGCCCTTGAACAAAAAGACATGCCGGAAGAACTGCCGCTGGACGCCACCTGGGATGAAATCTACTCCGCAGGCACGCCCTCAGGCACCGGCACTGACTACCGCGATGAAGAACTGCCTGTCTATCAGGGTGAAACCACGCAAACGTTGCAGGATTACCTGATGTGGCAGGTGGAGAGTTGACGCCTTTTCTGACACCGATGCGGCCATCGCCACGTCGATTGTGGATTCGGTAGACACCACTGGCTATCTGACCGTTCCGCTGGAAGACATTCTCGAGAGCATCGGCGGCGACGAAGTGACGCTGGAAGAGGTGGAAGCGGTGCTAAAACGCGTGCAGCGTTTTGACCCGGTCGGCGTGGCAGCGCGTGATTTGCGCGATTGTATGCAAATCCAGCTTTCTCAGTTTGCGCCAGAAACGCCGTGGCTGGCGGAAGCAAAGCTTATCACCGACAGCGTGCCACGTCTGCAAGTCAACCAGCAATACGCCGCACTGGGCCACAGCGCACGTAATGACAGCGCCAGCCAGTTTATCCGCAGCCACTTGCAAGAGGCGCGCTGGCTGATAAAAAGTCTGGAGAGCCGCAACGATACGCTGCTCAAGGTCACGCGCTACATTGTGGAACAACAGCAGGATTTCTTTGAGAAGGGTGAAGAGGTTATGAAACCCATGGCGCTGGCGGATATCGCCCAGGCCGTGGACATGCATGAATCCACCATCATCACACGTCACAACCCAGAAATTTCTTCACAGCCCACGCGGCATTTTCGAACTAAAATATTTCTTCTCCAGCCATGTAAATACCGACAGCGGCGGTGAGGTATCTTCAACCGCAATTCGGGCGCTGGTGAAAAAATTGATCGCGGCGGAAAACCCGGGCAAACCCTTGAGCGACAGCAAACTGACGACGCAGCTCGCCGATCAGGGGATCATTGTCGCGCGGCGTACCGTTGCAAAGTACCGAGAGTCTTTATCCATCCCGCCGTCAAACCAGCGTAAGCAGTTGGTTTGATTTCTACAGAGAAGGAAGACGCTATGCAGCTGAATATCACCGGACACCACATCGAAATCACGCCCGCATTACGCGAGTTCGTTAACACAAAATTTGCCAAGCTGGAGCAATACTTTGATCGTATCAACCAGATCAACGTGGTGCTCAAGGTGGAGAAAGTGGAGCAGATTGCCGATGCTACTCTGTTCGTCAACGGCGGTGAACTGCATGCCACATCCGAATCTGAAGATATGTATGCCGCCATCGATCTGCTGATCGACAAACTGGCGCGTCAGTTAAATAAACACAAGGACAAACTCAAACAGCACTGATCGTCATCTCCGCCTCCGGGCGCAGGGAAATACTCCTCTGGCATACCGCCAGAGGAGTGAAGAGATGAGCGGGCCGTTAAGTGAACACAACATGAATAACGATCCCATTTTGCAACTCAGCGCCGTATTACGCCAAGAGTGCACCCGTAGCGCCGTTCATTGCCAAAGCAAGAAACGGGCGCTGGAAATCATCAGCGAATTGGCGGCCAGGCAGTTGAACCTCCCGACACCTTTGATCTTCGAGGCATTATTGACGCGTGAGAGAATGGGCAGCACCGGTATTGGCGGCGGTATCGCCATTCCGCACGGCAAACTCGACGATGATAATGCGTTGGGTGCAACCGGGGTCTTTATCCAGCTTGAACAACCAATTTCCTTTGATACCATTGATAATCAAGGCGTAGACTTGCTTTTTGCCTTGCTGGTTCCCGCAGAACAATGTAAAACCCATCTACATACGCTATCGCTTGTTGCCAAACGTCTGGCTGACAAAAGCGTTTGCCGGCGTTTACGGGCGGCACAGAGTGATGAAGAACTCTACCAAATCATGATGGAAGGGGATTGATTCCCCGCAGAAAACGCGCCGGATTCAAACATTCGCGCCAGGATTTGCGTCACACAGGTGAGTCATACTGTCAGGGTATAACAGAGAAAGGCAATAGCCGGAGGGGAGTCGTCGGATGGTGCTGATGATTGTCAGTGGTCGCTCAGGTTCAGGAAAATCTGTGGCCCTGCACACCCTGGAAGACATGGGGTTTTATTGCGTAGATAACCTGCCCGTCGTGTTATTGCCGGAACTGGCAAACACGTTGGCACAACGCGACATTTCGGCAGCGGTCAGTATTGACGTACGCAATATGCCGGAATCGCCGGAAATCTTCGAGCACGCCATGGATCAGCTGCCGCCAAGCTTTGCGCCGCAGCTCCTGTTTCTGGACGCCGATCGCAATACCCTGATTCGCCGCTACAGCGATACGCGCCGTTTACACCCGCTTTCCAGCAAAAACCTGTCACTAGAGAGTGCCATCGACGAAGAGAACGATCTGCTGGAGCCGTTGCGTTCTCGCGCCGATCTGATCATCGATACCTCAGAAATGTCGGTGCATGAACTGGCAGAAATGTTGCGTACCCGGCTGTTGGGCAAACGCGAGCGTGAACTGACCATGGTGTTCGAATCCTTTGGTTACAAGCACGGTATTCCTATCGATGCCGATTACGTGTTCGACGTGCGTTTCCTACCGAACCCCCATTGGGATCCCAAATTACGTCCGATGACCGGGCTGGACAAACCGGTTGCGGCGTTCCTCGATCGTCATACAGAAGTGCATAATTTTATCTACCAGACACGCAGCTATCTGGAACTGTGGCTGCCAATGCTGGAGACCAACAACCGCAGCTACCTGACGGTCGCCATTGGTTGCACTGGCGGCAAACACCGTTCGGTCTATGCGGCTGAGCAACTGGCTGATTATTTCCGCTCACTCGGTAAGAACGTACAATCCCGCCACCGCACGCTGGAAAAACGCAAATCAAATAATGGCGGTCAAACATACGGTTATCGTCAAAAATAAACTGGGCATGCACGCCCGGCCGGCGATGAAACTGTTTGAACTGGTACAGAGCTTCGATGCCGAAGTGATGCTGCGCAACGAAAGCGGCGTTGAGGCTGAAGCCAGCAGCGTGATCGCCATGATCATGCTGGATTCCGCCCAGGGTAAGCACATTGAAGTGGAGGCCAGCAGCCCGGATGAAGCTGCCGCACTGGCCGCTGTGGTTGAGCTGTTTGAAGCCGGGTTTGACGAAGAGTAACGCGAGACAATAATCCCAAAAATCAACAATGCCATAGGTAATAACGTTGCCTTATGGTATAACTTCGTTACAAGTTATCCCTCATTTTTATCAACACCCCCGCGTCGCTGGCGCGAGGGTGTTGCTTTATAAATGCGGTTCACTTTTTCTCTTGATATTGTTTTTTCATATAAGCAGCACGTGTTTATATCCCTATGAAACCTTGGTCTTATTGCCATGACGTCACGATGTTACCGTCATGGCTTTATCAGGGTTATGTTTTACCAACCTACTGGAGAGGAGTATGACGAAACCTAACCTGACTATCAGCGAGCTGGATGCGGAACGCCTGGATCGGCTGTTGGAACAACCCGCGTTTGCGGGCACACTGATTGTACAAGCGTTGAATGAGGAGCTGGAATCGTGCCGAGATTTTGCCCTCAGAGGAAATCCCGTCAGATGTCGTTACCATGAACAGTCGGGTATGCTTTCGCGATTTAAACACTAACGAAGAGCACACCCGAACACTGGTTTATCCTGCCGCCATGCAAGACAGCAAGGAACAACTTTCCGTGATGGCGCCGCTCGGCGCAGCCCTGCTGGGTCTGCGCGTAGGAAATACCATCACCTAGCAATTGCATAACGGTACAGAAACTCGCGTAGAAGTACTGGAATTGCTCTATCAGCCTGAGGCCGCTGGCGAATATCATCGCTAAGCACGCGCCCACTGCCCTGATTTCAGGGCAGTAATGTCTCCTTCAGAACGGCCACAATAACGACCAGCTCGTCAGTTTATCCGCCAGACCCTGCCACCAAACGCGTGATATCAGATGACTAGCCTTCCTGCGAGGCTCGGTGAGAGATTCCCCTTTTGCCGTTAAGGACTCCCAGGCAGCCCAGCGTACATCAAAGACAAAATCCCGCTGCATCACGTCGCGCAATATCATCAGGCTACGCGGATCCGACTCAGCGCACAATTGTGCCACCAGCGCCAGCCGCTTGCGAAAATCCGTTTTATCCTGCGCCAATCGCTGCGCGAGCTCGGCATCAAACGCGCTGCCGGGCATTGGCATTCCCTGTTTCCTCGACATTCCGTTGTCTAACCTGGCCGTCAGATTATATTCCGGCGATCTTCATACTGGGCAACAGCGCCGAACCACACTGGATATTGCTGCGGGTTTCAATGTCATCCCCCAGAGTCACAATGTCGCGTAGCATAGTTTTCAGGTTACCGGCGATGGTGATTTCACTCACCGGATACTGAATTTCACCATTCTCCACCCAGAATCCTGACGCCCCGCGAGAATAATCGCCGGTAACCGCGCTAACCCCTTGCCCCATCAGCTCGGTGACCAGCAACCCTTTATCCATCTGCTTGAGCATCTGTTTGAAATTCAGTCCCTGACCCGCAATACGCCAGTTGTGGATACCACCGGCGTGACCCGTGCTCTTCATGCCAAGTTTACGCGCCGCGTAGCTGGTCAACAGCCAGGTTTGCAGCACGCCATCTTTAACGATTTCTCGCTGCGCGGTACGTACCCCTTCACTGTCGAACGGGGTAGACGCCAGCCCTTTACGCAGATGTGGCAGTTCTTCGATGGTGAGCCATTCCGGCAGAATCTGCTGGCCCAGTTTATCGAGCAGGAAGGTCGATTTACGGTACACATTGCCACCGCTGATAGCGCCCACCAGATGGCCGAACAGGCCGGTGGCCACTTCTGCGACAAACATCACCGGTGCCCCCATGGTGGGAAGCTTACGCGGCGACAGGCGCGACAGCGTGCGGCGTGCGCACTCTTCCCCTACCCACTCCGGGCTTTGCAAATCGTCCAGCGCGCGCCCTACCGTGTAAGCGTAATCACGCTCCATATCGCCGTTCACTTCGGCAATCACGCAGCTCGACATGGAGTGACGGCTCGACAGATAGCTTTGCAGCAGGCCGTGGCTGTTGCCAAATACTTTGATACCGTAGTGGCTGTTGAAACTGCCGCCTTCGGTATTGGTGATGCGCGCATCTGCTTTTAGCGCCGCCTGCTCGGCGCGTGCGGCCAGTTCAATGCCTTTTTCCGCATCCAACGTGGCCGGGTGAAACAGGTCAAGATCGGGCGCATCGAACGCCAGCAGTTCTTTTTCTGCCGGGCCAGAAAAGGGATCGGGCGAGGTGTAACGGGCAATATCCAGCGCAGCCTGCACGGTGCGGGCAATGGCCACCGGGCTCAGATCGGTCGATGACGCACTGCCTTTACGCTGCTGATGGTATACGGTAATCCCCAACGCGCCATCGCTGTTAAACTCCACATTTTCAACCTCGCCGTAGCGCGTACTGACGCTGATCCCTGTGGTTTTGGAAATGGCCACCTCTGCCGCATCTGAACCGGCACGAGCCAGCTCCAACGCCTGTGCGACTGCCTGCTCCAATGCTTTACGCTGTTCTGCAACCTGAGTGATTATTGTCATCGTTCTGCCATACTGAGTTAAAAGCCGTTCAGAAGCCGGGAAATGGAGTCTGCCTTGCCCCGCTTCTGTGCCTAAAGGTGTATGCTTGAGTCTAACAGGATATCAGGATATCAGGATATCAGGATAATTTCGCAAAAAGCCCAAACCTGTTAGGATCGGCGTCTTTTTTATGGCGTTAACCGCGTCACATGCCCGAACTGTTACGGAAAGAGATGATGAATAAACACCCTGAAGAGTGGCTGGACGACGTACTGGACCCGCACGCCGAAGATGATGAGATCATCTGGGTCAGCAAAAGTGAAATCAAACGCGATGCGGAAGCGCTGAAAGATCTCGGCGTTGAGCTGATTGAGCTCGGCAAAAATGCTCTGGAGCGCATCCCAATGGATGACGATCTGCGTGCGGCTATCGAACTGGCACAGCGCATCAAAAAAGAGGGCCGTCGCCGTCAGGTGCAACTGATCGGTAAACTGCTGCGCGCCCGCGATCCAGAGCCGATTAAAATCGCGCTGGACAAGCTGAAGAACCGCCACAATCAGCAGGTTGCCCTGTTTCACAAACTGGAACAGCTGCGCGACAGGCTGATTGAGGAAGGGGATGATGCGATCCCGGATATTCTGGCACTTTATCCGACCGCTGACCGCCAGCAGTTGCGTTCACTGGTGCGCAATGCGCAAAAAGAGAAAGCCGCCAACAAGCCACCCAAGTCTTACCGCCAGATTTTTCAATATCTGCGCGAGCTGGCTGAAGAGCAGGCTTGATCGCCCCGTGGTGGAGTCGACGTCAGTGTTACTCCATCAGCGCATGCTGATAGCGGTGCAGTATCTCCGTGATACGACCGACCTACCGATCTCCGGCGCGATCTGGCGCTGGCGTAGCGCAACCTGATACTCATCCAGTGTAGTCAGTAACTGGGTAAAAGCATGGCGTCGACGGATATCCCGGCGCGCCTCGCTGACCTGCTCTGCCGCCTGACGAATACGGCGGTGAAACGCCGAAAGTTCAGTGTCCATAGGAAGAACCAGTTGTCGCATACGCTGATGCAGAATAATCAGCGACAACGCCAGACGATATTTGGCGATATCGTTAGGGAATAGGGTCAGCAGCAAATAGAGCTGCTGATAAAGCGCAGGCAAATGGTTCTCACGCCGTTTGGTCGGGTTGGTGGTCAAGGCCGATACCGCACTGTAAACAAAGCGGTTAAGCAGCTCCTGCCCGGTACGGGCACGCGAATTATCGCGAATCAACAAGATCACCAGCCACGCCAGCAGGCAACCGATAATCTGCCCGATCGCGCTATCCAGAAAGTGGCTGAGATTAAACGTCATCGGGTTATCCAGCACCAGAATATTGATGGTGCTGGCCAGCGCGCCCAGAGATCCCATGCGCCGTTTTTGCACCTCAATGCCAATAACAAAGGCCATAATGCCCAGGCTGAGGCACAGCAACAACATACTTTGCTGCGTGGACGGCAGCACAAGCATGAACAACAGCGATCCCAACGGCAAGGCATAGACCGTTCCGACCAGGAAATCGACCGCCATGCGTTTCGGGTTAGGCAGGCGCATCGCCAACGCCGTCACCACGGCAATCATCACCATACAGGCGCTGCCTGATGTCCAGCCGGTGATAAGCCAAAATAAACACCCCACCGCTGTCGCAACCCCGGTACGCCAGCCGTTGATCATCGCGTGATGGCGCTCAGCCGACGCCGCTTTTACCATCACCTCATCGAGCAACAAATCGCCCTCAACCTGCGTCAAGCGGGCGTTGGTCTGAATCCCTTTTGCCAGCAGCAGATAGCACGTCGCGGCAGCCACCCAGCCAATCAGCGTCGGCGGCACACTCTGGCGCTCCCCCGCCGCAATGGCGTGGCGCAGCTGTTTCACCCGCTTACGCACATCTGCCATGGATTCTACCGGCGCATCAATCAGCAGCGCCAGACTGGTTCTTAGCGGCTCGGGTTTATCCTGTAATACCAGATAGGTTTCACACGCTTGAGTAATCAAGGTAAAAGATTGCGCCAGCAGCGCCTTGATGCGGCGATGACTATTTTGCCAACGTGCCGATTCCAGCAACAGTGGGTTGCCCATGCTGCCCAGTGCGGTACTTTTACGCACCGGCAGCGTCAATCTCTTCACGCGTTGCGCCACGGATGCACATTTGCAGCAAGTGATAGTGATCCAGCATCAGCCCTTCCAGACTGCTGTCGATATGCTGCTTGATAGAGCGCGGCGTGAACAGCAAATCGGCCACAATCGCACAGACGATGCCCAGGACAATTTCACTACAGCGCTCAACGGCGAATTGCGGCGTCAACAATGGCGCACTCTGGGTAGAGACGATAATGATTAATGCGGTATAACCCGCCAGACCCCATACGTAGGCATTTTCCACTTTCACCAGCGATGACACCCAGGTGCAGAATCCCGCCCAAATGCAGCACAGCAGCATCACCACGGGCGCACGAATGGTAGCGATAATAATCACCAGCGCACCGATACAACCGATAAAGGTGCCTACAATGCGTAATATCCCGCGATGCCGAATCGCCCCAGAAAAGGGATCACTACCCGCAGCGAAAGCTGGGCCTGCCGCGACAATAGCCACAGTGAGCACTGACCAACGTGGCGTTTCCAACTGAAAGTGAAAACCGAGAAACAGCGACAGCACTACGGCAAAGCTGAGCTTGCAGGCAAAGCGTCAGTGGGGAAAAGCAGGCATTTTCATCATGGCCTCGCCTTAGCCAAACTCACGCAGCCGATAGAGCAAACGAATCAACGGTGAAGGCTGCTTGTTTTGCGGGGCGTCTGCCTGCGTGATCACCACGGTCGCCGTGGTGCCCGCCGGATAAGGAGTATCACGCTGTTGATCCAGCTGGAGCCTCACCGGCACGCGCTGTGCCAGTCGCCCCCATTCCAGATTAGCATCCACGGTCGCCAACCCTTTGCTGTCTACGTTGGCGCTGCTGTTGGTGATCGCCACCTCCACGCTGTCGACCGTGCCGTAGAACAGTTGATCGCTGCCGAGCGGCGTGATCTCGACCCGATCGCCGGGATGAACACTCGCCAGCTTGGTCTCTTTCATATAGGCCACCAGATAGAACGAGCCCTTTTTCACCAGCGCCACAGCCGTTGCACCGCGTGTGATGTATTCACCACGCTGCACGTTGAGGTTGGTTACCCATCCGTCTGCCGGTGCGCGGATCACGGTACGTTCCAGATCCAGCTTCGCCAGTACCAGCGTTGCTTGTGCCTTGGCTAACTGATGCTGCGCGGTTTCCAGCGCGCTGCCAGACTGATCGATAGCTTCTTGCGACATCGCCTGTACGCCGAGGCGCGTACGCCGTCCGGACTCGCGCCGTTTTTCATTCACCAGCGCCAGATAGTAATCCACATCTGCCTGTGCCTCCTGAAAACGGGGCGGGTCGATAACGAAAAGCACATCGCCTTTTTTACCTGCTGATTGTCATGCACCAGCACTTCGGTCAGCAGCCCGCTGACATCAGGCGCAATCGCCACGACATCCGCGCTGAATTTTGCATCTCGCGTCCAGGGTGATTCGGTGTAGAACGCCCAGACGCGCAGCAGCGCAACGGCAGCCAGCAACAGCACGCACAGCGTGATACCCACACGCAGCAGCTTTTTCGTTATCAGCGTGACGAAAGGAAATTTTATAGCAAGGGTTTTCACATTGACCTCAAAGGGAGCAGCGAAAGATCAGATAAAACAGGCAGCAAAACAGTGCGGTATTGAATAGCGCCGGATGCCATACCACGTCATAGATGCCAGTGGGCTGCAAAACACGGTTCAGCACAAAAAACAGCGCCAGCGATACCAGCAGCACGAAGAATACGGGCGGGAATGACAGGCCAAACAGCACCATAACCGGGAGTGAACTCATCCTCTTTTCCTTTTCATTTCAATTGACGAATAAACGATACCGACCGCGTCGCCGTAGACACAGGCATGAGGGTTCATTACCAACGACGACACCAGCCTGTCAGCCATCAAAGCTAAAAGGCATGAAGGGCGTTACACAGATCAAGAGAGATTGCAGGTTGTTTAGTAGAAACGAACGCGACCTGTTACCTAACGGAAACAAGCACAGCGCTGTACACACGCAAGGATAATTTGCCACTCAAAGTGCAACTCTGCATCAATTATATGACGGAGTATTTTAAGAACGTTGCACAGATTTATCAAAGTCATAGAGAAGAGACGCTGGGGAAATTATCATTAACACAAGCATGGTTTAATCTGAAAGTAAAATCCGGTATAGATTATTTTCACTTCGCCCTCGTTATAGTGAAGTTTATTTAACTGGGGGTTCTTATGACAACAGCATTGAATATTTCAGGGAATTGGTTTTCAAGAACGATTACACTTAATGAAATAGAAGGGATAAAAAATGCCAAAAATTCAAATGAAATAAAAAGCCTTTGGGGTAAGATTGCAGACTGGTTTTGTGGAACCGATAAAGAAAATGCCAAAAAGGCTTTATTTGAACTGATAAACAATGATGATACCAATATAAAAATCGACGCGTTTAAAGGCGCATTCACCTATACCAGAACTGCGATAAATGATACCTCGTTTACCGTCAATCTGTCTATTAGCGCCTTGCTATCCACTGGAGAGATCGCTACAGAGGGAAAAACCGTCAGCCTGAATGATCACATCACGACGTTCACTCCAGAATATTTTATCGAGCGCGATATTCATCTGGAACAAGTAAAAAAAGACATACCAAGAAGTGAGATATATTTTTGTCATGACGCGATCAATCATGAACGTATCACAGTTGACATGCCGCCACAGATTGTTAATAACATATCAGAAGAACAGAGAAAATCGTTAAATGTTGCACTCTCTTAAATTGGCGTTATCGATATCAAAAACCAAATTAACCACCACGCAAAAGAGATGTCGCTGCTCGGTGATCCAAATAAAAAATTATATCTTTCCTTAGAGAGCCAAGGAAAAGTCACCGTCGAAATACATATAATTAAAAACCTTGATACTGAAAAACACCAGGTTTATCAAGCAATGTGTCCTGAATCTAAATATCCCTGTCTATACGCAAAAGCCCGTATTGATATCGACATAAACGGCAATTGCAATATCTCTGACATTATCCTCTCACACCCGGGAATTGAGTAGTCACCGTCACGCGTTTTCATAGCAGCATGACGGTGGGGGGCGCGGGCTTACGCCATGCCCCCCACCGTCATGCTGTCCAGTTTCAGCGTCGGTTGTCCAACCCCTACCGGCAGGCTTTGGCCCTCTTTGCCACACACGCCAACGCCTTTATCCAGCGCCAGATCGTTACCCACCATGGATATCTGCTGCATCGCTTCGATGCCGGAGCCAATCAGGGTTGCCCCTTTAACTGGCGCGGTGACTTTGCCATTCTCAATCAGATAGGCTTCGGAGGTTGAGAACACAAACTTGCCGGAAGTGATATCCACCTGACCGCCGCCAAAGTTTGGCGCATAAAGACCGTATTCTACGCTGGCGATAATCTCTTCCGGCGTCGATTTGCCTGCCAACATGTAGGTGTTGGTCATGCGCGGCATCGGCAAATGGGCATAAGACTCGCGCCGACCATTACCGGTGGGTGCAACGCCCATCAAACGCGCGTTGAGCTTGTCCTGCATGTAGCCTTTCAGCACGCCGTTCTCAATCAACACGTTGTACTGCCCGGCCACACCTTCGTCATCCATCGCCAGAGAACCGCGGCGTCCTTCCAGCGTGCCGTCATCTACCACGGAGCAGAGTTCAGAGGCCACCAGTTTGCCCATCTGCCCGCTGAATACCGACGTGCCACGGCGGTTAAAATCCCCTTCCAGCCCGTGCCCGACGGCTTCATGCAGCAATACGCCCGGCCAACCCGCGCCCAGCACCACCGGCATGGTACCCGCAGGCGCGGCAACAGCGGAAAGGTTGACCAGCGCCATGCGCACCGCCTCTTTCGCCCAGGCTTCCACCCGCGCTTCGCCATCCACGACTTGCCAGAAGTAGTCGTAACCCACACGCGCCCCGCCGCCGCTCGCACCACGTTCACGCTTTCCATCCTGCTCGACCAGCACGCTAATCGACAAGCGCACCAGCGGGCGCACATCGGCTGCCAGCGTGCCATCCGTTGCCGCCACCAGCACGTGTTCGTAGACGCCGGTCAGGCTGACGCTCACTTCCTGCACACGCGAATCAGCAGCGCGCGCCACGCTATCAGCCCGTTGCAGCAGCGCGATCTTGTCTTCACGGCTCAGGCTGTCCAGAGGGTTGAGCTGCGGATACAACGCCCGGTGAACGCTTTCTCCCAAAGTACGAACGCTGCCATTTCCCTGCTCGCGCACGATGCTGCGTGCCGCTTGTGCGCTTTGATGCAGCGCATTGAGGGTAATCTGATCGGCGTAGGCAAACCCGGTTTTTTCCCCGCTTACCACCCGAATACCGACCCCTTGATCGATATTGTAGGAACCATCTTTGATGATGCGGTCTTCCAGCACCCAGGATTCATGATAACTGGATTGGAAATAGAGATCGGCGTAATCCAGGCGACGTTCATTCAATACCTCTAACACCGAGAACAGGTCTTGCTGGCTCAAGCTGTTAGCAGTGAGTAACTGTTCACTGACAAACGAAAGACTCATATTTTTTCCACTTTAGTTCACATGAAACCGATGAATAAATGGCACGGAGCCATCAATATGCCGGCGCATTAACGCCGTTCCTGCGCCGCACTTTTCTGCGGTTCGCGCAGGACTTCCTTAATCGTAGGCTGATCCAGACTGCCATGAATCTGGTAACGAATCAGCGAGATTTTGTTCCAGAGTGGTGCCAGCACTTTGCTGGCCGCGAACACGGCGGCACCGATCACCGGGTTGAC
The DNA here is from genome assembly GCF_047692315.1 of Symbiopectobacterium sp. Lineage (GTDB taxonomy): Bacteria > Pseudomonadota > Gammaproteobacteria > Enterobacterales > Enterobacteriaceae > Symbiopectobacterium. Next base: position 37,101 of record NZ_JBLLJS010000001.1, on the reverse strand, counting down.
CACAAAGGCGGTAGCCACCCCAACCGTGGCAGAAATTTCCGGTGCAATCACCGCTTCCATCGCGATCTGCCGGTTAGCCAGATCGACGCAGCCCTTCATGGCGATATCGGCTTCCAATCCGTCCACCAGCAGATCGTTGGTATGCAACACGCCGTCTTTAATCCAGGCCGTGCTGCGGATAGAATCAAAATAGAAGCCTTTACCGAAAGTATCGCTAAAATCAAACTGCAATTTGCGCAGCAGCGCATCAAAGCTCACCAGCCGCAGCAAGCGCCCTGCCTGACCCGTACCGGCATTGACCATGTCTCCCTTACCAATGCGGGTGTGCAAAATACCGCTCAGGCTTGCCAGATGCGGTGCCCACGGCGAACCGCGCCAGTAGAGATCATAGTCAATATCAAAGGTTGCTGCGCGCAGTGGAGTATCAATACTAAACCAGTCAGCATTTTGCTCCAGCGTGCCACCGGTCAAACGCCCTTTGAGTGCAGTGCGAACCCCCTCAGCATTCTCCTGCCAACTGCCGCTGGCGGTCAGCTTGGCTTTGCCGGTATCGATCATTCCGTCGCTCAGGATCAGCTTATCTTTTTCCGGTTGCAGCGTCGCCGTGATTTGGCCCAGATTCTGCCCCGCTATCCAACATTCCCGACAGGCAAGCTGCAATGCGGGCCAATCTTCAAAGCGAATGCTAGGATCGTTGAGCGGTGATTTCTTCTCCGCCAGAGCCACGGGATTGGTCGCTTCATCCCCTTTCCACTGCGGGTTGTAATAGAGATAGCGGATATCAGCACGCCACATTCCGCTCTGCGGAATCGTCAAACTAGCATCAATCTCACGCCCAGTGGCGTGAATTTCATTGCCCCGCGGCGTATTGCGGCTATTGAGTACCACATCATGCCACTGCTGACCCAACAGTTGCAGCGCTGGCGTACGCAGCGTCACGCTTTCCGGCACATGGATACTGCTTTGCGTCCCTTTGCGCAATGCCGCATCGCCACGCAGGGCGGGCAGCAGCGCTAACCAGCGCTCGGCATCCAACGAAGGCAGGGCCAACGCCTCCGGCAGCGCAGGTGGCGTCTGTGCACCCTGCTGCCAGACAGCGCGTGCGAGAGTCAGCGCATCGCCACGCAGCAACCACTGGCTGTTAAACTGCGCGTTTTTTCCCAGACTGCCCGAGAGCGCAAACCCTTTGAGACCCCCTTTAGCGGCGATCTTGAGCGGTAACGCCGCTCCCTGCGCTTTGTTGAACGGCTCAGGTAAGCGAGTACTTACATTTTTTAAATCGGCATCAACGGTGACTTCATAGGTCTCCGTGCCCTTATGAGGCAGATTCACCGTCACATCGCTACGCCAGGCCGCCGTTCCCGACAGCGCGCTTTGCAATGATTTTGGCAGACCGGGGAACTGCGCAGGGGTCCATTCACCGTTTAACCCCACCTTTACCAGAAACGCCTTTTCCTGCTCTTCGGTGTTGAAACTGAACGTAACAGGCTGACCTAGCCAGTTAGCCGCAATGACATCGCTGCTCAGAGTGCCATTGCGGTAATGAAAACGTCCGTTAAGCTGTTTCAGCGTGCTGTTCAGCGGCTTGATATACAAGCTGTTATTACTGAGTTGAATATCACCGCTTGCTTCCACCTCGCCGTGTGCAAGGGGAATATCAAGGTGCAGCGTGCCATTGACGTTGCCGCCAATTTGCAGTTGCTTTAACGCGCTCCCCACGCTGTCTTTGAGCGGCGTTTGCTCAAAGTAATGGCCGACATCTGGCCCTTCGCCCTGAAGCTCGCCGTCAATCAGCAATTTTTCTTTACTGTAGTCAGGAATAGCGGCAAGGATATTTCTTCCGGCCACATTCCCTAGCTGGGCAGAAGGTGCAGACATCCAAAGGCCGTTGTTGGCAAAATTGAGATCGATATCCAGCGGTGATAGCGCGGGCCAGCCGGGCCTAAACTCAAAGGTGGCAGCGCGCAGCGGCACCCACACCTGAAACTGGCCTTCATGATGTTCGAAGGGGAAATGCGACGGATTACCGGCAAAAACCAGCGTGGCGTTGTCGACGTGTCCACCTTTTAACGCACCGGTAAGGTATTCAACCAGTTCCGTGCCCATCAACGGTTCCGGGAAGTAACGCCAGGCGTCAGACGCATTGGTTAACCGAATTCCCGCCAGGATATCCAGACGTGGCTCCCCACTCACCGGGTGGCGGTACTGAAAATCTCCCTGAACCTGTAGCGCACGCGCCTGCACATTCAGCCCTTTACTCCACACTTCCCAGCCGTCGGCAGCATTGCTCCAGTCTACCGCGCCGCCTGCCTGCTGAATCTCGAACGGTGCACGAAACTGATTGCCGCTGGGCAGTACACTTTGCGGCAGCGCAAACGTTATGCGTCCGCGCGCTACGCTACCACTGAGCGTGCCAGACACCTTTTCACCGCCCGGCAGCCACTCCCACGCTTTCCAGCGCAGATCGCGCCATGCCGCCTGAAAACGGCTTTGTTCTGGCTGTTTTAAGGGAATATCGAGTGCCAGCTGCGTCAGAAGCCCTTCGGGTTGCAGCGCCTCCCAGCGCGTTTTAAGCTCAGGGGTCACCGAGGACAACAACGGCGGCAGGTCGCGCAACCGCGCCAGACTCAACTCACTGGCACGCACCCGCAACATGTCTTGCTGTCCAGTAGACGGCGCGGGTAGCCAGCCAGCCGCCAGACTTCCCTTCGGCCAGGCAATGCCATCCGTTGCCAGATTCAAGACAGGCACGGTCACCTGCCAGCCCTCATCCTGTCGCGTGGCGTGCAGCGCCATATCGTCGACGCTCAAACGATGGGTAATTTCCCCGTCTTTCCAGGCCGCCGTGCCCTGCGCCAAAAAAACATCGCTGGCGAACAGCTCCCCGTTGCGCACCTGCAACCAGGCCGCCAGATTGAAATTGGCACTCTCCAGCCCGGTATTGTTTTTTAACCAGCGGCTGATCCAGGGCTTCATATCAATATTGTCGGCTTGCAGATACACGGTGCCGTCGTTCAATCGCCCTTGTATATCCTGCAAATCCATCCTGACCTGCACCACACCGTGCTGCCCATTGAAACTCGACAAACTGATTTGTCCTTCGGCACGGTGTCGATTGTTGCGGTTCAACCAGGTCAATTGCGGGATGGCGAGTTCAGCGCGATCGCCAGAAGGCATGAGAAAGGAGAGATGGCTGTCGCGCAGATCGAAGTGATCGAACTGTTGCAGGAACAGCGTGCTAAGACGATCGGACTCGATCAGGCTACCGTCTGCCCGTTGCCCGGTCAGCGTGGCATCCAGTGTCAGATGCATGCGGTGAAAAGTCAGATCGCGAAACTGCCAGCGCGCATGCAGCAGTGACTGCCACACATCCAGCGCCAGAGTAATCCGCTCCGCCTGCCAGCGCGCGGCTGGCGAAGCGCTTTTCAAATCGTCGATAACAAGCGTAGGCCCGAAAGATTCCCAACTGCCTGAAAGGAGGCCCGCTTCAACCGATACGCCCGTCGTCGACGCAACCCACGCCATGATTTGCGGCCGAAAATGATCGAGCTGCGGCATCGCTAATCGTAAACCACTGACCAGCAGCGCCACGACAACAACGATCGTGGCGCCCGTAATCAGCAGTAGGCCGGGCAGTCGCCTCACACTATTCTCCTTGATCTTCGTCGCAGGCGACGCGGGGAAGTCATTATTATAAGGTGTTCATTGACGTAGGAATTACATCATCACCACATCAAACTGTTCCTGGCTGTACAGCGGCTCAATCTGTACCTTCACCTGCTTGCCGACAAAGATTTCCACTTCCGCCAAGGCGTGGGATTCTTCGCTTTTCAACACCTCAGCCACGGCCGGCGATGCATACACCAGGAAGCGGTCAGTGTCATAAGCATGATGCACGCGCACAATTTCGCGCATGATTTCGTAGCAGACGGTCTCGACGCTTTTCACCGTGCCGCGACCATGGCAAGTCGGACACTCATGACACAGCACATGCTCAATGCTCTCACGGGTGCGCTTGCGCGTCATCTCCACTAATCCTAGTTGAGAGAAGCCGTTAATACTGGTTTTAACGCGATCTTTGGAAAGCGCCTGCTCCAGAGAGTGCAGCACTCGGCGACGGTGGTCTTCATTACTCATATCGATGAAATCAATAATGATAATACCCCCCAGATTGCGCAGTCGCAGTTGGCGCGCGATCGCCTGTGTTGCTTCGATGTTGGTGTTAAAGATGGTTTCATCCAGGTTGCGGTGGCCGACAAAGGCACCGGTATTGATGTCTATCGTCGTCATCGCTTCCGTTTGATCGATGATCAGATAGCCGCCAGATTTCAACTCCACCTTTCTGTCCAACGAACGCTGAATCTCATTCTCCACATCGTAAAGATCGAAAATCGGCTGACGTCCTGCGTAATGCTCCAGCTTATTGGTGGTTTCAGGAATATAGTCGGTAGTGAACTCCAGCAGTGCGTCATAGGTCAGGCGGGAGTCGATACGGATGCGATCCAATGCCGCACCGGCAAAATCACGCAGGATACGCTGCGCCAGCGCCACTTCACCGTACAGCTTGCATTTGGTCTGGTTACGTTTTTTACGCTCGCTGACTTTGGTCCACAAGCGTTTGAGGAACACGGCGTCAGAAGAAAGCTCATCTTCCCCGATACCTTCCGCCGCAGTGCGGATAATAAACCCGCCCTGCTCGTCGCAGTATTCGCTGACGATTTTCTTCAGGCGTTCGCGTTCCACTTCACTTTCAATACGCTGTGAAACGCCAACGTGAGCGGCGCCGGGCATGAAAACCAGATAGCGCGACGGCAGCGTGATATCGGTGGTGAGTCGGGCACCTTTGGTACCGAGCAGGTCTTTTACCACCTGCACCATCAAATCCTGCCCCTGGCGCACCAGCTCAGCGATATCGCGCACGTGGAAATTTTTCTGCTCTTCCCCCGCCACGCATTCGGTGTGGGGCATAATGTCTGACGCATGCAAGAACGCGGCCTTATCCAGGCCGATATCCACAAAGGCAGCCTGCATGCCCGGCAGCACCCGGCTGACACGGCCTTTATAGATATTGCCCACAATCCCGCGTTTCGCTTCACGTTCAATGTGGATCTCTTGCAGGATCCCGCCATCAATATAGGCAACGCGCGTTTCCGACGGCGTCACGTTGACCAGTAACTCAGCTGTCATTTTCTGCCCCTGCCGTTCGTAACTATATAATCTTATTAAACAATTCATGGGTTTCCACCAGCAACAACCCGACAACCGCGTGGTAACTTCCGGCGATCGCTTTCACAAAACAGCCGCCTTTTCCCTGAATACCGTAGGCACCCGCTTTATCCATTGGCTCACCGCTGGCGATATAGCGGGTAATGTCCTGCTGCGTCAGCGCGCGGAACGTCACGTCGGTCACCACCAGCGTGCTGCGCGTCGTGCGGCGATCGGCCAGTGTGACTGCGGCCATCACCTGATGTTGCCGCCCCGAGAGCGCTGCTAACATGCGTGCAGCATGAGCCTCATCACGCGGTTTTTCCAATACCTGACCGTCCAGCACCACGATAGTATCTGCGCCTAATACCGGCAGATCTTGCGGTGCAGCGACAACCCCAGCCTGCGCTTTATCCTTCGACAGGCGACGCACATAGGCGTCTGCCATTTCATGTGCTTCCCGCTGCTCGATAACGTCCACCGGCAGCAGTTGAAAAGGGATTTCCAACAGAGTCAGCAGCTCACGGCGGCGCGGTGAGGCAGAGGCCAGATAGAGCGCAGTCATATTTCCTCTTAATGTAATCTCTCTACATATTCTACTGTGGACGCTCCGGTTATGGACTACGCCCTTATTGATTATTGTACTGTGAACTGACGGCGAATTTTGCGCATTAGCAGGAATAACCAAGGCCACAACACTCCATCAACCACACAGTTCCACAAATTTTCCGGCCGGAACGACACGTTGTTCACCAGGAATTCCGCCCAGAAGACGATTAAATCCATCACCAGTGAGAGCACCATGACAATCAGGGCTTGTTGCCATAACGCCATATTGCGAAACAGTTGAAACTTGAAGGCGACAAGGTAGGCGACAATGCTCAGCGCCAGCGCACGCACGCCGAGCGTGGAACCTAAAATAAGATCCATCACCATTCCCAGCACAAAGCCAGTGCCGACGTTAACCCGATGCGGCAACGCCATCACCCAATAAATCAGAAACAGCGAGAGCCATGAGGGCCGGAAATGATAGAACTGTTCCGGCCAGGGCATGATTTGCAGCACCATGGCAATCAGAAACGATAACCAGGTGATCCAGTTGCCGTGACGGCGATAGCGGTTCATTGGCGTCCTCCCTGTACTGGCGCAGCAGCAGGCGACGTATTCGTTGAGATGGCTGACCTTGAGATTGGCTTGCTCTTGGCGCATTCCCTTGGAAAACATTCCTTTGAGACGAATTACGCACAGGCGTATTTTTCGGCGACACATTGCCTTGTGGCGGCGTAGCCGGTGCCGTAACAGCTGGAGGCGCGGGAGGTCCCATTTCGTCCGGCGAAGGCAGCACCTGCGGCATCATCTGCATCAAACGTTCGTTGGCAACACGGTGCACCTCTTGCGGCGACAACCCTTTGCCCGAAACGTCATCCACGCCCCACAGCAGCAGTAAATAGCGTAAACGTTGCAGACCTGCGGTAGGATGCGCTTTGATGACGGTGTAGGCGCGTTGCGTATCTATCTTCACTTCAGAGACGACGCCGACCGGATAGCCTTCAGGGAACCGGCCGCCCAATCCAGACGTCACCAGCACATCGCCCACGCGAATATCAGTGTTGTTTGGCAAGTGCTCCAGTTGCAGATCATCAGTACAGCCATTACCGGCGGCAATCACGCGAATATCGTTACGTAGTACCTGAATCGGCAGCGCGTGGGAAACATCGCAGATCAGCAGCACGCGGCTGGTCAACTGGCCAACTGCGACAACCTGCCCAACAACGCCCTTGTCGCTGATAACCGGCTGTCCTTCGTAGACACCGTGTTCCTCCCCTTTATCGATCACGACCTGATCGCTATAGGGGTCAGTGCCTGCTGAAATCACCGGTGTCACCATCTTCTGCTCGTCCTGACGCAATGGCGAACCCAGCAGTTCACGCAGGCGGGCATTTTCCTGTTTTAACTGGCCGAGCAGCAGCAGATCGCTGTTACGCAGTTGCAGTTCCTGACGTAACGCACGGTTTTCCAACGCTAACTGATTTTTTGTCACCAGCGATTCCAATACGTTATCCAATACTTCACGCGGCCCGTTGGCAAGAAAATAGAACGGGCTGACTGCCGTATCCATATAGGTACGGATCTTGAGAAACGTCCCCAAGCGGCTGTCGGCGATAATGATCGCCATAGCCGTGAAGACGGCAAGAAAAAGTCGCAATTGCAGGGAAGGCCCCCTGCTAAAAATTGGCTTCATAAAGGTTGCGTATTCCTCAACGCGAATAAAGAACGCCCGACACGCTCGAAACTGAAGATACCATTCATGTTATTCACCGCCGTCATGCCCGCAGAAACGCAGGGGCAGAGGGGCGTCGGGCGCAGGGAATTACGCTAATGGCGATACCCGTGAAAACGGCTCGCCACAGAATAAAAAAAGAGGGGCTACCCTACGGGATGAAAAACAACGCTGTTTCCCCATACGGTTCCCCTTCCTTATTATTCGGCAATATTACTCTTCGCTGAACAGATCACCGCCGTGCATGTCGATCATTTCCAGCGCTTTACCACCGCCGCGTGCAACGCAGGTCAATGGATCTTCAGCAACTACAACCGGAATTCCGGTCTCTTCCATCAGCAGGCGATCCAGGTTACGCAACAGTGCACCACCACCGGTCAACACCATGCCGCGTTCAGAAATGTCGGAAGCCAGTTCTGGCGGGCACTGTTCCAGTGCAACCATCACCGCGCTCACGATGCCGGTCAACGGTTCCTGCAAGGCTTCCAGAATTTCGTTCGAGTTAAGGGTAAAGCCGCGCGGCACGCCCTCAGCCAGGTTACGGCCACGAACTTCGATTTCGCGCACTTCATCGCCCGGATAAGCAGAACCAATTTCGTGCTTGATACGTTCCGCCGTCGCTTCACCGATTAGCGAGCCGTAGTTACGGCGTACATAATTGATGATGGCTTCATCGAATCGGTCACCACCAATGCGCACAGAAGAGGAGTAGACCACGCCGTTCAGGGAGATAACCGCCACTTCCGTGGTACCGCCACCGATATCCACGACCATGGAGCCTGTCGCTTCAGAGACGGGCAGTCCGGCACCGATCGCCGCCGCCATTGGCTCTTCAATCAGGAAAACTTCGCGCGCCCCGGCCCCTTGTGCAGATTCACGAATAGCACGGCGTTCAACCTGCGTGGCACCGACCGGTACACACACCAGCACGCGCGGGCTCGGACGCATAAAGCTGTTGCTGTGCACTTGTTTGATAAAGTGCTGCAACATTTTTTCGGTCACGAAAAAGTCGGCGATAACACCGTCTTTCATCGGACGGATCGCTGCGATATTACCTGGGGTACGACCAAGCATCTGTTTTGCTTCATGACCTACAGCGGCGACGCTTTTCGGCGAACCGGCACGATCCTGACGGATGGCGACCACAGACGGCTCATTCAGTACAATGCCCTGCCCTTTAACATAAATCAGGGTATTGGCGGTACCCAGGTCGATGGACAAGTCGTTGGAAAACATGCCACGAAATTTTTTAAACATAACGAAAGGATAATCCTGCAAGCTGGGGGCGAAAAGAAATCCGCCTACTTTACCAACCACACGGTGCAGCGACAAGGCACGACAGCGCTCTGCATCGGTAAAAAATTCCCCTGTGTTATACGCATCGTATTCCCCTGAAAAACGGTCAGGGCGATATTTCTTTGTGCGGTAAAGCGAGTTACCACTTTTTCACGCAGCTGGATGGCACCTACACAGGACACAAAATCTAACATTTTATCGGCCAGTCCTCGCAATAAGCGCACACTAACCGATTTATAAGCCACGCATTCTACGTCAATTTACCTGCGACATTCACCCTAAACACGACGCCGGGGTGAATATTTTTTCAACGCGTCGCTGACAGGAATCGACGCCGCAAAAAAATCGCCCTGACCACCATAGACACCGCGGCTCGATAGCGTGTTCCACTCTTCCTGGGTTCTGACGCCAGCGGCAAACACTTTGGCAGAGGTTCCCTTGCAAGCTTCTATCAGACTCTGAACAAAAAGCTGATTTTCCGTCCTGCGTTCAAAACGGCGTACCAGACCCGGATGCAACTTGATGATTTCTACCTGTAGCACCTTGATGTAGGATGTAGGTAGTGCTGACTACCGTCAGACCGGCTTGCGTTACCGCCAGCCGACACCCCAATCCCACCAGCGTATTCAGAATCGGACGCAGGCGCTCGATATACTGACACACATCTGACTCAGCAAGTTCAAACAATATGTGTTGACGCTGCTGTCTCGGGCATTGCAACAGCACTTCTTGCAGCCAGCGCAAGAAAGGACGCTGCAACAACGAATCCATATTCACCGGCATCGCCAATGTTTCTTCCGGCCAGGAGGCAGACAGCGCAATAATTTGTGTCACCAGCAGTCGGTCATAATTGGGAGTCAGCCCCAATTGCCGCACCAGCGGCATATATTCTGCGGCCAGCAGCACCTGCTCGCCATCCGTAATACGCGGCATGATTTCCCGATGATGCACCACACCGTCTTGCGTCACCGCCGGTTTTTGGTACAGATGCGGGCCACCTTTTGCCAGCGTTTGTTCCAGCAGTGTGCGCCATTTTACGCTGCCGCGCCCCTTATCCGGCACTTGCCTGTCAAACACGCACCAGCCGTTCCCCCCCTGCAATACCGCATTGCGCGTAGCGTCCTCTACGCTCTCCATCACCTGCTCAGAACTCTGGCCGCTGGCATAGGCACAAATGCCGATATGCAGGACATCTTCACTATCGATAAGCGGAGTGATGGGCAGAATATCCAACGCTTTCACTAACTGCGCGGCGATAATGTCCGCTTCTTTCAGTGCGATGCGGCAGCAGTACGGCGAAATCGCTGTTGAAATAGCGTGCCAGCAGCGAGGAGGGGTAACGCATGACAAACGTCGACAGCATGTTGACCAACGTATTGCGGTAATCGCGCAGCTCGTTGGCATAACCGTGCGTTTCCTGCAAGGTATCGAAATCCGGCAGGCGAATCATCATCACCACGCCGTGGGTGCCGACGTTTTCCGCATCTTCCAACTGTGTGGTGAGTTGGTTATCAAAAAACAGGCGGTTGCTTAATCCGGTTTCTGCATCCTGAGCGGCAAACGCGCGAATCAGCGAGGTCCGCCAGCAAGCGATCGAACGCGCCGCTAGCACTATCGGGCCATTCGTGCACCGAGCCACGTGCCACCGATTCTCGCTCTCCTCGCAGAATGCGGTTTGCGCGCGTTTCCAACTGTTCGTGCCCTGCCACCTTACGGCGAAAGCGCCGCAGCGCTAACACCAGCAGCGCGGGCATGCACGCCATCGCCACCACCATGGCGATGGTGGAGAAAATCCAGCGCGGCGAACCGAGAAAGGGGTCAAGGTACGTGAGATTGACGCGAAAATCTGCATTTTGCATCAGCGGCAGTTGCACCACATGGTGCACATAATCGCCCTCTGCACTTATCATGTCGGGCAATCTCAGTGAATATTGCAGGTTTTGATCGAGGTCACGGATCTCTAGCAGCACCACACCCGCCGCTTTCATCATTGCCGGCAGCCAAAACCGTAACCGCTCAGGAGATTGCACCAACAGCGCCTGATCGATGCTGGTCGCGATGGCGTGAAGCTGGTTGTCCACCTTTTGTAGATTATCATCAACAATGGTGATTAACTATATGATAAATAGCAGAGATATGACGAGTGCCAACGCCATCGTCATCAATGAAGAAAATTTCGTCATTCGCCCATCCCTGCATCCTCTTGCTGCACGAGGTCACATCTCCCGTGCCGTATTCACCGCATGCGTTAATAGTACCTGTTACAAATATAGACACTAAAGGATTTTCCAAGACTTTTCCTCCCCAGTCGCAACGACATGGCGATCGTTGAGGGGCCAGAATTGACAGCTGGCGCTCATCCCATCCCTTTTGGGCCTGTGCAACACTCTGCAATGAACTCTTTTTTGCTCAGGCCGTCTTATCTTCCATACTTAAAGCACCCAGCAGCCGTAACCTGTGGAGCATCACCATTTCTGACTCTCGCCGTCAACGCCAACCGCGTGCCGCCGACGTTACCCCTGAGGGGATTTTTCACCAGCGCCGCACCGTGATGAAAGCACTGGGCATCGCCGCTGCCACTCTCAGCCTGCCACTGAGCGCACTGGCTGATGTGCTGGGCTGGACACGGGCGGCAAAAAAAAGCCGACTGCGCCGCCGCCAATGCCACCCACGTATACACCGGAACCCACTGCTCCGTCGTCACTCACACTGACGCCTGAGGATAAAGTCACGGGCTACAATACCTTCTACGAATTCGGGCTGGATAAAGCTGACCCGGCCGCCAATGCTGGTGGGCTGCGCACTGAAGGCTGGAAGATACAAATAGAAGGGGAAATCGCTAAACCGGTCACGCTGGATATCGACGACATCATCAAGCGCTTTCCGCTGGAAGAGCGTATCTATCGCTTTCGCTGGTCGAGGCTTGGTCGATGGTGATTCCCTGGGTAGGGTTCCCGTTGGCGAAACTGATTCAGTTCGTAGAGCCTACCAGCGCCGCACGCTATGTTGCGTTCCAAACCCTGTACGACCCCGAACAGATACCGGGACAGAAAGATCGCTTTCTCGGAGGCGGGCTTGAGTATCCTTATGTAGAAGGACTCACCATGGAAGAGGCGCTGCACCCCCTGGCCCTGCTGGCACTCGGGGTGTATGGCAAAACGCTGCCGCCGCAGAACGGAGCCCCCATCCGGCTGGTGACGCCGTGGAAATACGGGTTCAAGAACATCAAATCCATCGTGAAAATCCGCTTTACACGCGAACGTCCGCCATCGACCTGGAATCTGGCCGCACCGGATGAATATGGTTTTTACGCCAATGTGAACCCGCGTGTTGACCACCCGCGCTGGTCGCAGGCCAGTGAACGGGTGATTGGCGCAGGTGGACTCCTGAACGTTCAGAGCCAACCGACGCTGCTGTTTAACGGCTATGCCGATCAGGTTGCACACCTGTATCGTGGCCTGAACTTGCGGGATAACTTCTGAATGCGTCTGACACTCCGCCATATGTTTTGGCTGAAAATTGTTTTGGTCACCGCAGGATTACCGCTGCTGTGGCTGTTCTATGCCATTGTTCAAGGGTCGTTCAGCGCCGATCCGGCCAAGGATATTCAGCATTTTACCGGGAGAATGGCGCTAAAATTGCTGCTGGCGACGCTATTGGTCACACCGCTGGCACGCTACGGTAAACAGCCGCTGCTAATCCGTTGCCGACGCTTGCTCGGCCTGTGGTGTTTTGCCTGGGCAACGCTGCACCTTACCAGCTATGCCCTGCTGGAACTGGGGCTCGCCAACCTCACCTTGTTGGGCCAGGAACTGGTTAACCGCCCTTACCTGACACTGGGTGCGCTCTGCTGGCTGTTGCTGTTGGCCCTTGCGGTAACCTCGTTTCAGGCAGCACAACGCGCGCTTGACAAAAACTGGCAGCGCTTGCACAACCTTATCTATGCGATCGCAGTTCTCGCGCCCATTCATTATTTATGGTCGGTAAAAATCTTATCGCCGCAGCCCGTACTCTATGCACTGTGTGCACTGTTCTTGTTAGCGCTGCGTTACAAAAAGTTCCGCCAATGGCGGGGGTAGCGCCGAGATCTCGACACTCACGCAATGCCGCGTGCGGCGGGGGCGTCAAAGCTATTTGCGGAGATAAGACCAGTATTTAGCTGCGAATTGCCACGATATGGTTATAATGCCCGACCTTATCGCCCGGTGAACAATTTACGTTGCCAAAAGGTGACAAACGATGTACTTCGCGCTATGTTGTGCGACACGTTTTTCTACAAACTGGGTGTATCGCGGGAGATAGCGGCACAATGGCAGAGAGATTTCACATTTTGCTCTTGAACGGTCCCAACCTGAATCTGCTGGGAACCCGTGAGCCAGAGAAGTACGACAGCACTACGCTTGCAGAGATCGTCAGCGGTCTGGAACATCAGGCGCAGTCGCTCAATATATGCTTATCCCATGTCCAATCCAATGCTGAGTATGTGCTGATCGATACCATCCATCAGGCACGCGGCAACACGGATTTTATTTTAATTAACCCGGCGGCATTTACCCACACCAGCGTTGCATTACGTGATGCGCTTCTGGCCGTGGAAATCCCGTTTATTGAGATCCATCTGAGCAACGTGCACGCACGCGAGCCGTTCCGTCATCACTCTTACCTGTCCGATGTAGCGGTGGGCGTGATTTGCGGCCTGGGCGCAGAGGGATATGGCTATGCGTTACAGACGGCGGTAAAACGCCTGTCCACGTCAAATTAAACAAACCCATTTCAACAAATGAGTACGGAACCACATCCATGGATATTCGTAAAATCAAGAAACTGATCGAACTGGTTGAAGAATCCGGCATCGCCGAACTGGAAATTTCAGAAGGTGAAGAATCAGTACGTATCAGTCGTGCCCCGGCCGCGCCGAGCTATCCGATGATGCAGCAAGCCTATGCGCCGATGATGCAGCAACCGGCACCTGCACCTGAAGCGGCCGCAGCAGCGCCTGCTGCCGTGATCGGACACATCGTGCGTTCTCCCATGGTCGGTACCTTCTACCGTACCCCGAGCCCGGATGCCAAAGCGTTCGTTGAAGTCGGACAACAGGTCAACGTCGGCGATACCTTGTGCATCGTTGAAGCCATGAAAATGATGAACCAAATCGAAGCCGACAAAGCAGGCGTGGTGAAAGCCATCCTGGTTGAAAACGGCCAACCGGTTGAGTTTGATGAGCCTTTGGTTGTCATTGAATAATCGGTTGTCATCGAATAACGAGGCTTACCATGCTAGATAAAATCGTTATCGCGAACCGCGGAGAGATTGCGCTGCGCATTTTGCGCGCCTGTAAGGAACTGGGCATCAAAACCGTTGCCGTTCACTCCAGCGCGGACCGCGATCTGAAACATGTGTTGCTGGCCGATGAGACCGTGTGTATCGGCCCGGCTCCGTCGACCAAAAGCTATCTGAATATCCCGGCGATTATTTCCGCGGCGGAAATCACCGGTGCCGTGGCGATCCACCCCGGCTACGGCTTTTTGTCCGAGAATGCGGACTTTGCCGAGCAGGTTGAACGTTCTGGCTTTATCTTCATCGGCCCGCGCGCAGACACCATTCGCCTGATGGGTGACAAAGTCTCTGCCATTTCCGCCATGAAGAAAGCTGGCGTGCCGTGCGTGCCGGGCTCTGATGGCCCTCTGGGTGACGACATGGACAAGAACCGCGCCTTTGGCAAACGCATCGGCTACCCGGTGATTATTAAAGCCTCTGGCGGCGGCGGTGGTCGCGGCATGCGCGTGGTGCGCAGCGGGAAAGATCTGGAACAATCCATCATCATGACCCGTGCGGAAGCGAAAGCCGCTTTCAATAACGACATGGTGTATATGGAAAAATACCTGGAAAATCCGCGCCACGTGGAAATTCAGGTATTGGCCGATGGTCAGGGTAACGCTATCTATCTGGCGGAACGCGACTGCTCCATGCAGCGCCGCCACCAGAAAGTGGTGGAAGAAGCGCCAGCATCGGGCATCACGGCCGATTTGCGTCGCTACATAGGCGATCGCTGCGCCAAAGCCTGTGTGGATATCGGCTATCGCGGTGCCGGTACCTTCGAATTCCTGTTTGAAAACGGTGAATTCTGCTTTATCGAGATGAACACCCGTATTCAGGTTGAGCATCCGGTCACGGAGATGATCACCGGCGTCGATCTGATCAAAGAGCAGTTGCGCATCGCTGCGGGTCAGCCGCTGTCCATCAAACAGGAAGAAGTCAACGTGCGCGGTCACGCGGTAGAATGCCGTATCAACGCCGAAGATCCTAACACCTTCCTGCCGAGTCCGGGCAAGATCACCCGTTTCCACGCACCGGGCGGTTTTGGCGTACGCTGGGAATCGCACATTTACGCGGGCTACACCGTGCCGCCGTACTACGATTCCATGATCGGCAAGTTGATCACTTACGGTGAAAGCCGCGACATCGCGATTTCCCGGATGAAAAACGCCTTGGCGGAACTGATCATTGATGGTATTAAAACCAACATTGAGTTGCAGTTGAAGATTATGAACGACGAGAATTTCCAACACGGTGGAACCAATATCCACTATCTGGAGAAGAAGCTCGGTCTGCAATAATCACCGCAACGTAATGCACGAAGGCCAGCCATGCTGGCCTTTTTGCTTGTTGGTACCGCTTTATAGGGAAAAACCATGGACAAACGCTTCCCCCAAGCGCACAAAGAGGCGCGCTGGGCACTGTTCCTGACGCTATTTTACCTCGTGGGTTGGGTCGTCACGGCCTACGTGCCTGACAATACCCCAGGGCCGACCGGGCTGCCACGCTGGTTTGAGTTCTCCTGCCTGCTGTTGCCGCTGGTGTTTATCGTGCTGTGCTGGCTGATGACACATCTGGTTTTTCGCGATATCCCACTGGGAGACGATGATGCACAATGATGTGATTCTGCCGCTGGTCGTCTACCTGATGCTGGTGTTCGGGCTGTCGATTTACGCTTACCTGCGCCGCCGCGAAGGCAATTTCCTTAACGAGTATTTCCTCGGTAGCCGTTCGATGGGTGGATTCGTGCTCGCCATGACGCTGATTGGCGCCTATGTCAGTGCTAGTTCATTTATCGGCGGGCCGGGTGCCGCCTATAAATACGGCCTGGGCTGGGTGCTGCTGGCAATCATTCAGGTGCCGACCATGCTGCTTTCTCTCGGCATTCTGGGGAAAAAATTCGCCATTTTAGCCCGGCGCTACAATGCGATTACCCTCAATGACATGCTGTATGCCCGCTATGGCAGCCGTCTGTTAGTGTGGTTTGCCAGCCTGAGCCTGTTGGTGGCCTTTATCGGGGCGATGGCCGTGCAGTTTATCGGCGGCGCTCGCTTACTGGAAACCGCCGCTAACGTGTCCTACGACGTCGGTTTGCTGATTTTCGGCGTGACGATTGCGCTCTATACCACCTTCGGCGGTTTTCGCGCCAGTGTACTCAATGATGCAATACAAGGCATTGTGATGCTGATCGGCACCATCTTGCTCTTAGTGGCGATAATCTCCGCCGCCGGTGGGCTGGGCAGCGCGGTAGAAACGCTGCGTCAGATCGATCCGGCGCTGGTCGACCCGCACGGCAGCGGTCAGACACTCACTTTCCCGTTTATGGCCTCATTCTGGGTGCTGGTGTGCTTTGGTGTCATCGGTCTGCCTAACACCGCCGTGCGCTGCATCTCCTACAAAGACAGCAAGGCGCTGCATCGCGGTATTATTATCGGCACCATCGTGATTACCGTGCTGATGCTGGGCATGCATCTGGCCGGCGTGCTGGGGCGTGCTATCATGCCCAACCTGACCATTCCCGATCAGGTTCTGCCTGAACTGATGGTGAAGGTGCTACCGCCTCTGGCTGCGGGTATCTTTCTTGCCGCGCCAATGTCCGCCATTATGGCCAACATCAATGCGCATTTGCTGCAAGCGTCTGCAACCATCATTAAAGATCTCTACCTGAGCGTGAAACCCCATCAGGTGCAGAATGAACGGCATATCAAATGGCTCTCCAGTGCCACTACGCTGCTGCTGGGCGTGCTAACGCTGCTGGCTTCCTGGCGACCACCTGAAATGATTATCTGGCTCAATCTGCTGGCGTTTGGCGGCCTGGAAGCGGTGTTCCTGTGGCCGCTGGTACTGGGGCTTTATTGGGAACGCGCCAATGCAACCGGTGCGCTCAGCGCCATGATGGTCGGCGCCTTATGCTATACCCTTCTTGCCACCTTTAAGCTGAATCTGGCGGGCTTTCACCCGATTGTCCCTGCCCTTTCATTCAGCCTGCTGGCATTTCTTATTGGTAACCGTTTTGGCAGCAACCCTGCGCCAAACGCTGCCGCAACATCTTCACATTAACGGGAACAGAGGCTGCTATGCCGTGGATTCAACTCAAAATCAATACGACGGGTGCGCAGGCTGAACAACTGGGCGATGCGCTTATCGAGAGCGGTGCAGTGTCCGTCACCTTTCAGGACACCCACGACACACCGGTATTTGAACCGCTGCCGGGCGAAACCCGCTTATGGGGCGATACCGACGTGATTGGGCTGTACGACGCCGAAACCGAGATGCCGGACGTCATTGCCCAACTGGAACAAGAACCGCTGCTTGGAGCCGGTTTTCACCATAAAATCGAGCAGTTGGAAGACAAAGACTGGGAACGGGAATGGATGGACAATTTCCACCCGATGCAGTTTGGCAAACGGTTGTGGATTTGCCCGAGCTGGCGTGAAATTCCGGATCCGAATGCCGTCAATGTGATGCTGGACCCGGGTCTGGCATTTGGCACCGGCACGCATCCCACCACATCGCTGTGTCTGCAATGGCTCGACGGTCTGGATTTGGCGGGCAAAACGGTTATCGATTTCGGCTGTGGCTCCGGCATTCTGGCGATCGCGGCGCTGAAACTGGGTGCGGCACAGGCGATTGGCATCGATATCGATCCTCAAGCCATTCAGGCCAGCCGTGATAATGCGCAGCGTAACGGCGTATCAGAGCGTCTGGCGCTTTATCTGCCGAAAGACCAACCCAGTGACCTCTCAGCCGATGTGGTGGTCGCCAACATCCTTGCAGGCCCACTGCGCGAGCTGGCACCGCTGATTAGCACACTGCCCAAAGCAGGAGGGCATTTGGGACTTTCGGGCATTCTGGCCTCACAGGCGGAGAACGTGGCGGCGGCTTACACCGATCTGTTCGAACTCGACCCTGTCGTGGAGAAAGAAGAGTGGTGCCGAATTACCGGCATTAAGCGCTGACCGTCATGGCGAGCGCCATCAGCCGTTTCACGCTGGCAGGTGGCGCAGACTCAGTCACTGACGCAAGGCCACTGCGCGATAAACCGTCGGTTTCTGCACACCAATACGCCATTGAACACAGCACGGGCGCGCAGAAAAGTTTTATATCGGTATGGTTGGACCAATGAGTGATTTATCTTATAACTTACTGTAATAAAAATATAATTTATAAATTTCATAGTGCAAAGACACATTTCCTTGATCTGTTCCGCTCAATTGCTCAAAGTTTGGCCTTTCATCTGACGTAAAAAATGCGTACTATACGCGCCCTTGCAGACACAGTATGGTCACTCTTTGTCTATGCACATTGGACAATTTCAGCTAGCTAATCGATTGATCGCCGCCCCCATGGCTGGCGTCAGCGATCGCCCGTTCAGGACGCTCTGTCATGACATGGGCGCTGGGATGGCAGTCTCCGAAATGCTCTCTTCCAATCCGGAGGTGTGGAGTTCGGATAAGTCGCGTCTGCGCATGGTACACAGCGATGAACCTGGGATCCGCGCCGTGCAGATTGCCGGAGGCGACCCTGATGAAATGGCGGCGGCAGCCAGAATCAACACCGATTTTGGCGCGCAGATCATTGATATCAACATGGGGTGTCCTGCAAAGAAGGTAAACCGCAAGATGGCGGGTTCTGCGCTGTTGCAGTATCCGGATTTGGTAAAACGAATCCTCCCCGCCGTGGTTAAGGCGGTGGACGTACCGGTCACGCTGAAAATTCGTACTGGCTGGGCACCGGAGCACCGTAACTGTGTAGACATTGCCAGACTGGCCGAAGCCTGTGGTATCCAGGCGCTTACCGTACATGGCCACACTCGTGCGTGCCTGTTCAATGGTGAGGCAGAATACGACAGTATTCAGGCGGTTAAGCAGGCCGTTTCCATTCCCGTTATCGCGAATGGCGACATTACAACCCCGCATAAAGCCAGAGCGGTTCTTGACTACACCGGGGCGGATGCCCTAATGATAGGACGGGCTGCTCAGGGAAGACCCTGGATCTTTCGGGAAATCCAGCATTATCTGGACACGGGGTAGCAGCTACGGCACCGATGCCATTGGCAGAGGTAAAGCGTTTGTTTATTAATCATATACTGGAATTGCACGACTTTTATGGTCCGGGCAAGGGATTCTGTATTGTTCGTAAGCACATATCCAGGTATCTCCAGGAACATGCCCCCAATGACCAGCTTAGGCGCACATTCAACGCCATTGAGGATGCCAGCGAACAGCTGGAGGCGTTGGAGGCATATTTTGAAAATCTTGCGTAAACAGAAAAAGAGCTGACAGAACTATGTTCGAACAACGCGTGAATTCTGACGTACTGACCGTTTCTACCGTAAACTCTCAGGCTCAGGTAACCCAAAAACCCCTGCGCGACCCGGTTAAACAGGCACTGAAGAACTATTTCGCTCAACTTAACGGTCAGGATGTGAATGACCTGTATGAGCTGGTACTGGCTGAAGTTGAACAGCCACTGTTGGACATGGTGATGCAGTACACCCGTGGGAACCAGACCCGCGCTGCCCTGATGATGGGTATCAACCGCGGTACGCTGCGCAAGAAACTGAAAAAATACGGCATGAACTGATACTCGTTCATTACCGTTAGTTTTTAGAAAAACGCCTGCCATTTCTGGCAGGCGTTTTTTGTCTGTAGCGGTGAAACGTCGGCCTTTGAACACTTCACTTTATTCCAACGCAACATGGGCCCTTTCGTTAGAAAGGCTCGATACCAAGCAAATATCCATCTTCTTCTCTGCCCACACAAATATTCACTGGAAGATTCAGTATCTTGGCTATTCTAGCAGTACTGGAAAACTGATCTCTGTATCCTTGCGTTTCTTCTACCTCTTTCAAGATCGCTTTAAACCATTTTTTATCTACTTTTATCTTAAACCCATAATGTTTTTCAGAGATAATTGTTGCTATGGCATACTCTTCGATATGCTTATCTTCGATCATAATATATTTGTTTTCTAATTTATTCAACGTGCATTCACTTTTCAAACTACCGATAGCATGTGTAGATATGATCATTGATAATAATAATATTAACCTAGCCATATTTATCATTTACTACCTCCTTGAAAGTATTTTTAGTCATCCATTATCGCAATGAGAATTTTATATTTTCATTTCCTCCATCGAGCGATATCACTAGTTGTATCTCTTTTAAATACACTTGACATTGAATCAATAGAACAAATAGAACACGCAGAACGCTCACTCGATTCATAACGGGATAAATTTGGAATATAATAATTACCACTATTAGGCCCAGCATCAGCATCAAAATATGCAGGATTCAGGTACTCTGCGATAAATTCCGCCTGTTGATCGGGTCCGCGACTTCGATATGCCCTTGCACTGTAAATTTGCTCAGTGTCTATGCCCCCTAACGCTAGCCACTCCTGTTCATGCATATAATCTAAAATCGTACTTTGAAAGCGCCAATCGTTGGTGCGAACAAAAGCAGCCCGGAGACTATTCACTGAATTATAGAAATTTCTTGTGGGGCGTATCGTATAGAGGTAGTACATCATTCCAACAGGCGTTGCTGACTCCGCCATAACGTGTGCCATTGGCTCTGAAGCCGAAGTAGAAATAAAGTGGGAGGTTGCGTCACCTTCAAAACAGCTGGTTCCCCTTATATGTTCATACATATTTCTGTTATATCCTGAAGGGATAAAACCAATCTTGAAAGCATCTTCAGCATCCACGCTATCATATCGATAGAAAAAAGTCGAATAGGCACCATTACTGAAGAAAAGTATGAAGATAATCAACATGATTTTTTTCATCGCAATCACCCATGAATAGCATCACTGAGATGGAATAAATAACACAAATGATAAGCACTATTATTGATAAGTTTTATTTTTGCGAAGAAGATCGATATTTTTTATTTTCTATTTTTAATCTCGGACAGCAGCACAAAAACGATTAATTTGAAATTAATAATGAAAGTAAAAAATCACCTAAATCTGGCGATCGTTGATAGCATTCTATTGATGTTCACTGTTCAATGAACAATAGCAACATAGAAATGACATCCCAATAAAACGAGCGCCGCACCGCGCCCCACGCAAAAGCGTGTAACAGTGCAGCACTCACATATCAGGCTATTCGGAAAAAAGGAGCTTATAATAGCGCCGAGTCACACCACGGGTAGATCAAATTTCAACGTTAATGCCGTTACGCTTTAACAACGCATTGACGTTATGCAATTCCCAGATGGTTTTTCCCTGCTGAATTTGCGCACGCAGTTTCACTTCTTTTTCATCACGGCTACGCGAAGCGGCAAGCACTTCTTCAATCTTCTCGCGCGGAATGGCAACGATACCGTCATCATCGCCAATAATCAGATCGCCGGGGTTTATCGTCACGCCACCAAAAGAAATAGGCTGATTGATTTCACCGAAGGTTTCTTTAACCGTACCTTTTATGGAAATGGAACGGGAAAAAATCGGGAAGCCCAATTTGTGGATACGTTCTGCATCCCGCACCCCACCGTTGGTCACGGTCACCAATCCGGCAATCCCTCTGCTAAGGGCTGCCGTTGCCATCACATCACCAAATGAACCTTGTTCCGTATAGTCTCCGGCATCGATGACCAATACGTCTCCCGGTTTCGCCAACTGGAGCGCCGCGTGGATGGTGAAATTATCACCGGCAGGGGTCTTCACCGTGAAAGCGGAGCCCAACACGCGCAAGCCGGGATAAATAGGCTTGATGGCGGAGTCTACCGCACCGCGTCGGCCAAAGGCTTCATGTACAGTGGCTGCGGTGATTTCTTTAAAAGCGTCAATCAGTTCCTGGTCTGGGCGAATGAAATCTTGAGTAAGTTTTGACATGGTCGTGTTTTCCGTAAATCAGGCTGGGTTAAATACATTGGGTGCGACGGCAGCGACTTTGCGCGGGAATTCTTCGCGGTAATCACGCAGTCCTTTGCCCGGTAAGGGGCTGTAGGGGCGTTTCTTGAGCTCGTTAATATCCAGATCGATTCCCAGTCCTGGCACTTCAGGCACGTCGGCCCAGCCGCTGGCAATCGTAATGCCCTGACTGGCAATGCTCTGCGTCGGCTCGATCAGGTTGACGAACACTTCTGCAATGTTGAAGTTAGGGATAACCGCTGAGAGATGGACCGTTGCCGCCAGACCCACAATCGGGCTGTTGTAGTTATGCGGTGTTACCGCCACGCCGTGCGGGGCTGCCAGCGCAGCGATTTCCAGCATCGACAGCAAACCGCCAACCGCACAAATATCCGGGTTGATAATATCGGCCGCGTGTTTCTCAAATACCGGCACAAAACCTTCTTTGGTGTAGGGCGCTTCACCCAGCACGATCGGCGTATGAGTGCTGCGCTTGACCTCAACGGTAAGATCGATATTTTCTGGCGGGCAAGGTTCTTCATACCAGCCAATATCATATTCTTCCAGACGTTCAATCACGCGGATCGCATGATTCAGTGCCAGACGGCGGTGCCCGTCAATCAACAGTTCCACATTCGGGCCCACCGCTTCACTCACTGCCTTCACGTTCTCCACAGCAGCAGTTTCATCTGCCCGAGAAATAAAGGTGCGCCACGGACCGGGGAAGGGATTCCATTTGATCGCGTCATAGCCTTGAGCAACCACGTTTAATGCACGCTTCACCGTATCATCAATGCTTTTAGCACCGAACCACCAGCCGTTGGCATTAAAGGCGAATTTTTTCACGCACCGCGCCACCCAGAATACGGTGCAGTGGCAGCCCGGCTTTCTTGCCGACAATGTCCCACAGCGCCAGCTCGATGGCACTCCACGCGCACAGCAGGTCAACGGAATTACGGCGGATAGCAAAATCATCAAGCAGCGTCTGACCAAGATGACGGATATGGTAGGCTGCACGCCCGATAATAAGCGGAGAGATGGCATTGAGATATTCACTGACGACCTTCTCTTTGGTATTCGTCACATAGGCTTCACCCCAGCCATAAATGCCTTCATCGGTCTCCACTTTGATAAAAAGCAGGTTTTTCCCGACCCCCGGATGATAAAAAAGGTTTCTATATTTGTGATTTTCATTGTGGCCCTTATGAGTAAAAAGCTCAGAGCGACAAGATATAACGCAAAATCGATGAATAAACATAGCCAATATTATTCTAACTATTTTCGCTTACTGAATAATCGACACAAAACTTAAAAAAAATACAGAACTGTTTAGCCGTACTAATCTATCAGACTCTTATGCCACATTTAAAAAATAAATAGTCGTTATTTAAATAATGATCTTCTGGATAATCACTAGACAAAAAAATTAATCGTCTTATTCTCGATAGCATTATGTTATTTACCTGCTGTTTATTGTCATATTCATGCCTGCTTAATGGGCATGAATATGTTATTCCCTGTCTGATTTATATATAAAAAACGTATGACAACCTGAAATTGCGATTATCTGGAGATAACCCATTGACCACCGTAATAAATACAGATTTTCCCCGGCCCAATGCGGATCAATTGGCGGCGTTCAAAACAGCCAGTACCGCACTAATTTATCAGGCAGTTGGGCAACGTGGCGCACTGAATTCCGCCATCAAGCCACTGCGTTCAGGTTTTCGGTTGCTGGGTGCCGCGTTCACCGCCGCAGGGTTCCCCGGCGACAACCTGACGGTGGCTGGCGTAGAAATCTCCCCTGGCGATGTGATTGTGGGAGATGACGACGGCGTTATCGCCATTCCCTATGCCCTGCTTGACGACACGATCGCGCGTTTACGGCAGTTACAGGAAGAAAAAACACGCTTGCTACACCGTTTCTCTTCCACAGCACCCCCTGAAGATTGGCAAGCGCTAAAAGCGTGGGAATAGCTAGCTTCATTACTGGTTTAGCACCATACCAACAATAAAACGATTGAGGAGTATCACTTTATGAATACATCGGGGATATTACGCCGAGCGCTGATCATCTCGCGCGGAGATTTAGGTATTTTCGTTCATGAGCCCATCAGCTTAGGGCTATTGATTGCATCGGGATTACTGCTATTAATTACGCTGGCACCAATGGTGCGTCTGGGATGGGACAAAATCTTCGTTGAGTAGTTTGGAAAAAGAAGGTAAAGAAGGTTTGGATACGGAGAGTGAGCGTGAAACTCACTCTCCGTACTTATCAGCGTTCCAGCGATTCACCCAACCGGACGATCAGTTCCGGCGAGGGTGAAAGCTGCCCGCGCTCAATCTGGTGAATAGCATCAATAATCGCGGCATTCGCCGGAGTAGGAACCCCAAACTTTTGGCCTACCTCAACAATAAGGCCGTTCATATAATCGATTTCCGTGCGCCGACGACGGCGAATATCCTGCCCCATGGACGGCCGTTGCCCAGCAGCGCCCGTCCATGGGGCAGGATATTTTGAAAGGTCGGCGCACGGAAATCGATGAAATCTACGGTCTGGTTATCCAGCGTGCCGCAAAAATCGGTATCCCGGTTCCGGCAAACCAAAAAGTGTATGACCGGGTGCGGGACATTGAAAAAAGCACGCTCACGCCCGCACCGGAAAATCTTTTGGACGCCGCAGAGTAACCCCTATTCACTTAACGCATCGGGCTGGCGGTGACGCGCATTTGACTCGCTCACCGCCATCGGCAAGGTCGCCAGCCAACCGGACACCTCCTCGAGGCTTAGCACATCGGCATAGCGGGCATTGAGATCCAACAGGGTGAAATCAAGCAATGACTGGCTGCGATCACCAATCACTTCGCGCGGCAACATAACATGAAATCCCATCTGGAACGCCTCAATGGCAGTGGCACGAATACTGCCGCTGGCGGTAACGCCGCCCAGAATAAGGGTGTCGATACCTTGTTGCTTGAGCCATGCCGCCAAATCATGGCCATAAAAATCGGACACATAGCAGATGGAGTGATTACGCTCAAAGGGTGCATCCGCCAGCGCTTCATCAATTCGGTTCAGGTAGGTATCTTCCGTCAGCGTGGTAATAAACGGGTATTTTTTTCCCCACAGCCAGGAAAACGGATGCTCCGGCCGATAAACCGTGCGGGTAAACACCGTAGGTAGCCCACGCTGTGCCGCCATCGTCAGTAATCGGTGTAGCCCCGCTTTATCGAATGGGGTATCGATCGCTAGCGTCGAGCCGGAATCCATATGGGCGTAGGTAACATCCCGCACCAAAATCGCCGCTTTGGTGCCAAAACCTATCTTGTGGGCAAAACCGGTCTGTGAGAAAACGCGCTGAATCTCGTCCGCAAGGTAACGGCGCTGGCCGCCGGGGGTGTAAACCACCTTCAGCCCATAGGTTTTGACTTCTCCGTTATCTTCCACCGTATGGGTAAAAGCCCCCACGTGATCCAGCGACCAACTGGCGGGAATGACCCCCGCCTTGCTGATGCGCCCATAGGTGGCTTTCAACACCGTCACACCGTTGAACGCCGCCGGACGAGACAACGACCCAGCCGTTTGCGTGCCCAATGCCATCAGCGCCATACGTGCGCCAACGGCAGCGGCAGAACCGCTGCTTGAGCCACCGGGTGTATGCGCCGGGTTCCAGGTATTGCCGGTCTTGGGCGGCGTACCCAGATTCGCAAACTCGGTGGTGGTCAGTTTGCCCAGCAGCAAGGCGCCCATTCCATCGAGCTTGTTGATCACGCTGGCGTTTTCACTGGAGATATTGCCATCCAGCACCTTTGAGCCGCCCTCCGTCGGTAAACCGCGCGTGTGGAAGATATCCTTGGCACCGTAAGGGATGCCAAACAGTGCAGGCTTGCAGGCGATGGCCCCCATTTGTTGGTCTAATTCAAGGGCGCGCTGGCGCGCCCCTTCTTTATCGAGGTACCGCCACGCCTTAATTTCGCCATCGCGTTGCTCGATACGCGCCAGAAAATGGCTTAACAACTCGCTCGGAGAAACCTTGCGCGCTGCCAGTTGCCGCCGGGTGGCGGCTATCATGGCAAAGGGCGAGGTATCCAACATTTTTTCATGCATTCATGTCCTTGTTATAGCTTGGCAGCAAACTGACCGTCAACGATTTGCGCATAAGGCATATCCTGCGTGATGTTGCCGACAAACTTCTGAATATCGATAGCCGTGGTAAAGGCTTGTGGCGAAATGACTGCGTTGGCGGGATAAACATTGCTGTCAATCATCCGCTGCACCGCAGCATCAACCACGCTGCCGTCCAATGCAGCGAACTCCTGACGAGCAACCTGTTTGGCAACATCGGGATGTTGATGGATAAACGCCAGTGATTCTGTTGATGGTCTTAACAAAGCGCTCCACCAGTTGCGGGTTATCGGCAATCATTTTCTCTGAGGTGTTGATGGTAGAGAACGCGTACTCAGGATAGTCGCGGGTGAAATCGTAAATCACTTTCAGCCCTTGCCCCACGCCCTGATCCGCCTGTGGTTCATACACCACGGCGGCATCCGCACGGCCCGCTAACAGTGGCCCCAGTTCCGAACCATTTTGCACTTCGTTAATCGCCACATCCGTCTTCGGGTTTAACCCAGTCTGGCCTAACAGGCGCAACAGCAGCGTGTTAGACGTTCCTGGGGCCAGCTCTACCAACACGCGTTTGCCTTTCAAATCCGCCGGTGAGGTGAACTTGAAATCGGGTTTAGCCACAATCCATACTGGCGCACTGTTGGCCACCGCGCTTACCGCCTTGGCCTTACCGCCTTTTTGCTGGGCGAACCCGACATGCTCCGGACCGTGTACGGAGAACTGTGCTTCACCGGACAGCACCGCCGCCAGCGCGGTCGGGCCTGAGCCCGCCGAGCGAATCGACGTCACATCTACCTGATTTTTTTCGAATAGCCCTTGGTGTTTGGCAACATATACCGATAAGTACAACAAAGAGTGGAACGCCTCCGTCACCAGCACGCGATCGGGCTTCGCATCAGCAGCCGATGCGTTGACGGAACCAGCAGCAAACAGCGCCGCTCACACCCATGCAACGATTTTATTCATCTCACTTTCCTTCTTAACGAGTTAAGGAACAACGGAACGGATACCACTAGCGATGTGTTTGCTGACGCTCCCAGGGCAGCAGCCAGCGTTGCAGTTGAACCACCACCAGATAGAGCACAATGGCGACCACCAACAGCGTAAAGACACCGACCCACACCACATTGAGATTGAAAAGATTGCCTGCAACAAAAATCATTTTCCCCAGACCGTAATCGGAAGAGATGAACTCGCCGCCGATGTCAGCAATCAGGGCAAAACCGATGTTCAGCCGAAAAGCGGCGATAATCCACGGCAGGGTCGAAGGCACCACCACCTTACGGAAAATCTGGTTGCGATTGGCCCCGAGGGAGCGCATTAGGTTTACCTGGCTATCATCAATCTGGTGCGTGCCCTGCCACGCGGAGAGCAGTGCCACGACATAGATGGCGATAAAGGCCAGCTCAATTTTGGAAAACAACCCGGAGCCGAACCAAATGATGATGATAGGCGCCAACGCAATCTTCGGCAGGCTATTGAGCGCGATGAAAAACGGGTCAAGAATGCGCGCCAGCGTCGGTGTATGCCACAGCAACAGCCCGGAAAATGAACCGAGCAAGCTGCCCAGCACAAACCCGGTCACGGTAGCATACACCGTGACATAGGTGTTCTGCAACAGTTCACCGTTGCCCACCAGGCGCACAAACTCCTGCCAGATGCCTGCCGGAGACCCCATGAGAAAGGCATTGACCATGCCAGCATTCACCCCGAACTGCCACAAGGCCACAATGCTGGCGAGCAACAAGGCGCGCCACCCATTGTCACGCAGTAGCGACAGCCAGCGCTTTCTGCGCTGACTTCCCTGACGTGAACGACGCGAGGCCGTTTTATCAGCAACGACGGCAGACTTGTTCATGCATGATCCCCCAGTTGGATATCCATATCAGCCCAGATCGCATCGAAGAAGGATTGGAACTCGGGATCTTTGCGCGCGCCCATGGCGGAACCGTGCCGCTTGGCGAGGCCAATATCGTAGGTTTTCTTGTTCCAGGTTGGCCGCTGTGACATCACGGCAATGCGATCGGACATGGCAATGGCTTCACCAATGTCATGGGTGATCAACACCACGGTTTTTCCGTATTCGTTGAGGATCGACAGGATCTCCTCTTCCAGCACTAATCGGGTTTGATAGTCCAGTGCAGAAAAAGGCTCGTCGAGCAGAATGATGTCAGGATCGATAACCAACGTGCGGATCAACGCCGCGCGTTGACGCATCCCGCCCGAAAGCGTGGCTGGATAGGAGTGGGCAAAATCGCCCAGCCCATATTTATCGAGGTGGGTCATTGCCCGCTCGTGGCGTTCCTTTTTCAGCATCTCGCTGATTTCCAGCCCGAGACAGACGTTATCCAGAATGGTACGCCACGGAAACAGCAGGTCTTTTTGCAACATGTAACCCACGCGTCCTTTGCCGGGCATGGCGTAGTACGGGTCGAACACCTGAATTTCGCCCGCCGTCGGAGGCAGCAGCCCCGCGATAATGTTGAACATGGTGGTTTTGCCGCAGCCGCTCGGCCCGACAATGCTGATAAATTCCTGGTGATAAATATCAAGGGAAATATCTTTGATAACCTCAACGGCGTTATCGTCGTGATCCAAAAACTGTTTTTTTACGCCTTTCATGGCAATCGCCACCGCAGGTGCGGCAGGATCGCCAGAAGGCATTTTTTCTCTTGCAGGTGAAAGGTTCATCATACACTCCTGACTAACGGCGTTATCGACGGCAAAAAACGCGAAGCCGGATAACAAGGATGTCGATTGCGCGCAATCGCCGTTACCTGATGGCCCCGCGCCACCAACTCTTTCAGAATCTTGCTACCGGCCATGCCGGTTGCACCAATCAGAGCAACTTTCATCATGTTCTCCGTAATAAGGTTGTTTCACCAAACTCATAAGCTGAGCTTGCCACTGACCTTAGTGTAAGACATCGCGTGAACAAGATAAGGCCTGATATCCGAGCAGAACTGTTGCATAACTCGTACAAATATCAGCAAATGATGTGCGAGTGAAAAAGGATTGGTACGAAAAAGGAAACAAGCTAAAAGCATACCGACGGTACATCAAACGAATACCGCCGGTATTATCAACAGAACGCATATCCGTTGGAGGCGTATCAGTTGAAAGCCTGGTTCAGCAGAATCGAAGTGATCACGCCCGTTGCCACCGCAATCAGCACGTAATTACCGTCGATATAGCGCCACTGGTGACCGGGAGGCGGGCTGGGCAGGACATAGCCGCGCCAGTCGCGCACCCAGTAGCGATCGCCGCGATACGGGCCAGGGATAGGATGCCCGGCGCGAAAATCATAGCCGCGCCAGCGGAAGTGATCGCGCCGGTCGTCATAGCGGCCCCAGCCGCCTCTTGGGCCATTATCCCAGCGCGGGCCGTGGCCTCGTCCTCGGTCCCAACCGGGGCCACCTTCGCCGCGGGGGCCGCCATTCCTCAGCCCCTGACGCGACTTTACATTGCTTAACGTTTTCCTCACGCAGTTCCTGATAGCAATAGCAAAAAACGCTGTCAAAACGCAGAAATCAGCATCTGGGCTATATTCATTTCAGTTCTAAATCATCGTTAAATGTGATTTAGAACCTCATGGCTTACGTCGTAGATTATTTAGCATCGAACGTTATATAACGTTCTCCACTACACGATAGGTAAACGCAATGAAAACACTGGCTTTGGCAGCATTCACCGGCGCACTGCTGATGGCGGGTACAGCCGCGCAGGCACAAGACGATCTCAGCGCCATCAAGGCCGCTGGCGTACTCAAGATCGGCACAGAGGGCACCTACGCACCTTACTCTTTCCATGACAAATCAGGAAAACTTCAGGGCTTCGATGTGAATATCGGCCGTGCTGTTGCTGAAAAACTGGGTGTAAAAGCCGAATTTGTGGAAGGTCGCTGGGACGGCTTGATTGCTGGTGTGGATGCCAAGCGCTATGACGCCGTAATTAATCAGGTAGGCATCACTAGCCAAATTTGATTTCTCCAAACCGTATATCGATTCCAAAGCTGTGCTGGTAGTGCGTAGCGACAACGATACCATCAAAAGCTTTGCTGACCTGAAAGGCCGCAAATCGGCACAAAGCCTGACCAGCAATTTCTCCAAACTGGCAAGCAGCCACGGAGCTGAAATTGTTCCCACCGACGGTTTTAACCAATCGCTGGAACTGGTGCTGAGCGGGCGTGCAGAAGCGACGTTGAATGACAATCTGTCATACCTGGACTTCAAAAACAGAAACCGGATGCCAAAGTCAAAGTGGCAGCAACCGCTACTGAAGGTGACCCTTCTGGTATTATGGTACGCAAAAACCAGCCGGAACTGGTTGCTGCATTGAACAAAGCGCTGGATAAAATCAAAGCAGACGGTACCTATAAAACGATAGCAGTGCGATACTTTGGGGAAGATGTTTCCCAATAATCGTCAAGTTTTGAAGGTAATCGCCCATGCCACCATGGCTACAACTCATGGCAGACTCCTTTTGGAGTCTGCTTTCTGCTGGGGTACAGTTTACCGTTCCTCTCGCTATTCTCTCTTTTGTGCTTGGGTTAGCGCTGGGCATTCTGGTAGCGTTGATCCGCCTTTGTAGCCATAAGCAACTGAAATTGTTTGATTATTTTACGTGTGGGTGATTCGCGGCACACCGTTGCTGGTGCAGCTGTTTTTAATTTTCTACGGGCTGCCCAATGCAGGCATCACGCTGGATGCTTTTCCGGCTGCGCTGATTGGCTTCACACTCAACGTGGGTGCCTACAGTTCGGAAATCGTGCGCGGTGCTATCCTTTCGGTGGCCAAAGGCCAGTGGAATGCCGCTGCCTCGCTGGGCATGAATCGGCGCCAGACGCTGCGCTGGGTGATTATTCCGCAGTCCATTTTCGTCTCTATACCGCCGTTCTCCAATACCTTTATTTCGCTGATCAAAGACACCTCGCTTGCTGCCGTCATCACTGTGCCGGAGATGTTTCTGGCCGCACAGCGTATTGTTTCCGTCACCTACGAACCGCTGATCCTCTATGTTGAAGCAGCGCTGATTTATTTGCTGTTCAGCACAGTACTGAGCAAGTTGCAAACCCGGCTCGAAACCTACTATCAACGCCACATTCCCCACTGATTTCGCCTGCCTGCCTCGTCTTGGGGCAGGTGGCTTTTCCCACCCCATTTCCTTCACCAGAAAGTGGGCACTTTGCACCCAAATAGCGCATCTTTATAGCGCATCTTTTGCAGCAAAGTGCCATTTAAGTGCACCCCAACCGAATAAACCTTATTGCGGCTCGGCAATTTTTCCATTTTATTGTTATTTATCATCAAAATAAATTATTGGCATCGGTTTTGCTTAACCCTGTCACGGCACGCTACCGTCTGACAAAACAACGGTGCCGACAGACAGGAATGGTGCAGCCGGATGGCTGCTACTGCACAGCAACACACAACGACTGAACTACATAGGATAATTATGAAAAGAATGCTACTTTCCACGCTGGTTGCCGGCGCATCCCTCTTCGCCGCCACCAATCAAGCCCACGCGGGTGCAACATTGGATGCCATTCAGAAAAAAGGATTTGTTCAGTGTAGTATCAGTGACGGCTTGCCTGGCCTCTCCTATGCGGATGCCAGCGGAAAATATTCCGGTATTGACGTAGACGTTTGTCGCGGCGTCGCTGCCGCTGTGTTTGGCGATGCCAACAAAGTGAAATACACCCCGCTGACGGCCAAAGAGCGTTTCACCGCACTGCAATCCGGTGAAGTTGATATTCTGTCGCGTAATACCACCTGGACCTCTTCCCGTGACGCCGGGATGGGCATGCTGTTTACTGGCGTGACTTATTACGATGGCATCGGCTTCCTGACTCATAACAAAGCGGGCCTGACCAGTGCGAAAGAGCTGGACGGCGCTACCATATGTATTCAGGCCGATACCGAACTGAACGTGGCGGATTACTTCAAAACCCACAACATGAAATATACTCCGGTCACCTTCGATCGCTCTGACGAAAGCGCAAAGGCATTGTAGTCCGGCCGCTGCGATACCCTGGCTTCTGACCAGTCTCAACTGTACGCACTGCGTATCAAACTGAGCAAACCGGCTGAATTTATCGTATTACTGGAAGTTATCTCTAAAGAACCGCTGGGACCGGTGGTACGTCGCGGTGATGAAGAGTGGTTCTCGATTGTACGTTGGACTCTGTTCGCCATGCTGAATGCTGAAGAAATGGGTGTGACCTCGAAGAACGTTGACGCACTGGCCGCCAAGCCAACCACGCCGGACATGTCTCACCTGCTGGGTCACGAAAGTAACTATGGCAAAGATCTGAAATTGCCGACGGATTAGGCATTCAAAATCATCAAGCAAGTAGGTAACTACGGTGAAATTTTCGAACGTAACGTCGGTATGAACAGCGAGCTGAAAATCAAGCGTGGCCTGAATGAGTTGTGGAACAAAGGCGGTATCCAGTACGCACCTGCCGTACGTTAATCACAGAAAATGGGTGCCGCGCCAGGGTGCGGCACCTCTGTACTCCCGCTTTTTCCGTGTTCCTGCTATTGAGGCACTCGCATGCAACAACGCCCAACCGTGAAACGTGATTTTTCACTATCAAATCCAGCGGTGCGCGCCTGGCTGTATCAACTTCTCGTCATTGTTATTGTGGTCGCTGTGGCGGGTTATCTGTTGCACAACACCGTAACCAATCTGGCCCAGCGTGGTATTACGTCCGGCTTCGCGTTTCTGAATAACAGCGCGGTTTGGCATTGTTCAGCATCTTATCGACTACCAGCAGGGCGATACCTATGCCCGCGTATTTCTGGTAGGGCTGCTCAACACGCTGCTGGTTTCAGCGCTCTGTATTGTTTTCGCTTCGGTGCTGGGCTTTATGCTCGGACTGGCGCGGCTCTCGGATAACTGGTTGTTACGTAAACTATCCACGATTTATATCGAAACGTTTCGTAATATCCCGCCGATTTTGCAGATCTTCTTCTGGTATTTTGCCGTACTGCGTAACCTCCCCGGCCCGCGTCAAGCGCTTAACACGCTCGATATTGCGTTCCTTAGCAACCGCGACTTGTATATTCCGGCCGGAGAATTTGGTCCCGGCTCGCTGGGCGCTTTCTTCGCGTTGGTCATCCCGTTGGTGGTCGGCATTGTACTGTATCGGCGCAATAAACAGATTCACACCCTTACCGGGCAATATCACCGCACCTGGCCTATCGTTCTGGCGCTGTTAATTGTTCTACTTGGCTTGAGCCATGCGCTGTTTGGCCCTGCCCTGCACTGGGATATCCCGCAGTTGAAGGGGGTTTAACTTCCAGGGTGGCATGGTGCTGATCCCAGAACTGGCCGCGTTGACGCCGGCATTGTCGGTCTACACCTCGGCGTTTATCGCAGAGATCATCCGTTCCGGCATTCAATCCGTGTCATACGGGCAACATGAAGCCGCTCGCTCCCTGGGGCTACCCAATCCGATCACGCTGCGTAAGGTGATTTTGCCGCAGGCGCTGTGCGTCATCATCCCCCCGTTGACCAGCCAGTACCTGAATATCGTGAAGAACTCGTCGCTTGCCGCTGCGATTGGTTACCCGGATATGGTTTCCCTGTTTGCCGGTACGGCGCTCAACCAGACAGGCCAGGCCATTGAAACCATTGCCATCACCATGTCGGTATACCTGATTATCAGCCTGATCATTTCCCTGCTGATGAACCTGTATAACCGTAAAATCGCGCTCGTGGAACGCTAGAGGCCGCTATGACGACATTGTCACAATCACAACCACACCGTCAGGCCCCACTCTTTGCACTGTTGCGTTGGGCCAAAAAGAACCTGTTTTCCAGCATCGCCAATAGCCTGTTAACGCTGTTCTGTTTCTGGCTGCGGTGGCAAATTTTGCCACCGTTGTTCAACTGGGCGCTGCTTCAGGCGAACTGGGTTGGTACTACCCGCCTGACTGCACTCGCGATGGCGCCTGCTGGGTCTTTATTCAGGCACGCTTCGGCCATTTTATGTATGGGCTCTATCCGGCTGAAGAGATCTGGCGCATCAACTTTGCGCTGGTACTGGGTTTACTCAGCATCTTGCCGATGTTCTAGCGCCGTATGCCGCGTCGTGGCCGCTATATAGCTCTGTGGGCGGTGTGCTACCCATTGGTGGCCTGGTGGCTGCTGTATGGCGGATTCGGCGAGCTGACGCGCGTGGAAACGCGTCAGTGGGGCGGACTGACGCTCACTCTGATCATTGCGGCGATTGGTATTGCTGGCGCACTGCCGCTGGGTATTTTGCTGGCACTGGGCCGACGCTCAACCATGCCCGGCGTGGTATTTATTGAATTCTGGCGCGGTGTGCCGCTGATCACCGTGTTGTTTATGTCCTCGGTGATGCTGCCGCTGTTTCTCACCGAGGGCACCAGCATTGATAAACTGCTGCGCGCGCTGGTGGGCGTCATCCTGTTCCAGTCAGCTTACGTTGCAGAAGTGGTCAGAGGCGGGCTGCAGGCCTTGCCGAAAGGGCAATATGAAGCTTCTGCCGCGTTGGGGCTGGGCTACTGGCGTATGCAAGGACTGGTTATCTTGCCTCAGGTGCTAAAACTGGTTATTCCTGGCCTGGTGAATACCATTATCGCGCTGTTCAAGGACACCAGTCTGGTCATCATCATCATCGGCCTGTTCGATCTGTTCAGCAGTATCCAGCAGGCGACCGTCGATCCTACCTGGCTGGGAATGTCGACCGAAGGCTATGTTTTTGCCGCCATGATCTATTGGATCTTTTGTTTCAGCATGTCGCGCTACAGCCAGCATCTGGAAAAACGTTTTAACACCGGACACAAGTCGCATTGAGGCTCTTATGAACCAGAACGCATTAACATCTGATAACTATATAATTACGCTGGACAATGTGAACAAGTGGTATGGTCAATTCCACGTTCTGAAAAACATCAACCTGCAAGTAAAACAGGGAGAGCGCATTGTACTGTGCGGGCCGTCAGGCTCTGGGAAATCGACCACGATTCGCTGCATCAACCACCTTGAAGAGCATCAGCAAGGCAAGATCGTGGTTGATGGCACCGGGTTGGACGGGGATTTACGCAATATCGAGAAGATCCGCGCCGAAGTGGGGATGGTGTTTCAGCACTTTAACCTGTTTCTACACCTGACAGTACTGCAAAACTGCACGCTGGTCCCATACTGGGTGCGCCATATGCCGAAGAAAGAAGCGGAAGAACTGGCGATGCATTATCTGGAACGCGTGCGCATTGCCGCACACGCCCATAACTTTCCTGGCCAGCTTTCCGGCGGGCAGCAGCAGCGTGTGACGATTGCTCGCTCTCTGTGTATGAAACCGAAAATCATGCTGTTCGATGAACCCACGTCTGCGCTCGATCCGGAAATGGTGAAAGAGGTACTGGATACCATGCTCGGGTTGGCGCAAGACGGTATGACCATGTTGTGTGTAACGGCAGATCGGGTAATTTTTATGGATCAGGGAGAGATTGTGGAACAGGCCGCACCTGACGAGTTCTTCAGCAATCCACGCTCAGAACGTACGCGCACTTTCTTGTCGCAGATCCTGCACTAATACGTTTTACGGCCCGCGTCAGGCGTGGGCCGTTATCGTGTTGCCGTCATGGCTGCACAATGCTAGTGACAAAATCTGGCATATCCCAGGTTCCCCCACTACGAATCAGACGGCAACGCCCCGTGTTTCCGGTATAGCTGTGGACAAAGGCCTCACCACTCCATACCCAACTTTCTCTCACCACACAGTCGCCCAGTCCACGCCCACGCTGAAAGAAATCAATTTCACCGTTGTTATACTCTGTGCCACTTTCCGTCACGCGTTGAGCGGGAGTTTTCATCTCATTATCAACCACCCAGAATATCTCACCCCAGTTGTAAGCCGCCATCCAGCAAGAGGCTGAAACCAGAGATTGTCGGTCATTCAATCTGGCGATTTGCCAGGGCAGCTCGGGATTATCAAGACGCTCTTCTGTGCAATCGTTGTTCTTGTTCTCGGCCAGACTTTTCATCAGACGAGGTTTATAAAAGGCCACTTCCTGTGCATTCATCACGCGCAGTTCTTCATCCATGACGCGCGCTTTGGTAATCACAGGGGCCATAATGGGTGCTTTAACACCAGACTCGTCTTTCACACCCTTTTTAAAAATGGTACTACGCGTGTCGATTCTTCCCTGCACATCGTCCATTTTTAACAACACGGCGCTGAAACCCGCGCCGGAAAGAGGGTAAGTGCCCAATTTATCCTGGAAGGTAATTTGGCTGTTACGGCGAAGTGCGTTGAGAAAAGCAGAAAACTGAGTCGCGCTCATACGCCAGCTTTGGCTTTGCCCATCAGCCAATTGAAGCGCTCCCAATGAACGGCCGTCAATCAGTAACTGTGGCGTTCCTCGACGCGGCAGCGCTTCCTCGTTATCCAATAAATCGGTCAGCATCACTTGGTTATCCACCGGTGTGGACGAACCCGCAAGACGTGTCAGTAATACCGCCGCACTATAGAGTTCATTTTCCGGGGAATAACCCTCAGCACGGCAGGTCAAGGTATTGCCACACACCAAATCCCAATGTTTATGAGAGAAGTAGACAGGCATATTCTCAGCAAGTACGACGCTCGGGATCGTAAAACTCAAGGTAAACAGTGCGCCGGCAGCAAGCCAGCGTAAGCGGGAGGAGGCAACATTCATTTAAGGATTCCTTTCCCAAAGGTGAACAGTTATTCCTAATATAATAAGCAAATAAAAAAGCCTTCCATCTTTCGATGGAAGGCTTTTTTATCTATCTGGCAGGGGCGGAGAGACTCGAACTCCCAACACCCGGTTTTGGAGACCGGTGCTCTACCAATTGAACTACGCCCCTAAAATAGGGTGGCGGAACGGACGGGACTCGAACCCGCGACCCCCTGCGTGACAGGCAGGTATTCTAACCGACTGAACTACCGCTCCACCGATACTTTTTCATTACCAGAACTCAGTCTGGTAATCGATATTAAAACCTGACAGTTCCCT